>JAGKWU010000005.1 GCA_021151695.1 Cellvibrionaceae bacterium | reverse complement strand
TGCCCCGACTACAGCTGCCCCACCCTGCGCCCAACCACCGTCAACAGGAATCACAGCTCCGCTGATATAAGCAGCGAAATCAGAGGCTAAAAATAAACAGGCGTTGCCTATATCAGTTGTCGAACCAAAGCGTTGCAGCGGAACGGTTTTTAACACAGCTCCGCGTATGGCTTCGTTGGGTGCAAGCCGCTTCATGCCTTCAGTGTTATCAATCGGGCCTGGAATAATGGAGTTAATGCGAATCCCCTCCCCGCCCCACTCGATACACAAGGTTCGCGTAATCATATCTACGCCCGCTTTCGCTGCGCACACATGTACTTGTGCGGCCATAGGCAAAATAGCTTGTGGGGCAGAAATATTAATAATGGAAGCACCTGGCTTTGTTAAAAATGGATAGACCGCTTGCATCACATTGAAAGTGCCGAGCAAATCTATATCTACGACCGATTTGAATCCGTTAGCAGACATGCCCATCGCAAAGGCAGGGAAATTTCCTGCAGCGCCTGAGACAACCACATCAAAATTTCCCCAGGCCGCGTGCAATTCGGCGATGCCTTTATTAAGTGGTTCGGGTTCACGCACATCGGCACTAAATCCCCGCGCATCGGCGGCGCCGCAACTTTTCAAAGATACAACTGTGTCATCCACTTTTTCTTGCGTGCGGCTCACAACAGCCACCTTTGCACCGGCTTTGGCAAAACATTCAGCGATACCGCGATTAATACCGCTGGTGCCGCCGACGACTAATACGTTTTTTTGTTGAAAATTAATGTTCATATTTTTTCCGTAGGTTGGCGGTAAGCGTAGCGCACCCCAACATATTTATTTAATTCACAAAAATTGAACTTACATATTTTATTTTTGTGTGAGTGGAAGCTTGGTCATGTTGGGGTGCAGCTTGCTTGCGCAAGCCTTACCACCAACCTACCTCATACCCCTTAGTTCAAAACCTAACCCTCTATTCAAATCTTGACTCTTTATTCAGAGCGAGACCCTTTATTCAAATCTTGAGAAATCCGGTGCACGCTTTTCAAAAAATGCAGTAACAGATTCTTTGCATTCATCTGACTGCAAGCCTTCCGCAAAGCCGATAAATTCGGCAGCCAGTGCAGTCTCCACACCATCGTGCTGGGTTTTCTTTAACAAGGATTTTGCGCGGCGCACAGCAGCGGGCGGTTGGTTGGCGAGGCGTTGGATTTTGGTTTCCGCAAAAGTAAGTAATTCATTGGATGGCAATGCACGATTCACAAAACCCATTTTTTCCGCATCCTGCCCGCTAAAACTCTCACCTAACAATAACAATTCAGCAGCTTTTTGTTGGCCGACTAAACGCGGCACTAAATAGCTGCTTGCATATTCGGGGCAGAGCCCGAGATTTACAAAAGGCAATTGCAGGCGCGCGTCATTGGCGGCATAGACCAGATCGCAGTGCAGCAAAAGCGTAGTGCCAATACCAACCGCATGGCCTTGCACAATTGCCACCACAGGTTTGGCGCTATTTTGCAGGGCAGTCATAAAGCGTACTACCGGATGGGTATCGCGGATTTCCGGGTCATTCATAAAATCCATCAGGTCATTGCCGCTGGTAAAGCAATCATTAACGCCGCTCAACACCAGCACACGGATATTGCGATCGGCATTGGCTGCCAATATGGCATCGGCCAGGGCCGCATACATGGCGAGCGAGAGCGCGTTCTTACGCTCGGGGCGATTGAACTGGATGCGCAGGATACGCTCATCCTGGCTGACCAGAATCTCGGGAATGGGGCTGGTGATACTCATGGGAATGTCCTTGTTATGTTGAGCTGCCAGGGTCGGCAGTGGTTATGACTAGCAGCAAGTATAGGGTACAATTCGCCCCCTCTCCTATCAGCCAGAATTGTCCGTATCCATACCATGAATATCCGTGAACTGCTCAACGAAAAAGTCCTCTCCGCTATGGCCGCCTGTGGTGTGCCTGCTGAACAGCCAGCGCTGATAGCGCCCGGCAAAAAGGCCGGTTTTGGCGATTACCAGGCCAACGGCGCCATGGGTGCCGCCAAAGCCATGGGTACCAACCCGCGCGAGCTGGCCGCCCGTATCCTGGAAGCCCTGACACCTGAGCTGGATGGTATTGCCGATAAACTTGAAGTTGCCGGCCCTGGCTTTATCAATATTCACTTGAACCCAACCTGGCTTGGCCAACAAGTGGCCAATGCGCAGACAGATACGCGCTTGAATATCGCCACCACCAGCGCTCCCCAAACTGTCGTCATCGACTATTCCGGCCCCAACCTCGCCAAAGAAATGCATGTGGGCCACTTGCGCTCCACCATCATCGGCGATGCCCTTGCCCGTTTGCTGGAGTTCCAGGGCCATAACGTCATTCGCCAAAACCATGTGGGTGATTGGGGTACGCAGTTTGGTATGTTGATTGCCGAACTCGAAGAGGCTCTTAATAAAACGCAGGAAGAACAGCTCGGTGCCAATCAAGATGGCGAAATGGCACTCAAAGATTTGGAGGTGTTTTACCAGCAAGCCAAAAAACATTTCGATGATGACGCGGCCTTCGCCGATAAAGCGCGTAGCTACGTAGTGCGTTTGCAGTCCGGCGATGCCGATATGCTGAAACTCTGGCAACAATTCAAAGATATTTCTCTGCATCACAGCACCGAAATTTACGAGCAGCTGAACGTAACCCTGCGCGATGAAAACGTACGCGGAGAAAGTTTCTATAACGACGATCTGGCCCCACTTGTAAAAGAGTTGCAAGACCAGGGCTTGGCGGTTGAAAGTGATGGTGCGCAAGTGGTATTCCTGCAAGAGCTGGCCGACAAAGATGGCAACCCATCGCCTGTAATTATCCAGAAGCAAGGCGGCGGCTTTTTGTATGCAACTACTGACCTCGCCGCATTACGCTATCGCGTGAGCAAGCTCAGCGCCAATCGCATTATGTATTTTATTGACGCGCGTCAGTCATTGCACATGCAGCAAGTTTTCACTCTTTCCCGCAAAGCAAAATTTGTGGGCGATGATGTGAGCCTGGAACATTTGGCGTTCGGCACCATGATGGGCAACGATGGCAAACCCTTTAAAACCCGTACTGGCGGCACAGTAAAACTCGCTGAACTTTTGACAGAAGCCGTTGAGCGCGCTGGGCAAGTCGTTAGCGAAAAAAATGCGGAACTTAGTACAGATGAGATCGCGGAGATTTCACGCAAAGTTGGTATAGGCGCAGTGAAATATGCTGACCTTTCCAAAACCCGTACTAATGATTACATCTTTAGCTGGGAATCCATGTTGAGTTTTGAAGGCAACACGGCGCCCTATTTGCAGTACGCCTTTACTCGCGTACAAAGTATTTTCCGCAAAGCAGGTGTTTCACCGGAATCATTGCAGACAGCCGTATTGATTGGCAGCGAGCAGGAAAAAGCATTAGCAATCAAATTGCTGCAATTCAGCGAAGTGTTGGACCAAGTTGCACGCGAAGCTTTACCGCATTTACTGTGTACTTATCTGTACGATTTGGCGAGCTTGTATATGTCCTTCTACGAAGCCTGCCCAATCCTGAAGGATGGCGTAGAACCAGCGGTGCGTGACAGTCGCTTGCGTTTGTGCCATTTGGTGGCGCGCACTATCGAGCAAGGTTTGGATTTGCTTGGTATTGAAGTGATGGATAGAATGTAAAAGAAACGGTACTTCGAATCCGTTTGCCGCAAGGGGTGTCTGTTTCGAAAACGCATAAATACCCACAAGCGGGACCTGCCAGCAATTTCTTGCTGGCGTTCCGCACGCGCAAAACATGTTTTGCTGTATGCGTGCTACACCCATGTAGCTCCCTCAAGTCGTCCGTGACTTGAGGGTTTCGAAACAGACACCCCTTCCGTCAAACTCACACCGCACAAGTTTTCGCAATTCGATAATTAAAACAATTTAGAAAAACAACATTCGGTCATTACCTCTCGGCTAACAATAACGGCTAAACAACGCGAGGGTAATATGAAAATCTGGACATGCATTCTGGCAGCCCTGCTATTCGGGCTTGGCTTTGCCTATCTATCGCTCTTTATTGAACACCAAAATCTGCAAAGTGAAATGGCACAGCAACAGGCGGCTTATAGCAAGCCATCTGATGGCGATTGTAAAAGCACTGCAAGCAACACGCGCTTGATCAACCCCCATGCACAAATGATCAGCACAACGGCACCCTCTAATTCCAATACCAGCAAAGCTACCGATACCCTCACCCAGTTGCAGCAAGAAAATCTCAGCCGCGTGCTGGAGCAAAAATACTCGCTGTTAATTGGCTCGCTCAGCCTCTCCAATCAGGATCAGCAAAAACTGCGCGATTTATTGTTGGAGCGCGAACGCATATTAGGCACAAGCAATGTGGGCTATTTCACCAGTGACGCCGAACTCAAAGCCAGCATTGCCAAGCAACAGCAAATGGTTGCCGAAGTTGATCACAAGATTGCGCAGTTGCTTAAACCCGAAGAAGTAAAAAAGTACGAGCTGCTAAAAGATTCCGCCTATGAGCAATATCAAATGAACAGCTTCTACAGCAAACTCGGCAACCAGAATAATTTAAGTGAAGCCACCAAAAACAATCTGCTGTTAACCAAGCTGGAACAGAAGCAGGAGTTCTCTCGCCTGATGCAAAACAATGCTGACACCATTGCGACCGCAACACCGGAGGAGCGCCAGTTTCTCGCGGAGAAGATGCACGATGCACTGCATGATTATAAAGACAATTATTTACGCGTTGCCAAACAGAACCTCAGCGAAGAGCAGTTTTCCGTGTTGCGCGAATATGAGCAACAGCAATTTGATGAGATATGGCAGAGTTTAAAAGCAGGTTGGCAAATCCAGTAGCAACATTAAAGGAACCGAGACCATTTAAAACCCTCTCTGTTGCCAGAGAGGGCCTGCTGGATTTTTGCAAGCCGATTATTGATGTATTTTATTATTCATTAAAGTTATCTCGTGATGCGGTGCGGTATGCGCCACCATCGTTGAGACAGCCTTAAAGTGCAGTCACATCTGACTTACTGACATCACAATAAGCAGTATTCCAGTAGGCACCGTATTTGGGTGCATCGCCGCTCGTTGTTGCCTTGTCAATTCCTTTATATTCCTCACAGACGCTAGGCGAACCCTCTTTGTAATTCTGGATTTTCAAATTACGAATGGTTGCCTTATCGCCGTAGTTGCGGTTTACACCAGCGATACTGCCAATTTTTCCCTGGATGCTCACATTATTAACGACTAAATAACGTGGGCCGCCATTGCCAGTACAGTTACCGCAAGAACGCCACAATTTTCCATTCACACCCGTCGCCGTAAAACCATTGAGGATTTCAAAGGTACTGTTGATAGAATTGTGTTGGAAAATTTTATCTGGCTTGCCACCTGGAGAGCTGGATGAATCACTGTTGTAAGCCGAACCGCCAGAGACAGTCATCTTCTTGCCACTCTTAATGAGTGAGGCAGCATCTTCGCAGATATCTTCCCACACCACATTTTCAAGCGTGCAATTACCGCTTTCACAATGGATACCGTCAGCGCCGCCGGATTTCGACAAGCGAAGATTTTTTACTGTTGCATTTTTCAAGGTCAGTACCGCAGGTTGACCTTCCGCATCACCGACAGGGCAAGACAGACCGATAGTTTTGCCACCGCAGTCAACGGTTTTGTTCTCAATAGTTGCACCCGCAACACACTCGCTACTACCACCCGTTGAACCAGAACCTGAGGAGCTGGATGAACTGGAGGTTTTCACTGAGCTTGCCACGCTGCTCGATGATACTCCCGAACCACTTGTGGGAATCGAACACTCTTTTACTGTTTTATCAGGTGCAGGATCAGAACCAAAAGTTGCTACGCTACAACTGAAAGTACCATTAAGCACTTTATAAACGAACCGGCCATCAGCACCAAAAGCAACGTTAGTGGACTGAGATACAGAACAGGTTTCGCCAATTTTACAAATTGTGGTGTAGCCACTGGGACGATTGGCGGCCAGGGCACTGGCAGAGAGGCCAATCAGTAACGCACTTATCATTATTTTTTTAACCATTTTGCAAACTCCAAGCTAGAAGGGATTAGCGTTTAGCTTGCAAAAATTCCGAGCGAGATCACTATAACAATAAAATTTTATGTATGACAATAGTTTTAATGATGGGTTTTTGCACAGTTTGTGATAAATTATTCAGCGCTGGCAGATGAAGTTTCTCACGTGCAGGACTGCTGGCGCAAAAATCTAATAATTATTTATTCGGCACTGGTCTTCCCAATATTTTTTAATTAACGAATTTATTGTCATTGATTTTCCACAAGGATTTTCGATGCGATAACACTCATCCTGAATTTACCATGACCCTATTAAGGCCGTGCCGATCAATGCGTTTTATCAACCCACTTTTAATAATTGGACTCTGCGCGATCCTGACGGCCTGCAATCAAAAATCGTCAGATAAACCCAGCGTAACGCCTGAAAAACGCACCGCTATAGCGGCGCCTTTTACCATTGCCAACCTCAGGATTATTAACGCAAGTATCAGCACCGGATTAAACCGCAAAGATAAGCCTGGCCTATTGGCGGGGTCAGATGGAACCATCATCTACCAGACAAACAATCAGTGGCGAGCAGCAAATACGGAGGGAATTTCAGAAACGGTAATGGGCTTTTGTGCCAATGAAAATAACAACCATATACTGGCCGTTGGCAGCAACGGACTGATAGCAGTCTCCACCGATGACGGGAAAAACTGGAAAAAACTTTCATTGGTATCGCATGCGGAGAATTTCCTCAGCTGTCACTATAACCACAGTTTTAATCGCTGGTTAATCGGTAGTGACGGTGGCGCAATCCTATATAACGATAATCTCGAAAATGCCTGGCAAAGGTCTGACACTCAGGTGAGCATCACTCACCTATATTCTTCACGCGGTGATAATTTTCTATTGGGGACAGGACCAGAGTTTGTAGGGCATTCAGCGGATGGCGGAAGAACCTGGCAAAAAATATTATCCATAACAGGCGCAGCCATCACCGGCCTGCTGGATTTAAAAACCCATCTCCTTGTGATAACAGACCAGGGGACGCTCTGGCGATCGCAGGATCTGATTCACTGGGATGAAATTAGTGTTCAACCCAATAGCGCGCTTCTGGGAGTAGCTGAAGATGTTACTAACAAAACCCTAAGCCTGATTACCAGCCTCGGCAATATTTATATTTCGGATGATGAAGGCGCCCACTGGGGAGTGGCCTTTCACGCCGAAGGCCCTCTGACCTACGTGGGCTATAACGCAACCCACAAACATTTGCTTGCCGCCGGTAGCAGCGGAATTTTTTATTCCGACAATGGCGGCCGCGTCTGGCAAAAATCGGGGAGCGATTTCAATAGCGACATCACCTTCATCGCCGAAGCGCAAAACGACATATTCGCTTTTGGCCCCGGGGGTTTTATCGCCACATCAGCTGATGGCGGCAAACAATGGATAATGCAACGCCCTTCCATTTCCCACTTCATCCACCAGATAAAACCGGGGCGGGATAACAGCCTGGTATTAACCGGCGCAAATGGTTTACTCCTGCGCAGTAGCGATGGTGGTGAAAGCTGGCAGCGACCACAGGCGGCAATTACTGAACAGGATTTTTTATTTTACCTATTGATTACCCGGGATGCGCATTACGCTGCTGGTCCACCAGGCACTATTTTGCGTTCCACTGATAACGGCCAGCGTTGGCAAACCCTGCTATCAATCAAGGATGCCAGCAAAGGCTATTTTCATCACATCATTAGCGACAGCAGTGACACCTTGGTCGCCATCGCAAGCCCCGGCAATTCATTGTTTTCCGTCGATAAGGGGGAAAACTGGCAACCAATATCCATAGCTACCGATCAACCCTTATCGAATGGCATTTATGACCCCAGCCACCGAAAATTTTTTATTGTTGGGAATGGCGGCGGCATTTTTGGTTCGTCGGATGGCCGACGATGGCAACAATTACCGAGCAATACTACCGCCAATTTACAAAACATAACGGCCATAGATAAATATCTTTACGCAAGCGGCAGTCAGGGGACTATTTTACGCTCGGAAAATGGCGGCGAGGACTGGCAACTAACAACAAGCAATACCAAAGAAGCTATTCAAAATATTGTCGCTGCCGGCGATATAGTAGTCGCTACAGGTTTGCATGGCACTATGTTGCGATCATCTGATCGGGGCGCGCATTGGCAAACTGTGCCTGTTCCCGAATCAGAAAACTTACGCGCACCTGTAATCGATGAAGACACAGGAATTATGTATGTATCAGGACGTAGTGGGCGCATTTTATTTTCGCGCGACCTGGGAATGACCTGGAACAAAATGCCAGAGTTTACGCAAGCTTCCATTAAAGGACTTTATATCGACAAGCAACGCCACACGCTGATGGGATACGGCGAAAGGCTAATCAGGGTGCCACTGTTAAATAAAGAATGACAATTGAATAAACAATAACACACCTGACGCTCACACTTTTCGGTTGGCAAAATCCCGCGTAAAAAAAATCCGCTTTGATCCGAAACCTGAATTGATCTACAAGCTAGCGATACACCAACACAGGCACAGCG
Organism: Cellvibrionaceae bacterium; assembly: GCA_021151695.1. Taxonomy (GTDB): domain Bacteria; phylum Pseudomonadota; class Gammaproteobacteria; order Pseudomonadales; family Cellvibrionaceae; genus Cellvibrio. The sequence continues at coordinate 279,745 of JAGKWU010000005.1, read as the reverse complement.
GAATAAGCTATAACTTTTTGCGCTTCACTTCCCAAAATCAAGCGATTAAAACCTTTGCGCCCATGGGAGGCCATAAAAATCAGATCGCACTGAAAATCCTTCACCGCGCGTACAATTTCTTCATAGGGGTCGGCGGAGATCGCCGTTAACACCTCGCAACTCACGCCATTTTTGTCGGCGAGTTTTTTGACATATTGCACATTATTTTTTGCCATTTGCTCGGGCTGCGCTTCGAAAATACGACGCGTATCCTCGTCATAAAAATTGGGATCCAAAGGAATTCCTTCAATGATGGGAGGTATTGGTATAAAAGGATCAGCAACCGAAATAGCCACTATTTTAGCGTCTATCCCTGCCGCGAAGATAACCGCTGCATCGGCTGCCTTTTCTGATAGCGAAGAGCCATCTGTAGGCACAAGAATTTTTTTAAACATAAAACCTCCGATAACTGAACGACATTCCACATAATTACGTTAGCCAACACCGGTCAACTTAAGCATTGCTGGTATAAAGGAATCTTGATGTGCCTAAGATTGAGAACCCTATGCATAAGTAGATACTACGAGCATAAATCCCGGGAAACTTGACCTTCGTCAAGGCAACTCCTCTGACGCGGCGAAGCGCAAGACATAGTTAAAATTAAGGTTTCGTTTTATATGCGTTTAAGAAATATTTGTTAATTATCGCGCTTGATATGTTAAGGATCGCCCCGGAATCTTGACTAATATCAATACCCGCTAATGAGCAGGGCATAAGCTAAATAGATCACAGGAAAATCTGGAACTTATATGCCATTAGCATCTGTGCTTTTGATCATCCTGCTAGCTGTGCCCGGTGTGGTGATTACCCTATTAGTGATAATAAATTTTGAGCGCCATATCCCTGAATATATGGAGAACAACCTTGTACGGCAATTCGCTGGGCAAGTTTCTCCGCAGGCCATATCCCAGAGAGTAAATTTTGCGGGTTTACAGACACTTCCTGCGCCTGTTGCACGATATTTGAAACATGTATTAAAGGATGGGCAGCCATTAATAAGCCTGGTCAAAATCAGGCAGACAGGAGCGTTGCGAACCAAAACATCGACCAACACCTGGCATACCTTTACCGCAAAACATATGGCTACACCCATCACACCGGGATTTGTCTGGGGAGCGAAAGTCAATTTGTTATGGAAGATCTGGTTGCGCGTGTCTGATGCTTGCATGTCGGGAGCAAGTACCAGCAAAGTGGATTTTCTTTCTGTGATCCCTTTGGGATCAGAGTCCAATGTAGCTGCCTTAAATACCGGAGCCCTGCATAGATTTTTGGCGGAAGCCGTTTGGTATCCGACCGCACTATTGCCTGGAGGGGGAGTTGAATGGGCTCCGGTCGACGATCACTCCGCCATCGCCACCTTGACCGATAGGAACATAAGTGTTTCCCTGGAGTTTCGCTTCAACGAAAATGATGAAGTGGCAGGAGTTTATACCCCCGCCCGGAATCAAAGAATCAATGGCGACTATTACCCAACCCCTTGGGAGGGACATTTCTCGCATTATGTCAGTCAAGCGGGCATGCGGGTGCCCAGCTACGGTGAAGTGGGATGGTACGCTGAGGGTGAATGGCGATGCGTATGGAAAGCTACTATTAGCAATATGAAATTTAATTTTCACCAGGACACCAGCCGACAATAATATCGACTGGTGTAGTTCACTAGCTTATTGCTGCGCCCAGCGGAATTTGATTTTTTGTTTACAAGCGACGGCCTTGTCTAATTTTTTGCAAGGTTCAAGGCTCCAATTTTCTGCAACCTGTTTAACCGCCAGATCATCCAGATCAGTAAAGCCGCTGGATTTTTCCACTTCACCGCGCTCGATTTTTCCGGTTTTATCAACAGTCAGCATCAGGGTGACAAAACCATCTTTGCCCAGCTTTGCATAATCGGCGGGAATGCTGAAGAGGCCTTTGCATTTGGGCGCTGAGGCCTGCACAAGAGGCGCATCCAACGGATTTTTTGAGGGCTTTTTAGATGCGGGGGTTTTGAGTCCAGGGGTTTCACCCTCGTTAATTACTGACACACATTGCTCATCCGCACGAGCCTCGTAAAAAGGAATGGTGCCCTGCTCTTTGTCCTTCATGATTTCCGTCATCAACAGCGGATACTCTTTATAACGCGGTTTGCTGATATAAAAGAGCACAGCAAAAAGCGTGGCAAGCAACAACACAGTGCCCACACCGTAGATCATGCGTTTTTTTCTACTAACGACAAGGAACGACATAAAAACTTCTCTACTACGAATGCTTACGACGCGCCGAAGCAATGTTGGGTAACTGGTTCAAGCGCGTGAGAATACGGCTCAATTCATCGAAGCTGCGAATTTCCACGGTGACTTGCATGTCCACGGTATTTTTGCGCTTGTCCGACAGGGTTTGCAGGGCGCTGATGTTGATACGCTCGTTGTCCAGCAGCGTGGTGATATCGCGCAGCAAACCATAGCGGTCATAGGCTTCGATAATGACATCCACCGAGTAGGCGCTCTGCGGCTTGTTGCCCCACTCTACCTTGATGATGCGTTGCGGTTCATCGGCTTGCAGCTGCAAAACGTTGCTGCAGTCCTGGCGGTGAATGGATACGCCGCGCCCCAAGGTGATATAGCCGGTAATCGCATCGCCGGGAACCGGATTACAGCAGCTGGCGATTTGCGTGAGCAAGTTACCCACACCTTCGATGTAAAAATCCGAATCTTTTTTCTTGGCGGGCGATTTGGTTTTGAACGGAATCAGCGGCTGTTGCGGATCGGCTTCGTCCAATTGTTTTTGCGCAGCGTTGAGCACTTGGCCCACGCCAATATCACTCGCGCCCACCGCTGCGTACAAATCGTCGAGCGAATTGAATTTGAGTTTGCGCGCGAGGCTTTCAAAATCCAGATCGAGCAGCGCCAGGCGTTTGAATTCGCGGTCGAGTAGTGCTTGCCCCTCCGCGATATTCTGGTCGCGCGCCTGCATCTTAAACCAATGCTGGATTTTCGCACGCGCACGCGCGGTGTTGACATAACCCAGCGCAGGGTTCAGCCAATCGCGGCTGGGCGCTTCGCGTTTGCCCGTCAAAATTTCAACTTGATCCGCGTTATTCAACTGATAGTTGAGCGGCACTATGCGGTTATTAACTTTCGCACCGCGACAGTGGTGGCCCACATCTGTGTGAATACGATAAGCAAAATCCAGCGGCGTGGCCGTGCGTGGCAAATCCACGACGTGACCGTCGGGGGTAAATATATAGAGGCGATCCTGATCCACTGCGCGCAGATCGTCTTGCAGCTGCGCGCTGTCGCCACCCAGCTCTTCATGCCATTCAAGTACTTGGCGCAACCAGGCAATTTTTTGCTCGTAACTGTCGGCAGCCGCGTCCGTATCTGTGCCTTTGTAGCGCCAATGGGCGCAAACGCCGAGTTCGGATTCCTCGTGCATTTCGAACGTGCGAATTTGCACTTCGAGCACTTTATTTTCTGGCCCCCACACGGCGGTGTGCAGCGATCTATAACCGTTCTCTTTGGGTGAGGCTATGTAATCATCAAATTCGTGGGGGATATTACGCCAGAGGCTGTGCACAATCCCCAGCACTGTGTAGCAATCGCGCACCGTCGGCACAAGCACACGTACAGCGCGAATGTCATAGACCTGTGAGAAGGGAATGTCCTTCCGCTTCATTTTCCGCCAGATACTGTAGATATGTTTGGCACGACCGGAGACTTCGCCATTGATCGCCGCGCCCTGCAACTCTCCGCGCAAAATCGCTAGCATATTGTCGATATACACCTGGCGATCCAAACGGCGCTCGTCGAGCAGCTTGGCGATTTGTTTGTACTCATCCGGTTCCAGGTAGCGGAAGGACAAATCTTCCAGTTCCCATTTGATATGGCCGATGCCGAGACGGTGAGCGAGCGGTGCGTATATATCAGCAACCTCGCGTGCGACCTGGCGACGACGTTGGGCGGGCGCGGTTTTTACCGAGCGAATCGCGCAGGTACGCTCAGCCAGCTTGATGAGGGCAACACGCACGTCATCCACCATAGCAACCAGCATTTTGCGGATTTTTTCCGCCTGTACTTCCGCCTGGTTGCCCAGCACGCGATCTTCATTTTCATTGCGCTGGTAGCTGATGGCCGCCATGCGCAGCACACCTTTTACTAGCTTGGCGACTGTATCGCCAAAGCCGCTCTGGATTTCATTGAGGGTAATTTTGTTTTCGCGCACGGCGCGGTAAAGAATCGCAGCAACTAAAGCATCTTGATCGAGTTGTAAATCGGCGAGAATTTCGGCCATCTCCAGGCCGATGCGGAAGCAGGAGAAATCTTCGCCCCAACTGTGGTCGTCTTCGCTGTGGATGTCCACTAGTGAGAGACTCACTTGCGCGGCACGCACCAGCTCGGCGCGGCTGGCATCGGTTTGGGCGTGGTGACTGTTAAGACGGTCGATCCAGGCCTCTATATCGACCTGGCCATCGGCTGCAATGGGATGATCTTGCCTGACTTTTACCATGTACCCGCTCCGAACTTCTTATAGTGACTACAAGCTTTAAATGGGCACACACGAAGCTTTATGTGGACAAACACGAAGCTTTATGTGGACTCACACGCCCTGTTTACCGCCTAGCGGCGCACAAACAACGCCATGGATTCAACATGGGACGTGTGGGGGAACATATCCAGCACGCCCACAGAGTCTAGTTGATATCCCGCTTCTGCCAGCACCTTGGCATCGCGAGCCAGGGTGGCCGGATTGCAACTGACGTAGACAATCCGCTTGGGTGAAAGTTGCCCCAGCTTCGAAATGATTTCTTTGGCGCCATCGCGTGGAGGATCCAGCAGTACTGCATCGACTTTGCCACAGGTTTGCTGCAGGCGGTGCTCGCTCAATTTGAGCAGGTCTGCCGCCATAAATTCTGCATTGGCTATGCCTTCGGCAGCGGCATTTTCGCGTCCGCGCGCCACCATGGAATCCACCGCTTCAATACCGATAACCTGGGCACAGCGGCGCGCCAGTGGCAGGGTGAAATTGCCAATACCGCAGAACAGATCCAGCACCCGCTCACTGCCTTTCAAGGACAGCAGCTCAATGGCCTGTGCGACCATGCGCGCATTCACTTCGGGATTTACCTGGATGAAATCCTGCGGGTGGAAACGCAGGGATAGATCGAATTCGGGCAATTCATATGTCAGACGCGGATTGACCGGCTGGCCATCAAGATCACGCAAATCACTGGCTTCGCCCGGTTGCAGCCAGGTGGTAAATGCCTGGGCACTGGCCAGGTTTTTCAGCCCAGCCAGATCGGCGGCAGTCAGTGGCTCGACATGGCGCAGCACCAGCGCGCTTATGTCCGCCGATTGCAGCAGCTCTATATGGGTAACCGCTGGAGAATCAAGGCTGGCGAGCCAGCTTTTGAGTGGTTGCAGCAAGCGCTCCAGCTCAGGCGCCAGTACCAGGCAACTATCGATATCAACGAGCTGATGGCTGTTTTGTTGGCGAAAACCGAGCGTAACCTCACCTCCGTCCCCATAGCTAACGCCAACTCTGGCGCAGCGACGGTAACCTCGATCCGATGACGTAATGGGTGGCAACACACGCTTGGGTTTAACGCCGCCCCAGAGTTCAAGCTGGTCCAGCACGGCTTTTTGTTTGAAAACCAACTGCTGGTCGACCGGCAGATGCTGCAACTGGCAGCCGCCGCAATTGGCGAAATGTGGGCAAGGTGCCGTCACGCGCTCGGGCGACGGCTCCAGCAATTTGTCGATGCGCGCTTCCGTATAGCGGCTGTGGTCGCGCACCAGACGCGCACTCACCCGCTCCCCGGGCAAAGCGCCTTTGATAAACAGGGTTTTGCCGTTCCAGCTCGCAATACCACGGCCGTCGTGGCCGAGGCGATCCACCACAAATTCGCCCATGCGCATATCGTCCAGGGGTTGAGCCTGGCGCTCTTTGCGCGGCGCATTCATACGCGGGCGATCATCGGTTTCGAAGGCGAAAGGTTTGTCAGCTGGCTGGCTGGCACGGGGCTTTTGGCCGAGGCGCGAACCGGATGATTTCCCTTTGCCGGAAGAACCACCTTTAAAACCACCCTTAGAAGGACCATTGCGGTTGGACATGTGACGCTCTTGTAGATAGGAAATAGGCAGCTTTGGGCCCCCCCAAAACCGGCCGCGCATTTTAAAGGAAATCCGCAGGCAGCAGCTGCAAATTTTAGTGCAAATATGGGTAAACAGAGGAAAGAGCCGCCGCCAGGTGGCTTAATCCCTGGTGGCGGCGTCAAAGAAGGGACATCAAGGACAAATCAATTGCCGAATTGGGTATCCATCCATTGGATACGCTGGGTTTGCCAGAGCACCATTTGGTTAAACTCGGCGGAGTAAGTACCCAGTGCCATGTGCATAATCCAACCTTCAAAGTCAGTGATTGACCAGGTCATAAAGTTCTTCTGTTGCTGCTTGTCCAGCCAGACAGCGCGAGCTTGGGCATAGTCGAGTATCTGCTGTAATTTGCCGTCAGCTTTGAGCGTTTGCCAGCGGGCTTTTACCTTGGCGGTGAAGGCCGGGTCCTGGAACAAGCGATCAAACCAGGGCTTGTCGTGGATATGCCAGCCAACAGGATTGTTGGCGTTGTCGTAACCCGCATTGCCCATGGACAAATCGAAATCCCACACAGGACCGAAGAAGAGTTTGCCATCGCGCTTTTTGTACATATAGAAGCTGGACACCGCACCATCCACATTGCGCAACAATTCGTTGACCAGGAAGTAATTGATCACTGAATCCACATCCAGATAAGCCGCATAGCCAGTATCTGGATCTTTGAAGTTGGAGCCGAACAGCGCCGCCTCTGTGTCTTTAATGTATTTGGTGATGTAATCGCGCTGGGCGCTCCAGGCATCGTCTACCAGGGTTTCTGGTGTATCCACGCAGAAAGGCTGCATGCCGTGGCTGGACTCGATACAGTAATCGGTTTTCAGCAGCGTATTTTCGCCATTGACGCAAAAGCTTTCCCAAGTGTTACCTACACACCACTGTTTGCTATGACGGAAATCCACCTCAAGCAGATAGCCGCCAGATACTTTGTCTGCCCCCGTATCACCCACTTTCAATTCGGGGATGTTCACGCGATTTTTATCAACACGAATATGTTCCGCCAGCTGATAAACGCCTTGGTAGACGCCATTGAGATTCAGCTCGACATACTGGTTACGCACCGTGTATTCCAATCCGACGCTATTGCTGAACATAAAGGCTATATCGTTGCGCATCAGGGTTTTGTCGGCGTAGTTAGCCAGCAAAACCCAATGCTTGCTGGCCGGCATTCCCAGCAGTGAGGTAGATGTGGTCAGCTTGAGGCGATAAGGTTTTTTCGGCCAGGCCCACGTGGAGTTACCGCGACCGCGAACTTCCAACGTACCGCTGGCAGGAGTCAGGCCCGTACCTGAAAGCACGAAGCTGCCTTTGATGTAATCCTCTTTGGATACGATGGGTGCACTACCGTCGGTATTGAGATCCAACACCGGCAAGGTCTCCGCCGTACCCGCAGGAAAGAATGCCGGTGTACTGGAGGAGCTGGCAATTGAGCTTGAAGTTTTGGACGATGAACTGGTGGAAGAGCTGGTACTTGTCGATGTGCTTGAGCTGGTTGCCGTGCTCGTCGCCACGCTCGTCGCCGGGGGATTGGAATCCTTGGAACCCGAACCACCGCCACCACAAGCTTGTAACATTGCCAACACGGCGATCAATAAAAGTCGCTGAAACATAATCACTCCTGAATCATTATTATTTGCCCGATTTCCAGTAGCGGTTACGCGCAAAACGCGCACAGCAACGCGCCATCCAGAAGAAACCTGGATGACAAGAAATCAGAAATTAGTTAAAAAACGCCGCAGCTAATTAAAAATGCCAGATGACAGGTACCTGTCTCCCCTATCACAGATAATTGCCACTATGACTGCGTTCTCCACCTGCTTGCTTAAACGCAGGGCCGCCGCTACAGCTCCACCGGATGAAACACCGCAAAAGATCCCCTCTCTCCGGGCGAGATCACGCATGCAGTCTTCGGCTTCCTGTTGCGACATTCCGACAATTTCGTCCACACGGCTTTTGTCGTAGATTTTGGGCAGGTAGGCCTCAGGCCAGCGACGAATGCCGGGGATACTTGCCCCTTCGTCCGGCTGTAAGCCTATGATTTTGATGTCAGGATTTTTTTCTTTTAAATAGCGGGAGCAGCCCATGATGGTACCGGTGGTACCCATAGAGCTAACGAAATGAGTAATAAGGCCGCGCGATTGTTGCCAGATTTCGGGGCCAGTAGTGCGATAGTGGGCCAGCGGATTATCGCCATTGCCAAATTGGTCGAGCACCTTGCCTTTGCCTTCGGCCTGCATGGACAACGCCAGATCGCGCGCACCTTCCATGCCCTGCTCTTTGGTAACCAGAATCAGTTCGGCTCCATAGGCCGTCATGGCAGCTTTACGTTCAGCGGTGGAGTTGTCGGGCATGATCAGAATCATGCGATAGCCTTTGATGGCAGCAGCCATGGCCAGTGCTATACCTGTATTGCCGCTGGTGGCTTCGATCAAGGTATCGCCCGGTCTAATATCACCGCGGGCTTCGGCTTCCTGGATCATAGACATGGCTGGACGATCTTTTACTGAACCGGCAGGATTGTTGCCTTCGAGCTTTACCAGAATGGTGTTGCTGGTCTCACCCGGCAGGCGCTGCAAGCGCACCAGTGGGGTGTTGCCAACAAAAGCTTCGATGGTGGGAAAATCCATAACAACCTCAAGCAAAATCTTGGAAGCGCAACAAAGCGCGACATGACACAGCATTAAATGAATAAGGGCTCACAATGTACAGTCCCTTAAAGGGCGGCTATTCTAACGCCCAAAACTACAGGGCGGCAGTGCCTTTTCATATCCACATAACAAAAACTTACGCAATAGCGACACCTTTTAAAGGACTCACCATGTCGAGCGCATCGAAAAGTATTAAACACAATGTGGGGCAATTGATTTTTGCCCCCGCCATTGCCCTGATTCTTCTGCTGGCAGCCTGCCTGGTCTCTTTCTGCTTGTATGAGCTGGCCAAATTTGTCGATATGCGCGGCACCGCCATGACTCGCAAAACGGCGCAGTTGCTGTATACGCCCATCATCCAGAACGACAAAGTATTAGTGCAAGCGTTGATGGATGGCTCGCTGGAAGATCCCTACATACGCGCGCTCCATGTCCACCTGGATGCCAGCGGCGAATCGCTCCACAGCGGCCCGGAATTTTTACCCATAACGGATGTGGGCCTCTCACCCAACAGCCTGGAGCCAGTGCGCCGCGAAACGCGCCGTTCGATTATTTTTTCTCACCCCATCGTCAATAAAGAAGGTTTGAAACCCATCGGCTGGGTTGAAGTGGAAATGCTGGCCTCACCCTATATGGTGATCCACTACCAGGTTATTTTAATCACCCTGGCGATTACCATCGCTTGCCTGTTAGTTGCCGCCTGGCTGGCGACGCGCCTCTACAAAAACCTCACAACACCACTTAACCAGATTCGCGAAGTCATCAACCGTTTGGCACTGGGTGAATTACATCACCGCGTGGGGCCCCAGGAAAATCGCGAATTCGCCGAGCTGGGTAGCTCTATCAATACCATGGCAGATTTTATGGATGCCGCCCAACAGGATCTGCAAAATCATATCGAGCAATCCACACAGGATTTGATTGAAACCCTCGAAACCATCGAGATCAAAAACGTCGAGCTGGATATTGCGCGTAAAGAAGCGATTGAAGGTAGCCGTATTAAATCCGAATTCCTCGCCAACACCAGCCACGAAATTCGCACGCCGCTCAACGGTATCCTGGGCTTTGTGGGCCTCGCATTAAAAACCGATATTGATGAGCAGCAAGCGGAGTACCTCAACACCATTCGCGATTCTGCCCAGAACCTGCTGACCGTCATCAACGGTATTCTCGACTTTTCCAAAATTGAAGCCGGCAAGCTGACACTCGAATACGCGCCGCTGCCGTTGCGTCAAACCATTGATGAAACCTTGCATATTCTTTCACACGATGCCCATGAGAAAAATTTGCAACTTATCGCTTATGTTGACAAGGATATTCCAAGCCAGTTGCTCGGCGACTCACTGCGCTTCAAGCAGGTTTTATCCAACATCACCAGCAATGCAATTAAATTTAGTGAGCAAGGTAATATCACCGTGCGTGTTACGACCATTGCGCGTCAGGAAACGCATTTGATGTTAAAAATCAGTGTGACTGACGAAGGACGCGGTCTCACCCTCGAACAGCAAAACGATTTGTTTAAACCTTTCTCGCAAACAGATACTTCCACCACGCGCGAACAGGGCGGCACCGGCTTGGGCCTTGCGATTTGTAAGGGGTTGGTTGAGCGCATGCAAGGTGAGATTGGTGTGGACAGCGAATTGGATAAGGGCTCAACGTTCTGGTTTACCGCACGCCTGGGCATAGACAAGAAGCACACCATTAATGCCCAGCCACCGCGCCTGGAGGGTTACCGCACCCTGCTCTGCGGCAGCAATCCCGCCAGCCTGGAACAATTGCAGGCGCTGCTCGACGAATGGCAAATGGCACACCAGACTATTGAAGAAATCCACGATATATTCCCCAGTATTCGCCAGGCTTACACCAGCTCGCCTTTTGATTTACTTATTCTGGATATAGCGCCTAACGAACGTAAAATCCAGCCGTCACTGCTCAACAATATTTGCGAACAGCTGGCGGAAGAATTCAATTGCAAAGTCATCGCCTGCTGCACCCAGGCGCATCAACGTTTGCTGCGCAGCAATGGCAACAACGCGCATACTATTTTTATCAACAAACCATTGGCTTACGACACGCTGCTCAGCACCTTGTGCGATACGCTCGATATCAGTCGCAGTGAAATCAGCAGCGCCGCACCTGCAACCCAACACAGCAATGCACCAAGCGCCTCCGTGTTGCTGGTAGACGACAACCCTGCCAACCTGCAATTAGCCTCGGAATTATTGCGCGGACTCAACACCCAAGTTGTGCAAGCCAGCAACGGCTTACAGGCCATAGATGCCTGCAAGCAGCAGCAATTCGATGTTATTTTTATGGATATACAAATGCCGGGAATGGATGGTTTTCAAACCACGAAGCACATCCGCGAATTACAAAAAGATGGTGTGCGCACACCTATAATTGCACTGACCGCCCATTCGCTGACAGAGCAAAAAGCCGAGCTGCTCATTGCGGGCATGGATGATTGTATTAGCAAACCTGTGAGTGAAATGCAGCTGGCCCACATCATCAACCGCTGGGCCTCACTGAGCGGCAAAAAAGAAGTTGTGATTGCCCAGGACCACCGTGCAGAGCAAGAAAAGCTTTCGCTAAAAGAAAAAAATCCCGAAGCCAACAGCTCGGTGGACGTCACCCTTTGCCTGAAGCTTGCCAATAACAAACCCCTGCTCGCTCGCGACATGCTGCGCATGATGCTCGATGGTTTACCCGGCGAAAAAGAGCAAATCAATCAAGCCATTACGGATGATGACTACACAGCCTTTACCGAACTTGTTCATCGTCTCTACGGCAGCAGTTGCTACTGCGGTGTACCACGCTTGAAAAGTATCAGTGGATTTTTAGACAAACTCTTGCAGGCGCGCGAAATCGACAACGCCGTTGCCGCCATCAATTCACTTAACAGCGCTATTGACGATGTACTGGCCTGGGGGGAAGGTCGCGACCTGGATGAAGTGTTTGGGCTTAAACAAGCGGTTGCGGGTTAAGAAAAATAATTAACGCGGGCTGGTTACAAACAGCTCGCGACTTTTTAGCGGTTTATTGCCCAGTAGCGGGCGCAATAAAGTGCGAGTGATACGCTTGGCCGTTTGGCGTGCATCAGACGATGACAAATCCCCCTCAGCCAATGCGCAAATATGTTCACCGGAAAATAAAAAATTAAACGGTACTGAATCATCGGCCGCGTAAAACCCTTGGGCGGGATCGAGACAGTAATTTAACCCGGCCACCAATGGCTCACCGGATTTTGCATCTGAGGTGACATCCACCCCATAACCAAGAGCATCCAACAATTGCATTTCAAACTGGCGCAGCACAGGCTCCAGTGGCTGTTGTGCGGCCAATCGTTGCAAGCTCTGTTCGTAGAGTTGAAAAATATCGTCGTGAGCATCCATTTCCGGCAGCAAGCGCACCAACAATTCATTCACATAAAACCCGCTGAATAAATAGTTGCCGCTGAGATGTGCAGGCGTGCCTTCGGCTTCAAATTGCGTTAGCAGCTTTAAATCGCTTTTGCCCTGAAAGGAAATTAATAATCGTGTGAAGGGATTTAGCAGATTGCGCTTGGGGGTTTTGCGCGAGCGCACGCCGCGCGCCACCAGTCCTACCCGTCCATACTGCGACGTCAACACATCCACCAGCATACTGGTGTCACGGTAAGGACGCGTATGGAGGATGTAGGCGGGCTGGAGTTCGATCATTAAAAATCGTTATAGCCAAGACTGCGCAATGCACGCTCGTCATCCGACCAGCCGGATTTTACTTTTACCCAAAGCTTCAGCATAATTTTCATGTCGAACAGTTTTTCCATATCTTTGCGCGCTTCCGTTCCAATCAGCTTAATGCGCTCGCCTTTATCGCCGATCAGGATGCGCTTTTGACCGTCGCGCTCCACCAAAATCAGAGCGGAGATATTGAGCAGATTGCCTTCCTGTTTAAACTCTTCAATTTCCACCGCCATTTCGTAGGGCAATTCATCACCCAGTTGGCGAGTGATTTTTTCGCGCACAATTTCCGCCGCCATAAAGCGCGAGCTGCGGTCGGTGATTTGGTCCTCGGGATACATATGCTGGCCTTCCGGCAAGCGCTCAATAATCAACTGCTCCAAGCGGTCCAGATTGGTGTTGCGCAAGGCAGAGAGCGGGATAATTTCCGCGACCTTTAATTTTTGCGAAAGCGCCTCCAGATGTGGCAACAAGGATTCCTTGTCTTCCACCTGATCCACTTTATTCACCGCGAGGATAATCGGGCTGCTCACATATTGGAGCTTTTCCGCAACAGCTTCGTCTTCTTCCGTCCAGATAAAACGATCCACCACAAACACCACTACATCCACATCCTTTACCGCTGTGCTGGCCGCGCGGTTCATATAGCGGTTAATGGCTTTTTGCTGATTGAGGTGCATACCTGGCGTATCCACAAACATGATCTGCACATCGCCTTCTGTTTTAATGCCCACCACATTGTTGCGGGTGGTTTGCGGCTTGCGTGAGGTGATGCTGATCTTTTGCCCGAGAATATGGTTGAGCAGTGTGGATTTGCCCACGTTGGGGCGGCCAACGATGGCAACATAACCGCAGCGGGTAACGGAATCGCCGGATGAATCAGACATAGATAAACCTGAGTAAAAAATGAGTCGCGAGTAACTGGCGACGCTAGAGTTTTAAAAGACGCAAGACTTCGGTAGCAGCCAGCTTTTCGGCTTCGCGGCGGTTGCTGGCTTGGGCGCGCACAGGCTGCTTAAGCAATGCCACGCGGCATTCGATGGTGAAAATCTGTGCGTGGGATTCGCCAGCGGCTTCCACCACTTCGTATTCGGGCAAGGGTTTACGCAAACCTTGCAAATGCTCCTGCAAGCGCGACTTGGGATCTTTGGCCGTGGTATCCACTGTGATTAATGCAAGACGATCCGCATACCAACGCAGAAGATGATCGCGACAGGCTTCAAAATTTGTCTCAGTAAATATGGCCCCTATAAGCGCCTCTACCGTATCCGCCAAAATGGAATCGCGACTGTAACCGCCGGACTTGGCCTCACCTTCACCGAGAATCAGACATTCACCCAACTCAAATTCACGAGCGATTTCAGCCAGGGTTTCGCCTTTCACCAATTGTGAACGCAAACGGCTCAATTGCCCCTCGCGCAAATCAGCAAAACGTTTGAACAGGGATTCACCTATCACCAGGTTTAAAATCGAATCCCCTAAAAATTCAAGGCGCTCATTGTTGTGAGCGCCATGACTGCGGTGGGTGAGCGCCTGTTGCAACAATTTGGGATCGAGAAACTCGTAGCCCAAGCGTTGCTGCAAACGCTGGTATTTATTTATCTGCACGCTCTTCTTTACCTGGTTCACAACATCTATTTTTTTGCGCAGCATCAAGGTGATTTTTAAAAGTGGTTACCAAATCTATGTTGTACATGAGGTTAACGCGATTTTCATAATCTATCTTAACGATCAGTCCTTTTGATTTACGATCAATGACGAAATTCTGAGGCCCTTCACTGCGAACGTTGTTCACCATGTAAAAATTATTGAGGTATTTTTTGATCTCGGCGTCCGACATATCTTCAAAATTGCTTTCGCCAGCCAGACCTTTTAACGCTGAAACCACATAGGTATTTTCGGCATACATAGGCACCACTTTAAACGCAAACAATCCGCAAAAACTCAAAACAGCGAGCACACAAATCCAGCTGATCATGGTCAATCCACGCTGGTGTTGCAGGTTGTCGGAATTGTGCATAACTTTCATAGGGTCACCTGCTCTTCTAAAGCCATCGGTTGATGGTCGCGGTTATTTAACGATACCTACGCTATTAAAGTTGGGAAGGCTGAAGAAATCGTCCCAGTGCATCCAGACCGCAAAAGCTTTACCAACAATGGCGTCCTCTGACACAAAACCCCACCCGCGACTGTCGTAACTGTTATCGCGGTTGTCACCCATCATAAAGTAATGGCCTGCTGGTACTACCCAGCTACCATCTACGCTCAACTGACTGGGAATGTCGCACTTTTGGGTTTTGTGCAGGACACCATCAAGATTCTCCTCCACGATACTCATCTGCTGACGCGAATTCATGCAGAAGGAACCCCACTCAGGAAACGCCTTTTTAACCAAAGAGTCCTTCACTTCAACACCGTTTAAGTAAAGCACATTATTGGTATAGCGGATTTTATCGCCGGGCAAACCTACCACACGCTTGATGAAATAGGTTTTGGGCTGATGTGGCGGGAAGAACACCATCACATCGCCGCGCTTGGGATTATTAACAGGAATAAAAGTCTTGTTGAGCACAGGTACGCGAATACCATAGGCAAACTTGTTAACCAGAATGAAATCACCCACCTGCAAGGTCGGAATCATAGAGCCGGAGGGAATCTGGAAAGGCTCAACCAAAAATGACCGCAGGAAAAACACCACAAACAACACAGGGAAAAACGATTTGGCGTACTCCACCATTACCGGTTCTTTGGCTGCAGCAGCCTTGGCTGTTTCGTAAACCTCTTTATGAGCACCTTCAGATACATTGGTATGTTGAAACTGGGCCTCAACCGCCCCCACTTTGGCGCGACGTGGTTTGGCGAGAACCAGAATATCCACCAGCCAGATAAGGCCGGTAACCAGCACCGCCAGGGTGAGAATCAATGGGAGGTTCAGACTGCTCATGAGGTTTCCTTGGTTATCTTTCGATCAATGGGTTGTCTGTCGATCAATTAGCTGTCAATTTTCAATACAGCAAAGAAGGCGGCCTGTGGAATCTCTACGCTGCCTACTTGTTTCATACGTTTCTTACCGGCTTTTTGCTTTTCCAGCAGTTTTTTCTTACGCGTGGCGTCACCACCATAACACTTGGCTGTTACGTCTTTACGCAAGGCTTTTACCGTGGAACGAGCCACGATCTGACCGCCAATGGCCGCCTGAATGGCTACGTCGTACATCTGGCGAGGAATCAGTTCTTTCATTTTGTCAGTCAGTGAATGGCCCATACGTTGCGCCTTGTCGCGATGCACGATAATGGCCAGAGCATCCACTTTTTCACTGTTAATCAACACGTCCAAACGCACCAGGTTAGCGGATTCAAAGCGCACAAAGCTGTAATCCAGTGATGCATAACCGCGGCTTACGGACTTGAGACGGTCAAAGAAATCCGTTACCACTTCGTTCATCGGCAACTCGTAGCGCACACGCACTTGCGAACCGGTAAATTGCAAATCTTTCTGTACACCACGCTTGTCGATACAGAGCGTAATCACGTTACCCAGGTGTTCCTGTGGCACCAGAATATTGGCTTCCACAATCGGTTCACGCATATCTTCAATGGAGCCTGGATCGGGCAGTTTGGATGGGTTATCAACATAGATAACCTCGCCGCCGCGCTTCTCGATTTCATAAACCACGGTGGGCGCGGTGGTGATCAAATCCAGATCGTATTCGCGCTCCAGACGCTCCTGAATGATCTCCATGTGCAACATGCCGAGGAAACCAACACGGAAGCCGAAACCCAGTGCATCGGAGCTTTCGGGTTCGTAGAACAGGGAAGCGTCGTTCAGGGTCAGCTTAGCCAAGGCTTCGCGGAAGTCTTCGAAGTCATCAGAACTGATGGGGAACATACCCGCATACACCTGCGGTTTAATTTTTTGGAAACCGGCCAGGGCTTCCACATCAGGCGTTTGTGCATGGGTAATGGTATCGCCCACGGGTGCACCTTGAATGTCTTTAATACCGGCTACTACAAAGCCTACTTCGCCGGCCTTGAGTTCTTTTAATTGGGTGAGTTTGGGACTGAATACGCCCACGCCATCCACGATTTGCGGTTTACCAATGGTTTTGGCGATGATCTTGTCTTTGAGCTTCAGGGTGCCCTGCTTCACGCGCACCAGCGAGACAACACCCAGGTAGTTGTCGAACCAGGAGTCGATAATCAATGCTTGCAGAGGCGCATCCACATCGCCTTCGGGCGGAGGAACCAAACGTACCAGCTCTTCCAGCACATCCTCCATACCCATGCCCGACTTGGCGGAGCAGCGCACAGCTTCAGTGGCGTCGATGCCAATAATATCTTCAATCTCTTGCGCAACACGGTCTGGCTCTGCCTGCGGCAGGTCCATTTTGTTGAGTACCGGGATAACTTCCAGGCCCTGCTCGATGGCGGTATAGCAGTTGGCTACTGATTGCGCCTCAACGCCCTGACCGGCATCTACCACCAGCAATGCGCCCTCACAAGCAGCCAGCGAGCGGGATACTTCATAGGTGAAGTCCACGTGGCCGGGAGTATCAATAAAGTTGAGTTGATAGGTTTTGCCGTCGCGCGCCTTGTAATAAAGGGTCACGCTGTGGGCTTTAATGGTGATGCCGCGCTCGCGCTCCAAATCCATAGAATCCAGCACTTGCGCTTCCATTTCACGGTCGCTCAGGCCGCCGCAGAGCTGGATAAAGCGGTCTGCGATGGTGGATTTGCCGTGGTCAATGTGGGCGATGATCGAAAAATTACGGATATGGCTAAGGTCAGTCACGGGTAATCAGGTACTTTTAAGAGGATTGGGAGAGGCTGCCACAGAGGCCGGCCAGTAAAGCGCGGCAGTGTAGCCTATTTGCCCTTTGGGTGCCATGCACGGACATTGGCCAAACGGCGGGTTTAATAGACCGAAAAAGTCGGATTGAGATCCAATGTGCAGGCAAAAAAATAGCGCATTCCCTTAGGTCTGCGCTATTGCGGTTAGGTTTGCGCTATTGGCAGCGACCGAAGCTCAAAAACATCAGTCGCGCAGCAGACAGTTCAGCTCGTCCACAACTTCCGCCCAATCAGAATAAGACTGGCGGGCTTCACGCAGGAAGGCGGCTTGCTCGGGTGTCCAGCACCTGGCGTCAGCCAGTGGCTCGGCTTGGGGTAATGGGCGATGGCGTTCGATAAAAGCCTCTATCTCGGCGTCTGAGCTGGGCAAACCCAACTTTTCAAACAGATCTTTTAATGAATAAAACATAACGCCTCCTTAAAACGACCGCACTTCACGATCCAGACTTAATAGGGTCAATACCGGCAGGTTTCCACCGCTGACAACCAGTCAGCGCATAAACCTACGGGCTAAGATGCAATTAGCATAACGCGAACCGACAAAAAATTCTGCGCTTTTTAACGTCGCCACCTTATCTGTCTTTTTGCCCGGATTCGCGCATGCGCTGCAACTGCTGGTCTTTTTCCTGCCAAAGCACATTAACCCACTGCTGGAAACGCGCCCGGAACAACTCGTCTTCGCTGTAATCCCCCAGCATCTCATCGGGGATGGGAAGCTGGCGCACATGCAACT
This sequence comes from Cellvibrionaceae bacterium, assembly GCA_021151695.1. Lineage (GTDB taxonomy): Bacteria > Pseudomonadota > Gammaproteobacteria > Pseudomonadales > Cellvibrionaceae > Cellvibrio. Next base: position 261,631 of record JAGKWU010000005.1, on the reverse strand, counting down.
CAATCACCGGTACTCGCCCACAAACGTAATCCCAATAGGTGGGAATACCGCCAGGATAATAGATAGTCACATCCAGCAGCCTGTGCAACTGACCATCCATAGCAGCCAGGGTGAAAGCCAGACCGCCCGCCTTGGGCATCAACAAATGCCGGTATTGGGATTTCTGCTGCGCATACTTCGCAGGCGTATAGCGAGTACCCTCAAGAAAGTTGATGATAGTCACCGGATTGTGACGAAACTTGGCGCAAGAGCGACGAGTTACCTCAATATCCTTACCCTTCAATGCGGGATTGCGCTCCAACTGCGCCTTACTGTAGCGACGCATAAAGGGGAAATCCAATGCCCACCAAGCGAGCCCTAGCAGTGGCACCCAGATCAGGGATTGTTTGAGGAAAAATTTGAGATAGGGAATACGGCGATTAAACAGGCGCAGCAGCACCAGAATATCCACCCAGGATTGATGGTTGGCCACCATCATGTACCACTCGTTGGGGTCAAGCCCCTCCAGACCTTCCACCCGAATTTCAGTGGACAAGAGCACGGCTTGATGACGCGCATTGGCATCCATCCAGTGGCTGGCGAGCCAACCCAGGCCGCGATTACACAGCGCCTGCCAAGACGCAAAAGGCACCAGCCACTTAAGCAGCGCCAGCGGCATTAAGGGAATGAAGACCAACATGGTCAATACTAAAAACAGGCCCGTAGTCAGCAGCCCCAAAAGATGGCGGAATAAATACATTGTGATGTCGCAACAGCTTCAAATGAACTTTATTTTCTAATCCCTGTCCTTTTCAGGCAAGTTAAAAGCCGATTTTCCACTCTTTTTCAGGGACTTTTTATGAACCGCAAGCTGCGAGCAATCATCCATAGCCTCGGTAAAACCTGGCGAGAAAACAAATCCTTCATTCTATTTATTGTGCTTATGTGTCTTTTCCGCAGCGCCCTCGCCGACTGGAATACAGTCCCCACAGGCTCAATGCTGCCCACCATCGTTGAGGGCGATCGCATAGCCGTCAATAAACTCGCTTACGACCTGCGCATTCCTTTCACCCATGTCTCACTGGTCAAACTGGGCGATCCGCAGCGCGGCGATATAGTGGTATTCGACTCAAAAGCAGCCGACACACGCCTGGTAAAGCGTGTCATTGGACTGCCGGGCGATAGAGTCTCCATGGAGAACAATCACCTCACCATCAATGGTGTTGCGGTAAATTATGAGCATATAGATACGGTGGGTGATGGGCTGGAACATTTGCAAGGCGTCGACCACAAGGTGCGTATCAGCTATCCAGCCCCATACAGTTTCGCCAACTTTCCGGCCGTCACTGTGCCGCAAGACCATTATTTAATGCTGGGAGACAACCGCGACAGAAGTTCTGATTCCCGTGTAATTGGCTTTGTACCACGCGATGAAATTATCGGCCGCGCACGCTCGGTGATTATGTCGACCAATTACGATAATTATTATTTGCCGCGACTGGATCGCTTCTTTAAAGACCTTTAAAAAAACAAAGGCGCCGACTTTTCGCAAAGCGGCGCCTTTTGTTTTCCATCTCGAAAAACGTCTTACAAAAACATTTCCTTCACTTGCTGCCAATTATCCACCCGACGGTAGCGCGTCTCGGCCACATTGTGCGATGCCGTAAATAAAATCCCCTCACCGCGAAAATTTTCAAAATGGCGCGGGCTATCGTCGATCAAGAAATCCGCATGCACCGCACTTTTATCGCCGCAAAAAATAAAATTCATGGGCGACAAAAACGGCAGGTGCTTTACCAGCCAATCGTATTTGGGCGTAAACGACGTTGGATATTCCATAGCAGCAGTTGCGATATACACGTCGTACTTTTGGCTCAATTGCTCAACCACAGCAATCGCATCCTCATAGGGCGGGATATCCACAAAATAGTCGGGATGCGTAGGATAAGCGCGCACAGTCGCCACATGCTCTTGTGGCACGCGGTGATAAATTTTGGCAGCGTGCAGATCCGCTTTAGTCAGTTGCTGATTGAACTCGCGGTTATACCAGTCAATATGACGGCTCAAAGTATCCAGAATGGTTTCGTCCATATCTATAGCAATTCGTTGACGCATTACAACTCCTCTTGTTTACAACAGATAATTACAACTCAAGCAACAAAACGCACACATAAAAAAAGCCCCATCAGGGGCTTTTCATAAACTCTCCAACCAACTTGCCCCTGAGGCAAACATTTAGAAGTTGGTCGCTACCAGCGGCGTAGTTTCTGCATCATAGTCAACGCTGTTCAAGCCGAAACCGAACAGGCGCAAGAACTCGGCTTTGTAGCCTTCAAAGTCGGTGAGTTCAAACAGGTTAGCTTCGGTGACCTGATCCCAAATGGCTTCCACTTTGGTTTGCACAGAAGGATCAAGCTCCAGCTCGTCTACACGGTAGCGGTTGCCATCGTCCAGACGTGGAGAGGCAGAGTACAAGCATTCCTTGAACAAACGTTGGATCTGCTCGATACAACCTTCATGGGTACCCTGCTCTTTCATCACTTTGAACAAAATGGCGAGGTACAAAGGCATTACCGGAATGGCAGAACTCGCTTGCGTTACAACGGCCTTCAACACAGCTACGCGCGCGTTGCCACCGTGTTTTTCGCTCAGAGTTTTCGCAGCGCGATCCAGATCTTCTTTGGCTTTACCAATGGTAGCTTTGCCGTAGATTGGCCAGGTCAGTTTGTCGCCCAGGTAGGTGTAGGCAACGGTTTGGAAATTGTCAGCCAGCAGACCGGCACCTTTCAATGCATCGATCCACATCTCCCAATCTTCACCACCCATCACTTTTACAGTGTTGGCGATTTCTTCGTCAGACGCTGGCTCGATAGATACGTCAGAAATTTTCAGCGTATCTGTATTGAGGTTTTTGGAAGTGTAGTTTTTGCCGATAGGCTTCAATACCGAGTTGTAAACTTCGCCAGTTTTTGGGTCGGTGCGGCGTGGTGACGCCAAGCTGTAGATCACCAGATCCACTTTGCCGATACCGTTTTTCAAGGTTTCGATAACCTTGTCTTTAATGCCATCGGAGAATGCATCGCCGTTGATGGTTTCGGCGTATAAACCTTCAGCCTTGGCCGCATCGTGGAATGCTGAGGTGTTGTAGTAACCGGCAGTGGCAGTTTTGGTTTCGGATGGCTCTTTCTCGAAGCATACGCCCAGGGTATCGGCGCCACCGCCAAACGCGGCGGTAATACGTGAGGCCAAACCAAAGCCGGTGGAGCAGCCTAATACCAGCACTTTCTTGGGTGCGCCGGCAACAGGTCCCTTGGCTTTAGTGAAGGCGATTTGCTCTTGCACGTTGGCAGCACAACCTTGTGGATGCGCATTGGTACAGATAAAACCGCGAACTTTTGGCTTGATAATCATGGAGTTAACCTTTTGATGATGAGCAATTCGAAAAGCCTGGCAACGCCTTTCAGGTGGGCGGGCCAGCGTAAAAAAGGCGCATTATACAGAAACACGACCATTCTCACAGATTACCAAGGCGCCACTATCAAAAACGACATAAGCCGCTAAAGTGTCGCCAAAGCCCGAAAAAGTGTCGCCAGAACCCGAACGCAAGGAGATTTTATGCTGTACGCCATGTTTACCATGATCCTGCTAACCTGCTTGGTGGCAGGTCATTTATTGCGCTTGCGCATCGCCGCGGTAAAAGCCGGCGAGGTCAAGCTAAGCGCGTTTCGCCTGAACAACAATACTGACCAGCCAGCCCACCTGCAGCAAGCATCCCGCAACTTCAGCAATTTGTTTGAAGTGCCCATGCTGTTTTACGTGGGTTGCGCCTTAACACTCGCGCTGCATCTGGAGACAACTGCCGCGCTGGTGTTTGCGTGGTTATTTGTGGCCACCCGCGCCCTGCACTCCTGGATTCACTTAACCAACAATAACGTGATTCGCCGGATGCAAATATTTATGGTGAGTAATTTGTGCATGCTGCTTATCTGGATTTCACTGGTCTGGCACTACAGCCAGGCAATCCACTGACCAAGCGGCCAAACCAGCCTACACTTAATGAATCCTACCTGCCCCTAACCCAACCTGACCTGAGAGGTTTTTATGCGTAAATTTTTACTGAGTGTCTGCAGCCTTTTGTTGCTGCAAGCCACAAACGCTAATGCTGGTGACCTGGGCATTAATGTCGTTTTGTCTGGCGAAGTAGCACCCGGCGTTTATGGACAAGTAGAACTGGGCAACCGGCCGCCACCAGCGGTAGTTTATGCCAGCCCGGTGATTATCAGAGCCGAGCCACGCTACGCTCGCGCCGTGAGCGAGGAATCCGAGCCAGAATACCAACGCGAGCATCATTACCACGATGATGATGACGATGATCAAGGGCATGATCACGGCCACAAAGATCACGGCCACGGGAAAGGCAAAGGGAAGCATTAATTAACAAAACTTTTCCAGCCTCCCCACTCGCAAAAAAAAAGCAGTACTCCCAATTTATCAGGAGTGCTGCATAGACGAGGTTTAGATCAATTTACGTAAATCGGATAATACTTTTAATTAGATGTACCGTGCGCGAAATTAGAAAGTACCGCGCACACCGAGGATCACGCTGTAACCTGGATCGTAATAGGTGTAAGTCGCATTGTCGTACTGGAAGGTAGTACGCAGTGGCTCACTGGTCAGGTTAATCACGTTAAGAGTGACTTGCGGTTTAGTGGGCAAGCTTTCCAGTTTGTAGCTGGCTGACAAATCCCACTGTCCACGCGCATCAGACTTCAACTGGGCAACGGGCACGCTGTTCTGGTTGTTACCTGAAATAATTTGCTTGTCGTTCCAGGTGTAAGACAAACGCACAGACGCGCCGTAGTTTTCCCAATAACCGGTGAAGTTGTAGGTGTAGGGAGAAATACCAATCGCCTGGGCAGGCGCACCTGTACCGCGCCCCTCTTGTGTTACGTGAGTGAAGTTGGCGTTAAAGCCCAAACCTTCCAACACGGCACCCAATGGTTGTACCCAGGTAACTTCTTCACCTTTCAGATCCAGGATGCCGTCAGCGTTAACTTGCTGGGTGACAGTCACAGTCGCCGCATCAGGACCGCCGCGACTGGTGATTGCCGTTTTTTGCAAATCGGTCAGCGAATCGTAAGGAATACCCAACGCGGCAAATGGAATTGTGTTAGTGCCATTTACAGTAAAGCCAGTCATTTGTTTGGAGAAGAGTGTTACACCCACATAACCTTCGTCGCCGGTATACCACTCGCCGCCTACGTCAAAGTTGGTTGACATATAAGGGTTGAGGTTCGGGTTGCCCTGGCTGGCTTGTTGCGCGGATGGATCACTGAAATTGGTGTTAGGCAACATGGCGCTGGGGTTGGCGCGCGTCAAGGTGCGCGATGCAGACATACGCAGCTTCACATCATCAAGCACATCGTAAGAGGCGTTGAAAGATGGCAAGTAAGCGTTGTAGTCGGAATCCAGCTCTTGATAAGAACGCACACCGGCGATAGTGACTGGACCTCTGATGGTTTGGTCAGTGGTGATGTAGCGAGTACCCACATTCAAACGCAGGGTGCGCCCGGCAACATCAGCCTCACCATTCAATTCAATGTAAGCACCGTCAGTAGATTCATCTACACCACCGGTGTTTGCACCTGTGGCCGCACTGTTGGTTTCTGGCGCAGATTTAGCCAGGGCGTAGTAGCCGGTATCACGTTTGAAGCGTTCAAAGTCTACGGTAATGAAACCACCTGGCCCTTGCTTCAGATAGCCGGCCAATGCACTTTGAGGAACAGCGCTGTTAGCGTTCAGACCATTACAGGCGGCGCGATTGGTCGCCGGGCTATTGCCAGATGCATCCAGGCCATTGCGGCAAACGATATCTTCCCAGCGCGAACTGTTATCGCGGTTGGAGATAGAGCGCTCAGCTTCATCGTGGGCCACACCTACACGAACATTGTTGTGGTCATCGCCAAAGCGATAATCAACGTGCACACCGGAAGTCTCGGTAATGCGTTTTTCGTTTTGGATATTCAAACGGCCGCCGGCCCACACCCAGCCCAGGTTGGGGTTGTTCAGGTCAACGTTGGACGTGATGCTCGGAACATCGCCACCGGTATTGGAATAGCTAGCGGTAATGCCTTGCCCCAGTGGCGTGTTGATCAGGACTGTGGGTGATTCGCGGTAGAAATCGCTCTTGCTTTTGTTGAACTGCACATCGAGGCTGTGCTGATCGTTGAAATCAAAATGCGCGCCCGGATTGACGTTGTAGAAAGTCACATCTTCCTGATAAGGACGCGCCTCCAGGAAGAACTGGGCATTAGCCAGGGTCGCGGAGGTTACTACGTTGTTGCCATCCACAGTTTCGTTCAATGGAATGGCAGAACCATTGCGCACCACCAGGTTCATATCCACACGATCAAAATCACGATCAGCGCGAGTATAGATAGTGTCCAGGTAGAACTTCATGGAATCGCTTGGACGGTATTCGAATGACACCAAACCAGAAGTACGTTCACGCGTCCCTTCCATATAGGAAGGACGCCCCAGACGTGGGAACAAACCGTCACCGATTTGCTGCAGTGTAGTGCCCGGGTTGTGCGCTTGCAGGAACGCCGCATCAATTGCGGTACCGGCAGTCAAACCATTACCTACGCCGGCGGGAACTGTTGCAGGAATAGACCAGCCATTGCCGCCATTGGTATTACAGGAGGCCGCCGAAGATTGACCACACTGGGCCGCCGAAAGGTTGGGGTTGGTCCAACCGATAGTTTCAAAACCTTCGGTTTGGGTGTGATTGTTAGCAGTGGCAATGCCCACCAGCACACCAAATTCGTCATTGGTCCAACTGCCAGTCAGTGCAGCGCGTGGACTGAAGCTTTCACCCAACTCTTTGTAGGCGCCCTGCACCTGGTAACTCACGTGTGTACCTGGATTATCGAAAGGACGCGCACTGCGCATATTGACCACACCGGATACACCGCCTTCGATCATGCTGGCGACCGGCGTTTTATTAACATCCAGGCGAGTAAAAAGTTCTGTAGGGAACAAATCCAGATCAACTTCGCGATTCTGGTTTTGCGAATCAGGGCTACCGGAAGAGGCCACGGCAATTTGCGAGCCGTTGAGAGTCACCTTGGTGAAGTTGGTACCCAGGCCGCGAATGGCGATGTTCAGACCTTCACCGTTCACGTCGCGCGTCAATTGCACACCGGGAACTCGGTTGAGCGATTCAGCGATGTTCAGATCGGGAAACTTTCCTATGTCTTCGGCAAATACCGAATCGGAAAAGGTGTTTGATTCGCGCTTGGCTGCCGTGGCGTCCTCGAGACTTTTGCGAAAACCAGTAATGATAATTTCCTCAGACTCCGCTGCATTTTTATCAGCTGGCGCCTGAGCTTGAGCCATGGCGGCGGCCACGCTCAAACTGAGAATACTTAAATGGAATACTTTATTTTTCATGCCGACTCCCGATTGTTATTGTCTATTTGTCGAAGCCTCTCAGCCCCGTAATACCCACTTGATCCTATGTAAACAACAACCATCAAGGGCTAACAATCACCACATGAACACTTGTATACATGAATGCAAGAAAACCAATCCTATCGCTTGCATACAAGTATGTCAATTCGACTATAAGCCTATTTACACTCCTACCCCCTTCTTTCTCAACAGCAGAAAACCTCCGCTCAACCCTCATTAACACACCGAAACCAGTATCAAAAAGACACAAAAAAAGCCGCACAATTACTTGTGCGGCTTTATAAGTCCTGCTATCCGGAATACGTCAGAGGGTTTTCAGATACTCAATCAAGGCAAAGGCCCCTGCTTTATCCTGGCTCCAATTCAACTTGAAGGTTTTGCCATCCTGTTGAATATCCTTGTCATGGCCCTTGTTGCTCAACGCGGGAGCCAGTCGGGTATCCAATACATAACCTTCGCTGCCAGGTGCATCCCAGGCAAAGCCCACCAGCTTGCTATCGTAATCCAGCCGGCTTTTTACAAAGGTTGCGGGCCGCTCGTCAGGGACCAGCAAATGATAGAGAGTAGGCACGGACCCATTATGTAAATAAGGTGCCTGTGCCCACAGCCCTACAAGTGGCAAAGCGTTGTAACCATCGTGAAGTTTGGTAGGCGTCATCGCCAGGGATTTCTTCCCTTCCATGGAAACACCTTTGTATTGCGCACAGGGCTTCGCGTCTTTGCCGTACATCTGCACCACAGTGTCAGCACCGCATACATCGGTAAAACCGCTGATCGCCCCCAAGGTGACGAACAAGCCCGCGATGTTTGCACGCCCCATGTCAGTTCCCAGATTGCGATAGACCTTGCCGTTGTGCGGTTGGTGGCAGGCAGCGCAGTTTTCTGCGAATAACGCCTGCCCTTTTTTGGCCAGATCCACATCCACTGCAAAGGGATAAACACTGGCCGGCATTTTATCGAGCACTTCTTCAGCGAACGCCGACACACGCACATCCACATTTTCGTAGCCAATGGTCAATTGAGCAGCGATATTTTTGTAAATAGGCAGGGGAATATGTCCGGTCCATTGGCCACCACCATTAATCACATCAGATTTATCCGCATTCCAGAGTGGATCGTGCAGGTTTTGCTCCCACACCACCATGATGTCAGTCACCCCATGGCTAGGCGGCAACGCGAGCGAAGCGAAGGGTTTGGTAAGCAGGTTCTTTTTCAAATTGGCGTTGGCTTTAACAGTGTTAAAACCAATCGCATCTTCTGTCCCCGGCATGCCGTCGAGCAGCAACGTTTCAGCGCCCTTGTAGTATTTGGCTACAAATTTTTTCCAGCCATCATACTCATTGAGGTGATGCGCGATAAATTGCGGAATAGTTTTATCGGCTGTGGATTTGAATAACGCTATCTGCGCCTGCTCGTAAGCCGCGTCAAAATGGCGATCCTCGTAATGAAAGTCGCGATAAAAATAATTCGGATCAGCAGCCTGTACCTTATCCAACGCTGCAAAAACCCGCTCGCGAACCAACTGGGCCTGCTTCGCAGGATCAGTTTCACCACCCGTCATTTTATTGATAGAGGCAACCAAACGCTTGCGATAACCAACCACGTTGAATTCCGAGTTGATTCCGCCATCCAGATAATAAATTTTTCCTTCATCAGTGCGCACCCGGCCGATATGGCAGGCACCACAGGAGAAAGAAGCGTAATCTATATTGCCGGTGGGGTTTGTGCGCGCCAAGCCGCTAAAGCCCATGCCGCGGGGCACTGGAGCACCCGGCAGACGCTCGTCATAAAATAAACCCATTACGCTTAAAAAATTATCGCCTTCGCCCCAAAATTCGGGAGCAAGTTGCGGCAATAATTTTAAAATGATGTAGGGAATACCGTCGCTCTCGCTTTCGGCAAAATCGGCAAAGCGATTGTAGGCAGTTTTGTATTGCGCAATGTGTGTATCGCGCGCCGCCATTTTGTCGCGCTTGTAAGCCTCCCAGTCATCTGGTACAGCTTTAACCACTGGAACACCGGTGGGAGCAGCTAAATCCTTTGCAAAACCACCCATCAGATAGTAGCTATAGACACCACCGGCCACCGCTACCAGCGTCAAACCAGCTAACCACTTTTTCATTGTTTACCTTTATTTGTTGTTATTTTTCCCATGACAGAAGTCCGACCTCGTCAGACTTCTGTCGCTCACACCCTTTAACCAGATTAGCTAGCCCCACACCAACGTATAGGACTCTGGAAATGGACCATTTTTATAATCCATAGTCGATTTGGCTTTTACATTGGGCAACAACACTATCTGGCGCACCATCTCGGGCAACATTTCCATACCCACATATTTGCCCAGACAGTCGTGATCACCAAAACCAAAATTGAAGTTGTGATAAAAATTGCGGTCGGGATTAAATTCATCCGGGTTGCTATTGGCATAATCATCAAACATCGCTGACTGGGTAAGTACCAATACATTGGTACGCGTCGGTATCAGGGTTTCGTGATCAGTCCCTTTTGCCAACACATAATCCTGGGAAGTCTGACGAAACATATAGGGGCTGATGGGAACATAGCGCAATGCTTCCCACACCATATTGTCAAACAGGCGAGTGTCGCTGGATTGTGCAGCCGCTTTAGCTTTTGCAAACAACTCAGGTTGTTGCAAAAAGAAATCAATGGTTTGCGATACAGCTTGCGAAGTAGTTTCAATCGCACCTATCAACAAGCCACCAGCATTTACACCCACGCGCACAAGATCAAACTCAACCTGATCAGCAAAGCTCGTACGCAGCATACGCGTCAACACATCGTCTTTTGGTGGCGGTGTTTTTTTACCGAGCAAACCTTTGAGAATATTCCAGCCAATCAGCAACAGGTTGCGCGTTTGCTCAAGCTTTACGGCGCCCAGTTTTTTCAACATGATTTTTTTGATGTAATCACCCAGAAGCTTGGTTACACGATCATGATTGTCTTTGATGTACTTGGTATCTTCCGGCGAATTCAAATCAAACGGCTGGTTGTGAAAAACGTCGTACTGGTTCCAGAAGGACCACTCGATCAAATCATCCTTGTTCACGTCATCCAGCCCAAAATATTCCTGCACCAGCGTAGCCGGCACCATGCGGCAATAGGCGTGGATAATATCCAGCTCACCTTTGGCATCGCGCAAAATGTGTTGCGAGCTTGTACGAATCAATTCGCGAATGCGCGGCAAGTCATTGCGATTGAGCATGCCTTTCATCAGATTTTTTTCGCGGTAGTGAATGGCATCGTCATCGTGCGCCATCAAATAGCCGGGATCTGTCGCAGTAACGCCCATTTTGGGTTTGTAGAGGTCGACCGTAAAAATGGCGGGCATTTGCAGCAGATCTATACAGTCCACAAAGCGGCTGACCAGCACACACTCAGGTGTGACCAGAATGGGACGTTGGGCGCGGAGTTGTTTAAAGAAAGGCAGTGGTTCGGTCATTAGCCAGCGACGCACCAGGGGATATTTATCCGCAGGGGCAGCGCTGTCATATTCTGCAAGGTAATCCCTATCCTTGGCAGTTTGGATGTAACTCATATAAACCTCCCGGTTAGCAATAAGTTAAGTCTGACAAGTTGTTATTTTGAGCAATCCGCTTAATGCGTTGGATTGCCCGCGAACCTTAGCACAGCCACTACTAAAAAACTTGTCCGAGAGCATGCACTCGCACCCGCAATCGACATTCCATGGCGCGAAAATCTGCGAAAAATCCTGCGATCCGCGTGGTCTGACAGCCATCAAACAGGTAGAATACGCCCCCGTTTATCAGCTGCTGTCGATACCCGCTATGATCCCACGCATTGACCAGACCTCCCCCGTCCAAGCCCTGTACCTGTCGTTTATCAACCGCCTGCGCGACAGCGGTTTCGGTGGCGACCTTAGCCCCGACTATGCCAACCGCACAGTGCTGGCGACCGACAACTCCATCTATCAAGTGCTGCCCCAAGGCGTGATCTACCCGAAAGACACAGCGGACATCATCAAACTGGCCAAGCTCAGCCAGTTACCCGAATTCACTGGCATAGTACTCAGCCCGCGCGGTGGCGGCACAGGCACCAACGGCCAATCCCTCACCGACGGCCTGGTGATAGACACCTCCAAGTACATGAACAAGATACTGGAGATCAATGCCGGGGAAGGTTGGGCACGCGTACAGTGTGGCGTGGTGAAGGATCAGCTCAATGCCGCCATCAAACCCCACGGCCTGTTCTTTGCGCCCGAGTTGTCGACCAGCAACCGCGCCACCATCGGCGGCATGATCAATACCGATGCCTCGGGCCAGGGCTCGTGCAAATACGGCAAGACGCGCGACCACGTGCTGGAACTGAAAACCATTTTGCTCGACGGCAGTGAGTGGACATCCGGCCCTATCAGCGACGATGTATTGGAAACCCTGAGCGCGCGCGACGACCGCGTGGGCCAGGTGCACAGGATCGTCAACGAGATACAACGTGATCACTCTGACTTGATCACCGCCAAATTCCCCAAGCTTAACCGCTGCCTGACCGGCTACGACCTCGCGCATATCCGCGACGATCAGGGCCGCTTTAACCTAAACAATATTTTGTGCGGCAGCGAAGGCACTCTCGGCTTTATTGTGGAAGCCAAAATCAATCTGCTGAAAACGCCAAAATACTCCGCGTTGATTAACGTCAACTATCGCGACTTTAACGCAGCTTTACGCGATGCCACGCAGTTGATGAAAGCCGATCCAACGTCCATTGAGACAGTGGACTCCAAAGTGCTCAACCTGGCGATGAAGGATATCGTCTGGCACAGCGTGGCGGAATTTTTCCCCGAGCCCGCCAGCGGCGAAAAAATCCAGGGCATCAACCTTGTTGAATACACAGCGCACGACGAAGCTGAATTAAATGCAGCGGTGAAAAAATTTACCGATCAACTGGATGCCGACGCGCAAGGCGCCAACAACATTCGCATCAGTTATTCCATCGCCTGGGGCAATGAATCGGTCAATAAAATCTGGGGCATGCGCAAAAAAGCGGTGGGCCTGCTCGGCAATGCTGCCGGTGAGGCGCGCCCTATTCCCTTTGTGGAAGATACCGCAGTACCGCCGGAAAACCTTGCCGATTTTATTTTGGAATTCCGCCAGCTGCTGGATGAAAACAATCTCGCTTACGGTATGTTTGGCCACGTAGACGCCGGCGTGCTGCACGTGCGTCCTGCCATCGACATGAAAGATCCCGTGCAGGAAAAACTGGTGCGCGTGATCAGCGATAAAGTGGCTGCGCTTACCCACAAGTACAATGGCTTGCTGTGGGGTGAGCACGGTAAAGGCGTGCGCTCGGAATATGCGCCCACCTTCTTTGGCGAGTTGTATCCACAATTGCAACGGATCAAAGCCTCGTTTGATCCACACAATCAACTAAACCCCGGCAAAATTGCTACGCCGGCAGCGAATATCGAATTGCTGAAAATCGACGGCGTAGTTACGCGCGGGCAAGAAGATCGCAAAATTCCCGTGCAAGTTTGGGAAGGTTACAGCGAAGGTATGCACTGCAACGGCAACGGCCTCTGCTACAACTGGAGCCCCAACGACGCCATGTGCCCCAGCTGGAAAGGCACCCGCGAGCGCGTACACTCACCCAAAGGTCGCGCGTCATTAATGCGCGAATGGCTCAAGCAATTGAGCGAGCGCGGCGTGAACCCATTGCATGAAAGTGCCGCCGTAAAGCGCAGCCGCTTTTTGTTCAGCTTGCCCTCTCGCATCGCCAACACTATTGGCAAGCGCAATGGCGAGTACGATTTTTCCCACGAAGTTCACGAATCCATGATGGGTTGCCTGGCCTGTAAATCCTGCGCCGGCCAATGCCCCATCAAAGTGGATGTGCCCGAGTTCCGCAGCAAATTTTTAGAGCTCTACTACAGCCGCTATTTGCGCCCACTGAAGGATTATTTTATTGGCGGCCTGGAGTTTATGATCCCGACACTGGCGCGTGTGCCCTGGCTTTATAACGCAGCTATGAAACCTAAATTCATGCACAAGTTAATGGCGAAAGTCGCGGGCATGGTAGATAGCCCGTTGCTCTCCGGCATGAATCTGGATCGCGAACTCAATCGCATGGGTGTGAGCTACGCTACGCTGGAAAATATTGCGCAGCTGTCGCCTGCACAAAAACAAAAAGCCGTGATACTCGTGCAGGATGCCTTCACCAGTTATTTTGAAACGCCGGTAGTGCTCGACAGCCTCAAGCTACTGCAAAAGCTTGGCTTTACCCCGCTGGTTGCCCCCTTCAAACCCAATGGCAAACCGCTGCAAGTACATGGCTTTCTCAAAGCCTTTGCCAAAGCCGCCGATGCCAACGCCACCCAGCTTAACGGGCTTGCGTCCTCAGGTATTCCCCTGATTGGCCTGGACCCCGCCATGACGCTTTGCTATCGCGGCGAATACAAAAAAGTCCTGGGCGAAAATGCGCCCAAGGTGCAACTGGTACAGGAATGGCTGGTAGAGCAGACAGAAACCTTGCAAAGCAACGCCGGCAAATTTGCCAGCGGCAGCTATTCACTGTTAGCCCACTGCACTGAAAAAACCAACGCCGTTAGCTCAGTCAAACAATGGCAGACGGTGTTCAGCCAGCTCGGGCAGAATCTCAAGGTGATTGAAACCGGCTGCTGTGGAATGTCCGGTACCTACGGCCATGAAGCGATTAACGTGGATACCTCGAAAAAGATCTACGCCTTATCCTGGTCAGAGGTGGTCAACAACCCCGCCAATGTCGGCAAGTTAACCGCAACTGGTTATTCCTGTCGCAGCCAAACCAAACGTATTGATGATGTGAAACTGCCACATCCACTTCAGCTACTGCTGAATCAGGCACATTAATCAACAGACCGGCAATTCCGGGATAAAAAAAGCCCCTGTATCAATCTGATCAGGGGCATAAAACCGGAAAACAACTTCCAAGGACGAGGACTAACACAAACAACAACTAACTTGAATACTAGTCAGCAATAAGAGAAATACCAATATTACAAACACTTTCTCTGTCTTGCTGGCATGTATCCGATTCCAATGTTCCCACCGGAACAGCACCGGCATCGGCCAAAAAAAGCTAGCGAAGAAGCTTCGCTAGCAAAGGGCCAAACACCCGGTCGCCAACTGCAGCCAACACCCGTTTACAGGCACTCTCCACCAGCTGCAGTTGCAATCTTTTTCCTGGCTACCAGTCTGAGCACTCGTTAAGCGCTCGAGCGTCAGAGCCACTAAAATCCTGTTAAAACAAATAGTTAGATAACAACAAGACAAATTGCTTGCCGGTAATCTCACCGCTGCCACACAGAAAATTTTCGCCTCACCACAACAGTAAGTCAAAATGACTATAACATCGGAATGAGCCCATCTTATTTGTTGCACACTAGTGCGTCAACATCAAAGTATAGAATTTTTGCGGCGTGAGGACGATAAAGTCATTTTGATTTTTACTAGCAAATACGTTTTTACTTGCAAGCTTATTATTCGTAAGATATGTACATTTCTCCGCGAAACTATTAGCATCGCGCCGAGTCGAACTGTCGCAATTTACTACATCAACCATTGCCGACTCCTTTTAGCCAAGCCTATAAGCACCACATACAAAAAAAGCATTGGCCCTGTACCCCGGCAAAACCTGTTTTTTTCGGGCACAGCATCCTGGCATTCAGGTCAATATCGTTTTTTTCAGGAGAAATTCATGGCCAAGCAGCCAATCATCACTTTGCGTCCCGACGCCAAAGGGCTTTCGTTTGACCGTCCCACGGCCATTCAAATCTTTGGTTTTGTACGCGATGCCATCATCAGCATGGATTTGCTGCCCGGCCAGATGATTTCTGAAACCGCCCTCGCCAATCAGTTTGGCGTAAGCCGCACACCGGTGCGCGAGGCCTTAATCCAACTCTCCAATATAGGTTTTGTAGAAGTGCTGCCCCAGCGCGGTACTTACGTTACCAAGTTCAGCATGGACAAAATCCTGGAAGCGCGTTTTATCCGCGAAGCTATCGAAGTATCGGTAGTGTCTTACCTGGCGGAGAATGTGAGTGACGACATCATTGCCGAGAGCGAAAAAATTATCGCACTGCAAAAAGAAGCGGCTGATGACAACGATCCGTTAGCGTTTCAAAAGCTGGATGACGATTTCCACCAGGCATTGGCCAACCGTACCAGCTATGCTCGCGTCGCACAGTTGATCGAAGCTGAAAAAGCCCATATGGATCGCGTGCGTTGCCTGAGCCTGCAAGAGCAGGATCAATTCAAGCGCGTATTGGCTCAACACACAGCGATTATTAAAGCGATTAAATCCGGCGTGCCCGAAAAGGCAGCCAAAGCTATGAGCGTACACTTGAAAGATGTGTACAACGTATTGAAGGTAATTCCGCAGGAGCATCCGGAATACTTTGTGTAACTCGCGATAGGTTATCGCCCAATAAAAAACGCAGCCTAGGCTGCGTTTTTTATTGGGTAAGTGTTCAAATATCCCTTAACGTGCCCGTTTGAGCACTGCCACTACAATCGCCATCTGGTTTTGGGTAACGCTCACTAGCTCCCAGCCCTCGCGCCCGTAACTATTCAGTTCTGCCTCAAAGGCTTCAGGGTCAATAGTGCCGGAAAAGAAATTGCGTTTGCTGTATTTGATAACTTTGTATTCCCATCGCATACACTTCGCTCCTGTAAATTTTTATTCGTTTTGCTCGGCCTCGTCATCACTGATTGGCTCAACTTCAGTCACGACTTTTTGTACCAGTTTCACTCGTCCACTTTTCACCAGCGCATCGCGCAGCAGATATTCGATTTGCGCATTGAGGCTGCGCAAATCGTCGTCTGCCCAGCGCTGTAAGGCGGCGAGAACTTGTTCGTTAATCCGCAGTGGATAGGCTTTTTTGGACATCTTAGTAAATACTACCGGCGTTAATCACAGGTTTGGCTTGCTGATCGCCGCAGAGCACCACCAACAGGTTGCTCACCATGGCGGCACGGCGCTCGCTATCCAGTTCCACCACACCTTGCTCTGACAGCTGGGTAAGTGCATCAGACACCATGCCCACTGCACCTTGCACAATAATTTTGCGCGCTGCCAAGACCGCACTCGCCTGCTGGCGCTGCAGCATGGATTGCGCGATTTCAGGTGCATAAGCCAAGTGGCTCAAACGCGCTTCCAAGACTTCCACGCCGGCTTTTTGCAGGCGATCCTGCACTTCGGCACAGAGTTTTTTAGCGATGGCATTAGCGTCGCTGCGCAGTGACAAACGCTCATCCTCTTTATCGTGTTCATAGGGGTAGCTGGTGGCCAGGTTGCGCAAAGCCGCCTCACTCTGGATGGTCACATAGTTTTCGTAACTGTCCACTTCGAAGACGGCTTCTGCCGTATCCACTACGCGCCAGACAATCACGGCAGCGATTTCGATGGGATTACCATTGGCATCATTTACTTTGAGGCGACTGCTCTCGAAGTTGCGCACACGCAAGCTCACCGATTGGCGAGAATAAAAAGGATTAGCCCAGCGCAAGCCGGTATTGCGATCAGTCCCGACATAGCGACCAAACAACTGGATAACCTTGCCTTGATTGGGATTGACCAGATAAAAGCCCCACCAGCAAACAAATACGCCAAAACTGGCCAAGCCAGCGGCCACCTTAAGAAATCCAGGCATGAATATTACCGCCACCACCGCCACTATCTGGGCGAGCAGCAATACCACCAGCATGCCGTAACCCGAGTTACTGTTGATATCGACTTCTTGATGCATAACCTTCTCCTTTTTTAATTGCGCCTTATTGATATCATTTAGATATCACTTAAGTTAGCTCAAGCTAATGGAGCTGTAAAGTGCTTTTTAAAGATGGCTGAATCAGGGGAGAGGCCGGCCACAGTCTGTAGCCGGCGGGGACTTGGGAATCAAGGCGTGCTGAAGCCCAGCAGCCATTGGTAGACGTCGTCACGGGCATAGACCCGTTTCCAGGTGTCGTGGCCCAAATCTTCCTCAATGGTAAAGCGGACCTGCCTATCGCCAAGCGCCTCAAGCTTGTTCAAACCGGGGTAGAAAAACTTCTTATTTACGCCCGTGTCGCGACCGCCGGCAAATGCCCAGACGGGTATCTGGTGTTGCGCAATAGGTGCCATTAAATCCGGGTGCCCCCAGCCAACCACCGGCATTATGGCGGCGAAAAGATCCGGATGTTTGCTGGCCATATACCAGGTTCCAAACCCGCCATAACTCAACCCTGTGAGATAAGTGCGCTTGGTGTCCACACGATAATCGCGCTGGGTACTGGCGATCATATCCAACAAATCCTGCTCAACCATTTCCCATCCGACCGGGAGCAGTGGTGGAACTTTGCTCATATCAGGTACTGCCTGGGCTGGTGCTAATGGCCCCTGCGTGATTTGAAATGCTTCACGAGCGGGAACACCCTCAGCAAGCCGCTGCGGAATTTGCGCGCGCGTGCGGTTATCGATATACGGAATACCCTTTTTATCCATACCAAACATGGGTAACTGCGGCGAGATGATGATAAATGGCAGGTCTTTTTTCTGAATCCAGGCTTCATACAAAGGCCCATGGGATATCACATAGTCCAGCTCATCGCGGCCATTGCCACGCTCGCCGTTGCCGTGCAGAAACAGGAGTATCGGCCAGCGCTTTTGCGGTTGGTCGGCATAGCCGCGCGGCAGATAGAGAAAATATTGGTGGGATTCGTGATCGACGCCGCTGACGAAATCTTTACGTAACAGCTGCTCGTCAGTTTTAAATGTCTGTGCAACTGATTTCTGAGTGTTGGCAGGTGTTGTCGGCGATGACGTATGTATTTGTTGCGGCTGGCAGGCTACTAAACCGGCGGCGAGACTTACAGCAAAAAGAACATTGAGTTTCATGGCAATCATCCGTCAGGGCCCGGCGGCGCCAGGCGAGACGAATGTTGTAGCACAGGGGCAAATATCATCCCCAGGAATTTTGCATTAATTAATAATCCTTAAGGCTTGAGATAACCGATGAGCTTTTTGGCGATATCGGTATTATCCATGGAGCCGGCAAACTGGGTGGAGTTTTTGCCGTAACTGAATATCTGCACGTCTTCACCTGTGTGGCCTTTGGTGCTCCAACCCGTTGAGGAATATTTATCAATCAACGCCAGGACCTGGTTATTCAGTTGATCCAGACTCGCCTGGCTATTGTTTTCATCGGATTGCGTGATGAGCGCATCGAGATATTTTTGCTCATCCTCGGCAAGCTTAAGCTGCGTTAAGGATTGCCACTCCGCTTTCCAATTATTTTTATTGGCAAGTAGACGGCGCGCTATGTTGGGTGCCGTGGCTTTGATATTGCGCACCACAGCCGCACCCCACTGGTATTCACCTTTGGTGCCCAGCGCGAGGCCACCGGTGGAATGATCGGCGGTAGCGACGAAGATAGTATTGGGGTGTTGATCAATAAAGTTTTTGATCAAGGCCATGGTGGCTGCCATATCGCGCATTTCGCCCATAGCGCAGGCTATATCGTTGGCGTGGCCGCACCAATCAATCTGGCTGGCTTCCAGCATCAACAAAAAGGGTTTGTTATTTTTGGATAATAACTCCAGGGATTTTTTGGTCATGTCCGCCAGACGCAGCGGATATTTGCTCTCCAGCGCAGGCTCCATACCCATTTTTGAAAATAGCCCAAGTGCCGGCAATTTCTTAATCTTATCCAGATCCTTGAAATCTGCTTCATAGCTGTAGCCCAGCGCTTCAAATTCTTTTACCAGGTTGCGATCCTTACGCACAAAATATTCCTGGCCGCCGCCCAATATCAAATCTACTTTTGGTTTGTCTTTGATGCGCAGGTCGACATATTGGTCAGCAATGGAATCGTAACTCTGGCGGCTATCGGCATGGGCAACAAACGCGGCGGGGGTTGCATGGTTAACCTGGCAAGTCACTGCAATACCGGTGAGATAGCCCAATTCTTTTGCGCGATCCAACATAGTCGTCAGTGGTTGATGCTGGCTGTTAACACCTATAGCACCATTAAACGTTTTTACGCCTGTGGCCAGCGCCGTAGCCGCCGCCGCGGAATCAGTAACCTGCCCTTGATCATCCGGATAGGTTGACGCTGAGCCGACTAACAACTGATCGAAAATAGTTCTTTCAACCAACGGCGTTGCCGGGTCATTTTGGAAGTAGCGATAGGCACTGGTATAGGCCACGCCCATGCCATCGCCCACAAGAAAAATAATATTGGTTGATTCTGTTGGCGCTTGTGCGGTTTCCTCTGCTGCTTGCGCTGCGAAAGCCAAGGTCAAGCTCAGCGTAAAACCGAGAGAAAGCAGCGCGCGCGCCAAAAGTGGTTGATTCATGGAACAGCCCTGTTGTCGGTGATTTTTATGGAATTGTGGTATTGACCTTGAGTCAGGAGGTCGAGGCTATTCTAGTGATTTTAAAACGCAGCTGCCATCAAGAGCGACGGCAGCCGGAGGGGGCGAAATACTTAGTGTTTGGTTTTGGTATCCAAATAGCCCATCAGAAAGGCAGAAACAACGAATGTCATATGCATGATGACGTACCACATCAGAATATCGTTAGCGGTTTCTGGTGGATATTGCGTGAAGATACCGCTATTAATTTCCTGGCCATCCACGACTTTTCGGCCAGTAATCGCCATAAACATCTTTAACAAGTGAATTGAAGAAATAGCCACTATGGTTGCGGCAATCTTGGCTTTCAGCGAGGAGGAGTCCATCGTACCTAACCAGCCGAGCTTCTCTTCACCCTCATCAACATTAAGCTGGGATACGAAATTCTCGTAGCCACTCATCATCACCATCACGAGCAGGCCGCCCACCATGGCAATATCAATCAACGACAGGATAATTAACACCATATCCGCTTCGCCCATAGTCACTATATGTGCAAGCAGATGGTAAACCTCTTGGAAAAACTTAATGCCCAGGGCCAATACAGCCAGGCTCAAGCCTAAATAGATAGGCGCCAGTATCCAGCGCGAACGGTATAACAACTTTTCAATAAAGGATTCCATAACAACTCCAACAACCAATCTTCTTAATGGGGCTCAGGCAGCCCCAGGGCGGCGCGAGTATAACCCGTTTGGCCTGACTTTTTGTCGGTGTAAACCTCGGGTTTTTACCGGTGCACAGCAAAATTTGACGAATATCTTCTGGCGATTTATTCCTGCTGACTGACAATTGTCACTTTTAGCTTGTGACTTTCATGCCTAGCCCGGCTCAGGATTCATAAGACAAAATAATCCAACCTGTTACACGCGGAATGATACCTCATAGTAGAATTCAACCATGAGGGATGCGCTCGTCAATCCGCCGGCCCGGCGCCCTGCACCGGTACAGGTATTATTTACTGAGGTTTGTATGAACACTTGTCGCTCACCCCTATTTCTCGAAAAACCCTGGATCTGGCTGATTTTCAGCCTCTACTACTTTGTTCCCATCTATTACATAGACTACAGCTTTAAACAAACCCTCTTCTTACTCGCCGCCTACGTGGCATTCGTGGTGCTTTATTTAAAAGCCACGGTAATCAAGCCGCAATGGGTATGGAAACCGGTATTGGCTATCATCGTTTTGGCCCTGTTCGTGACCCCTATTTCGCCTGGCTCCAGTACTTTTTTCTCTTACGTGGGGTTTTTAATTGGCTTTAGCTACAGCACCCGCGTCTACCTCACCCTGCTGCTCAGCTTGACCATCATGATTCTGGTGCTGCATTTCCAGCAGCAATACGCCGTACCCTTCTTCGCCCTGCCCGCTTTATCCGGCATGGTGACTATCAGCCTCTGGGGTTATATCGAGCGCATCCGCGGTGCCGCCCAATTGAACTGGATGCAAAGTCGCCAGGAGATTGAGCAACTCGCGGTCATCGCCGAGCGCGAGCGCATTGCGCGCGACCTACACGACATTCTTGGCCACACACTCTCCTCTATCGCATTGAAAGCCGAGCTGGCGGAAAAGCTGCTCAAACAAGATAAGGTCCAAGATGTAAGCCAGCACCTGAGCGACCTGCACAAGATTGCGCGTGAAAGCCTGAGCCTTGTGCGCCAGACAGTATCCGGCTACAAACACCGCGGCCTCTCCGGGGAAGTGATTCAACTGTGCGACAAGTTACGTCAAAACGGCTTTGCAGTAGAACTGACAGGCGATATCCCCACCCTGAGCCCGCGCGCTGAAACTGCGTTGATTCTCGCCCTCACTGAGTTAACCACTAATATCCTGCGCCACAGCAATGGCAACCACTGCCAGATTTCGTTCCAACAAGATGCCAATAATCTCGTCATCAGCATGCAGGACAATGGCTGCATCAAATCCATAGTGCCGGGCAACGGCCTCAAGGGCATTCAGGAACGCTTACACTCAATGGCGGGCGATATAAGTGCGCAAATTTCCAACGGCGCGCGCTTTGATATCACCTTGCCCACCGCCGAATTAACCCAGGCCAATTAATTACTCAGATTAATCATTATGAAAATTTTGTTAGCAGAAGATCAGGCAATGGTGCGCGGCGCACTCGCAGCGCTTTTGAGCATGGAGCCCAACTTTGAAGTAAGCCAAGCCGAGGATGGCGACAAAGCCTGGTTGATGCTCAAACAAAACAGCTACGACATTTTGCTGACCGACATAGAAATGCCTGGCCGCTCTGGCCTGGAGCTGGCGCAATATTTAATTCAGCAACAGTCCACCACCAAAATTATTATCATCACTACCTTCGGCCGCTCTGGTTATATTCGCCGCGCCATTGATATGGGTGTATCAGGATTTTTATTAAAGGATGCGCCCTCGGACCAATTGATCCAGGCGATTTATCGCATTATGGATGGCAAGCGCGTAATCGACGGCGAACTGGCCATGATGGCCCTGGGCGAAACCGATCCTCTCAACGATAAAGAGCGTCGCGCGTTGCGCCTCGCCTCCGAAGGAAAAACCACGGCGGAAATTGCCAACACCTTGCATTTATCCGAAGGCACTGTACGCAATTATTTATCAGAAGCTATCGCAAAACTCAATGCAGCGAATCGTGTCGATGCGGCGCGTATCGCGCGGCAGAAAGGCTGGATTTAATCTAGCCTTGTTATATTCACCCTACAAATCCCACTTAATCCCCACCAAAAATCGCCGGCCATAGAGCGTATAGCTGGCGAATTCATTATCGGCCACAAATTCCTGCTGGGCGCTATTGGCAAGGTTGATCGCATCAACACTCAGCGTACAGCCCGCCGCCAACACGTAAGCCGCGTGCATATCCAATGAACCAAAAGCCGCCGCGTTAAGCGCGCTGGTATTGGCCATCCCCACCTGGTTAAGCACTTGGTCGCGCCAGCTGTAGTGCAACCGCAACGTGAAATTTTCCGTTTCGAAATAGCCGCCGATATTTAAACTATTTTTCGCTACATCGGCCAAGTCATCATAAAAGCTTCCTGTCTGGCTGTGATAATGTGCGCGCGAATCTGTGTAGGTGTAATTGCTTTCAATACCTATGTGCTGCAAAGGCGCTGGTAATTTTTGCTGGTAGGCTAACTCCAATCCGCGCGCATAGGCCTCGGCGCCATTACCAATGGAAGACAGCGCATAGGTTTTTCCATTGAGTTGCAGCGGCGAAATCTGGTTTTGAAAAAAATCATCCAGTTGTTTGTAAAACAAGCCTGCACTCAGCAGGCCTGCACCGGAAAAATACCATTCCAATGCGGAATCCCACTGCATAGATGTGACAGGTTTTAATCTCGGGTTGCCACCCACAGCCGTTAATTCCCCGCCGGAATTAAGTGTGATGCGCGGCGCTATATCCTGAAAATCAGGCCGCGCCATACTTTTGCCGAGGGAATTACGCCAACGCAGCTGCGGGGTAAAATCCAACACAAAATTCAGGGAAGGTAACAAATAAAAATAGTTATTGATAAAACTCGCCGGACCGGCTCCTTCCGCATCCAATCGATAGCCATTGGCCTCCTGCCGACTGTAAACACCACGCACACCTATATCTCCATGCCACTCATAGTTGGCCAACTGATGGTGAAAATTGGTTTTGATAAATAGCGCTTGGGAATTTTCGTCAATATCGTAGGAATTCAATAAGTCGCTCCAGCTCAACGATTGTTGACTGAGCACAGACTCATCCACATTTCGCCAAAAATATTCTTCATTCGGAATTAGCCACTGCTGTGGAAAATGTCCCTCGGCTTCTGCCAAAAATCCTTTTACCGGAAAATGCTCATAGGCTTCTGCAGGAAAACGCTCGTCAGCTATGCCCTGCGTGATAATGGCATCCTTGCGCAGGTAAACACGCTGGTGTCGCGTCAGCTTCGCCCCTATCGCGAGTGATTCCAACCAATCGCCATCCCATTGATATTTCGCGCTAACACCAAGGGATTGCTCGCGATCACGGGAGTCGATCATTCGCCATTCAAGCCGTCGACCAAAAATTTCTTGCGGATTCTCCAACTCTGCTCCCGATAAAATCAGTGTGGGAATCCGCTCACCATTAATTTGCGGGAAATTAAATTGCAAATCCAGGTCGCTATCGCTACGCAAACGAATACGCTTGATGGGATCATCGTTATAGCTGCGTGCCTGTGAATCTGCCAGACGCACATCCAATTGCCAGTCATTCCATTGATAGTGAAGATCAAGATCCAATGCGTGGTTGCGATCCACAATACCCGCGGATTCGCGACTGATTTGTGCGGAGCCAGTATCAGTCTCGCCGGCAAATAGCGCATCGCCACGCAGTCTGGCTGTACCACTCGTTAACCTGGTTGCATCATAGCTGGCACCGTAACTGAACTCGTTGTAATCAATATTCTGCGCTAACACCAGCCAATGCAGATCCAGTTGCAGTTGCTCATCCGGCTGCCATTGCAATGCGGCGGTTAGACCTTGTCGTTCACGACCCTCCAATTCCAATGTTGGCCGCAAACTTAACGGCGTAATCAAGGATTCGCCTTTATCATCAACAATCGTTTGCCAGCCAAAATTCAGCGCGCGATCTTGCCGCAAGCTGCGTTGCGCATAACTGCCGGCAATGGTTACGCCCAGTGTGGAATCACTATTGAGCCAATTTCCCAGTAGCGACAGGCGCGGCTTGCCGGAGCCAGCCAATTGCGATTCATCGACAGATGCAGCCAGTGACAATTTGTTGTGTGCTATCTCAAAAGGCGCGAAAGTGCGAATGTTCACACTGCCACCTATGGCACCTTCATCCTGATCGGCGCTACTGGTCTTTATCACTTCAACACCTGCCACCAACTCCGCGGGAAAAGTATCAAAATGAAAACGTCGGCCATACTGACCGGAATTGCGTACGTTTTCATTACTGGCCAGGCTGTTGCCATTGAGGGTGACTTTATTAAAGCTGCTGGGTAAGCCGCGAATACTGATAAACAAGGCTTCGCCCCTGTCGCGCACCACAGTAACGCCAGGGCTGTGCTGCAAGGCTTCAGCAATATTTTGTGCAGGTAATTTTTCAATATCCTCGGCAACCACAGCATCCAGTATTTGATTGCTTTGGTATTTTTTCGCGAGTGCCGCCTGCAGGCTTTTTGTGTAATAGCCAGTGACAACCACCTCGTCCACAATGACTGGGCTTGTTTTTTCTCGCGGAACTTCGACAGGTAATAGTTTGATGACCCAGGCATTTTGTTTTTGCTGTGCCTGCAAGCCTTTGTCATCCAATAGTCTTTGTAACGCCTGGTCGGCCGTAAATGATCCCTGCATAGCGGGCGCGTTTTTAGCTTGCGCAATGGCAGGGTTATAGATAAGCGCCTGTCCGGTGATGCGCGAAAAATCCGCAAGGGATTGCACCAGTGATTGCGCCGGCAGTGCGAAAGAAAACTGCCGGGCCTCTTCGGCTTGCGCCCATAGCAAGGGTGACCAAAAGAGTATCGCCAGCAGCTGCGCAAAAAACCTGGTGCTATTTATGCGCACAAAAGAAAATCTCGTTAAGGTTTGTTATTGGTATTAACGGGATTATTTTTTTTATAAACAAGTTCCTGCACACCAGCGCGCGAGCGAATATCCAATCCATACAGATCCGCTAATATCGCCAGAGCTTCATCCGTGTTACGCAACTGGAAACGGCCAGCCACTCGCTGCTGTTGTAAATCCGGACTGGGAACCTCGATAGGAATAGTGGCGTAACGATTGAGATGCTCTACCAAAAACTGTAGGGATTCGTTGTGCACATCTATCCAGTCTGAACGCCAGTCAATCAGTTGCGCAGTGTCCACCGAATCTATAGCAACACGACCTTTGACGATACGAGCGCGCTGCCCAACAGTCAGTTTTTTCATGTTGGCACCTGCATGTTCGCACAAGGCGACAATGCCTTCATGCACAACAACCTCTATCGCATCGCGGGTTTTATCTATCGTAAATTCCGTACCTACTGCCACGACACTCACATCGCCAATATGCACATCAAAGGGACGGGATTTGTCATGGGCCACTTGAAAATAAGCGGCGCCCTGTTGCAACTCCAGATCGCGCCTGCCTGCGGAAAAATGTACGGCGACTTGCGTGCGTCCGCTCAATTCCACATTGGAGCCATCCACCAATTGCCAGGTTTTACTACGGCCAGTTGCACAACTTAATTGGCTATCAAAACCTTGCGCTGGCTGCTTCCAAGGCTGCATGACCACAACACCCAGCGCAACGAGCAAACTGGTCGCCAACGCAAAACTGTAAGGGCGAACTATATCGAGCAAATGACGGCGCGGTCGCATCAGCATGCGTAAATCATTCATGTAACGCGCCGCAGCGGTATTCAGCGCTTCGTCTTCCCAGCTGGCCATCATGCGTTCAAAAATAGCGCGACGCTGATTGTTGGATACGAGCCATTGAGCGAAACGCCGCTGGGTTAATTCATCCAGTGGACCGTCGGCCATAGCGTCCAACCATTCGGCGGCGCGTTCGTAATCATCCTGCATTTCACTCGGCAGTTGATGATCATTGATGTGTAAGGGTTCATCCATAGTCTTGCAATGGCTCAGGCTAGATTTTGCTCATCCACAAAGCGCTGCAAATCGGCCAGCGCGCGGGTGATATGTTTTTTTACCGCGTCTTCACTCATATCCATAGCCGCTGCAATTTGCGCACGCGTTTCACCGTTGATCCTACGACGCAATAGCACTTCACGACGCAGGCTCGGCATGGTTGCCAAAAATGTTTTAAAAGCCTGCAACCGCTGCTGCTGGTTGAGCGACTCTTCCGGCGAAGGCGCGGGGCAAATTAACTCTTGCAGCGCATCATCCGATTCATTCCTGGCTTTGGGTTTATTAATAATCAAATTTTTTGCCACGCGAATGGCATAGGCGAGCGGATTGTGGATTGCCCGGCCACGCGCCTGCTCCATCACACGCAGGATGGATTCCTGGTAAATATCCGCCGCGTCCTGTGGCTCAGCGGTGTGGCGACCAACATAACGCCGGAGCAAACTGCCTTGCTCTATCAGGCGTTGGGCCACATTGGTCGGCGCAGGATTTTTTTCTAATTCCAGCATTAGCGCTTCTCTCACGATTCCCTCGGGCTATCCCGAGGGATGATTCCCGATAAAAATCCACAGCTTATAAGTTTTGTATGACAACCTGCACCACGCGCCGATGGGGATTCTCGCAATATCTGCCGTGTAAAAAATTTCAGCATTACAACAGCCAAATACTGCAAATTAATGACACGCGATGTTTTTTTGTCGCCGCGATAAAAATAAAAAAATTTCGTTACCCAGCTTGTCCCCTTTCTTCGCCGAATCGCTCTTTAGCAATAACTTCCCGATTCCTATTCAGGCGTCGCGGAGGGAAATCCACCATTCAAAAAACGTTAAGGAGGCAACTGTGAAATCGTTGATTAAATTTATTGCTGCTATGAGCCTGTCCGTTCCTGCACTGGCCGCCAATACCTTTAGCATTCTCACTTACAACGTGGCTGGTTTGCCCGAGGGCTTGAGCTCGGGCAAACCAGCAACCAACACGGTAAAAATCAGCCCGCTGCTCAATGACTTTGACATAGTCAATGTGCAAGAGGATTTTCACTACCACAGCGATTTGATCAGCCTGGATAACCACGCCTACCGCTCAGACACGTCTGGTGATGCCGCCATTGGCGATGGCATGAATTTGTTTTCGCGCTTTGCCTATACGGATTTTGAACGCATTAAGTGGAGCGACTGCTACGGCCTGTTCGACAGCGGCTCCGATTGTGCCACCCCCAAAGGTTTTTATATGTCGCGCCATTTTCTTGCGGGCGGGGCGATTCTGGACGTGTACAACCTGCACACAGATGCGGACACCGACGATAACTCCAATGCGGCGCGTGCAAAAAACCTCGCGCAAATTCTTGCCTACATTGAAAGCCATTCCATGGGTCATGCCGTGATAGTTGCGGGCGACACCAACAGCCGCTACACACGCCCTACAGACAATGTCGCGCTCTCCGCGTTTAAAAATGCTGGCTTTAAAGACACCTGGATTGAGAAAGCCCGTGCTGGCGTTTATCCGCAATCCGATGCGGCGGCCTTGTTGGATTGCACTGACAAAAACTCTGCCAGTTGCGAGCGCGTAGATAAAATTTTATACCGCAGCAGCGCTGCTATCACACTGAGTCTAAATGATTCTTACGTTCCAAATTATTTTGTGGATAGCAGCAATCAACCGCTGTCTGACCACGATCCGCTCGCTGCAAAATTCAGTTATGCCTTTAATACAGGTTTTGCTTTTAGCAGTGTACTGGGTGGACCTCACGCTACTTTCTATAACGATTTGGTGTCACTCAGCGCTAACAATTATCCGCTGCTGACCAAAGTGAGCATCAGTACAGGTGCGCGTGTAAACAACCTGACATTCACTTACGCCAATGGCACCAGCCTTGCGCACGGCACCACCTACTCCACTACGACCAGCCTGAATTTGAGTGCGGCTAACTACATCACTGAAATTACCGCTTGCCAGGACAAGAAAAGTACCACACGTATTTTTTATCTCGATATTAAAACCAACCAGGGCAACCGCATTTACGGCGGCACCAAGAGCGGTACTTGCGCAACCATGACAGCCCCGACAGGTATGGCATTTATCGGTGCTTTCGGTCGCGCGGGCGATGAGCTGGACAAGGTTGGTTTTATTGCACGCACCCGTTAATCCCCATCACATTTTTTACAATACCGGAAAGGTTATTTACATGAGTTCGTCATTTTCTGTTCGTCCTTTAGCGCTCGCCCTGAGCGCTTCTTTATTCCTCAGCGCCTGCGGTGGTGACAGCGATAAAGCTGCACCTGTGGTCGCACCAAACCCTCCAGCAGGCTTGGGAAAAACTGACAGTGCGCCAGTGCCCGACGAAACCAAAGTGCTGCCCTTTGTCGATAATGTCGCGACCAACCAGCGCGGCGATGCACGTTATGTAACTCTGGAAACCAATGCCGGTGTGCGTGTAGTCGCCGGTTTTTTGGATATCTGGAAGCCATCTACTTTATTGGTGGATGCAGGAGCAGCGGCACCTGCAAATGGCAGTTTCCCGGCGGTAGTTGCCTCCAGCTGGACTGGCGTTCCCGGCGATGCCACTGACGGCACTGTGCTGAATAAAACGGTGCACGATGCGAATATTAATTACGTCGTCAACCTCACCAAAAATCGCACCGCTGCGCAGGAGTTAGCCGCTTACCTTGATGACCGTCGCGGCAAAGCCTACAGCCTCACTGATGGTATGGGCCCCTTGACTGATGCCTGGCGCACGGCTGCGCAACAGGTCACCAGCATCACCAACATTCCCGCCGATGCCACCACCGTGCTCTACAACGATTCAGGCAATAACACCGGCGTGGGCAGTGCAACCAATACCCAATTCGGTACGGTCGTGGATCTGGTAGCCAATATAGGTACCAATGGTTCCACCGAACCAGCGAAACGTTTTTATAAATACGCACGCCCCTGGCGTTGGAGCAGCGATGTAAAAGTCGTGCCCGCCCTGGTGCCCGCAAAAAGCAGCAGCGCCAATACTGACGGCGGTTTTATCAGCGGTCACAGCGCTGAAGCTGTGCGCGTGTCACTTGCGATGGCCTACGCCGTGCCCGAGCGTTTTCAGGAATTGTTGGCTCGCGGTTTAGAATTGGGGGAAAACCGTATTTATGCTGGTATGCATTCACCAATGGATGTGATCGGTGGACGCATCCACGGTACTGCTGTGGCCGCAGCCAGCCTGGTGACGGCAGCTTCCAATGCCGGCCGCAAAGCTGATGCTTATACTCAAGCACACACGGCATTGATGGCCGCCGCGAAAACCAGCAATCTGCTGGACTTCAACGCCTATGCCCATTCTGGCACTAACGCCAATGATCGCTTTGCCAACTACGCCACCAACAAGGCCGACTATTTACGTCGCCTGACCTTTGGTTTTGCACAGATCAGCGATAAAACCAAAGAAGCCGTCGTTCCCAAAAATGCAGAAGTGTTATTGGAAACTCGCCTGCCTTATCTCGACGTAAACCAACGACGCGTAGTGCTGAAAACCACTGCATTGCCATCTGGCTATCCGGCCATGGATGACGCTGAAGGCTGGGGTCGTCTCAACCTGTTTGCCGCCGCCGATGGTTACGGTCGTTTTGATGGCGATGTCACTGTCACCATGGATGCAAAACTCGACGGCTTTAACGCAAAAGACAGCTGGCGCAACGATATCAGTGGCGCGGGCAAGCTCACCAAGCGCGGCACTGGCAGCTTGCAGTTGACTGGCAACAACACTTACACCGGAGGTACGCAAGTCGATGAAGGCACGCTGGTTGCTGGTTCGGCAACGGCGCTGGGTGCGGGTGATGTTTATATCAATGGCGGGACGCTGGATGTGCAATCCATCAATTCCCCATCAACTGGCGCTCTGCAAATCGCCAGCGCATTTACCCAGGTAGCAGGCACCACTCGTGTGCTGGTAAGCAGCAGTAAAGCTGTGTTGGAAGTGAAGAACACCACGACTATTACCGGCGGCATGTTGGTGATTAATTTTGCGAAGGATTACAAACCAGCGGTGGGCGATACGATTCAGGTAATTACAGCGGGATCGCTGCAGGGCAAGTTCACCAGCATTACGGTGAACGAGCACACAGCAACTATCACTTACAGCAAGACGGGAATTAGCATCAAAATTAATTCCTGATACCGCAACGCAAACCTAAAAGGAATCGTCATCCCGCTGCGCGAGGATGACGATATCAAATACATCGCTATTGGGATGGTTCGTTCGTTTTTTGCTCAGTCGCCCGCGCCGCACGCAATTTCATATCCGCCACCCAGGCGTTCGCCAATTGCACAAACAACGTTAAGAGTGAAGGAAAACGCACGGCTATAACACCCGCAATCACCGCCACACTGGTCGCTACCATGGGCGATTGACCAGAGAGGCTCTCGGTGAGTTTGGCAATTCCCAGCATGGCTTCATCGCTCTGCGCTGTCATCATGTTTGGCTGAACAGGCTCTGGCTTAGTGGAAAACAAGCGCGCTACGGCAGCGCCGAGCAAAGGCAATAAAAACAAGACACCTAACAATATTGGCCCCCAGACGGGCCCTAACCTGGCCGACAAAAAAGCGTACAAACCGATACTGATCCAGACAAGCCCCAGGGCCGCGGTGACTATCACCAGCCCTATGCCCACAATACTTGAACGTAATTCTTTGAGTTGATTGCTGATATTAAACATGGCTGCGCTCCTTGAAACATAGTTCGAGCCTAGCCCAAAGAAATGGGATTTACTACGGATAACGCCTAAACGCGTCAAACAATCAGCCCTAACTGCCAGCCTTTATGACAAAAGCATGAAATTGTGCAAATGCATGGCAAATTCTGTGTGAGGCTATTTCACCCCCAAAAACCCACTGATAGAATCGTTGCGCCCGTGGCACAGAAAGTACAAACGACAATAAGCTCCGGCAGTGCTCACCACACAAAAATACTATACAAAAAACAACGGGCGGCCATGGATTGCTACCTGACATACAGCGGCAAAAACACAATAACCTGTGGGCGGCCTCCAGTTAGCGCGGCCTGCAAACAATAAGACCATAACATGGAAACCCCTATGACCCAGTTTGAAAACCCTACAGAGATACACCAGCTCCCTGAGTACCTGGCCTTGACCCGCGCACGCAAAAAAATCACCTGGCCACTCGCGGCCGCCGTGATAATCGCCTACTTCGCCCTGATCCTTACTATCGCCTTTGATCCTGTTGCCCTTGGCGCGCCCGTAGGTGCTGGTGTGACATCCATTGGTGTGGTGCTTGGCCTGGGGATCATCTTCTTTTGCATGATCATCACCGGCATTTACGTTTATTACGCGAATACTGTACTGGAGCCGCTCAACCAGGCCGTGCTCAAAAAAGTGGGAGGTGCGCAATGAAAGCCCTGCGTTTAACCCTGCTCTCCAGTTTGTTTGCCACGCCCGCTTGGGCAGACACAGCCGCAAAAAGTGAACCCAGCTGGACCGCTATTTCCATGTTTGTGGGTTTTGTGTTGCTCACTATTTTCATTACTGTCTGGGCATCCAAGCGCACCAAAAGCGCTAGCGATTTTTATGCGGCCGGCGGCGGCATCACCGGTTTCCAAAATGGTTTGGCCATTGCGGGCGATTACATGTCAGCGGCGTCTTTCCTCGGTATTGCCGGCCTCGTGTACACCTCGGGTTTTGACGGTTTGATTTACGCCATCGGCTTTTTGGTCGGCTGGCCCATCGTATTGCTGTTGATCGCCGAACCACTGCGCAATTTGGGTAAATACACCTTTGCCGACGTAGCCTCCTTCCGCCTGCAACAAAAACCCATTCGCATACTGGCGGCCAGCGGTTCGCTGGTGACGGTGATTTTTTATTTGATTGCACAGATGGTGGGCGCAGGTAAATTAATTGAGCTGTTGTTCGGCCTACCCTATATGACTGCAGTAGTTATTATCGGCGTGCTCATGACTTTCTATGTAACCGCCGGCGGCATGTTGGCCACCACCTGGGTGCAATTGATCAAAGCAATTTTGCTGTTAGCTGGCGCCACGCTCATGGCCATTTTAGTGTTGGCGAAATTTGGTTTCAGTTTTGAAAACATGTTTGCCGCCGCCGTAAAAACCCACAGCAAAGGCAGTGCGATTATGGCGCCCGGCACTTTAGTGTCTGATCCGATTTCGGCGATTTCGCTCGGGATGGCATTGATGTTCGGCACCGCCGGCTTGCCACATATTTTGATGCGCTTCTTCACTGTAAAAGATGCGGTGCAAGCGCGTCGTTCAGTATTCTACGCCACTGGCTTTATCGGCTACTTCTACATACTCACCTTTATCATTGGCTTCGGCGCGGTAGTGCTGTTAGCGGGCGGAAATTATTTTGGCGCTGACGGAAAAATTATCGGCGGCTCCAACATGGCGGCGATTCATTTGTCCCACGCGCTGGGTGGCAATATTTTGTTGGGCTTCATTTCCGCCGTTGCCTTCGCCACTATCTTGGCTGTGGTATCGGGTTTGACGCTGGCAGGCTCAAGTGCAATTTCCCATGACCTTTACGCAACACTGGTACTGAAAGGCCAACGCGATGAGAAAAAAGAAATCCGCGCATCGCGCATTGCTACTGTGGTGTTGGGTGTGATCGCCGTGATACTGGGCATAGTGTTTGAAAAGCAAAACGTTGCCTTCATGGTGGGCCTGGCTTTCTGCGTGGCCGCCAGTGCCAACTTCCCGATACTGTTGCTCTCCATGTACTGGCGCAAATTGACTACGCGCGGTGCTGTCATAGGTGGTGCGATCGGTTTGATCACCGCATTAGTGCTGGTAATCCTCGGCCCCACTGTGTGGGTAGATGCATTGGGCAATGAGAAGGCGATCTTCCCCTTCAAATATCCAGCTATCTTCTCAGTGAGTGCGGCTTTTATCGGTATCTGGATTTTTTCACTGTTGGATAATTCTGCGGCTGCAAAAGCAGAGCAAGCTGCCTTTGATGCGCAGTTTGTGCGTTCGCAAACGGGGATTGGGGCGAGTGCGGCTAGCGCGCATTAAGGATCTGGCGCTTTACGATCTATAAGAGGGAGTCGTCATCCTCGCGCAGCGGGGATGACGATTCCCTTCCATAGAGGATTGTCTGTAACTGATAATATTTCCCTTCGAACAAAAACAAAAACAAAAACAAAAAGGGTTGCCGATGTCGGCAACCCTTTTGTTTTATCGATACAAATCTTTTACAACCTAAACTGCGCCACCAACTGCTGCAGTTGCCCACCAATTTTTTCCAACTCCACACCCAATGCCTGCGAGCTGGACGCACTCTGGCTCGCTGATTCTGTTGCGTCTGCAATCTGGTGCATATTCTGGTTGATGGATTCGATCACTTGCGTTTGCTCTTCTGCGGCGGTGGCGATTTGCAAGCTGCGTTGGTTGATGGTGCTCACTTGGGTGTCTATCGCTTTCAATACCTCGGCTGTCGCGCTGACCAGCTGCACGGAGGAATCGCCTTTGGTCAAACTGCGTTGGATAGATTCGCTGGCGTTGGTAGTGCTGGTTTGCAGGCGTGAAATCATCTCCTGGATTTCGCGCGTGGAATCCTGCGTGCGTGCCGCCAGTGCGCGCACCTCGTCGGCCACTACCGCAAAACCGCGACCTTGCTCGCCGGCGCGCGCCGCTTCAATGGAGGCGTTGAGCGCGAGCAAATTGGTTTGCTCGGCAATGCCGCGAATCACATCCAGCACAGCGCCTATGCCATGTACGTTGGTTTGCAGTTCCTGCAAGCCTTCGGTGTTAAGACGCACCTCGTTGGATAATTCGTGAATCTGGCGAATGGATTGGGCTGCGGTAACCTCGGCGCCCTTGGAAGATTTCTCGGCGGAATCGGCTGCATGCGCTGCATCAACCGTGCTGCGCGCTACCTCTTGCGCCGATGCACCCAACTCGTTAATCGCGCTGGCAATTTGCAGGGTTTGCGCGCGCTGCATATCCAAAATTTTAAAAGTATCACTGGTATTGTGCGCGACAGAATGACTGACCCGCGACAGCTCACGCGTCAATTCATGGATGCGCGATACCATGGCGTGGATGCTGTCGACAAAGGCATTAAAGGCGCGGGTCACCTCACCCACTTCGTCATCATTGGCGTGTTGCAAACGACGAGTGAGATCGCCACCGCCGCCGGCAATTTCACGCAGGCTGCGACCCAAGGCTTCAATAGGAGCCAGGGTCCTCTGCGCAATGACAAGCGCTAATGCCAACACCGCCACCAGCACCACAGCAGTCACCACAAAGATGAGTATCAGGGTTGCGCGTATATGTTTTTCGCTCACTGTGCGAGCTTGCGCTACCGCCTGGTCAATATCATCGATGTAAAAACCGGTTCCCAGCATCAAATCCCATTTTTCCAACCAGATGGCATAGCTGAGTTTGGGATAAGCCGTTGTATCTTCACCCGGACGCGGAAAATGGTAAGTGACAAAACCGCCGCCAGCCTTGCCAGCTTTTACTAATTCATTAATCAAAAACACGCCGTTAACGTCTTTGTAATCCTGGAAGCTATCGCCGACACGTTTGCTGTCTGTGCCGGAAAAAATTCGCACCGAACTGCCGTTATAGCCAAAGAAGTAGCCGTCTTTACCGTATTTGAGCTGCTTGAGTTGCGCTATGGCTTTGTCTTTTTCATCGCCGCCCACTGAGGACCCATCGTATAGGGGCTGGATCAGAGATTTGGCGATATCGAGCGAGTGATGCAGTTCGGTTTTCTTGGCTTCCAACAAGGTATCGCGCAGTACCGACATATCGTCTTCCACCGCTTTATGCATGCGCGAACTGACGAGGCTCAGCAACAGCGCCACCATCAGGGCGCAAGGCAACACGCCAAGCAATATCAATTTGTGTTTCATTTTGAGAGACATAAAGGCGGGCCTGCTTTTTATTGGGTTATCCGGATTATTAGGGCAAGTTTTACGCCGCTGGCGGCGAAGCTGTCCCCAGTATAGTTGAGAGCTTGTATACAACAACCGCAACACCTGAAGATCTACCCGCCATCCCCTTTCCCTTCATGGCTATCAACGACGGAATACATCTGCTTTTCACAGATCTTGACTATGCTCAAGGGATAGGCAGAGAACGCGGGTAATCAGTCCCGCGATTCAGCACTGCCCTGGCGTAAAGATTGTGATGGATGACGCAGAGCCAGATGAAAGCAAAACTTACCCCACTAACCCTGACCACGCGCGTAGCCCTGTTTACGCTCGCTGTCTTTCTGATCAGCATCTGGTCGTTGCTGCTCTACGCCAGCAGGGTACTGCGCGAGGATATGCGCCAGCTGATTGCCGACCAGCAGTATTCAGCAATCAGCTTTATTGCGGCGGATATAGAGACCAAGCTCACTATCCGCACCAAGGCGCTGCAACAGGTTGCAGACTCTCTGGTGGCCCCTCTCCAAAGTAACAATAACCAATATCTCCTCGACAAATTGCACGAGCAGCATTTGCTTTTCAGCTTCTTTAATGCAGGAGCCTTTGTTGTACTTGATAGCGGCGAGATTATTGCGGATTCCGTATCCGACCGCGCAGAGCATGACTACCCGTTTCAACGTGAATTGGCGGTGTTATTCCAGGGTGGAAATTACCTTCTGGGGCGCCCCAGGCGCGTTGCGGATCAGCTCTTCCCGCAGTTTGATGTAATAGTGCCCATCCGCAACGCACAAGGTAGAACCCTGGCGGCATTGGTAGGCAGGACAGACCTGAACCAGCCCAATTTTCTCGAACATTTTACCGAGCATCGCTATGGCAAAACCGGTAGCTATGGATTGACGTCTGTTCGCTACCGCCAGGTCATCATCTCATCCGACAAGAGCCGCATCATGGCGCTAGCGCCGGACCCGGGGGTCAACCCGGTTGTCGATCGTTTCCTGCAGGGGTACGAAGGCACCCAGGTAATGGTGAACAGTCACGGTATTGAGGTGCTGATCTCTGTTAAACATATCCCGGACGCAGAATGGGTCGTCTCGGCACAACTACCTACCCGCGAAGCTTTCGCGCCCTTGCAAAGCGTACAACTGCGTATTTTGATGGTGGCGCTGCTACTCAGCTGTATTTGTAGCTACCTCACCTGGTGGTGGCTGCGCCGCCAACTCAATCCCCTGCTGGATGCCGCTCGCCAGTTGAGCGCCCAGTCAATCAACCAGGCGCCCCTGCAACCTCTGCATATCTCAACCCGGGATGAAATAGGAACGCTCATTAGCGGCTTCAACGAGTTGCTCGGCAACCTCGCCCAGCGCGAGGAATCCCTGAACAACAGTGAGCAGCGCTATCGCACATTGGTGGAATGGTCGCAGGACGCGATTATCGTGCACCGCCAGGGTCAGCTGGTGTATGCCAATCCCGCCGCAGTGGTCTTGTTTGAAGCTAATTCACTACAAAATCTGTTGAGCAAACACCTGCTGGATTTAATTGATCCCAAGTATCACGCCACGGTGCGGGCGCGAATCAAGCAAATCTCGGAAAACAACACAACGCTACCCATGTTTGAACAGGAGTGCACAACCCTTAGAGGTCATAAGATAGACCTGGAGGTACAGGCGACAGCTATAGTTTACGACGGCGAACCTGCCACCCAGAGCGTGCTGCGCGATATAGGGCTGCGCAAACGCACCGAGCAGGCACTGCGCCAAAGCGAGGCGCGTTTTCGGCGGATTGTGGATTCAGGCATGATCGGCATAGCCTTCTGGAATACCGAGGGCTCCTTGTTGGAAGCCAACGATACGTTTCTGGATATGATTGGTTACAGCCGCTCCGATCTCCACCAATTAAACTGGCGCGACCTGACGCCGCCGCAATACCGGGAGCTTGATCAGGAGGCCCTGGCCGAAGTGCTTGTTAAAGGCACCTGCTCGCCCTATGAAAAAGCCTTTTACCGGCGCGATGGACGCCTGGCGTTTGTATTGATTGGCGCCGCAAGTTTTGCCGGAGAACCCGACCAGGGTGTCGCCTTTGTTCTGGATATTAACCAGCGCCGGCAGACAGAGGAGCGCCTACGCCGCAGCGAAGCGGATCTATCCATTACCTTGGACGCCATAGGCGATGCGGTGGTGGTTACTGATGCAAGTGGACTTATCGCGCGCATGAACCCGGCCGCCGAAAAACTCAGTGGCTGGCAGCTTCATCATGCAAAAGGCGAATCTATAGCCCGCGTGTTTAACCTGGTGGATACCCACACTCACGCACCTGCCAGCAATCCCGTGCAACTGGTGCTAGAGCGCAACATCCCGGTTACCTTGCCCTCTACCACCCAGCTGGTGGCGAAAGACGGCCAAACCTATCAAGTGATTAATCGCGCAGCGCCCATACGCAACGATAGAAACCATATTGTGGGAGTGGTGCTGGTATTTAGCGATATCTCTGAAGATTATCGTATTCATCAATCCCTGGAGCGCACGACGGAGCTACTGGAGCGCACGGGCCAGCTAGCCAAAATTGGTGGGTGGGAGCTGGATTTTCGCCAGATGAAGACCTACTGGTCGAAGGAGATTTACCAGCTATTGGATTACGAGGACACAGTCTCTCCGCCTACGCCCGACCAGGCTATCTCCGCATTCGCACCAGAGGCCCGCCAGCAGATAGAAGACGCCGTGCGCGCATCGCTCGAACTAGGCCAACCATTTGCCCTGGAATTACCCATTATTACAGCGGTTGGGCGACCAATCTGGATTCGCGCCCAGGGCACAGCAGTTTACGAAGGCGACAAGGTAGTGATGCTGCGCGGTGCCATGCAGGACATCACCGAAACCAAAGTAGCTGCTGATCGCCTGCGCCTGAGTGAAGAAAACCTGGCCATTACCCTCAACTCGATTGGCGATGCTGTGATAGCGACAGATGCCGATGGGCTGGTCTCACGCATGAATCCCACCGCTGAACTGCTGACTGGCTGGCCCCTGCACGAAGCACGGGGAAGACCTTTGCAAGACATCTTCCAGATAGTTCACACCCAAACTCGTGCCCCCGCGCCAAACCCGATAACACGGGTTAAGAACCACGGCCAGGCCATAGGCCTTACCAGCCAAACCACGTTAATAGCGCGCGACGGCAGCGAATACCAGATCTTCGACAGCGCCGCCCCCATACGCAATGCCAATGGCCACCTGATGGGGATAGTCATGGTATTTAGCGATGTCACTGAAAAGTACCGCACAGAAGAGGCCCTCAGGCGCAGCGAGATGAGTATGGCCTCGGCCCAGGCGCGGGCGCACTTTGGCAACTGGGAGCTGGACCTCGTCAGCATGACGGGTAGTTGGTCGGCAGAAAATTTTCGCTTGCACGGGTTAGAGCCAGGCCCAAATGCACCCGGGCTTGACGAGTTTTTTGAGCTGGTCCATCCGGATGATAGAGCGTTTATGCAGGAGCAGCTCCAACAGCTCAACACCGCCGAAGGCCCCTTCAGCTTTGAATACCGCACCAACCCCCAGCGCTGTCCAGCGCGCACTATCAGCGTCACCGCCGAAACCACCCGGGATTTCGATGGCAATCTGCTCGCCGTGGTGGGCACGTCCATGGATATCACCGAACGCAAGCAGGCTGAATTGGCACTTCAAGCCTCGTTGCGCGAAAAAGATGCTTTACTTAAAGAAGTCCACCACCGGGTAAAAAACAACCTGCAGGTAATTACCAGCCTGTTGCGACTGGAATCTGGCCGCAATCAATTGGCAGATGTGAAACGAGTGCTGGGTGATATGCAAGGCCGGGTACGCTCCATGGCCTTGCTGCACGAATCCCTTTATCGCGC
Organism: Cellvibrionaceae bacterium; assembly: GCA_021151695.1. Classification (GTDB taxonomy): domain Bacteria; phylum Pseudomonadota; class Gammaproteobacteria; order Pseudomonadales; family Cellvibrionaceae; genus Cellvibrio. Next base: position 222,434 of record JAGKWU010000005.1, on the reverse strand, counting down.
GGGTAGCTTTGCGGCCGTCGACTTGGCCAATTATTTGAAACAACTGTGTACCCAGGCATTTCGCATCCTTAATTTGCGACCGGGTCATATTCAGCTGGAACTTGATTTGCAGCCCATCCATGTCGAAATGGACCAAGCCCTGCCCTGCGGGCTACTGGTGAATGAGCTAATCTCAAACTGTTTGAAACACGCTTTTCCAGAGGGGCGCAGCGGTACCGTAAAGGTTGCATTGCATACGCAGGGAAGGAGCGCAACCTTGCAAGTCAGCGACGACGGCATAGGGTTGCCCGCCGATTTTGCAGAACTGAGCCGCAACTCCCTCGGATTACAGTTGGTATCAGACCTGGCAGGTCAATTAGGTGCCCGGCTGGAAATCGGCCCGACTGCCAGCTTCAACGTTACCTTTGCGGTGGGTAAACAGGACGCATTACCCATCTCGCACTAACAACAAGCTATTTCAAGTAGCAACAGGCAATTCGACATCCACTCTGACAAGAGCAGAACACAGCAACACTACGGAGAACCCCAGGTGGCAGACAGGCCCGGCATACTGGTAGTGGAAGACGAGACCATCGTGGCTCGCGACCTGCAGCAACAGCTCCTTGAGCAGGGCTATCTGCTGCTTGGCCACGCCACTACAGGTGAGCAGGCCGTTATCATGGCCGAACAGCTGCATCCAAGCCTGGTGCTGATGGATATACACCTTGCTGGCGAACTCGATGGTATTAATGCCGCCCAGATTATTCGCACGCGTTTTCAAATTCCTGTCGTTTTCCTTACCGCCTACGCCGCCGAAGAAGTACTGGCGCGAGCAAAACTCTCCGAGCCCTACGGTTATATTCTCAAACCCTTTTCCGAGCGCGAACTCTACACCGTTATCGAAATGGCGCTCTTCAAACACAAAACTGAAATGGAATTGCGCGAGTCAGCGCTGCACAACCAAACCATTCTCGACAACATGGCTGACGGTGTAGTGACTATAGACCCGCGCGGTATCATCGAAGGTTTTAACAAAGCTGCTTGCGAAATTTTTGGTTACGACGTCGCCGATGTAATTGGCCAAAACGTCACCATCCTCATGCCGGAAAACAACCGCAACGTACATATAAATTATCTCGACAAACACAACCGCACCGGACACAGTCGCATCATTGGCAAACCCCAGGAACTCGAAGGCCAACGCAAAGATGGCAGCATAGTGCCCATTAGCCTGCTGGTATCCAAAATCGAACGCAATGGCCGGGTGACGTTTATCGGTTTGATTCGCGACATCACCCAGCGTCGCCGCGATGAGGAGGAAATCAATCGCCTCGCCTTTTACGATCCGCTCACCGGCCTGCCCAACCGCCGCCTGTTAGTGGATCGCCTCTGGCAAGCCATACTCACGGCAGATCGCAGCGGCCATCATGGCGCGCTCATGTTTCTCGATCTCGATCACTTCAAACAACTCAACGACACCCAGGGCCACGACCTGGGCGATATATTGCTGCAACAAGTGGCTAAACGCTTACACGATTGTTTGCGCGAGGGCGATAGCGTGGCACGCCTGGGCGGCGATGAATTTGTGGTACTGCTTGAGGCACTGAGCACTTACGCATTGGAAGCGGCATCCCAAGCGGAATCCATCGCACTCAAAATCCTCGAGCAATTGCGCCAGCCCTACAACCTCAACGGAATGGTGTACAACATTACGCCCAGCATCGGCATCGTAGTGTTTGCCAAGGAAAACACTACGGTCGACGAACTGCTCAAAAAAGCCGACGTCGCCATGTACCAGGCCAAAGCGGCCGGTCGCAACACCGCACGCTTTTTTGATCCCGCCATGCAGGCCGCCGCCGAAACGCGCGCCGAGCTGGAGAAAAGTTTGCGCCAGGGGCTGATTAACAATGAGTTTTTATTGCACTACCAGATACAGGTCAACGGCACTGGTCAAATCATGGGCGTGGAAGCGCTGGTGCGTTGGAATCACAGCAAACTTGGATTAATTTCACCGGCGGCTTTTATTCCCATGGCGGAAGAAACTGGCATTATCCAACCGCTCGGCCAGTGGGTGCTGGAAACGGCTTGCGAACAATTGGTGGCCTGGGCAGATCATCAAGAGCGCCGCTACTGGACTATGTCTGTCAACGTAAGCGCGGCACAATTTGCATTGCCGGATTTCAGCGCAAAAGTCGCCGCTGCCCTACAAAAAACCGGTGTGAACCCCGCGCTGCTCAAACTCGAAATCACCGAGAGTATGCTATTGCACAACCTCGATGATGTGATTGTAAAAATGAATAACATCCGCAGCCTGGGGGTGACATTTGCACTGGATGATTTCGGCACTGGCTATTCATCCCTGTCTTACCTCAAGCGCCTGCCGCTCAATCAGTTAAAAATCGACCGCTCTTTTGTCAATGATTTACTGACGGATCCCCACGATGCTGCCATCGCCAAAACAGTAGTAGCCTTGGGCCACAGCCTGAATCTGGTGGTCATCGCCGAAGGCGTGGAAAGTGCAGAGCAATTTGAATTTCTCACCAATATAGGTTGCGATGGTTATCAGGGTTACCATTTTGGCAAACCAACACAACCGGACAGTTTGCCCTGATTAAAATGCAAAAAGTGATGCAGCAGACTCGCCCAATAATTTGCCACCGCAATACATACAGCGCTGCCGGGTCGACAACGTTTGACGACCGCAACTGCTGCAACTTGATTTAGCGTCTGCGTGTTGCTTGCGCGCCTCAGCCACCTCACCAATGCGCACCAGCAATTCTGCTTCACCCAATTGCAGTTGCTCGCCCAATAAATCAAACATCGCCTCATTGATCAGCGTCAGGTATGCCAGTTTTTGCTCAAGCGCCACCAACCGCAATTCGATATCGCCGGTTTGCCGCTCCAGCTCGCGCGTCGTTTCGCGCGTATTTTTCAGGGCTTCATAATTTGCGGCGTCTTGCACGTAGTCATAATAATCCGTCATGCTTTTTCTCCTGCTTTAATTGATAAACACCATATTCCCAATAGCGCGGACTCGGGTTGCGCAATCCGCTCCAACCGTTGCGCCGCAACTCTTTCGCAACATAGCGATTAAATAATCCATGCCCAACAAAAATTACCGACTGGTGCTGCCGTGCCAATTCCTGTAACTGTTGCGCTGCAATTACAGCCCGGTTGCGCGCTGCGAAAAAAGATTCACTGTTGCGCGTATATCCCATAAACCACAGACAGCGAAATAAAATTGCCCAAAACGCCGGGGAGAATTTTGGCAAAAGCAATTTGCCATGCGGCATTTCCATCTCGCGAAAGATTTCACCGCTATGCGCAACAGAAAGCCCTAATCGCCGCGCGGATTCCTGCGAACGACGCAGATGACTGCAAACGGTCAATGCGCATTCGCTGGCAATACGCTGCGCCTCTGCATTGGGGGTGGATTGCTCGCAGAGCGGAGCATGATTGTAGGCGTTGATCCATTGGTGAAATTCGTGGGAGGCCAGAGGTTTTGATTCAGCCAAATCCGGTTTTCCGTGGCGCATGAGGATGATGCGCATAGTTATTCCTTCCTCTAATTTTCTCATTCAAGCTCCAGCTTGGGAGCGAGGGATGGCTTTTTATTTGAGCAGCATTTTTCGCCCCGCTGGGCGAGTCACTTTTCGTTGCTTGTCCAACGAAAAGTAACCAAAAGAAAGGACACCCCGACTCACTCCTGATCCTGCGCTTCTCGCAAAATTGCTGTCGTTCCGACGAGCCATCCATGGCTCGACGTCACTCAAACGCACCTCCTGTGCGTTTGCCAACAATTTTACTGCGATGCTCGGGGAGTTCATAAGGGGCCCCGTTTCGGTGCTAATATTCACTCTCAAACCCATCCGGTAAATTATTCAACACCTCCAAATACCCACTACTCGCCTCTAACACACTAACCACCACCGGCAGCGGTTCCGCATAGATATTTGCAAAATCCACCTCGCCGTCGCGCGTTACCATAAATGCGAGAGACTCAAGCGGTGGGCAAAAATCGGATTGGACTTTGGCGTTGTTGCCGCGCGGGTCTATCTTGTACCAGCCGTGCTCTTCAAGATAAACCGCGTTTAATCCATGCAAACAAAATTGTTGCTCGTCCACGGCCAAACGCTGGTAGCAGAGGCCTGCGGGTATGCCGTTGGCGCGCAGCAGTGCGGCGAGCAGATGGCTTTTGGCGTAGCAGTAGCCTGTGCCATATTTGAGTACATCTGACGCTTTGCAGGTGACGGGATTCATTTGGAAATCCACGCTGTGTTTGATCTGGTCGCGCACAAATTCAAAACAGCGTTTGGCAATCTCTTCGCGATTGCGTGTGTTATTGGCAAGTTGTTTTGCGGTAGTAAGTATTTGCTCGTCTTGCCAATCTATGTATTGGCTATGGGCGAGAAAAATTGCTTGTTCTTGCAGGGTTAAAAATTGGGTTGGCAATTCCATTGGGTGCGCGCTCCTGTGTGCGGATGATCAAATTCCAGTTCGGTGGCATGTAACAACAACCGCGAGGATTTTGCCAGCGCTTTTGCGTCGGCGTAAAACTCGCAACCTAAAATCGGGTGACCGATGGCCTGCATATGCAAACGCAACTGGTGCGAACGACCGGTGACGGGATGCAGCAAAAGGCGAGTAGTATTTGCCTGCATATCACGAGAAATCACCTTGAATTCCGTAACCGATTTTTTGCCTGTAGCAAAACAGATTTTATATTTGGGGCGGTTATCCATATCGGCGGCTATAGGCAAATCAATCACGCCTTCGTCTTGCGCAAGCACCCCATTCACCACAGCCGTGTAAGTTTTGCGCACTGTGCGAGCCTGGAATTGTTTGCTGACATGGGAAAGCGCCGCTTTGCCGAGTGGAACCACCATAATGCCCGAAGTATCAAAATCCAGACGGTGCACTATGGCGGCGGTGGGAAATTCAGTTTCCAGGCGGGCGATAACCGAATCGCGATTGAGCGGATGACGACCGGGGACGCTGAGCAGGCGCGTCGGTTTATCGACAATCAAAAACGCGGCATCGCTATGTAAGATTTTCAGTTCATCCATGCAGGGCGGCAACACGGCCAGATCATCAACAGCGGTCATACACATACTCGGCAAATTAAGGCCGTTACTATAACAGCCGAGGCTTTAACAGTCTCAGAAAAGCGCGTTTTTACCAGCGCAGCAGCGGCTGAAAACCTATAACCAAAAGTCACTAACTTAGCACTAAACATTCATTCCATTCATCCGGTCAAAGCCTTAGGATGGCCGCGCTTTTGGTAGACTGTTCGCAGCGCGTTTTGCTCGCGATCAGGCGCTGATTAGTGTATGATTCGCGCCTCAATTTTTAGCTGATATTGGCTCTCATTTAGGCCGCAGGCTTAGACCCTAACAGGTCAACGGCTTAGGCCCTAACTTGCTGCTCCAGGGTATTCCACACCTATGTATATCTACGACGAGTACGACAACCGCATTCTGCGCCAGCGCGTGGCCCAGTTCCGCGACCAGACCGAGCGCTTTTTGGCCGGTGAACTTCCCGCTGAACAGTTCCTGCCGCTGCGTTTGCAAAACGGCCTTTATGTCCAGCGCTTGGCACCCATGCTGCGTATCAATGTGCCCTACGGCATGATCAACAGCACCCAGATCCGCAAGCTGGCCCATATTGCCCGCCACTATGACAAAGGCTATTGCCACGTCAGTACCCGTCAAAATATCCAATACAACTGGCCAGACCTGACCGAAGTCCCGGACATTCTGTCCGAGCTGGCCGATGTCGGCATGCACGGCACCCAGTCCAGCGGTAACTGTATCCGCAATACCACCTCCGACCAGTTTGCCGGCACCTCAGTCGATGAAATCGTCGATCCGCGCCCCTACTGCGAAATCATTCGCCAGTGGTCAAGCTTCCACCCCGAATTCGCCTTCCTGCCACGCAAGTTCAAGATTGCCGTGACCGGTTCCGAGCAAGACCGCGCCGCCGTGCAAGTACACGATATCGGCCTGCAAATTGTGCTGAAAGACAGCGGCGAAGTGGGCTTTAAAGTTTATGTAGGTGGCGGCTTGGGCCGTACGCCAGTGATCGGCAGCGTGATCCGCGAGTTCCTGCCAGAGGAAGACCTGCTGTCTTACCTGGATGCAATCCTGCGCGTGTACAACCTGTCCGGCCGTCGCGACAACAAGTACAAAGCCCGTATCAAGATCCTGGTGCGCGCTGTAACGCCTGAAGTTTTCGCCCAGAAAGTGGAAGCCGAATGGGAAACCTTCAAAAACGGCTACAGCAAACTGACCAGCGACGAAATCGAACGCGCCAAGAGCTTCTTTACCGCGCCAGCTTACGAAACCATCGACAACACCGCCGCGCAAGCGACTGTGGATGCGCAAGCCGCTGACAGCGTCGCTTTCAGCAAGTGGCTGCAACGCAACGTGCGCCAGCACAAGATCCCCGGTTACGCTGCGGTAACCCTGTCACTCAAGCCCACCGGCGTTGCCCCTGGCGATGTAACTGACAGTCAGCTTGAAGTCATCGCAGACCTGGCCGATGAATTCAGCTTCAGCGAAGCGCGCACCACCCACGAACAAAACATCGTATTAGCGGATGTGAAGAAAACCGAATTGTTCGCCCTCTGGCAAAAAGCCAAGGTGGCCGGCTTTGCAACGCCAAACATTGGCACCATCACCGACATCATCTGCTGCCCCGGCGGTGACTTCTGCTCATTGGCCAACGCCAAGTCCATCCCTATCGCCGAAGCCATCCAACGCCAGTTCGACGATCTGGATTACGTTTACGACCTGGGCGATATCGACCTGAATATCTCCGGCTGTATGAACGCTTGCGGCCACCACCACGTGGGCCATATCGGCATCCTCGGTGTAGATAAAGCTGGTAAAGAGTTCTACCAGGTACAGCTCGGCGGTAGCGCCAGCAATGACGCCTCCTTGGGCGACGTACTTGGCCCCTCTTTCGGTGCTGAAGTAATGCCGCAAGTGATCCAGAAGCTGGTGGACGTGTACGTGGAAAACCGTACCGACGAAGAATTGTTTATCGATACCTATCGCCGTATAGGTGCAACTCCCTTTAAGGAGAGAGTCTATGCCAAAGCTAATTAAAGACGGCGCTATAGTCGACAACACCTGGACCCTGCTGGCCAAACCAGAAGGCGAAGCCGCTGCAATAGAAGTGCCCGCTGGCCAGGTGATTGTGCCCTTATCCGTATGGCAAGCGCAGAAAGACCAACTACAAAGCCGCACTGATGTAGGTGTTTGGCTGGACAGCGATGACGTTGCCGAAGACATTGGCGAAGAAGCCAACCGCTTCCCGGTAATTGGCGTTAACTTCCCCGGTTTTATGGATGGCCGCAGCTTTTCTACGGCGCGCATCCTGCGCGAGCGCTACGGTTTTACAGGTGAACTGCGCGCTGTAGGCAACTTTATCCGCGACCAACTGTGCTACCTACGCCGCTGCGGTGTGAACGCATTTGCCTTTGCCAATCCCGAAACAAATCTGGAAGTAGCGCTCAAATCTCTGGATGATTTTAATGAGTACTACCAGGCTTCTGTCGACCAGCCATTGCCGCTGTTCAGACGCCGCGCCTGATACCGAAAAAACCGCTGTTTACCAGCGGTTTTTTTATATCTTCCGTCTGTCGCATGGGGGCGCTTCAGCCAGTATCTAGCGCGCAGTCGCCATGCTAGAATCGCCGCCGGTTTTTGCCGGTCTCCGGCGCACCCCAACACCACATTTCCAAGCCCAATTAGATTCTGATCTGTAAAGGAAGTCCCTTGAAATACGCTATCAAGCTAATGACCCAGGCGCTTGCTGTCGCCGGTCTGCTCGCCCCATTGAGTTTATCTGCAGCAGTTCCTCAACCTTTTAGCTACGATATGGCTCCGCCAACCGATAGCAAGGAATCCTTTGTAAACTGGATGGCCACCAACCGCGGCGAAGATCGAAAATTCCTCGGCCAACGCTGGGATCGCTACCAGGCGCTGATCCAGCGCGGAGACCTGACCAACGACCAAACCAAGCGCGCATTTTTGATGACCCCGCGCGAAGAGTTTGTACGCAAAATCTCCCTTGCCCACACCTATGACGATGCGTTTTTGGATATTGGCTTCGGCGTGACTATCTCCGGCCCCCACGCCGTGAGCCGCATGACCAGCGTGCTGGATATCCAAAAGGGCGACAAGGTACTGGAAATCGGTACCGGCTCCGGCTATCAATCGTCGATCCTCGGCCATATCACCGACAAGGTGTGGACCATCGAGATTATCAAGCCACTGGCCGAGCGCACTCGCGGTGTCTATGACGGCATCATTGCCAAGGGTTACAGCGAATACAAAAACGTCAACACCAAGCAAGCTGACGGTTACTACGGCTGGGAAGAAGCCGCGCCTTTTGACAAGATCATCGTAACCTGTGGTATCGACCACATTCCACCAGCGCTGCTCAAGCAGCTGAAAACCGGCGGCATGATGGTAATCCCCGTTGGTCCACCAGGCGCCCAGCACGTACTTAAGATCATCAAGGAAGCCAACCCTGATGGCACCGTGAAAATCAGCCGTTCCGATATTTACAACGGCCGTGTTGTACCCTTTGTACCTTTCACCAAGCTGGAAGGCGATGCAATCGTAGGATCCCATAACAAGTGACAGAAACTCCCGAAATAGCCGCGTTCCACCTCGAATCACAAACAACAACCCACCACGAGTGGGAACAGAGGGGAGCGCGCCAGCTGATGAGCTATCTTGCCGTCGGCTGTGTTGCAGGGGCGGTGATCGCCCTGCAGATCGCCATCATGCGGATCTTTTCGGTGGGCAGTTGGGCACATTTTGGCTCGCTGGTGGTGAGCATGGCCATGCTTGGCTTTGGTCTCACCAGCGCCATCATGTGTGTAGCCAAACCCTGGTTTGAGCGCCGCTGGTTTATGGTCATTGCCCTGTCGCTTTTCAGCTTTGCGCCGCTGGTGGTGATCGCCAACCTCGCGGCGCAACAGCTACCCTTCAACCCGATTTTCCTGGTTTCAGACAGCATGCAAAAGTGGCGACTCTTCGCCAACTTTGCGCTCTACCTGCTGCCTTTCCTGGCAGGCAGTTTCTTCCTCGGCACCATCTTCCTGCGCGCCCACGCCGTGTTTGGCCGGGTGTATTTTGCAGACTTGCTAGGCTCAGGCCTGTGCGGCTTATTAACACTGGGCGCACTCTTTTTACTGCGCCCGGAAAACCTCTTGCTGGTGCCAGTCGCCCTGGCGGGAGTGGGTGGCGTATTCTGGTTTTGCGGCTTGCGTCGCCCCAAAACTGCCATTGCCATGGCTTTGGTGGCAGGTGTTTCGGCTTTTGCGCAACTGCAACCACCAGCGCAACTTACCAAGTTGGCCGTATCTGATTACAAAGGCGTGTCCTACGCGCGCAAATTTCCAGACAGCAAACAGGTTTACCAAAATATATCGCCTTTTGGCTTTATGGAGGTCTACAGCAGCTCTTATCTGCACTTTGCGCCCGGCCTGTCGGATAACGCGTCGCTCAACCTGGAAACCATGCCCGAGAATGCCTATCTCGGCCTCTATATTGATGGCGACGGCCCCATAGGCATTATGCGCAACCTGCCGCCGGAGCAGACCGCCTATTTCCATTACCTGCCGATGATCTATCCCTATCTGATCAAACAGCAGCCCAAGACTTTTGTCGTGCAGTTCGGTGGTGGCATCTCCACCATGGTAGCGCTCAACAGCGACGCCCCCAGTGTGACAGTGGCTGAATCCAACCCTGCTCTGCTGCAGGCCTTCCGCGAGAGCCAGGTACTCAAAGATTTTACCGGCGACATACTGCACAACCCGCGCGTTAAAGTGATCGACTATGACGGTCGCCTCTACCTGAGCCACACCAGCGAGCGCTATGACATTATCGACCTGAGCCTGGCGGATTCCGCCGGTTTATCCAACCCCGGTGGTTTCTCCATCGTAGAAAAATTTGCCTACAGCCAGCAGGCATTTGAGCACTACATAAAAGCGCTCAATGCGGGCGGTGTGTTGTCAGTCACCCTGTGGAATAAAGAAGAACCGCCCAAGTCCATCCTCAAGCTCTACGCCACTATGGCCGCGGCCGCCCGCGCTGCCGGTGAGCCGGATATCGCCAAAAGCTTTTTTGTCAGCGGCAGCTATCTGTCTACGGTGACAGTGCTGTTCAAACACGGTGGATTCAGCGATGCGGAATTAACCAAGCTGCGCGAACACACTTCCTCCATGTCATTCGACGAAATTTATTCGCCCGGTATAGCGGTTGACGTTGCCAAGACAGATCACGTATTCAAAGATTTCCACGAATCCATCTTCGGCAACGGTGAAGTGCAAGTAACCGATCAAAATAGCGCAACGCAAAATACGGAGTCCTCCGCAGAAAGCAGCGGTGAAACCACCGTACCAGCGACAGATTTGAGCCGCCTCGCCTGGCAAGCCTTGATCAAAGACGACTGGAAAACCTTCGACGATCGCTACCTGTTTGATGTGCGCCCGCTCAGCAACAACCGCCCCTACTTTGCGGCTTATGTACACCCGAGCGATCTGCCTAAAATAACTGACCGTTTACCACTCTTCCAGGATGAGTGGGGCTATCTGTTGATCTGGGCCACGCTGATCATCGCGTGCATTGCCGGTCTGGTGCTGATTTCAATTCCCGTCATTTTCGGCTGGCGCACACTGTTCAGCCGCTACCCGGGCAAACGCCAAACCATCCTGTATTTCGCCTGCCTGGGATTTGGTTACATTACGGTCGAAGTAGGATTGATTGCGCATTTTATTGAGGCATTGTCCAACGCTACCGTTTCGGCTTCTATTTTGATCACTGGCATGTTGGTGTTTTCCGGGATTGGCAGCTTTATGTCGGAGCGCTTCCTCAATCGCGCCCCCAAGCTGATGCCGAAAATATTCCTGGTTATTGGCGGCTTGCTGATCGGCTACAGCCTTATCCTCGACCCGATTCTTGATGTGATTGGCGGAATGACTTACAGCTTGCGCCTGGTTTGCTGCTTCTTGTTGATCGCACCACCGGCCTTCCTGATGGGCTTCCCCATGGCCACCGGCATGAGCACACTCACACGCCTGGAAAAGCACCATATGTTCCTCTGGGCCTGGGGCGTTAACGGTTGCTTCTCCGTGATAGGCGCAGCTTTGGTACCTATCATCGCCACCTCTTTTGGCCTTACGGCAGTATTGGTATCTGCCGGCGCAGCCTACCTCCTGGCCATTCCGGCGTTTTGGGGCGTGCTCAAGCCATTGCCTGCCCAGGGCCAGGTATAACCACCTTGTCTCGCCTGCTGTCGGCCTGCCTGTTGCTCCTGATGCTTCATGCATCCAACACGCAGGCAATAGCGGCAGCTGGCCCTACCACCCTGCTCAGGTTCAATCACACCCCCTTTCCACTGCTTGAAGACTCCATCGACAAGCCGTTTTTTGATGTGCATGAAAATGATCGCCGAGGCCACACCAGCCGGCGCGGCGGGCTCTACTGGGAAGACACGACCTACAATGACCAGCGCGTGCTAGTGTCAATGCCGCACAAGTTCCGCGGTTACCAGCCGACCTACATACTGGTTTTCCTGCACGGTAACCAATCCACGCTGGAGCGCGATGTGCGCGATCGCCAGCAGATTCCAGCCCAACTCGAAGCCTCCGGACTCAACGCCGTATTGGTTGCCCCACAATTTGCCGTCGACGCGCTCGATTCAAGTTCCGGTCGCTTTGCAACACCCGGCTTTTTCCACGATTTTTTAGATGAGGCCGCAGAGAGGACAGGAACCTGGCGCAAAAGCCCTCAGCTCACACGCAAGCTTAAACATTCAAAAGTCATTCTGGTGGCTTACAGCGGAGGCTATAACGCGGCAGCTGATGCCCTGCGTGTTGGCGGTGCCGGGAAAAGGATAAAAGGCGTGATTTTGCTGGATGCACTTTATGGACAAGAACGAGCATTCGCCGATTTCATGCGAAAGAATCACAGGCACAGCTTTTTATTCAGCACTTACACAGAACCTGCGCGCGAATCCAATGAGCTGCTTATGAGCCTGTTACGGGAGCAGAAATTACCGCTTAAAACCGATCTGCCGCGCAAGTTGAGCTCCCGGCATGCGAACTTTTTGCCTTTGGGAGAAGAGGTAAAACACGCGGATCTACTGAGCCAGGCCTGGACAGAGGCCCCGCTGGCCGACTTACTGCGTCGCCTGCACTAACAGCTTCATCATCCCGCTTTAAAATAGCTAGCTGCTAAAAAAGGTGCGAATAGCGTCAGCCTCTGCCATAGCATCCTGCCGCCCCAACTCCATCAGCTCCGAGATAAATTCAGTAGAAAACAGTAGATAGCTGGCAGCAGTAGCGCCGCCGCCCTTGGCTGTCGCACCTATGGCACGCAGGAAAAAGCGCAGGCTATCAGGCAGGTAGCGCACATTGCGCCCGGCGATGACATCGAGAGGACCGGAGGGTGAGATCACCATATTGTCCACGGCACGCAACTGGAGCCCGGCGGACTTCATATTTTCTTCCGGGATCAGTTTGATCAACTCATTCATCCGCTCCATATGCTCAAGATCACCCTCAAGGGAATCCACAAAGGCACTGTTGAGCAAATGACCAACAATCTGACCCATGGAAGGAGAATGTTTGGGCGGCAGCTTGCGGTTGGCCTTGGTCGAGGTGCGGTTGCCGCTCACACCTATCACGAACAGCGACTGGGCGCCCAAATGTAGCGCAGGACTAATCGGCGCCAGTTGACGCAAAGCACCATCGCCGAAGTATTCGCGGTTGATACGTATCGCCGGGAAGATGGTTGGAATAGCCGAAGATGCCAGCAAGTGCTCAAGGCGCAGCTGGGTGGCAACCCCGGCACGGCGGTAGCGGTTCCAGCCCTGGAGGCTGGGATGCCCCTGAAAAAAGCTTACCGTATGACCGGAGGAATAGCCCATGGCCGATACAGACACCGCAAACAATTTGCCGGACGCCACCGCCTGGTTGATGTTGCTGAATTGGATGCGCGATCCCAGCAAATCCCAAAGTGGCGAGTTATCCAACAGAGACAGCGGTCGCTGACGACCTATGCCCTGATTGAACAGCGACATGCCAAGCAGTCCCAACCCCTTGAAAATATCAAACCAGTCGTGCAGATAGACATCGCCAACCCGTAGGTTATGCCACATATGAGCCAACCCCTGCACCGCCGCTTTGAAATCCCCCGGATGAGCAGCGAGCGCCAGGGCATTGATAGCCCCGGCCGACGTACCGCAAATAATAGGAAATGGATTGGCCTGATCGGCCGGCAATATATCGGCAAGGGCCTGTAATACCCCTACCTGATAGGCAGCGCGCGCACCACCGCCTGAAAGGATTAATGCTCTTCTCATAACCGCAAACCGCTGAACAAATCCCCGGCATCCGGGTATTTCTTATTTCGCACTGGCAATTTCTTTATCGCGCAGCTCGCGTCGTAATACTTTCCCCACATTGGTTTTAGGCAAATCCTTGCAAAACTCAACCTTGTGCGGAACCTTGTAGGCTGTCAATTTGGTTTTGGCAAAATCCCGTACGGCCTGAACACTCAAGTCCGGATTGGAAGCCACCACGAAAGCTTTAACCGTCTCACAGCCATCTTTGTCTGGCACACCAATAACCGCCGCCTCCACGATGTCGGGATGGCTGGCAAGCACATCTTCCACTTCGTTGGGGTACACCTTGAAGCCGGAGACGTTGATCATGTCTTTTTTACGATCCACTATTTTGATAAAACCGTCTGCAGCGATCACCGCCATATCGCCGGTTTTAAACCAGCCTTCGGCATCTATAACCTCGGCCGTAGCTTCCGGGCGCTGCCAGTAGCCTTTCATCACCTGCGGGCCTCGCACCCAGAGCTCGCCAGCTTCACCAGTGGGCAACACTGCACCCTGCTCATCGACAACCCTGCATTCAGTCTCCGGCAAGGCGCGCCCTACAGTGCCGTATTGGACATTGTCGATCTGATTGCTGCATACCACGGGTGAAGTCTCGGTCAAACCATAGCCTTCGGTGATAGGACTGCCAGTCAACTCGCGCCATTTATTGGCCGTTTCAGCAGTGAGCGCCATGCCGCCAGATGAAGTTAGATGCAAATGGCTGAAATCCAGCTTTTGGAAGTCTTCATTGCGCAACAGTGCATTAAACAGGGTGTTCAAGCCGACAAACAGGGTGAAAGGTTTACCCTGCAGCGCTTTTACAAAACCGGGAATATCGCGCGGATTGGGAATCAACAGGTTATGGTTACCCAGAACCACAGCGCAGGCGCAGTGAATAGTGAAAGAGTAAATATGGTAAAGCGGTAGCGGCGCAACAAACAGCTCCTGATTTACCCTAAAAGCAGCGGACATTTGCTGATTGAGCTGCAGCATATTGGCAACCAGATTGCGGTGCGTAAGCATGGCACCTTTGGCAACACCGGTGGTGCCGCCTGTGTACTGCAAAACCGCAACCGACTCCGGATCCACTTCAACCGGCTGCCAGGGCTGGCTCGCCTTGGCCAAGGCATCGCGCAACCCTACCTGGTGCGGAAATGAAAACGCGGGCACCAACTTCTTCACATACTTGACTACAGCATTGATTAACAGGCGCTTGAGTGGTGGATGCAAATCCGCCAACTCGGTGACTATCACTTGCTCTACACCGGTTTCAGCGATAATTGCCGCCGCGTTTTTGGCAATGTTAGCCAGCACCACTAGAGCTTTTGCCCCTGAGTCATTTAACTGATGCTTGATTTCGTGGGCTGTATAGAGTGGATTGGTATTTACCACAATCAACCCGGCACGCAGCGCGCCAAAGACAACCACGGGGTATTGCAGCACGTTGGGCAATTGCACCGCTATGCGATCGCCCGGTTTAAGGTTGGTATGTTGTTGCAGGTAAGCCGCAAATTGCGCTGTCAGCTGATCCAGCTCACGAAAACTGATGGTGTGTTCCATACAGGTAAACACCGGGCTGTCCGCATAGCCCCGACAGGCCTCGGCAAAGACATCGGGAATAGTACGGTGGTAATTCAGCGACATGCGACCAACTCCTGCTTCTTATTGGGTTTACTTTTTGTTTTAGTGTTTGCACCTGCCGGACTCTCACCGGCAAGCCAGATATGCCACTTCATTCAAATGAAAAATGCTCAGCTGACAATCCCATCAAATTGTCTGAGCCTGAGCCTATAGTGGCCACCAGTGTACGGGTGCGCGGCAGTATGCGCTCAAAATAAAACCGCGCTGTCTCCAGCTTGGCCTTATAAAACTGCTCATCACCAGTACCCGCTGCCAGCGCCCTCAAGGAGGTTCGAGCTGCCCGCCCCCAGAAATATCCCAGCAATAGATAACCGCAATACATCAGGTAATCCACCGAGGCAGCCCCGACTTCATCCAGGTTGGCCGATGCACGCACACCTATTTGTGCTGTCATCTCAGACCACTCTGCATGTAGTTTAGCTAATGTTTCAACATAGGGGGACAATTCCGGTTCGCTGGCTTCGCTACAAAAATGGGTAATGCATTGGGTAAAGCCCGCGAGCAACTGGCCATTGGACAATAAAATTTTGCGCCCAAGCAAATCCAGCGCCTGCACCCCGGTAGTTCCCTCATAAAGTGAGGCTATGCGGCAATCGCGCAGGTTCTGCTCCACCCCCCAATCGCGAATATAACCGTGACCGCCAAAACATTGCAGTGCGAGGTTGGCGGACTCAAACCCGACCTCAGTCATAAACCCTTTTGCGATAGGCGTAAGCACGCTCAGCATTTCCAGCGCATTGCGGCGCACTTCCTCGTCTGGATCGTGCTGGGCCTTGTCGATCTGTTTGGCCGAAAAATACAGCAACATGCGCATGCCTTCCGCCAATGCCTTTTGCGTCAGCAGCATACGGCGCACGTCCGGATGAACAATAATAGCGTCAGCCACACCGGATTGGGTTTGTGGCGAGCGCCCCTGCTTACGCTGCCACGCATACTTCAGCGAGCGCTGGAAACCCAGCTCGGCGTGCGCCAATCCCTGCAGCCCAGCCCCCAGCCGCGCCAGATTCATAAAGGTGAACATTACATTCAACCCTTTATGCGGTTCACCCAGGAGAGTTCCTACGGCATGGTCAAAGTTGAGCATACAGGTTGCGTTGCCGTGTATACCCATTTTATGTTCGAGCGCACCGCAACTTATTTGATTGAGTTCCCCCGGCATGCCTGATTCTGTCGGCAAGCGCTTGGGAACAATAAAGAGCGACAGACCTTTGGTGCCCGGCGGCGCATCTGGCAGACGCGCCAAAACCACATGCACTATATTGTCAGCGAGATCATGATCGCCAGAGGAGATAAAAATTTTGCTGCCGGTGATGGCATAGCGGCCATCTGCCAATGGTTCGGCTTTGGTTTTGAGCAAGCCCAGATCAGTCCCGGCCTGGGACTCCGTCAAACACATGGTTCCAGTCCACTGGCCGGAAATTAACGGGGGAAGATAAAGGGCTTTTTGCTCGTCGGAGCCGTGAGTTTCAATGGTAAACATGGCGCCCTGGGAGAGACCCGAATACATATTCCAGGCATAAGCGGCGGTAGCGGACATCTCGTTCATGACAAAACCCAGCGACTGCAACAAACCCTGGCCGCCATATTCCGCAGAGCGCGCCAACGACGGCCATCCCGCATCGCAAAATTGCTGGTAGGCCGCTTTGAAGCCTGTGGGAGTATGCACTTGCCCATCCACCAACCGACACCCCTCCCGATCCCCCGAGGCATCCAGTGGAGCCAGTATGGTTTCGCAAAAGCGTGCATTTTCTTCGATCAGGGCGTCAATCAGCTCTGCATCCAAAGACGGGCAATATTCCTGGCAATGTTGGTCGTAATGAAAAATTTCAAAGAGGGCGAATTTGATGTCCCTGGTAGGCGCTTTGTAATGTGTCATCCTTAATTACCTTAAAGAGATTCCGGTTGAGTGCTATAGCCATGATCTACACATATTGGCAGAGGTTTGCACTAAGTCAAATGGCTTGATTTTGGCTTTCTTTAGCTTGATCCCTAACTACTGAAGTTTGCACCTCCATCGATGAGGCTCAGCATAGAAAGCGTTTAGTTTGCGTTTGTTATTGTCAGATTATTCAACGCGATTGTAGTGGGTCTTCGGCGTCGGCGTTCAACCGGGTTAACAAATCTGCCGTGACCGCCGCCGTAAAACCCCAGATTTCATAATGTCGGTACTGATAAACCGGCATCCTGATACGGACACCATTGCGCTCAAACAAATCCGTGCGCACCTGCAACCCGCGGGTGAAATCCGCCAAAGGCACAGTGAATAGCTCGTCCAGCTCATGGGGGTTGAGTTCAAACTTGCAGTCTGCCGGGATGCGCCCCACAAAAGGTTGCACCCAGGTTCCCGAACGCGTCTGGCGTTTTGGCAGGCTACCCAACACCTGTACCAGTGAAGGATGCAAACCAATCTCTTCGTGGGTTTCACGTAAAGCAGTCGCCAGCAGCGATTGATCATGGCTCTCCCACATGCCACCGGGGAAGCACACCTCACCAGCGTGGTGATTTAAATGCTTGGCGCGCAGGGTATAGATCACATCAGAAGAAGGCAAATCCTTCAGCAATACCATAACGGCAGCCTGCCGGGGGAATTCGCCGGACTCCAGCCCCTTGATGGATTGCAGGGAGCTCGCGAGCATCTTCCAGAACGCTTGATTCATAACACCAAACCTGTCAGCCAAGATCGTCCAGCCGCCACACATCAAACGCCGGCTCTTCGTAAGGGTGAGCCGCGCGCAATGCAGCTACCGCCGCTTTTATGTATTTATCGTCACAGACCATTTCAACGCGATATTCCGCAAGTTGTTCAAGCTGCCCGATTTGCCCTACGAATGCCTGGCTACCTGCCAGCGGGCGAAACTGGCCTGTACCAGCCACTTGCCATGCACACTTATCATAGTTGCCGATATTACCCGCCCCAGCGGAAAAGACTGCCTCTTTAACCAATTCGACATGGGTTTCAGGTACAAAAAACACGATTTTATACACGGCCACCTACCCTTGACGCTGAAATCCTGAAAACGGAAATAGCTCACAATTAACTAGCGATTCGCTTCCCATATCCTATAGTTGCGAAACTCAGAAGCATCTGAGCTCCAACCCCTATTGAGGTGCATTATGGAAAAACTAATAACCGGCACATCTGGACATGTTAAAGCAATGTTGAAAGGATTGAGCATCACTAAATCTCTGTGCGCGATAACTGCTTTCAGCTTATTGGCCGGCTGCGGCGGTGGCGGGGGCGGCAATAAAACCACCAGCTATCAAGTGAATGCAGCCGCTGGCACAGGTGGGACAATTACCCCCGCGAGCCAAAGTATTACCGAAAATACAACCAGCACCTTAAGCGTCTCAGCCAGTAGCGGCTACACCATTGATAAGGTGACCGGGTGTGGCGGCAGCCTTTCCGGTGGGACCTATACCACTGGCAGTATCACAGCGAATTGCGTAGTGGTGGCAACTTTCTCGCCAATTGTCCCCATCACCGTGACGGCAACTGCCGGCACCGGTGGCAGCATCACCCCCGCCAGCCAAAACCTGGCCAGTGGTACCACTACCACGGTGACTGTAACACCCAATAGCGGCTACAACATAGACCAGGTAACTGGCTGCGGCGGCACACTGGCGGGTAGCACCTATACCACAGGTGCAGTGACCAGCAGCTGCGCCGTGATTGCAACTTTCACACCTGCAACCCCCACACCGGTGATTACCGTAAGTGCAGTGGCAGGCACAGGAGGTAGCATTACCCCAGCAAGCCAGACTGTGGCGAATGGCGCCTCTACCACCGCCACTATTACACCGGCCAATGGCTATACGATTGCCGAGGTCATCGGCTGCGGTGGCAGCCTTGCAGGCAACACTTATACCACTGGAGCCTTGTCCAGCAGTTGTACCATCATAGCCACATTCTCCCCGGCATCTGTTGTACAACCACTAGTGGTTAACGCGGTTGCGAGCAATGGCGGCAGCATTACTCCAGCAAGCCAGGAAGTGGCAAATGGGGCAGCGACCACACTGACAGTCACTCCTAATAGCGGTTACACCATTGATCAAGTCAGTGGTTGCGGCGGCAGCCTGGTTGGCAATAGCTATACAACGGCGGCCATAGCATCCAACTGCACCGTTGTTGCCATATTCTCACCGATTGCACCTATAGTGGTCAGCGCAGCCGCTGGCACTGGCGGCAGTATTACTCCAGCCAGCCAAACTGTCGCCAGCGGGGCGTCTACCGCGGTTACAATTACCCCTGACACTGGCTACAGTATCGATAAGGTCAGCGGTTGCGGTGGCACTCTGAATGGCAATACTTACACCACAGGCACAATCACTGAAAACTGCACAATATCTGCCAGCTTCACTGCAATTACCATCACAGCTAATGCAGGCACTGGCGGCACTATTACCCCTGCCACACAAAATGTGACCAGCGGCGCCACTGCTGCGCTGACGGTTACCGCCAATAGCGGCTATAACATCAACCAGGTTACAGGTTGCGGCGGCAGTCTCGTCGGTAACACCTACACTACCAGCCCTGTCACCAGCAGTTGCACCATTTCCGCCAGCTTTACTCCCAAAGTCACGGTTACGGCGACCGCCGGCGCAAATGGCACTATCAGTCCTGGCACCAGATCTATCAACCCAGGAGCAAATACAACCTTCACAATTACACCTAACGGTGGCTTTGCCATTAATACGGTAACGGGTTGTGGCGGCAGCCTCGCAGGCAGCACCTACACCACCGCCAGCCTGTACGCCAATTGCACCGTTAATGCGACCTTTGTTACCGGCCGTACCGCCACCGCAAGTGCTGGCACCGGCGGCACCATACTGCCCGCAAGCCGCACGGTAGCCAATGGCACTACAACGACGTTTACGGTGACACCAAGCAGTGGCTACATCGTCGATACCATCAGCGGCTGCGGAGGCAGTATCAGCGGCAATACTTACACCACTGATACCTTGGGCGCTAACTGCTCGATCACCGTCAGCTTCCGCACCATTCCCGTTATTTTTGCCGGTGGTAGCCATACCTGCGCATTGAATGACGATGCATCAGCCGCCAAATGCTGGGGCCAAAACTCCAGCGGCCAGCTGGGTGTAGCCTCCTACTCACTGACAGCCCATGGCGATGAGTCAGGTGAAAACCCCGCCAGCGCTCCCGAAGTTACCCTGCCCGATTCCGACCTGACTTACAATTTCATGGAGTTGGGCACCCAACATTCCTGTGCAATCCTGTCTGATCACAATCTCTATTGCTGGGGCGAAAACCAGAATGGGCAGCTAGGTATAGGTACCAATGCCGACATTAAAGTCATGAATACCACACCGATTGATCTGGAGGGCCAGGACGTTCTCGAAGTCAGCGCTGGCGGTCAATTCACCTGCGCCCGCTTGGGCAATGGCGAGGTACATTGCTGGGGCTTGAACAGCAGCGGTGAGCTGGGTGTAGGTGACGCGTCGACTCGCTTTGTACCTGCAGGCGCAGTTGCACTGTCAGGCACGCCTGTCCAACTCGCCGCAGGTTCAGCCCATATCTGCGCCCGCCTGGCCAACCAAAGCGTGCAATGCTGGGGCGACAACTCATCCGGTCAACTCGGTGACAGCGATGGGGGTAATGACTCAGCTACCCCAAGTAGCGTCAACCTGGGCGGCCCAACTGCCATTACTGACCTGGCTTCTGGCGGACTCTTCAGCTGCGTTATTGTCGATGGCAATGTGAAATGCTGGGGTGAAAATGGCAGCGGCCAATTGGGTAACAATGACGGTACCAATACCGATCTGGATGTTCCATCAGCAGCACTTGACCTGAATGGTGAGACACCATCAAAACTGGCGCTAGGCGGTGAACATGGCTGCGTGCTCACATCTATAGGTCACGTGTATTGCTGGGGCGAAAGCGATGCCGGCCAAACTGGTCAAAACGATGTTGTGGATGATATAGCCCCCGCACTTGTTGATTTTGGTGCCTATACCGTAACCGCTATCGCTGCCGGCGGCGACCATACCTGCGTGAAGTTGCTGCCAGACGACAACATGGATACCACCCGCCCCGTTCGCTGCTGGGGTGAAGGTGGTGTTGGTCAACTGGGCTTGGAGGATACTTCTGACATAGGTGACAACGAAGTTATTGATAACACCTCTTTCGACCTGCTGCTCTGGCCATAACAGCTAGTGCCACCGCACTAGCGGCGGCATACTGTCGATGCAAAAAAAGGGGCGCCTGCTTGATCAGGCGCCCCTTTCTATTTGTACTGGCTATTTGTGCGTGTTATCTGCGCGAAAGCAACAGTAAAGATTTAGATCACACGCACCGCAATCACATGCTCAACCTTGGCAATGGCTTCCACCACGGCAGCGCTGGGCGCTTGTTGCAGGTCGATAATGTTATAGGCTACTTCACCGCGGCTTTTGTTCACCATATCAACTACGTTCACTTTGTTATCCGCCAGAACAGACAACACATGACCGAGTACGCCAGACACGTTGTCGTTGGAGAAAGTTACGCGCGCACCTATGCCTGGGTTGCGATCCATAGACACAGCCGGGAAGTTAACGGAGTTTTTGATGTTGCCATTTTCGAGGTAATCCTGCAGCTGGTCGGCAGCCATGATCGCGCAGTTTTCTTCAGCTTCTTCAGTGCTGGCACCAATGTGCGGCATAGCGAATACATCGGGGCGATTGAGCAGGATTGGCTCGGGGAAATCGCAAATATATTTGCCAAGATGACCCGCATCCAGGCTGGCAACTACCGCATGAGCATCAACGATAGCTTCGCGAGCAAAGTTCAGCAGTATGGCGCCTTTCTTCATGATCTTGAGGGTATCAGCATTGATCATGTGCTTGGTAGCATCAATGGCTGGCACATGCAGGGTCACATAATCAGCGCGTGCCAACAGCGATTGCAGGTTTTCCATTTTGGATACCTGGTTAGGCAAGCGCCATGCAGCTTCTACCGACAGCGCCGGGTCGAAACCAACTACGTTCATACCCAGTGCCAGAGCAGCGTCGGCGATCATGGAGCCAATAGCACCGAGACCAACAATACCCAGGGTCTTGCCTTGCAGCTCAACACCGGCGAAGTTGGATTTTTCTTTTTCCAACAGTTTGGACATCTCTTCGGCGTCGGTCATGTGCGTCAAACCATTCACATAACCCATACCATTCAGGATACCGCGTGAACCCAGCAGCATACCGGTCAATACCAGCTCTTTTACCGCGTTGGCGTTAGCACCGGGAGAGTTGAATACCACAACACCTTTTTTGGTGTACTCGGGCACAGGCACGTTATTGGTACCGGCACCGGCGCGAGCTACCGCTTTTACGCTCTCGGGCAATGGCTCACCGTGCAGTTTGTGGCTACGCAGGATATAGGCATCAGGATCGGAATGATTGGCTGAAACTTCGTATTTGCTGGTGTCAAAACGGCTCAGGCCTTTATCGGAAATGGTGTTGTACGTTTTTATCTTGAACATGGTGGATTCCTTCTTTATTTACTGTCGGCAGTAAGACCGCGAACAGTCAACCAGAACAAAAAGGGCCGTGTAAAAACACAGCCCTTCACGGATTTAGCGCTTATCAGGCTTGTGTCGCTTGCTCGTAGGCCCAGCTCAACCAAGGCAGCAGCGCCTCAAGATCGGCAGCATCAACAGTCGCACCACACCAGATACGCAGGCCAGCTGGCGCATCGCGGTAAGCACCTATGTCGTAGGCAACGCCTTCTTTATCCAGCAGCTTGATCATGGCTTTCACTTGATCAGCGGTGGCTTTCAGCACAAAGCACACAGACGTGTTGGAACGCGTGTTTTCAACTTGCGGCAGGAAGCTGATCCAGTCGTTGGCGGCAACAAACTTGTCCAGCACCGCCAGGTTGGCGTTGGAGCGAGCGATAGTTTCTTTTACACCGCCGATAGAACGCACCCAATCCAACGCATCCAGATAATCGGCAACCGCCAGCATAGATGGAGTATTGATGGTGTCGCCTTTGAAGATACCTTCCACCAATTTACCGCCGCTGGTCATGCGGAACAGTTTTGGCATTGGCCAGGATGGCTTGTAAGTCTCCAAACGCTCAACGGCGCGTGGGCTCAGGATCAACATACCGTGGGCACCCTCGCCGCCCAGCACTTTTTGCCAGCTGAAAGTGATTACGTCCAGCTTGTCCCATGGCATGTCCATGGCGAATACGGCAGAAGTGGCGTCGCAGATGGTCAGACCTTGGCGGTCGGCTGGAATCCAGTCGCCATTAGGCACTTTCACACCAGAGGTAGTACCGTTCCAGGTGAAGATAACGTCGTTGTCGAAATTAACTTTGCTCAGGTCAGGCAACAGGCCGTAGTCGGCTTCGTGGGCATTTACCGAAAGCTTCAGCTCTTTAGTAGCATCACTCAGCCAACCTTTACCGAAAGATTCCCATTGCAGGATATCCACGCCGCGTTGACCCAACAGCGACCACATAGCCATCTCTACCGCACCGGTATCAGAGCCTGGCACCACACCTACACGGTAACCTTCGGGCAGCCCCAGCAATTCAGCGGTGTCTTCACAAGCGCGCTGCAGTGCCGCTTTACCAATAGTAGAACGGTGTGAGCGGCCAAGGGTGGATACATCCAGCTGGTCCAGGCTATAGCCCGGGCGCTTGCTGCAAGGGCCAGAAGAGAAATTGGGATTGGCGGGCTTTTGAGTTGGCTTGGCTTGCATGTTAATCCTCGATCTTGATGACAAAAGAGCGCGCATACAGCTCGCACGCTGGGGCGGGTGCCGGCTGTTATAGCCAGCAGCCCCAAAATTGGGGCGTCGATTATGCCAGCAACAAGTGAAATAACCTAGCCGCCAGCCCGCTCAAATCAAGGATTTTCACGCAAAAACAACGGAAAGCCACCAGGTGCAATTTCAGGACAAAAAAAAGCCCTCTACAACGTAGAGGGCAAGAGGGAGACGTCGATGCATCAACCAGACATCGACGGTGAGAGACAGTCATCATTAAAACTTGCCGTTGGAGGGCGTGCTCAATGAATCAGTGACGCCACTTTAATCGCAATTGACAGCGCTGTCAACAATGAAAGAAAAGATTCACATCATGTTTGTTTATTTAGTGGATTAAGTCGCAAACGACGAGTTTAGCGCCGTAAAGCCTGAGTTTGCCCTCTTGCTTAAGATGCCACCGGAGGGGCCGGACAATACTTGTCGAGAAAGGCTTTGTGATCCATAACCTGCTGACTGGCGTCCCGGATAATCTTTTCTATGTGATTGAGCTGCCGCTCGGCAGCATCCATATCAAGCTGACCAATACGCACATCCTCCAGTGAAGATAAGACACCAAAACCGTTGTACATACTAAGCCAACTGGCATCACCAAAGGATTCGCCTTCATACTTGATCAAGTGTCCCCTGCGACGAAAAACGGCCATCTTTTTCGCCAGGGTTTCAGGCACTTCTATCGTTTGGATATAGCGCCAAAACTCAGAGTCTGTGCGCTGCGATAATTTATAGTGCAACAAAATAAAATCCCGAATGCGCTCCATTTCAATTGCAGCAAGACGGTTGGCCTCATCTATATCGTCCTGATTAAATTCATCCTCGGGAAAAAACATCAGCAGCTTGCTAATACCGGTTTGTATCAACGAAATACTGGTGGACTCCAGCGGCTCGAGAAATCCACTTGCCAATCCCAAGGCCACACAGTTTTTATTCCAGAATTGCTTGCGCCTACCCGTAGTAAACTTCAGCACCCTGGGTTTCGTGGTTGTCGGGCCGTCGATGCGTGACAATAACCGCTGGGTAGCCTCTTCATCACTAATAAATTTGTCGCAAAATACATAGCCTGTGCCAACGCGATGCTGCAGGGGAATACGCCATTGCCAGCCAGCCTCCAACGCGGTCGCCCGAGTAAACGGCGTTGGCTGCTGGGAGCTTTCGTGCTGTACGGCGATGGCACTATTTACCGGTAGCCAATGCGACCAATCCTCATAGCCAGTTTTAAGTGCCCCCTCAATTAAAAGCGCGCGAAAACCCGAGCAATCGATAAATAAATCACCCTCGAGCTCCCCACCTTTTTCCAGACTCAAGGACGCAATAAAACCGTCAGCACGCAAATTTACCTGAGCGATCTTACCCTCATGGCGAATAACGCCACGCTCCTCAGCGTAAGCTCTCAAATATGCCGCGTAGAGCGATGCATCAAAATGATAAGCGTAGTGATAACGCGCCAAAGGCGAGCCAGTGTTGATATTCGCTTGGGCAAATTTATTCTGATCAGCTAACACCGATGGCAAGCAATAGTGCATCAGTTCGTGGGCTTTTTTCTGCTTGTAAAGCTGTTGCCACACAGGATAAAAATCCACACCATCGATAGGTGCGCCATAACTGGCAAAGGGATGAAAAAAGCTGGTGCCGATAGTTTTCCAGTCATCAAATGCAATACCCAGTTTAAAGCTGGCTTGGGTCTTTTTAATAAAATCCACTTCGTCTATACCCAGGGAAGCATTGAAATCCCTGATCCCGGGAATAGTCGCCTCACCCACACCCACAGTGCCAATCTCAGCCGACTCCACCAAATGAATACTGACGGCCTTATGTTTTAAAAATTGAGAAAGGCTAGCCGCTGCCATCCAACCTGCCGTTCCACCACCAGCAATAACAATTTTTTTTATGCTGTTCATGTTTGCCCCCTTCTTTAAGCCTATAACCTGCTGTTAAGCCCTACGCAATTGAACGGATAAATTCCGCATGCGTGGGCATTTCTGCCACAGTGGCGCGCACGGATTTGCGCATTTCGTCAAATACGGTGGCGAGATAATCATGATCAAACTGATCCACAATCGGATCATAGGTATCAGGTAAATATTGATTGCCGGTATAAATAGCTATCCAGCTAGGCTGCTGAAATATTTCGTAGGGATATTTCAGCAAATGCCCACGCGCCTTGAACAGACGATTTTTGTAGGCAAGCTCTTCCGGCACAGCCATATTGCGGCAGTAGTTCCAGAACTCTGAATCGTCACGCGCACTGGCTTTGTAATGAAAAATAATGAAATCGCGCACCCGCTCGTATTCAATGCGAGTGCGCTCATTAAACTCATTGACAATATCCAGATTAAAATTTTTATCAGGAAAGAACTGACGAATCTTTTCAATACCCAATTCAATTAAGGCAATACTGGTAGACTCAAGTGGCTCTAAAAAACCAGATGACAAACCAATAGCGATACAGTTTTTATTCCATGCCTGCTTGCGACGACCCGGTAAAAATTTGATAACGCGGGGATTCGTTAGTGGCCGACCCGGTGTATGTTGCAGAAGAATATTTGAGGCCTCGTCATCACTCATATGATGACTACTATAAACATGCCCGTTACCGGAACGGTGTTGCAAAGGAATTCGCCAACGCCAACCTGCAGCCTCAGCAGTCGAAACCGTATAGGGCGCAGGCGCTTCATGAGTTTCACTTTGCATTGCCACGGCCCTATCACAGAGCAACCATTGCGACCAATCTTCGTAGCCGGTTTTAAGAGCACCTTCAATTAATAACGCCTGAAAGCCGGAGCAATCTATAAACAAATCACCTTCTACAATAGAATTTTTTTCCAATTGCAGGCTTTCTATAAATCCATCATGCGCGCGCAAATTCACGCCAATAACCTTATCGTCGATGCGAGTCACACCCTTGGACACGGAAAAATCGCGTAAAAAATTGGCGAACAAGCTCGCATCAAAATGCAGCGCCCAATCAAAAACCGACATAGATGAAGGAGGATTTTCGGAGGGAAACGTAAACTTGTTTTGCTTGGCCAACATTACCCCCAGCGAGAATTCACTGATATCTGCCGAATAACCAGCCTGTTTCATTTTCAGCCAATAATGATGAAAAGGAACACCCTTTACCGCCTGACCATAAAGTGCGAAGGGATGAAAAAAAGCGCTACCTTTTTTATACCAATCCCTGAATTCAATACCGAGTTTGCAGGTAGCTTTTGTCGCACGCATGATCTCAATATCGCTAATGCCTAATACCTGGTAAAACTCGCGAATACTCGGAATAGTTGCTTCGCCAACACCTACAGTGCCAATTTCAGAGGACTCCACCACCGTAAATGAAATAGGCAAATGACCAAAGTGGTGAGAAAGGCTCGCCGCTGTCATCCAGCCTGCTGTACCACCACCCACGATTACCACACGGTTAACATGATTCATCGGCATCTCTTTGCCCTGCCCTTTTTATTATTGTCACCAGAAACTAAAAAGCCGCCGCATCAAGCAATAACCCAATGCGACGGCTTTCATTTGTTACTAACTGCGTAGATTTATATCAATCAGATTAGAAACGAGTTCTCACACCCAAGGTGTAACGAGATTCGTAAATATTCTCTGACAGATATTGATCTTTCCATTGCAGGTAATAACGTTCACTTTCACCTGTAATGTTGGACGCGTTGAAGTACACAGTCCAGTCTTCATTGAAGTCGTAGCTAACATTAGCATCAACATATGAAGTTGGATCTTGATACTCAACCAGATCACCGCTGCTGGTACCTAAAGTATTGCCAGTTACGCGAGCGCTACGATAGTTGTAGGCAACACGAGCTTGCAGACCTTCGTTTTGATACCACAACACAAAGTTGTATTGCTGCTTGGAGTTATCATCAAACGCAGGATGCTTGCCGTATACATCGGTAGTGCTGGTTTTTTCACTATCAGTCAGGGTTAAGTTGGCATCCACACCAAAGTGCGACCAAATACCTGGCAAGAAATCAAACGCTTGTTTCGCACCAATTTCTACGCCCTTCAAACTACCGCCCTTGCCTTGAACTTGTTTGGTAGTCGGAACAGCTTGATTGCGAATTACGCCGTCAAGATCAGGGAATGGCTCGGTAACATTTTTACGCTCTGGGAAGCTTTCAACATCCAGATTGAAGAAACCAATACTCACCAGACTACCCGGCGCGGTGTACCACTCAGCAGAAATTTCTGAGTTGGTTGAACGCCAAGGATCAAGCTCGGGGTTACCGTTATAGGTCACGGTGGTTACGTGTTGGATACCGTCAGACAAAGCATAACTGGTTTGCAGCGCCTGACCCCAACGATCCAAATCCAGAGGAGTCATGTTTTTGGAGTAAGCAGCACGCAACTTGATATCATCGGTCACGTCATACGCAAGGTTCACTGCTGGCAATACGTCTGTGTAAGTACGGTTGGTCAGTTTGTCACCTGCGTCAGCCGCAGAAATACCGTAAGAACGAGAGCCGCCCACAACGTTTTGCTTAACGTTCAACTCAGTTTCAATAATGCGAACACCCACGTTACCAGACAGCGCATCAGCTTTGAAATTACCTTGAAGGTAGTATTGCTGCTCATCCAATTTCACGTTGTAAGATGCACCTGGATCTTCGCTGTGAATATAGTTACCGTAGAACTTCTTATGGAACGCTTCAACGTCATCCAGCGATTTTGGATCTACTGTGTAGAAAGCTGGCATACCTTTAATGTTACCAAAATCAGTTACCTTAATGGTTTTGAAGTTGGACTGAGGAACGTAGCCAATTGCAGTAAACGGAACGAATTTACCATTTACCATTTCTCCAACGCTGCAATCACCATTGAAAGTCACGTCAGTTGCTTTCCAACGAGCCAGGCAGCCGTCTGATTTTGGATTGCCGTTGGCATCCACAGCACCTGCAACACCCGCATAGAAATTGGAAACACCTTGCCACACGGAGTTGTCTGCTTTACGAGAGCTCAAGCGATAGCCGGCATCAACACTAGTCACAAAACCATCATCAAATTTGTAGCTAACATCACCGCGCAGAACACTCAGATTACCTGTGCGATCGTAGTTATTTTCCGAGCTGATAGCCGCGGTGTTGTACGCTGCTGGATCGGAAATATAATCGGCCAATGTTTTGCCACCAACTGCTGCACCGGTGTTTTTGGCAACGAATGAATTGCCCCACCCGCCCCACGCTGGGCTGCTACCAGAATGGTCAATAGTGATGTGAGCCAAATCGGAATAACCATTTGGGTTTGGGTTTACCCACTTGCCGGGAACACGGTTACCTAACACTGGATCAGTCACCACGTTGGTGTTGCCACCAAACCCGCTCGCCAGATCGCCCTGGAAATAGTTGTTCAAGTTGTGTTGGGATGCATTGCCACGAACAAGACGAGTGCTGGCAGTCAACGGACCACCATTGTCATATTTCAACTCAAGGTTGAAGTCTTGTGAGGTAGAGAAAAATTCGTTAACTTCGGAGTAAGACTGCACACGACGCAATTCAACATCGTACACCTGTACAGTGCTGATGTTATTTACACCGGTAGCACGCGATTTAGCGGCATTGAAAAAGTCCATGCCAGACCATTTGTTTTCAGCAACCACACCAGTTGCGCGGTTCCACTCGTCTTGCTTGGTATAAAAATAATCGGCAACCAATTCAAAGCCTTCACCCAAATCAGCCTGGAATGAAGTATTGAAGCCGGTACGCTCACGCTCGGTGAATTTGTTGTAAGCAGAAAAACCTTCAAATCCTGCAAATTGATCATTCAGATCACCGTCATTATTACCGGTCACCGTCAGGCCATTTGCATTTTTTTGACCTTCGCCAAACATACCCATCCAACCAGTACCCTGGTTACCTTGCTTGCCTTCGTAGAAGTTAGCGAGATTGGATTGTGAATAGGTACCTGCGACCAAAATACCAACTTTATCATTTTTCCAATTTACCAACGCGTTGGTTGATGGGTCAGTTTCCTGGCTATCCGCACCATATTGAGCTTCAACTGCAGCACCACCTGTCAATCCTTCTTTGAAATCGAATGGGCGACGGGTTTTTAAATTAATGGTACCTGACAAACCAGAGTTCAACAGATTACCTGTTGGTGATTTGATAACGTCAGCGCCTTTGAACAATTGGGAAGGGATGTCACCAAAGTTGGGCTGGAAGCTGGTAATGGAGTTAGCGCCCAAATAGGATTCACCGTTCAATTGGGTAGAAACTTGTGGCAAACCACGAACGTTTACCGAGCCACCCTCACCCGCAGAACGACGAATCTGGATACCTGGCACACGTTGCAGCGAATCAGAAATGGTAGCGTCAGGCAGCTTGCCAATATCTTCCGCAGAAATTGAATCCACCACACTGGCAGCTTCACGCTTGGTGTTAACAGCACTTTCTTGCGCACCTTTAACACCCAAAATGACAACTTCTTCTACGGTGCTATCTTGAGCAAAAGCAGAGGCACTAAAGCCCGCCAATGCGTAGGAAGCAACAGCCGAAGCGATTAACTTACGCTTAAAACTTATAGAACTCTTCATTAAGCTCTCCTTTAATTTTTCGTCAGAAATTATTGTGTTTTTTCCGGTACATCTAGCCTGGCTTTTAAGCCGGGTTCTTTATACCCACTCCGAGAGAGTGGGAGGTTTTATCAGCTGACGTATGTCAGGTGTAATCAGCTAATAAAATTGCGACGGCATCAAGGTCCCGGCATGAAACCGGTTATTGTTTTTCGATTCAAAAAGGATTACTGCGACATTGACACCCTGAATGACGCGACAAACTACGCCCATGTGACAGCGCTGTCAATTAGGGATTTATAACTTTTTGAAAAGATTTTGGCAGGCAATCTTAATGTTTTTTTGACTATAAGAAACCAGAAAATAGAAATTAGTGCTTTAAAATCAATAGCTTGTAAAAATTCGTCATTTTGAGCTTATTTGAACTGCAAAACTGCCAGTCCAATTAACCAAAATTTGCACAACTTTTACCCCGAAAAATGTATCCGATTACATTTTTGTCGCTAAATACAAAATGACTAATAGCGGAGCAGATACGAAAAAGGGGAGGGACGCGTCAGGACACACGCAACAGAAACGACGATCCAGGTGATGTGGGTAGCGGGATACGCCCGCCCTACAGATGGCTGTGCCGGATGAGCAACTACCCTGCCACCCTTTAAACCACATGGGCACCTCTCACCCGCGATTGCAGACAAATAAAAAACCCGCATATCTTGCGATATGCGGGTTTTAATTTGGTGGAGCTAAGCGGGATCGAACCGCTGACCTCAACACTGCCAGTGTTGCGCTCTCCCAGCTGAGCTATAGCCCCAAAACTTGCAGACATCTTGTCTTGAGTGGCGCGCATTCTATGCAGGTGATGCTGGGGTGTCAAGCAAAAAGTGTGGCGTGGTAACTGCGACTTTATTTGGTAAATCAAATGGTTAACTATTGTACGGGTTTGTCTGCCGGAGCATTCCCCTCGACGAGGTTAAGCGCATTCCCTGCCTTGACTTCCGCCTGCTTGCGGTACTCACTCGGGCTTTGTCCAGTTATACGCAGGAATTCTTTATTAAAGTTGGACTTGGTACTAAAACCAGCTTCCATCATTAACGTGGTTATAGGCATGTCTATATTTTCCCGCAGCAGCTCTTGGGCAGCCTTTACGCGACAATCATTCAGGTACTGAGAGAAGCTGGCTCCGTAGATACGATTGATGGCCAAGGAAATTTGACGCGCCGGAATAACCAGGATTTTGCCCGCCTGCTCCAGCGTGACTCCGCCCTCTCGCTTGTAGAGTTCTCGCTCCGCGACAATCTTTTGCCAGCGCTCGAATATTTCACGTGCCTCGATATCGCTTAAGGGTTTGGCTTTAGGCAAGCGGAGATCCTGCAAGGCGTGCATCCATTCCATCAAGGGTGCACGGGTAATGACGAGCAATAAGGTTACGGCGTGAAAAATCAGGAAGACAGTGGCTCCGACCAGCACAGACCAGGATTGCCGCAAGGAGGTACCGCCGCGTAATTCGAAGTAGACGAGTATCTCAACCAGCAGGTTAATCGCCATGATTGCTGCCAAAATCACCAGCCAGCGATAGGCTGCATCCGCATACTGGGCCAAGTGCTGCAAACGTTTCGATCCACCTACCAACAACCTGACAGTAAAAAACAGGTACAGGGCAAAACTGCCGATAATCAGGTAATCCGGTAACCACAACACAGGTGCACGCGATATCAAGAGCCCACCGACTAAAGCAGTGGGAAGTAAATGTAGCGCCCAGTGTCGCTCCAGAATTCGCCCCTCCCCCGCCAGGCTGGAATAGTAAAAATACACCGCGGGTCCCAGTGTCATAGCCACCACTGCGCGCAGCGTAGCGGCAATCTCCCAGGCGAACTCAAACATCAGGACGGCCAGCAAATTTTGTAAGGCACAGAGCAGGTAATTGATCCCCAGCAAGCGCGCCGGCAGTGCCTGTAACTTTTTAGAGGCCAAAAAGCCCAAGGCGAGCAGCAAACACACAATCGCGGAGGACAAATATATATGGCTAAGACTTTGTTGCATTCCCGATCCTTATGGCGCTAGCGGCCAGCAACCTGGATAGTTTTTATTCGTTTTTGGTTATTTTGGCCACTTTATAGTCCTCAATCGCGTTTGAGGTCGTGCCCGATGGCCATTATTTTCACAATCAGGCTTCAACACTCAATGAACCCAGGAAGCCTATTTATGAAATTTACATACAGATTCATCCTTCTCGCACTCATCGCCGTGACAGTTCCAAGCGCCAAAGCCGCCCATGCTACCAGCAAAGACAGCCTATTAATCCGCAACGTACACATAGTGACGGCAGACGCCCAAGTGAGCCCCCAGCCACTTAACCTTCTGATCGAAAAAGGTCATATCCAGGCCATAGGTGCGCAGGAGTTCAGGGCTGATCAGACCATTGATGGCAAGGGGCAATATTTGATTCCCGGGCTTATAGATACCCATGTCCATTTGCGGGATGTGCCCGGCCTGTCGGAGCCACGGGATTCAGCGCTCTACCAGAAGGCCGCCGCACAAATACCCAAAAGCTATCTGTATGCTGGATTCACCAGCCTGCTGGATCTTGCCAATACCGGCGAGTTTATCGACCAATGGAACAACCAGCCCCTCGCGCCCCAGGCTTATTTCTGTACCCCTATCCTGATTCCGCAAGGCTACCCGGTTGTGGTGTTGCCCAAGGATACTCAGGATGCCGCGGCCATCACTCGCCACTACTTACACGACCGGCATTCACACACAGCCGCAGCCATTGTGGATGCGGATGAACACACGCCCGCCAAACTTGTCGATGCAGGCAAGAAAGAGGGA
The DNA here is from genome assembly GCA_021151695.1 of Cellvibrionaceae bacterium. GTDB lineage: Bacteria > Pseudomonadota > Gammaproteobacteria > Pseudomonadales > Cellvibrionaceae > Cellvibrio. Next base: position 189,289 of record JAGKWU010000005.1, on the reverse strand, counting down.
GCGCGATGCGTCAAAGTCTTTTATGAGAGGGGCTTTGGGGCGAACAGGAATCTGCCTGTTCCCAGCGAAGCTATAGTGCGCGAGCTGGTTACCATCGCCCATCAGCAAAAACTGCCGGTGTTCCTGCATGGGAACTCACAAGAATCCTACGAATTCGCATTAAAAGCACGCGTAGATGTAATCGCCCATGGCCTATGGAATGCAGACGAAAAAGCCACCAAGGCAGATCTAACCCAGCTCGCCAATCGCCTTGCCAAAGCTGGAGTTGCCATACAACCCACCGTTCAGGTGATTTATGGTGAACAGGAGTTATTCAATCCCGAGTTCCTTCTACAAACAGATGTTAAACACACAATGCCTGCCGATCTAATCAGTTGGTATCAGTCGGATGCGGGACAATGGATGAAACGCGAGATGGCAACCCATTTTAAAAACACATCCGCACTAACGCCTGAACAGCAGTACCAACAGGTCAAAACCGTCTACGCGCCGCTGCTAGAACACGTCGCCCTGGTCGCTCGCCAACTCAATACGCAAAAGTCCCCACTGGTGTTTGGTAGCGATACTCCCAGCGGCCCTATGTACACCCAGTTTCCCGGGCTGAATGGCCGTCGGGAAATGGACCGCTGGCTGGCCATGGGCATTTCATTGCCGGATTTATTCAAAGCCATGACCATAGGCAATGCAAAAAGAATGGGGCTTGAGAAGGAGATCGGCAGCGTTGTTACCCACAAAGTGGCCAACTTATTACTGCTTGGGAAAAATCCTTTGATAGATGTAACTGCCTATGACTCGATAAATTGGGTCATCTTAGGTGGCAAAGCCATTCCACGGGCGAGCTTGTCTGCGACCAATTCCATTACCAATAATTAAGGGCGAAAAAAAGCGACGCCGGATTTACCGGGGTCGCTTTTTCACAACCCATACAACTTTTTAGGCTTGCGGAACTTCTTATGCTTGTGGAGTTTCGTCTTGCGTGCCGAGTTTGGCGTAGATCTTATCCAGATCCTTTTGTTTGTTCTTACCAAAGCCACCCAACGCATTCACCGCGTGGCGCAAGCGCGCACGGCTCATGTCGGGGCCGATGATCTGCATAGAGTCCACCACCGGGAAAGAGGCTGTAGTACCAGCGATGGCAACAAAAATAGGCGCCATGGAGTCTTTCAGCTTGATGCCCATTTGCTCGGACAAGAGTTTCAGTTCATTGAAAATCGCATCGCGCTCCCAGAAACGCAGGGCTTCCATACGCCAGAGGGCGAACTGCAGGAATTCTTTTTGCTTTTCGATTTCCAGCTTATTAGCGGCAAAACTGGCTTCGGTAACGGGCAACATGCCGGACACCAAAAAGCTCGACAGAGGCGCGAAATCGCTCAGGGTTGTCATACGCGATTGCGCGTGTGGCAATGCTTGCAACAGGAACTCTTTATTCAGTGACCACTCACGCAGGCGATCTGCCAGCTGCTCGATGCTGAAGTTCTCGCGAATCCACAGGCTATTGAGCCAGCTGAGTTTTTCCACATCGAAAATCGGGCCACCGAGGGAGACGCGCAGCAAATCAAAGTGCTCCTGCATTTCCGCCAGGGTGAACTTCTCGCGCTCGTCCGGCATAGACCAACCCATGCGGCCCAAATAGTTGAGCACAGCTTCGGGCAGGTAACCCATGCGCTTGTAATAGAGAATGCTGGTGGGGTTTTTGCGCTTGCTGAGCTTGGATTTATCCGGGTTGCGCAGCAGCGGCAAGTGGCAGAGCACGGGCGCTTGCCAGCCAAAGTATTCGTACAACTTGAGGTGTTTGGGCGCGGAGCTGATCCACTCTTCGCCGCGGATAACGTGGGTGATCTCCATCAGGTGATCATCCACCACGTTGGCCAGGTGATATGTCGGCATGCCATCGGCTTTCAGCAGAACCTGCATATCCACTTGCGCCCACTCGATCTCGATCTTGCCGCGCAGCATGTCATCGATAACACACACGCCCTCTTCCGGCAGCTTCATACGGATTACGTATTGCTCGCCAGCAGCCAGGCGGCGCTGCACTTCGTCGGCAGAAAGCTTCAAACCGCGGCCGTCGTACTTGGGTGTTTCGCCCTTAGCCATTTGCTCGCGGCGCATGTCTTCAAGCTCTTCGGCAGTGGCGAAGCAATAGAAGGCGTGGCCTTTTTCCACCAGCTCAATGGCGTATTTGCCATAGATATCCATACGCTCGCTTTGACGGTAAGGGCCGTGTGGTCCACCTACGTCCGGGCCTTCATCCCAATCCAGACCCAACCAGCGCAAGCTGTCGAGAATCGCCTGTTCAGACTCGGGAGTGCTGCGGGTTTGATCGGTATCCTCAATACGCAGCAGGAATTTGCCGCCGTGCTGGCGAGCGAAACAGAGGTTAAACAGGGCGATATAGGCTGTGCCTACGTGCGGATCGCCAGTGGGCGACGGGGCAATACGGGTGCGAACTTGAGACATGAAAAGGCCTTTCTCTATGGATCAGTAAAAGGCCGGCATTATACGCGTTTAGCCAATCCGGTGGTAAAAGGCCTGAAAGCCGTCCGGGTAAAAAATTACTGGCCACGCGAATCCTTTTTCAACCTGGCCGCCTCTTTAGGGTTGAGGACTTTCCAGGAAAGCCTCCCCACTCATCAACCTTAAGGAGACAACCTATGTTTTACGCCAAGAACTTACCCAAATGGGAGCGCAGTTTGCGAATGCTAGTAGGGCTTATTGGCGGCGGGCTGGCGTTTATCAGCTGGGGCACATCCACCCCTGGCCTGCTGGCCGGACTCGCCTGCGCCAGCATCGCCGTCACCGGACTCTTTGGTTTTTGCCCTATGTGTGCCATGGTAGGCCGCAAGATTTCCAGGGAGTAAGGCCCATGAGCAGCACGCCAAACACACATAATCTGGTTATTGCCGCGCAGAGTGGTGACCCTGTGGCATTGGCGCGCCTGCTCGACCATTGCCAGCCGGACATTCGCCGCTACGCGCGTCTCAATTGCCACCTCAACCATATCGACGATGCGGTACAGGAATCACTCATAGCCGTCACACGGCGCATACATACGCTGAAAGCCGCGGCGGCTTTTTCAGGCTGGCTATTCACCATCATCAAGCGACATTGCAGCAGGTTGTTTGCCAGCCTTAACAGACATGAATCCCTGGCTGATGAACATATAGAGGAGTTGCTTGCACGTAAAACCAATGCAGATTTGCAACTCGATTTGACGGCCGCGCTGGAATCACTGCCGCCACATTACCTGAAAATAATTTTACTCAGGGATTTTGAGGAGTTAAGCCTTGCCGAAATCAGCGAGCACTTGGGGGAAAATATTCCTGCCGTAAAAAGCCGTTTGCACAGAGCCCGGCAGCTGGTGCGAGAATACCTTTCGGAGGAATAGGTTTTTGATTATCACATGCCCAACAAGGGCAAATGTTTGACCCTGTGATAGCGCAGCGATGCGGCAATACAATTCCACAGTGCATCGTTTGGCAAATCCTGCGCGGTGGAAAACACCAGGGCGCGATTTGCTTCGTAACAAAAAAGATCGCCGTAAATTTCTTTGAAGGTTTCTACCAATCGCGTTTTACAGTGAAAGTAAACAGCGTATTTGTCTGGCCCCAGGGCATTCATCCGCAGTGTGCTCCCGCCTTTCGCGAGATAACTTGGCTCGCCCCACTTAAGACACTCATGCACCAAGCCTGTCTCGGGATAGGATGCAGCCACCTGGAAAATCAACTCACGCACATCGAGCAGCTTTTTTTGGACAAGCGGTGGATAGGCATCAAAGATTTCTTTTACTGATTGGTCAAAAAAGCCGCACTCCCCCACATGTTTTCATCGCAAGTTACCGCATAGGCTGGCGAATAATGGTTTTCCATTTGGAGGGATCCGCTTTGCGAATATCGCTCAGATAAATTTCGTGATGTTTGCCACTGAGCGCACCATTTTCCTGAATAAAGTCATGCAACCTGGCAACACTTGGCCCCTCTTCGGAAAATGGCCCTATGTGTAGCAACTGGGCTGCTTTTCCCTCATGATATTTTTCGAACCTCACATGCTGTAACGCTGGTAAATTTTTCTTTTTTTGCAAATCTTGCGTAGCTTTTGCAACCATTGGCTGATCGATAAAATCTGGCTGCATGATCATCATGGTCCACTTCCATTGGGATTTTTGATCTGCATCGAACACCGACATATCATCTGCCCACCAAAGTCCTTCGAGAGGCATTACGGCATAATCTATAGCTTCCGCTCCCTTTTTCACCATAAATTTAAGTGTGTAGGCAAGTGAAAAAAGAGCTTCGACCGCCTGCGCATATTGTGCGGACGTATTTGGATCACCCTGCCCATCAATCATTAAAAACTGCAGAGGTTGCACATCCACCAGGGATACAACCTTGGCCTTAGGTTTATACAAAGCCGACAATTCTTTTTTAAAATCTATTTTATCCATTCGATCAGCCTCAATTGATCTATCAGGCAGCGCGCGCATATTCCACCAGCGCACGGGTTTGTTCCGCCGCTTCTTTTATTTGGTTTTCGCCAATGAGTTTACGCCATACAAACCCCAGCGGCCCCCAAATTTGCAATTGCATATTGATATGAGTGGTATCGCCAATACGTTCGTACTTATGAATAGTACGCATCTTGGCCAAAGGCAAATGCGCTACATCCACCACTTCGTAGGGCCACATTTTTTCGATGGTGATTTTCACCGCAGGGCCGCCTTTGGGCTTGAGCACAAATTGGCCGCCGATTTTAGCGGCACCCTGCAGTTGAGTGTACTCAATGCCCTCGTCCCAGCGATGCCATGTGTTGAAATCCGTAATGGCACGGTAAAGATTTTCAGCAGGAACATCAGTTGTGGTTGTGAAATTGGCTTGCCACATAGTAACTACTCCCTAGATAAGTTGTACTTGGGTGAATGGTTTGGCGGAAACATAATGGAGTGAAGCCAGCGGCAAATTCCGCTGTGAATAATCCTCGGCGGTCAGCATCTGCTGCGCGATCACATCAAAATCAGCTGCTGAGATTTCAATATGACCAAACCGGAATGCATAGCCCCAACGGCTTTTGTTTTGAATAAAATCCAGTGTACGAATCAGTGGACGAATATCTGCAGGCCGCGCCGATAAAAAATCGATGTCGCGACGAAAAGGTACAAACCCGGGCGCCATTTCAAACCTGTATACCTCTTCGCCCATCACTCGCCCTATGGCGGTAAATTGTTGACAGGGCTCATCCCCCCCAAACACCGTTTTGGGGGAGTAATAGATCATCCAGTCGCCCTGCTGCATACGCTTGAGCGGCTGGGCTTTGCCATGACAAAGCTGGCAGAAGCCGCCAGCAACGCCGCGAGCAACATGGTCTTTAGAAGCAACACCTATCCAATAACGCATGATGAACTCCTTGCTGATTGATGCAGCCATCATAGTCAGCAGCACTGACAAAACATGTCAGGAGAGGTGTTTCGTTCTAGGACAGGCAATCCTTACATTAAAAAAATCTAATTTAAATATTTCTAAATTAGACTTATCTAATATAATAATTTCAACAACTGGAGCCAATCTATGACAGTCACTGACCTCATCCAAATGCAGGCGCATGCCCAAGCCGCAGCCAACCTGCTTAAGGCCCTGGCTAATGAAAACCGCCTGATGATTCTCTGTTCACTGATTGATGGTGAAATTTCAGTCGGCGACCTGAACGCCAAGGTTCCGCTGAGCCAGTCTGCCCTATCGCAACACTTGGCCAGCTTGCGCGACGCCGGTCTGGTGGCAACTCGCAAGGAAGCGCAGACCGTTTATTACCGATTGGAGGGCACAGCGGCGATCCGGGTGCTCGAAGTGCTGCAATCCATTTATTGTCCAAAAGACTAACCTTGCCGAGGTAAACATGAGCTACAAAACCATTTCTCCCGCGAATTTTATCGCCTGCAACGCACAGGGATGCTGTGTTCTGGATGTGCGGACTACGGCGGAGGTACAAGCGGAATCGCTCCCGGGCAGCCTGCATATTCCCCTGCACGAATTGACTCCCGAAGCACTACGCAACCTGGTACAAAACAGCAACAAAGACGCCAGCAAAATCTACTTGTTATGTCAGGCCGGTAGACGCGCCGAAATGGCCGCTATGCAATTGGCGCATCAGTTTCCCGCAGAGTTTTACGTTATCGAGGGCGGTATGAATGCCCTTAAGCAAGCCCAGATTCCGCTGCAACAAAGTGGCAAAAAAGTGATGTCGCTGGAACGGCAAGTGCGTATAGCTGCTGGAGCGCTGGTGCTCACTGGCGTGCTGCTGGGCACGCTGTTTCATCCCGCGTTTTATGGATTATCCGGCTTCGTGGGTGCAGGCCTGATTTTCGCCGGTATTACTGACACTTGCATGATGGGTATGTTGATTGCCCGTATGCCCTGGAACCAATAAATGCTACTTACTATAGGTGTAGTTATCGGCCTGTTATTGGGGCTGACGGGAGCTGGCGGCTCGGTATTTGCTGTGCCTTTATTAATACTTGCTGTAGGAATGGCGCCCGCCGATGCCGCGGGCATATCCCTGGGCGCCGTTGCGGCCAGCACCATTTATGGCTGCCTGCGCAATTGGCGAGCAAAGCAAATGCTCTGGTTGCCCGGGCTAATTCTCGCCGCCAGCGGAGCCGTCTTCGCCCCATTGGGTAAATGGATCGGCTTGCAGTTGCCCGCCGACTGGCTGCTTGTGGGTTTCAGTCTATTGGCCATGGTTATCTCGTGGCGCATGTGGAAAAGCAGCAATCCCGAGGATGCCCGTATAGTTCGCGCTGGCGATTTCAGCCAGGAACCGCGCGCCGGATTACTGTGCAATCTCAGCCGTAAAGGCGAGTTTGAGCTCAAGCCACGCTGTGTAAGCGGGCTATTGATAGGAGGAAGCCTGGTGGGCTTGCTATCGGGTTTGTTCGGTGTTGGCGGAGGCTTTTTGATAGTCCCACTGCTGTTGGCCCTCAGCCCCATTAGCATGCGCCAGGCCGTAGGCACCTCGCTGTTGATTATCGCCATCATCAGCAGCTCGGGATTTATCAGCCACGTGTTTTTGAGCAACGCCAGCGCAGGGCTCGGCGGATTCAACCAGGGCTCTGCGCTGTTACCCGTCGCCGGCGGCGGCATTCTCGGAATGCTGGCGGGACAACTGCTCAGCCAAAAACTGCCCGGTCCCCGCCTGCAACGTGGCTTCGCCCTGAGCCTGGCATTGATCACCCTGTTTACGCTATTCAACAAACTGCTCTAAAACGACTGGCAACCTGATGAGGTATTAACATGATTTTTCGTCAACTCTTTGAACGCGAGTCCAGCACTTACACCTACCTGATCGGCTGCGAAGCCACACGCGCAGCCGTACTTATAGATACGGTACAGAGCGAGTTTGACCATTACTTGCAATTGCTCAGAGAGCTGCAACTCAAACTGGTTTATATCCTGGACACTCACACCCACGCCGACCATATCACCGCGGCCGGTGCCCTGCGTGACGCTACAGGTGCGCAGACGCTGCTGGGGCAAGAGGCCAATTCCGCCTGCGTGTCACAAAGCATGCGCGACGGCGACATCATTCAGGTAGGCCAACTCAGGTTGCGAGTAATGTATACACCGGGCCACACGGACGATTCCTACAGTTTTGTACTGGAAGACCAGGGGCAAACCTGTGTATTTACCGGAGACACCCTGCTGATTCGCGGGACCGGCCGCACCGATTTCCAAAATGGTAATGCGGCAGACCAGTATTACAGCCTGTTTCACACCCTGCTCAAACTGCCGGACAACACCTGGGTTTATCCCGGTCACGATTACAAGGGCTGGCAGGTAAGCACCATCGCCGAGGAGCGCACCCACAACCCGCGCTTGCAGGTAAAAGATATAGACGCCTATGTAGCACTGATGAACAATCTCAAGCTGCCTAACCCCAAATTGATGGACATAGCCGTACCCGCCAACCGCGCCTGCGGCAAGGTCTAGGCGGCGAAGGTCTTTGAATTTGCAGAGGCGAATTTGTTGAGCCCACAAGCCTGTGAATTTGCTAAGATAGCCGCCTTTCAAAAATGACCTGAGAGCTAACCATGCTGATTGAAGCCCCTATTTCCCTTGGCGAACTTATCGACAAAATCACCATCCTTGAAATCAAAGCCGTCAATATCAGCGACGCGGGCAAACTCAAAAATGTCACCCACGAATTGAATGTGCTCAATGCCAAGGTAGACCAGTTGCTGGATGCCGCGGGCAAAGCCAAATTGGCACCTTTGCAACAATCACTCAAAGACATCAACCAGGAACTCTGGGTCATTGAAGATGACATCCGCGATTGCGAATACGCCAAAGACTTCAGCGATAAATTTATCCAGCTGGCCCGCGCCGTTTACGTCACCAACGACAAACGTGCCAAGGTCAAAAAAGATATCAACCTCGCGTTTGGCTCTGAGCTGATCGAAGAAAAATCCTACAAAGACTACCAATAATTTATGCGCGTCCTGCTCATTAAAATGTCGTCCATGGGCGATATTTTTCACACGTTTCCTGCCATCAGTGATTTAAAAGCTCACAATCCCGATGTAGTTATCGATTGGGTAGTGGAAGATGGTTTTAAGGAAATTGTCGATTGGCATCCGGCGATCAATAAGGTGATCCCTATTCATCTGCGCCGCTGGATGAAAGAGCGCGGCATGAGCAGCTGGAGCGAATTCAAACAATTGCGCAAACAGCTGCGCACCGAAGAATACGATCTGGTGATTGATGCACAAGGCCTGTTTAAAAGCGCCTTTGTTGCCACCATGGCCAAAAGTAAATCCGTACAGGGTTTTAATGCAAAATCAGCGCGTGAGCCCATCGCCAGTTTGTTTTATTCCCGTCGCCATGCTGTAGCCAAAAACCAGCACGCGGTAGAGCGTACACGCCAACTCTTTGGCAACATTTTTGGTTACACACCTGCCTCGATTTTAAATTTTGGTATCAACCAGAATTTTGCCCATGTAACCAAAGATCCGCGCAAACTGATGTTTATTATCGGCACCAGCTGGGTCACCAAACTCTGGTCCACATTGCATTGGCAACGCCTGACAGCCATAGCGCTGGAAGAGGGCTATAACGTTGAAATCATGTGGGGCAGCCCGGAAGAAAAAGCCATGGCTGACAGCATTATTGCTGCCTGTCCGCGCGCCACTCGTCCAAGCCAGCGTATGAGCATCACCACCATCGCCGAAAAGCTTGTAGGTTCTGCCGGTGTTATAGGTCTTGATACTGGCTTCTCGCATTTGGCGGGCGCATTGGAAACCCCAACCATTGCACTTTACGGCCCAACATCACCGGTAAAAGTAGGCCTGATTGGCGAACACACCAGCAACTTGCAGCTTGAACACAAACTCGCCTGCATGCCCTGCCACAAACGCCACTGCAAATGGCTGCCCGAGGGTAGCCATGAAACGCCGCCCTGCATGAATGGCATTAAGCCCTTTGATGTTTGGAACACCCTTAACATAAAAATGGCGGCGCACAATCAGCCGGATAGCGTTGCACTGCCCGATGCTTAACCGAGTCAGCATTATGTCCAAACACTATCTTTTTTACGGATCAGAACGCTATACGCAAGCTATCATGCGCCCCATTGAAGAAGCCATTAAAGCGCGCGGCGATAAAGTGGCCTGGTTTTTTGGCGGGCCGGGAGCGGAAGATTTGCAGGCAGGCGATAAATTGCTGCGCAGCGTCGAAGAAGTTTTCGCGTGGAATCCCATTGCGGTTATCACCCCCAACAATCTCGTCCCGCATTTTTTCCCCGGTGTAAAAGTACAGACCTTCCACGGATTTGACGCAGGCAAACCGCGTCATATTTATATTCGCGGTCTCTTTGATTTGTATTGCACTACCGGCCCTAAAGACACTGCTGCCTTCCAAAAGCTCGCCGACAAGCTGAAATATTTTTCTGTAATAGAAACCGGTTGGCCCAAGCTGGATGAATTCATGCGAGCCACGGCGGGCGAAATACCGCCGGTAAAAAATCCACCGGTCATTCTTTACCACTCAACATTTTCGCCTTCATGGAGTGCAGCGGAAATTCTTTATCCGGAAGTAAAACGCCTGTCGCAAACCGGCCAATGGCGCTGGATAGTCACCCTGCACCCCAAAATGAATCCTGAGACGGCTGCAAAATTCAAAGCATTGGAAAGTGAATATCTGGAGTTCGCCACCAACGACAATATTCTGGAATTATTTCCCCAGGCCGACATGATGTGCTCGGATACATCTTCGGCACTGAGTGAATTTTTGCTGACAGGCAAGCCAGTGGTGACCTTCAAAAATCGTCGCCCGGGCCCGCAACTCATTGATATAGAACACGCCAAAGATTTTGAGCCAGCCATTATTAAAGCGCTATCGCGCCCACCGGAGTTAATGGCCGCAATCGCCGAGTTTGGCCGCCAGATACACCCCTATCGCGACGGTAAATCTGCCGATCGAATTCTGGATGCTGTGGATGAATTTATCGCGAAAGGCGGGAAAAACCTGAAGCGCAAACCATTTAATTTGTTACGCAAATACAAGCTGCGCAAACTGCTTAATTACTGGAAACTGTAGCACGCACCCCGCCATCGGCTTAACGCCGATATTATTCGGCGGGGTTATCAAGCGTCCCAATGCGTTTTAATAACCATGAGAAAACCATGTCGCGCACGCGTGGCGATGCGCGATCCATGCTTTGAACACACACAAAGGCCATCGCACGATTACGATCCGCCGCTTTTAACTTTAATTTGATGCGTAAACGCCCCTGACTTGCGGGCTTCACCTGTAGCGTATCAAGGTTATTATCGATCACCGCACTCCCATCGTGCAGCGCCAGATGCGCCGCAAGACTCTCCACGGTAAACTGGGATCTCGATCGCAACTTATAGCGAATATTTTTAGCAAGTAACTCCGGCGCCCCGGTAAAAAAGCGATTCAATGCGGACACCTGCATAGGGTGCGGATCATGTCGCAACTGGAAATAACGATTTCGAAAGCCGGCTAAACGCGCAGCAAGCTTTTGTGAAATCAGATATTTTGCGCGCAGATCTTTGCCATTTCCCGCCTCTGCAGTTTCATCGTTACCCGACAAAGCCATTAAACGATCCCACAGCATCAGATGCCATTTACCGCGCAAAACAATGTTTGATTCACGAAAAAAATCTTGCGGCTGCACGGGACGAATCAAAATGAAATCATCGTTTAAAAAAATAAAGCGCTCTGCCAAACCGGGAATTCGATATAACAAACTGGTGATAGAACGCGTATTGAAGGTTGGCAAACAGGATTCATTGCCCGCAAATATATCTTTATGGTCAACGAGCTGTACTTTGTTGGCGTAAGGCGTTTGCGCAAGCCATTGCATTGCCTTCGGAACTTGCGCATCCGTCACTATATGAATGGTGCGCAACCAGGGAGCAAACTTGAGCAGTGATGCAATGCAATAGCCCAACTCACCAGCATCATTAAAACGTGTTGCTAACGCCGCTTTGGGCTTTTCCCGGCCGATTTCTGCAAGGTAGGTTTCGAGCTTTTCAGCGTGCTTGGGGTCTGCGCCGTCAACCCAGGTGATCACCGCATCTATTGGAGAAGTCGTGGAATGATCAATTTTGACTGGCGAAGGCTCTTTGTTAACGACAAAAGGTAAAAAAGCCGGTAAAGAATAGTGACTGGAAAGCGCCTGCCACTGCAGCCGATTACCATCCTGCTTAACATTACCAGATTTTAAATTCACTGCCTGCGAATCAGGAATATGAATCGGCTTGCCTACCGAAATAGACGAGCGACGCGATGCGGTTCCCTGCAAATAAGACATTGCCTTAAACCACAGATCATCCGCTTTGGGGGTTAGCTGCAGATAAAGCTCTGTGTTAATAACGTCAGGATGCAGGCAACCTGGAGGATATAAAACACCACCGAAACCTAAAGGCAGAAGCGCGTCATAAGTTGCGCCTTTTTTGCCTTCACGATACCAATAACGATAGGGGCGAACCTCTCCAGACTCATCGTACGCAATGGCACGGCATTCGTTCGCAACAATTTCTGTCGGGTGGCGCAGATGCTCTTTATAGAGCGCGCCGAGCCACTCACTGTCATACATCAAATCATCGTCACAGGTGACGATTAACTTCTCGGGAAAAGCCTGCAAGCTCTCAACCAGCTTTAAATGCGGGCAGTCGATAACGGCATAGCGAATTTCAAATCGTCGCCCAAGCAAACAGGTCAAACTCGCCGGAACCTGATTTTTTAGCGACTCATGCAACCATAAAACAACTTTCTCCGGCCTGCTTGTTCCTGACAGCACGCTGCGTACAGTTAAATGTATTACATGAAAACGCGAGGGAATGGAGGTGAAAGAGACAACAACTGGAACCTCATCACTGGATTCCGCGTGCAACATCTCGATATCCAGTTGTCGCAACTGGTGAGCACGCCACAGCGCACCGGGCATTTCATGTAATTTCATAAAAGCTGTCCAATGGCCGATCAAGGCCTGCCAAATAATAAAACCGGCGGATTCTATCACTGATAAGCCTTTGGATTATAGGGATTTTCCTAGGCTCATCCCCGCATAATCTGTATAATCGACACCCAATTTTTATCCCAATTTCATCTTTATTTTTTAGCCTTTGCGCCCACTTGCCGGCTCTCGTGCCCGCTTGCTGCCGCACAAGAACGAGTTGTTATCGCTATGGAAAAAACCTACCAGCCCCACGCCATCGAACGCCAGTGGTACCAAACCTGGGAAGAAAAGGGTTACTTCAAACCCGCCGGAGAAGGCACCCCCTACTCCATGATGATCCCGCCACCCAACGTCACCGGCAGCCTGCATATGGGCCATGGTTTTAACAACGCCGTCATGGACACCATGATTCGCTACCGCCGCATGAAAGGCGACGATACGCTGTGGCAAGTGGGTACCGACCACGCCGGTATCGCCACCCAAATGGTGGTAGAACGCCAACTGGCTGCCCAAGGTATCAGTCGTCACGATCTCGGCCGCGAGCAATTTCTGCAAAAAGTGTGGGAGTGGAAGGAGCAATCCGGCGGCACTATTACTCGCCAAATCCGTCGCTTGGGCTCGTCAGTAGATTGGAGTCGCGAACGCTTCACCATGGACGACGGCCTGTCCGCTGCAGTACAAGAAGCTTTTGTACGCCTGTTTGATGACGGCCTGATTTATCGCGGCAAACGCCTGGTGAACTGGGATCCGAAACTCCACACAGCAATTTCTGACCTGGAAGTAGAAAACCACGATGAGAAAGGTTTTTTGTGGAACCTGCGCTACCCGCTCGCCGACGGCGCCACCACTGCTGAGGGCAAAAATTATCTCGTCGTTGCCACCACTCGTCCTGAAACCATGTTGGGCGATAGCGCTGTAGCCGTTCACCCGGAAGACGAACGTTACAAAGCATTGATCGGCAAATTTATTGTGCTGCCATTAGTTAATCGCTGGATTCCGATTATTGCCGACGATTATGTCGATCGCGAATTCGGTACCGGCTGCGTAAAAATTACCCCGGCACACGACTTCAATGACTATGAAGTTGGCAAGCGTCACAACCTGCCACTGATCAACGTGCTGGATAAGAACGCTGCTGTATTGGCGACAGCGCAAAGCTTTAATTTGGACGGCAGCCTCAACGCTGAAATAGATGGCACACTACCCGCTGAATTCGCTGGCCTTGATCGCTACGAAGCTCGCAAACAAATCGTTGCCGCTTTTGAAGCCGCCGAGCTGCTGGAAAAAATTGATGATCACGCCTTGAAAGTACCGCGCGGCGATCGCTCAGGCGTTGTCATTGAGCCATGGCTCACTGACCAATGGTACGTAAGCACCAAACCACTTGCAGAACCCGCGATTGCTGCCGTTGAAGATGGCCGTATCCAGTTCGTACCCAAGCAATACGAAAACATGTACTTCTCCTGGATGCGCGACATTCAGGATTGGTGTATCAGCCGTCAACTCTGGTGGGGCCATCGCATTCCCGCCTGGTACGACGCCAGCGGCAAGGTTTATGTAGGTCGCAATGAAGCTGAAGTGCGCAGCAAATATTCCATCGCTGCCGATGTTGCACTGACACAAGACGAAGACGTACTGGATACATGGTTCAGCTCCGGCCTTTGGACTTTCTCCACTCTCGGCTGGCCAGAGCAAACCGAATTCCTGAAAAAATTCCACCCGACCGATTTGCTGGTAACGGGCTTCGATATTATTTTCTTCTGGGTTGCACGCATGATCATGATGACCATGCACCTGGTAAAACATGAAGACGGCTCACCGCATATCCCGTTCAAAACCGTTTATGTTCACGGTCTGGTACGCGATGGGCAGGGTCAGAAAATGTCCAAATCCAAAGGCAATGTATTAGACCCGCTCGATATTATCGACGGTGTCGACCTCGAAACCCTGGTGCAAAAACGCACCACCGGTTTGATGAACCCGAAAGATGCAGCCAAGATCGAAAAGCAAACCCGCAAAGAGTTCCCCGAAGGTATTCAAGCCTACGGTACTGATGCATTACGTTTTACTTTCTGCTCATTGGCATCCACCGGCCGCGATATCAAGTTTGATATGGGTCGCGTGGAAGGCTACAGAAACTTCTGCAACAAAATCTGGAATGCCACCCGCTATGTACTGATGCAATGCGAAGATCAGGATTGCGCACAAGATGGCTCAACAGATTATGAATTGTCAGTGGCTGATCGCTGGATTATCAGCAAGCTGCAACTTGCGGAGAAATCCGTTGGCGAGCATTTGGATAACTATCGCTTTGATTTGGCGGCGCAAGCTATCTACGAATTTGTGTGGAACGAATACTGCGATTGGTATCTGGAATTATCCAAGCCTATTTTGTTTGATAAATCCGAAGGTAGTGACGCTCGCAAGAAAGGTACTCGCCGCACATTAATTCGCGTATTGGAAACCATTCTGCGTTTAGCACATCCACTGATGCCATTTATCACTGAAGAAATTTGGCAAAAAATCAAACCATTAGCTGGCGCTACTGGCGAGACGATTATGCTCGCAAAATATCCCATTGCAGAAGAAAGCAAAGTCGATCAGCAAGCATTGAGCGATGTGGAATGGCTGCAAGCTGTGATTCTGGGTGTGCGCAATATTCGCGGCGAGATGAACATTTCCCCTGCGAAAGATTTGACCATACTCTTCAAAAACGGCACAGCTGAAGATCAGCAGCGCCTGGAAACCAATCAACAGTTCCTGAAAAAACTGGCATCGCTGGAAAGCGTAACCTGGTTGAACCTTGGCGATGCTGAACCTATGTCAGCAACTGCGCTGGTTGGCTCCATGGAAATTCTGGTTCCTATGGCAGGTATCATTGATAAGGATGCAGAAATTGCACGCCTGACCAAAGAGAGCAATAAGCTGGAACAGGACATCACCAAAACCGAAGCCAAACTCAGCAACGAAGCTTTCGTAGCAAAAGCACCGGAAGCGGTTGTAGCGGCTGAACGTGCACGTGTTGCGGAAAATAAAATCGCGATTGAAAAATTGCGCGAGCAGATCCAGAAAATCAGTGCGCTTTAAGCAACTGAACTTTAACAAGCTGCATCGCTGCAACATATAAAAGCGATGGGCTCCCTGCAGGAATGACACTTGGGTAGTTAGTCATTCGCATGGGAGCCAGCGCTTTTTATTTTGCCTGACTCAGGCCGCACAACAAAGCTTCCTGCACCACCCTGCAAGAACAACAATCGTGCAGAATCTGGGAAGATGCGGCCATCGATAGCGATGCACGCAAAAAAAATGAAGCAAAGGCCGTGCAAATAAATCAAACGGATAAAAACAAAAAAGCCCACGTTTTCACGTGGGCTTTTTTGTTGGGAATAATGGCGGTGAGGGAGGGAGTCGAACCCTCGATACCGTTTAACGGGTATACTCCCTTAGCAGGGGAGCGCCTTCGGCCACTCGGCCACCTCACCACAAACTGCATGACAGTTGCTTTACAGCACCGCTTGAGCAGGTGCGGCATAATATCAATCTTTAAAAGAAAATCAAAGGCTTAAACGCAATTTAATCATTGAATTTCGACACATTTTTCAGAGGAAAGACAGGAAACAATCGTTTTGATTAAATGCTAAACATGGCGGAAAATCAGAATGAAACCGGCAAGGAAAGACGGGTGGAATTCTACGCGGCAGTGGCAAAACCAGCTACCGCGAGAAGGCTCACACGAATACTTGGTAAATTATCAACCCAACTAAAACAAAAATTAAAACGAGTTTTGATCGTCAGAATTTTGCTTTTCGCGTTGGATACGCTGATAAATTTCTTCGCGATGAACAGCGATATCTTTTGGTGCATTTACGCCGATACGTACCTGGTTACCCTTTACACCCAGCACGGTAACGGTGACTTCATCACCAACCATCAAAGTTTCACCAATACGGCGAGTTAAAATTAACATTGCAATCTCCTTCACTCATCCTGTAAGAGTACGGCTTAGGCTCCCATGCCTGTACCGCCTCTCGACTAACCCCTGTCGCGGCCTAGGCAGAATGCCATGGGCTTAAGTATCGTCTACTTTTCGCGAAAAGGAAGAAACCCCCGAACATTTTCCCCTTTGGCCGAAACCGCTGGGGCTTTACTACCATAACAAAACCAGCAGATGGATGAGCCTAGCCCCTCACACGGCTCTCTGCTGGTTCGGCATCCAAACCAAAAGCGGTGTGCAAACTGCGCACAGCCAACTCTAAGTAACGCTCTTCGATGATTACCGAAATCTTGATTTCAGAAGTGGTAATCATCTGGATGTTGATGCTATCTGCCGCCAGGGCAGTAAACATCTTGGAGGCAACTCCCGCATGGGAACGCATACCCACACCCACGATAGAAACTTTAGCAACCTTATCGTCACTACGCACTTCACGCGCGCCAATTTCTTTGGCAACAGCTTCAAGTACTGCAACCGCTTTGTGCATATCGTTTTTGTGCACAGTAAATGTCAGGTCAGTTGTGTTGTCTGCAGATACATTTTGCACAATCACATCGATTTCAATGTTGGCCGCGCCGATTGGGGCCAGAATTTTTGAAGCTACGCCTGGTACATCGGGTACGCCAGCAACGGTTACTTTAGCTTCATCACGGTTAAATGCTATACCGGAAACAATTGGTTGTTCCATAGTCGAATCTTCCTCATCGAGGGTAATCAAAGTTCCTGGGCCTTCTTTAAAGCTGTGCAACACACGCAAAGGCACCTTGTATTTTCCAGCAAATTCCACCGAGCGAATTTGCAGCACTTTTGAGCCTTGGCTGGCCATTTCCAGCATTTCTTCAAAAGTGATTTTGTCCAAACGGCGAGCACACTCAACAACACGAGGGTCAGTTGTGTATACACCATCTACGTCAGTATAAATCTGGCATTCGTCAGCCTTGAGCGCAGCAGCTAATGCCACGCCGGTGGTATCAGAACCACCGCGACCGAGAGTGGTGATATTGCCCTCTTCATCCACACCCTGGAAGCCAGCCACAACTACAACGCGACCTGCTTGCAAGTCAGCGCGCATGTTGGCTTCATCAATAGACTGGATACGAGCTTTGGTGAACGAGCTATCTGTGAGAATACGAACCTGGCCACCCGTGTAAGAGCGGGCATCAACACCGCGCTTTTTCAGGGCCATGCATAAAAGGGCGATAGTAACTTGTTCGCCAGTAGATACCAGCACATCCAACTCGCGTGGATCAGGTGTTGCCTGGATTTGATTGGCCAAACCAATCAGACGGTTGGTTTCACCACTCATCGCAGAAAGAACCACTACCATATCGTGGCCCTGAGCGCGGAAGCCAGCCACTTTATCAGCGACCTGCTCAATACGCTCGATGCTACCTACCGAGGTACCACCGTACTTTTGAACCAATAAGCTCATTACTTATCCTTTACACAGATTATGCTTTTGCAAATTTTTAAGTCAGATATCTGGATAATGCCCACCTTGTAACGACCAGGTCACAAAACGGCGGGCAATTAAACACCAGATTTCACTAAAAGTTAACCCAAATGGATGAAAAAGAGCGGATTCCACGCTTTTTCAACATTCTTGCTAGTAAAAACTTAGGCGCCAAGCTGCGACTTAACCCAAGGCAATACAGATGCAAGTGCAGCATCGAGTGCTGCCACATCAGTACCGCCACCCTGAGCCATATCCGGACGACCACCGCCTTTACCACCAAGTTGCTCTGCTACGTGACGAACCAGGTCGCCCGCCTTCACTTTGCCTGTTGCATCCTGGGTGACGCCGGCAACCAGAGCTACTTTGTCATCTTCCACAGCTGCCAGAAGAACTACCGCTGTGCCTAACTTATTTTTAAATTGATCGACGCTATCGCGCAGCGATTTGCTATCGGCGCCTTCCAGGTTCAAAGCCAACACTTTCAGCCCTGCTACTTCCTGCGCTTGCCCCAGCAAATCCACACTACCAGCGGTTGCCAGCTTGGTTTTAAGCTGAGCCAAATCTTTTTCAAGCTTGCGATTTTGTGCGACAAGCTGTTCCAGCTTTTCGGTCAGGTTATCGCGATTCGCTTTAATTGTACGTGCGCTAGCGTCCACGAGTTCTTCAACTTTATCGAACAAGGCCAGGGCTTTCAGGCCGGTGACAGCCTCAACGCGACGCACGCCAGCAGCAACACCAGACTCAGACACAATGCGCATCAAGCCTATATCGCCCGTGCGATTTACGTGGGTACCACCGCACAGTTCTACGGAGAAGCCGTCGCCCATGGTTAAAACTCGCACTGTGTCGCCGTATTTTTCACCAAACAGTGCCATAGCTCCCTTGGCTTTGGCCTGCTCCATATCGCAGAGGTCAGTAGCAACCAGTGAGTTGGCGCGAATCTGATCATTCACCAGGGTTTCAATTTCTTTCAATTGGGCAGCGGATACAGCCTCAAAATGGGAGAAGTCAAAACGCAAACGCTCGGAATCTACCAATGAGCCCTTTTGGGTAACGTGATCACCGAGGACTTTACGTAAAGCAGCGTGCAACAAGTGAGTTGCTGAGTGGTTGAGCGCAGAAGCCTGGCGCACACTGGCATCTACTTGAGTAGAAAGACTTTCACCAACTGTCACAGCGCCTTGCAGCACATGAACCACATGCAAATGTGCGCCGCCCTGCTTCTGGCAATCGCGCACTTCAAGACGGCTGCCGCCAGAGGACAAGTACCCTGTATCGCCCGCCTGACCGCCTGATTCGGCATAGAATGATGTGCGATCAAGCACCACTACACCGTCATCACCTTCGGCCAAACGCTCAACTTTGGCGCCATCTTTCAGCAGCGCAATAACCTTGCCCTGCTCGCTCAGGCTGGTATAGCCAATAAACTCTGTTGCCGGTAGTTCCAGGCCAGCCGCAGTGTAATCCACTTTGAAGGCACCGGCGGCGCGAGCGCGTTTGCGCTGCTCATCCATGGCGGCTTCATAACCCGCCGTGTCTATCGTCAGGCCTTTTTCGCGGGCGATGTCATTGGTCAAATCGACCGGGAAACCGTAGGTGTCGTAAAGAGTAAACACAACCTGGCCGGGAATTTCACTGCCGCTGATTTTACTCAGGGCATCTTCAAGAACACTGATACCTTTATCCAAGGTCTTTTCAAATTGCTCTTCTTCGGCCAACAGCACACGCTCGATTTGCGCCTGGCTTTTGATCAATTCGGGATAGGCATCCCCCATGACTTCAGCTAAAGCTTTCACAAGCTTGTGGAAGAAAGGTTGCTTCTGGCCGAGCTGATTACCATGGCGAATCGCGCGACGAATAATGCGGCGCAACACATAACCGCGACCTTCGTTTGATGGCGTTACACCATCGCTCACCAGGAAGGAGCAAGAGCGAATGTGGTCGGCAATTACGCGCAGGGATTTGCTTTCCATATCGCTGGTGCCAGTGGCATCAGCGGCTGCTTTCAGCAGGTGTTGGAAGAGATCAATTTCGTAGTTGGAATGAACATGCTGCATAACCGCAGAGATACGCTCTAGGCCCATACCCGTATCTACCGACGGCGCCGGCAGCGGATGCAGGACACCGTCAGGAGTGCGGTTGAACTGCATAAATACGTTGTTCCAGATCTCGATATAACGGTCACCGTCTTCTTCCGGTGAGCCTGGTGGGCCGCCCCAGATATCCGCGCCGTGATCGTAGAAAATTTCGGTGCAAGGGCCGCAAGGGCCGGTATCGCCCATCGCCCAGAAGTTGTCCGAGGCGTAAGGTGCGCCTTTATTGTCGCCAATGCGAATCAGGCGTTCGGTGGGAACACCCACTTCTTTATTCCAGATGTCATAGGCTTCATCATCGGAGGCGTAGACGGTAACCCAGAGCTTTTCGGTCGGAAGATTCAACCAGTCTTTAGAGGTGAGGAATTCCCAAGCGTAGAGGATGGCATCACGTTTGAAATAGTCGCCAAAGCTGAAGTTGCCGAGCATTTCGAAAAAGGTGTGGTGGCGAGCGGTATAACCTACATTTTCGAGGTCATTGTGCTTGCCGCCGGCGCGTACGCAGCGCTGTGAGCTGGTAGCGCGGGTATAGGGGCGTTTG
Organism: Cellvibrionaceae bacterium; assembly: GCA_021151695.1. GTDB lineage: Bacteria > Pseudomonadota > Gammaproteobacteria > Pseudomonadales > Cellvibrionaceae > Cellvibrio. Next base: position 168,734 of record JAGKWU010000005.1, on the reverse strand, counting down.
TCGCCACCCAGAAATACGTCTTTAAATTGCACCATACCCGCGTTGGTAAACAGCAGGGTCGGGTCATTGCCGGGGATCAGCGAGCTGCTGGGGACAATCGTGTGACCTTTACTTTCAAAAAACTTGAGGTAGGCGTCGCGTATTTCTGCGCTCTTCATATGTTTTCCACTACAGATTAATAACCAATCGAGGCGGCCTCAGCCCCCTCACAACGTTGCCTGATGCTGTTCTTTTTCTTCGAGGCTGATTTTGCGGGCCTCGCCTTCCAGCATGACCGGTATGCCATCGCGTATGGGATAGGCCAAACCGCTCACCCAGCAGATCAATTCCTGCTGCTCAGGCAGGTATTCCAGTGGTGCCTTGCTGACAGGGCATACCAGGATACTCAGTAACTTTTTGTCGATCATAAAGTCAGCTCTGACAATAGCCAAACCGGGGGCGGTATCTTACACCGCCCATCCTCGCCATGTCTCTAGTTGAGGGATTGCGCGACGGGTTTATCTCGCTGATTTGCATGGATTTATCATTTTCGGGCAAACCAGCGATCAAGCTTACCCCTGCCAATCCTACCGCCAGGGGTATATACGATTAATGGGGATGGTTATGCGGAGGGAGCAGGTCGCCAGAATTCATCTCCTCCAGAAGCGGTTTTTGGAGGTTGCTGTTGGTTGTACCTACCGTGCACCAGTCAGCGCCGCTAACCATGTACTTTGGCGACGGAAGAATCGCAAAATAGACGAAAGTATCATCGCGCCCCAACAATTGCTTAACCACTATTTGAGCACGGGATTTGACCAAAGGATCGCCAATGCGATTGCGCTGCCCCCAACGCACTATGTAGTCGTTGCAATAGGAGCCATCGTTGAGGGGAGCATCAGAAAAAGCCACCTCGCGATCCACACTGTAGTGATACCTCATCATTACTTCTTCGAACAGCATGGCGGTATCTTCGTATGGCGAAGAATAGGCATAGGTATCGCTAGCACCGTCAGTTTCGAATTCAGAGCCTACTTGCCCCGCGGAATAGGTCTTTTCCATCGCTGTCGCAGTTGCGCCCTGATAAAGCACTTGTCCCAACCCATGCATAATGTCTGACATCAATGGCGAGCGCGCATAGAGATCGAGGCTGATTAACTTGCCGGAATTTGTATCAATCTGTTGGTTGGCTGTATTTTGGGGAGAGACATAGGGCAACAGCGCTGGCGGCATAAAATCATTGGCGTGCGCCAATTCATGGAAAAGCAAATCAGCCAGGGGCATAACCAAATCGTTAAGGCTACGCGTGCCGGTTGTGGTGTAATGCCACGCATAGGAGCCATTTTTAACATAGCGCCACAGGGGAACAAATTTGAGTTCGCTGCCATATTCACTGCGAAAATCAGGTGCTTTAGAAATGGTGTCCCGCTCCGCCTGGGTCATCCAGAGATCATCGGGATCGAGATAAATACCGCCGGTGGCAGGATCGTAATAAGACGGGCGAATATCCGCACCTATGGTCACCCCCGTTACACCGCGAAAGAGCAACCTGATATCGCCAGGCATTTGATCAAGCAGATCACCAAAACGCGTAGCCATCCAGGCGTGACTGACAATGGTATGGTCCAAAATATCTGATTTGGTGGGATTGGAGGCGTGCTGCCCGATGAAGGGTAAGGTTGCCAATGTACAAGCTTTGGCATTATTGGATGGAGCCAGGCAATCAACCAGCACCTGGCGATAGGGTGAACCTGACTGCGCGGCCCGAAAAGTGCCATCGGGAGCCGAAACAACTGTCTCACCGACGGGGCCAAAACTGGTGTTACCACCACCGCCACCTCCGCCCCCACATGCGGACAAAAAAGACAGGGCGCAGATACTCAATGCATGTTTATAGAATTTCAACACAGACTCATCTCCATGACGGGACCACAATTAACCAATAAAAACAACAATAATTAGCCGGGTTATTCTAGCCTATTTGAGCAGCTGCCAGCCGGTTGGCAACGCAAACCCCATCCCAAAACCAAAGCAGTTACTGCTAGACTTGCAGGCGAGAGTATAAAAACAGCAGCCTATGAAAACGCCTATTTTTAATATCCACGATCTCATCCTGATACTTACACTGGCTGTGTGCTTGTTATTGGCCATTTTCCAGTGGGTACTTTCCCAACAAAAGGTTATAGCTTCGCGGCTGCTCGCCGGCTTTTTCCTGTGCGTGGGAACCAGCGCGCTGACAAACCTGTTGCTGTGGAATGACTATATCCACAGCCACTCCGCTACCGCCAAGCAGCTGTTAGCCATAGGGTTTGCCGTAACGCTTATCGGCAAAAGCTTTTGCTTGTACCTCTATGTACTGGCGATTACGCGGCAGGATTTCAGGCTGCGCCGCGCCCAATATTTACATTTGTTACATGTGCCCGTGGTGGTGATGGCGATACTCCTGGGCCATCTGGATAGCGACAACCTCCGCTTTGTGGCAATAAGCCAAACCGAAGCCACAGTTCATCTCACCAACTACCTCTGGCATTACCTCAAGTTTTTGCCGGTTGCCTATGCATTGGCTGCCGCCTGGGTAATCTATAGCTACAAGCAACGGCTAAAGGAGTTCTACTCCAGCCTGAGCATGGAGGGGCCTCAATGGCTGTTCCTCCTGACCATCGGCTTTGCGCTCAATTGGGCCTGGTCGTTGATAGTACATTTGCTGGGACAATTTACCCGCCTGTCCACCTCCGACAGCCTGGGCATAGCGGATAACTACATCACGTTCATTCTGCTCAATGCGCTGTTTATTTATAGCCTTCGCTACGCCCACCAGCTGCTGGAAACCCAGGAAAAACCCAAGGAAAAAGAGCCGCTCCCGGTGGTGGAAGCCGCTCCTGATGACATAGAACGCATCCGCGCCGTCATGGAGCAGCAGCAACTCTACCTGACGCAAAACCTGAATATCGAAGAGTTCGCCCGCCATGTGGGCATGCACTACCGCGAAGTATCCAGCATCATCAACAAACATTTCGACACTAACTTCTTTGAGTTTGTGAATGCCTATCGCGTCGATAAAGCCAAGACCATGCTGGTTGATCCCGCCTGCACTCAAATGACCATACTGGATATATTGCTGGAGTCCGGCTTTAACAGTAAGTCGGCGTTCCACCGTTTCTTCAAACGTTACACCGGCATGTCGGCAGCGGATTTTCGCAAACAGCACAATGCCGCCGCCAAGGTGGAGTAGTCGCCGAGGCTGGATACAACATAAAGCAGCCCTGACGACACCACCAAACTCCCTCACTTTTCCTCCTATTCCCCAGTTTTGATAAAACTGGGCCGCACCACTTTAGGTTTTCTGCGACTTTTGGGGCGCAACGAGCATCCGTTTGGAGAAGACTTGAGCCGTAGCCGCCATTTGGCTACCCAATACAATGAGTCTTCAAATAAAGATAAAGGTACTCGTATGATCTCAACATTTACGCGCGCAATAGGCGCGCTTGTCCTGCTATCCACCTCCGCCTGGATTTCCACTGTCGACGCCAAGCCTTATAAGGCGGCGGAGGTCTACACCAAACAAACCTACAAATACGGCCGCTACGAGATGCGCATGAAGGTCGCCAAAGGCAGCGGCATTCTCTCCACTTTCTTCACCTACAAAAACGGCTCCGAGATAAGCGGCAATACCTGGGAGGAAATCGACCTCGAAGTTTTCGGCAAGAACAATGCGACCCAATGGCAGAGCAACGTCATCATAGGCGTTACGCCCAACGTGACCCGTACCGAGGGAGTCCATACCGCTGCTGCGTCTCTGGCTGACGATTACCATACCTACGCGCTGGAATGGACGCCCGAATATATCGCCTGGTATGTAGACGGCGACCAGGTTCGCCGCATCACCGGCGGCAGCTTTGTCACCAGCCTGGTGAGCAACCAGGATATGCGCTTTAATATTTGGCCCTGCAACGTCAGCGCCTGGGCCGGCACCTTTAGCGATAGCGTCCTGCCGCTCTATCAGTTCGTGAATTACATCGATTACAGACCTTACGATCCAGCAACCAAAAACTTTGTGGGCACCGGCTTTCGCGATGAATTCAACAGCTTTGATACCAGCCGTTGGGGTATGAGCAGCCACACCTTTGGAGACAATATCGCCGACTTTGAGCCGCTCAATGTCACCACCAAAGACAGCACCCTGGTACTGTCAGTAACCAAAGAAGGCCAGAGCACCTACACCGGCAATCCACCTGTAGATACCGGCATTCATTTGGAAGCAGAAAACTTCAACGAAAAAGGCGGCACCGTTAATGTTGCCGGTGGCGTTGTGGGCGGCATAGATGCCGGTGAATGGATGAAATATAAAAACGTCTGGGTACCTATCACTGGCACTTACAAGATCGAGTATAAGGTTGCCTCCGCCATCACCACCGCGCAATTTACGCTGGATCGCAACGGCGTTGGCCTCGGCACCCTCTCTGTGCCCAACACCGGCAGCTGGGGAACCTACACCATTATTTCCCACAATATTTATTTAACGGCAGGCATGCAGGATCTGGCGATTTATGCCAACTCCGGCGGCTTCAACATCGACTATATTCGCCTGAAGAAAATTTAATTTTCATCTGCAATACGTCGAGATAAACAAAAGCCGATGCCTTCACAAGCATCGGCTTTTTATTTTCACTAGATCGCTATACCAACTTGCAAATCCGCTACATAACCGGTAGATACACTGCCCGTCACAGTCGCCAATTGGTAAGTCACACCATCGCTAAATACATTGTCTGCCGAAAAGCTGGCAACAGAGGTGTTTTGTCCTTTGGTGTAAAGGCTCGAACTATAAACAGCCTGAGTCACTGCCGGCGGAAAAGCCAGCTGCGAAATTGCAGTGGACTGGGCTGTGCTGCTGTAGCTATTCAAAAAAACCTGGAAGTGAATATGGGTGATTCGCCCTGCATACCAGCCTGGATAAATCGTGGTAAAACTCGCCACACCCGAACTATTGGTATATTGCACACCGCGACAATAGGTTTTACCCACGTCAGTAGAATAACCGGAATAATTGCCATCCTTATCGCAATGCCAAATGTACACATAGGCGGAAACCGGTGTGCAATTATTGTTGACGTTCACCAGTTTCAAATTCACTTTTAACGGCACGCCGGTTTTATCTTCCGCAACATTTTCGCGCAAGATAATTGAACTATTCAGCAAGGTAGATAACGGATAGGGACCAATGGTTTCTGTCGGTATAAGCACACAGGAACCCGATACTGAAGACGACGCAACACTCGAACTTACAGCCGAGGATGCAACCGAGCTACTGGAGCGCGATGAACTGGAACGCGGCCCACCGCGTTGCGCAAGCGCATCACCGGCGGCCAGCATACCAGCGCCAAGCAAAGTCGCGTTGCCGAGCGCACTCAACGCACTGCGGCGGGTGATATTGAAAGATTCTCCTTGGCTATTTACAACCTGGCTAGCTACGGCAATCTTGTCGGAGGTTTGATCATTAGATTTATTAGTCATGTTTTCCTCACAGTTTATGTTGTTGGTAGCTCTTGCTAGTTAAAGTCAGGTCACTAACGAGAGCCAAACGCGAGGATTGCAACGCTCCTGCAATCGATCAGCATCGCAACCCCAATTCCCTGCGGGTTACTGCTTTCTCCCCGTAGGGCACAAAAAGTATAAGATGCATGCCTGGATTCCCTGGCGGTACAATTGTGCAACAAATGTTGACGGAGACGGATTTGCGAAACAGGTTTCACATTTAGCCGCCACATCAGGTGCTCTCACCCAGGAAATTAAAATGACGTGTAGCTTTATTCTTATTGACTCACCGGTCGGCAGACTGACATTGGTAGCGCGCAATACAAAACTCGCCGCTATTCTCTGGGAAAATGATTTACCAACTCGCGTCAGACTCGGCGATATGGTGGAGAGCACAGACCAACCTGTCTTGCATAAAACCCATCACCAGTTAAACGAATATTTCGCCGGTAAAAGAAAGCAATTTGATGTGGAACTGGATTTCGCTGGAACAGATTTCCAGAAAAAAGTGTGGCACGCCCTACTCACCATTCCCTTTGGTGAAACGCGCAGCTATGCGGACATCGCAAATCAAATCGGAAATCCAAAAGCCGTCAGAGCCGTTGGTGCCGCCAATGGAAAAAATCCTATCTCTATCATCGCCCCTTGCCACAGAGTTATCGGTAGCAATGGAACCCTCACAGGTTTTGCCGGTGGTTTGCAAGCCAAACAAATACTCTTGCAACTCGAAGGTTCGCTGCCTCAGCAGACCAACCAGCAAGCATCACTCTTTTAATCACAACCTCAGATTCGTATCATGGAAAATTATGTTCGCCTGTTCGACCGCTATATCAGTAATTTGAAATCGATTTGTCAAAAAGTAGAAGCCGCTTATCCCAACGAAGAATTTTTCAACAAACGCCTTCACCCCGACATGTTGCCTTTTATCAACCAGGTAAAAACCGCTTGCAACTTTGCCATCAGAGGCTGCGCGCCCGTCGTAAACGAGCCCGTTATTTCTTTCGACCAGGGCCAAACCAATTGGCAGAGCCTGTATCAACAAATTGATGACACCCGAAAACATTTAGCTGAGCTGGCGCAAAAAGAAATCATCCATCAAACCTGCAGCGAGCAAGCGGGATTCACCACAGTAGAATTAAACAGCGAAGATTTTATCGAGCTATACATAATCCCCAATTTCTTTTTCCACCTCAGCATGGCCTATGCCATTGTACGAGCGGAAGGGATTGCAATATCCAAAGGCGATTTTGATGGGTTTCATTCTTACCCACCGGGGTTTAGCTTCGCAAAATAGAATTTCGTTGATCGCCGAGCTATTTTTATAGAGCTCGAACACAAGGAATTTATTTATTGGAGGGACGAAATAAGAAATGAATAAAAAGCCCCTGAGCTCAGGGGCTGAATCCTCAAAAAATGACGAAAAATCAGGGGGCAGTTTCAACCAGACGCAAGGAACCAAATACGCTGGCGTCAATGTAACCCATATCGTTTTTATGGCCCTGGGTATCCACCGAGCCAACCATACTTTCGCGGTTAGCGCTGGCATCATTGTCGTTGTAGCAAACCGAAAAACCCATCAGCTTGTTTAGGAACAGCGGCACTGGTGTATTAGGGCCCGCGTCCGTGTAATTTTCACCATAGACACGCATGCTCATCTCCCATAAATGCTTATTGCCGTTGCTCACACGCTTTACTGTGATATGGCTGTTCAATAATTTCACTGCATTGGAATTGGTGAAATCCACAACATCGCCAAGGGTGCCTACGTGGTAAGCCCAGGCGGACGTATTGTATTGATGATTGCCGCCGTTTTTATTTTCGTCGATAAAAATTTCCACCGAATCGTCGTCCCAGTAGCGCTCAAGCGGATTAGCCGTCGCGTCATACAAAACATCGTCAGTAATATCGAACAACAGATAGAGATTGTTTTGGTCCCACATCACCTTGTAGCGGCCGGAAAAATCCTGCGCCGTAGGGTGTTGTGATCCCAACCAAAAAACATCAATCGGCGCCCAAGGCGCGCTATTCCAGATGGGGTCCATAACACCGTCGATCACCGGTGCACTCGTTGCTCGCGGGGCATTGTAAAGATTGCGGTCACTGGAAGAACTGGACGAAGATTTGGATGAACTGCTGGTCGATGCTACGCCGCCAGCACCAAACACTTGCAGCTCATAGATGGAGTAACCCCAGGAATTACCCGCGCTGCGGCTCGTGCAATAAATACGAACATAACGGTAACTGCCAGAGATAGATACCGTATCAGTACGGTTGCCAAAAGCACCGCCACTGCGAGATGCCAGCGTGCTCCAACTGCTGTTATTGTTGGAGCCCTGCACTTCATAAGTTGCCGCATTAGCCGCCTCCCAATAGATCACAACACTAGAGAGCGTTTTTTCACTGCCCAGATCAACACTGATCCAGCTCGGATCAATACCATGTGCGGACTCCCAGCGCGTACTCATGTTGCCATCCACCGCCAAGGCGCTAGCGCCTATAGCTGTGCTTGCGGCAGTCACCGCGTTGAGCGCGAGATTGGTCACCACGCTGCTTGAACTGGAAGACGACGCGCTGATGCTAGTTGAAGACGTTTTTGACGATGTGCTGCTGGCAACCGGATTGCCAAAGACACGCCATTCCCAAATTGAGTAGCCCCAATTATTGCCAACACTGCGCGACAAACAATTAATGCGCAGGTAGCGATAATTACCGCTGAAACTTAATGTATCCGTTCGATTGCCAAATGTTCCGCCGCTACGGGAAACCAGCGTGGTCCAATTGACATTATCTGTTGAGCCCAGCAGTTCATAACTGGCGGGATTGGCTGCCTCCCAATCAATCGCACTACTGGTCAGGCTGTAAAGCCCGCCCAAATCGACCTGCAACCATGCGGTGTTAAGGCCCTGGGTGGATTCCCAGCGCGTACTGCCGTTGCCATCAACAGCGGCACTTGTCGGTTGGATAGCGTTGCTAGCGCTAGTAGGTTTGTTAAGTGCAATGTTGGTTTGCGCAAAAATATTTACTGAAAAAAGCAAACTACAGACCGCAACGAGTCGGCCGGCCCACCACATAACTATCTTGAACATGATTACCTTGAACATGATTGTCCTGAACATGATTAGCTCCAATAGACACCTAATACTTCCATTGAAATGATGAAGGAAATGATTAAGTGGAGTTGAGTGATTCGCTTGCCGATGCTAAAGGCAAACCGCGTTAATTATTGTTATTGGCTTTTATGATGGCGGGCTAAAACAGGATGCCAGCAGCGCAATAGTCAAATATGGCATGCGCAGCATCCACCTACTTTCTTCAGGGGAGCAAAATGGCAATGGTTCAGTTTTTGTATTGCAAAGTGGGAATGGGAATTTGTGAGCAATATCCTACAAAAGATTCCGCCAATCTCCAGTATTCACCCCGGAAAACATTGGCTAAATTTTAACCGCACAAATCAAATTGCCAGGATGCAGCCTAGAGCGTGGTTTTTAGAAGGCGTTAGTTTAAAAGGAGCCTTTATTATTCGCTTTACTCCACATCAACTACGGACTGAGTCACCGAGGCATCATCATGGGAACTGAATTAAGCGATATCGAACTTATCCGCACTGCTCGCATTTTGTGTATACAACATAAATTTGATGAGGCAATTCAAATAGCACACAAAGTAGAAGACCTAAAAACCCGGGAAACACTGCTGTTTATTTGTAAATCTTTTCAATCAACGCAACTTGGCTCCAGGGCAGCTTAGTACACTAAAAATTATTCGGTAATTTGAAAAAAGCCGCATTGCGAAAATTATTCTTATTCGGAAGTAGGCCCGCTATACCATGCGGGCCTTTTTACTTAAGCCAAATCTAATTAACAAAGAACAGTATAAAAAAAAACCCTCTGAAAATACCGGAGCTTAACGGCAACACCCCACCCAAAAAGCCCATTTGTTGACAGCTACCACCCCGTCCACTACTCTGCCCGCGCAGTGGCAAAATCCACTACCGGGAATCTCACCCCCGCTCACCAAATCGGCACAAAGTGTTTCTTTGTGTCCTCGCACAGCTTTGCCTGTTGTTATGGCGGCTGGGCGGGGCCACCTTCGGGTGGGCCGGTTGTGGTTTGGTGCCGGTGGTGAGAACCCTGTCCAGTCCGCCCCCATGAATTCTCTCCTCATGGGTGGTGACTCAAAAACCAACCAGAGATTTTATTATGGACAATATCACCCACTTGGTGCACGGCATCCCAACCCGCTGCATCCTCACTCTCGAGCCCCACCAACAAACTCACTACGAAAATCATCGCGTCGAAATCCATTCCCCCGAAGGCATTCACTTAGAAACCATCAGCCAGGAAATCCAACGCGAAAACCAACTTCATCACGACATACAATTTCGCGACCAAATTGCGTTAGTGGAATCGTTGTTGGTTCATATTGATAAAGATGTGGATTTACCGAAAGAAGCTGTTTCGGGGTTAGCGGATTTGATGGTGCGAATGCGAGGGGTTTGCGAGAGGGGTTTTAGGTAATTCGTAGGGCAATGTAATGGACTCCTCCCACCTTGACGGCATCAGAGTACCAGACTGTAATCAGCTTACAGTCAACAGGTGAGAGGAGTTCGCTATGAAGCTTAAACGACTTGGTATCGATTTGGCAAAATCCGTATTTCAGGTGCATGGCGTTGATGACACAGAGCAACCTGTAGTCAGAAAAGCGTTTAATCGATCACAACTACGTAAGTTCCTAATGAATTTGGAGCCTACGTTGGTAGGGATGAAAGCCTGTGGCGGCGCGCATCATTGGGCAAGGGAGCTGCAAGCCATGGGACATGATGTAAGGTTAATTGCACCGCAATTTGTAAAGCCATACGTTAAGAGCCACAAAAATGACATTGTTGACGCCGAAGCCATTTGCGAAGCGGTATCGCGTCCCAGTATGCGCTTTGTGACGATAAAAACAGTTGATCAGCAGGCCATGCAATCCGTGCATCGAGTGCGCAGTCGCATCGTAAAGTCGCGCACCATGTTGATCAACGAAATACGCGGCATGTTAGCCGAATTCGGAATAGTTATTAATTCAACTGGCGTATCGGCTGTGCGTAAAGCGTTACCATTTATTTTGGAGGATGGCGAAAATAGCTTATCGTTTTCGTTGCGTGAGTTACTCGGCAGCATGTACGAGGAATTGGTTGAGATAGATAAGCGCCTGGAAAAATTTAATCTCCAGTTATCCAATCATGCTAAAGTGGATGAGCGAGTCGCACGTCTCCAACAATTACCGGGTGTTGGGCCAATCACCGCCTCGGCAATTGTTGCGGCAGTTGGCGATGCCAAACAATTTAAAACAGGACGCGATTTTTCGGCATGGTTAGGAATAGTACCTAACCAACATTCAAGTGGTGGAAAATCGATATTGGGTAGTATTAGCAAGCGTGGCGACAAGTATCTACGAACGCTGCTCATCCATGGGGCCAGATCATGTGTAAAGGTAACGGAAGGAAAGACTGACAGACGAAGCGAGTGGGTTTCGGAGTTATTAAAACGGCGTAATAAAAATATTGCCACAGTTGCTCTGGCCAACAAGCACGCGCGGATTATCTGGGCAATGTTAACCAGGAATGAAGATTATCGATGTGCAGCCTGACTGTGGATTAGCTAGTCATTTGGAAGAGTTTGTTGGTGGCGATGAAACCAACCGATTGCGAAATCTCTGTTATTGATGAAAAACAGGTAAGACCGACACGCGGAAATGTCACCTGACCCATAGGCTCCCTGTGCAAACAAAGCCGCTAGGGCGATTGGCGCTGCGTGAGCGAAGCAACATCATGGCTCGAATCCAAGGTGATTCACATAGAAGTCGGATATACGGTTGCAGTCGTTTCCTTTTGACATTAACAACAAAGATTTGCAAAAAGGGAGGAGTCCATATACGGGTTAGCCAAAGGCGTAACCCGCGCTTACCACCACAAAACAATTACAAAATAAAAATCTCATTTATTCGAGCGGCATATCGTCCGCGCGGGTCAAATGACCCGCCCTACAACGCTTAGCGATTATTGCCGCGTTGAATAATGTGTTGCGGAATTCCTATTGGGCACAGACGAGGTAGTCTTGCCATATATCCTCCTTGATACGATTTCCTTAATATTTTAATGCATGAGTTTCAGTTTAATTTTACTCTGACCCGAATGGCAAAACTAAAATGCAGGCATTGGGTGCTGCTATGCGTAAATTGATACATATATGTTTTGGAGTGCTAAAAAGTCAAACAAAATACTCACCGCAAGCGGCCTTATAAACAGCTTGCGGCGGTATTTGAGAGATGGTATCCACAGGGCTGAGAGGCCTCTAAGTACCCAATCGAGATAATAATGCATTAATAAAATCTTTAAACACTATAGATGGATCATCGCTTTCTGACATTATACCTTGATAGCTATAAATTAAATCTTCACTATCAAGATCTATTATTTCTGCAGAAAAATCACCGCTCTCCCAAAGAACAATTTGCCCAATACAATTTGCAGTATCAACATCCAGTCGTGCAGATTGATTATCGCATGGATCATTCAGAGTAGCCTTAGTAATTATTTGCTCCTCAAATCCATCGAATCGGATCGATTCCATCCACATCAAAAATTCATTCAACATATTTTTCTTCCGCTATAACTTCGTTGCTTTATGTATGATATTTTCCGCAGTTGGCATTTGCGGCGCAGGTAATCCCTTACGAACAGCGGCTCGCCCTTCAAGTGATTGAGGCCCCAAAATTTTAGCCCATCCTTCATTTGTTACCTTTAGAGACAAAGTAGGAACGTTAAATTCTACATAATATGCTCCTGGTTTTGCTTGTTTTATAAAAGCTAGCGGATCAGCAGGCAATGCAACATGTGTCGTGGTCGATATGCTTTCTTGAACTTTCTCCTCATTCCTCATGAGATTATATTCTTTTGGAGACATCCATCGACCTACCCTTGTCATCCCTCCTAATCCAGCCAAATCAGCCGGATCCCCTGTTGCTTGGAACACAGCTGTTCCAACAACCGCACCACAAATCACCGAAGCCCCACATGCAGCACCAACCACTAACACAGTCGATGTACTAACAGCTCCCAGAGCTAAATATTTCTGATCTTCGTCAGGCAAAAAGTTGGTTGTGACGCCTTTATTACCATGGCACATTCCCATGCATTCGTAAGCATTACTCAATATCCTTGTTTCCTTCGCCGCATCAGAATCTATCCCACTTTGATTCACGCTGGCGCTGGATTGATTCCCTTTGGTAGTGTAAACCCCACCAACCGATGCTCCAGAATCACCGAAACCTGCTTTGGATATTCCTTTATCAGTCATCGATTTGGTGAAGTCATCCATGGTTTTACCATTTTTCTTCAACCATTCATCAAGCGCCTTTTTATCGGTGATTTTATATCGTAGCCCCGAATCTTTTGGAGTTTCTTTTTTCTGGTCACCTTCCTTTTGCTCAGGACGATCTGCACTCCCATCACACCCTTTAGCTTCCTGCTGCTCTGTTTGACTAACACAAGAACCGGAAAAACCACTGGGATCAGTTGCATTTAATGGGTTGTTCCAGACGTAACTGTATCGATTGAGGCTCTGCACTCGCATAGGATCCTGAATAATAGGATCTGCTTGTACAAATCGCCCTAACGCACCGTCATAAATGCGGCCATTCATGTGAATCAAGCCAACTTCTGCCAATTGCTCATGACCAGTAAAACCACGAGTGCTAATCGGCTTAGCGCTGAGTGAGAATGATGTCGTGTCTGCCGCCCATTTTTTAATACCGGCGGCTGTGACAACTTTTCGCTCTTTACCCCAGGGATCAAAATAGTTGCTCTGCTCCACAGCACCGATTTCATCGGTAATCAGACTTAAGCTACCAAGATGATCCTTAATGAGATAACGCTGCGCTTCCGCAAGTTTATTGCCGTTAGTATCAACTGCCTGGGTAATCAAACCGACGCCAGCAATATTTCGCTTCCATTGAACGGTACCATCTGGATAGTAAACTTTTTCCACTGAGCCAACATACAGCGTAGTAGTTGTCTGACCACTCTCGGTATCGACTCGTTTATACCTTGCGCGACTAGGGCCATAACTGAACGCTGTTTTATGACCAGCCTTGGTTATATCCCGAGGCATATCGTAAGTGGTGTATGACATACTGCGGCCAACAGAATCATTGAGCATGTTGCCGTTCTTGTCATAAGCATAAGTTGTACCGCCAGCACTGCAAAGCGCATGGGGACCCGCATTGGTAGTTGCGCCACAACTTACGCCATACTTGTAATCACCAATACCTGTTTTATCCGTTATGTTGTCGATATTATTAAAATGAGCCGCTTCGCTTGCCGTCAGATCCCCAGAGCTATTCCAATTGGTTAATCTGTTTAATGAATCATAAATAAATGCTTCGTGAATATTACGAGGCTGGCTTTCACCTGCCGCACCCCGCTCTTCTCGCCAATTAAGATTGCCTACTTCATCCCAATCGAGGGTTGTATTTTGCAGAGCATTCACACCTAACAGGCGATCAGCACGTAAGGTATGTGTAAGCCCTGTATCCGCATAATAGTCAGCTTGTTGCGTAACGCCATTTCCATACTCTGCAGTTATTACATTTCCACGAGCATTCATCGCGGTAATTTTGTAATAGTTATGCTGGCTATTGTTAACTACCGCAGCATCAACAACCTGAACTAGATATCCCTGTGGGTTATAGACATTTTGGATACCGTTAGTATTAAAAGAATTATTTGCCCTTGCGGCGTCAAAGCTCTGAAATAACCTGCCATATTGATCGTAAGTCACTTTTTCATAGTGATTGCTCACCACACCCAAGTGACCCGGCATTGTGGTTGTGGTTGCCTGGGCACGACCAAGACTGTCGTAGCTATAAGCTTGTTGATACTCCACCGTACCATTGATAGTGGCGCTATCTATTACAGAAGCTAATTGACCGCGACCATTAGTAGCTGTATCCCATGTCCACTTTGTGTACTTCTCAATATCGCCAGTGGGATTATCACAATTTCCACCGGCAAACCGATCAATTCGGCTAAAGGTTCGGCCCGCGATGTCATAGCGGATAACACTCGTCTGACCATTACCGTCTTGCTGACATGTGATCTCACCAAATGTATTGTATTTATATATCCAACCGCCTTTATCTGGATCACTCATTGAAATTTTGCGATCACGCAGGTCATACCCCAGAGTTGTAGTGTTATTCAAAGGATCTTTCATTTCTCGCATATTACCGCGTGCGTCATATGCGAACTTTGTATTGCCATTCAATGGGTCTTGAACATTAACCACATGCCCTTGTAAATCCGATGTTTCGACACGGACTTGCGATTTTGGATTTGTAATAGTTGTCTTTAAATTATCTCTCACCGTCGTTGTAGTAACGTACCCACCATTATAGGGCGACGATACGCTCACACTACGGCCCAATATATCGCTTACCTGTGCTGTCCAATAACGATCACTGGTTCCAGAAAGATAAGGTGCACTCGTTCTGACCACACGATCAAGCTTGTCATATTCTGTATCAATAAGACTCCAAGTCGTTCCATCAAAGCTCAATGATCCCTTACGGCGCTCGCGCCCCAAGAGGTCTGCACACTGAATAGAAATGGTTCCCGTAATTGATTTATTGACAGCCCACACTTTGGTATCAGCAGGGCAAATCCTGTAAGCATCTGCACCAGTGCCCATATTCATTTCTGTCGCGGCACCGGATGAATTAGCGGTAAAATAAGGAGCGCCAAAATCTGTAGTCGCGGTAATTTTTGTTACATAATCAGTGCCACTATAAGCACGCACCTCCGTTGGCGTGCCATATTTATCCCGGCTGATAACTTCACTCACTAAGGCTTTTACTGCGGCATCCGGATTTGATCCATCGGTAAAAAAGCCGTATGTTTTATCTACAAAACGCCCTAAGCTATCAAACTCAACTTCAGACTTCCGCGTTTGCCCACTTCCAACAGTAGCTGAAGTAATTCTATTGCCTTTATCGTAAGTATGAGTTGTTGTTAACGTAAAATCGTTATTGTCAGGCTCAATCGTTTCGGTTTTAAGCAAGCCGATCTCAGCACCGCTCTGGTAATACTCAAAACTGGAAACTCGGGTTATAGCACCATACGCAGGATTAGTAGCAGTGACAGTCAGGCGCTCTAACCGCCCCTGCTTCATACTCCAGGTGCTGCCGGTATACTTATAAGCGTTAACAGTTTCTTTGCTATATCCATCGATCAAAGTACTACTGACATTGATGTTATTTTTAAGCAAGTTGCCTTTATCATCATATTGATTCAACTCTACCGAAGTACTCAGTAAGTCACCTTGGGCCGCTCCATTCTCCTTTAACGCATAGGTTTTAGTTGTACTTTTACGCAAGAAGGTCTGAATGCTACCCAAGGCACCTGTACCTTGCGAGCTGATAATCTCACTCAGTGAGTCAGTACAGCCAGCTTTTAGATTACTATTATCGTCATAGCAATTAACCAAGCCAAAGATGTTCTCTTGCTCACTTAACAGATGTCCATCTGCTGTATAAGTTTTGGTTTTACGCACCTTCCCTTGATATGGCCAATCTTGCCGATATTCAGTTTCAACACGAACACCTGTTTCACGATTAAATTCGGTAAAGGTTTTAAAGCCCAGGAAACCGCGACCACCTGCTTGCATTCTGGCTTGGCCATAAAAATAGCTACGCTTTACAGTAGCGGCCGTATCAATATTTTGCGGCAAGGTTTGATTAGCAGATGGCGCCGATGTATCAACCCCAGTGACAACAGCTATCGCCCCTATACTTTCCAGCACGGGTGAAGCAGGTCGTAAGGATTGCTCTTCTGATGCAAGCTCATACCAAGGATCATTAATGGCTTGGTAGAATTTTGTAGCATCTATAGTAGCAACAGGAACATCCCAACATTCATTTTCTGTGTAAGCATCCGAATAGCCTTGATTACGGACAACCATTTCACATTGTGATTTAGTTGAAGAGCCAGTTTGAATACCCGAAATACGAGAATAGTTTTGTGATGCAGCTATATGCTCATAATGAATATCTTTTCGATTACCAAGACCAGTTTTGATAGCAACAATTTTATTACTGGCGGCACGATCATTTCCATTTTTACCAAGCCTAACAGTAATAGATCCACTTTTGGATTGAGGTGTCGGAGTCATTACCATATCTGGTATGCCGTCGCTATTCACGTCCATTAAATTAAAACGTTCGGTTTTATATTTAAACTGCGTGCTCTGGTACCAGGCGACGTCACTAAACAAAATGCTGTACGGCTGCGAACCTAATATTTTAGTTTCTGCCTCAAATTGATTATTAGATATATCCCAGTACTTTACTTTGAGCGTACTAGGTCCTTGCAAATTATTGGTGTTGTCTGGCTCTTGCCACACAAAATCTCTATAACCATCTCCATTAACATCAGCCAATGTTGATTCCGTGTTTTCTTGTGCCGGAAGATTAAAAAGTCCCGCGCTGATCCCAACGCTAACATTCGAATTAAAGGAATGGCCGTTATTAAGCTGAATAACCCAGTTACCCTGAAGGTCTGGCGTAAAGAAGTCACTGAGACCATCATTATTAAAATCGGTCACCATGCCCCACGCCTCACCCAGGCCATCATGTCTGCTGTAATAATGTAGCTCAAAATCTTTATCAGCCGCCTGACTGAACGTATATATCGCAGTAACGTTTGCACTTGTCGAAAAACAACGACGCATCCATTCATCTGTATAAGTACAACCCTCATACGCATTATACGGATAGGCAACCAGATCCATTCGCCCATCACCGTTGAAATCTCCAGTCAATTGAGAAAAGGAATGTATGGGAGCAGAATCAATCATATTTGAATAATCAGCAGTACCTTGTACTTCGAAATACATGCCTGTTTTGATAGAGGGATCAGCCAAGATATGATGTAAAGGGTGACTTGTATTTTCTGAATACAACGAAACAGCTGAATACAACAAAGGCTCAACAGGATATGGACTTTCATCCGATCCTAGAAGCTCAGTATCCCAAGGCATATCACCAGCAGCCCACCACACTTTATCCACAAAACCGTCACCATCTACATCTGTATGTACAATGCTACCTGGGCCTGCCCCCCCCCAGCTCTGGGACGTTCCGCTAAGTTTCCACGAACCATCTGGCATTGGAGTTGAGAGCAATACAAAATTGTAAGTAAACTGGCTTACGTCTGAATAGTTACTGACAATCAAATCCATTCGACCATCGCCATTAACATCCTCGAATTCCAATGTTCTACCTGTTACCAAGGGTCCACTTGTAGATCCATTGTCAAATGTCGCCAGCTGAAATTGAAAAGTTCCATCTGCTGCAATAGATCCAAGCGCATAATGAACAGCTCTAGGTTTTATCTGATCCGTTGCACTTGGCACTGTGGTTGGGACAGCCTCCTCGTACCAAGCTATATCTTGTAAACCATCACCATTGATATCGCCCAAAACATGAGCGCTAACCCCACCATCTAAAATTTTTGAACTACTACTCAATGCCAATTGATAGTGAGGCACCTGCCATTCAAATTCGGTAGCAGGCGAACAGATATCTCCCACACACTCTTGGATTTTATTAACGCGACTTAATTTATCATCCGTTGTGGCAGCAGAGCTCTGATTATAGGTCAGCGTATAGGTTCGTAATTCTTGTGTTCCGTTGTAAGACTTGATTTTCGATAATCGCTTGCCTGTCTTATATCCATAGCCTGCTACATAACCCGAAATAGAATCTTCACGATCATCATATTCAAATTTGACATGAGCTCCTGATAAAGAGCTATCCCCATAAGCAAAGGCGATATTATCTATTCGCTGCCCATCTGCATCCTTGATATAAGTGTAAATAATTTTATTACCTGCACTATCCTGACGCTTGCTCAATGCCCAAGTTAATATGGAATTAGAATTTGCGGTTGATAGCTGATCTCTGGAGTTATCAGAGTCACTGACATCACCATAGCTCTCAGTGACACCATTTTTATATTCAACCTTGAATGAAGCGGGAGTACCACTTACCCCACCTATCGCAGTAACTAATACGAATGAATCGAGTTCTGTTTTATATTGACTTCCCGTACCACCATAGGTACCAGACACTAACAACAGACGTTCGCCATTGAGACAGAATCTATCCTCTGCTGACCAAGTAATTGGTTTAGCATCGTTATCCACGCCCTGTGTTTGGCGACAGCGAGTGATTGCACTATAAGCACTTAAAGACCAGCCAAGACCGGCAACTCCATTGGCGCCACCGCTGGTGTAACGAAGACTGATATCAGGAGCAAATCCCGCCGTTCCTTTGCCAACCAGAATAGGAATTGTATAAGTTGCTTGGCCTGCACTAGTCACATCGAATTCGGCAGGTAGCTCACGAGCAACATCGATTCCCGGAAACATATCTGGGGCAGTAGCCAAAATAGGGGAGCTTGGATCGGTGATAGTTCCAGAACTACTAGATACTGCAACGCTACTCACATTTCCGCCACCATTTGGACTAGTGGCACCTCCTGAAGAATTCCCATCAGAACTAACCACAGCTCCCGTAGAAGAATTAATACTGCTTGATGAAGATGAGGATGAAGATGGGCCAACAACCTCAACAGCAACCAAATTACTGACACCGGTCGCATCATTACCTGCATCGTCTTTAGCATACAAATAAGCGCGTCCCGCTACAGTAGGTGTCCAATTAATGGTAAAGGGGGATGAATAATCAACTCCAATTTCCGTATTACCAAAATAGAAACGGACGGCATTAAATATCGCCGTAGTACCACCCACTGTTGCTGTGAGCGTGACAGTTTGACCAAGTTGAACGCTTGACGGTGGATTGACCAAAGCAACCGTAGGATGTATGGCAGTACCACACGATGAATCTATAGTGTTGGATACAACACTGGAATAAGCCGAACAAGCCGCGCTGTTACCAACCGGACAAACACGCGCACGATAATCAAATTTACCTACAGCATGATTGCTAAAGAAAGCAATGTAAGGAAGCAGATCACCTGCACTGCCCGATTTTATAACGGTAGGTGTTTGCGCCCATGCTTGACCGTCAGCACGCTCATACAATTCATATTGCAAGTTGCTAGCAACATTCTCCGGCGGATTTAAATTAACACCAATAAAACAATCTTCATCGGGATCCACCACGCTGACAACCGGCGCCGCGAGACCATATTGGATGGAATTTACGATACTGCCGGTATTACCCAAGTTGTCATAGGCTATCGCTTTTATACTGTAAATGCCCGCTGCAGTTGGTGTGTAACTCGCTGCATATGGGAAGCTGAAATCCGTGCTGATCAGCTGATCATTTACGTAAAATTCTACTTTTGAAATTGTGCCATCCAGATCAGTTGCGACAGCTGAGATATCCATGGAATTCCCGAACGGAACGGAGCCACCATTTGCAGGGGATACTATTGATACAGTTGGACTAAATCCTGGCTCCACAACTGATACCGTTATTATTGGCGATATAGCCTTAACACCGGAATCATCCATTGCCTCTACTTTTATCGAATAATTGCCAATAACTGGCGGTGTCCACGAAGCTGTGAAAGGTGGTTTTACCAATGGATTAAGCAAAAGCTCCTGATCGTTTACATAAAACCTAACCATTGCCAGGTCATTATCAGGATCTGTAACCGTTGCATCCAATTGTAGAGAGCTACCGATTTTTATTGCTGTATTTTTTGACGGTGTATTGAGGGTAATTATTGGCGCATTTGCTGATCGAATAAAGAAATTGCCAATACCAGACTCAATAGTTTTGTTGTTATCAACATGTGCGACCGCCTTAATCGCGTATACACCTGTGGCTGGAGGTGTCCAGTATTTAACATGGCCGCGTTCATCTGCACGAAGCCCTGTCAGCAACTGACCATTCGCGTAATAGTCTACTTGCGCAAGCTGCCCATTTGCATCAAGCCACTCTATATTTCCGGATGCCCATACATAAGAAACCAGAATAACCTCAGCACCCAAACCAAAATTTTCGTATTTATTGACTCGGGGGTAACTCAGTTCAATCGTTGCATTTGTAGCGACGGATGACGAACTGCTACTCACACTCGATGATGTAAAATAATTGGCGGAACTGCTACTGCCTGACATTGAAGACATGCCGTACTGAATACGACGAATAGCGGATACCCCCACATTGCCAGCAGCATCTACGGCAACAGCTTTTATGTCGTAAGTGCCAGCTGCAGGTGGTGACCAAGCGAGAGCATAAGGCGCGCTTGTGTCGGTATAAATTTCAACATCATTTGCATAGAAAGTCAGTTTTGAAATAGCCGTTGCCGTAATAGCCGATTCAGCTGTTGCGGAAGCAAGAACAAGCTCATTAAGGCGATAGCTTGTGCCACCGTATTTTGGCGCAGTCAAGTTGACAAATGGGGCATTGTCATTTTTTACAATCAATGCTCCGGAAGGAGAAACTACCTGATTACCATTTTGCAACAATGACGCAGCAACCACTTCATAGACCCCCCCTAATCCGGGAGTCCAATTAAAACCAAGGCCAGATGCTTTGCTTTTCCCTAAATACTGATTATTAGCAAAAAATTTGGCATCAGGAATACTCTGATCAGCCTCTGCCCACTGCTTGGAGTCACTCCCTATAATTTGTGTAGATAGTGATGTCATATCACCGAATACGACTTTTTGTTCTGAGCTTGGCACTGGCATTGTCAGCGCGGGATAAATTTGACTACTTGCGGATGAGCTACTGCTTGATGATGGTACAACCCCAACAAATACCTCAATAGTTTTGGTACTGGTCGTATTGTTGGAATTGTCTTTTGCTACCGCCTTTATTTTATAAGTGCCCGCGACAGTGGGAACCCAATCATATCTATATTGGATACCTCCAGTTACTGTAGGGGCAGTTTTTGTAGCAATTACCGTATTGTTAGCATAAAAAGTTACACTCGCTATAGTGCCATCAGCATCAACAGCATTCGCATATAAATTCATGGTCGCATTGGTTAGATAGGTATTTCCGTTGCGAAGTAAATTTGTAAAAGTTATTGATGGATAACCGGACTGCCCCGCTGCAATCAGACCGGCAACCTTTGAACTCAACTCTTTACCATTTGGCAACACCACTTTTGCCTGGACTGAATATGTCCCTGGTACATCTGGAGTCCAAGTTGTGACTGTTCCATCAGCATTTCCTTCAGCAACTAACACATAGTTATCAACGTAATATTTGACGCGAGGAACGATACCATTGATATCTTTCAACACCTGCCCATCGCTAGTTATTAATGCCGCGCTCAACCCTTGGGCAACACTAAAACCCGCTTTAGTTATATTGCCTTCTTCTGGCAGCATCAATTGCAATGCCGATACATCACCTATAGAAGAACTGGAGCTTGAGGACGTGGAAGAAGAGGTGTAAGAAAAATAACCTCCAATTTCGTTTGCACTTACCAGCGCACCCTGTTTGGTATCGGCCAGACTGGTACTGTATTGCTTGTGAATTGTCTTCCGAATAGTTGGAGATAAGACTCCGCTAAAGTCACCGGCAGGCACAACAAGCGTATTTTCATCTTCGCTAATTGCCACACCATATTTATTCCAGAGCAGCTTTACAGACTCCATGCCGGTGAACGGCCAGTCTTGACGCCATTGGGTTTCCGTTTTCAAGCCCGTTAGCTGATCTTCAACCCAGGTTTTTTCAAAACCTAATAATCCACGCCCACCGGCCTGCGTACGCATTACAGAGTAAAAGTATTTTTTATCAGAGACGATTGCAGCTGCCGTCGAAGTTACATGAGTAACTATAGGTAGAGGTGCCACATATTGGGAAACCCGGGCAGAACCTACGAGCGGATTACCGTATATAGCAAACGGATCGTTCGTCTTTGCGTAGTACTCCGAGGAATCCATGGAATCCCCCTCCAGCGTGCCTGCTGTAGGATGAGTAATTTTTATTTGTAGCGGAGTATATTGCGATGTGGACTGAAGATCCTGGCATGGAACTGTAGTGTTACCACTTCCAATTTTACAGGTTTGCTCTACAACCTTTCCCGGTTTAATTAGGGTTTGATATTCAATGTCTGTTGTGAGTGAGGTGCCCTCTTTAACCGATGTTATCGCATCCTGGGCAATAACGCCTTGATAACCGCCAGCAACACTTCCCGCATTATTTGTAAAGCCGTAGACATTAATACTGTTATCTGAGCTGGAAAACTCTACAAAGTCCGCATAACCATCGCCATTCATATCGGCATAAAGTACGGGGTTACGGGTTGTTTGGCGCACGGAAACCGGATCTGAAAACTTGTTAAGTTTTGCATTCCAATACTTAACAAAAATATTCAGGGTAGATGAACCAGACACTGTTCCCGAATAAACGAAATCAGCGTAACCATCATTATTAACATCTACGAAGGTATCGCTATCGGCATTGGAGGCACGGGATGGCAGAGCAAGTGTTTCAAGCGGCAAAAATCCATTGCCGGTATTGATTGCATACATCCAGGACTTACTACTGAATTGCTTGAAAGCAATATCAACCAAACCATCACCGTTGATATCAATAGGGGTGAATTTGCTGAGCCCCACAAAGTCCACAATGATATCGCCATTTGTATCAGGTGCGGAGGACGCTAAAGAAAGTGAATTTTGAGTCCACTGAGCTATAGTACCTTTGTATAAAAGCTCAGCACCCACCTTTGAGTACCATTTAATTTTTTGTGTTTGCTGTTTCGTCCCAAGGTCTGCTTCCAGCATATATAACAATAAATCTTCGTTTCCATCTCCATCGAAGTCGCCTACAGCTGCACTCGAAGGCGCAATCTGCACCATAGATTTTAGAGGAAGCCTGGCAGGGTAATCAGACAAATGATAAGAAACCGCACTGTTGGTATTGTCATCAAGGTAATACTGGAAACCATTGGTTACTTGTTTTTTCTTTATTTTAGAAACCTTCAAATCAAGTGACTTTGAATTGAAAGTAACAAGCTCCTGAAAGCCATCAGAATCCAAATCCAATACTTTTATAAACTCCATTGTACTTAAAGAGCCAGCTCCGGCTACTCGCCAATAGGTTTCTGACCTCGCTACCCCCCCCAACCACCAGAAATAGGTTGAATAATTGGAGGTTGTGTTCGGGCGAAGCGGCGTAAGCACATCAACAAAACCATCCGCATCCATATCACCGAATTCAGGTGAAGGAATAGATTGCACAGATGAGGAATCATAAGAAGAATTCGATACAGGTTGCGCCTTCTTAATGGATTCATATGGCAATATTGCCCCGTCAAACGACGTGGCAATTCTATAGGTGCCAGTTTCAGTTTCATCAGTCCATATAAATTCCGCAATTCCGTTACCATTTAAGTCCACTGCTTTGCTGACACACCATGCACAGTTTTTAGCTGACAATTGAGGGGCTTTTGTCGGCGAAAAGTTTCTCGCCATGGTTCCCAGAAAATCTACGGTAATACCCTTTGTCTCGGTAATATTCGAGGTATTTTGTGTTGTCCGTCCCCAGGAAAAATTAATTGCACCAAAACAATTGCTTAAGCTGATACATTCTTTAACGCTTTGCCACCGGCTCACTTCCCCCGCTAGCGCAGTACTTGCCACTATGTCAAAGACATAACTACGATAAAGAACACCCGCCGCGCCGTAAGAATTGATTTTATTGAGGACTTTCGTGGTACGAAATTCGTAACCTGATACATATTGCGATAACAGATCGTCCCGATCTTTATATTCGAACTCTATGTAGGCGTTTGCACCCGTAACTGTATCGGGCATAGGAAAAGCATAGTTGATTCTTTTAATACGAAGACCGCTGTCTGAACCACCTTCATATACGTATTCAATATTATTTTTTTCGCGGCTTTGAAAGCGGCTTAAGGCCCAGGTTTTTGTCGCGCCACCATAATCTTTCGCATTGCTGGCGCCGCCAAAAGTAAGAATTGATCCGTCCTTGGCTCGCGCTTCGAAATAGTCAGGGTCACTTGTCATACCACCTTTTGCGGTATACACAACACCGTTATCTATTTCTGTGTGATATTGGCTTTCCGCTGCACCTTGCGTCCCGGCCGTTAAGATTAACCGTTGACCGTCTATACAGAATCGATCATCTGCCGACCAGGAAATTGCTTTACTAACACCATCCCTTGCCAAGGTCTGTTGACACCGAGCTATAAAGCTCAAGCCCTTGATAGCACCACCTTTTCCCATGAGCCCATTTTTAGCCTGGCTATTGTAGGTAACGCTAATATTTGGGTTTACCCCCCCGACTCCATCAAGCGCATTTATGGCTAGGTTGTAATTAGTTGCCCCAAGGCGATCAACCGCAATATTGCCGTAAGTAGGCGCAGATTGTGCCCAACAAGGAAATTGAAACGCGGTGAGCAGAAGTGAAAAAGAAATAAAAACCAGGCGAGGGACGTAGCGAAGCATAATTCTTCCTTGAAGAAATTTTACGAATATTTAATTGGTGCAATTTATACCAAATGACCAATATTTCGTCAAATTCAACATGCAACCTTATAAAGTCGCTACTCCAAATACATCATTTTTCTTTTGGGACCATCAACTCCGGATCAACCCTTTCCTCAAACCAATTCATCGCCCAATGCAAATGCGGGCCGGATGCCCTGCCCGTTTTTCCTACCAAAGCAATCTCTTGGCCCTGCGAAATTTTATCACCTTCTTTTACTAAAATTTTACTGAGGTGAATGAAGGTGGATGAGAGTCCATGTCCATGATCAATGATAAGAGTGCCACCGGAAAGAAACATATCGGGGTGAACGAGGGTGACTACACCACCCACGGGAGCTTTAACGGGAGTGCCTACTGGCATGGCGATATCGAGGCCGTAGTGTGGGGTTTTGGGGATTCCGTTGTAGACGCGTTGGCTGCCGTAAACACCACTAATAGGACCGACTAATGGCCATTCGAATTTTTGCAGGAATGACGTGAGTGGGAGATCAACTTTGCGGGCGTTGCTGACGAGCTCTGCTTCGCGTTTTATACGCGCTTCTTGCTCTGGATTGGGTTCGACGGTTGCTTGCGGAACGCCTTCTACTTTTTGGATATCGTAGCTGCGCGCTCTAACGGAAAACTGATGTTGCTCGGATTTTCCTTTGTAGATTGTTGTAATGCTTACTTGCGCAGGTGCATCGCGGCCGAGGCCTATAACGAAATGGCCATCATCAGTGAGCGACAGTTTATGGCTGCTGAAACTAACTTGAGTGCCCGGCTCGACCTTGCCGATAATGACGGCGCCCTGCTGCCATTCGCCGTGCACTTCAAGCGCAACGCAATAATGGGCACTTAACAATAGTGCAGCACCAGCAACACAACGAAAGATCGAATTGGTACTGATCAAAGCGGCAGACTTAATTACGAATTGAGTTACAGATTGAATGAATGGAGCGAAAGAAAAATAATTTTTCATAGTGCACGTCTTGACTGAAGTGGCTGGGAATTGACTGGCATAACTGCGAGCTGCTGAGCTGAATCGCACAAGACTACACAAATTACAGGCATAAAAAAACGGCAGCCGGTTTAAACCGACTGCCGTTTTTCCAATCTGATTTTACTCAGGCCAATTAAGCGCCTATCTACTAAGCGCCGATCTACCAAGCGCCTATCTATCCACTAAGCGCCTACGCGTAAAACCTTCATGGTGTTGGTGCCGCCCAGGTTGGTGGTGTCACCATTGGATACGATCACCAAATCGCCATCAGCAACAACGCCTTTCGCTTTCAGCAAGCCGATAGCGCGAGCGAAGTCTTCTGCGCAGGGAACACCAGCGGTATCAAACGCAACCGGGTGAACGCCGCGATACAGGGCAACTTTACGCTGGGTGCTTACGTGACGAGAGAAAGCGAAGATTGGCAATTGCGAACCAACGCGCGACATCAGGCGCGGTGTGCTGCCAGATTCTGTCAAACAGATGATGGCTTTTACGCCGTCCAAATGGTTGGCAGTAAACATAGCAGCCAGTGCAATGGATTCGTCAATCGTGGCGAAGTTTTCATCCATGCGATACTTGTCGAAGCTCGCGGTTGGATGTTGTTCAGCACCGAGGATGATACGCACCATTGCTTCTACGGTTTGCACCGGGTAGCTGCCAGCGGCAGTTTCAGCAGACAACATCACAGCGTCAGTACCATCGAGCACGGCGTTAGCTACGTCGAATACTTCAGCGCGAGTTGGCAGAGGGCTGTTGATCATGGACTCCATCATTTGAGTCGCAGTGATCACCACTTTGTTCAGCGCGCGTGAACGCTCGATGATGCGCTTTTGCACACCGATCAGCGCCGCATCACCAATCTCAACACCCAAGTCACCGCGGGCAACCATCACCGCGTCGGACGCGCGAATGATGTCATCCAGGGTTTCGTTGTCAGCAACCGCTTCTGCACGTTCAACTTTGGAAACCAGACCAGCGCGACCACCAGCTTCTTCCATCAGTTTGCGCGCGAAGTTCATATCTTCCGCTGAGCGTGGGAAAGATACGGCGAGATAATCCACATCAATTTCCGCAGCAGTTTTGATGTCGGCCATGTCTTTTTCAGTCAGTGCCGGAGCAGTCAAACCACCACCTTGACGGTTGATGCCTTTGTTGTTGGACAGCGGGCCGCCAACAGCAGTAGTGGTATAAATGCGTGTGCCTTCGATGCGATCAACACGCAATACTACGCGGCCATCGTCGAGCAACAGCATGTCACCTGGCTTGCAATCGTTGGGCAATTCTTTGTAGTCGATACCCACTTGATCCTGGTTGCCCGCATCGCGCTCAAGGGATGCATCCAACACAAATTTATCACCCACGTTCAGGTGAATTTTGCCTTGGGCAAAACGCGCTACACGAATTTTCGGACCTTGCAGGTCGCCCAGTACCGCCACATATTTATTGTGCTTGGCAGCCAGTTCGCGAACCATTTCGGCGCGACGCTTGTGATCTTCCGGTGAACCGTGAGAGAAGTTCAAACGAACTACGTTCACGCCGGCGAGAATCAACTGCTCCAGAACCTCGGGAGATTCTGAAGCAGGGCCGAGGGTACTGACGATTTTGGTACGTCTTAACATGATCGGCTCTCTTTAAATTATTTGGCTGACATCAGTGCAAGGGTGTTGTCCAACATACGGTTGGAGAAGCCCCACTCGTTGTCGTACCAGCTCAGCACTTTTACCCACTTACCGTACACTTTGGTTTGCAGTGAATCGTAGTTGGATGAGTGAGCGTTGTGGTTGAAGTCAACAGATACCAGTGGCTCGTCAACGAAAGCCAACACGCCTGGCATTTCCAGATCAGCCGCTTTGCGCATTGCAGCGTTGATAGCTTCAACAGTTACGTCTTTCTCAACCAGTACGTTCAGGTCAACCAGCGATACATTGATGGTTGGAACGCGAACAGAAATACCGTCCATCTTGCCTTTCAATTCTGGCAACACCAGGCCTACTGCTTTAGCAGCACCAGTGGTGGTTGGGATCATGGATTGAGTGGCAGAGCGCGCACGGTAAATGTCTTTGTGGAATACGTCAGACAGCACCTGGTCGTTGGTGTAAGCGTGGATGGTGGTCATAGAACCTTGCACGATACCGAAGTTGTCGTTCAGTACTTTGGCGATGGGCGCCAGGCAGTTGGTGGTGCAAGATGCGTTGGAAATAATGGTGTCGGTAGCTTTCAGAACACCGTGGTTTACGCCGAATACTACGGTTGCGTCAACGTCAGTACCTGGTGCAGAAATGATTACTTTCTTGGCGCCAGCAGACAAGTGCAGGCCAGCTTTGTCTTTGCTGGTGAAAATACCGGTACATTCGTACACAACATCCACTTTCAGCTCGCCCCATGGCAGTTTGGCTGGATCGCGCTCAGCGGTGATGCGGATTGCATCGCCATTCACATACATGAACTCACCTTCGTACTTAACGGTACCGTTGAATTGGCCGTGTACGGAATCGTATTTGGTGAGGTGGGCATTCAGGTGCGCATCACCCAGATCGTTGATACCGACGATTTCGATGTGTTCGCGCTTGCCTGATTCATAGAGTGCGCGCAGCACATTGCGACCAATACGACCATAACCGTTAATTGCTACTCTGATAGTCATTGAGATGCTCCTAAGTCAAATTGTTGTGCCTGCTTTGAGGCATTATCTTTTAAAAATTTTTTACCCCCTCCCAGCCTCCCCCCTCATTGAGGGGGAGGAGCTTGACGCCCTTCTTTAGTGAGACTTCACCCGCCTTCGCGGGGAGCCAAACCCCTCCCCTTTTCAAGGGGGAGGTTGGGAGGGGGGTTGTCGTGTTTAGCGTGGCAGGCTGGCTGCTTCGCGGGCCAGGCGCTCGATCTCATCCCAACGGCCAGCTTTCATTAATTCTTTTGGAGCCATCCAGGTGCCGCCTACGCAAGCCACGTTTGGCAGAGCCAGGTAGCTTGGTGCTTTTGCCAGATCAATACCGCCGGTTGGGCAGAAGGTAATTTGTGGCAATGGACCGCCGATGGATTTCAGCATGGGCACGCCGCCAGCAGCTTCCGCCGGGAAGAATTTCTGGTGAGTGAAACCCTGGGTGTAGAGGTGCATGGCTTCAGTCGGAGTCGCAACACCGGCCAGCAGTGGAACTGGGCTGGCTTTGGCAGCTTCGATCAGTGCGGGAGTAGTGCCAGGGCTTACCAGAAAGGTAGAGCCGGCTTTTACGGCTGCGTCCAAATCTTTTGGAGTGATGATAGTGCCAGCACCGATCACAGCATCTTCCGGCAGAGCTTCAACCATCGCGGTGATAGCATCCAGCGCGCAAGGAGTACGCAGGGTGATCTCCAATACTTTCAGGCCGCCAGCGTAAAGCGCTTTCGCCAGGGGTACGGCGTCTTCGATGCGCTCAACAACCATTACCGGTACAACCGGCGCCACTTTCAGAATTTGATCAATTGATAAAGCCACTGTGTTTTCCTCTTTGCGAAATTCTTGCGTTCAGTTTTTTAAACTTCAGTTCTATAAACAATATCGGGTTCGCTTTTGGCGAACCCGACCTGGATAAACATTTAAGGTGCCCAGTAAATCACAACAGGTACGCGATCCTGTTGCAGTACCGCACGAATCGGCATTTCTTTTACATCAGTACCCGCTTGCGCTTTGCGCAGCACGTCCAACTTCTCTTGACCGGTAATTAACAGCACCAGCACTTTGGATTTCAGCAAACCAGCGAGCGACAAGGTCATGCGCTCGGTGATAGCACCAGTTACTTCGCTTTGATGGGCAATAATGGCCGCACAAAGTTCAGGTGAATCCGGATTCAGTGCTGGATCGAGACCGTTGGCGTGAGGGAACAGAGAGGCGGTGTGGCCGTCGCTGCCCATGCCGAGAATAGTCACGTCGAAAGGTTGGGCGAGTTGCTGGTAGGCGGCTTCACAATCAGCCAGTCCTTCTTGCGCAGTCGCAGCGGTATTTTTCATGCCGACTAAATTAGTGACAGCCGCTTTGTTTTGGATCAGGTGTTTTACGGTGAAAGCTTCGTTGCTTTTGTCGTGCTCGAAATCAACCCAGCGCTCGTCAACCAGCGCCACGTAAATTGATTCCCAAGGCAGATCTACATTGCTCAAGCTTTTGTAGAGTGGCTCGGGCGTACTGCCCCCCGAGACCATAAATGTTGCTTCACCGCGTTCTTCTACTGCCTGGGTGAGTGCGGTGACGCACTCAGCTTCCAGCGCTGCCACCATGTCTTGACGATTTTCAAACAAACGCTCAGTCAACATTAGTGGCTTTCCTCCGCACCAACTTCTTCAATATTGAACCAGTTGCGGCCATCACTTGCGAGCAATTGGGCAGACGCAATCGGCCCCCAGCTTCCCGCCATATAACCGTGCGGTTTATTTTCGGGACGCTGCCAGGCTTCAATAATCGGGTCAATCCAGGCCCAAGCAGCATCCACTTCAGCGCGGTGGATAAACAAGCTCGGGTCGTTAGCCGCGGCATCCAGCATCAGACGCTTGTAAGCGTCACTGAAGAAATCTTTGTAGGTCTCGGCAAAGTTCAAGTTCAGCACGACCGGCGACAGGTGCATTTCGTGCTTGCCCAGGTCTTTGGAGTTCATGATGATCTTGATGCTCTCTTCCGGTTGCAGGCGAATCACCAGACGGTTGGGTACTGGATTGCCAGCTGACTCAGGATAAGCACGGTGCGCAACATCTTTGTACTGAATAACGATTTCGGCAAAACGCTGCTTCATACGCTTGCCGGTACGCAGGTAGAAAGGCACGTTCGCCCAACGGGAGTTGTCGATGTGCGCGCGAATGGCTACGAAAGTTTCGGTGTTACTCGGTTGGCCGAGTTCGTCCAGATAACCAGGAACTGATTGACCATCCATTTGGCCGGCAACGTATTGGCCGCGCACAGTGTTGTATTTAACGGTGTTGCCAGTCAGCGGACGCAGGCTCTCCAACACTTTCAATTTTTCAGCGCGGATACGATCTGCTGTCATCTTGTTAGGGGACTCCATAGCCACCAAACACAACAATTGCAGGATATGGTTTTGCACCATATCGCGCAGCGCACCAGCGCCGTCGTAGAAGCTCGCACGACCTTCAAGGCCCACGGTTTCAGAAATGCTAATTTGCACATGATCAATGGTACGCGCATCCCACAGGTGCTCGAAAATACCATTGGCAAAACGCAGAGCCAGCAGGTTTTGTACAGTCTCTTTGCCGAGGTAGTGGTCGATACGGAAGATTTGGGTTTCTTCAAAATACTCAGCGATTTGGCTGTTAATTTCCTCCGCGGTTTTGGCGTCGTAGCCCAGTGGTTTTTCTACCACTACGCGAGACGTTTTGGTGATCAAACCGCATTCGTGCAGGTTGCGACAGGCAACACTGAATACAGATGGTGGCGTGGACAGATAGAACACGCGCTCACGATTATCGCCAGCATTTAACAATTCGGTCAGCGCTACCCACTTGTCATCTTTTGCAGAAATGTCGACAGACATGGGGAACAACAATTCAGCGAACTTATCCCAGGCAGCCGCATCGAACTCATCTTTGTTCAAATGCTTTTGCGCAGCGTCGCGCACTTTTTCTTTGTAACCATCTGCATTACGCATAACGGGAATAATACGAGTGCCTTCTGGCAACTCACCGTTGCGATGCGCGCGGAGCAGTCCCGGAATTAACTTGCGCAGCGCAAGGTCGCCGGCGCCGCCAAAAAGTACAAAATCAAAGGCTTCAAGCATGAGGATAATCCTGTGGAAACTTTTTAATAATTCGGGTGAGTTTTGCCCACCATTATTGCCGTATTTTGCAGCGTGCAGCGCTGCTGCCCTTGTGGGGGCTTATCCCTTGCGGGGCGCTTACCATGAAAATACGGTAGCGCCCTCTTCTGCCAAACCTACTGTTGCACGCAAAGGTGCAAAGAGTTCACGCCCCATTCCTTCATGGACCGCCGACAAATCTGCCTGCGCGTGTTGGCGAGTGTTAAGTTCTTCGTCGCTGACCAGCACTTGCAAAGTGCCAGCCTCTGCATCGAGTTCAATCAGGTCACCTGTTTGAATCAGGCCGATAGGGCCGTTATCCAGTGCTTCAGGGCTGATGTGGATAGCTGCCGGAATCTTGCCTGAGGCGCCCGACATACGGCCATCCGTAACCAGCGCCACTTTAAAGCCGCGATCTTGCAATACACCCAGCGGTGGAGTCAGCTTGTGCAGCTCTGGCATACCGCAGGCTTTCGGGCCCTGGAAACGCACTACCGCTACGAAATCGCGATCCAGCTCGCCGCGTTTGAACGCCGCTTGCAGCTCTTCCTGAGCGTGGAAAACTATAGCTGGCGCCGTAACTTTACGGTGCTCTTCTTTAACAGCCGATACCTTGATCACAGAGCGGCCGAGATTGCCCTTCAACAGACGCAGGCCACCGTTAGAGGTAAATGGCTTGCTGGCGGGACGCAGTACGGAATCGTCCAGACTCTCGCTCACTGCATCGCGCCACACGATTTCGCCATTTTCGAGGAAAGGCTCTTTGGTGTAAGCCGCCAGGCCTTCGCCCATGATGGTTTTTACATCTTCGTGCAGCAGGCCAACTTTGCGCAGCTCGCTCATCAGGAAACCCATGCCACCCACAGCCTGGAAGCGGTTTACGTCCGCCAAACCATTCGGGTAGATACGGCACATCAGCGGGATTATATCTGAAATGTCAGACAAATCCTGCCAGTTAATTTGTACGCCAGCGGCGCGGGCGATAGCCACTATGTGCATGGCGTGGTTGGTAGAACCACCGGTCGCCATCAAGCCCACGATGCCGTTCACGATAGATTTCTCAGTGACAATTTCAGACAAGGTGATGGGAGTATCGCGGGTGATGCGAGCCAACTGGTGCACAGAGGCACGGGTCAGCGCATCGCGCATGGCGGTATACGGATTGATAAAGGTGCTGCCGGGCAGGTGCATGCCCATGATTTCCATCAGCATCTGGTTGGTGTTGGCAGTACCGTAGAAAGTACAGGTGCCGGCGCTGTGGTAAGACGCGCTCTCGGCGGCCAGCAGTTCTTTACGACCTACTTTACCTTCGGTGTAGAGCTGGCGAGCTTTTACTTTTTCAGCGTTAGACAGGCCGGGGGTCATTGGGCCCGCAGGGATAAAGATGATGGGCAGCTGACCAAAAGAAAGCGCTCCCATCATCAGGCCAGGAACGATTTTGTCGCACACGCCCAAGCACATAGCGCCATCAAACATGTCATGCGACAGGGCGATAGCGGTACTCATGGCAATAACGTCGCGGCTGAACAGCGACAATTCCATGCCGGGGAAACCCTGGGTTACGCCGTCGCACATGGCAGGCACACCACCGGCCATCTGGGCAGTCATACCCATCTCTTTGGCGGCTGCTTTGATGGGCTCCAGGTATTCACCATAGGGAACGTGGGCAGACAACATTTCGTTGTAGGCAGATACTACGCCCAGGTTAGGCGCCTGGCCTTCGGCCAAAGCATGCTTATCGTCAGCATTACAGGCAGCAAAGCCGTGAGCCAGGTTGGCGCAACCCAGATGATGGCGGGCTGGGCCATTGCTGCGGAATTTATTGACGCGGGCCAGATAAGCGGCACGTGTGTCGCGGCTGCGCTCAATAATCCGGTTAGTAATTTCGATAAGTCTAGAATCGGTCATAGGTCTACCACTACTTGTCGTGTCTGCATCAGCTGGCAAAAGTGCCAACCATGGGCCGAAGGTGTAAGCGCGACGCAGACAACATAGCACCGATCCGGCCCCAGAGACTTGGCTGGTCGCGCGCTATTGTAACGGTAAATGCCGTTCATTGCCTTTCAATCCTCACCTGCCACCAACATTGTTTACCGGCAAACAGGCAATTTATCGCGTATCGATTACACGCTTTACGGTTTTTTTCGGCGTTGTTCGCCTGTTCTTTTTTAAGCGCTGCCGGTCTTATGTTGGCCGGTCATCGCTACTCTCACCGTCACAGTCTGTGCTGCTTTTATCATTCGTTCTTTATATACACCCTAAGCAGGTGCTGGTATTTCAGTGGTTTGGCGACTGCCGGTTGGAGCTGTCGTCGCGCCAGCCTGGCGTTTTTACTGCCTGGTGCTTTTACTGCTTGGCACCTTTATAGAAGGCGATCAAGCGGCGGGTTGATGCGTCGTGCTTGGGATTAATGGCGCCCTTCACATCCAGCTCAGGCTGGATAGCAGTGGCCAGGACTTTACCCAGCTCCACACCCCATTGGTCGAAGGAATGGATGCGCCAGATAATGCCCTGCACAAAAATCTTGTGTTCGTAGAGTGCAATCAGTGAGCCCAGGGTTTTAGCATCTACTTTTTGCAGCAACAGAGTGTTGGTCGGGCGATTGCCGCGGTGCACCTTGTGCTCAACGATTTCTTCAATACGTTCGGCGCTCACGCCCTTGGCTGCCAATTCTTTGCGCACCTGGTTTGCATCAATACCCTGCATCAACGCCTGGGTTTGAGCGAAGAAGTTGGCCATAAGCGCGTCGTGGTGACCTTCAACCTGAGCCACTGGCTCAACCGAACCAATAAAGTCGGCCGGGATTATATCGGTGCCCTGGTGCAGCATTTGGTAGAAGGCGTGCTGGCCATTGATACCGACCTCACCCCACACCAGAGGCACACTACCGTAACTGATAGGTTCACCAGCCCAGTTTACAGATTTACCATTACTTTCCATCTCCGCCTGCTGCATATACGCAGGGAAACGGTGCAAGCACTGATCGTAAGGCAACAAGGCCAAGGCTGGATAACCGAGGAAGTTGCGGTTCCAGATACCTACCAGCGCCATCATCACTGGCGCGTTTTGCTCCAGCGGAGCTGTCTGGAAATGCTGGTCCATCTCGAAGGCGCCTTGCAGCAGCTCTTCGAAACCGTCAAAGCCGATAGCCAGGGCAATGGGCAAACCAATCGCGGACCAGAGGGAGAAACGACCGCCCACCCAATCCCACATATCAAAAATATTTTCTTCAGCGATACCGAAGGCGGTTACCAGCTTGCGGTTGGTAGACACAGCCACAAAGTGCTTGGCGATAGCCGCACGATCACCCGCCGCCGCCATAAACCAGGTTTCCGCAGTTTTGGCGTTGGTCATAGTCTCCAGGGTGGTGAAGGTCTTGGAGGAGATGACGAACAATGACGTTTCAGGGTTCAGACCTTCCAGAACCTCGGCAATCTGCACGCCATCCACGTTGGAGACATAGTGCATCTTCAGGTTTTTAGCGCTGTAAGCCTTGAGGGCTTCAGTCGCCATCAGCGGGCCAAGGTTGGAACCGCCGATGCCGATGCTAACGATGTCGGTAATCGTCTTACCGGTATAGCCCTTCCACTCACCGGAGCGGACGCTGTTGGACAGGCGGCGCATGCGCTCCAGCTCGGCATTGATAGCCGGGCGAGCATCTTCACCGTCAATCATAATGGGGTTGGCAGAGCGGTCGCGCAGGGCGACATGCATAACAGCGCGGTCTTCGGTGGCATTGATGTGCTCACCGCCAAACATCTTGCTGCGCCAGGCTTCCACGTCAGACTCTTTGGCCAGCGCCAGCAGGGCTGCCTTGGTCTCTTGGGTAATCAGGTTTTTGGAGTAATCAAGCAGTACGCGAGGAAGTTGAATCGAGAAGTGGTCAAAACGGCTGTCGTCTTCAGCAAACAGATCCCTTATATGGCGCGCTTTAAGCTGCTGCGCATGGGCCTCAAGGGCTTTCCAGGACGCTAAATCAGTTGGACGAGAAAAAGATTGCAGATTAGTCATTTACCACTCCCGCAAGACAATAACAGACGCACATTAGTTGATTCCTACTTATAGATGATGCATCGCCAGGCGATCTGAAGTCCCCTTTGGACGATATGACAACGAAGCGGGCGACAGGCCCCGCCGGAACCGATGAGTGTTGGAGTCTCGGACACGGCTTAGACAGGTAACGCAAAAAGGCCGCTATGATAGGCAGATGGTCTAGGGGTGTCAATTAATGCGCCGGTCCGGTAAGGCCAAAAGCGAGGCTGTATTTCACTTTTTTTAGCCTTTACACTCCCCGGCCAATTCAATGTGCTTTTTTACCGCCATTTCACTCATATCCAAGGTCATTTCGTGAACAAAAACCCTGACACAAACAAGAGCCCGGAGCTGGGCATTATCGAAGGTTTTTTTGGCCGCAACTGGCGCTGGCAGGATCGCGAAGCCTACGCCAAATTTCTTGCACTAAATGGGTTCAACTTTTACATCTACGCACCAAAGAGCGACATTTATTTACGCAAGCAATGGTTTCAGGATTGGCCGGCAGCCATTAAGCAACCATTGATCAATTTGCGTGAAGACTACTGCCGTGCCGGCGTGCAATTTGGCATTGGCTTGAGCCCTCACGAAATTTATCTGGATGCTTCAAAAGATAAACGCGATCAACTCGGGCGGCGCGTGCAGCAAATCAACCAACTGGAGCCAGATATCCTGTGTCTATTGTTTGATGATATGCGCGGCGACATACCCGGCATAGCCGATATCCAAATTGATTTGATGCATCTGGTAGCGGATGCAAGCAGCGCGCATCGTATAATTTTCTGCCCCACTTATTACAGTTTTGATCCTGTGCTGGAAAAAGTGTTCGGCAAAATGCCAGAGGATTATTGGCAAGCCTTGCGTACAAAGCTCGATAGCAAAATAGATATCTTTTGGACAGGAGAAAAAGTGTGCTCCGTGGATTATCCGTTAGCACACCTGGATAAGGTAACTGAATTACTCGGGCGTAAACCTTTTTTGTGGGACAACTATCCGGTCAATGACGGCGCGGTCAAATCCAACCTTTTACAGCTACGCTCATTCCCTGACTCACATGGCCTTATCCAAAATCATATTGCAGGCCATGCGATAAACCCCATGAATCAGCCCTGGTTGTCGCAGCTGGCGTTGGCATCATTGCCACGCGCTTTTTCGGAAGGGCAGAACTACAACGCTGCAAAAACAACAGCAGAAATTTTCCAACAATTTTGCGGTGAGCCGCTGGCGGAATATCTGCAACAGGATATCGGATTACTGCAAGATAAAGGCTTGAAGCAAATAAGCGCTGAAGAAAAAACATATTTGCTCCAGCGCTATGGGGCTTTTCCGCAAAATCCGTTTTGCATTGAAATAGTAGATTGGCTTAATGGCGGCTATACATTTGATCCTGCGTGTTTGACGGAGTAATTACTGCAAGCGCTCCTGCAACCACTCACTAATATCCGCTACTTGCGCAGCACATACAGTGTGCTCCATAGGATAGGTTTCATAATCCGCCGCAATGCCAAACACTTCGAGTTGGCGAGCAGCGCGTTGGCCGAGCAGCTCCGGTACAACGCCATCTTCTGTTCCATGTTGAATCAATACAGGAATTGTTTTGTTCGCTTCGTTGAGGATCACAGATTCGTGAGTCGCAAAATAAGTCGATAAAGCCAGTAATCCCGCCAGCGGTTTTGTATAACTCAAGGCAGCCTCATAAACCACCGCCCCACCCTGCGAAAATCCTGCAAGGATAATTTTCTCGCTGGGTACACCGCGCTCAATTTCGCGCTCAATCAATGCATGCACCTGAGCTGCACTCACGCGCAATTGTTGTACATCAATTTTGCGATCCAGCGTCAACTCAATAATGTCGTACCAGGCCGGCATGACATAACCATTGTTCACGGTTACGGGAATGCTGGGCGCATGGGGGAAAATAAAGCGCATATTCAATTCTGCCGGCAATTTCAGCTCGGGCACTATAGGCGCAAAATCGTGACCGTCGGAACCCAAACCATGCAGCCAGATTACCGCCGCCTTCACCTCAGTTTTGGGACTGGACTGCACTTCTACACAAGGTAAATAATTCATAAAGTTCTCACCGTAAATAAACTTGAAAAGCGAACCATGGGCAACCTCAATCTGTCACAAATCAGTCATAAAGATGTCATAACCTAAGTGGATGACTATCGTTCCCAATTTCGAATTGCGCGATCCCGCCGGCCTTATTTGCGGCTTTCGCCTGCACACGGATACCAGCCCCCAGTCGCTGCGCCTTTATCCGGCCAACCAGCCATTGGGCGAACCCCATTGGCTGCACTTTAACCTGGCCGATACACGCGCCTGCAACTGGCTTTCAGGCTGCGATTCCATTCCAGCCGATGCTCGCGACCTGTTGCTCGGCAGCGACAGCCATATCCGCAGCGAAAACTTCAGCAACGGCCTGGCGCTGGTCATCGGCGACCTCTTCCACGACTTCAAGGAAGACCCGGAAGAACTGGGGGTATTGCGCCTTTATCTGGACGACCAGCGACTCATCACCGGCCGCGGTCACCCGCTGAAATCCATTGACCAATTGCGCCACGAACTAACAGGCGGCATGGCCTTTGGCAGCAGCCTCGATGTGTTTGCACGCTTGATCCAGGATCTGGGCGATTCCATGCACCAGGTCATTAAACAACAAAACGACAAGGTGGACGATGCCGAAGACCAGATTCTGGCCGGCCACCTGCACAACCAGGGCAGTCGCCTGGGCCAGATTCGCCGCTTGCTCGCACGCTTGCGCCGTCATTTGCTTGCCAATCGCCAGGCACTACACCAGGCCTTGCCCAATATAACGCGCTGGAGCACACAGGATTTATCCGAGTTACAGCAAGCCATCGAACATTTGGAATCCGGCATTCAGGATCTGGAACTGGTACAGGAGCGCACACGCCTGCTGCAGGAAGAGATCGCCGGTCGTATGAGTGAGGCCACCAACCGCAATCTCTATATTCTCTCCATAGTGACAGTCACGCTCCTGCCCATCAATTTAATCACGGGTATTTTCGGCATGAACACCGGTGGCCTGCCTTGGGGCCAGAACGACCCTTCCGGCTTTTGGTGGGTGATTACACTCATGGTGATTGCCGTGGCAGTCGCGCTCAAAATTTTGCATCGCAAACGGATTTTATAAATATCCGTTTGTTTTTTGTACAAACCGCAACACATTGATTATTAGCCCGCAAAATTTCGCCGTTGCGTTTGCGCGTTAACAGACAAATCCCGCCAAAAGACACTACACTCTTTATTACAAGATGATGAACCGCACCACACAATAAGCCTTTGTTATTCCCACAAGCGCATCAGCAAGATGCTAAAGAGATAATATGCCTCACAATCTGCCTTACAAAACCGTATCAGAAGTCGCCAGCGGCCCTTACGCAACCATAGACGCAACCATCTCACCACTTAACCAATTAAATATTTTATCCAAAGCCGAAGTATCCAAACTGCTCGACTCCAGCCAGAGCGGGCTCTACAAATTATTCCGCAACTGCTCACTCGCCGTGCTCAATACCGGCAACGATCTCGATGATGGAAAGGAGCTGCTGGAACGCTATAGCGATTTTGATATCAGTATCGTGCAACAGCAACGCGGTATTAAACTCGCGTTAAAAAATGCACCGGCCAATGCATTTGTTGACGGAAAAATGATTAAGGGGATTAGCGAGCATTTATTCACAGTGCTGCGTGATGTGATTTACAACAACGATGAAGTCAGCACTAATCCCGCCCTCAATAAAAAAACCACCGAAGGTATTACCGATGCGGTATTCCATATGCTGCGTAACGCCAATCTGCTGCAGACAGGTATAGATCCCAATCTGGTTGTGTGCTGGGGCGGCCACTCCATCAGTCGCGGCGAGTATGATTACACCAAAGAGGTGGGCTACCAGCTGGGCTTGCGCGGTTTGGATATTTGCACTGGCTGCGGCCCCGGCGCGATGAAAGGCCCCATGAAGGGAGCCACTATCAGCCATGCCAAACAACGCGTTAATAGCGGGCGCTATATAGGCATCACCGAGCCGGGTATTATTGCGGCGGAAGCGCCCAATCCAATCGTAAATCAATTGACAATCATGCCGGATATTGAGAAGCGACTCGAAGCATTTGTGCGCTTGGGC
This sequence comes from Cellvibrionaceae bacterium, assembly GCA_021151695.1. Classification (GTDB taxonomy): domain Bacteria; phylum Pseudomonadota; class Gammaproteobacteria; order Pseudomonadales; family Cellvibrionaceae; genus Cellvibrio. The sequence goes on along the minus strand of JAGKWU010000005.1, from coordinate 128,740 downwards.
CATGGCATTATTGTATTCCCTGGCGGCGCCGGTACGACTGAAGAAATTCTTTATATCCTCGGCATACTCTTGCATCCAGACAACAAGGATATTCCTTTCCCGCTGGTGTTTACCGGCCCTACCAGCGCCGCTGAATATTTTGAGCGCGTAGATAAATTTATCGGTGATACGCTTGGCCCCGAAGCGCAATCCCACTACAAAATTATCGTGAACGATCCCGAGGCCGTTGCGCGCGAGATGGTGGAAGGCATTAAAAAAGTGCGCGAATTCCGCAAGGCGAGCGATGATGCCTACTACTTCAACTGGCAACTGAAAATCAGCCCGGATTTGCAGCAACCGTTTATTCCCACCCACGACAATATGCGCAATCTGGAACTTCACAAAAACCAGCCATCGCATTTGCTGGCAGCCAATTTGCGTCGCGCTTTCTCGGGAATCGTAGCGGGTAATGTGAAAGAGGAAGGTATTCGCACTATCGAAGAGTTCGGCCATTTCGAGCTGCATGGCGATGCAGAGATCATGCATCCTGTGGACGAGCTGTTGGAATCCTTCGCCACACAAAACCGCATGAAACTACCGGGCCGCGAGTATAAACCCTGCTATAAAGTCATCAAATGACCCCAAAAAACGAAAAATGCGCCATTTTGTAAGACATTGACTACAAAGCGAGTCGCCAATGTCTCACAAAACTTACAGCCATTAGCGACTATGAGACAGATACCAAGCTCTGGATAATGGGAACCATCACGGAAGTAGACAGTGACGTAAGCAGGCCACGCAAGGTCAACGGATGCGCTCCCCTTAATGGAGAATGTCAGGAAGATTCAGGACAGGCCAAGAAAGGATTGCCGAGGGAAGTACGGCTAAAGGAATAATCCCAAGGGGTAAACAGGGATAGAGACGGATCAGAGCACTGACTACTACAGAGTTTACGGACAATATCTGCACCGGGCCGCGCAAGCGGCCCAAATTATTTCTGGGCCTCTTAATTTCCAGGCAGTGAAAATCCCGTCTACCAACAAATGACAGCAATTTAGTTAAGATTTCGCATCCAGCAAAAAATTAATCAGCTGATGCAATCCCGCCGTTAGCGCCAACACCGAAGCTTCCATATCCCAATCGTCATCCCCGATTTTTACTACATTGGAAATACTGCGTACTTGCAGAAAGCGTTGACTCTCTTCCGTGCACACTCGAAAAAAAGCCGCGCCTTCCATATTTTCGATATCGGTATTCATTGTTTCAATAAATGGCGCCATAGCAGCATTCGTGGAATTGCTGCTGGCTAAGGGGATAGGGCTGTGCTCTGGCACATAGGGGCATCGCCAAATTTTGGAGACAGGAAAATCCATCGCCAAATCCAGATCGGCCAAATGGCTAAAACCGCCAGGCGTAAAAAATCCCAAATCCGATTCACACTCAGACCCCACCAACACTACATCACCCGCTGAAAAATGCGAATGCTCATAAACGCCGGCAATACCCGCCATGATTAACCAATCTGGGTTATGCCGAGCAATTACCTTGGTTGTGCTGTAAGCCGCTGCAGATAATCCCACACCACCAATTTCAACTTGCACCTGCGGGTGGGAAAAATATTGCGCCTCAGTACTTGTTGGAAAAATCACCACAATTTTCATAGCAACCTCGTATCGGAATCCACGCAGTGTAGCACCACCCGGCAGATCTTGAGTTAGACCTTTCTTTACACAATCAACCAGCGACTTGGGCTAGAATGGCGGCCTTCCTTTTACCTATGCGCTCCTGTATAGCTCACAACACTCACAACAACAGCAACATCTATACCGACAGCCATCATCGACCAAACGACAAAAAACGCCGAGGCCTACCTATGATTACCCACGAGCCCAATCCCATTTATGTAGCCAACCCCGAGCGCTACACAAGCATGAAATACCAACGCTGTGGCAAGAGCGGTGTACTGCTGCCGCGTTTGTCCCTAGGCTTGTGGCAAAACTTCGGTGCGGTAGATTCACAAGCCAACGCCCGCGCTATGTTGCGCACCGCCTTTGATCTTGGCATCACCCATTTTGATTTGGCCAACAACTACGGCCCTAATTATGGCTCTGCCGAGCTGACCTTCGGCAATATCTATAAACAAGATTTCAAGCACTATCGCGATGAACTGTTTATCGCCAGCAAAGCCGGTTACGACATGTGGCCAGGTCCTTATGGTAAAGGCGGCTCACGTAAATACCTGGTGTCCAGTTGCGACCAAAGCCTGGAGCGCACTGGCCTGAAATATTTTGATGTGTTCTATCACCACTGCATGGACCCGGACACGCCAATTGAAGAAAGCATGCGTGCGCTGGATTACATAGTGCGCTCTGGCCGCGCACTTTACGCTGGCATTTCCAATTACCAACCAGCGCAAGCAAAAGAAGCCATTGAGATTTTAAAATCCCTCGGCACACCGTTGTTGATTCACCAGCCGCGCTACAACATGTTTGATCGTTGGATTGAAGATGGATTAACAGACATTTTGAAGAAGGAAGGTGTTGGTTCAATTGTCTTCTCACCGCTGGCACAAGGCGTTCTTACCAACAAGTATTTGAACGGTATTCCGGCAGATTCACGCGCGGCTCGCCCTGAGCTGATTTATCTGAATAACAAGGATATTACCCCGGAGAAGCTGCAAAAAGTACAGCAGTTGAATGCGATTGCGGAGAGCCGCGGCCAAACCCTGGCGCAAATGGCTATCGCCTGGACATTGCACAATGATGCGGTAACCACTTGCCTGATTGGCGCCAGCCGTTCCGCACAAATTGTGGATTCCGTTGCTGCCTTGAACAATCTGGAATTCAGCGCCGATGAGATCGCTAAAATCGATGCCATCATCCGCTAGTGTTATAGGTCGGCCAGGTTGCTCCTGGCCGACCCAGGCTCCATTGCCAAACAGGTACAACCAAGCTATACAATAACTATGTTGTACCTAAACAGGTAGCCAAACCACCTGAGTCCCTGGCAATTCAAATTCCCATGAAGCTTCACAATTTCATATTAAGGTCGTGCCTCGCCGCAGCCGCTTTGCTATCAGCAATTGCACTGCATACACCTGCACATGCAGAAGCAACTGCCCCACTTCAAATAACCATAGTAAATCCGCCCAATACAGATCCGGATGATCCTGCCACCTATTACGAACAAGTGCTCAAATTGGCGCTGGAGAAAACGCGCAAAACCGATGGCGACTTTGTCATAACACATAAACCCAATGCTGAAGGTGTAGGACGAGTGCGCGCCATGTTGGTGGCCAACACAGGTATAGACGTTATTTGGAGTTCGGTGACTAATGAACGGAAGGAAGCTATGCAGGTGGTGCCGTTCAATCTATTGCGTGGACTGAACGATTACCGGGTCTTATTAATTCGCAAAAACAGTCAGCAGAAATTTTCCACAATAAAAAGCATCAATGATTTACGACGCATGACTGCTGGCAGCGGACAACACTGGAATGACACCCAAGTGATGCGAGCCAATGATATTCCGGTGATTACCTCCATTGCCTATGCGGCGCTTTTTAAAATGCTGGCGGCAGAACGTTTTGACTTTATCGCTTGCGGCATGCACGAAATTGATTTTGCGAACAAAAACTTCGGCGAGCTGGGGTTAGAGCCAGAGCAAACATTGATGCTGCATTACAATAAACCGACGCACTACAGCTTTTTTGTCAATAAAGGCAATCACCAACTGGCCGATCGCATTTTACGTGGCTTAAAACTGGCGGAGGCCGATGGCAGCTTCGAACAAACCTTCAATCAATTCGCAAAATTCAAGCAGAGGCTGGAAGAAACCAAAACCAGCAGCCGCGTAAGATTGGAACTTAAAAACCCTACCAGTGACCAGTAAAACCACAACAGGATTTACACCTTCTCTTTATCGGCCTTTTCAACCTCTGCTTTGATTTGTTTATCTTGCTTTAGATACTCCACATCAAGTTGCGCGCGTAAGCTCTTATATTTTTCCAGATTACCCTGTTGCTTGTACATCTTGGCAAGTGTCCATATCGGCCAGTTTTTGTTAAACCGCTTATCATTGCCATGCACAACAATAAATTTTTCCAAATTGGGAATGGCCTCGTCCAAACGGGTGTTAGCCCAGTGACAGGTTTCCGAGAAACTATAAGACGCAGATTCAACAAACATTTTGTTGGTACGATTAGCGGGAATTTTTGCAGCTGATTCAAATGCTTTTATCGCTTCGGGTAACTGTTTTTGTTCACGCAGCGTGTGACCTGCGACAAACAGAGCTTCTGCGGAATCGGGGTATTTGGCAACCAATAGTTTTGCCTGTGCCAAGGCTTGTTCAGGCTGCTCTTTTTTTGCCAATAGCGATAAAAGTTTTATATCAGCATCGACAGGCGAGAGCTGGCGAATTAGGCTCAACGTCTGCTCAGCCTTATCCAACGATCCTCCCATAATGGAAGGAGCTACTATATAGAACTCAAACAGCCCTCTCTGAGCCAAGACATTCTGGGGATCTACATCCGCTGCCAGCTGGAAATATTTGTGGACACTACTGGCATAAGAAGCCTGCTTTAACAAATTAGCCTTAAGCGCGAGCTCGCCATAGGCACGCCCTAACCAGTAATATTCCGCCGATGAATTCGGTTCTATATCCACTGCAGCAGATAAAAAATCCCGAGCCTTTTCTGCATCACCTTCTTCAAAAGCAATACGACCGAGATAAAGCAGTGCCTCGTTTTTGGTAGACGCCTCGCGCGAGGCAGCTTCCAATAAGGGCTTTGCGACCTCTATGCGATCTTCGTTAAACGCCGCAACAGCCTGCGTTATATCTGCGGCCTGTGCAGACACAGCATTAACCGCAGAAAGACATACCAACAGACGAATTATCTTGCGCATAGAACTTATCCCTTTTTAATTTATTGTCCGATCAGATAAGGTTCGGCGATTTAAGTTCCCCCAAGTCTATCCATAGCTATAACAATGCAATGCCAGCCGCCGTATTAACGGCCGTACGAACAACATCGACGGCCGCATTTACCGCAGCCTCCACCGTTAATATTCCCATACCCTGCACAGCGAGGAAAACAATTTCCATGGATTTGATTTGCGCCCTGACCATGGTTTTTGCATTTTCTTCCGAGAGTTGCCCCGTGGCTACGCGCGCGGAGATTCGCACTAGCGTACGCGAGAAGTCTTCAAACTCCTGCTCGGCATATTCCTTGATATCCGGCCATTGTTTATTGAATACACCTGTTGCAGCGGCAACCATATCTTTGCCAATTTTTGAAGCATCGAGAGCCATTACCAATCTCCTTTCACATTAATGAATTTTCAGCTTATTTTGCGCCGCGCTTTTTTGCGATTTCCAATTTAAGAATACCTTTAAAGCCCCTGGTGAAAGCATTGCTCATATCCACCACATCCTCTGCACTACTAAAGCCTCGCTGGTGAATCTCTATTTGGCTATTCAAGATCTCCTCAAGCGCTTCAAATTGCTTAACCGTAATATCATTTTTTTCGTAGATTTCAGCCCTTGCTTTAAGCACCCGCAAATCTACTCTAAAATTACGATAGAACTCTTCTGATGCGGGATAGGCAACCTGAGCTTGAAGATCAGCTTTTTCTTTGGTGCCATCTTTATAGACACTCATTTTTCGCAACGCCATTTCAAGCTTGGACATGTGGTCTTCTGTCTTGGCCTGAAGGGCGGTCACCCCCTGATCAATAACCTCATCGTATTCTGAAATAAGCCTTACAGTGGAACAGCCTGACATTATTGCCAGATACAAAAATACCGCGAATAGAGAAAAATGCCGTGCGATCATGTACCGTCTCCTTGTGCTTGGTGGGAATTAGGGGAATCCGGATTTTATTTATTATTTACCGTACTAATAACTCCGGGACTTTACGGAAAATATCGCCTTATGCCTGGAAAAGTCAATCGCATTAAATAAACAGCCGAGGTTTCAGGTTATTAATCAGCCCGTCGCAGAAACCAGGCAGCTAACTGCACGCCTAGATAGTCGGCAGCGACATCTGCAAAATCCAGCGTCCGAGTGGGAAAAAATGCCTGGGTACCTTCTTCAATAATGGCAAATGCCAATACCAGGGCACATCCTGCTGGCATTCCCAGATAGCGGCGAGAATGGTGTCGCCAAGCATAACTCAGCATCAATGCCAGCAAACCATAGAGCCACAGGTGGCCAAGTTTGTCACCGCCGGGAATACTCCGTATAGCATCAATAAAATAATGAGGTGTACCTGTATCTGCCTGAAAAATTATCCAGCAGATAAACAGAAATAATAAAAAACTGGCGATAGCGGTAGCACGTGTCAGTAGCATGGAATCTTCCTCAAATATCCTGATTGGCCCCGTCGCCGGGGCCGTTGTTGTTTAGACCACCTCCTGCCGTTCGGCTTTGCCAATGGAGTACCAATCCAGCTTACGGGTGAACACCATGAAGACACCGAGCAAACCAAACAACAGGAGCGCCCCCATAAGCAATGCGTAATCTTCTGCGCTGAGCAAGCTGTAAAGCAGTGTATAAAGGCCCGCTAACAAGCTGGTAAACAACAACCCGCGCCTTAAGCTTTGCAGCACATAGCAAACATAAAAACCAATCAGGGCAACGCAGGCACATGACGAAATCAGATAGGCCAATTCAAATGCTATGTGTTCCGAAAGCGAAAGCAGCAAGAGATAGAAAATAGCCAGGGCCAACCCCACCAAACCATATTGCACCGGGTGAATAGCCAGGCGTTTGAGCACTTCAAACAAAAAGAAACCCGCAAAGGTCAAGGAGATAAACAAGAGCGCATATTTTGTCGCGCGATCACTTTTTACATATTGATCAACTGGTTCAATGAGATTCACACCAAAGCTGCGCTGGTTAAAATCCTTACAATCATTTTCCTGAGCACACTGGTCAAAAAGCTCCGCAATATTGCTGGAGAAATAAGATGCTCGCCATTGCGCAGAGAATCCCTTTTCATCGATCTGGCGATCCGATGGCAAGAAATTTCCGATAAAGCTGGGATGGGGCCAGTCCGCCGCCAGCTTCACGGTAGATTCACGCCCGATAGGTACCAGGCTCAAACTCTCCGCCCCTTGCAATACCAGTGCGAGCGAAAAATGCAGGACTTGTTTTTGCCCAGGTTGTATTTGTGCGAGCGTTGCGTGCACACCATCACCCAATATCTTCGACCTGCTGCCCGCCTCCATATCAATAATGTCTTCATTAACCTTTAGCTTGAGTGCGTTCTGTATGCCGCGAATATCTTTTACACCTATAGCGATATAAGGATTTTCAAATTGAAAGCTGTCTATCTCTCGCTCGCTGATACCATAGCCGGCAGGAATATCAAACTTGCCCGAAATACTGTTATCAGCCTGATACAAACGCGCCTCGTAGATGCCACGCTTGCGTCTCTCCGTTTTTAGCACACCATCCACCGAAAACACCGCCGGCAAAAAATAGAGTTGGCCGCGCTCCTGCTTTTTTGATTCAGAGCGCGCTTTGGTGTAAGGGTCTTCTTTCGATTCAATCAAGGTCTTTACATAGGGCACCACCAACACAGGCCCCACCAATTTTTGGCTACCGCTGGAGCTGCTGGCAATTTCAGCCAATACGTTTTCTTGCGAGGACTTTCGTTCACCGATAATGCCGTTAATCATACTGACCGGAATCATCAGCAATAACATCAAAAACGCAATGGTGATAAATTTGAATAATAATGGGCGTTTCATGATCTACTCCTGTTTATTGGTTTGCAGGTGTAGTCTGTACTCGCCCTGTGGGAACTTGATGTGGGAAATGTGTAGATTCTGTGTAGTTTGATACTCTTTGCGTATTCAGCACCTTATCAGATGTTGAAAACTATCGCCGCCTCTACCCCGTGTTCAACGTTATTAAGCTGCAGTTTGCCTTTATGCAATTGCGCCACTTCCTGCACAAAATTCAATCCAAGCCCTGTGCTTTTTTTACCTGTAGCGGGACGAGGCAAAGAATAGAATCGCTCGGTTAAACGAGCAAAAGCAAATTCGGGGATGGCCTCTCCCTGGTTTTCAATCGCTATTTTAACCTGATGATCCTGGCGCTCGGCGAAGATATGTATTTGACCACCAGCCGGCGTAAAATCCAGTGCATTTTCCAATAAATTAGCAAATGCCTGATGTAACAAGAAGGCTTCGCCCTCGATACTCACATCCTGACCAATTTGATTTTCACAATGAATATTGTTTTGCAGTATGCGCGCTGACTGGGCTTCCAATAACTCATCCCACAACACTTTTACACCAATAGATTTAGGCTCGTGCAATTCCTGCTGCTGCTCCACCATAGCGAGATTTAACAGCCGCTCAATCAGATTTTTCATGCGCAGGCTTTCTGTACCTATATTGTGCACAAAGCGCTGGCGCTGCTCATCGCTCATAGGGCTGGCCAACAGCTCTACCGCGGCACTGATACCGGCCAGCGGGCTTTTGAGTTCGTGTGCAAGTGTCTGCACATAGCGTTCGATATAAGCTTTACCATCAAGCTGTGTGCGCATGGATTCAAGCGCACTGGCCAATTGGTTTAATTCGCCACTGGCAATTTTGCTTTCGGGCAATACTGCACGCTGTCCGGCACTCACTGCCAACGCGTAGTTTCGCAAACGACGCAACTCGGCCGTCAGCCACCATGAAAATAAAATACCGGCCAGCAAACCCAGCGCAATAATAATTCCACCGATAAACGCCAAGTGGTTGCGTGAGCGATCTATATAAGGTTGCATACTGCGATTGGGTTTGGCGACAGAGACAACGCCAATAATGTCATCGCCATCCATAATAGGTGCTGCTATGTACATAACACTACTGGCTATATCACCGGGAATTTCAGCGGTAGAACGCGCACCGTATTTTCCCTGCAAGGTGAGATAAACATCGTTCCAATGTGAATAATCCTGACCTACTGCCTGATGAGTGGAATCGAGAATAACTATGCCTTTTTTGTCGGTGACATAGATGCGGTGATTGACCGCCGTTTTATCTATACCCCAGATTTTTGCAGATAGCTTTCGGCGGCCGTAAGCAGCCAGGGTTTGCGAAAAATCGCTGTCCTGCAAGCGATTATTTTTTACCGGGTCTTTTAGAATTTCGGCTAATAGATTCGCAGTGTCTACTAATGTCTCTTCCGTTGATTGGCGTACGCCAGGTTTAATTTCCTCTACTACTGTGTTCAAAATAAAATAGCTGGCCAGCCCCACAAAGACCAGATAGACAAGAAATATGCGAACACTCAATGACATCAGCGAGACTCCGGCTGGTAACTGTAACCAAAGCCGCGCTGGGTTTGGATGGGCTCAGCCTCCGGGGCAATAACACGTAACTTGGCGCGCAGGGTTTTAATGTGGGTATCAATACTACGGTCGTAACCTGCGTCGGCAGCGGCACCAACAGCGGTGAGTAATTGATCGCGACTAAAAACCCGCTGTGGCTGCTCTACCAGTGTTTGCAACAACTTGAATTCCACACGCGTGAGGCTGAGCAGATGGTTGCGATAGGAAATGTGCAAACGATCATTGTCGACAACAAATTCAGATTCTGTTTTTGGTGAGAGTTGCGTTTGGACTTGTTGCTCAACGCGCGGCGCTACGCGTTTTAAAATTGCTTTGACTCGTGCAGCAACCTCGCGCGGACTAAAGGGTTTTACCACATAATCATCCGCGCCTATTTCAAGGCCCACCACCCTATCCAGCTCATCGCTACGTGCCGTTAAAAAAATCACCGGCACTTCGGAAAATTTGCGCAACTGCTTGCAGGCTTCAAAGCCAGTAATATCCGGCAAGCCCACATCCATAATCACCAGATCCACTGGTGTCTGTTGCAACAGGCCAAGCGCCTCACCGGCCAAACTTTTCCAGGTGGTGGAAAAACCCTCGCTTTGCAGTACAAATACCAGCGTATCGGCAATGGAGGGCTCGTCTTCGATGATGAGAATATGAGGCATACATTATCTGCTTATGTTTTGGTGTACGCTGAGATCTTATCGAAATCCAGCATTCACTCACCTGTTATTAATTAAAATAATCCAAATTACTGGCGAGAAGCTCACTTGCAATAAGCTCCGCACAAAAATCCATCGCGAGCCTTACCCGATGAGACAAATGGCGATTGCGTGGATACAACATGGAAATCGCCGGTGTATCTACCTCCCAAGCTGGCAACAAGCGCACGAGAGTGCCGGCTTTCACCAAGGGTGCACACATAAATGCGGGCGTCTGCACGATACCCAACCCTTGCACAGCCATTTGCACCCGCGCCTGGGCATCATTAATCGCCATATGGCTATTGAACAACCTGGCCTCATGATCGCGAAACATCCAGGGCAAAACATCGCTGGAATCCGGCAACAAAAAGTCGATTAGTTGATGACGATTTAAATCATCGGGCGTAACTGGCGTGCCACATTTTTGCAAATAATCCGGTGATGCTATTGTTACCCGGCGCGTCTTTCCCAGGTTGCGCATGATCAAATCCTGATCCTCGAGACCGTCGATACGAATGGAAAAATCCACTTTGTCACGCACAAACTGTGCACGCGAATCCATTAATACCAGATGCAATTTTATATCGGGAAACTGTTGTGAAAAACGGGCAAGTGCCGGCAACAAAATAACTCGACCTATACCCACATTGCAATTGATACGCACTACGCCAGCCGCCTCCAATTGCCCCGCAAGCAGTGTTTGATCAAGCAGTTCCAATTCGCCCAATATACGCAGGGCCGACTGGTAGCAGAGTTCGCCCTGCTCAGTAAGGCTCACGCCGCGCGTATTTCTGTGCAATAACTTTACACCTAAAGCCTGCTCATAATTATTAATACGCTGGGTGGCTGTCGCCGTGGAAACTCCCTCAGCCTGGGCGCCCCGGGCGAAAGATTCCGTTTGGACAACACGCACCAACAAACGCATAGCCGCCAGTTTATCCATACCAATCCCGCTGCGAAAAAATCAAATAATTAATTCGAATTTACTGTCATTCTCAAACCTTAACAGAATACCTATGCTCGCTCCAGCGTCCTTAAATTTCATTTGGAGCATAACCATGAGCAAGCTGTTTCGCATAAGTTTATATCTGTTGATGACCAGCGCCATCAATGCACAGGCACAAACACCAACCAGCGATTTAGCGCAGAGATATACCGATATACATTGGCCTGATTCCCATAATCCTGCGACGGCAGATATATTTGCACACAACGACATCTTTATTGATGCCAGCTGTAAATCTGTTTGGACCAAGCTGGTTACCGCTGAGGACTGGCCGCATTGGTACGCCAATGCGAGTAATGTTCAGATAGATAATGGGAACAAAAGCCAGTTACAAAAAAATGCGATCTTTACCTGGAGCACCTTCGGGCTTGCCGTTGAAAGCCGTGTGGCGGAATTTAAACCCTATCGCCGATTGGCATGGTATGGCAAAACCGACAAACTGGATGGCTATCACACCTGGTATTTGTCCTCACAGGGCGGAGGTTGCAAGGTGATCACAGAGGAAGCGGTGAAAGGCGAAGCGGCGCGCACCTGGCGCCAGCAGGACGAAGGAGCCATGCATAAAGGCCATGAACTCTGGCTTGGACAGCTTAAACAAGCTGCCGAAAAAACGCGTCACCCTTAAAGAGTTGCGCGATCTCGCATAACAAATTTCATCGCTGAGAAAGCGGTTGCATGTTGGCCTGATTGCACCTAACCTCTGGCTTTTTCTGCCACTTGCCAATCGCTATGTCTGATTACTCAAAGATCGCCGCCGAACCTATCAAAATTGTCGGCGGAGGCCCCAAAAAAGTCCTCTATACCCTCAAAACGGTGGCACGCATTGGCCTGCTCAATTCCGCCAAAGCGCTTAATAGCCATAACACCTGCAAGGCCTGCGGCCTGGGCATGGGCGGTCAGCGCGGCGGGATGACGAACGAGCAGGATGAGTTCCCCTCTGTCTGCAATAAAAGTATCCAGGCACAATCTACCGATATACAACCGCCAATTCCCACCGAAATTTTTACCCACACGCTGGAAGATTTTGCACAGCTGTCGGCCTATGAGCTGGAACATTTGGGACGACTGAATACGCCGCTATACAAATCAGCAACCAACGACAAGTATGAAATGATTGGCTGGGATGCGGCCATTCAGTTGATGGCAGAACGTTTTAAAAGTACATCACCAGAGCGCAGCTTTTTTTATAGTTCTGGCCGATCCTCCAACGAAGCGGGATTTTTGTTGCAGTTGATCGCACGCCTTTACGGCACCAACAACGTCAACAACTGTTCCTACTATTGCCACCAGGCAACAGGTGTAGGTTTGCAAAATGCGATCGGCTCAGGCACAGCAACTATTTCATTAGAGGAGCTGGGCAAAAGTGATTGTATTTTTGTGATTGGCGCCAATCCCTCATCGAATCATCCACGCTTTGTGCATCAATTGAAAAACTGCCGCGAGCGCGGCGGGCAAGTGATTGTGATCAATCCAGCCAAAGAGCCTGGACTAGTACGATTTGCGGTACCCAAGAGCGCCAAATCCATGCTGAGCGGCGGCACCTGGATTGCGTCGGACTACGCGCAACCCAAAATTGGCAGTGATTTGTTGTTGCTGAAAGGAATCGCCAAAGCGCTGCTGGAAAATAATCGTATTGATGCAGAATTTATTGCGCAGCACACCGAAAACTTTGCGCCCTTTGCCGAAGAAATTAATCAGCTGGATTGGAGCACAATCACTGATTCCACTGGCATCACACAAACAGAAATAGAACATCTTGCACAGGCTTACGCTAAAGCCGAACGTGCGGTATTCGCCTGGGGTATGGGCATTACGCATCATCTTCACGGCGTAGAAAATGTCGAGGCAATCGCCAACCTCGCGCTATTGCGCGGTATGATCGGCAAAGAAGGTGCAGGCCTGCTGCCTTTGCGCGGTCACAGCAATGTACAAGGCATAGGTACTGTAGGCGTAAAACCGGTGCTGGCAGAAGATGTGCTGGCGCAAATCGAAAAAACGTTTTCGGTGAGCCTGCCGCGCGAAAAAGGTATGGATACCCTTGCCTGTTTAACCGCCGCTTTTGATAAAAAAATGGATGCAGCTTTATTAATGGGCGGCAATCTATTTTCTGCCACCCCCAACAGTGATTGGGCGAAAACGGCGCTCAATAATATTGGATTTAAAGTTTATTTAACCACGACGCTCAACCGCGGACACCTGGTGGGAATGGAAACCAGCGAGGCATTGATTTTACCGGTAACAGCGCGCGACGAAGAATGGCAACCGACCACGCAAGAGTCCATGTTCAACTATGTGCGCTTGAGTGATGGTGGCATCACCCGCCTGGCGAGCGTGCGGCCAGAAGTAAAAATCCTGTGCGATTTTGCAGAGCAACTGCTGACGGACTGCCCGGTGCAATTCAAACAATTTAACCAGCACGACAGCATTCGCGCCGCCATTGCAGCCACAATCCCCGGCATGACTGAATTAAAAGATATTGCGCAAACCAAGCAGGAATTCAGTGTAAAAAATCGTTTGCTCAGCGCACCACAGTTTAATACGCCCACAGGCAAAGCAGCTTTCCTCACCTCTAACCAACCCCAACCAGTGATCAACGAAGCATTTCCCTTTTTGCTCGCGAGCGTGCGCAGTGAGGGCCAGTTCAATTCGATTATTTATGAAGAGAGTGATAGCTACCGCGGCACTGATACTCGTTGGTCGGTGATGATGAATAGCGAGGATATGGCAGCGCTGGGTGTAGCGGAAGGTGATGCAGTGGATCTCAGCTCCAGCCACGGGGAAATGCAAAAACTCAAAGTCTTTGCATTTAATCTGCCGCGCGGAAATCTGCTGGCCTATTACCCTGAAGCCAATGTCCTGATCGGGACGGCCCATGATCCGCGCAGTAAAACTCCCGCGTTTAAATCAGTTGCTGTCCAACTCAGGAAAGCCACCGCTTAAGCGGTGGCTTTTTATCCCTTATCCGGTCGCTAGCAACAGTATCAGCGACAAGAAAAAAATCCCCAACGCATTAACAGCCCCACCACCACTTTTTCCGCTCTTGCCGCCATTATTTGCAGGTGTCGCAGACGAAGAGGCGCTGCTGCTACTTACCTGACTGGAGGAGCTGCTGGACGAACTGCTCGACGAAACGGAACTGGAAACGCTGGAGCTGGAATTGGAACTGGAGCTTGAGCTGGAAGACGAACTGCTGTCGGCCTGCCCTGTTAAAGCCAGTAACTGCTTGCGATCATCGCTGATAAACGATTGCTGCATGCCAGCCTTAAACGCAGCTGTGCTTTGTGTTGTGGTACTGAATCGCCAATCAGTTTCTTTATTGACGTTAAACCAGATAAACGCTTTGATCTGCGGGTAGTTGTTCCTGAGTTGATCAAAGGTATCGGTAATCCAGGTAGGTTTATCCTGACCCGTAGTCTCACCCGTCGATGAGCAGCCGAACTCACCAATCATGATTGGCTTGCCGGGATATTTGGCAACCATCTTGTCATAGATGGGACCAAATACCTGGCTGAAACTCTGCCAGGATGACCAGCTCTGGGAGGTACCCCAGTTGTAGCCGTCCACCGCAATCCAGTCAACGTATTGATCACCCGGATAATAGCTGGTGACGTCATTGGGATTTTTACCGCCATTACCTACATTGGGCGACCAAAGCCAAATCGCATTTTTACCGCCGGCCGCCACCACTTTATCGTGAACATATTGGTAGGCCTGAATCCAACGCTCTGGCTTGGTAACCGTACCGCCCACAACACCGTTATCGAATACCCAAGGATACCAATCACCATTGAATTCATGTGCGAAGCGCAGCATGACCGGATGGCCATATTGCTTTACGGACTCACCAAAGGTTTGCAGGTAGGTGTCCCATTTACCGGCAAGAATTTCATCCAACCCCATCCAGGGTTCCCAGACTATTTGAGGAACATAGCCTTTGTCGTAAATCTGCTGTGCCTGGTCGAGAGGAAAACCACTGGTCTGCCAGCTGATGTACCACATAACAATGCTGGGGTTTTTGCCCATGTCGGTGCCATAGGTTTGTAGCTTGTTGAAGTCTGTATGTATTCCCTCTTCAAACACACCCCAATAAACAGAATCTGTGCGCTCGGCACTGGCCCAGGCGGCCATAAACCAGAGGCAGAAAATACCTAACCCTAAAACTTTATTTTTAAATCTTTTCATCTTATTGATTGCCCTGCATCGCGTTTATCGTAAACAGACGATCTATATCTGCCATACCAGTGTGCTACGAGCCCAATCAGCGGTCGCACCAGTTTACGCAAGCAGCCTAAACTGGTGCCAGTTCGACATTAAGCGCCACATACAGCCAGACAATGACTATTCAAAACCATAGCAATCAACTTGCAGGTTGGCCAAACGGATGAAGGCAGGGGAGAAGAAATTAGGGGCAAGAATGGGCGAAGAATACACGAACCCTCGGCAAAACTGCCGACCCCATTAGATGGAAATGCTGATAGCCGGATTACTTTTACGCCTGTCGCGGCCAGTACGAGTCTCAAGCAGATTACCTTTGCGTTGCTGACGGCGATCTGAGTCAGATTTGCGACGCTCGGTTTGCGGGGTTACCACATATTCAACGGGAACCGAGTCACCCGCCAGCGGATGCTCGCCTGTCACAGGCGGCGTGCCTGTTGCCGGTTTGATCGCAGTCGGGGTTGCGACCGGCGCGCTGGGACGTATATAAACCATAACGAAAAACCAGATTGATGAGTTGGTAGGCAGAGAACATCTATTAAAAATGCACTCTTTGTGCCTTCTAACTTTAGTATCGGCAGTCTTGATATATCCTTTAGAGCTTTAAACGCCAAATTCAAGAACTGTGAGTGACCGCTCACTGAATACCGCTTGGCTTTCCGCTTGTCACTCGCCTTTAAACCATTTCAGGCTGTCATGTAATTTAACCACATCGCCAACAATAAACAGAGTAGGCGCATGGACTTCCTGGCTTGCCACCAGCTCGGCGATATTGGCCAGGTTGCCAATTAACACCCTCTGTTGCTGGGTGGTTCCGCGCTCAACAAGCGCAACCGGTGTGCTCGCCGCACGACCATGGACAATCAGGGATTCGCAAATATCCTTTAATCCCACCAACCCCATATAGAAGACTATGGTCTGCGTAGGGTTGGCCAACTCCGGCCACTGCACATTAATGCTGTCATCTTTCAGGTGACCGGTAACAAAACGCACTGATTGTGCGTAGTCGCGGTGGGTAAGCGGAATCCCAGCATAGGCGGCACAGCCAGATGCCGCCGTGATTCCCGGCACAACCTGGAAAGGAATGTGATTTTGCGCCAACAGCTCAATCTCTTCGCCACCGCGTCCGAAAATAAAGGGATCACCGCCTTTCAAACGCAATACACGCTTACCTTCGCGAGCCAAATCCACCAGCAGCTGGTTAATATTTTCCTGCTGCATGGCGTGTTCACTGCGGCGCTTGCCTACATAGATACGTTCGGCGTCGCGGCGCACAAGATCCATGACCCCATCGGAAACCAAACGATCATAGAGCACCACGTCCGCCTGTTGCATCAGGCGCAGGGCTTTCAAAGTCAACAATTCCGGATCGCCCGGACCACCACCAACCAGATAAACTTCGCCACGGGTCAGCGATGCATCCTCGCTGGCAATTTCATCGGCAAGAATTTTATCCGCTGCTTCATCCTGGCTATTCATCGCCAGTTCAGCTGCCGGACCTTGCAGGATTTTTTCCCAGAACTTGCGGCGGCTGTCGCCATCATCAAAGCGCGCTTTCACCCTGTCACGCCAACGGCTGGCCAAATGAGCAAGCTTGCCGTAACTCATGGGAATCAGGGTTTCGAGTTTGGTGCGAATCAAGCGCGCCAACACTGGCGCTTCACCGCCGCTGGAAATCGCAATCATTAGTGGCGAGCGATCAATCACCGCCGGCGTGATGTAGGTGCAGAGCGCAGGTGTATCCACCACATTCACGGGAATATTTATTTGTTTGGCATCATCGGAAATTGTTTTGTTGAGCGATTCTATATCTGTTGCCGCCACGGCAAGCACACAAGCATCCATATCGCCGGATTGATATTCGCGCTGCAGCAACTCGCCATTATGTTGCGCCACCAGCTCACGCAACTCGCTAGAAATTTCTGGCGCAACCACACGCAAAATTGCACCGGCTTTGGAAAGCATACGACCCTTACGGGTGGCAACATCACCACCGCCGACAAGCAGGCAGCGACGGTTTTTTAGGTCGAGGAAGACGGGGAAGTAATCCATAATTTAACTCAATTTGCCTTGTAGTCAGGCAGGAAGGATTAGGGCTTGGTAATGCCTAGTGCAAAAAAATAAGGGGAAAAGCTCTGCTCAACCATCTCGGTAACAAGCTCAATAAAGGGTTGATAGTTGTTATCGACATGGGCCGCATCCAATGCCTGATAGTAGCGAAGGCGCTGCTCCACCGGAATAACAACTGGTGGATAACCCGCCTTCATCAACTCCAGATTCATCAACAATCGCGATGTACGTCCATTACCGTCAACAAAGGGATGTATACCAACAAAATCAACATGTACACGCACAGCATGTTCTATCGGATGAAAACGATGTGAATTGGAAGCATTGATAAATGCTGCCATTTTTTCCACTAACAACAATTGATCTGGTGGCGTATGACGCGCACCGGCAACCAGAACGTTAATCTTGCGATATTGTCCCGCATTAGCGTCATCAATATTCTTTAAGATTAGCTGGTGAGTATTGCGAATATCCCATTCGGACAAAGCTTCATTTTTTTGGATTAAGCCTTCGACAAACAGGATCGCATCTCGATGATTAATGGCCTCGAAATGTTCACGTAAACTTTTTCCACCAATAGTGATACCTTCCAGAACCACTTTGGTTTCCATCAGCGTTAGCGTATTACCTTCAATCGCATTGGAATGATAAGTCCAACGCAGCACTAAATCTTCATGCAGATTTTTAACCACCGCGGCGGCAAGCGGGCGGTGGTTATCTAACAATCGTTTTAGCTGGTCAGCTTTTTGAAACATAGTAATACTAATTATTTTTTAACCGGCAACAGCGCATCCTGCCCGCCCATATAAGGGCGCAGCACTTCAGGAATAGTCACGCTGCCGTCTTCGGTTTGATAGTTTTCCAATACCGCGAGCAAGGTACGACCAATCGCCAGACCGGAACCATTCAGTGTGTGTAACAACTCTGGCTTGCCAGTTTCAGGGTTGCGATAGCGCGCCATCATGCGGCGGGCCTGGAAATCGCGGAAGCTGCTGCACGAAGAAATTTCGCGGTATTTGTTTTGCGATGGCACCCAGACTTCGATGTCGTAGGTTTTAGCAGAAGAGAAACCTATATCACCGCCGCACAAAATCACAGTGCGGTGTGGTAAGCCCAACGCTTGCAATACAGCTTCAGCGTGGCCAACCAATTCTTCCAATGCCTGATCAGACTCTTCAGGGCGAACAAATTGCACCAGTTCTACTTTTTCAAATTGATGTTGACGAATCATACCGCGGGTATCGCGACCATAGCTGCCTGCTTCTGAACGGAAGCAAGGAGAATGACACACAAGTTTGATCGGCAACTGCGCGTCTTCAACAATTTCATTGCGATAAATATTGGTGACGGGAACTTCGGCAGTAGGAATTAAATAAAACTCGCGATCATCCGTCAGTTTGAATAAATCTTCTTCAAACTTGGGCAATTGACCTGTGCCAAATAAGGAATCGCGATTCACGATAAAAGGTACGTTAACCTCTTCGTAGCCGTGTTTGTTAATGTGCATGTCCAACATAAATTGGGCCAGTGCGCGATGCAAGCGAGCCACGCCGCCGCGCAACACAGCAAAGCGAGTACCGGTAATTTTAGTGCCTGTTTCAAAATCCAGGCCGCCCAGCTCAGCGCCGAGATCTACGTGATCTTTAATCGGGAAGTGAAAACTTTTTGGCATGGCCCAGCGACGAATTTCTACGTTATCTTCATCGCTAGCACCTTCAGGAACTTCATTGGCCGGCGTGTTGGGAATGGCATTTACAAACTCATCCCACTCTTTCTGGATATTCGTCAGCTCAACTTCTGCCGTCGCCAACTCTTGCTTGATTTGCTCAACAGCTTGCATCAGCGGCGCAACATCTTCACCAGCCTGCTTGGCTTTGCCGATGGCTTTGGAGCGGGTATTACGATCCTGCTGCAGAGCTTCGGTTTTGATTTGAATGGCTTTGCGCGCTTCTTCCAGCGAGTTGATACGCGCAACGTCGAGTTCGAGACCGCGCTTACGCAGTGCAGTGGCGACAGCTTCAGGATTATTGCGGAGTAATTTTGAATCTAACATGGCGATAATTTTCAATAAGAGTTAAAAGTAAAATCAAAAGAATTTTTGCGTCAGCTGCATTCCCCAGAGCGCAAATAGCAAGCCCAGCACTACCGAGCTCACCGCATAAAACAAGGATGTTGCCACATGTCCTTCTTGCCAGGTTTGCAATACCTCAAGCGAAAAGGATGAAAAGGTCGTAAAGCCACCCAAAATGCCGGTGATAAAAAACAGGCGCCACTCGGCCGGGATTAATTGCTTTTCTACAATGATCACATAGGCTACGCCAATCAAAAACGAACCCGTGATATTGACTAAAAAAGTCCCAATGGGAAAACGATAATTCAGCAGCGGGGTTAGATAGGTTACAGCCGCAAAACGGGCCATGGACCCGAGCGCACCACCTATGGCAATCATCAACCACTGCATATTTTTTTAAATCCTGTTCCGGCCGGCGAGCCCTGGTTATTTTTTGTAGCGCTGCCTGTTGCTTTGGCGATCCAGCTCGCGCAAATGCGCCAATTTCTCCTGGATTTTTAACTCCAACCCACGCTCAACGGGTTGGTAATAGCGCGCCTCCGCAATCTCCTCCGGCAGATAATTTTCGCCGGCGGCGTAAGCACCTGGTTCGTCGTGGGCATAGCGATACTGGGCGCCATAGTCCATAGACTTCATCAGCTTGGTGGGCGCGTTGCGCAGATGTATCGGCACATCATAGGCCGGCTGGCTGCGCACATCGGCCATCACCTGATTGAAGGCATTATACACAGCATTACTTTTGGGTGCTGCCGCGAGATAAACCACAGCTTGAGCTATGGCCAGCTCCCCTTCCGGGCTGCCCAAACGCTCCTGTACATCCCAGGCTGCCAGGCACAAAGGCAAGGCGCGCGGGTCGGCATTGCCTATATCTTCGCTGGCCATGCGCACGACGCGGCGGGCGATATAGAGCGGATCGCAGCCGCCATCGATCATACGAGCCAACCAGTAGAGCGCACCGTCTGGCGAGGAGCCGCGCACAGATTTATGCAGGGCGGAAATTTGCTCGTAAAAAATATCGCCGCCCTTATCAAAGCGACGCACATCGCTGGCAAGTACCTCGGCCAGCACGTCCTGATTGATGACTTTATGATCGCCCTGTTCGTCCGCCAGATCGGCGGCGATTTCCAGCAAGTTGAGCGATTTACGCGCGTCACCGTCAGCGGCTTGCGCAAGCGTCATCAGCGCATCCTCGTCGACACGAATATCACTTTCGCCCAGGCCTCGCTCTTTATCTTCCAGAGCCTGAACCAACACGCGTTGCAGATGCTCAGGTTGCAAGCCGCGCAACACATAGACACGGCAGCGCGACAGCAAAGCGTTGTTTAATTCAAACGAGGGATTCTCGGTGGTGGCACCGATGAAAATAAAAGTGCCGTCCTCCACATAAGGCAAAAACGCATCCTGCTGGGATTTGTTGAAGCGATGCACTTCATCCACAAACAGAATCGTTTTCTGACCAGAAATACGCGCCTGTTGCGCTACCGCCACAGCAGCACGAATTTCCTTCACACCAGATAACACGGCCGATAGCGATTCAAAACGCGCATGGGCCTGCTCGGCAAACAATTTTGCTAGCGAGGTTTTACCCACACCCGGCGGCCCCCACAGAATCATAGAGTGCAACTGCCCACGCGCAATTGCCTCGCGCAGCGGTTTTCCCGGCGCGAGCAAATGCTCCTGGCCTATGTACTCATCAAGGTTGCGCGGCCGCATCCGCGCCGCGAGCGGTTGATAGGCAGGTTGATGGCCGAATAAATCACTCATTGGCTTTTAATAACATCCGCGCCCGCAGGCACCACAAAGTTAAACAGGGTTTCGTCGATTTTTTCGTTGCGCTTGGCGTTACTCAAGGTGAAATGAGAAAGCTGGCCCAGGCTATCGCGAATGGAAAACTCTGTGAGCTGACTATCGTTAAACACCAACAATAACTCCTGGAATAAACCTTCAGTCACTTTCGGCGTAATAGAAAATTTTTCGGTTTTACCGGTTTGGCTGCGATTGATCGTGAAGTTTTTACGCAGTTTGTCTACATCTTCACTCAGCAAAAGCACTGGCGTTTTTTTGAGGTCATCACTGAATGGACGCTCGTTAACAGTTTGCAAATCCGGGTCATAGAGCCAGATAGTTTTTTGGTTGGAAACCAGCAACTGCGGCGCTGGCTTTTCGGTTTTCCAGTAAAACTTGCCGGGGCGTTGCATTACGAAAGAGCCACTGCTTTCGTCTTGCTTCTTGCCGTCTTTGTCATAGAGAGTCTGCACGAAACTGCCTTGCAGGGTGTTCATGGCGTCGAGTTGTTTGCGCAGTTGCGCGGGGGATTGGTCGTCGGCGTGGGCGGTGATTGTTGCTAATAAGCCGAGAGAGGCGATTATGCGGGTTATGAATTTCATATAAGTCCTAAGAATCTAAGCTCCCGATAGGGGAATGACTGGAGTGTCCAGGGTATTGGGTAACGCCTGAATCCCCCCAAAATAAACAAAAATTTATCTATTGGCACCGAAACGGGGCCCCGTATGAGCGCCCCGAGCACTGGAAGAAATTCGCTAGCAAGCGCACAGGACGTGCGCTTGAGTGACGTCGCGACATGGATGTCGCGTCGGAACGACAGCTAATTTCTGAAGCGCGCAGGAAAAGGCGTGATTTGGGGTCGCCTTTCTTTGGGTTACTTTTCTTTGGCGAGACAAAGAAAAGTGACTCGCCCAGCGGGGCGAAACCAACGCCATCCGCCAGGTAAAAAATACTAAAAGTTTCTTTTCAGATAAAACACAAATGTTTTAATTTGAAGCGCCTGCCGCGGGCCTCACTTTTCTTTGCTTGTCCAAAGAAAAGTAAGCAAAAGAAAAGACGCCCCGGACGCCCGCCTGTTTCCTGCGCTTCTCAGAAAATTGCTGTCGTTCCGACGAGCCATCCATGGCTCGACGTCACTCAAACGCACGTCCTGTGCGTTTGACACCAATTTTCTTCCGATGCTCGGGGCGGTCATACGGGGCCCCGTTCGGTGCCACTAGGTAATAAGGGGGGTTAGTAATCCCCTCTTCCCGGTGCCAGCACCTCTCTATTCCCATTATGCCCCGCCGCCGAAACCACCCCCGCCGCTTCCATAGTCTCAATCAACCTGGCCGCGCGGTTGTAACCAATCCGCAATTTCCGCTGCACCGACGAAATCGATGCCTTACGCGATTCCAGCACAAAAGAAACCGCTTCATCGTAAAGCGCATCGCTTTCACCTTCATCGCCATCTTCTCCACCTTCACTGGGAATTCCGGGAACGGGGATGGAGTTATTACTATCATCAGTAATGCCATCGATATATTCGGGGACGCCACGTTTTTTCCAATCGGCCACTACGCGGTGGACTTCATGGTCGTCAACGAAGGCGCCGTGAACGCGTACTGGCAGGCTGGTACCGGGGGGCAGGAAGAGCATGTCACCGTGGCCAAGCAGTTGCTCAGCGCCGCCTTGGTCAAGAATGGTTCTGGAATCGATTTTGGATGAAACCTGGAAAGCAATTCGCGTCGGTACGTTCGCTTTAATCAGACCCGTAATAACATCTACCGATGGACGTTGGGTGGCGAGGATCAAATGGATGCCGGCGGCACGGGCTTTTTGCGCGATACGAGAAATAAGTTGCTCTACTTTTTTCTTGTCGACGATCATCATCATATCGGCGAATTCGTCGATCACGACAACGATAAACGGCAGTGTTTCTAAATTCGGCGCGGTGGCCACTTCAGCACCGGCTTCAAAATTTTCTTCGGGCTTGAACAGCGGATCGGCGATAGGTGTGCCTGCTTTATTGGCGTCGTCCACTTTGCGATTAAAGCCTACGAGGTTACGTACACCCAAGGCAGACATTAACTTGTAGCGACGCTCCATCTCACCTACGCACCAACGCAGGCCATTGGCCGCATCTTTCATATCGGTGATTACCGGCGTGAGCAGATGGGGAATACCGTCGTACACAGACAGTTCCAGCATCTTCGGATCTACTAAAATCAGGCGCACTTCTTTGGGCGTAGATTTATAGAGCAGGCTAAGCAGCATCACGTTAACGCCCACGGATTTACCTGAGCCGGTGGTGCCCGCGACCAGCAAATGGGGCATTTTGGCGAGGTCGGAAACGATTGGCTCGCCGGAAATATCGTGGCCCAGCGCCATAGTGAGCGGCGATTTGGCTTGATCGTAAACCTCGGACGAAATCACTTCGCTCAAGCGCACCATCTCGCGGTGAGCGTTGGGGATTTCGATACCCATGACGGATTTACCGGGAATAACCTCCACCACGCGCACAGAGACAACCGCAAGCGAACGCGCTAAATCTTTTGCAAGACCAGAGATACGGCTTGCTTTAATACCGGGTGCCGGCTGGATTTCAAAACGGGTAACTACCGGACCGGGCTGAACGGAAACCACTTCGATTTCGATACCGAAATCTTTAAGTTTCAATTCCAATAATTTGGACATGGCTTCCAAAGATTCTTTGGAGTAACCCTTATCGCTGCGCTTGTCCGCCGGATCAAGCAAGCTCAGGGATGGCAAGGTGCCTTCGGCAGGCTCCAACGCATCAAACAAGGATGGTTGCTTTTCTTTTTCCACACGGGGACTGGGTGCGGGTTTCTTTTTGGGTGGCTCGGTAATCACTACAGGTGCAGCGCGCTTGGCTTCAACTTTCGCGCGCTCTTCCACCACTTCACGTCTGTGCTGTTGCGCTTCTATGGCGATGGTTTTTTCTTTCTTTTCACGTTGGTATTGGAGCCAGCGAGCTTTGGCTTTTTCGATGCCGAGCAGCGTTAAATTGCCCAATTCATCCATCAAGGCAAACCAGGAGAGATCGGTAAAAATCGTCAAACCAAACAAAAAGAAGGCGAGCAAAATCAGGGTTCCGCCGGTATAGCTGAAAGCGTTGTCTACCAAAGACGCAACACCACTTCCCAGCAAGCCGCCGTTGGAGTAAGGCAATACAGATTCACCGCCGCTGTAGTGCATGGCCGCAATGCCGGTACCGGCGACCATCACCAGAATCAAACCGACGGCGCGAATGCTTACCATCAACCAATCGAGGTTTTTGAGGTGAGCGCGATCGCGGAATACCAGCACAATGCGATACGCGAGCATCACCGGAAACAGGTAAGCGAGATAGCCAAAAAACGAAAAGAAAATATCGGCAAGCCAAGCGCCAAAACGGCCCCCCAGGTTGGTGACCATTGCATTTTCGCCAGTACTGGACCAACCGCCGTCGGCGACGTCATAGCTGAACATGGCGAGCAACAAGTAACCACAAACCGCCACCAAACCTATAAGCGCGCCCTCGCGCACTATGCGCAGGCCGAGATTGTTGGCGGGTTCGGATACAGGTGATTTGCGACTGGCGTTGCTTGGTTTCAAAGGTGAATCCTGACTTGCTGGAAAATCGTAATGGCGCAGTATCTTATATCAACCCCGCGCTGAAAACAGTTTTGATCAGCGCGCTGGTGAAGCTTTGTACCAGCACTCATTTAAGCCGCTAAAAGTCGTGCGATAAATAAACAAATTGCCGGCGCGGGGTTGTTCTGCGAGCGCATCGTCACTCAAGCCGATACGGGCACTGGTGACAAACAGCAAGTTCATTTCCTCACCGCCAAACGCCATGCAGGTGGGCTGGCTGACTGGCATCGGCAACACGGTAACTTCACGCCCTTCGGGACTGTAGCGCACCAATCGCTGGCCGCCCCACTCCGCATTCCACAAATGGTTTTCGGCGTCTATGCAACTGCCGTCAGGCTCTACAGCATCAAGGGTCTGCGCAAATACTCGACCATTGCTCAAGCTGCCACTGATGGCGTCGAAGTCGTAAACCTTGATCTGGTGGCTGGGCGAATCGGCGTGATACAGGCGTTTTGAATCCGCGCTCCAACAAAGACTGTTGGAAATACGCAAATCCGTTAAATGGGTGCTGAGCTGTTGTGCGTGATCCAGGCAAAACAAGCTGGCGGATTGCTCCGGTGAGTTTTGCTGCTCCATGATTGAACCAACCCAAAACCTGCCTTGGCGATCAACGCGGCCATCATTCAGGCGATTGCCAATAAAATGAGCCTCCGGCTTGGCGATCCATTCAATTGCTCCCGTTTCGGGGCTGAACCAGGCAAAGCCGGTAGCCAGTGCCAACAACATGCGCTCGTCATTTTCCACAAACGCAAAACAGCCGAGAAACTCGGGCATAGCCCAAGTTTTCAGTGTTTTAGAGTACAGGTGATAGCGATAGAGCTTGTTGGATTTGATATCCGTCCACCAGACAGACTGGTCGCGGTGGTTCCACTGGACACCCTCGCCCAACAGGTTGGCGCAGGGGACCTCATCGATAAGTTCGAACATAGCGTTGGAGATAATGTTATTAATGTGAGAGCCAAAAAAAACGCCTCACAAGGAGGCGTTTTCAGACTAACACTTTTTGCGGTCCATCACCAAACCAGACGGGCCAAATTACCACCAGATGGTGTAGAAGGCGATTAGCACCAGCACCACACCTAAGGCGGCTACGTTGTACACGCCTTCGGTTTTGAAGTTAATGCCATTAAGGTCGATGGCTTTTTCCTGGTCTTTACCGCCAGACAAGTAAGTCACCCCAATGGCCAATATGGCGCAAAGTATAAAGACTATGGCGATACGATCCATAAACGGAAACTCTGCCGGCAATACAAACTTGGACAGGATCGACAGGGCCACAGAACCTATGCCAGCAACCAGCGCGGACATGGCGGTAGACTTCTTCCAGAAGAAGCCCATCAGGAACATAAGCACTACACCGGGAGTGAAGAAGGCAGTGAAATCCTGGATGAATTGGAAGGCTTGGTCAGACTTGCCGATCAGCGGCTCAGCCACCAGCAGTGCAATGATAATGGCTACGGTCGCTGCAATACGACCCACCTTTACCAAGTGCTCTTCAGAGGCATCCGGCTTGATGATTTGCTTGTAAATATCCATGGTGAACAAAGTAGAGATACTGTTGGTTTTGGACGCGAGCGACGCACACACCGCCGCTACCAGACCGGCAAACACAATACCCAGAATGCCGTGGGGCAGGATGTTAACCATCATCCAGGGATAAGCTTTGTCCGATGGAGTCAAGCCAGGCATCAACACCGCCGCGGCAACACCTGGCAGTACGATAATGAGCGGCATCAACACTTTCAAATAAGCTGCCAGGGCAATACCTTTTTGCGCTTCTTGCAGGCTCTTGGCTGCCAAAGTGCGCTGGGTGATGTATTGGTTAAAGCCCCAGTAGGAGATGTTCATTACCCACATGCCGCCAACTAATACAGAGATGCCCGGTAGGTTTTTGTAGTTGGGATTGCTTGGGTCGAGGATCAGGTCAAACTTTTCCGGTGCTTTTTCCAGCAAGGATTGGAAGCCGTGGATAACACCAGACCCGCCATCCAGCAGCGCCAGTTTCTCAAGACCGAGGTAGGTGATTAGCAAGCCACCCATCACCAGTAAGGTCACCTGGAATACGTCGGTAAAAGCCACCGCCTTCATGCCGCCGTAAATTGAATAACAGAAAGAGAAAACCGACATAGCGATCATGGCCTGCATCATGGGAATACCAGTCACCGCATTAACAGCCAGCGCGCCCAAGTACATAATGGACGTGAGGTTCACCAGCACATAGAGCGTGAGCCAGAAGATCGACATCACCGTACGTACACGGCGGTCATAACGCTGCTCCAGGAACTCGGGCATAGTGTAAATGCCCTTGGCGATAAAGATCGGCAGGAAGTATTTACCCACAATAAACAGCGTAATCGCCGACATCCACTCATAGGACGCAATGGCGATACCACCGGCATAGCCAGCACCTGACATACCCACGATTTGTTCAGCGGAAATATTGGCCGCAATCAGTGAGGTTCCCACCGCCCACCAGGGCAATGCTTTGCTGGCGAGAAAATAGTCCTGCGCGTTCTTTTCATGCCCCTGCTTTTCGCGCGAGACTTTATAAGCAATAAACACCAGCACTACGGCGTAAATCGCCAATATCGCCAGATCAAGACCGTTGAGATTCAACACACACCTCCAATATAGTATTTATAATATAAATTATTTTTGACCCAAAAAAACTCGCACGACCAAGTGCGAGTTTTCAACTGACGGCGAATCTTACTAGATACGGCCGCCATCCACCACCAACTCTTGCGAGGTGATCATGGAAGAATCATCGGATGCCAGAAACAGGGCCAACTTGGAAACATCGTGGGCGCCCAGGCGTTTTTTCAGGCACACACGCTTCATCAGCTCCACTTCCTGGTCTTCTGACAACCATTTTTCAAGCTGTTTTGGGGTAGCCACCCAGCCCGGCAGTATGGAATTGACACGAATATTATCGTCGCCAAAATCCGTCGCCAAAGCTTTCGAAATTCCCAAAATACCCGCTTTGGCGGCTATGTAACCGGCCAGATTGGGCGGGCCAAAATGGGTGTTGATGGAGCTGATATTGATTATCGACCCACCACCCTGGGTTTTCATCATGGGCTGAACCGCCTGCGCGGCAAAAAAAGCCGGGTGCAGATTAATCGCCAAGCCCTTATGCCATTGCTCTTCCGTCATGCTGCGCGTGTCGTAGCGCTGATCGTTTGCGGCATTGTTCACCAGCACGCGAATATCACCAATAGCTGTTTGCGCTGCAAATATGCTTGCACGCAGAGCGCTGGTATCACTAACGTCACACACTTGGAACCATGGGCGCGGCAACCCCCTGGCAACCAGATCATCACACAGTT
Source organism: Cellvibrionaceae bacterium (assembly GCA_021151695.1). Classification (GTDB taxonomy): domain Bacteria; phylum Pseudomonadota; class Gammaproteobacteria; order Pseudomonadales; family Cellvibrionaceae; genus Cellvibrio. The sequence continues at coordinate 100,610 of JAGKWU010000005.1, read as the reverse complement.
GCTCGCCGCCTTCTTTATCGATATCGATAAAAGCAACGCGAGCGTTTTGCGTGGCAAAAGCTTCCACCAAGCTAGCGCCAATACCAGTAGAACCGCCGGTGATAAATACCGGACAGTTTTCCAGGCTGGCGTAGCGTGTGTACCCCTCGTGCACGGAATAACTATACATGTGGTTGTCTCTCGATTTTTTATCACTAAAGTGCGTAGCCCTTAGCGGGAAAACGCACCAAAACCCCTTAGTTTTGTGGAGTTTTAACCAATGACAAATTTATTAATTGCATAACTTCACTGAGCAGATACTTGACCGAATCGGCGGCCGCATCTTCATTGCCGGCGGCAATTTCGTCGTAAATCTTTTTGTGATCTTCATAGCTGGCGTTAAGCACACCTTTCAACTGGTTAGTGCTGGCGATACTCACGCGCAAAGCGACATGAATGAATTGGCGCAGCTGTAAAAAGAACCGGTTGTTACTAGCAGCCAGGATCGAAGTATGGAATTCGATATCGGCAGTCAGAGGATCGTCCTGACCCTCATCAGCTTTGCGCATACGCTCCAGCGCATCGGCGATGACTTTGATTTTAGCCTTATCCTGGTAATTTTGCGCGGCGAGGCGAGCAGCCTCAGGTTCAATTGCGATACGCAGCTGGGTGAATTCGCGCAGCAGGTCCAACGATGGACGAGCGTTGAGCGTCCAGGCCAAAACATCGGGATCGAACATATTCCAGTGGGCGCTGGGCATAACACGTATGCCTTGACGCGGACGCGAGGCCAATAAGCCCTTGGCAGTGAGCATTTTTACCGCTTCGCGGGTTACGCTGCGGCTGATATTAAACTGTTGGGAGAGTTCTGCTTCGGTCGGAAAACTTTTGTCGACTGCGTAACTCCCCTGAATGATGGCGGAGCCTAGTTGATGTGTCAGTTGGTGGGTGAGGTTTCGACCTGTATCCAGCATAGTGAATTAGCCTATTTATAATATGTATTGCCGTCGTATTATACGCCCTGGGTTCGGCGCTTAGATAGTAAAGAAATGTGCAAAAAAAAACCCATACCGCGAGGATATGGGTTTTTTCGGCGCATTTAAATAATTATTTGTTGCTATCATCCAGATTAGCGTGGCGCACATCTTCACCTTTAACCAGATAGATCACATATTGCGCAAGGTTGCGCGCATGGTCGCCAATGCGCTCAAGCGCACGCAGTGACCACATGATATTGAGCACACGGGTAATGCTGCGTGGATCTTCCATCATGAAGGTCACCAGTTCGCGCATGGCGGTGCCATACTCCAAGTCTACTGTACGATCCATCTGCACTACTTCATTCGCCATATCCACGTCCAGACGGGCAAAAGCATCCAACGCATCTTGCAGCATACGCGATACATGGCCACCAATATGGCGCACCTCGATATAACCGCGCGGCGCTACGCCGTCCTGATTCAATGCGATTGCCTGGCGCGCAATCTTGGTGGCTTCGTCGCCAATGCGTTCCAAATCAGTGATCGCTTTAGTAACGGCGATAACCAGACGCAAATCGCTCGCCGCTGGCTGGCGACGAGCGAGGATGCGAATACATTCTTCGTCGATAGACATTTCCATCGAGTTAACTGCGCCGTCAGCGCGTACAACTTGTTCTGCCTTGGCAACATCAGCATCAACCAACGCAATAATGGCGTCGTTAACCTGCCGCTGGGCCATGCCGCCCATCTCGGACAAATGGGTGCGAATATCATCCAGCTCTATGTTGTACTGCTGCGAGATATGGTGGGTGTGGCTTTTAATATCCATGGTCGGGACTCCGCCAAATAATTAATCGAAATCGTTTCACCAGAAGCCGCCCATGCGGCTCGCCTGCAACCGCGCCAGCGATTAACCGTAGCGACCAGTGATGTAATCTTCTGTTTGCTTTTTGCTGGGATTAGTAAAGAGCGTATCAGTATTGCCGTACTCCACCAGGTCACCCATATACATAAATGCGGTGTAGTCAGATACACGCGCCGCCTGTTGCATATTATGGGTTACGATGACGATGGTGTATTTGTCTTTCAACTCGTAGATCAACTCTTCAATTTTCAGGGTAGAAATCGGGTCGAGTGCTGAAGCAGGTTCATCGAGCAGAATGACTTCCGGCTCAATCGCGATTGCGCGCGCAATCACCAGACGCTGTTGCTGGCCACCGGACAAACCGAATGCGTTATCGTGCAAACGATCTTTCACTTCATCCCAGAGCGCCGCACCGCGCAGTGAATTCTCCACTACGGTATCTAAAATACGTTTGGATTTTACGCCTTGCAACCGCAAGCCATAAGCCACGTTTTCGTAAATGGATTTAGGAAATGGGTTTGGTTTTTGGAACACCATACCCACCTGGCGACGCAGATCAGCCACATCAACTTTTTTGTCATAGATGTTGCTGCCGTCGAGCAGTATCTGGCCTTCAACGCGGCAGGAATCCACCAGGTCGTTCATGCGGTTAAAGCAGCGCAAGAGTGTAGATTTACCGCAACCGGACGGGCCGATAAAGGCCGTTACTTTTTTTTCCGGAATCTGCAGGCTCACACTGTTCAACGCGCGTTTTTGATCGTAGTACAAGTTGAGGTCTTTCACTTCAAGCTTGATTTTTTCATCTGCTGGCGTAGGTGTCATAAGGGTGCCTATCGAGACAATAAATTTAAAAAATGTGTTCGTTTACGAGTGGGTGTGGCAGCTTAGTCAGAAGCGCTGCGGTATTTCTCACGCAAATTATTACGGATTTTAATCGCCGTCATATTCAGAGCCACAATCAGCATCACCAGTGTGAGCGAGGTGGCGTACACCAGCGGACGAGCCGCTTCAACATTAGGGCTTTGGAAACCTACGTCATACACGTGGAAGCCTAGGTGCATAATTTTTTGATCCAGATGCAAGTAGGGATAGTTGCCATCCACCGGCAAGGCCGGAGCCAATTTCACAACACCAACCAACATCAAAGGCGCCACTTCACCGGCAGCGCGAGCAATCGCCAGAATCAAACCTGTCATCATGGCTGGCGTTGCCAGCGGTACGATCACTTTCCACAGCGTCTCAGCTTTGGTTGCACCGAGCGCGAGACTGCCTTGGCGAATAGTACTGGGAATGCGCGATAAACCTTCTTCGGTGGACACGATCACAATTGGCAATGTCAGCAGTGCCAGCGTGAGCGAAGCCCAAAATAAACCTGGCGTACCAAAAGTTGGCGACGGCAGGGATTCCGCATAAAACAAACGGTCAATATTGCCGCCCAGGGTGTACACAAAAAAGCCCAAACCAAATACGCCGTACACAATCGAAGGCACACCGGCGAGGTTGTACACGGAGATGCGGATAATGCGCAGGAACAAACCTTGTTTGGCGTATTCGTGCAGATAAATCGCCGCCAATACACCGAAGGGCGTCACTATGATGGACATCACAACCACCATGGTGATAGTGCCGAAGATCGCCGGAAAAATACCGCCTTCGGTATTGGATTCGCGCGGCTCGTCCGTCATAAATTCCCAGAAACGCTCCAGGTATTGGCCAACCTTGGCGATGGTGCTCATATCGTTCGGGCGAGTCACACGCACCAGATGGTCAAAGCTCAGGGTAACTTCTTTGCCGTCCGCCGTTTTTGCGTGCAATTGATCGCGTTTTACTTGCTCGAAAATCGCGTCGCGCTCTTTTTTCACCACAGCATAATCAGCTTCAAGTTTGGCGCGGCGCGCAGCAATATTAGCTTCGTGCTCAGCCATCTCCGCACCGGTAACGCCTTTCAATTCCAGGCGACGATGCTCGAGGCGCAACTCATCTAACGCATTATTGATTTTGCCAATTTGCACCGTTTCAATACGTTTGATTTGATCATGTAAATCCAGTGCGCGACTTAAACGCTGATTCAATTCTTGCCAGAAATTGGCCGATCCCTGCTCCGCCACAGGCTTGCCGCTTTCAGTGATACTGCTGAGGAAGCCATAGAAATTGCCCCATTCGCGACGCTCAATCATCACTGCATCTTTGGGATATTCCCACTTGCCCATACCCAGCTCGAGGAACCACATAAAATCGCGCGAGGTGACATCGCGGTTACCGAGCTTCATCAGATGGCGAGTCAGTAATTCCTGATTATCTGGCACCGTATAGCCGTTATCGCGCGCAATCACAGCGGGGATAACTTCGCTGCGCACTTCTTCGGCAAGAATGGTTTGAACTTTGCCCGTGTTATCAGTCACCGTGGTTTGCAAAATATTGGCGGGCCAGAAGTGGCCGAAACCGCGCACGGCGATCAGGCAAATCAAACCTATCACCATGAGCATACACAGTGTGACTGCGCCACCGTTGAGCCAGATCCAGGGCGATCCGCTTTTGTACCAATCACCTATTGCCTTTAAAGGCGCGGGTGCTTTAACTAAATTTTTCATGGTGAGTCACCCTTAAAGATTGCTGTAACGCTTGCGCAGGCGCTGGCGAATAATTTCAGCCAATGTGTTCACCACAAAGGTCAGAGCCAACAGCAGCAAGGCCGCGAGGAAGAGTACGCGGAAATGGGTAGAGCCCACTGCTGTTTCAGGCATCTCCACTGCAATGTTGGCGGACAAAGTACGCATGCCTTCAAACAAATTGAAATTGACTACCGGGCTGTTACCCGTGGCCATCAATACAATCATGGTTTCACCCACAGCGCGGCCAAAGCCCATCATCACTGCCGAGAAAATGCCGGGGCTCGCCGTTGGCAATACAACACCCACCATGGTTTGCCAGCGAGTAGCGCCCAATGCGAGAGAACCTTGCGTGAGATGACGCGGTACGCTGAACACAGCATCTTCCGCGATAGAGAAAATAGACGGGATAACCGCAAAACCCATTACCAGGCCAACAACCAGCGCGTTGCGTTGCTCATACTTCATACCGTGATCGGTAAACCACTGACGCAAACTGCCGTTAAACCAGGTTACTTCTGCGTGGGGAGCGATAACCACTATGCCCCACACAGTCAACATAACAGGCACCACCAGAATCATCGCTTCCCAACCTTCGGGAATAGTGGTGCGAATGGATGCTGGGAAACGGCTCCAGATAAATCCTGTCACCAGCATGCTCACCGGCAATAAAAGCAAGATACTGAAGATGGCCAGCAAATTATTTTCCAGGAATGGAGCAAGCCACAAACCCGCCAAAAACCCGAGAATAACGCTTGGTAGTGCCGCCATGATTTCGATCGTCGGCTTCACTATGCCGCGCAGTTTTGCGGTCATGAAATAAGCGGTGTAGATAGCGCCCGCCACACCAATAGGCACAGCAAACAAAATTGCAAAGAAAGCTGCCTTGAGTGTGCCGATTGAGAGAGGTACAAAACTCATTTTGGCTTCAAAAGAATCACTGGCTGAAGAAGCTTGCCAAATGTAGTCAGCTTCGTCGCGACCTTCGTAAAGTACCTTTTCCCAGAGCACGCTAAATGACACCTCAGGATGGTCATTCCATACGTTGGCTTGGCTAATTTTTTGATTGGCATCCATCAGCAGCGCGCTTTTGTTAATGGGCGAGAGGCCCGTCTGGATAATTGGCGTATTACCCATAGATTTAATTAACAAGGTGCGCGCGGAAGTTCCGAAATAAATGCCAAGATTGCCTTTGTCATCCGTAGCCCAGAAACCGCGACGGGAAAATTCTGGCGTAATTTGAACGATGGCACCGCTCAGCGATTTGAATTCGCGCGTGCGATTGATGTGGTAGTGATTGTTTTTATCGCGCACCAGTAACCATTGGCTGACCTGGCCTTTGTCAGTACCTATTGCAAGAGAACCCGTACTCACCAGGAATTGCATGGCAGTTACCCTACCACCTTCAACAACAACCGGATCAGAGCGCTCGGCCGCTTCCGGGTTGGCAATTTTGTAGAGATACAGTTGGGATTTATCGCTAGCCACCACCATAAAGCGACCCGTTTCATCCAATTGGATATGGGTAGCCTTTTCACCCTCAGGCAATGCCGGCAAGCTGTACGTTTGTTTGCTGGACGTTTCTTCTTCCGTAATCTGGTTGACGGTGACAGTCACCATACCTAACAACAGACGACCATCTTCAGTCGCCGCCGCTACCACTGTGCCTTTGCTCGTGCCTTGCACAGCAACAGCTTTGATAGGCGCATGATCAGAAACCAACGTAAAAGGTTCTGCGCCCAAGGGATAAGTCAGGCTGGGAGTTACCGTACGTTTATCGTTGGGATAACTGAGATCATATTGCGCTTTGACGACACTGACATCGCCATTGTTGAAACCATAAATGGCCATGCCATAAGCTGCTTCACTGGTGCCAAACGCGGTAGTGCTTGCATCAGCCGCTTTAGGAACATCTGCATTTAATAGCGACGAACCATCGTCAGCTTTGAAAAACTGCACTTTGCCATCCTGGCTATAAGCTGCACCTATCTCTTCGTAACGCTCAAGTGTTAACAGGCTAATAGGCGATGAACCCTGCCCTGCCGTTGGCAAATTATAGGTCTTGGTAACATCAACCGAGGCACCGCGCAGGAGCGGAAAAACTTCAGAAAACAAATAGAAAAAAATCAATCCGAGGGAAGCTACTACCGCTATACCAGCAGTCATTACCCCATAACGGGAAAACTGATCTTTAAAACGGCGAAGACGGCGCAGGCGCGCACGCTGCTCTGCGTTTGGCAGCAGCTGCTCCATGTGCTCGGTAGGGGCATTGGGCATGGTCATAGAAATGCATCCACTTTTTGGTTGGCGTGCAAATCCTAACAGTCGTAAATGACAGTTTTGTTACAACTCATGACATATTTGTGACAACTGGCAATTCACAAATTTTCACTGGACACCCATCAAAAAGCAAAAGCCGCTGTATAAACAGCGGCTCTTATTGTCTTGCAGAAGTGCTTACTTGACCAGCTTTTCCAGCGCACGAGCCGCCATATCAGCTGGCAGAGGGATGTAACCATCACGCTCTACCGCTTGTTGGCCTTGCTTGGACAACACATACTTCAAGAATTCCAATTGCAGCTTATCCAAAGGTTGGTTTGGCTTCTTGTTTACGTAGATGAACAGCTTACGTGACAGAGGGTAAGAACCATCCAGACCGTGCTCAGCATCAGCTGGCACAAACTCCTGGTAGGCTTGCTTGGCAATTGGCAGAGCGCGCACACCGGAAGTTTTGTAACCAATACCTGAGTAACCAATACCGTTGATTGACTCAGACACGCCTTGAACCACAGAAGCAGAACCCGGCTGCTCGTTCATGGTTGACTTGTAGTCACCTTTACACAGAGCTTCGTCTTTGAAGTAACCGTAGGTACCAGATACAGCGTTACGGCTGTAAAGGGTGATGTCACGATTAGCCCAGGCACCAGTCAGACCCAGATCACCCCAACGGGTAATATCTTTTTCGGCACCGCATTTGCGAGTGGCAGAGTAGATGGCATCTACTTGAGCAATGGTCAAACCTTTCAGCGGGTTATCCTTGTTTACGTAAACAGCCAATACGTCGATAGCAACGGGCACTTTGGTTGGCTTGTAACCGTATTTGGCTTCGAACGCCTGAATCTCGGCTTCTTTCATCTCGCGGCTCATTGGGCCGAAGTTGGAAGTACCTTCAGTCAGCGCTGGCGGTGCAGTAGAAGAACCGGCGCTTTGGATTTGGATGTTAACGTTGGGATACAGCTTTTTGTATTCTTCGGACCAGAGGGTCATCAGGTTAGCGAGAGTGTCCGAACCCACGCTGTTAACACTACCGGACACACCAGTAGTTACTTTGTATTCTGGCAATTTGCCATCCACAGCAGCCTGAACAGCCGCCGCGCAAACCATAGAACCGGCGATAACCAGTCCTTTCAAAAATTTGCTCGCGTTCATTGGGCGTTTTCCTTTAGGAAATAGTCGATTGTTACGGATGAGTTGTTCTCATCCTTGACGCGCAATTTACCAAGCAATTATGACAAGTTTGTTACCAACACCAGCTTTACCATCAATAAACCGGTGTTGGCAGAAGGCGAAACAGAAAGGCTGGCGGGTTATTTCACTACTTTTAGCGACGGACGTTTCAATGGTGTCACATTAGCGTCACTTGTCGGCCCGGCCTTGGGGGGCTCGGGTGGCGTTGTAGGCTCTGGCGGTGGAGGAGCTTCAAACTCAAACATCATGCCCTGCCCGTTCTCACGGCCATAAATACCCAGAACAGCACCGCAAGGTACATAGATGTTGTGCACAATACCGCTAAAACGGGCCGAAAAGGAAATAGCATCGTTGGCAATGAACAGATCCTTCACAGCACTGGGTGCAATATTCAGGATGATCTGGCCATCCTTATTAACATGCTGTTGGGGCACAGCAACCCCCTCGGCACGGGCAAAAACAACCAGATGGGGAGTGCAATTGTTATCCACTAACCACTCATAGATAGCGCGTAGCAGATAGGGGCGATTCGAGGTCATTTCCATGGCTTACTCGTACAACTCGGGTTACACAGGGGATGAAAAGCCGGGAGTTTACCCTAAGCGGCAAAAAAAAAGGCGACCTATGGTCGCCCTTTTTTTAGTGGATGTCTCGCCAGAATTCCCGGTTAAGGAAGAAGGCGCAAGCGGCAAAGATCAGGATAAAGATCAGAACACGCACACCCATCTGCTCACGCTTAACAGTGGCAGGCTCACCGGCGTAGGACAGGAAGTTCACCAGATCGTAAACAGACTGGTCAAATTCGGCCTTTTTCATGGTGCCTTTGAGAGCACCTTCAACCAAACCACCACAATGTTCGTCGATTTCCAACTCACCCACAGCATTGCGCTCTTCGTTGCCATTATGGTCATATTTAGGACCAGGACCACACTCGAGCAAACCTTGCGGGCCAATCAACACATGCGGCATACCCACGTTAGGGAATACACGGTTGTTAACACCCCAAGGGCGCGAACCATCTTTATAGAAGTTGCGCAAGTAGGTATAGATCCACTCTGGCGAACGCGCACGTGCCACCAACGTCAGATCTGGTGGAGTCACACCAAACCAGGCTTTGGCTTGCGCCGGGCGCATGGAAATTTCCATCAGCTGACCAATGCGTTGACCACCCTGAATCAGGTTGCCTTCCATCAGGTCTTTTGGAATCTCCAGATCGTCAGCAACACGTTCAAAACGGGAGTACTTGAGTGAGTGGCAACCCATGCAATAGTTGGTGAAGTATTTGGCACCGCGTTGCAGGGACTCTTTGTCCTTCAGATCCGGCTCCATCTTGTCGCAAGGGATAGCGCCACATTCAAAGTTGCCGGTGTTAGCAACCGCTTTGATAGGCACAATGGCGAGAATCAGGAACAAGAACAAACCACCCAATACCACATGAAGAGGCAAACCTTTCGCTTGCACGCGGGTTGGTTCAGGCAACTCTTTATCAACCGCGGCCAGGAATGGCAACGCCGCAAAACCTACAGCCAAGGCGGCACAGAAAACCAACAGAAATGCAGGTACTTCAGATTTAATGTAGCTGACTGTCATAGCCGCGAAAATCAACGTGAAAACACCGCAGAGCACAAAAGCAACTTTGGATTTCGCTTTTGCAACGTTGGTGGTGGTCCACACAGGCATTGTCACGAAATAGGCAAAATAAAAGGTAGTCGCAATCTGTGAAAGCAAGGTACGGCCTTCTGTCGGAGCCTTAACACCAAGGTAACCCAATACCACGAACATAGCGGCGAAAGCCATCAGCATTACGCGTGGGATCCAACCGCGGTAACGGATAGATTTGGCTTTTGCACGATCCAGCCAAGGCAGCACAAACAGGATTGCAATAGCAGCCGCCATGGCCACAAAGCCGAGGAACTTGGCGTTCAATGGACCGATTTCGATAGTTACCGCACGCAGAACCGCATAGAAAGGTGTGAAATACCAAACAGGTGCAATGTGGGTTGGCGTCTTGAGGTTGTTAGCTTCTTCGAAGTTGGCGTGCTCAAGGAAGAAACCACCCATCTCTGGCATAAAGAACAGGATAAAGCAGAATACAAACAGGAATACGCTGATACCAACAAGGTCGTGAACGGTATAGAAAGGATGGAAAGGAACGCCGTCCAGCGGAATGCCGTTTTCATCTTTGTTCTTTTTAATCTCAACACCGTCCGGGTTGTTAGAACCTACGTGTTTATCGTGCAATGCCAGAATGTGCATTACCACCAGCGCCAACAATACGATTGGAAGAGCCACAACGTGCAGCGCGAAGAAACGGTTCAGGGTGATACCGGAAATCAGATAGTCACCGCGAATCCATTGCACCAGATCTTCACCAATACCGGGAATCGCACCGAACAGCGACACAATTACCTGTGCCCCCCAGTAAGACATTTGACCCCATGGCAATACATAACCCATAAAGGCTTCAGCCATCAGTGCCAGATAAATAGTCATACCGAAAATCCACACCAGTTCACGTGGCGACTTGTAAGAGCCGTACATCAAACCGCGGAACATGTGCAGATAAACAACGATAAAGAAAGCAGATGCGCCGGTGGAGTGCATGTAACGCAAGATCCAGCCGTAATCCACATCGCGCATGATGTATTCCACAGAGGCAAATGCGCCCTCAGCAGAAGGAACATAACTCATGGTGAGCCAAATACCGGTGATCAACTGGTTAACCAGAACCAGTAATGACAGCACACCGAAGAAATACCAGAAGTTGAAGTTTTTGGGCGCATAATATTTGCCCATGTGGGTATCCCATGCTTTTTGCACGGGGAGGCGGTTATCCACCCAAGTCCATAAACCTACTAACCAATTCATCTTATGCCCCCTGGTCTTCGCCGATGATGACTACGTTCTCGCTCTCATAAAAGTGTTTGGGCACTTCGAGGTTGAGCGGAGCTGGCACACCGAAAAACACACGGCCGGCCAAATCGTACTTGGAACCATGGCATGGGCAGAAGAAGCCACCCTGCCATTTGTCGCCGCCCAAATCGGCAGCACCAACATCAGGGCGATAGAGCGGAGAACAACCGAGGTGAGTACAAACACCAAGCAAAATGGCGAATTCCTGTTTAATCGCGCGGCCCTGGTTTTTAGCGTAGGCAGGTTGCTGGGGAGTTTCCGACTTGGGATCGCGCACCAGACCTAGCTCTTCAACCTTCTTTAGGCTATCGAGGGCCGCTTGGGTGCGACGCACAACGTAGACCGGCTTGCCGCGCCATTCAACAGTCACCATGGCACCAGGTTCAATTTTACTCATATTGAACTTAACCGGAGCACCTGCAGCCTTGGCTCTGGCACTTGGGTTCCAGGACCCGACAAACGGCACTGCAGCACCTACGGCACCAAATGCACCTACCGCAGTCGTCGCACCTATAAGCAGACGACGGCGGGTTTTATTTACAACGTCATTACTCATGACGATTTCTCCCCTAACAGCTTTAACGGCCAGCAAATCAGCGCCAATTTTGAACAAAAAGACGTGATTCAGGATAAAAGTGGGCATGCCCAAAAAAGCGGCCAATCTTAAAGAAAATGCGCGCCGCTTACAAGAATAACCACAAGTAATAAAAGGATTTTGCGAGGGATCAAAACAAATCGCAAAAGGCAAGGAACCTAAAGTCTAGACATAAAAAAACGCCCGAGCCAGAAAGGCACGGGCGCTTTTTTGCACCTCCATTGCAGCCACCCCAAAAAGGTAGCCAGCAATAGCGATTAACGCTTGGAGTATTGTGGCTTTTTGCGAGCCTTGCGCAGACCAACTTTTTTACGTTCAACTTCACGAGAGTCGCGAGTAACGTAACCGGCTTTACGCAGCACAGAACGCAGCTCTTCGCTGTATTCCATCAGAGCGCGAGTCAGACCGTGACGAATGGCGCCAGCTTGACCGAAAGAACCACCACCGGCAACGGTGACGTTTACGTCAAACTTTTCAACCATATCAACCACTTCCAGAGGCTGACGCACAACCATGCGCGCTACTGGACGACCAAAGTATTGGTCCAATGGACGATCGTTAACAGTGATAACACCAGAACCCGCTTTGATGAACACGCGAGCAGTAGAAGTCTTGCGACGACCAGTACCATAGTATTGAGTAGACATTGTTCAGCCCCTTATTAGATGTTTAATACTTTAGGTTGCTGAGCAGTGTGTGGATGCTCACTACCTGCGTACACTTTCAGCTTTTTCAGCATGGCGCGGCCCAGTGGACCTTTTGGCAGCATGCCTTTAACAGCGATTTCAATTGGCTGGGTTGGCGCTTTGGCTACCAGGTGCTTGAAGCTGATAGATTTGATACCGCCAATGTGGTTGGTGTGGTGGTAGTAAATCTTGTCAGTCGCTTTTTTGCCGGTTACGTGGATTTTCTCAGCGTTGATTACAACGATGTAATCGCCGGTATCTACGTGTGGAGTGTACTCAGGCTTGTGCTTGCCGCGCAGGCGAGAGGCGATTTCAGCTGACAGACGACCCAGGGTCTTGCCTGTAGCATCAACGATGAACCAGTCGTGAACTACTGATTCAGCTTTGGCAGTATATGTCTTCATGTTGTGTTGCCTATGCTTTGGTGAATTTATGTGGGGGTTAGCCCACCCGGATTTTACGCAGGGAAATCCCCCGCCGAAAAAGAGCGCGAATACTACAGGGACAGGGATCAGATTTCAACCACAATTAAGGCTAAGCAGATCCTATGATTGAGGCAGATACAGCAGCAGACTCCAACAACTCGAGTATTTGGTCCAATTCGACAGGCTTCACCAGATGATGATCAAAACCAGCAGCGCGCGATTGCTGGCGATCTTTTTCTTGCCCCCAACCGGTTATAGCCACCAGCACAGTATCTGCCGACTGGGGAAACGCGCGGAGACGTCTGGCTAGCTCATAACCGCTCATGCCCGGCATACCTATATCCAAAAAGGCATACTCCGGACAAAACCGCACAGCCAATTCCAGAGCCTGGCTGCCATCGTGAGCAACAAGCACCTTATGGCCCAAGCTGGCCAGTAAGTCAGCCATGGTGGATACAAAATCGACATTGTCGTCCACTAACAGTATCCGCCGCCCCACCTGGGCGTGAAACTCGCCCACCGTAACCGGCTCGACCGGCTCGGCTGCAACCAGCCGCGGCATTTGCAAAGTAAAACAACTACCTTTTCCAGGCCCCGCGCTGAAAGCTTCCAGCTGGTAACCGTGCAGCTCGGCAAGATGACGGGACAGCGCCAAGCCAACGCCCAACCCGGCACGAACGCGCTCAAGCGACTGCTCCACCTGGGTGAACATGTTGAAAATATCTTTAAGCATTTCCGGCGCTATGCCTATACCGTCGTCCGACACCTTCACCAACAGCCCTTCTTCGCTCTCGATAACCTCCAGCGCGAGGGCGCCACCAGGGTTGGTGTACTTGGCAGCGTTATTGAGCAGGTTCGTCAGTATTTGCCCCAAACGCAGCGCATCTGCATCTATATAAATAGGCTCTTCAGGCATTGTGACCGTAAGGTCATGACCGAAAGCACCAATAAAGCCGCTGGTGAGCTCTATGGCCTCGGTGACAATTGATTGCAATACCACGTGGCTTTTATGAATGGCGAGCTTGCCACTAGTGAGCCGCGATATATCAAGCAGATCGTCTACCAAGCGGACCATCTGCTTGAGCTGGCGCTCCATGACTATCTGGGCCCGTTCGGCAGCTTCAGGATTATTTTTGGCCAATTTGAGGATGTGCAAACCATTGATTAACGGCGCCAGTGGATTACGCAATTCGTGGGCGAGCATAGCCAGAAATTCATCCTTGCGCCTATCCTCTTCACGCAGAGCTGCCTCTGCAGCCTGCCGCTCCTTCATTTCGCGCCCGAGAGATTGATTGGAGGTCTCCAGGGCGCTAGCCCGCCGTGCAACTTCATCCAGCATATCGTTGAACGCATCGGCCAATACACCAATTTCGTCCTCGGTGTACCTTGATGCGCGGAGAGAAAAATCGCGGCTTTGCATGACCGAACGCGCCACTGAAGTGACCGCCAACAAGGGCTTGGTGACAGCACCGCGAAGCCATATGGCAATCAACATCGCCAACCCCAGGCTAATACACATGACACCAGCGAGGATTATCAGGTAATTGGACAGGCGTTGATTGGCTTCGTAGTGGGCATGAATATAGACAACCCCCAACAATTCGCCGTTGCGCACAATCCGCTTCCACACCACTATCTGTTCGCCACGTACCAGATAGTTATCGGTGAACTCCGGATGTGCCGGCCAAGGCGCGCGATAATCACCACCAGTGGCGTAATCTGCAAAACGCACACCTTTTGCAGTAAAGATAGACGCCCCCAAAATCATTGGCCGGGTGCGAAGCAATTGCAGATTCTCGCGCGCCGTTTGCGGGTCGTTAAACTCCAGCGCCGCTATGCTGATGCCGGCGATGATATTGGCTTGGGTCTGCAGATCCTTAACAACAGTGTTGTGGTAGCTGCGCAAGTCATAGGCCAGCATGGCCCCACCGTAAGTGATAAGCGCGAAAAAACTCGTGGCCATAATGACCAACATAAGCTTGTTAGAAATGGAACGCCTGACAAGTTGCATCATGGCCGAGGAGCATCCTGCACACTGGCCGCCACAGCCAGCAGGCGGGAACTGAATTTAAGCCCGACCTTTTGTGCATTGACTACGGAGATATCAAAACCCACACGACCATCCAGCAGGCGCATATTGATGGCGCTTGCCGGAGTGAGCCCTGCATCATTTTCAGTTACCAGCAAATAGGCGCGCTTTTCTGCCGCATGCGCCAGACCAGGCAAAAGCGATTCCTGGGCATGGGCCACGAATACCACGTGAGCATCCCCAACCTGCTCCACCCGACTTGCAAAACTAATCTCGATTCCCCGACCGTTGATGGTCCGGCCAGCAACCAGCCCCTTCAATTCAGTCTCTATATTATGTGCGCCCAGAATGCAGATGCGGTACGGCGCCTCAGGTGCAACAAAGGCGGTATCCGGCCAATCTGTGTAGCCCAAAAATTTATACAGCATGGCAGCCTTCACCTGATAATCGAGCGTCGCTGGCTGGCTGTACACCACATAACTCCATAGACAGAGCATGCAGACAAGAGCCCGCCAAAACCACCGCAGACCTGACTTTCCCGGATCAGACTGGATTACTCCATCATTTACCATCTGACTTACAAACTCCAAACAACTTTGCCAAACAGGCTGCGCTCATAAACACTGCGCCCTCCTACAGGCCCAAACTCGGCATGATCGCCAGCCAGCAGATTCTGACCAACCAGTGATAAAGTCCAACCCGGTGTCAGCATCCAACTCACATGAAGATCCAATTCTTCGTAGGCCGGCACCTTGGTATTTTCCAGTTCTTCAACATGACGCAGGCTGGCATGAAGACCAAGATGCGACGAAAACTCGTAAGATGAACGCAGCAGCCAGTAATAATCCGGATCGCCATTGGCAAGCCCGGTGGTATTGGTCAAATCGAGGCTGCCGGGTTTACGACTGACATCCAGATCCTGCGCAACCAGCCCCACATGTAAGCGCCAGGGTGCCGCCACCTGCCAACTGCCCCAAAGCTCCACACCGCGTGAGTGCGCCTCGGCCATATTTTTAAACACCACCCCGGACCCTTTGGTATTGAGCTCAAGGGTGCGCAAACGATCGTAGTGACTGTAAAACACAGTTGCCGACCAGGAGATAGCGGGAATCGGTTGACTGCGATACCCCAACTCATAAACATCGGCAATTTCAGACACAAAATCCGGCCCACCGGCGACAGAATACTGCGCCACACCATTAACCACTGGCGGGCTGGTTGGCGAATAAAAGTCGCGATCAATACGGGAGGGAGAACGCACCGCGCGCGACGCACTTGCCCACACCAGCTTGGTGTCATCAGGCGCCCAGGCAAGCTGGGCTCCCGGCATGGTTTCACCACCCGTGTAGGGGTTGTCCTCCCACTTGGTGCCCAGAGTAAAGTTCACTTCAGGCGTCAATGCAATCTCATCCTGCACAAATAAATTGCGCCAGATCATGTGCAGGTTTTCAGGCAGGAAAGCGAATAGAGGGTAATTATGAATATCGTCATCCGCATAGCGATACCCCCATCCCCACACCAGTTTATGGCGATCCCCCAGCGTCATATCCTGCTGGACATCCAGATCAAAAGTGGTGAGATGCTGGGAAAAAGCCAGTGGCTGGTCGCGCTCGGTATGATCAACGTAAGCCTGAACTGACACGCGCGAACCGCCATCCAACTGCCAACGGCCACGCCCCAACAGATTCGCTCCCGATATCACAATGTTCTCGGTTCCCAATTGGTGCAGGCGACCGGTGTAGGCATCACCCTGCAGGGTCATGGCATCGTCCCAATCCATACGAAACCCCAACTGGCTGCGCTCCCAGCCCGTATCTGTATCCATGCCAGACTCGCTCAAGGTGTCATCATGCTGGCTATGCTTGGCATAGACGCGATAATAGCCACCTTCAGCCATTTGGCCGCCATAGCGCAGCACACTGTAATTTTCGTGTTCGCTGCCGCTGGCGGATAACAACACACCCTGAGTGTCCGCAGCACTGCGAGTGACTATATTCACCACGCCATTCACCGCATTGGCTCCCCACAAAGTACCGCCCGCTCCACTCACAACTTCTATACGATTCAAATCCTCCAATACAAGATCCTGAGCATCCCAATAGACCCCGGAAAACAGTGGTGAATAGACGGTGCGGCCATCAATCATGACCTGCAATTTATTTTCAAATGGACTGTTGAAGCCGCGTGCCGTCACGGCGTAATTGCGCGCATCCACTCGCGCCACTTGCAAATTAGGTGCAAGCCGCAAGGCTTCGGGTAAGCTGGGAGAACCCGCGTTACGCACATCGCGTTCAGTAATAATAAATACTGACGCCGCGGCCTCTGAAACAGGTTTTTGAGATTTGGTCACACTGATAACTGGCAAGGCAGCCAACTGTTCTAATGATAGGTCAGCTAACTGCTGAGCACCCGCCGGAAGAGACAAGGGCAAAAGCCACCAGCCCGTTATTTTTTGCTGATTTTTTTTGCTGAAGGTACTAATGAGTCCGCAATCTTTCATAGGCAAACCTCTAAAGAATCCTTACTTAATCAACCGGCAGGTCATGCAATTCCGTGACTTACCACCACTAAAAAACGAACCCCGATCTGCAACCGCATACCGGGGTTTGTTGCTACAAAAATGCATCGTCACTGTCACTTAACAATCTTATGCACCGGGTACCGCAAATGCCCGGCACGCTTACACAAGACTATGCACTTTCGCCAAATTAAATCCCGACAGAGGAATAATAGCTGAGGTTGAATTAACAGGCTTGATGCCCATCCATAAAAACTCTGGCCAACTGGCCACCCCACCCAGCAGAGCCCAGTCTTGAGAGTTGTCGCCCGAAGTGGTCGATGTCCCCAACACGTAAATGGATTTTGGCAACCAGAAATCATCCGGGTGACCGCCTTCATCTATGTTGAAAGAAAAGACATCATTGGAAAATTTACTGATATCAACCGGATTGCGCAGGCTGACAATATTTACTTTTTGTTGACCGGCCGTCCCCGTCATGGCCAGCTCGGCTGAGCCGTAAGTCTCACCATCAATAACCACCTGAAAATTGCAATAAAAATCCGAACCCGCATTGCTTTTGGTGGATGTAATACTCACAACTTTTATTCGGGCAATACTCATATTCCTTACTCCTTATAGTGTAGATACTAATCAATTGCGGAGCGCCAACCCATGGCTAGCTGCCGCAATTAAGCCTAATACATTGGACGGAATAAAACTGAGAGCGAAGCGCTGAAATTAAATTTATATGTCGCGCCAATCACCAAGCACACTCAACAAGGTTGCAACCATAAACATTCTGGCGACATCGCAACATGGTGCGAAGCGGCAATCTCTCCTTACAAAAAATTACAAGAAAGATTGCCGACTCCATTGCGACTAGTGAATATCGCTCAAATAAAAATCACGCAGAATTGTGGAGGAAGGTGCGGCAGATACCCCAACCCATTTATTATCGGGCCAACTGGATACACCCGCCACATAATGCCAGTCATTAGAATTGGCCTCTGCGCCATAGACGGTGAGAGCACTGGGCAACCAACCCAATTGCGGATTGCCTCCGCCATTGGCGTCTGCACTAAAGTGAAACGATTTCGCAGAAAATTTATTGATATCAACGGGAGCGCGCAAATCATACACAAACTCCTTGTGCTGCCCTGGCTCGCCCGGCAACGCCACTTCGTTGCCAGCGCAATTGACACCCTCGACATTCACCAGGAAATCTATAAAAAATCCTGCGCCGGGGTTTGAGTTTTTAGAGGTTTCTGCAACAAACTTAATTTTCGAAATGTTCATATCCCACTCCTTTCATTAACATGACTCTCGCCCTTCGGGGTGAGCACATAAGTTGCAGTACCTAGCTTACTCTTGATTACCTTCAGGTAAAGCCAATTTACAAAACAACGTGTCGCAGTTTCGATTTTGTCGCATCAAATAATAAAATCATAAAAAAATTTACGGCAATTTTTCGCAGAAATTCCAACGTATAAAAAACTTTGTCGAGCCGGATAAATGCAATGTTTACAATAAAAACTTGCGCCTGCCGCTTCGCCACCAGGACTACCTGTAAAACATTCCGCATAAATGATGAATTATGAGCCAAGTCAGGCTACTCTTATGCCAACCGGGTTTCGCCCCCCATCGAATAAAGAACAACTGGATTAATCATGCCCACTGCCCGGCTAATCACCCGCAGCATAACCCCCGTCCAATCACACCGTGAACTGTATCGCTGGATATTCTTCAGCCTCCTTTTCCTGTGTTGCAGCCACAGTTTTGCGACCGAACCACTGCTGGTCGTTAGCCAGGACAAACAGGATTCTGTATCACTTACTGAATACTTTGGCGTACTGGAAGACCCTTCCAATAAACTGACCCTGGAAGATGTAATGCAGCCGGAACGAGCTGCGCAATTCACTAGCGGTCAGGCGCCTGCTGCCTCCCTGATTTATGGTTTCACCCGCTCCGCCTATTGGCTGCGCCTGCGCATTCAAAATCCTTACGATCATCCCGTAGAGCGCCTGCTAGAGATAAACTACGCCCGCCTCGCCGACGTGCAATTACATAAGTTCAACCCGGGAGCTGAACCTCAGCACTGGTTAACTGGCACTAATATGCCGTTTGTTACACGCCCCTATGCCAACCGCGGCTTTGTTTTTCCCATCACCCTGGCCCCCCATGCGGAACATACGCTTTACCTCAAACTAAAAGCCGTAGCAGCGCTTGAAGTACCAGCAAAACTCTGGGAGCCAAAAGCATTCCACGCCTATGAACGCGCCGACTATGTGGGCTATTCAGTTTACTCCGGCATGGCACTGGCGATGGTGATATTTAATTTGCTGGTCTATGCACTGCTGCGCGAGATCATGTATTTACTCTACGTCTTTTTTGTCACTTGTTTTGCCGTAACCCTCGCCGCACAAAACGGCTTGGCCAATGAATTCCTGTGGCCTAACTCACCCATCATTTCCAACTATTCACTTGCAATGGGTTATTCGTTGACGCTGGCAGCTCTTTTGCTTTTTACCCGGCGAATGCTCAACACCAATGCAATGGTGCCGCGCATCGATAAACTCATGAAAGTGTTAGTGGTGTTCTTTCTGCTATCCCCCATCGGCTTCGTGCTGGCATATCAAAAGATTATCGCCATAGCCACATTGATGAATGTGTTTTCTTCCAGCCTGATTTTATTCGTCGGCATCTACTGCGCCTGGAAGCGCCAGCGCAGCGCCTATATTTTTGTCGCCGCATTTTTGGTGATATGTACTGCATCGCCCATTAACTCTGCCCGGGTTGCAGGGCTCTTGCCCACCAATATGTTTACGGTAAACGGATTACAGATAGGCTCAGCGATTGAAATGATCTTGTTGGCCTATGCACTGGCCGACAGATTTAATATGACGCGCCGCGAGAAAGAGCAAGCCCAACTGGAGTCGTTGAAAGCGCAGCAGTTACTCGTGGAAAACCTGTTAACTTCCGAACGGCTTTTGGAAGAACAGGTTAAACAGCGAACAGAGGAATTACTGGAAAAAAATCGCGAACTTGAACAGCTTTCAATCACGGATCAGTTAACAGGAATTTTTAATCGCCTTAAATTAAATCAACTACTCAATAGCGAAATTGAGCGCAGCAAACGCTACAACACACCTTTGTCACTATTGCTGCTGGACGTTGATCACTTCAAAGGCATCAACGACAACCACGGTCATCCCGCTGGTGACAGTGTGCTCGCCGAGATAGCTGAGTTGCTCGAACAACACAGCCGCAGTAGCGATAACGTAGGTCGTTGGGGCGGTGAAGAGTTTGTGGTGATTTGCACAGAAACCCATCTGGACGGTGCCACCCAATTGGCCGAGTCACTCAGGGCAATTATTGCCAGCCATATGTTCACGATTAACCGGCAAATTACCGCAAGCATCGGCACCACCAGCCTGCGCGCAGACGATACGCTTGAAACATTGATGGAGCGTGTCGATCGAGCGCTCTATCAGGCAAAAGAGAATGGCCGCAATTGCGTGGTGACAAACCATATCGAATTGCCTATATCAACCTGACACAAACCATCATCAGGGCCGATGCTCCAGCGCCAGATATTCATGGCTTTGCATTTCCAACAAACGGCTGATGGTACGCTGGAATTCAAAATTCAACTTACCTTCTGAATAAAGCTCCGCCAGCGGGCGTTCAGCGGAAATGACCAGCTTGACGTGGCGATCGTAAAACTCATCCACCAAATTGATAAACCGGCGCGCCTGGTCATCATTGGCGCGACCAAGCCCAGGCACATTGCTGACGAACACCGAGTGATATTCCTTCGACAATTCGATGTAGTCATTTTGTGAGCGAGGGCCATCACAGATATCAACAAAATCAAACCAGACCACACCCTCTGCTGAATAGCGCGATTTAATGTCGCGCCCCTCTACAATCAGTATTTCATCGTGTTTTTCATCGCCAGCCGATGCCAGCAAGCTACAAAAACTTTTATGCAGACTTGCATCCGCCTGGGCGTCGAGCGGAAAGTGATAAAGCTCAGCCTGTTCAAGAGCGCGCAAACGATAGTCCACACCACCATCTACATTTACCACCCTGGTGTGCTCTTTAAGCAGCGCAATTGCCGGCAAAAAGCGGGCGCGCTGTAAACCATCTTTATACAGGCCATCAGGAACAATATTCGAAGTAGCCACTAGCACCACACCACGTGCAAATAACTCAGACATCAGCGTCCCAAGAATCATGGCGTCAGTGATATCGGAAACAAAAAACTCGTCAAAGCAGATAACCCTGGTTTCTGCTGCAATAATATCGGCCACTTTTTGCAGCGGATTTTTTTCGCCATCCAATTGTGTCAACTCGGCATGCACGCGTCGCATAAAGCGATGAAAGTGCATACGCATTTTTTGCGAAAACGGCAGACTCTCGTAAAAATTATCCATGAGATAGGTTTTACCGCGCCCTACCCCTCCCCAGAAATACAATCCTTTAATTGGCGTCCGATTGTCGCGCCCAAGAATTTTTTTAAACAGCGAACCTAAACCAACCTCACGCCTGGCAGCTTCATCGGCGAGCAGCGCTTCGTAAAGCTCCTGCAAATATTTGACGGCGAGCGCCTGGGATTCATCGCGACGAAAATCCTCGCGCTGCAAATCACGCTGATAACGCGCTATGGGTGAGAGAGGGGACGATTGTGCAGAAGATGGGGAATTCATGAGTTTGTTCGTTAATACTTAGGAATTGGCAAGCTGGCGCAAGAGCACAGCAGTAAGATCAGTTTTCAATGCCGATAAATAACCATGGAAAAAATGGCCAGCATCGGGATAGCGAATCAATTCCGTCGGGCTATGCAATTTTGCAGCCCACTCGTATACGCCGGCCGCAATTACTCGCTCGTCCTGATCGCCCTGTACTACGCAGAGCGGAGCCGTAAAGACGCCATCGCGATCATATTCATAGCGTTCAACAGGTGGAGCCACCAGCGTAAGGTGCTGCAAGTTAGGCACTTGATAGCTGGCACGTGCGGCTATAGACGAACCGAAGGAAAAGCCGGCAAGCAAAATGGCACATGCAGGCCACTGCGACTGAGTCCAACGAATCACTGCCAGCAGATCATCATATTCGCCGCGCGTATTATCAAACTCGCCCTCACTCGCACCCACACCGCGAAAATTAAAACGCAGCACATGTATACCCACATCGCGATAACTGCGCATGAGAGTAGTCACCACTTTATTATCCATGGTGCCCCCGTGTTGTGGGTGAGGATGGCAGACAATAACCAGACGCGCAGCATCTGCCAGAGGGGCATCCATATCGCCGCGACTAAAAGCGGCTTCAAGGCTGCCGGCGGGACCAGGGATGGTGAATTTTGCTTCTTTTTCGTCCAACAAGATGATTTACCTGGAAAAAAGTTAGGTGACGCACAGCCAGCCGCCATTTTTTACCATTCTATTTTAACAAAAGGCTTATACTATAACGGCAAGCTTTAAGAGTTCGCCGGCGCCTTTGGCTCGCCGATCCGCAAGCGCAATTCAATTGCTAACCTGCGGGCGCGAATTCTACCTTTCTCGACAGTCGTTAAGGAGACTTTTGTGTTCTCACTCAGCACACTGGTATTCACCGGTTTTTTCTTTTTGTTGTGCGGTACTGCCCTGGGCGCTTTTTTACTGCATATTTTCCGCTCCAATATCTATAGCCGCGAACTGGAAGAGCGTCTTAACGAAGCCGAAAGCACCTTACAGAGCTACCAGCGTGATGTCGCCGAGTCTTTTGTGCAAACCGCCAGCCATATCCAGTCCATGACCCAAGCCTACCGCGATATGCATGAGCATCTGGCCAATAGCGCACTTAAACTCGCTACACCGGAAATCAGCCGTCAAATTCTCGATTCATCCCAAAACCTGGGCGATAACAAAACCAGCTACATCAATGCTGCCAATATAGAGCCACCGCGCGACTGGGCGCCAAAGCCTGTAGGCGCCAAGGGCACGCTAAGTGAAGGTTACGGATTGCGCGACGAAGAGCATCAAGCACTGCCGCGCCCTACCGAAACCGCTGAAGACTTTGACTTCGACAGTACGGCCAAACGCTATTAAATCTGCTCTACCCGTCGCCATTGCGGCGGTCAACAATAAATATATCCACCCCGCACTGCGGGGTTTTTACTGCCGCCATGTTTTTGCAGCCACTTTGGCCCCGGAGCAATAGATGAACCTCAAGCGCTTACTGCAGTTCGCAAGCTGGCCGATCGCAGTGGGTATTATTGTAGGTTTATTGGCGATGCTGCTCTTTCCTCAACTGCGCGGTAACCAGCCACAGAATAATTCTGCAAGCACTAGCTCAGGCCCAGTCTCCTATGCCGATGCAGTGAGCAAAGCGGCCCCAGCGGTGGTAAATATCTATACCGAAAAGAAAGTCCTGCAGCGCGACCCCGCTTACTACAACAATCCTTATTACCGTCGTCTCTACAGTGGCTCCAATATTCCCCTGCAAGAACGCATGCAAAAAACCTTGGGCTCAGGCGTTATTGTGGACACCAGCGGTTTCATTCTCACCAATAATCACGTCATCAACGACGCCGACAAAATTCAAGTTCTCCTCTACGATGGCCGCGAAACCTCGGCCGAATTGGTAGGTATGGATCAGGATAACGACTTGGCCGTATTAAAAATCAATCTGGAGAATCTCACTGCTATTACACCTGGCCAAGCCGGCAATGTTCGGGTTGGCGATGTAGTGCTTGCCATCGGCAACCCCTTCGGGGTTGGCCAAAGTGTGAGCCAGGGGATTGTCAGCGCCACTCGCCGCTGGAACCTGGGCACCAATAACTCCGAAAATTTTATTCAGACAGACGCTGCAATTAATGTCGGCAACTCCGGCGGCGCATTGGTAGATGCACGTGGCAATCTGATTGGCATCAACACCTCGGTACTTGACGAACGAGGAGTTAACCCGGAGGGCATCAGTTTCGCCGTGCCCGTAGATATTGCGATGCGCTCGCTCAAACAAATCCTGCAGTATGGCGAAACCCGTCAGGGCTGGTTGGGCCTGGCAGCACAGCCACTCGATGAACGCAGCATAGGTGTTTATGGCACCGCCGGTTTTATCATCACAGACGTTGAACGAGGTAGCCCGGCAGAAGCAGCGGGATTGCTGAAAAACGACATCATCACCCAGGTCAACGACATCTCCATGCACAACATCTCCGATGTGAATGGCGTGCTGCTTGCAAAACTCCATGCGGTGCAAAATCTGGTTGGCAACATATCGCCAGGTTCGGAAATCAAAGTGGAAGTTTTGCGCAATGGCAAATTGTTGCAACTTAAAGCCATTGCCGGGGCCAAGCCCCGCCAATCAGCCAAAACCTGATCATCAAAACACGCACCACCAGAAATCAAAAAGGGAGCGATTGCTCCCTTTTTTTGTGGCTGGAATTTCTCTCGACATTAATCCTTGATGCGATATTCCGCTGAGCGAGCATGAGCTTCAAGCTGCTCACTGCGCGCCAACACGGAAGCCACTTTGGACAAGGTTGATGCGCCCTGCGCCGAGCACATAATCACTGAGCTGCGCTTTTGGAAATCGTAGACACCTAGCGGCGAAGAGAAACGCGCAGTACCGGAGGTTGGCAATACGTGATTGGGGCCTGCACAGTAATCACCCAACGCTTCTGGCGTAAAACGGCCCATAAAGATAGCACCAGCGTGGCGCACTTGTGGCAACAGAGTTTCAGGATCAGCAACAGATAACTCCAAATGCTCAGGCGCTATGCGATTGCTCACATGAATAGCCTGAGTGAGATCTTTTACCTTAATCAGCGCACCGCGATTTTTGATAGACACGCCTGCGATCTGGTTGCGCGATAATGTCGGCAGCAAGCGCTCAAGCGATGCCTGCACTTTGTCCAGATATTCTGCATCCGGGCACAGCAAAATTGCCTGGGCCTGCTCATCGTGCTCTGCCTGGCTAAACAGATCCATGGCGATCCAATCTGGATCGGTAAGACCATCGCAAATTACCAGAATTTCAGACGGGCCGGCGATCATATCAATGGCAACCTGACCAAATACCGCGCGCTTGGCAGTAGCTACATAGATATTGCCGGGGCCGACAATCTTGTCCACTTTGGCAATAGATTCAGTGCCGTAGGCCAGCGCGGCAACAGCTTGCGCACCACCAATAGTGATCACACGATCAACACCGGCAATGGCAGCGGCAGCCAACACCATAGGGCTCAATTTGCCATCAGGCGCTGGCACCACCATGATCAACTCATCGACACCCGCCACTTTGGCAGGCACAGCATTCATCAGTACAGACGATGGGTAAGAAGCTTTGCCGCCGGGAACATAGAGGCCAACGCGCTCCATGGCAGTAATTTGCTGGCCGAGCACAGTGCCGTCAACCTCGGCGTAACGCCAGCTGCTTTGCAACTGGTGCTGGTGGTAAGCGCGAATACGTTCTGCCGCCGTCTCCAGTGCCTGACGTTGCTCAGGTGTAATTTGTGTCAGCGCGGCCTGCAAACGCTCGGGCGAAATCACCAGATCAGCCATCACCTGTGCACTGCGACGATCAAATTTGTTGGTGTATTCCAGCACCGCCGCATCGCCGCGGGTTTTCACCTGATGGAGAATCTCATCCACCACCGCCGCCACGCGAGTATCGCTCACGGATTCCCACGCGAGAAGCTCATCAAGGCGCTGGTCAAAATCAGTTTGGCTTGCGTCTAAACGGGTGATAAATGACATAGGAAACTCACTCAAATCCTGGTGGCTGACAATTACCGAAGAGGGATTGTTCGGGATAGCGGCGCGGATTGCACATTAAAAATCGCAATGGCGGCGATTGCCGCCGCGCATTTAATTTTTGCCTTTGGCTACAGCCTCGGCGATATGGTCGATGATCGCTTGTATCTGCACATGCTTCATTTTCATAGAGGCTTTGTTGACGATCAAACGCGAGCTGATATCCGCAATAAACTCGCGCGGCTCCAGGCCGTTAGCACGCAGGGTATTGCCAGTATCCACTATGTCGACAATCTCGTCCGCCAAATCGAGGATCGGTGCCAACTCCATAGCGCCATAGAGTTTGATGATATCTGTCTGGCGGCCCTGGCTGGCGTAATACTGCTTGGCGATATTCACATACTTGGTCGCTACACGTATGCGACCAGACGCTGTAGGTACGCCTTTCACGCCGGCAGTCATCAGCTTGCAGTGGGCGATGTTCAAGTCCAGCGGCTCATAGAGACCATCAGCGCCGTTTTCCATCAGCGTATCCTTACCGGACACACCCATATCCGCCGCACCAAATTGCACATAAGTCGGTACATCGGCGCCGCGCAGCAGCAACAGGCGCACATTGGCTTGCGTGGTTTCAAACACCAGCTTGCGGCTCTTTTCCATATCCTCCAACGGCTCAATGCCTGCCGCCTTCAGCAGCGGCAGCGTCTCTTCGAGGATGCGCCCCTTGGTGAGCGCGATTGTCAGCGTCTGATTACTCATAATTTATTTCACACGTATCACTGTAGCGCCAATGCTTTGGAATTTTGCTTCGATAGATTCGTAGCCGCGATCTATGTGATAGATCCGGTCGATCAAGGTTTCGCCATCGGCCACCAGGCCAGCAATTACCAGGCTGGCAGAAGCGCGCAGGTCAGAGGCCATCACAGGTGCACCTTTCAAACGCTCAACACCTGTCACTACCGCAGTATTGCCTTCGAGGGTGATGTGCGCGCCCATACGGTTCAGCTCGTTCACTTGCACCAGGCGGTTTTCAAAGATGGTCTCGGTGATATGGCTGACGCCCTCAGCCACCGCATTCATGGCCATAAACTGGGATTGCATATCGGTGGGGAAAGCCGGATAAGGTGCGGTTTTCAGGCTGACTGCCTTGGGGCGCTTGCCGTTCATATCCAGCGCTATCCAGTCGTCACCGGTAGTGATCTGGGCGCCCGCTTCTTCCAGCTTGAAGATCACGGCTTCGAGTATGTCTTTGGTAGTTTCGGTCACTTTGATAGAGCCGCGACTCGCTGCTGCTGCCACCAAATAGGTGCCAGTCTCAATACGATCAGGCATGACTTTGTAGGTGCAGCCATGCAGACGATCTACACCGTCGATGATTAAGGTAGATGTGCCTATACCCTGGATCTTGGCGCCCATAGCTACCAGCATATTGGCCAGGTCGACAATCTCCGGCTCGCGCGCCGCGTTTTCGAGGATGGTCTGGCCATCGGCCATAACCGCCGCCATCAGCAGGTTTTCAGTACCGCCAACGGTCACTGTATCCATAAAGAAATGTGCGCCCTTCAAGCGGCCATTGCCGTTGGTGGTGGCGCGGATGTAACCGCCGTCGATTTCGATATGGGCACCCATAGCCTCAAGACCGCGCAGGTGAATATCCACCGGGCGCGAACCAATGGCGCAACCGCCGGGGAATGACACATTGGCCTTGCCGTAGCGCGCCAGCAGCGGACCCAGCACCAGAATGGACGCGCGCATGGTTTTCACCAGATCGTAAGGCGCGGTCAGGTTGGTGATGTCATTGGCATCCAGGATAAAACCGTGGCTGTTGGTGCCTTCGATCTTCACCCCCATGGAAGCCAACAGCTTGTTCATGGTGGTGATGTCGTTCAAATGGGGAACATTGTGCAAAGTTACTGGCTCATGGGCCAGAAGAGTGGCTGCCAGTATGGGCAGGGCGGCATTTTTGGAGCCGGAAATACGAATCTCACCACTGAGCGGACCGCCGCCCAGAATCTTGAACTTATCCATTACTTATCCAAATTACAAAAATCGAACTAGCTGCGAAGATAGGCCAGAATCACAGACTACTGCTGCGACTGCCACTGCTCGGGGGTAAAAGTCTTGATGAAGTCCACGGCGTGGATACTGCCATCGGCAAACTGTTGTGACAGGGTGGCCAAGACCAGCTGCTGCTTTTTAACCGGCGTCAAACCAGCGAATACGGGGCTGATAACGACCAGGTCAATGTGGCTGCCGTTGATACCAACCTGGACTTGGCTGTCGGGGATTTGGCTTTCGACCAGTGCTTTGATTTGCTCAGCTTGCATAGAAAAACTCTCAGGGCGCGGCCCTAGCGTAAATAGCGGGGAATTCAGGGCGGGAATCTTACCCGAAGAGGGCCAAAATCGCAGCAAAAACCACAAGAAATACTGCCATCCACAAAAAGACAGGCATAAAAAAGCAGAAGGCCGCACTTTGTGGTGCGGCCTTCTGCTCCTGAGGCGGGCTAAATAAATGCGCCTACGACCTCCAATCCCCAAACTCCCTTAGTGCATCCCTTTCAAATTCCTGATTCTTAGTGGCTTGCCTGCAAGCCTTATTCGCCCTGTGTGCTGTGATATCCGCTATTGGATTCCATTCCCATCCTATCCCTCTGCACCCCGGCCAAGGCCTCATGCCACCACCGGACTGCACCATGTTCCGTATTTGAAGTTCCATTTCCACATCCGCTGTAGCCGCATCCCATATGCCTATCCATTTCACATCCAATATGGCCGTTCCTGGCATCCATCTAACTGGCAGCCCCCGCTGTCCAGCGCTTAATAGGTCGCATCCATTGGCCTTACCTGGTCGACGAGCCGTTTCCAGCCAAATCCGTATTACATCCTGTTGAAGCCATTATGCGCAGGCAGGTGGCGCATAAATAGTCGTCATTGGCGGAAATGTTTGTAGGAAATTGTCCATATAGCCAGATTTAAGAAAATCGCCTGCCCTTAAAACAAAAAACCCGATATTGCTATCGGGGTTTCTGGAAATCACCATTTGGCTGATTTAAGGCTTAGCTGGCTGCCAACCAGGTATCAATAACCTTGTTGATGTCATTGTTGTTTTTGATCATTGCCTGATCAAATTGGCTGGTGAAGGATTTACCCAGGTTAACACCATTCAGAATCACGTTAACCAGCTTCCATTCACCCGCTTTGTTTTTCATCATGGTGTAGGACAGCTTGTGGGTGTTGCCTTTGTCACTTACTTCCTGCTCAACACTGACGCGCTTGGGATCGCTATTCTCAGCTACCGGCAGCGTTTTAATCTGGCTATCGGCGTAATTGGCAATGCCTTTGGCGTAAGTCTTGATCAAGCCATCTTTAAAGGCTTTGGTAAATTTTTCGATCTGCTCGGGCGTTGCTGTTGCAGCAGATTTACCCATGACTGTTTTGGCGATAAAGGGGAAATCCACCACCACGTCCAGGGATTTCTCTACATCCGCATAAAACGCATCTGTCTTTTTACCCGTGGCTGCGTTGTGTTTTTTCACAATAGCGAACAGGTCGGCAGTGACTTGCTCCACTATAGCTTGAGGGGCTTTTTCTTCAGCGCTTGCGCTCTGAACACCCATGAAAAGCGCCATGGCCGACATAGCCAAAACCGCTGCAGAAAATTTTTGATAGATAGACTTCATCGTAGCTTCCTATATCAAGGGGAACCCACCAGCGGGCTCCGTCAGTTTCCCAACACAACAGACAAATATTTTTGCACTGAAAGCTTGTGTTGATTAGCAATAGTGCCGGTAAACAAAATCCTGTTCGCGCCTGCCTCTTGCCAGTAAATCACCGCCATATGGCAGCAATGATCAGTTGCGCGATTGTAAATGGGGATTCAATCCCCAATATCAAGCAAACCGCGAATTTATTCCGAATCTCGCTATAATGATCGCGCTTTCGATAGTCCTTAACTACAGCGGAAAGTTCACGAAAGCAGCGACACACTTTGTATCTGTTTGTATCAGTCAGATTGTATCTAGAGATGCCTATGCCCAACTTCGACTACGTCAGCTCCGGCCTGCGCACTATCGCCATAGAAGCTGAGGCGGTATCCGCCTTGCAGCAACGCCTGAACGGCGACTTCAGCAAGGCCTGCGACCTGATTCTTAACTGCCCGGGCCGCATCATAGTCACAGGGATGGGCAAATCCGGTCATATTGGCAAAAAGATCGCCGCCACCCTCGCCAGCACTGGCACCCCAGCCTTTTTCGTCCATCCCGGCGAAGCCAGTCACGGTGACCTGGGCATGATTACCAAGCAAGATATAGTGTTGGCGATCTCTTACTCTGGCACTTCCGGCGAGATACTAACGCTCTTGCCACTGCTCAAACGCTCCGGCATCAAGATCATCAGCATGACCGGCAATCCTGGCTCTACCTTAGCGGAAGTTGCTGAAGCCCACCTGAACATAGGCGTCACTACTGAGGCCTGCCCTCTGGATCTGGCACCTACCGCGAGCACCACCGCAACCTTGGTAATGGGCGATGCCCTGGCTATAGCGTTACTTGAAGCTCGCGGCTTTACCGAAGAGGATTTTGCCTTTTCCCACCCCGGTGGTGCGCTGGGTCGCAAACTTTTACTGCGAGTTGTCGATATCATGCACACGGGCGACAAGATTCCACGAGTCCCCGCCAGTGCCAGCCTGAGCGAGGCCCTGCTGACCATGACCGAAAAAGGTTTCGGTATGACGACAGTGGTGGACGACCAAAACCAATTGCTGGGCATTTACACCGATGGTGACCTGCGTCGAACTATCGACAAGGGGATTAGTCTGAGCGGCGCACATATCAGCGATCTGATGAACCGCACCCCCAAAACCATCAATGACAAAGCGCTAGCCGCCGAAGCGCTGAAAATGATGGAAGACTTGAAGATTACCGCACTGGTAGTGCGCAATGACCAGGCTTGCCCGGTGGGTGTACTGCATATGCACGACCTGCTACGCGCCGGCGTGGTTTAACTGCCCCGGCGCGATTTAACTATCAATGGCTGATGAATACACCAGCGGCTCGACTCTTTTGAAAATGGATGATGTTTTGAATACAACAAATACTTCAACCCCGAAACCCGGCTTGCCCCAAGATCAATTGCAGGAGCGCTTGCGCCACATAAAATTGCTGCTGCTCGACGTGGATGGAGTACTGACAGACGGTCACCTCTACTTCAGCAACCAGGGCGACGAGCTCAAGGCTTTCAGCACCCTGGATGGCCATGGAATCAAAATGTTACAGAAAAGCGGGGTGCGCGTAGGTATCATCACTGGTCGCACCAGCAACCTGGTAGCCAAGCGCGCCGCCGATTTGGGCATAACCCTGTTGGTGCAGGGGCGCGAGGATAAATGGGATGCCTTGCAGGAAATACAGCAGGATCACCCGTTCGCACTGGAACAAATAGCCTTTATGGGCGATGACTGGCCGGATTTAACGGTGATGAGCCGTGTAGGTTTGGCGTTGGCGCCAACTAACGCTCATTTTAGCGTGGCCGAGCGAGCTCATTGGATAAGCCAGTTCGCCGGCGGCAAAGGCGCAGTACGTGAAGCTTGCGACATCATTATGCTGGCGCAAGGCACTTTCGATAACGTGCTCAAGCCTTATCTGGGCGATAAGTAATTAACCGGGAATAGTCAATGAAGCCTCTGGATGTACGCAACATCACCAGCGAAAGCATAGAGCGAATAAATCCTCTATTGCTTCCGTTACCCTGGATAGTCGTATTGGTATTGGTATTGGTGTTTGCCGCGCTCAAATACTCAGGTACGGTAGAAACTCCCGAAATAGCCCCTGAGGCAGCCAAGGTTTTCCCCCAGATCTACCTCACCGATGTGCAACTGCGCCAGTTCGATAAACAAGGCCAAGCCCATTACGAAATGACCAGCCCGCTTATTCGCCATTTCCAGGTAGAGGAAAAAGCGAGCGAACGCGACTACACGCTCTTTCAAACACCGATTTTTATCCTCTCTGAAAATCCGGCCCAACCCGCCTGGTTTATCACATCGCAAGAGGCACGCCGCGAGAACAACGGCCTTTGGTTTACCCTCACCAACGACGTGTTGGCGCGCCAAGCCTCGGCCGCACGGGGTGAAATTACCATTAGCACCAGCGAGTTACGCCTAAACACCCAGGAGGAATTCGCGGAGACCAGCAAAGCTGTTACTATGCGCGACGCAAAAAATCAGATGAGCGGTTTGGGCCTGCGCGCCGATATCAAGAACGACCGTATAGCCATACTCTCCAACGTCAAGGGCAACTATGCACCCTAAATTATCCCTTCGCCTTGCGCTGCTTGCCTTAGTCTTCGGCTCATTACAAGCCTTTGCACTGCCCAGCGACAAAAGCGAAAACATGAATATTTCCAGTGGCGAACTCACTGTAAATTCAAAACAAAACATCACCATATTGAGCGGCCCGGTAAAGATTACCCAAGGCACCCTCGAGATAAACGCCAATAAGGTAACCCTGCGTTACGACGATAAGCGCAATTTGAAATCCTTGTTGGCAGAAGGCGAACCTGCACGCTTCCAACAACAACTCGAAGCCGGCAAACCTCTCGTTAAAGCCGAAGCAAACAATATCAATTATGAGGTGAGCAAAGATCACCTCTCGCTGGAAAAGAATGCCTTTGTGGAGCAAAACGGTGCCACCACCCGCGGAGGCCGTATTGAATACGATATGACCACTGGCTCTGCCCACGCTGTGGGTGAAGGCAGCAACTCAGGCAAAGTGGAACTTGTTATACCGCCACAAGCGACCGAGAAAGAGAAGGACAAGAAAGAATAATGGCAAGCCTTCACGCACAACATCTCGCCAAGAGTTACAAAAAGCGCAAGGTCGTTATAGATGTATCCGTCAGCGTCAGCAGCGGGCAAATTGTCGGCCTGCTCGGCCCTAACGGTGCAGGTAAAACTACGTGTTTTTACATGATCGCCGGATTGGTGGAAGCCGATAACGGTCGCGTCAGCATCGACGAATTGGATATCACCAACCTGCCCATTCACGGCCGCGCGCGCGCTGGCATTGGCTATCTGCCGCAAGAAGCCTCGATTTTCCGCAAGCTGACAGTCTCCGATAACATCATGGCCATTCTGGAGACCCGCAAAGATTTGGATCGCGCCCAGCGCGAAGCCAAGATGGAATCCTTGCTCCAGGAATTCCACATCACCCACATTCGCGACAGCCTGGGCATGTCACTCTCGGGTGGCGAGCGCCGCCGGGTGGAAATTGCCCGCGCGCTAGCGACCGACCCCAAATTTATATTGTTGGACGAGCCCTTTGCGGGTGTGGATCCTATTTCCGTATCTGACATTAAAGAGATAGTGCGCCACCTTAAAGACCGCGGTATTGGCGTACTCATCACTGACCACAATGTGCGCGAGACGCTGGATATTTGTGAGACGGCTTATATCGTTAGCGAAGGCCATATCATCGCTTCCGGCAATGCCGAAACCATCCTCAACCACGATAAAGTTCGTCAGGTTTATCTCGGCGAAGATTTCCGCCTGTAAACTCCCAATTTATTTTCTGCTATTTGAAGCGCCGGCTTGACAAACGAGCCGGCTTATTCTTTAGGCATAAAGATTGCTTTAATTTTTTTCTTTTGCGGCGGCTGAGTTATTGCCTAGCGCTCAAACCCTGACT
The DNA here is from genome assembly GCA_021151695.1 of Cellvibrionaceae bacterium. Lineage (GTDB taxonomy): Bacteria > Pseudomonadota > Gammaproteobacteria > Pseudomonadales > Cellvibrionaceae > Cellvibrio. Next base: position 67,142 of record JAGKWU010000005.1, on the reverse strand, counting down.
AAACTCCACCTAACAGTGTTTAGTTTACAGCTACGTCAGCTAAGGGTTTGTCGTCCATCCAATGAAGCAATCTCTCCAACTCAAGCTCGGTCAGCAGCTGACCATGACCCCGCAATTGCAACAGGCCATTCGCCTGCTGCAACTTTCCACACTTGATTTGCAACAGGAAATCCAGGAAGCGCTTGATTCCAACCCCATGTTGGAAGTGGAAGACAGCTTCGATAGCCCCGCGCCAACCAACAATGAATTTGATGAAGGTGACTACGCTCGCACCCAGGAGGTCAGTGCGCCTGAGCCAACCGGCGATGATACCTTTAGCAACAGTAGCGACAGTTACAGCGCCAGTGGCGATGACAGCTACGGTGAGAGCAACTACGGCGATGAGGGTTTTAGCGAAAGCAATTTTGGCGAAAACGAATCCTATACAGAAGTCGATAATTACGCCGGCACAGACGATTACAGCGAAAGCGCCACCGAATGGAACGAAGCTATTCCTTCTGATTTACCGGTAGACACCAGTTGGGATGATGTTTACCAAACCGCGCAAACCAGCGGCACCAGCAACTTCGACAACGAAGATTCCGATTTTGAAAGCCGCCGCGCCGCTAATGATTCGCTTTACGATCATTTGATGTGGCAACTCAATCTCACCCCCATGTCTGACCGCGATCGCATTATCGCTATGGCAATTATCGATGCGGTGGAACCCAGTGGCATGTTGTCAGTCACTTTGGAAGATATTCACAGCGGATTGATCAGCGAATGGGAAGACCTTGAGCTTGATGAAGTCGAAGCCGTACAGCATCGACTGCAACAGTTTGATCCTTGTGGCGCCTGCAGCCAAAACCTGGCTGAATGCCTGACGGTGCAACTGCAACAGTTTGATCCCAAGACGCCGTTTCTCGCTGAAGCCAAGCTGATTACCAAGCAATATTTACCGCTGCTGGCCAGCCGCGACTTCCGTCAGTTGATGCGCCGTACCAAGCTTAAAGAAGAAGAGTTGAGCCAGGCGGTTACGCTGATCCAAAGCCTTAACCCGCGCCCCGGCGACATGATTGCCAGCGGCGACACTGAATATGTTGTACCTGATGTATTTGTTGAAAAACGTGAAGGCCGCTGGGTGGTTGAACTTAATCCGGAAATTGCGCCGCGCTTGCGTATCAACTCCGATTACGCGTCTCTGGTGAAACGTGCCGACTCCAGCAGCGACAACACATTCCTGAAAGATAATTTGCAAGAAGCGCGCTGGTTTTTGAAAAGTTTGCAGAGCCGCAATGAGACGCTGCTTAAAGTAGCCAGTTGTATAGTGGAAAAGCAGCGCGGCTTCCTTGAGTATGGTGCTGAGGCCATGAAACCGCTGGTGTTGCACGATATTGCTGAAATTGTGGAGATGCACGAATCCACCATTTCGCGCGTGACCACGCAAAAGTTTATGCATACCCCACAAGGCATTTTTGAGCTGAAATATTTCTTCTCCAGCCATGTGAGTACTGATTCAGGAGGCGAATGTTCATCTACGGCAATTCGTGCACTGATCAAAAAACTGGTGAGTGCCGAGAATCCCAAAAAGCCATTGAGCGATAGCAAGATTACCGATTTGCTCGGCGAGCAAGGCATTCAGGTGGCCCGCCGCACTATCGCCAAATATCGCGAGTCGCTCAATATTCCACCTTCTAACGAGCGCAAAACCTTGTAAGGGTGACAATTAGTTTAAGGTGTAACAACCTGGCAACTTCAATTAACAAAGAAGTAAAAATGAGGAAGTAATTTATGCAAATGACGATCAGTGGCCACCACCTCGAAATCACCGACTCAATTCGCGATTACGTGCAAAGCAAACTGGAGCGCCTGGACAATCACCACGACCGCATCACCAATACTCACGTAATACTCAGTGTTGAAAAGTTGGAGCAAAAGGCAGAGGCCACATTGCACGTCAGCGGCAAAGATATCCACGCCGAAGCTATTTCCGAAGATTTATACGCTGCAATCGATGCATTGGCCGATAAACTCGACCGTCAATTAATTAAACATAAAGAGAAGCTGCGCAGTCATCGCTAAGCTACCAACGCCATGCAAATAGAATCCCTGCTTACCGTTAAACGCACACGCTGCAGCCTGAGTGCCACCAGTAAACGCGGTGCTCTGGAGTTATTGGCCAATGCCATTGCCGAAGATTTACCCGATCTGGATGCTGAGGATTTGCTGCGGCGGTTCCAGGCGCGCGAGCGCCTGGGGTCCACCGGTATCGGCCACGGTATTGCTATTCCCCATTGCCGGGTGAGCAATATTACCGATGCGGTGGGTGCGCTTATTACACTGACCCAACCAGTGCCTTACGAATCTATAGATTCAGAGCCGGTTGATATTCTATTTGCCATGCTGGTGCCCGATGAGGCTCACAATACGCATCTGCAAAACCTGGCAGCATTGGCCGGAGCCTTGGCCAAAAGTGAATTTCGCCAGCTGCTGCGTGAAGCCAATGACGATACATCGCTCTTTCAGGCCGCTGTGGCAGCGCGCTAGCCATTTGTTAGCAAAGGGATAAGAACATGCAGTTAGTTATCGTCAGTGGATTATCGGGCTCGGGCAAGAGTACAGCCCTGCACGTGCTTGAGGACGTGGGCTACAACTGCATCGACAATTTGCCCGTGAGCCTGCTGCCGGCATTGGTGGCGCAAATTGAAATCCACAAAGACGACCAGCACAAATTTGCCATTGGCATAGATGTACGCAATGCCTGGCAGGATCTACGCATATTTCCGCAGATGGTCAGCACCCTGAAAGATGCTCACCTGCCCTTTCGAGTGATTTTCCTCGATTCCCAGCCCTCCGTGTTGATCCAGCGTTTTAGCGAGACGCGCCGCAAGCATCCGCTCAGCGACAAGCACATCAACCTGGCGGAAGCCATTAACTACGAACAGGAATTATTGGAACCTATCCGCGATGCGGCGGATCAAATTATTGACACCAGCCATCTCACCCTGCATGAGCTGCGCGATCTGATCAAAGAGCGTGTGGTAGGTCGCGACCAGTCGAGTATGGCCATTTTGTTTGAATCTTTTGGTTTTAAACACGGGATACCGGTAAATGCCGATTTGGTGTTTGATGCCCGTTGCCTGCCCAACCCCCACTGGAAACCTAATCTGCGCCCACTCACGGGCATGGACAAAGACGTGGTGGATTTTCTGGAGGAGCAGGAGGCCGTGAGTGAAATGTACGGCGATATTGAAAATTACCTGACGCGCTGGCTACCGCGCTACCAAGCCAACAACCGCAGCTATATCACCATTGCGGTGGGTTGTACCGGTGGCCAGCATCGCTCTGTGTACCTGACTGAACGTCTGCAAAAATTCTTTGCCGGCAAGTTTCACGATGTGCAGGTCAGGCACAGGGACATTCATAAACACAAGAAAAATTGATTATGTTGACTGAGACCATCAAAATTATTAACAAACGTGGCCTGCACGCCCGGGCAGCGGCCAAGTTTGCCACTACGGCGGCCCAATTTGGCTGCCGCACCCAGGCGCGCACCAACGGCAGCTGGATTGATGCAAAGAGCGTTATGTCATTGATGTTGCTGGCGGCTACCCAAGGCACTGATCTGGAGGTTTCCACTGAAGGTGATGACGAAGCCCCTGCCATGGAGGCCATTCGCTTATTGATTGAAGCGCGCTTCGAAGAGGATGAATAAACGGCAGTTTCGCTGCCGTATCCCTGGTGGTTGACTACCAGAACTCGCAAACTGATTGTTATTTGTGCCCGATTCACCTACCCTGTGCGCCCTTTTTTCACCCAGTTTTAACCGGCACTACTATGGTCTACCAATACGACGACATTAACCCCAACGACTACATCAAGAGCAAATCTCAAGTTAAGCGTGAGATGACTGCGCTGCAGGAGCTGGGCGAACAGCTGGTAGAGATGAATGACAAACAGCTGGCCACGGTTCCCTGCGACGAAAAGTTGCTGGATGCCATCCACCTGGCCCGCAAGCTGCCACACCGCGAAGGCCGCCGCCGCCAACTGCAGTTTATCGGCCGCCTTATGCGCGAGACCAACCACGAGGAAATCCAGGCCGCCGTGGAAAAACTCCAGGCGCGCAACGATCAACATATCCATCGCCAACACCAGATAGAGCGCTACCGCGATCTCTTGATTGAGGGTGATAAAGCCGCTTTCCAGAATCTGGTTACCTCCTGCCCAGGCATAGATGTACAACAGTTGCGCCAATTGCAACGTGCCGCCCAAAAGGAGCGCGAGGAAAACCAACCACCCAAGAGTGCGCGCAAACTCTTCTCTTTTATTCGCGAACAGATGGAAGCCCAGGATTAATAACCTGGCTTGCAGGCAATAAAAAAGGCGACCTTGGGTCGCCTTTTTTATTTAGCCTTTGCGCGTTCGTCGTCGCGGTTTCGGTTTAGCTTTATCTTCCTCACCGTTAACACTCTCGCGCAGGCTCTCCTCGCTTTCAAACAGGCGATCAAAGCTCATCTGGGGATCATCCCAGCTGCCCTTGATGCTGTAGCTTATGCTGGTTGCCTGATCGACTTGCTTCTTGAACAGCTTGCTTACCACATAAATCCCCGCTGCCGCCGGCAAGCCAGTCACCAGTGCAGTGAAGAATGTGAAATTACCTACCACCGGCAGGGTTGCTACCAAACGGGTATTGATGCGCTCGTGCTCCAGATCCAGCTTGCCCATCATCTGCAGGCGACTGGAGGGACTGATCACCATTAAGGGCTCACTGAAGGTCATAGTGCCCGGTTCGAAACTTACTTTGCCGCTGATCTGATCGTAGGCCAAGCCGCTCTGGTAGAGGTCGGAGAAATCCAAACGCAGGCGACGCGCCAGGGAGTCGAAGTTAAGTATGGCCATCAAGCGCAGGAAACCGTCACTGCCAGCACCGGGGTTACGTTTGAAGCGCCCTTTTTCGACCCAGATATTCATATCGCCGCGCAGCTTTTTAAGCGCGAAATCCTGTGGGTCGCCCGCCCAGCTAACGTCAGCGCGGAAGCGCGCATTTTTGCTTTCGATGGTATCCGGCTTTTGCCACTGCTTGAGGACTTCCGACAAATCCGTGGCGGCCAATGAACCTGTGAAATGGGTATTTGCACCTGCATCACCCAGATTCCACTCCATGCGCGCACCTTCAATTTCGCTGTCGGCGCCATTGATAGTCACACCGCGCACGCTGCCGTGAATATTTTCAAACACTGCACCCTGAGCAGTGGGATGCATCTGCAGCGACCAGTTGCCATAGTTGCTACCATCCATATAGAGCGCATCCACGCTGATACTGGCGTTAGGCAAACTGCGTGGGTCCAGGCTGGGGCCGCGAGGTTTAACGTCCTCCGGGGTGGTGCCAGCTTCCGGTTCTACACCCAGAAGTGCACTGGTGAGCTTCAGACTCTGCAGGTTAATTTGCAAAGGTCTGGTGGTGTCGTTCGGCAAATACACTTTGCCCGTCGCGGTGGGATTGATGAACTGGATTTTCCAGGCGTCCGCCAAAGGCTCTGCCTCCACCGCAATATCGGTCAAATGGAGCGGGCCCACATCGTACTCGCCCAACTGCACCCGCGCGCGGAAAGGTAGACCAGCAATCAGCGTGTTATCCACGGGAGCCGACGGAGCTGCCGGCTTATCAGCAGCCAACTGTGCACCGAAATCCCAATAGCGCTGCAGGACTTTGTGCCAGAGATCTATATCGATGGATGGCAGTTGGCCGCTTACCAGAAACAGCGGTGCCTCACTCAGCCTGGCTTCACTATCCAGCGCTATATTGGCATTGAGCAACTTATTGTTCTGATGCGGATCCAGCTCGAACAATGAGTGGAGGTTATCACCGTAATTGACTTCGACCAGGGAAGTTTGGTCGCGCATGGCCATACTGAATACCAGTGGGCGTTCGAGTTCAGCCGATTTACCGTAGGGCGCAGGCAAATCCACACTGACACCGGCGAGCTGGCTGGTGACTTTGACTACTGCATAGGGCGCAGAGGAGTCAGGGGATTTTTCCGGCGTATCCGTTGCAATTGCAGGTTTGGCCGGGCGATGGTTGAGCGTCACATGGGCGCTGTAGGGAATTTTTCCATTGAGGAAGAGCGCTTCTGGACGCTGGCTCCATTTGGCCAGGCTACCCGCGGTAACTTCGCCATCGACATCAACCAGTGTCTGGCTGGCGTCGCCCTGCTTTTTAGTGCTGAGCAGCGCTTTTACCGGCTCATCAAAGAGCACTGCCTGCAAGCCTTCACTGGCGAGGCCGGTGTCCTGGTTATAGCTGATATGGCCATTGACATCACGCATGGCCAGATTGAGGTTGCCCATCGCGAAATACGGCGCCTGCAGGTCAATATCTATCTGCTGGGCAGCACCGGGCGCATCCCCCGCCAAAGGTACGGCAATATCTACATGGGTTTGCATATGTCCATCGAAGGACCAGGAATCCATATTGCTGCCGATGTAGCGGCGCAGCATGGTCTCGCGCAGTACCCGTAAACCATCCGCTGCAGCACCTTCCACCAAGCCATCCACTTTGAGCAACTCACCTTTACCACCGGGGTTTGGGGCGACTTCCACCCAGGTATCGCGCACCTGGCTATCAAACAAACGGGCTTGGTCAACGCTGGCGAAGACTTCGTCATCGCTCACCAGCAAACGTCCATCAATGCCTTCCAATGACGGCCATTCAGGGTGGTATTTGAGCTGCGCCTGGCTCATATCCAGGTACAACTGGTGGCTGCGCGCGGCGTGGTTGTGGCTGTTGAGTGTGCCGCGATAGGTGAATCCCACTTGATTGACCTGACCAGCATTGTTGGGGCCTATGCTCTCTTCCAACCAATGCAGCAGCGACTGGGGCAAAACCGCCGGAGTGTATTTGCTGTAGAGGCTGGCGTTAAGTTGTTTGGCGCCTATTTGGAGATAGAGATCTATATCGCCGGAGTTGCGCTGCCAGGGCAGCGAAAGCCACATATAGCCGTGAGCTTGTTCAGCGCCGTTGATAAAGTCCAGCGCACCACTGTTGACGTAAATCTGGTTTTGCTCAGGCAACAAATGCCACGCAACCTGACCGTGGGCCTGCTGGTATTCCATTGGCGCACTGTAGGTGGGGTAGTAATGCATGCTGAAACCGTCGCGGCTGTCGATATCCACGAAACCACCGCGCTGGTTGGCATAGACAAAACCATCCACTTTGCGCAATGCCGGCACACCTTGCCAGGCATTCACCCCCACCTTGTCGAGGTTAGCTTGTAACTCCCAGGTTTTGGGGTCGCGGATAGGAATAGCTACCTGCAGGTTGCGCAGATTTCCGTGTGGACTGAGGGTATTCAGTACTTCGCGTAAACGGCCATCACCCAATACACCCGCACTGTCGAGGGTTTGTTGCAGATGCTCCAGATCCAGCTTGGGTGTACGCAAGACGATAGGTGCGGTAATACTGTCGGCACCAGCGGCCAGGCTCAGCTTGTCGATACGATTGTTATTGACGGTCGCCGCCAACTTTTGCAGGCCCAATTCCCACTGGCCGGAATAGAGCCAGTGCCCCATCACCTGGGAAGTAAAACTATCCAACACCAGCTTGCGTTCCAGTATCGGCAGATTAAGCCGCTCTATCCCCAACTCGCCAGCTACATCAAGGCCATCTTTTTGCGGACGACTGGTAAACCAGAGTCGCGCATCAAGGCTACCCTCGCCCTGCATGCGGGTATTGGTATTGCGCAGTAAAAATGCCGTAGTCGCCGCGATGGGGCTACTCGTAGGAAACTGCTGAAGCTGGATAAACCCTTTACTGGTGAAGTGCGAACGATCGCGCGGATCCCCCCTACCTTCGGCCACTAAAAACAGGGCGCGCTTTTGCTTATCGACATCAACTTGCAGTGTCAGGCGATGGAAATCATCACTGCTTTCCATGCGCAGCAGGGGCGAATTCAGGGTGACCTTGTCGCCGGAGAAAAACTGGAAATGCAATTGGGTTTGGCCGAATTCAATGCGGCGCGACAGGAGTGACATATCAATGAGAGGATTGAGATCGGCGCGAGGCTGCCCGGGATTATCTGCCCGGCGCGGCATACCGTTCACATGCCAGGCGCCATCCTGGGACTGGCTAAAGGAAAGCTCAGCTTTGTCCAATTGGAGCACGCTCCACACCAGACTCAGGTGGCGCAGGCTTCCCAGCAAGTCCAGGCGCATTTGGGCGCGCTCAAGAGCAATGATCTGCTGCCCGGCTTTGCCATCCATTCCCTGACTGGCGATATGCAGGTTGCGCACATCCACCATAGGTTTGAGGCCATTCCACTCCGCACTGAGCGACCCAATGGTTACCTTGGCGTTGAGCTGATCGGAAAGGTAGTTGCTGACCTCTTGGGGATACTTGGCCAGCGAATGCGAAAAGCTGCGCCCCGCCTGCACCACTATCGCCAGGGCTATGGCAGCTATAGCGAAGGAGAAGTAAAACCACTTCACCAGCTGGCGCAGCACTGAGGTCATACGAACGACGAAAGTCACGAGCTATAGAATTCCTGAATCCAGTTGGGCGCACTGCAACTTGGCAGAGCGCCGGCTTTTAGAAGCCCGGAAAGCATCATCCCCACAGGCCGGCCGGTTGGCAAACCTGCGGGGATGACGATTCCCTGTAAAAATGTTTATTTGGCCGACAGCCTAGCTGTCGTTTTTTGTATGTTAATTAACTTTCGCTGAACAGCGGCTGAGCAAATGCCGTTCCTATACCAACACTATGTCGTACTGTTCCTGGGTGAATAGATTCTCCACTTGGAACTCAATGGTGCGGCCAATAAAGGCCTCCAAGTCCGCCACATAGGCAGCTTCTTCATCCAGCAAGCGATCTACTACCACCGCCGACGCCAACACCAGGAATTTCTGGTTGTCGTAAGCGCGGGCGTCACGCAGTATCTCGCGGAAGATCTCATAGCACACAGTTTCCGCCGATTTCACTTGGCCGCGCCCCGCGCAGACAGGGCACGGCTCACAGAGCATTTGCCCCAAAGATTCGCGCGTGCGCTTGCGCGCCATCTCTACCAGCCCCAGCTCTGACACACCGGTAATACGGGTTTTGGCATGGTCTTTTTCCAGTGCCTTTTCCAGCGTACGCAGCACCTGGCGCTGGTGCTCCGGGTCCTGCATATCAATAAAGTCGAGGATGATAATGCCGCCGAGGTTGCGCAACCGCAGTTGGCGGGCAATCGCTGTCGCCGCCTCCAGGTTAGTCTTGAAGATAGTCTCCTCAAGGTTGCGGTGGCCGACGAAGGCCCCAGTGTTCACATCCACCGTGGTCATGGCCTCGGTCTGCTCGATAATCAGGTAGCCGTTCGACTTCAGCGGCACCCGCGTATCCAGCGCGCGACGAATCTCCTCTTCCACACCGTACAGATCCAGCAGCGGACGGCCACCGGTATAACATTCGATCAAATCCACCAATTGAGGCGAATAGTTGCTGGCGAAATCCAGCATCTGCTGGAAAGTCAGGCGCGAATCCACGCGGATCTTGTCGATGGGCGCCCGCGCCAGATCGCGCAACGCGCGCAAAGTCAGGGGCATATCGGTATGAACCACCCCCGGTACCGGAATCTGCGGCAGTTTGTCACTCAAATCGGCCCAAAGTTTCTGCAAAAACGGAATATCCGCCAAAATTGCTTCTTCGGTGGCGCCTTCAGCCACCGTGCGCACAATAAAGCCGCCTTTGATCGCCTGCTCTTCGGCCGCTTTTTCCATGATGGCGCGCAAACGATCGCGCTCTTTGTCATCCTCAATGCGCACAGACACACCTATGTGGTTGCTGTTGGGCATGTAAACCAGATAACGGGAAGACAAGGTGAGATGAGTGGTCAGGCGAGCGCCCTTGGTGCTGATGGGATCTTTGGCAACCTGCACCAACAGCGTTTGGCCCTCGCGTACGAGGGTGCGGATATCGGGCATCTCGGTAACGCGCGGCTCGCCTTCGGGCGCTTCTGGCAACATATCGGCCACATGGATAAAGCCGGTGCGCTCAAGGCCAATCTCCACAAACGCCGCCTGCATACCGGGCAGCACACGCACGACCTTGCCTTTATAGATGTTGCCTACATAGCCACGGCCGTGGCTGCGCTCGATATAAAGCTCTTGCACCACACCGTTTTCTACCAGGGCAACCCGGGTTTCCACAGGAGATACGTTGATGAGTATTTCTTCGCTCATAAATGCCTGGTCGACTTGGTAAAAAGGATAACTACCCTGGTGAAACGTCTGGCTACTGCCACCAGCGCAGATCAAATTCGCGCAGAAGCACTATGACCTGCTCCAGCGGCAGCCCCACCACATTGCTGTAACTGCCACGAATCTGCTGCACAAATACGGCACCCAAACCCTGTATAGCATAGCCGCCAGCTTTGTCGCAGGACTCGCCGGTGTGCCAATAGGCAGCAATTTCCGCCTCATCCAACACGCGAAATACCACATCTGTGACCGACATCTCCACACGGCAGCGCTCCGGTGCGGCCAGCGCTACGGCCGTCATCACTTGGTGAGTGGCTGCAGATAGCTGGCGCAGCATCTGCGCGGCATGCTCCGCATCCCGGGGCTTTTCGAGTATGGCGCCATCGCATACCACTATAGTGTCAGCTCCCAATACCGGCAGTGGTGCCAAGCCTTGGGCGGCCGCAGCGGCAACACCGGCCAATGCCTTCTCTTGCGCCAGACGCGTTACATAGGCTGCCGGCGCTTCAGTTGGCAAGGGCGTTTCGGCCACGCTGACGCTAATCACCTGATGCGGCACGCCGATTTGCTGCAGCAGCTCACGCCGCCGGGGTGATTGGGAGGCCAGATAGAGACAGGATTCTGCTTGGGGATATGTCACGCGCCGCTCCTGAAATGACCATAGATACTGTGGCCAGGGTTATTAGTGTTATTGAGCCGGACGCTTAATTGATCCGGTAATGGCGACTCAGTCGATCCAGGCACAGCCGCACCAGCGGCCAGAGCAGCCCGCTGGAGACGGCCGGTGCCAGAAATAACAAGCCGGATAGCGGACGCCCCGCCATTGTCTGTACCCAGTTGCCTGGCAATTGCGCCAGCCCAACCAGCACAAATACCCAGCAAGACTCCAACAGCAACGAAAAATTGCGCACCCGCTGAAAGGATACTATGCAGATATAGGCCACTATGATCATGGACAAGCTGTGCTGGCCAAAGGGCGCCCCCTCCAGCAAATCCTGGAACAGGCCAACAAACGCGAGAAAAAACAGGCTGAAATTCAATGGAAATACACCCAGCCAATAAATCGCTATTAACAGCACAAATTCGGGGCGCCACCAGCGCCACTCCAGCGGCAAAGGGTAAATCGCCAGCAGGAAGGCCACCAGAAAGCTGGCAACTATCACCAGATAGACATTCCACTGTTGCGGAATCATCTGTGAGTCACCTTGAGAGAGGAATGCGCCGAAGAATGAACCGATGATGAATGGCCAACGGAACGGGACGCCGAGCTTGCGACAGAACTTGCCACCGATGAACTGGAACTTGTATTGGCAATAGAGCTGTGACTCAAGACAGCCGCAGATTCACTCGGCAGAGGCACGGAGCCACGTGTATCAAACACCAAAAGGACATGGCGGCTGCGATCAAGACGAGCCATGGGACGAGCAATAACACGCGCAAAGGCCTGACCAGAGTTGCGCACCACCTGCTCCACCTCCGCCACTGGATACCCTACCGGGAAACGCTCTCCCAAACCGGAGCTAACCAGCATATCGCCCTCGCGAATGTCGGCGTTGATAGAGACATGGCGCAGGTTCAAGCGGTTGAGATCACCAGTACCTTCGGCAATAGCACGCACACCGTTGCGATTTACCTGCACGGGAATCGCATGGGTAGCATCGGAGATCAGCAGCACACGGCTGGTGTTTTCATCCACTTCAATCACCTGGCCCATAAGGCCAAAGGCGTCCAGCACTGGCTGGTTTTCATAGACACCATCTTTGCTGCCGCGGTTGATCATGACCACGTGGCTCAGGGGATTGGGCGATACACCGATCAACTCAGCAATCAGCACCTTGTCCTGCAGCATATCGCGGGCATTGAGCAATTGGCGCAAGCGCACGTTTTCCGCCGCCAGAGCCGCCATCTGCAAAAGTTTGCGCTGGTGGATCAGGAGCTCACTGCGCAGGCGTTCGTTTTCCATACGCAGGTCTTTGTCAGACGCAAAAGTAGTATCTGCCCAATCGTTAAGGCGACGGGGAACATCCGCAAATTGATAAAAAGGAACCGCGAGGAAATTAAGTTTCTGGCGAATATCCTTAAGCCAGGGCGTGTAAAGGCTCACCATAATCAGCGCCACCATGGCGATGATCAGCACCACCACCCGCACGGTGACGGCTGAGCCGCTGGTAAATAGGGGTTTAATGACAGTATCTCCTGTAAAAGCAAAACGCTGGCAAAGGCCAGCGCTTCAGTCTGAATCAGGGATCTTACGACGACAGCAAGTCGATGCGCTTGTCGTTCATTTCCATCGCCATACCACCGCCGCGGGCGACGCAGGTCAGCGGATCTTCGGCAACGATAAACGGCAGACCAGTCTCGTTAGACAGCAGACGGTCGATGTCGCGCAGCAAGGCGCCACCGCCGGTCAGCACAACGCCGCTCTCGGCGATGTCAGAGGCCAGTTCTGGTGGTGATTGTTCCAAGGCACTCTTAACAGCCTGGACGATGCCAGCCAACGGCTCTTGCAAGGCTTCGAGGATTTCGTCAGAGCTGAGGGTAAAGCTGCGCGGTACACCTTCCGCCAGGTTGCGGCCGCGCACGTCGATTTCGCGGATCTCGCTACCAGCAAAGGCGCAGCCGATTTCTTGTTTGATGCGCTCGGCAGTAGCATCGCCGATCACACTGCCGTAGTTGCGACGCACGTAGTTAACGATGGATTCGTCAAAGCGGTCGCCACCGATGCGTACAGAATCTGAGTAAACCACACCGTTCAGGGAGATAACGGCGATTTCGGTAGTACCACCACCGATATCCACCACCATGGAACCACTAGCTTCGGCCACTTTCAGACCGGCGCCGATGGCGGCAGCCATAGGCTCTTCAATCAAACGCACTTCGCGTGCGCCAGCACCCAGTGCTGATTCGCGAATCGCACGTTTTTCAACTTCAGTGGAGAGACAGGGAACGCTGATGAGGACGCGGGGGCTGGGGTTGAACCAGCTGTTTTCGTGAACTTTTTTGATGAAGTGCTGCAGCATCTTCTCAGTGACCTGGAAGTCGGCAATAACACCGTCTTTCAGTGGACGAATAGCGGTGATGTTTCCAGGAGTACGACCCAACATACGCTTCGCCTCAATGCCTACCGCTTCGACGGTTTTACGGCCATCGTGATGGCGAATAGCCACTACGGAGGGTTCGTTGAGCACTATGCCGCGGCCGCGTACATAAATCAGGGTATTGGCGGTACCTAGGTCGATAGAAAGATCGTTGGAGAAGACTCCACGCAGGGATTTAATAAACATGAAGGGCGGCCTTAATTAATCTGGATTGGCAACAAGGGCGTATAAAGTGCGGCAGTATAAGGGAAATTCACTGACAAGTCGGCTAATTTTAAGCAAAAAATCGCGTTTTTTGCAGCCTGCGGAAAAACTGTGAAATGCGCCAAGTGGCGAGTAGTGCCGCTATATCGAGGCACCATTTAAATCGATCAAAATTGCAGCAACCCCCTACCCACCCCGAGTTCAACTACTGGCCCAGTCGGTAGCCCTCAACCACTCATTCAACTGCGCCAACGCCATGGGGCGACCAATGTGATAACCCTGCGCTTCATCGCATCCCATGTGCGAAAGGCGATCAATCAGGGCTGCATTTTCCACGCCCTCGGCGACTACCTTTAAGCTCAAGCTGTGGGCGAGATGTATGGTGGATTCAACGATCAATTCATCTTGCTTATCCTCCAGCATGTTGCGGATGAATGAGTAATCAATCTTGAGTGTTTGTACGGGTAATTTTTTGAGATAAGCGAGCGACGAATAACCCGTACCAAAATCATCGATCGATAATTGCGTCCCCAAATCATGCAACTGCTGCAGTACACGCAGCGCCCGGCCCGGGTCGCTCATGATGGAGCTTTCCGTAATTTCCAACTCGAGCGCACTCGCTGGTAAATTATATTTTTGCAATAAAGTGCGCACAAGTTTGGGCATATTTTCATCGAGCAAATTGCGCGCGGATAAATTAACAGCAACCGTAACCATCAACCCCTGGCTACGCCATTCGCAGCACTGCGCAATACTTTTTTCCAACACCCAGGCTGTGAGCGGGTGAATCAAACTGGTGACTTCAGCAATCGGAATAAATTCATTGGGAGGCACAAAACCCAACTCGGGGTGATTCCAGCGCAGCAGGGCTTCAAAACCATAACAGTGCCTGGAATCAAGCCTGACTTTTGGCTGGTAGTAGAGACACAATTGGTCTTCGCGAATTGCGCGCCCCAGTTCACTCATCATTGCAAGGCGCTTGGGCGAATGGGGATCTATCTCCGGTTTATAGACGGCTATACCCGACATTTGCTCTTTGGCGTGATACATGGCCACATCGGCAAAGCGCATTAATTCATTCACATCTTTTGCCTGGGTTGGCGCCAGGACTATGCCGATACTCGCACTGATCTCTGCGCAAAATACTTCGAGATCAAACTCCAGTCGCAGGGCATCCAGAATGCAATGTGCAAAGACAACAGCGTGCTGCTGGTTGCGCACGCTCGGCAAAAATATCGCGAACTCGTCGCCGCCCATGCGCGCCACTGTGCCACTGATCTCTGTCATTTCCGAGGCTATGCGCGGGCCAATTAATTGCAAGAGGCGATCGCCTACCTGATGACCGAGGGTATCATTAATTTCTTTAAAGCGATCGAGATCTATAAATAAAAGCGCCGCCTGGTCATCGCCACCCTGTGCGTAAAATTGCTCGATTTCCTGGTAAATATTGGCGCGATTGGGTAAACCCGTGAGGGCGTCATGCATGGAGACATGTTCCAGCCGCTGCTCGTAGCGCCGACGGACAGTCACATCTTTTGTGGTGCCCCAGACGCGCGTCAGGCAATTATTTTCCAGAATCCCCATGCAGGAAATTTGAAAATAAAATCGTCGACCTTTGTTGTCTTCCCGGATAACGTCATGGTCCACAAGGTGATATTTATTTTGCACAAAAAAATGCAAATCAAATATGTAACGCGTAGAGCCGCTATCACTTAAACCTGAACCGAGAATATCCTTGAGCGACTCAACCCTGAGCATGGACACCAGCATTTTATTGCCGTTAGACAAACGCGCCCGCTCGGCCATTTGTTTTGCCTGCTCTTCGAGTGGCTCCGCCAACGAAATGGGCGGCACCATGTCGTAGCACCAGATGGCTTCGCTGCTATTGGCGATAAACGCTTTGTAACTTGCTTCACTTTCTTGCAATTCGCGCTGCTGTTTAAGCATGGCTTGCATGGCTTTGCGCTCACGCGACATATCCTGCAAATGAATCAGCACCCGCTCCACTTGGCCATCGCGATTTTTAATCGGCAGCAGGCTGGCACGCAGGTGAATAGTTTCCTCCGTTAAGCCAGAGCGCTTGTGCAATTGCTGCAGTGGATAACTGACATCACAACTGTGTGTTTTCCCCTGCTCATACACTTCAGCGAGGATCTGCACAATATCGGGAAAGTCAAAAAGATTTTTATCGCGGCGCAAATTGTACCGGCCAAAGGCAGCGCTTATCTGGCGTGAATTGATTTCGAATAAATGTTCAAACGCTGCGTTGGTTTGGAGGAGCACGCCACGCGCATCTGTCATTAAACTGGGAATGGGGCTTTCGGAAAAAAGCGTATAAAGTAGCGTGGTGCCCGCCTCTGCGCCGGCATTGGCCAACCAGTGGTGATGGGGAATTACCACCCCCTCAAATTGACGCTGCCCATTGCCATTCTTTTGCAGCCGACCAATAAAACGCAGGCGATGCTGCTTGTCACCCGCGCCAAATTTTAGCTCGCAAGTACGCACGCGCGGATCGAGATCCGAGTCGTCACTGGTAAAGGCCTGTTGAAAAATATATTTGTCCGCAGCACTCAGTCCCTCGAGCACACGAGCGAGATAGGTGAGCGGGGATTCGGCAGCTGAATTAGCCCACCCCGCAGTCACATCCAAAAGTTCGCCCAGTATGTGGGCAATTTCTTTTGAAAAGAGAAACTCACCGCTATCCATATTTAAACGCCACGCCGCCGCGTCGGAACCGAGCAGCGCCAGCCCCAATTGCGAAGGCTCCAAGTCTTCACAATAGGCAAAATGAGGATTTTGATGACACATAACGGGAAAAATGGCTCAACTCAAAGACAGTATTGTCGTCAGTGTAGCCAAGATTTTTGAAACGGCCGGAGTTTTACTCAATATTCCGGCCGGCATTTCAACCGGGTTGAACCGGTTTCAAACTCAATAAATGCCGCTGATAAAACTCAATAATGCGGAGGGCGTTCGTCAGGAGCTTCGCCGCCGCTGGCTTGCTGCTCCAACGCCAGCTCATCAATACGACGCGCCAGCAGGCGCATCTGCTGCTGCAACTGCAGAATGGCAGCATCCTGTTGGGTGATGACCTGGTTCAGCTGGTTAATGGTGTCTTCCTGAAACGCCAGACGGGTTTGCAACTCAATCAGGTCGTCGTGTAGATCATGCATATCAAGCTCCCAAGATGCTGTAGGCGGCGTCGATCAATTTGACCGCGCGCTCATCAATTAACAGGCCCTGCCCCATACGCGAGGTGACATAGCCAAAGCCAAGTTGGTAGTCCGCGTCGCCAAAGCCCAGGCACCCGCCGGCACCGGGATGACCGAAGGCGCGCAGGCCGCGACCGTAGCGGCAATCGGCGCGGTCTGGCTGCGATAACATAAACCCGTGACTGAACTTTAACGGCAAGCCTAATACCTGATCGTGACTGAATGTTTGCTCTTGCCAGCAGAGTGGCAAAATATCTTGCGGTAATAGTGTGCTCGCACCGCTGGCCAGGTCGCCATAGATACCCGCCAATGCGACGGCATTAGTGTGGGCATTCGCCGCAGGAATCTGCGCCTGACGCCAGGCCTGGCTGTTAGTCGCCGTCATCAAGGTAATGGGATTGGAAAAAGCTCGATTGGTGACGCCGCGCGGATCCGCCTTCATCAATTTACCCAGCGCAACGCTGTCGGCACCGGCGCTAAAGTTAGCCAGGCCAGACGGACGTTTGAGTGGACCAGTATCGGCGATGTTCGCTAGCAATTGGTCAGGTACACCGAAATGGCAACTCAAGCCCAAAGGCTGGGCGATATGCGCTTGAAAATAATCGTTGAAGCTGGCGCAACCACTAACGCGACGTACCAGTTCGCCCAGAATCCAACCGTACATAAACGGTGAATAACCCTGCCCTTCGCCCGGTGTCCACCAGGGCGTTTCGCTGGCAGCGGCTGCTGTCATGGCTGCCCAATCAAAAATCTGGTCGTCGGCGATACGCTGGTTAAAAGCGGAGAGCCCACTGCGGTGGCAGAGTATCTGGCGAACAGTAATGTCCTCTTTACCGTCCCAGGCGAACTCCGGCCAATAATGAGCGATGGGAGCATCCAATTCCAACGAGCCTTGGGCAACCAATTGCAGCACGCAGGTGGCGACCAGGCCTTTGCCCGACGAGAAGACATTCACCAAAGTATCCGACTGCCAGGGCTCGTTACTGATACCGGCAAGACGATTGTTGCGGTCGCCCGCCCAAGCGTGCAAAACCAGTTCACCCTTGTGATACAAGGCCACGCCAGCGCCCTGTTCTCCCAAACCGCTCTGGTCGCCCGCGCCAAAGTTAGCCGCAAAGGCATCTACGACTGGTTGCCACTGCGGCGCCCAGTTGCCCTGAACCTGAATACTCATTGCACATCTCATCTGGTTTTGAATGGCGCGCATTCTAGCAGCTAAGGCCATCGGATTGCCCTTTGCTACTTTCCTCACCTAAAATCGCCGCCTGATTTATAGATCTCTCACGAGCGCTAACATGAGCAACGACAAAAATTCCCGCCTGGTTTACTCCACCGAAACCGGTCGCGTTAAAGAAGAGAAGCCCACCAAAGCTATTCCCGCCGGTGATGGCATAGTGCGCATCCGCCGCGAAACCGCCGGCCGCAACGGCAAGGGTGTAACTACTGTTACTGGCATTCCCGTTGATGAAGCTGAATTGAAAAATATCGCCAAGGCGCTCAAGCAAACCTGTGGCGTGGGGGGCTCGGTAAAAGACGGGGTGATTGAAATTCAGGGCGACCAGCGCGACAAGCTCAAAGCCGAGCTGGAAAAACGCGGTTACACCGTTAAACTCGCAGGCGGCTAAACATGGACGCCATTCCCGACCCACAGATCCTGCTTGAGCTCGCCAATACCAAAATGCCCTTTGGCAAATACCAGGGTCGAGTCCTGGTGGATTTGCCCGAGCCTTATCTGGTGTGGTTTCACCAAGAGGGGTTTCCCAAAGGCAAACTCGGCCAGCAATTACAGTTACTTTATGAAATCAAACTCAACGGGTTGGAAAGCCTGTTGCAGCCACTTAAAAACTCATTTTGATAAATTAAGTAATAACAAAAATGAAACTCTATAAGTACTTCCATCCTGATCGTATAGATGTGCTTTTGAACGGAAACATAAGATTCAGTCAACCAGGAAGCTTCAACGATCCGTATGAAATGCAAGCTTATGTCGATGAAACATTGCTCTCGCATGATTTACTTGAACTAATGGAGGTCAATTTAAAATCAATGCTTTGGGATCAGTATAAATCCCTACCAAAACATACAAAAAAGATAATGAGTTTTCAAAAATTTCAACTTCTAACAGAGGACAAGAAACCCGAGATAGTATCTCAGATCAAAGGTTTCTCCGCACGCCTTCCTCAACAACTAAATGAAACCCTTTTCCAAAAAACTGCAGATAAAGCAGTTGGTGTTCTCTGCCTTACAGAACGCAAAGACAATCTATTAATGTGGGCTCACTACGCCTGCAATCATGAAGGATTTCTAATTGAATTTGACATAACAAATCCCTTTTTCAATCAAAATTCAAACAAAAAAAATTATCATTTCATTAACAAGGTAAAATACTCGGAAGATGTCCCCAAAACATCTCTTTTGGATTTAAAGGATTTAGATTTCATCCTAACAAAGAGCGTTGATTGGAAATATGAAGAGGAATGGAGAATGACTCGCCCACTTAAAAATTGCGCCGCAAAGATAACGTCAACTCCGTACGATATCTGCTTGTTCGATTACCCCAAAGAGGCTGTCACAAAAATAGTTCTAGGATGCAGGCACAGTCCCGAACTAAAAGAAAAGATACTTGCTATCTGCTCTTCGACTGATTTTAAACACGTAAAAATTGAGCAAGCAAAAATTGATCGCTCAAAATTTGGATTATATTTCGACCAGGTTTAATTTGGCTTGGCCAATACGACTAGCTGGCAGATAACGGTTAGGTGCGACACCAAACACACGCTTAAACATGGCCGTAAACGCACTGGGGCTGGCGTAGCCCAAGGCGCTGGCGATGCGGGCAATGCTCTCGCCGCGCCCCAGCCGACAGAGCGCGTCGGCAATCTGCACCTGCTGCACCCATTGGCGATATTTCAGGCCGGTTTCCTTGGGAAATAACCTGATCAGCGTACGTGCGCTAGCGCCCGCCAGATCCGCCAATTCCTCTATCGTTCGATCCACACCCGGCGCACCCATAATCTGGTGACACACTGTCTGCAAGCGGCGATCCTGCGGCCAGGGAATTTGCCCGGCGTGGGAGGCGGCGCGGTCGATTTCCATCAAGATCAATGCCGTTAAATGTTCACCTCGTCCGGGAACGGGATATTCCGCAGGCTCCTCCAGCAAACCTAAAATCAGCTCGCGCAACAGATTGGATACAGAAATAGCGCGACACTCCTGCCCCAAATTCACTGGCACTTCTGTGCTGACAAACAAAGTGCGCATCTCCACTTCACTCATCATAAAAGAATGGTGTTCGGTATCGGCCGGCACCCAGAGCGCGCGCTGGGAAGGAATAGTCCAGACATTGCCCGGCGTGACTATGCGCATTACGCCCTCCACCGCGTAGAGCAGTTGCGCCCGAGGATGGGTGTGGGAGGCTATCTCCTCACCATTGGTGTAACGACCGGCCCAGGCAACGATGGGGCGCGGAACATCTTGTAATTCTTCCGGGCTGCGAAAATCGGTAATCGGCATATAAATATCTTTTTGCTTGTCACTTATTCGATAGTTTATGTCATATCTGCTTTTTTCAACATTTTTATACTGGACGCCGTCTTCACACGCAAGGTGCACCTCAATGAGCAAGATGGAATCCATCCCCGCCGCTATTCCTACGGATATTCCCGGTCACGCCACAGAATTTGATGCCAGCAAATTAGTGATGCCAATTGTCGGTGCCGTCAGCTTTGTGCATCTGCTGAACGATCTTATCCAGGCGATCTTGCCTTCAATCTATCCCATGCTGAAAGCCAACTACGGCTTGAGTTTTGCTCAGGTGGGCTTAATTACGTTGATATTCCAGCTGACGGCCTCGGTGCTCCAACCGGGGATTGGTTTTTACACCGACAAATACCCTAAACCCTGGCTATTGCCGACGGGTATGGTGTTTACGTTTTTTGGATTGGTGATGTTGGCGCTGGTGAATAGCTTTCCCCTGTTGTTACTGGCGTCGGCTTTTGTGGGGCTAGGTTCGTCAGCCTTTCATCCGGAAGCCTCGCGTGTTGCACGCATGGCATCGGGCGGGCGTTTTGGCTTTGCGCAGGCGTTTTTCCAGGTGGGTGGTAACAGTGGTTCAGCGCTCGGGCCTTTGCTGGCGGCGGCGATTATTATTCCGCGCGGCCAGGCCAGCATTGGCTGGTTTACCCTCTTTGCTATTCTTGGCGTAATAGTACTGACGCAAGTAAGCCGTTGGACCATCCGCACCCATGCCGCCATCAAAGCCAGTACCAAACGCTCGCACACAGCCCCATTACCTCGTCAAAAAGTAATAGGTGCGTTGACGGTGTTAGCCGTGCTGGTCTTTTCCAAATACGTTTATATGGCGAGCCTGACCAACTACTACACCTTCTATCTCATCGAGCATTTTGCGCAACCCGTCGCCAACGCCCAGCTGTTTTTGTTTCTGTTTTTAGCGGCCGTTGCAGTGGGCACGTTTGCGGGAGGCCCCATTGGCGACCGCGTTGGGCGCAAACTGGTGATTTGGGTATCCATCCTCGGTGTTGCGCCTTTTACCTTGTTGCTGCCCTACTGCAATTTATGTTGGACAGGTGTGATTACGGTGATTATCGGATTGATACTCGCCTCGGCTTTCTCGGCAATTATCGTGTTCGCACAGGAACTGGTGCCGGGTAAGGTAGGCCTGATTGCCGGCGTTTTCTTCGGGTTGATGTTTGGCTTTAGCGGTATAGCTGCAGCGGCGCTGGGTAGCCTGGCAGATGCCAAGGGGATCGTGTTTGTCTTTGAATGCTGCGCTTACTTGCCGCTGTTGGGGATATTCACGGTCTTGTTGCCCAATATCGAACCCCATAAACACTAAGCGCAAAATAGCGGCGGGCTGGCCTGGTTGTTGCAATTCCTCTTTCATCACAACCTTACCGACGTTTTTCTGACAGAGAGGCCGCTCATTATGGATATGCAAACCCTGGTTCAATTAACTGACACATCCCTGAAAATCGGGCTGGGCGCGTTGATTGCAGCCCTGATTGCCTGGTTTATCCTCTGGCGCAGCGCCAATATGAACGCCGCACCG
Organism: Cellvibrionaceae bacterium; assembly: GCA_021151695.1. Classification (GTDB taxonomy): domain Bacteria; phylum Pseudomonadota; class Gammaproteobacteria; order Pseudomonadales; family Cellvibrionaceae; genus Cellvibrio. Next base: position 45,351 of record JAGKWU010000005.1, on the reverse strand, counting down.
CGGGAAAACCGACGCTTGCAGATATTGGAGGACGTGTCAGCACAGGTGGGCACAGTTACCCATATATTCGCCAAATATTCGTCACTGGTGGTGGAATCCATCCAGTTTGGCGACCGCTGGCCGACGGCTCGCCGTCAAGAATTGGACGTGGTGAATACGGAGTTGGTCAATGAGTTTCGCAAGCTCGCCGATGCCGAAGCCAAATTGCTGATGCTGGGAGAGAAAAACCTGGAGCGCAGCCTGCGTTTATACGGCGCCAAAATTGCTGTGTTTCGCAAGCAGGTTTATGTATGTCGCAAAGATATTACCCATGAGCAAATCACGACCTTGAAGATGGGCGTCAATCAAGTACGCGAGCAGTTTTACGACATGCTTAGCCGCAAATATGATCGACTCCTGGCGAATGCTTGATTCGAGACATCTCCATTCCGCAAAAAGGACCAGCAAGCTGGTCCTTTTTTATTACATCAACAATCAGTTTTTGTAGATTGAGCAACTGATAGTTTGGGTAGAACCGTAAGCACTCGAACCAGACACATCCACTTTGCAATCACCGCAGAAACTTTGCGCTGCAGTGCCCTGCAGAATGCTTTGCGCTATGTAACTTGGGCCGGAATAATAGACCTTGCCTTTGTTCGCGTTAGTGCACTGCTGTGGAGTAGTTACCACTTTATTGATTTGCGTACTGCAACCAGAACCCACAGCAACATAGCCGGCTTTGACGGCGCTGGTAATGGTACAAGTAGCACTGGAACCGCCACCCGTCGTCATCAAGCCCACCACGTTGGAATCACCCGGGCAAGTAAGGGTGTACCACTGCGGCGCGCCACCGCCGCCAGACGACGAGGTCAGCGTCCAGTAGCAACCGGCATAGGCTGAAGGTGGTGTGCCGAAGGTGGCAACGTTGGTGTCAGCCTGGGCAGACACAGATGCAAAAGCTAACAAACCCAGTGATGCAAATAATTTGAATTTCATTTCATATTCCTTGTTTTCGTTAATTATCAATTTGCTAACTCAACATCCCTGTATTCACATCCGGCACATGCCAATCTGCGAACCTCAACAACTTCCTTTTAGCGACTAACCGCTATCAGATAATTATTCGTCATCCCTGAAAATTGGCGTTCCCTATAGGTACTATTCATAGGCTTTATGGTTATTGTTTTTGGCGATATATAAGGTGAGCACGCCCTTTGAAAAATCCGGCGTTGCTATAACGTCGCTTTGGGCGATATCGAATTGATTGTTATAAATGGCATTCGCGAACGCAGCCGTCATTTGATTGGCCTCGTCACTGTCGGTAGCAGGAATGGTTATCCGGCATTTATTGGTGCGGCATTCAATCGCACTGGGCGACATTTTCTGCAGGCTATCTACGTCAGTAAAAATGCGAGAGATTTTTTGTTGGTATGTTGGCGCCCAGGTATCATCAACTGGCTCGGCGGTAAATTTTTCGGCGAGGTCATTGAGCATCGTCTGGCCTCTTGCCTCCAGACGATTGGTATAGAGAGAGAAGTCTGTCGCCCGCTGAAATTCTTCCGCATGCTTTGCATATACCTTGGCCAGCACATCAGCTTCGGCAGGAGCTTGTTCAGATATAGTTGAAGGTGATGCAATATTTTGGGGGGAATAACTTTCCAGCCGCTGTTTTAAATCAATATTTTCTCGCTCTAACAACTGCAGCTTTTTTAACAGAAATTCCGCAGGTGCTGCTGCAACCGGTGCTGTAGGAACAGGGTGATTTTGGTAGGCATCCTGACGTTCGGGCATCAGGCTATAGATCAGAATGGATATGAGTGCACAGCTAATAAAGCCCGCTAAGAAATTTTTCATTTTAGTTATCCCTGCTCTTTTAAATGAATCCCTTAAAGGCTCCATCGGGTGCAGCGATACTAGTTGCGCCCCTGAAAATCGGGCAAGCAGGTGCATACGTATTCAAAAATGCGCATACGTATGCACAACGTTTTTTATGAAACCAATCTCAAATTGGAAAATTGCGCGCGGAGGTGAACAGGGCATCGAGTGTCGGTGCTTTATTTTTCTTTATGCCGCGTCTGACAAATAATCCATTCCGCAATAAAGCCGTAACATTTGTGGCTTAAGGTGACAAAACCTATATTGTCAAACTCAAGGAGTCACCGCCGTGAAGAATATGAATAAAGTAGTGGCAGCAATGGCTGTAGCCCTGTCTGCTGCCCAGACACAAGCAGCACCCGTTTTGTTAGGTATCGGCAGCCTCAGTGGCAATGCCGACCTTTCTGGCCTTAACGGCCAATTGGAAAGTGGCGTTAACGCCAATGTATTTGGTGGCTTGGGCTCAGCCTTCGCCTATGCCGGGGGCAACACGTTTATTGCCCTGCCCGATCGCGGTCCCAACGCCCAGCCCTATGCTGGCGGCGCTGCAGTGGATAACACCACCAGTTATATTTCGCGCTTCCACACAATTACGTTGGATGTGACGGCCAGCAACAGCGGCCTGCCATTTTCTATCACGCCTACGTTAACTGACACCACTCTGCTCCACAGCAACACCGCGCTCAACTACGCCGCCAATGGTGCGCCTTCGCAGAATGATGCCAGCCATTTTTATTTCTCTGGCCGCTCGGACAATTTCGCTGCTGGCCTCTCAACCAATCCAAACAATGCCCGCCTTGATCCAGAAGGCATTCGTGTTTCCAACGATGGCAAAAGCGTATTTATTTCTGACGAATACGGTCCTTATGTTTATCAATTTGACCGCGCCACTGGCGAACGTATCAAAACCTTCACATTACCCAACGAGTTAGCCATCAGCAATGTGCAGTCTACGGAAGCAGCCGAAATCGGCGGTAACACCAGCGGCCGTACCACCAACAAAGGTATGGAAGGCTTGGCGATTACTCCCGATGGCAAAACCCTGGTAGGCATCATGCAAGCGTCGCTGCTGCAAGACACTAACAAAGTCGTGCGCATTGTGACTATCGATGTTGCCACTGGCGCCACGCACGAATACGCCTACCAACTCACCACAGGCTCAGGTGTCAGCGAAATTACCGCGATCAACGATCACGAATTCTTGATTGACGAACGCGACGGCAAAGGTTTGGGCGATAACAGCAACGCCGCTGCAAAACAACTTTTCAGAATTGATTTGACCGGTGCACAGGATGTGACAGGTTTGTCAGGCAACCTTTCATCTAAAACCGTCAGCAAAACCCTGACGCTGGACGTAAAAGATGTGCTGGTTAGCGCAGGCATAGCGGCGCAAAATATTCCTGCGAAGCTTGAAGGCATGACCTTCGGTGAAGACATTGTGTACAACAACCAGGTTCTGCATACACTCTGGATCACTAACGACAATGACTTCCTGTCGATCATTACCGATAGCAAACACCCACAGGGTTTCAGTAACACCAACAATTTCTATCTGTTTGGTTTCACTGATCAGGATCTGAAAAATTATGTAGCGCAAGACATTAAACCAGCGGCCTCTGTACCTGAACCGGCTCCATTGCTGTTAAGCGCTGCCGGTCTTTTGGGCTTGGTTCTGCGCCGTCGCTTTGCGAAATAATTATTTATAAAAGTTTTTTTGAAGTTGCTTAACTTCTCAGCGTGTTAGCCCGCCTTGTGCGGGCTTTTTTATCATGACATCTCTCGCTCCCAAGCTAGAGCTTCAGTTTTTTTACGTCGGGGAATCGTCATTCCCGCAGGGAATCCAGCGCCTTCGAACCTGAAAATCACTGGATCCCCTGCGGGGATGACGGCTGCTTATTACAATAAAAAATGGGGCAGTTAAGCCCCATTTTTTATTTAAGCTAACGTGGCCCTAGTGAATTATTCACCGCCTTTTTGCTCACCTGGCGCACCGGAATCACCTGCTTTCAGCGTTCTGAATGAGGCTGGATCATTCGCTACCAGGTTCAAGGCTTCAACAGGCTTGCGCATGGCAGGGATCACGCCCACATATTCAATCGCAGGCAACTTTTGGTCAGCTGGCTGGATTTTGGTCTGGAACGCAAACACAGGTTGAACGTAGCTGCCGTTGTTATCGAAGTAAGCAATCTGGGTTTGCAATACTTCGAAGGTCGCACGCTCACCAAACTCAGTGATGATTTGACGCTTGATCAAATCGTTGGCTTCAGCTTCAGTCAGCACCTCGGTATCGCTCAGCGCAACTGGCTTGTCCAGCTCTCTCCAGCGACGGTTCACACTGATCACTTCACCACTATCGCCAACATTTACGATAATTTTTGAACCGGCACCGATCACAGGTGCACCATTCAATTGACGTGAGTAAGTCAGCGTCACCAGTTTGTCGATAGTTGGACCCGCTTTGCCATCACTCGATACAGTACTCGCACGCAAACCGCCAACGTGGGCAACCTTCAACTCTTCGCGATTAGCGGGCAACAATTTGTTCGCAGCCAAAAAGCTCTCCGCATATTTTTGCGCTTCATCACTCGCTGGCAATTTGGGCGCAAAAGTGCCGAGGTAGCGGCTGAAATTGCGGTTGAAGCTGATATCGCCCGTTGCCAAATTGTGCTCGAGAGTGGTGTTTACATCACGCGCTGATACATAGCGCACTATGCCATCTTCAGACGCCGCAACACGATCACTGGTGCCCAGGAATTGCTTCTCGTAAGAGAGTGAATTATCCAACGTGGCAGGTTCGGTTTTTTGGAAGCTGTACACCACCAGACCTTTGGTGCTCACAGCCGCTTCAGCGTGAATGGCAACGCCCATCGCTAATATCAGTACAACAGGGATAAATTTTTGAATGTTCATTTTCTTTCTCCTTGAAATGAAAATTAAATAGAAATTGGGAAATTAATATTGCCACCAGGTGGTCATGCCTGCAGTGCCGCCAGCGGGATCAGCCGCGTAGGAGCCGAGACGATCATTTTGGGTAGAGCCGTACATCACAGCACTAGCCAGGCCTGGATAGGGAGAGCCATCAGAATTGGTAGGGTTGAAAATCCAGTAGCGCTCTTCATTGACCGCGGCAAACCAGGATTGCCAAATACCACCGTTGGCTTTCAACTTGTTGGCGTAATTGTTGGGGATACCGTTGTCGGAGTTGCTCAAGGTGTGGAAACCCACCAGTTGATGCAAACCCTGGAACATGGGCGAGTAAGCTGTCCACCAGTTCGCATGTTCGGGTGCAGTAGAAACGGTATAGCAGGATTCGATAATCATAAACTCAAGATCACCGCCATTCGCCAAGTCGCCGTAAGCGGGAACATAGCGCAGATCCACACCCTGGCTGAGTGACGCATTGGTTTGGATGTAGTACTGGTTGCCGTGGCCAGCAACATAAGCCAGATCCATTTTGTCGACATAGCTTTGATGCAGACTGTCGAACATATAAGGTTCGGAATAGTAGTACTGAACCTCTTGCCAGCGGTTAGCGCCGACAGTTTTCCAGCCCTGGAAGTTTTTGATGAAGTTCCATACGTTGCGCACAAAACGGCTTTCCGCTTTATCGACATAACCGCCGATTTCGCGATCTGCTGCATGGGCGACAGAAGTGAATGGAAGAGAAGAAAGACACACAGAAGCAAGGCAAATGCCTTTTACCAGGTTTTTGGTAGATGTTTTAAACATGACAAATACTCCTTTAACGTTACGGGTTGCAGATCCTTTGAGGCTGATATGCATCATGCCAGCAGATCGGTTAGTGAAAACCCAAGCCTAATTCCTTCCTGGCCTGACTCGCCGCTCCATTGGGCAAGTGAGGCTACTTTATCCCGCACCAGCCCCTCTCGCTGTAACTTAATCCCCCTCCCATTGTGAAAAATTACCCAAGGTACGGCTATAACCCTACCTTTTAGGCAGATAACCGCTTGCCGCCTGACTATCCTCGGCTAGGCTTAAAAATGTGCGCCCGGCATCCGGCCGCCGAATCCCGTCAACACTTCGTCCCGTCAAGGAGCCCCATGAGAACGGTACAAATTCAGCTGGCGCGAGCGGATGAATTGCTTTTACGGTTGCCGCAAGTGATTGCCATTAATCCCCAGCTAGTCCTGGTGTTTGGCGCCGTCAATTTTTTTACCGACGGTCTGCTCGCCGCACAACTGCGCGAAGCCCTACCCGATGCCATCATTGCCGGCTGCTCAACCGCAGGCGAAATCGCCGGCGACCGTGTTTACGACAATCATTGCATTATTACGGCGGTCCAATTTGAGGATACCCCACTGGCGGCTGTCACTACGCCACTGGCCTCCATGGCAGATTCTTTCGCCGCTGGCGCGCGCCTTAGCCAGGCTTTACGGCAAGAGGAATTGAGCGGTGTATTGCTGCTAGGTACCGGCGTGGCAATCAATGGCAGCGCACTGGTCTCCGGATTGCAAAGTTCGCTCTCGCCCGGCGTTAATATCTCCGGCGGACTAGCGGCTGACGGCGGAGCATTCAAGCAAACCTGGACCCTCGGCCCCGCGGGCAGCACCGATAACCACCAGGTCGCTATAGGTTTTTATGGCGACCGTATCAAACTCAGCTATGGCACCTTCGCCGGTTGGGAGGCCTTTGGCCCGGCGCGCAAAGTTACCCGCTGTGACGGCAACGTGCTCTATGAGCTGGATGGCAAAAGTGCGCTCGAAGTCTACAAGCGCTATCTGGGTGACTACGCCCGGGATCTGCCAGGTTCAGGCCTCTTGTTTCCCTTTGAGATGCTCGACCGTGGCCATGAAAAACGCGGTATATTTCGCACCATTCTCGCCGTGGACGAAGCCCAGGGTTCCCTCACACTGGCCGGTGATATAGACCCGGATGGCTATTTGAAGCTGATGCATTCCAGCACCGACAAATTAATCAGCGGCGCCGAGACAGCCGCAAAAACCGCCCGTCAAAGCCACAACCAGCAGCCCGCCAACAGCTTGGCCATACTGGTCAGCTGTATCGGCCGCAAGCTGGTGATGGGCGACCGCATCGATGAAGAAGTAGAGGCCGTGATAGAGGTATTGGGACAACAAGTCACCATCGCCGGCTACTACTCCAATGGCGAGATCGCCAATAACCGTTTCCAGGGTGATTGCCGCCTCCACAACCAGACCATGACAATCACCTGGATCAGTGAAACCCCTTAATCATCAAACGCCAGCGAGTACTGATAAAGGATGCATCCATCACTTGCACGTCAACTGCGCCGCCTGTGCGGAATAGAAAATTCCGAGCAGCTCGCACAGCGCTTACAAGAACTGCACGATACGGCACGCACACCCGAGCTCGCCGCGTTTACCAATGGTTTGGTCGCTATTTTTGCGCGGGTAAACAGCACTTACGAACAAAATGATCGCGACCTGGCACTGCGCTCACGCAGCCTGGAACAAAGCTCCTCCGAGCTGTCGAGCATCAACGACCAAATGCGCCGCGACATCGCCAGCCGCAACCGCGTGCTGCAATCCGTGCGCGAAGCCGTCAACACCCTGCTTGAAAATAACCAGGCTATCTGCGGTACTTCCGGCGCAGACGACCTCGAAGGACTCTCGGCGCTTTTACCCATTCTTGTGGAGCAACAGGAGCAGCATCGGCTTGAACTGGCCAACCAGCGTTTTGCCATGGATCAGCACGCTATTGTCAGTATCACCGATACCCAGGGCAATATTCGCTACGTCAATGATCGCTTCTGCCAAATCAGCGGCTACACACGGGACGAGTTGCTCGGCAAAAATCACCGCATTGTTAGCTCTCACCACCACAATCCATTTTTCTACGATAATTTGTGGCGCACCATTGCAAGCGGTAATGTCTGGCGCGGCGAAATCTGCAACCGCGATAAAAACCACAATTTATATTGGGTGGATTCCACCATAGTTCCCTTCCTCGGCGAGGATGGAAAACCCTATCAATACATTGGCATTCTCACCGACATCACCAACAGCAAGCGTATGGCGGCCAAGGTAGCGGCGAGTGAACAACAATACCGCTCACTGGTGGAAAACGTGCGCGAGGTAATTTTCCAGTTAGATGAATTGGGCCGCTGGGTTTTCCTTAATTCCGCCTGGACAGAAATCACCGGATTTGAAACCCAGGATTCCATTGGCCGCAATTTTCTCGACTATGTCTATCACGACGATATCGACAAAACCTTTGCGGTTTTCCAACAGCTGGCCATAGAAAAAGTTCACAGTCACCGCAGCGAAAAACGCTTTTACGACAACCGCGGCGGTTACTGCTGGTTTGAAGTGACCCTGCAAAGTGAAATAGATCCCCAGACCCACAGCCTGATATTTACGGGCACACTCACAGACATCACTGAGCGACGCCGCATAGCCCAATTGCAATCGGAATTTATTTCTGTGGTCAGCCATGAGTTGCGCACACCACTGACGTCCATCCGCGGTTCACTGGGTTTGCTTGAAGCTGGCCACGGCGGCCCGCTGGCAGAAACCCAGCAGAAGCTAGTGAACATCGCCCACAAAAACAGCCAGCGGCTGGTAGCCTTAGTGAACGATATTCTCGATATGGAAAAACTGATGGCGGGCAAGATGAGCCTCAAAAGCGACCAACTCAACCTGGTTCAGCTTGCCGAATTGGCGATCGAAGCCAACGCCGCCTACGCCCAAACCTACGATGTTAAATTCGAGCTTTGCCAGCATCCCAGGGAGGCTATTATCCAGGGTGATGCTGATCGCCTGATGCAGGTTCTCTCCAACCTGCTCTCCAATGCCGCCAAATACTCCCCCAAAGATCGCCCGGTAGAAATAGACATAGTCAATGAAAACGGCCATACCAAAGTCTCGGTACACGACTATGGACCCGGTATTCCCCATGAGTTTCGCCCTCGCGTATTCAGCGCCTTTGCCCAGGCAGACAGCTCTGACACCCGCCAGCAGGGCGGCACTGGGTTGGGGCTGAAAATCAGCAAAACCCTGGTGGAAAAAATGGGCGGGCGCATGGGGTTTGATACCGAATTAGGCGTAGGCACCAGTTTTTGGTTTCAGCTGCCATTGGCCAGCAAAAACGACAGCGAAATCCGTTTTCAGGCAGCGCTCTAAATAGTCAGGGCAGCTTTTGGCTCTGTCTAACGCTCGCCAGAGTAGTACCGGTAAGGCACGAGCAAAACTACTCTATAATCATTGCCATCTTTCTGGGACAATAGCGTCCCGGCCTCAGCCATTACCGTTCCGCGACTTTGCAGTACCCGCCTATGAAAACCGAAACCGTCAATCTGTTTGAACATCCCCGCTACTGGGCCGAATGCTATGGGCCAGCCCCATTCCTGCCCATGAGCCGTGCGGAAATGGACAAACTCGGCTGGGACAGCTGCGACATCATCATCGTGTGTGGCGATGCCTATGTGGATCACCCCAGTTTCGGCATGGCGGTGATTGGCCGCTACCTGGAGTCCCAGGGCTTTCGCGTGGGCATCATCGCGCAACCGGATTGGAAGAGCGCCGAGCCGTTTAAGGCCTTGGGCAAACCCAATCTCTTCTTCGGCATAAGCGCGGGCAACATGGACTCCATGATCAACCGCTACACCGCCGACCTGCGTCTGCGTCACGATGATGCCTATACCCCCGGCGGCCAAGGCGGCCAACGCCCCGACCGCGCCGTGACGGTTTACAGCCAGCGCTGCAAAGAAGCCTATAAAGATGTACCCATTGTGCTCGGTGGTATCGAAGCCAGCCTGCGCCGTATCGCCCAGTACGATTACTGGAGCAACGAGGTGCGCCGCTCCGTTCTGATCGACGCCACCGCCGATATTTTGTTGTATGGCAACGCCGAACGCGCTATCGCCGATATCGCCCATGCGCTGGCGCAGGGTAAAAAGATTGAGGAATTAACCGATCTGCGCGGCACCGCCGTTATTCGCAAAACGCCGCCCGCCGGTTGGACGGAAATTGATTCCACGCGTATCGATTGGCCCGGACATATCGACAAACTGCCCAATCCCTATGAGTATCAACACGACACCAAATCCGTCGTCGATGCAGCGCAAGTTGACCCAAGCAATTCACAAGTTGGGTTGCGTCAATTAGAGCCGGAAAAAATGGCCGCGCAAATTGCGGCATTAAATCCCAACGAAGTGCAAACCATTGGCTGCCCGGCACAGGGCGACACATCTGCAAAAGCGCTAGAACCAGATGCCGAACAAGCCATTCGTATCATTCCCATGCCGTTGCAAAACCGCAGCGATTTGGCAAACGATGACAAGGTTTACGTTCGTCTTCCTGCATTCGACAAAGTGCGCAATGATCCGATTTTGTATGCGCACGCCTCGCGCGTATTGCATCAGGAAGCAAACCCCTACAACGCGCGCCCACTGATCCAAAAACACGGCAACCGCGAGGTCTGGATCAATCCGCCACCCATTCCACTCGCCACCGACGAGCTGGATGGCGTGTTTGATTTGCCCTACCAGCGCGTACCGCACCCAAGTTATGGCAAGGCGAAAATTCCCGCCTACGACATGATTAAAACCTCGGTGAATATCATGCGCGGTTGTTTTGGCGGCTGTACTTTCTGCTCGATCACCGAGCATGAAGGCCGCATCATCCAGAGCCGCTCGCAGGAATCGATCTTGAAAGAGATCGAAGATATCCGCGAAAAAGTGCCCGGCTTTACCGGCCATATTTCTGATTTGGGTGGCCCCACGGCGAATATGTATCGCCTCACTTGTAAAGACATGCCGACCCTGAGCAAATGCCGTCGCTTATCTTGCGTCTATCCAACCATCTGCAAAAATTTGATTACGGATCACAAACACACCACAGCGCTCTATCGCGCCGCGCGCAAGCTTAAAGGTGTAAATCGCATTTCGATTGCGTCAGGTTTACGCTACGACCTCGCCGTGCAAGATCCGGAATACGTAAAAGAGTTGGTCACGCACCATGTTGGAGGCTATCTGAAAATTGCGCCAGAGCACACCGAAGAAGGTCCGCTCGCGCAAATGATGAAGCCGAAGATGAGCAGCTATTACGACTTCAAAAAAATGTTTGATAAATTCTCGAAGGAAGCGGGAAAAAAACAGTATTTGATTCCTTACTTTATCGCTGCGCACCCGGGCACCAAAGACGAAGACATGGTGAACATGGCGCTCTGGTTAAAGAAAAACAATTTTGAAGTCGACCAGGTACAAACTTTCTATCCCTCGCCCATGTCACTCGCGACAGCTATGTATGTGAGCGAAAGAAACCCGCTTAAAAAACTCACCTACAAGAGTGGAAAAATTACTATCCCCCGCGGATTAGAACAGCGTCGCTTGCAAAAAGCCTTGCTGCGTTATCACGACCCCGCTGGCTGGCCTATGATTCGTGAAGCCCTGGTGAAAATGCGCAAAGGCCATTTAATTGGCAATGCACCTTCAGCGCTAATTCCTGCCACAGATCCAAAACAAGCGAAGGCCGCCGGCGCCGGTAGCCGCGCACAATCGCCGCAAGCACGCGCGCAATCCACAAGTTCGCGGGCGACCAATCCACGCGCAACGGATGGGCGCAACCAACCGGCACAGGCTAAAAAACCTGCAGCAAAAGCCTTTGGGGATAAGTTTGAAAGTGCGAAGAAACACAATGCACAGCAACAATCAAAACCTGCAAGGCCGACCACAGAGCGCGGCGCAAAATCGCCAACAGCTACACCACCAAAAGGAAAACGCCGGTAATCTACCGGCGTTTTTTTGCATCCTTAAATAATCCAGCGACTTAAATTTCCGCGAGGTAGCGGTTAGTTGTGTCTTTGAACGCAGTATCAAAGTTACCACCCAACGAAATTGCCGAAATCAAAATATCAACCAGATAGGTAAACACCTTCTCTTCAGTTGCTTCGGAAATAAACCAGATGTTGATATCTTTGTTTAAATGGTCAACCAATTTTTTCTTGTACTGGGGATCAATGCTGGTTAACCCCAGATTGATATCAGAAAGATAGGAAACCCACTCAACGGGCAGATTTTTAATAACAAATGCCTCGAATTTATCCACTACCCAACGAATCACTGGGCCATCCACCAAATCAAAAGGTCCTGTCGGAATAATCGCATCAAGGCGAATTGCCAGAAGCTCGCGCTGTGCAGCGGTCAATATGTGATCTGGCTTGACGGCAGCAACCTGGATATTCACATTGGGGTTAGGCACATCCACATTGAGCGATTGCGCCGTGAGCTTGCCGACAATACCATCTGCTGTCAGTCCATGCTGCTGTTGATATTTAATCACCGCATTTTTGGTAATCTGCCCGAAAGCGCCATCAACATCGTTTGCCCCCAACAAGCCATTTTGCACCAGACGGTTTTGCAGCTGGGTTACTAATTCTTTTTGCGTAGATCCGACCTTCAAAACAAATACTGACATGATTATCTCCTTGAAAAATAAATTAACGGTTTTTTTGTACAACCAACAAAATCCTAGGGCGTTTGGCACACATCCACAGCCCCCAAATGGGGGGCATTTTTCGGCGCGCAAAATTTATTTTTTCCAGGGGAAATTTAAATATTTTTGTAATAGAGTTTTGATAGCGAGGGATTGGTATCAACCGTTTTGATTGGCAGGAAAAGGCATGGGGCGCGAGAAAGCTTATTGAACTTTAGATCAGGTTCAATAAGCTTTCGCAGGATTAAACACTTATCCCATAAGCCTCAGTAAACGCCGATAGCGAGTACTCATCGCTCGCATAAGCAAAACCTTTGTCGCCCCAGCCGGTGCCCCAACTATTGCGCACAATAAAGCTGCTGGGCGTATAGCCAACAATAGAGACAGCGTGGCCGCCACGCGTGGTGTCGGGTTTGTAGGTCGCCAGTTTGCCTTTGGTCGCCGTTGCGTTATCCCAGGTTTCGTCGACATCAAGACGAGTGAGAATTGGCCCCTGGGTTGCCAACCAAATGCGCCAGGATTGGGCTTTGATTCCCAAATTAAAATAGCTGGCGATTTTCAAACGAGCGGCAAGTGCATAAAAAGTTTGCGCATCACCTTTGTATAATTTTCCTGTATCAAACGGCAGCACGTTGCTGGTGACTGAACCAAATTTGCGCGCTATATCCAGCGCCGCTTTCAAGCTGGTGCCGTCAGAATCAATGAAAGTTGAGGGATAGGAGGAAAATTCATCGGACTCTTTTGCTGCCATCCAGATGAATCGCGTAGACATGGTTTCTGAGTCGACAATTTTATGCGTTTTTACGAAATGCCAGCGCAGCAGCGAATCTGCCGTTGCCCACCCCACGCAACTTCCTGTGACGCCCTGATCACCAACCGGCCACCAGGACGCACGCAAATCTTTTGACGTAGGAATGGTCAGTGGCCTGATCACGCCGGCAGCCAGAGCATGACCGTCGTTCCAATCCTTTTCGGTATTGCGCGAAGGCGTACAGTTCAAAACATATTTTTCGCTGTGAGGGGACGCTTTTTTCTTACTCACAGCAGATGTAGATTTGGACGTTTTTGCTTTAACCGTTGCGGTAGACATGATCGCCTCTCCTTTCCCAGTGAATGGACTGTCGATGCAAAATATCTGCAAATACCCAACACACTATACGAAATTGCGCGCATGCCTGCGCCTCCCAAATGGGGGGCGATTATGGCGAAATAAATATGGCCACTAAAAACAAAAACGCCGCGGATTTTCATCAGCGGCGTTTCGTTTAAAGCTATCCAGAGGATCAGGGATTACCGTAACTCATCAGACGTTGGTAACGACGCTCCAGCAGAGCATCAAGTGGCTCTTTGCTGAGCTTGTCCACTTGTTCAATCAGGCGCTGTTGCAGTTTTCTGGCCATGGCATCTACATCGCGGTGAGCACCGCCCAGTGGCTCTGCGATTGTCTCGTCCACAATACCTAGCTCTTCCAAAATTTTGGACGTCACGCCCATCGCTTGAGCAGCTTCGGGCGCTTTGGCAACAGTTTTCCAAATGATGTTGGCGCAACCTTCCGGAGAAATAACAAAGTAGGTTGAGTACTGCAACATGTTCAATTGGTCGCCTACGCCGATAGCCAAGGCGCCACCGGAGGAACCTTCACCAATTACGGTGCATACAATCGGCGTGCGCAGACGCGACATAACCGCCAGGTTTTGCGCGATGGATTCAGAGATGCCGCGCTCTTCGGAGTCGATACCCGGATAGGCTCCGGGGGTATCAATCAGGGTGATGATTGGCATCTTGAAACGCTCGGCCATTTCCATCAGACGCAGAGCTTTGCGATAACCTTCAGGCTTGGGCATGCCAAAGTTGCGCATCACTTTTTCGTGCACGCTGCGGCCTTTCTCTTCACCAATCACCATCACTGGCTTGCCATCCAGACGGGCTACGCCGCCGATAATGGCTTTGTCGTCACCGAAGTGACGGTCGCCGTGCAACTCATCAAAATCGGTAAAGATGCGCGGAATATAGTCAGAGGTATAAGGGCGCTGGGGATGACGGGCAATTTTCACGATGTCCCAAGCAGTCAGCTTGGAATAAATAGTTTCAGTCAATTTGCTGCTTTTTTGGCGCAGCTTGGCGATTTCATCAGCTATGTTGATATCGCTTGAGTTGCCAACGAGCTGTAACTCTTCAATTTTGCCTTCGAGCTCGGCAATGGGCTGTTCAAAATCCAGATAATTCAGATTCATAGCAGTTCTTGGCTCTGTAATAGGGTATTGGCGACCGCCGTAATGGTTGTATTCGCTTGCCGTATCATCCTGGAAAAGGGCGAAATAAGTGGGTCGCTACCTTACGCGAAATGGCCGATTTAGTCGACCATTTCTGCTGAAATTCAGTGATTTAGACTGGTTTTCGGTTAAAAAAACATCACCTGATTACAGAACCAAAAGGGGGGAATGTGCGTCGATGAATCCCCCTCCCGGGAGACTCATCTTTTCGTGCAGCATTAGTAGGCGTGGCCACAGGGAATTTACAGGGCTTGTATAACTGGCGACAAAAACGGCGTCACGGCGTTAACCATCGCCTCCAAAGGCTCATTACACTCACTGAAAAATGAGTAAACCCCCTGAACAACCAGGCCTATTTCCTCAGCCGAGATGCCAAACCAAAGCGGCAGACGCACCAGGCGCTCGCTCTCGCGAGTAGTGAAGATATCCGCTTGGGGGAATCGGCCAAACCTGGCTCCAGCGGGAGCACTATGGAGCGGAACATAATGGAATGCCGCCTGGATAGAAGCCGTTTTCAGGTGTTGGATAAGGGCCGTTCGCTGAGTCAGGTCACGCAACTTGATGTAAAACATATGCGCATTGTGACTGCAATTTTGTGGTGGCGACGGCAAATCCACCAATCCCTGACGGCTAAGCTTGGAAAACTCGCGATAATAATAGGTCCAGGCATCCATTCGATGCCCGTTAATTAACGGGAGATCATGCAGCTGACTCCATAGAAATGCAGCCTGCAGCTCACAGGCAAGATAGCTGCTGCCTTTATCTACCCAGGTGTATTTATCGACCATACCGCGAAAAAATTGGCTGCGATTGGTGCCCTTTTCGCGAATAACTTCGGCGCGTTGTACAAAACGCTCATCATTGATCAACAAGGCTCCACCCTCACCACCACTGGTAAGGTTTTTCGTTTCATGAAAACTTAAGGCCCCCATGTGACCAATACTACCCAAAGCGCGCCCCTTGTAAGACGCCCCTAAGGCTTGAGCTGCATCTTCGATCACATAAAGGTTGTGCCTGCTTGCCAGCGCCATAATATTGTCCATCTCACAGGCAACACCTGCGTAATGCACCACAACAACAGCGCGAGTGCGAGGAGTGATAGCCTCCTCAATCAGACGCTCATCGATGTTCATGGTATCCGGGCGTATATCCACAAACACAATGCTAGCCCCCCGCAATACAAAAGCATTGGCGGTGCTGACAAAGGTGTAGCTGGGCATGATGACTTCATCACCAGGCTGGATATTCAGCAATATGGCAATCATCTCCAGCGCGTGGGTGCACGATGGTGTTAGAAAAGCTTTGCGTACATTCAGATGGGTTTCGAACCACTGCTGGCAATCGCGAGTAAACGGTCCATCACCACAAAGTTTATGGCTGCGCATGGCCGCCATCACATACTGGTCTTCATTACCGGTATAGGGGGGCTTGTTAAAGGGAATCATAGTTTTTTCTTTTAATAGTATTAGGTTGAGCCTTGAACATCCGTATGTAATCAAAGGGCTCGCCTTTTTGACCAACTCCGAAAACTATCGTGAATTGGAATTTGCAATAGGTTGCAGGGCAACAATATCACAAACATTGTGCAAATCTGTCACAACTTGTAACAGGTCACACATCAACTAACCGTTAAAAGAGAGTTGGCGACTTAAAAGAAAAAGGGCCGGAAAGAAAATATATCCAGAAGATACATCAATGATTATTTACTAGATCGCGGTAGAGCTGATGATACGCAACTTGCATATGTCGTAGGCTGAATTGGTCATTGGCAAGCCTAAAGGCTTGTTCCGCGATTTGATGGCGCAGCTGGTCATCGGCTAGTAACAAGAGTGCATTTTCAGCCAGTGCATCAGCATCGCCGATCGGCGACAACATCGCCGTCTGTTTGTGCTCCAACACTTCACCTATTCCGCCAGCCAGGGTACTGACCACAGGCACGTTGGCCGCGAGCGCGCTCAAGAGCGTCAAGGGTACACCTTCGGATACGGAAGACATCATGAGCACATCAAACTCCGGTAGCACTTGGGCAAAGTCCGTGCGAAAGCCGGTAAATATCACTTGGTCAGCAATACCCAGCTCCACACTAAAATCCTTTAGCTGTTGCGACAAAATTCCGTCCCCCAGAATAACGAACAGGATTTTTTGGGTGATCCCCAATGCGCTTGCTTGCTGCAGTATTTGCCGTGCAGCTTTCAAAAAGGTGAAAAAGTCCTTTTGGTTAACCAGGGCTCCTGCGCTGCCTACAATCAAAGCATCTTCAGGTAGCTGATATTCGCGATGCAGTATCCAGGTGTTTTTCTGTTGCGCATAAAAATCAACATCGATTCCATCGTAGAGAACACTTGCTTTTTCCGCATGGGCAAGCACAGGCAAGACTGTTTGGCGAATGGATTCCGAAAGGCACACGACTTTTTTTAATGCCGGACTTTTGTATTTCAAGCGAATGAAGAAATTATTACGCAGTTTGTTATCGCGTTTTTTTGAAAAAATAATCTTAATGTTTCGGACAAGATAACTAGCGGCAACAGCTGCCGAATGTGCAGTGGAGTCGTGAGCGTGAACAACATCAATAGCATATTGCCGGGTAATTTTAATAATGGCGGCAATAAAACCAAACTCGGAATTAACCAGGGAAAAATTCAATGAGTTTTCCGCGCAGGTCTGCGCCAGTGCAGAACCTTCAAAACACAAAACCCGTTGCGAAACCTCCGTATGGTTTCTCATTAAATTAATGGTGGTGAGCATTTGTACATCACCGCCACGACGGTCCATGGTTGTCGAAACGTGTAGTATGTTCATATTTTTATGCGTTACCCGGTCTTAATCTCCCGCGTATTCTCAAGCGATTAACGCACGAAAATCTGTTTCAATTTGTATCCGTCAATAAACCAATCGCACATTGGCTGAGCCGTAGGCATCGCGCAAACGCTGCAGCAACTCGTCTTCGGGGCGAATGTTCCAGGCCTGCCCCAGGCGTAACTGGGCCTTGGCATTGCTGCGGCGGTAGTCGATAACAATGGGGCAGCGCGCCTCAGCTATAGGCGTGCTGCGGTAAGGCTCCAGCATATCGGCGATCTGGCGGATGAAGTTGGCTGGCAGTGCGCCCGACTCCAACTCCAGACAGAGTTCGCGCGCCTTTTCCTGGCGAACATCCGACAGCAAGCGCACACTTTCAGCCGACATTTTGAGCATGCCGCTGAAGTCGTCATACCTGACCTGGCCACTCAGTACCAGCAGGCCATCTTTCAGCAACATATCGCGGCAGTTGTTGAAGGTTTCTGCAAAGAGAGTGACGTCCATACGCCCGGTACGATCGTCGAGTGTCACTATCGCCATATTGTCGCCACGCTTGGTTTTCACCACGCGCTGGGAAATAACCAGACCGGAGATTGTCTGGTTGGATTTTTCAGGTTTGAGATCGGCAATACGCGAACTCACCAGATGCTTGAGTTCGTGTTCGTATTCATCGATAGGATGACCAGTGAGATAAAGGCCAAGGGTTTCTTTCTCGGCATTCAAGCGCTCTTTCATGGTCCAGGTGCGGGCGCGTCGAAAGTCCACGTAAACATCTGCGTTGCCCGGCGCCGCCGAAATGACTTCGCCGAACAAATCCATCATGCCGGCATTGGCATTGGCCGCCTGCTGTTCGGCAGTTTTTACCGCTTCACTCATGGATGCAAACATCACGGCACGATCATGATCGATATTGTGCTGCGGTGTTCCGTAAGTCGGGCCGAGGTTGTCAGCAGCACCCGAGCGAATCAACGCTTCAAGCGCACGCTTGTTTACTTTGCGGGGATCAACGCGGCCACAGAAATCAAACAAATCCTTAAACGGCCCGCCTTGGTTACGCGCGGCAATAATCGATTCCACCGGGCCTTCGCCCAAACCTTTAATCGCGCCTAAACCGTAAATGATGTTGCCCTTGTCATCCACCGTGAAGTGAAATTCGCCGGAGTTAACATCAGGCGGCAGCAACTTCAATTTCATGTGGCGACACTCTTCGATGAATGTCACCACCTTGTCGGTTTTATCCATGTCCGAAGACATGGTCGCCGCCATAAAGTGTGCAGGGTAATGGGCTTTGAGCCAGGCGGTTTGGTATGAAACTATCGCGTAAGCAGCGGAGTGAGATTTGTTAAAACCGTAACCCGCAAATTTTTCCACAAGGTCGAAAATTTTAATCGCCAGTTCCGGATCAACGCCCTGATTTTTTGCGCCCTCTTCAAACACCGAGCGCTGCTTGGCCATCTCCTCGGGTTTTTTCTTACCCATAGCGCGGCGCAACATGTCCGCACCACCGAGAGTATAACCGGCGAGCACCTGCGCAATCTGCATTACCTGTTCCTGGTAAACGATAACGCCGTACGTGGGTTCGAGCACTGGCTTGAGCGACTGGTGCTGGAATTTCGCATCAGGATAGGCCACTTGCGCGCGACCGTGTTTACGGTTGATAAAGTCGTCCACCATGCCCGATTCAAGCGGGCCGGGACGGAAGAGCGCCACCAGAGCGATAAGGTCTTCCACGTTATCCGGCTGCAAGCGCTTGATCAGATCTTTCATACCGCGGGATTCAAGCTGGAATACTGCGGTGGTCTCTGCGCGCTTTAATAGCGAAAAGGTTTTGGCATCGTCGAGCGGGATCGCACTTATATCGAGTGGCTCTTCGCCTTTTTTCAGGCGCTGCTTGTCGATCATGATGCGTGCCCAATCGATAATCGTGAGCGTACGCAAGCCAAGGAAGTCGAACTTCACCAGGCCCGCTTCTTCCACATCGTTTTTATCGAATTGGGTTACCAGGCCCGCACCGGTTTCGTCACTGTACAGCGGCGCAAAGTCGGTGAGTTTGGTGGGCGCAATTACCACACCACCGGCGTGCTTGCCCACGTTGCGCGTGAGGCCTTCGAGCTGCACGGCCATTTCCCAAATTTCTTGCCCGTCGCCATCGATAGCCAAAAATTCTTTCAGCATCGGCTCTTCTTCGAGCGCTTGCGCCAGCGTCATGCCGGGCGTAGGTGGAATCATTTTGGAAAGTTTGTCGGCGAGGCCGTAGGATTTACCCTGCACACGCGCCACGTCACGCACCACCGCCTTTGCAGCCATGGTACCGAAGGTGATGATCTGGCTTACCGCATCGCGGCCGTAGTTATCCGCCACATAGGAAATTACGCGGTCGCGCCCATCCATGCAGAAGTCGATATCGAAGTCGGGCATGGATACACGTTCCGGGTTAAGGAAACGTTCGAACAGCAAATCGTATTGCAGCGGGTCGAGGTCGGTAATCAGCAGCACATAGGCCACCAGCGAGCCAGCACCCGAACCCCGCCCAGGCCCCACAGGAATGCCATGATCTTTGGCCCACTGGATAAAGTCCATTACGATAAGGAAGTAACCGGGAAATCCCATCTGGATAATAATATCCAGCTCGAATTTCAAACGGTCATCGTAAACTTTACGACGCTCGGCGTAATCAGCGGCGGATTTATCGAGAATTCTTTCGAGGCGCTTATCCAAACCTTCTTCCGAAATTTTGCGGAAGAACTCACCCTCAGTCATGCCCTCAGGCACGGGATATTCGGGCAAAAAGTATTTGCCCATCTGAATGGTAACGGTGCAGCGCTTGGCGATCTCCAAGGTATTTTGCAGAGCTTCGGGAATATCGCTGAAGAGTTCTTCCATCTCTTCCGACGAACGCAAATATTGTTGTTCGCTGTAGCGACGCTCGCGGCGAGGGTCGTCGAGCGTGCGGCCTTCACTGATACACACACGCGCTTCGTGCACTTCGAATTCATCTTTGCCGACAAAGCGCACATCGTTGGTAGCCACTACGGGGCATTGCATTTCATCGGCGATGCCCACCGCCGCGTGCAAATAATTTTCATCGTTCTCACGCCCGGTGCGTTGCAACTCGAGATAAAAACGATTGGGGAAATCATTCATCCAACTTTGCAACAATTCATGGGCTTGTTGCTTGCGGCCGGCGAGCAGCGCCATACCCACATCACCAAATTTTCCACCGGAAAGTGCAATTACACCTTCGCTATGCTCTGTCACCCACTCGCGCTGCACATAGGCAACACCTTGCTGCTGGCCCTGGCGCCAGGCACGGGAAATTAATTCGGTGATATTTTTGTAGCCAGTGTTGTTCATCGCAAAAAGCGTAATCAGCGTGGGCTTGCCTTCTGAATCGCTGCTAGCCACCCAAAAGTCACTGCCGATAACCGGCTTGATACCAGCCCCCTGGGCGGCTTTGTAAAATTTGATCAGACCATAAAAATTACATTGGTCGCTGATGCCACACGCAGGCATATTCAACTCACCCACGCGCTTAACCAATTTTTTGATGCGCACAAGGCTATCGACGAGCGAGAATTCTGTGTGGAGGCGTAGGTGGATGAATTTTGTGGTCATGTTTTTTGGCTAGGTCAACGAGAACGAGGAAAATCTTTAAGAACTGGATCCCCGCTCCGCGAGGATGACGATTCCCTTTCAAAACACTTTTACATTAGAGAAAACTATTTTATATATCGAACAGCTTATTCAAAGCCAATATTTACACTATTAAACAGGGAGTCGTCATCCTCGCGGAGCGAGGATCCACGGGGCTGGCCATCCAGTTCTTACTTTTGAAATATCAGAAATTATCAAATGTTGCTTACTCAATACCGACAAACAAGCTTCAAATCGCTGATCAGTACCCATAACGAATTTTCTGCTTCGCTATCGCAGGTTAAACCCAGCGCGCTCAAATCCCGTTCAAACCTGAGCAACACTCGAAGATTATCCACTGCGACATTTACAGTTACCGCTTTGGCACCAATCAACTGCCAATAATTTTCGGCAGGATTTATCTCGACGGGTGCGGTTTTACTGCCATTAAATGTGTTGAGTACGACCTTTTTGCCGGGCTTTAAATATTGCAGATCCGCATCGCAAATACTGCCCATCGATTAAAACAACTCAATCTGTTCTATCTGCACGCGCACCGGACCAAAGCTTCTGCGATGAATTGGTGTTACGCCAAGACGCACCAGTGCATCCATATGGGTTTTGGTGGGATAGCCTTTATGATCGGCGAGGCCATAACCGGGATATTGTTTATCCAGCTCCACCATTTCGCGATCGCGCACTACCTTGGCAAGAATCGATGCGGCACTGATCGCCGCCACGCGACTATCGCCTTTCACAACAGCTTCCGCTTTGTAAGCCCACTTGGGGAGTTTATTGCCATCCACCAGCACGTGCTCGGGTTGGATGTGCAGCCCTTGCACAGCGCGAGTCATCGCCAATAGGCTCGCTTGCAAAATATTGATCTGGTCAATCTCGGCGACAGAGGCGCGCGCTACGCACCAGCTTTTGGCTTTGAGTTTTATTTCATCAAACAACAGCTCGCGCTTTTTTTCCGTGAGCTTTTTCGAATCATTCAAACCCTCGATCGGATTTTCCGGATCGAGAATTACCGCCGCCGCCACCACATCGCCAGCCAATGGGCCGCGACCAACTTCATCGCAACCAGCAAGCAGCAAGCCCTGGTAGGTGCAAATAAACGGTCCGAGAATATCAACTGAATCATTCATTTTTATTATCTGCTTCGATAAGTTTGGCGATAGCTTCCGCAGCGCGCTCGCTGGCATTGCGTTTTAGTATGCCGTGCATCTGCGCGAAGGTATCGCACAATTGCTGGGTTTCTTCCGGGTTCTCAAAATAATTGATAATCGCCGCGCTCAGCTTTTCGGGAGAAGCGTCATCTTGCAACAATTCCGGCACCAGCTTTTTCCCCGCCAATAAATTAGGCAGCGAAATAAAAGGTGATTTGATCAGCCAGGATAAAATTTTGAACGTGAGTGGCGCCATCTTATAGGCGACAACCATAGGCTTTTTGAGCAGCATGGCTTCCAATGTAACTGTGCCAGAGGCAAGCAGAACCACATCGGCCGCCGCCATCACTTTGTGTGAGTTACCATTCACCAGGTTTAGCGGAAAATCGACATAATCATTCAATTGCAAATGCAGTTGGCGATAGCGATCTGAGTTGGCGGCAGGAATGTAAAACAATAATTCCGGATCCTGCTCCAGACAAAAAACGGCTGCGTGCATAAACAAACTGCCCATGCGTTCCACTTCACTGGAGCGACTACCAGGCAACAGTGCAACTACGCGCGCGTGCTCGGGAATCCCCAAGTCACGACGCGCCTGGTATTTATCAACATCAACTGGAATTTCATCGGCGAGGTGGTGCCCGACAAACTCAACCGGCACATTGAATTTTTCGTAGAAAGCTGCCTCGAATGGCAGCAATGCCAGCATCAAATCTACCGAGCGTGCGATTTTAAACACACGCTTTTGTCGCCAGGCCCATACGGAAGGACTAACGTAATGAACGGTTTTTACGCCTTTATCTTTTAAAGCGCCTTCGAGCGAAATATTAAAATCGGGGGAGTCTATACCGATAAAAACCGCAGGAGGATTTTCAGTGAAATGCTCGCGCAAAAATTTGCGGATACGCAGTAATTCCGGCAGGCGTTTAAGGGGCTCAATCAATCCCATTACGGCGAGGCGGTCTTGCGGAAAATAGGAGTGGAAACCCAACTCCAGCATACGCGGCCCGCCAATACCGGAAAACTCGGCAGTGGGGTAGCGCTTGCGCAGCTCGACCATCAGGGCCGCGCCGAGGATATCTCCAGAGGCTTCACCGACAACAATACCTATATGTATGCGATCCGACATTCCGCCCCCGGCCTTGCGTTATTGTTTTGGTAAAAACTATTTTTAGCGGACGATACCGCGCGTCGACTCTTTGATCGATTGAATCATGGGCGCAAGACGCTCGCACTCGGGCAGCATGGCCTCCAGTGCGGTCAAGGCTTCTTCAATCGTCAGGCCGCGGCGGTAAATGGTTTTATAGGCTTTGGTGATAGTGGCAATCTCTTCCGCACTAAAACCGCGACGACGTAAGCCCTCGGCATTAATGCTTTTGGCTTCGGCGGGATTACCGGTCACCATCACATAGGCGGGTATGTCTTTACCAACGGCGGTGCCCATACCAGTAAAACTGTGTGCGCCAATTTTGCAGAACTGATGCACCAGGGTGTAGCCACTGAGAATTGCCCAATCACCGATATGCACATGGCCAGCAAGCGCCGTGTTATTCACCAGGATGCAGTGATCGCCCACCACACTGTCGTGACCAATATGCACATAGGCCATGATCAAATTGTGACTGCCAATAGTGGTTTCACTGCGATCCTGAACTGTGCCGCGGTGAATGGTTACACCTTCGCGAATCGTGTTGTGATCGCCAATCACAAGGCGAGTTGGTTCGCCTTTGTATTTCAAATCGGGAGTGTCTTCACCCACCGACGAAAATTGATAAATGTGATTGTGCTTGCCAATAACCGTAGGACCTTTGATCACTACGTGGGAGGCAATCACACTGCCCTCACCTATCTCTACACCTGGCCCAATAATGCTCCAGGGGCCGACTTCAACATCAGCGGCCAGCTTGGCATCAGGGTGAATGATTGCACGTGAGTCGATCAAAATAATGTCTCGCCGTTAATAATCAGAAAATAAAAACGCAATTGGCTATGCAAATTAAATTTTGCGGTCCGCGCACAGGATAGTCGCAGAAGCAGCGAGTACGCCATCTACAGTAGCCTTGCATTCAAACTTCCAAATACCACGCTTTTCGGAGATAACGCGCGATTCCAGTTGCAGACGATCACCTGGGATTACCTGGCGCTTGAAACGCACATCGTCAACTCCGGCAAATAAATAGAGAGAGCCGTCTTCCGGCTTTTTATTCATGGTTTTAAAACCGAGAATACCTGAAGCCTGAGCCATAGCTTCGATGATCATCACGCCGGGAAAAACCGGGCTTTGTGGAAAGTGTCCATTGAACACTTCTTCGTTCACGGTGATATTTTTGTAGGCCACAATGGATTCGCCCTCTACCAATTCCACCACTCTATCAACCAGCAAGAACGGATAGCGGTGCGGCAAATATTCACGTATTTCGTTAACATCCATCATATAAATGGCCCTAAATCTCTGTTTTGAATATCAGTTAAGGTGGGCTGGAACGGCTCATTGAGTTTAACGTAAAACTCATTCCTCATTTTTGAGGCGACGCTCCAGTTTGATCAATCTGGTGGTAAGTTGGTCCAGTTGGCGGAAACGGGCCGCATTCTTTCGCCACTCTTTCGTGGGTCCAATCGGCAGGCTACCGGAATAAGAACCGGCCTCATCAATAGAGCCTGACACGAGTGTCATAGCCGATATGTGAACCTTGTCGGCCAGACTCAAATGGCCGGCTATACCGACTTTGCCCGCAATGGTGCAGTTTTCGCCAATAGTGACACTGCCAGCAACCGCACTATGGCCGGCAATAGCAGTATTCTTACCAAGCCGCACATTATGACCAATTTGCACCAAATTATCGATAATTACGCCGTCGCCAATGACAGTATCGTCGAGTGCGCCGCGATCTATAGCACTATTAGCGCCCACTTCGACGCGATTTCCTATGACCACACCACCAAGTTGGTGAATTTTCACCCAGCCGTGGGCGGAGGGCGCAAAGCCAAATCCATCTGCACCTACCACGCTGCCACTATGAAAAAGACAATCGGTGCCAATGCTCACACCATGATAGATAGTGACATTGGGGTGCAATTTCGTGCGATCACCCAGCTGACTATCAGCACCTATATAACAACCTGCGCCGACAACAACTTCATCACCCAGAATCACACCGTCGGCCAGTACAGCATGAGCCTCAATGCGTACATCCCTGCCCAAGATACAGTTTTCGCCTATCACCGCCGCGGGGTGAATACCCGGCAAGCGATGCAAGTGAGTGTCGAATAGAGCAGTAAGCTTTGCATAGCAAAGATAGGGATTTGCAACAATCAATTTATTGCCAGTCACCATATCAGCCAGCTCGCGAGTAACCAACACAGCACCGGCACTGGTTGTAGCAAGGTATTTTTTGTAGACGGGGTTGGCGATGAAACTCAGTTCGGCAGCAGCTGCCGATTGCAAGGTTGCGAGCGAGGTAATCAGGTGTTGCGGGTTGCCAATCAGCTCAGCGCCAAGACGCTGAGCCAGATCGACTAATGTAAAACCGGTTTGAATGCCAGACACACTAATTACTTAGCCTTGTTCAGCAACTCGGTTACTTTTGGAGTGATGTCGTACTCAGCAGAAGCATGAATAGCCGCCTGGCTGTTCAACACAAGGCCAAGCTTTTCGGAATCAATCACTTGCTTAACGGCAGCTTCCAATTTAGCACCGGTTTCCTGCATTACTTGCTGAGCCATTTCCTGCTGGGAAGCCTGCAGTTTTTTTGCATTGAACTGGTAGTCTTGCTGCAAGCTTTGCAGCTTTTTCTCGTTCTCTGCTTTTTTCTCTGGTGACCAGGTCATACCGTCTTTTTGGTAGGAAGCCTGCAACGTTTTCAGATCGGCCATCAGGCCATCAAGCTTGGCCTTGGTGGCAGCGTAGTCTGCGCTCTTCTCAAGCTTGTCAAACTTCGCTTTTGCAGCTGCCGTTGCCATTACCGCACCAGTTGGATTGAGAATTGCAATTTTGCCTTCCGCAAAACAAGCGGCCGACATCATGCACAGAGCGGCGGCGGCAACGATTTTTTTAGTAACGGTCACAATGATTTCCTCTTTTAAATATAAACAGCAGTTAAAAATTTATTATGAAAAACCTTCTCTATCCTTAAAACGTTTGCCCCAGGGAGAATTGGAAAATCTCTCTGCGATCATAGGGGTCATCTTTGCTGATAGGCTCAGCCAGGCTGAAAGTCATTGGACCAAAGCTGGAGATCCAGGTCAAACCCAAGCCGACAGACGCTTTAATTTGATCTGCGCTGATGCCATAGCAGTTTTGTTGCTGGGCGCCACAGCGAGTGTCAAATACGTTACCTGCATCGAGGAACAGCGTAGTTTGAACAGAGCGCTGATCCTTGATAAATGGCAATGGGAACAGGATTTCCGCACCACCTTCGATAATGGTGTTACCACCAAAGGAACCTAAGCGGCGGCCGTAAGAGGCACCCAGGTCAGTAATAATCTTACCCTCTTTACTATTACGTAGGGTTTGGAGGTTCCCGTTACTGATGGAAGCAAGACAGGTCAGGTAATCACTCTTCAAGTCATCACACAAAATGGCAACTGGATTGGACGTTTCACCTGACTCCTGAAGACCATTGCCGTTGACATCATCCCACACGCTATTG
Organism: Cellvibrionaceae bacterium; assembly: GCA_021151695.1. Taxonomy (GTDB): domain Bacteria; phylum Pseudomonadota; class Gammaproteobacteria; order Pseudomonadales; family Cellvibrionaceae; genus Cellvibrio. Next base: position 18,544 of record JAGKWU010000005.1, on the reverse strand, counting down.
GTGATTACCGCAGACTCACGCAGCGTACTTCTTGGGCCCAGAGTATTACGTTCGAAGCCACGCACTGAACCGAAACCGCCGCCGTAGAAGTTCTCAAAGAATGGCAAGCGATCGGTTTTACCATAGGTATCTGCAAAACCGAGACGACCATGCACACGCAAGGTCAGGCTCTTGGTGAGTGGCTTGAACATTTGGGCTTCGTAGTCGAGCTTGTAATACTCAAGGTCACCGCCTGGCAGGGTTATCTCGCCAGACAGGCGTTGTGATGAACCGCGATCCGGTAATATACCGCGGTTAAGCGTGGACTTTAACCAGTAAACGCTCAACTGGGCATCGGTAAATGTATCACCATAAAGATCAATAAAGCCTTTTTCACCCAACATACTTTCAGTAATGTTGTGGGTTTCATAAGTGCCTGCAACATAATCCAGACCATTACTTGCGCGATTGCGCAGGGCTTCATAATCAGATTGGCTGATGTACTCGTTAGTGTAGTAACTGCTACCGTCCGTTAAATAACCATTGTCAGTAAATATTGGCGTCCGGGTAATTTCCTGCGACGAGTAACCTGTTGGGGTTACCTCAAGGTTGCGAAGACCTATATCAAAACCAATACGCTCGATCTCGGAAATCGGATAGCCGAAGTTAACCTTGGCACCATAGATGTTGGTGCTATAGGGCGTAACGTTGTAAGCGCCGTAATCGCTGTTTTGATAATAGATACTGAAACCGCGACTTACGCCATCGGGAGTAAAGTAAGGATCTGTATAGTTAAAGCTGTAAGCAGTCTGGTAACGACTGTGGCTAAAGTTGAAGCCAACTTGCTTACCGGTACCGAACCAGTTGGTTTGCTGGATACCCGCCTGGAACAACAGACCGGAGTACTGGGCATAACCAATTTGCAAACTCATGCTGCCGGATGGCTGCTCTTCTACAGTGTAATTAACATCTACCTTGTCTGATGAACCTGGAACTTCTTTGGTTTCCACCTTCACTTCTTTGAAGAAGCCAAGACGCTCCAAATGCACTTTGGAGTTATCGATCTGCGCGGTAGAGGCAGAACCACCTTCCATCTGGCGCATTTCGCGGCGCAATACTTCGTCGATAGTTTTGGTATTACCTTTGAAGTTAATACGGTTTACGTAAGCGCGCTTGCCCGGTTCGACAAAGAAAGTCACTTTTACGGTTTTATCGGCATCATTGCGATCTGGCATGCCTTCCACTTTCGCGAAGGTGTAGCCTTCGTTACCTAAACGCTGGGTCAGGTATTCAGAGGTAGTCGTCATCAGGATTTGCGAGAAAATCTGGCCTTTTCTCACCAGAAACAATTGCTTCAGGATCTCGGGATCAATAACTGGATCACCCGCCAACTGCACATCATTAACGTTGTAGATATCGCCTTCAGTTACGTTGATGGTGATAAAGATTTTGGATTTATCCGGGCTCAGGGAGATCTGTGATGATTCCACTTTAAAAGCCAGGTAACCGCGGTCGAGATAATAGGATTCGATTTTTTCCAAATCGCCTTTCATCTTTTCTTTGGAGTATTTGTCGTTACCACTCAGCCAGGAGAACATGCCGGAGGTGTGCAGCTCAAGCAGATCGAGCAACTCCTGATCGCTGAACACTTTGTTGCCAACGATATTGATTTGCTTGATACGGGCAACCGTACCTTCATTGATTTTTACTTTGACTTTTACCTGGTTGCGCGGCAGGTCTTCAATTTCGATATTAACGGTCGCACCGTAGCGACCCTGCGCGATGTATTCGCGCTGCAAAGCCTGGGTAATACCTTCGAGGGTGGCGCGCTGGAAAATCTGGCCTTCTGACAGGTTGTTTTTCTTCAAGCTGTCCATCAGGTTTTCGCTCTTGATGGCTTTGTTGCCTTCGAGTTCGATCTTGTTGATGGCGGGGCGCTCTTTAAGCACTAATACAAGCACATCCCCGTCACGCTGTATGGCTACGTCGGCAAAGAAGCCTACCTTGAACAGCTCACGGGTAGCATTCTGGATATCAGACTGGGTTACCGTATCGCCCACACGTATAGGCAAGGCACTGAACACGGAACCGGCCGATACCCGCTGTAAACCCTCTACGCGGATATCGCTTATGCGAAAACTTTGGGATTGCGCCTGCACCGCGAAAGACGTAAGCAACACCAGCAGGAAACAGAAAAATCGCATTGAAACTCGCTTCATATCGTCTGATCTAATAATAAGAATGTGTAGACCGAAGGGGTAAACCGCTTACAGCCGCAAAATATCGTTATACAGGGCCAGAATGCTGAGGCTGATCACCAGGAATAGCCCGAGCTGAAAACCCATCACCTGCACCTTTTCAGAGACAGGCTTACCGCGAATAGCTTCTATATAGAGGTAGACCAGATGCCCGCCATCCAGAACCGGGATTGGCAGCAAGTTGAACACCCCCAACAAGACACTCAGGTAGGCCAGAAACCCTACAAAGTATTTAAAGCCGATCTGCGCCGAAGAGCCGGCCACCTTAGCAATGCTTATCGGCCCGCTCAAGTTATTTGTAGAAATTTCTCCCAGGATCAGCTTTTTCACGCTCACCAGTACAAATGCCGAGGTATCCCACGTGCGTTTGACGCTGGCGACCAGCGCTCCGCCAATACCATATTCGTAGTGGCGGAACAGCTCATCCGACGGCGGCTGGTTCCCCATACCGACGCGCCCATAAGAGACTCCCTTTTCTTCAAAAGATTCCGGCGTAACCGTCAAATCCAGCGTTTCGCCTGCGCGCTCAACCTTGATGTGTATGGCTTTGCCAGCATGGGCTCGCACATAGTCAAACCAGACGCGCCAATCTTTTATCCAGACATCATCCGCTTGCAGGATTTTATCCCCGGTTTTTAAGCCGGCACGCTCAGCCGGGCTACCGGGAATGATTTCACCGGCCACAGCACTCACCGGAAAAGCCAGCTCAAGCCCTATCCCTTTAATCGGGTCAGGATCTTTGACACCTTTAAGCCAATTAGCCAGCGTCGTGTGCAATTCATACTGGAGCGTGGAATTGGGGTAGCGCACTTTGAATATGATATCCCCCGACTCGCCCAGGCGATTGAGCAGTTGCTGGGCAAGTAACTGTTCTGTCGGGGTTTCTTTGCCGTCGACGGATACAATCTCCTGCCCTACTTCGAGGCCTGCAGCGGCAGCCACTGATCCTTGATCAATAGTACCTACCACAGGAATCAGGCCGCGCTCACCCTGCAACAACAATCCCCAAAACAGCAATATCGCCAGGATAAAATTGGCGATGGGGCCAGCCAGCACAATTGCCATACGCTGCCAGACAGTTTTACGGGTGAATGCCTGATCGAGTAGCTCTGCTGGAACCTCGCCCTCGCGCTCGTCCAACATTTTGACGTAGCCGCCAAAAGGCAGCGCCGACAAACTGAACTCAGTGCCATAGCTGTCGTAACGACGCCAGAGCACCTTGCCAAATCCCAGGGAAAAACGCAGGACTTTGACCCCGCAACGACGCGCTACGTAAAAATGACCAAATTCGTGGACAGTCACCAATACGATGATGGCTACCAGAAACGACATGATCTCGTAAGCAACTTGCATGCTATCCCCTACTAAAAGCTGCCTTTAAAAGGCGGCGATCACCGCATTGGCTAACTCACGCGCCAATTGATCGGTGGCTATGACCCGCGTCAGTGACTCAGGTTCAATAACTTCCTGCTTATCTAACACCTCGGCGATTACCTGCGCAATTTGGTCAAAACGGATACGGCGCTGCAGGAAAGCCGCTACCGCAACCTCATTGGCGGCGTTAAGAATGGTCGGTGCAGTTGCACCGCGCTCGGCAGCCTGTTGGGCCAAGCGCAGACAGGGGAAGCGTTCGTAATCGGGGGCTGAAAAATCCAGGCGCGCCGTGGCAATCAAATCCAGACTGGCAACGCCGGATTCGATACGCTCCGGCCAGGCCAGGGCGTGGGCGATAGGTGTGCGCATGTCGGGATTGCCAAGCTGGGCCAGTACAGAACCATCAATATATTCCACCATGGAGTGGATAACACTTTGAGGATGAATCACCACCTGTACCTGCTGCGGGCGAGCATTGAACAACCAGCAAGCCTCAATCAACTCCAAACCTTTGTTGAGCATAGTGGCGGAATCCACCGAAATTTTTTGCCCCATACTCCAGTTAGGATGGGCGCATGCTTGCTCAGGCGTGACATGTTTAAGCTCGGAAACTGGCGTGTTGCGGAAGGGGCCACCAGACGCAGTCAGCAGAATCTTGCGCACACCGCAGCTCACTGGACCTTGGGCAAGATAATCCGGCCTGTGGTTAGGCAGGCATTGGAAAATAGCGTTGTGCTCACTATCGATGGGCAGCAAAGTCGCGCCATGTTCTGCCACAGCGCGAGTGAACAGGCCACCGGCCATCACAAGCGCCTCTTTGTTGGCGAGCAACACTTTTTTGCCGGCCTTTACCGCCGCCAAGGTAGGCAGTAAACCAGCAGCACCCACTATAGCTGCCATAACCACATGTGCATCCGGGTGGCCGGCGACTTCGGCGAGAGCGCCCTCGCCTTGCAGCACCTCTGTTGCACAACCCTGGCGGCGCAATTCCTGCTCCAGCAGTTGGGCAGAAGCGGCATCGTTGATAACGGCATAGCGGGGATTGTGCTGCAAACACTGGGTGGCGAGCAGTTGCCACTTGCGATCGGCAGTCAGCGCGAAAACACGGTAGCGGTCGGGATGGCGCGCCAATACGTCCAGCGTGCTTACCCCTATAGAACCAGTAGCACCCAGTACGGTTATTTGTTGGATGTGCTGAACAGCCATATTAACGACCCAATACCCAGCCACTGCACAGGAGCGCCAGCGCAAACACCGGGGCAGCGGCAGTGATGCTGTCTACGCGATCCAGAATACCGCCATGACCGGGCAATATGCTGCCGCTATCTTTTACGCCGGCATGGCGCTTGACCATACTCTCCAGCAAATCGCCCAGCACAGATACCAGACTGGTAGGAACCACAATCGCCAGCAACAACCAGAAATTACTGTTGCTCAGCCAAGCCACCAAAGCCGCCAGCAGGATATTGGCCAGAAGGCCACCGGCAAAACCTTCAAGGGTTTTACCCGGGCTGACTGAAGGCGCCAGCTTATGTTTGCCAAATTTGCGACCGGTAAAGTAACCGCCGGTATCCGCCGCCGCCACTATGGCGGCAATCATCAATACCAACCAGGGCCCCTGAGGTTGGGCATGCACATATACCAACGCCAGCCACGTGGGCACCAATACAAAAACGCCCATAAGCAGACGCAAGACTGTATGCCCCCAGAGGATGGCGCTTGAGGGATAACCCTGAACCATTAAAAGCGCCACCGCCCAAAAACCACAGGCGATCATCATGACAATCTTGGTTATCGCCAGGTCGAGGCCGTCAATGGAACAAACACCAACCATTACACCCACATCACCAATTAATCCGGCAATCACCGCCATATAGACCAGGCGCTGCCAGGTAGCACCAAAACTGGATAGCTTCGCCCACTCCCAGGCACCGATTAACACCACGGCGCCAATAAAAAACGGAAAGATCCCGGTAGGCAGGCCAAACAAAGCGACTAAAAAAATAGCGGTGAGGATTACGGCGGTAATAACGCGCTGCTTAAGCATTTAAGGCTCCCGCCTCCACTTGATCGCCGGTCAGGCCGAAACGGCGTTGGCGGCTGTAAAAAGCATCTGCCGCACACTTGAGTTCGGCAGCATCGAAATCTGGCCAGAGCTTATCGCTGAAAAAGAGTTCAGCGTAAGCACACTGCCAAAGCAAAAAGTTACTGATACGCACTTCACCACCGGTGCGGATCAACAGATCGAGCGGTGGTAAATCCGCCATAGCGGTATATTGGTGCAATGAGTCTTCATCAATGGCACTGGCATCCATACGACCTTCGCGCACGTCAACGGCAAGCTTTTGTGCTGCCTGGGCTATGTCCCAACGACCACCGTAGTCAGCGGCAATTACCAGGGTCATTTTGCCACCGGAGGTAAGCTCTTCAGCCTCTGCAATCGCCTTTTGGATGGAGGGACTAAACCGGCTGCGATTGCCAATGACGCGCAGGCAGACGCCTTTTTTCTTGAGCGCTTTGGCTTCGTTTTTGAGATAGAGCAGGAACAGCGACATGAGCGCTTCCACTTCCAGCGGTGGACGCTTCCAGTTTTCACTGCTGAACGCGAATACTGTGAGCACTTCTATACCCAACTCCTCGCAGGCGGTCATGGCATCGCGGATGCGTTCAACACCCACTTTATGGCCGGCAACACCTGCAAGGCCGCGCTGCTTGGCCCAGCGGTTGTTGCCGTCCATGATGATTGCCACATGGCGAAGTTGATTGTCAGACACTGTTTTCTCCAGAGCCGCAGCTAATGCGCAGTTTCCCTGCTGCTGCAGCGTTGATATTTTGTCGTTTTACAAAAACAAACTGGCTCGCCAATCGTTGGCGAGCCAGTTCTGAGGTTACTGCTTAGATTGCCATCAAATCAGTTTCTTTGGCGGCCAGGGCCTTATCCACTTCAGCAATGTATTTGTCGGTGATCTTCTGGATATCGTCCTGCGCTTTGCGATCGTCGTCCTCGCCAATCGCTTTGTCTTTCAACAGGGCTTTCACATCACCCAGCACGTCGCGGCGTACATTGCGCACAGCAACGCGGCCGTTTTCAGCTTCAGCGCGCGCTTGCTTGATAAAGTTTTTACGGGTTTCTTCCGTCAACATGGGCAGCGGGATACGAATAAGGCCGCCGTTGGTGGATGGGTTAAGACCCAGATCCGACTTCATGATCGCCTTTTCAATTTCAGGCACCAGGTTACGCTCCCAAGGGCTAACAGACAGGGTGCGAGCGTCTTCCACGTTAATGTTGGCCACTTGGCTCAAGGGTGTTGGTGTGCCGTAGTAGGACACCATAATGCCGTCGAGCAAGCTCGGGTGAGCGCGGCCGGTGCGGATTTTATTGAAATTGTTACCTAGAGCTTCAATCGCTTTTTTCATGCGGTTTTCAGCATCTTTTTTAATGTCATTAATCATGGCTTGTTTCCTCTTCGATAAGCGTGCCTTCGTTGCTGCCCACAACAATATTCAATAATGCTCCGGTTTTATTCATACGGAACACACGTACTGGCATGGCGTGGTCGCGGCACAAGCAGATGGCCGTCAGATCCATTACGCCTAATTTTTTCTCCAGGGCTTCGTCGTAAGACAAACGGTCGTACTTGGTCGCGGTTGGATCTTTTTTGGGGTCGGCGGTATAGACACCGTCTACCTTGGTAGCTTTGAGTACTATATCAGCATCCACTTCGATACCGCGCAAGCAAGCGGCGGAATCGGTGGTGAAGAAAGGGTTGCCGGTACCGGCGGAGAAAATCACTACTTCGCCTGCATTGAGGAAGCGGATAGCGCGACGGCGATCATAGTGTTCAACAATGCCACTCATGGGGATAGCAGACATAACGCGGGAGGAAATATTGGAGCGCTCCAGGGCGTCGCGCATGGCCAGGGCGTTCATCACTGTCGCCAGCATGCCCATGTGATCGCCGGTGACGCGGTCGAGGCCGGCAGCACTCAGTTGCGCGCCGCGGAACAGGTTGCCACCGCCAATCACGAGGCCGACTTGCACACCTATTCCCACTAGCTGGCCAATCTCCAGGGCCATCTTGTCGAGCACTTTGGGGTCGATACCAAAGCCCTCGGTTCCCATCAGCTCCTCGCCGCTCAGCTTGAGCAGGATGCGTTTGTACTTTTTGTCCCTTGGGTTAGCCATAAATGCTCTCCAAACAATAGGTTAAGCCTTTGCCCCGGCACCCGGCCAAGGCTCAAAAAAATCGGCGCAGTTTACCAGAAAAACCGTGCAGCGGTTGTCCGCCATCGCACTTTTAACCCCGGCAGATTATCTGCAACTGCTATATTTAACAGACCAACTCCCTGCTTGCACTGATGACCATGAGCCCATTTTGCCGCTGGATAAAGCCTTTAGCTTGTCATTGGGCAATGCCCCTGGCGCAAGTTACGTTGTGCTTGGCAAAAGTTACGCCGCGCTTGGCAAAAGTTACGCTGTGCCTGGCGGCAAGCCTGCCAGCCATAGCCGCAACACCGGCGAGCCAAGCGACGAGCGACGAGCTGGTGATCAACTACACGCCCGTTGAAGACCCGGCCGACCAACGCCTTAACTATCCACTCGCCATTATCAAACTGGCACTGGAAAAAACCCGTGCGCAATATGGCAACTTCCGGATTGCCCATATCCCCCAGTACCTGAGCGTTGCACGCGCTATTTACGAACTCAAACGGGATACCTGGCCCAACTACTTTTTCCCAGGTGGCGTAAACATAGAAATATTGGGCAGGGAGAATCTGGAGCCAGTGGACTTTCCCATTGACCAGGGCCTGCTTGGTTATCGCATCTGCTTTGTCAGCCCCCAGGCCAAAGAGCGCGTAGCAGCGGCCAAAAGCCTGACCGATTTACGCCAATTCATTATCGCCCAAGGCACCAACTGGCCGGATGTATCCATACTCCGCCACAACGGGTTTACCGTGCAGGAGGTAGGCACTTACCCGGGGTTATTCAAAATGGTGATCAGTGGCCGCGCGGATTTGCTGTGCCGCGGGATCAGTGAACTTAAGCAGGAATACACAGAGTTTAAATATCTCGGCAACCTGCAATACGACGAGACTTTTGTGCTGGTGTACCCCATGCGCTACTCCATTTACTTTAACAAGAGCAGCCGCCCCGCCATGAAGCGCATTGAAGAAGGGCTGCGCATAGCCCAGCAGGATGGCACTCTCAAACAGCTATTTTTACAGTACTTTCACGACGATATTGTGTTTGCCAAACTCAACCAGCGCCGCTTTTTCTATCTACAAACCCCTTATGACACAGACTTTTCCGAGACCTATACCAACTATTTGATGGATCCCCTGAGCATTAAATAGCGAGATTTTGTCCCCATTTTCATCATGATGTTTTGCCAAATCCCCAACAAGAGAGTAAGTTTGCCCACCGAGAGATAGTCACCATCACTATAAATTCCAAGACTTTTACCGCACCTGTGTCGGTAACCATCAACCGCTGATGTCCGTTTGCTTGGCTTAAGGACCACCAGCCTGTTTCTTCATGCAATGTTTTTCGTTTTTTTGCCCGCAACCCTGTAGGCAATTGCGCTATTGCATTGGCTTTTTCCTCGTAACCAGTAACGGTATCGCGCTTCGCCTAGCAGCAGGATCAATCCTGCTTCCAACAACAGCCCTGCTTAACAATAACGAACGAGGAATTCCACAGTGAAACTTTTTAGATCATTGCTCAGTCTTGCCGTCTGCGCCAGCACCGTAAATCTGGTGCAAGCCGCCACCTTTAACTACGGCGAAGCCCTGCAAAAATCCATCTACTTTTACGAAGCACAACAGGCCGGCCCAAAACCCGCCACCAACCGTGTGCCCTGGCGCGCCGACGCCACCCCCACTGACGGCAATGACGTAGGCGTCGACCTGCGCGGCGGCTGGTTTGATGCGGGTGACCATGTGAAATTCGGCTTCCCCATGGCTGGCTCCGCGAGCTTGTTGGCCTGGGGCCTGGTGGACTATCGCGATGCCTATGCCAACTCCGGCCAGTTGACCTACATGCTCAACAACCTGCGCTTTGTGAACGACTATTTCATCAAGGCGCATTCGGCGCCCAACGAGCTTTATGGCCAAGTGGGCGTGGGTTCGCAAGACCATACCTTCTGGGGTCCGGCGGAAGTGATGCACTACAAGATTCCCGCCTCCCGTGTATCCATGAAAATCAGCTCAACCTGCCCGGGTGTTGACCTGGCTGCAGAAACCGCCGCCGCTATGGCCGCCTCTTCCATGGCCTTCAAACCCACTGACGCCACCTACGCAGCCACTTTGCTAACTCATGCCAAGCAATTGTTTGATTTTGCCGAGGCCACCAAAGGCACCAATGGCTCAGAGAACAGCTACTCCAACTGTATTAAAGATTCCCAAGCGTTTTACAACTCTAACTACGGGGTTTACTGGGACGAGCTGACCTGGAGCGCTATCTGGCTCTGGCGCGCCACCGGCGACAGCGCCTATCTGACCAAGGCCAAAACCTATTACGACAAAATGGGCACCGAGAGCCAGAGCACCACCCCCATCTACAAATGGGCCCAGAGCTGGAATGACAAAGCCTACGGCGTTTACGCACTCATGGCGGGCCTGGTGGGCGACACTCGCTACCACCAGGATATCCAGCGCCATCTGGACTACTGGAGCGTGGGTGCCGGCAAGCGCACGCCGGGCGGCATCATAGTGGTGGATTCATCCGGCTGGGGCGTTAACCGCTACGCCGCCAACACAGCGCTGCTGGCGCTCTACTATGCTGACAAGCTGGGCACTACCAACCCGCTCTATGCGCGCTACCACGATTTCGGCAAAAAACAGATCGACTATATCCTGGGCGACAACCCGGCCAACCGCAGTTATGTTGTGGGCTTCGGTAAAGATTTCCCGATCAATGTCCACCACCGCACCTCCCACGGCTCTTGGGCGGATGACATGAAAACCCCGGCACAACAACGTCACGTGCTTTACGGTGCGGTAGTAGGCGGCCCGGCGGCAGATACCGACTATGTTGAAGACCGCGGCAACTACGTACTTAACGAAGTAGCTACCGACTACAACGCTGGCTTCACCAGCGCCACGGCCATCCTGTTTGGCCAATATGGCGGCCCCGCCTTGCCCGACAGCGTCTTCCCACCCGCAGAAGTCGCGCAACCGGACGAGTACCTGGTAGGTGCCAAGGTAAACTCTTCAGGCCCGCGCCATATTGAAATCAAAGCGGTTATCCAGAACCATTCAACTACACCTGCTAAAGGCCGCACGGATCTCTACATCCGCTACTTCTACGATTTGAGCGAAGTCTTCGCCGCTGGCTACAAGGTGAGTGACCTGAGCGTAACCTCTGGCTATTCGCAAGCGTCGGACATTTCCCAGCTGAAACAATGGTCGGGCAATATCTACTATGTGGAAATCAGCTTCGCCAAGGATGTGATTTTCCCCGGTGGCCAATCCGAGCATCGCCGCGAGGTGCAGTTCCGCGTATCCCTGCCTACCACCTCAACGGCGGCGGAGTGGGATAACAGCAACGATCCTTCATGGGATCCCGCTTACGCCACTACCACAGAAAATTACGGCCTCACCACCAACAAAATTGCGATTTACGGCAGTGAAGGATTGATCTCCGGTGTAGAGCCATCGCGCACTGGCACAACCTCTTCTGCCACCAGCAGCAGAACCTCTACCTCAAGCAGCGTTGCGACCAGCGCTTCGTCAAGCAAAACCAGCACCTCCAGCAGTACCAGCTCGGCTGCGACGTCGACCTCATCGAGCATGAAAACCAGCAGCTCTACGTCTTCGTCGAGCAGCTCGGTTATTAGTGGCGAACAGTGCAACTGGTACGGCCAGCTTTATCCACTCTGTGTAACTACGACCAGTGGCTGGGGTTATGAAAATGGTAAAAGCTGTATTGCCCGTAGCACCTGCGCCGCGCAACCAGCGCCTTACGGCATTGTGGGAACAGTCACATCCAGCAGCACAAGCTCCGCTGTCACAAGCACATCAAGTTCTGTTGCGACTTCAAGCTCATCCAGCGTAAAAACCAGCAGCTCGTCTTCCGTCGCAACCTCAACATCCTCGAGCGTTGCAACTTCCACCAGCAGCTCGGTAAAAACCAGCAGTTCAGTGAGTTCGTCGAGCAGTAGCGCAGTGGGCGGCAGCAAATGCCAGTACATTGTCAGCAACGAATGGAACACCGGCTTCACTGCCACCATTCGCGTTACCAACAATGGCACTACGGCAATTAACGGCTGGAATTTGAGTTGGAGCTACAGCGACGGCTCAGCCGTTACCAGCAGCTGGAACGCCACAGTAACCGGCAGCAATCCCTATAGCGCAACCAACCTGGGCTGGAACGGCGCTATCCAGCCAGGACAATCTGCGGAGTTTGGTGTACAGGGGACTAAAGGCAGCAGTAGTGCTCAGGTGCCTGTAGTGACGGGCAGTGTGTGCAACTAAATAAATTGCAAAAAAAAACGCGCAGGGACCTGCGCGTTTTTTACTCCATCATTAATCACTAAAAATGGCACTCACCGCCCACAAGTTCGGCATAACCCAACTCTAATGACACAGTATCGTGAAAAGGCAGGCGAAACTCATAACCCGCTGCGATCTTCTTCATGTAATCCTCTTGCGATAGTTAATTTTTCCACTCATGGTTAATCCAAATAATGGGGATTGCAACTTTGCACCCAATTTTCGTCAACACCGAGCATCAGGCATTTACATTATTCAAAAGCGTGAACACAGGCTGGATAATATGTTGTTCAAGATCCGTAATCGGGATCATGACTCCGCCCGTAACATGGCGAAGCTCAAACACGGCCCTGGCGTGATTGGGGTCATGCGTGTCCATACCAAATTGCCCCATGGATTTATTGGTACCAACCGCTACAGTGCTATCATCCGACACCAAATCTACATTACGAGTAGCATTATTATATGTATGCCCTGGTACTTGAGCATGACCGTTCACAAAAACTTGAGTGGCCCCCGGATTAATAATGGACTCATACCAGTCCGCCACTGAAAAAGCTTGCCCGGTAATTAACGGCTGTGTATTTACATTAAAAGGAATATTTAAATTTAAAAAATCATCTTTGGCATTTTGGAAAGCCAACTGGGCCGCCGGCGTAAGAGCATTGTACATGCTATGAAAATCTGTTCTGGCCATTACTGGCAATTTGGATTTTATGTATCCATCTCCTGCACCCGCATAGCGCGACAAATCCATCCAATAGAAAGTGATAAGTCGCCAGATCCCCCTTAACTGATTTTGATCTAGACGCGGCAATCCCTGTGCCCATTTCGCTACGAGACGCTCTGCTTTTGGTACAGTATTTTGAAGCCGCTCAATGGATTTTTTACCTAATAATTTCCCCACTTTTTTTGCACTTTCAGGACGATTGGCAGCCTTGAGGCTCTGCCGCATCGTTGTAAATACATCCCTTTTCCTTAAAAAATTCAGGAAATTCCCCAAAGATTCCATCCTCGTTCCAACTGACACCTGCGGATTACCGTATAAATCCTGCGGAGTTACGGGAGTCGTATTCGAAGCATCTTTAGAGGTAACCACAGCACCTGCACCAACGGTAGCCGCATTCCAATTACCTGCGTTGAGCGCGCGTATATCTGTGTTAAGCCCAACCATGGCGTTGTTAATGAATTGGATAATACTGGCTACTATCGGAGTAAAGGCTCCGACGTTATCAAAAGGATCGGATACAAACTCCATGCGACCAGAATCACTCACCAGCTTCCATCCTGCACCGTAAAAAATTTCGGCCTCATCAGCCACTAGCGATTTAAAACCATTGAAGTCGCGATAAATATGCGCATTGGTTTCAAACTCAAAACCCACTCGACGCTGGGCAACGACAGCGCTATTGACGTTCGCCATTTGCGTCAATCGACCGCTCTTAGCTTGTGCTCTCGTATCACCGCTATTAGCAAGCGCTTTTTGCCCCATCACATCAGCCTCATGTTCCAACCCTGCATTATCATTAACGGGAACACCTGATTTCATTTGCGTCGTCGGCCTTACTCGCCCCTGTGCCTGCTGCACCACATGCCAAGCCTCATGCGGCAAATGCTTCTCTTGCCCCGGAGCCACATGAATATCACTGCCCTGCGCGTAAGCATGGGCATTTAATTGCGCAGGTTTGTCAGAGTTGTAGTGGACTTTTACGTGGTCCATGCTGAACCCGGAGAGGCCCTCAATCCCGGCTTTTAGATTGTCAGGCAAACCGGTGTTGTTGGTATCGCGCAATTGAGCGGATGTTTTCTGTGCGGGTGAGAACTTCCCCTGGCAAAGTTCTTCATCTGTTTTTCGCTGCGTCGTTTTTGCCATATGGGCTTGCAGGGTTTTCAAACGCTGCTGCCGGGAGCTATCAGCCATCAGTAACTGCCTGGACTTAAGCTGAGCGGCTTCAATGCGATGATCAGAAAATAACGGCTGCCCTAACGCCGACGAGCTTACGGCCAACCTGGCTTGCACCATAGATTCCGCCATAAAACCACGAGCAGCCGACTGATTGGTCTCCAATGGAGATTTGATCTTGTAAGCCATAATCCTTGCACCCCGGGATAGGTGAACCAGCGGCATGGGTGCGGCACAATGGTTGGCGCAGCCCAGTATGCCGTTGATTATAAGCACCTCACATTTATCAAAACCATAGACAACCCACACAGATAACATTAATTGGCAGCTAGGCCCACCGCTTGTCTTATTCGACACTCCAGGTTGATTTTTAGCAACGTCAACCGCCACAACTAACGCCCCCGCCTTTGATTTCAATCAACCCCTCTGATCGCCACCGCCTCTAGACTAACCTCACTATCCAGACTTATTCCGCAGAACCCAGGCGGACATTGGAGTGCACCATGAGTATGATTTTGAATTTTCCCTTGCAACAAATTCCCACCAGCATCAACCGCGAGCTGATTGGACGCTACAACCTTAGCGGGCCGCGCTATACCTCTTACCCGACGGCCCTGCAATTCCAGCAAGATTTTTCGGCGAGCGATTACCGTACAGCCATCGCAAGCATGCCCGATAATCAATCGCTTTCGCTGTATCTCCATATGCCTTTTTGCGCAACGCTCTGCTACTACTGCGCCTGCAATAAAATCGTCACCAAAGACAGAACCAAAAGCCTGACTTATGTGGAGTATCTGAAACGGGAAATAGCGCAGCATGCCCAAGCCTTGGGTAGTCGTCGCCATGTCAAACAAATGCATTGGGGCGGTGGCACTCCAACATTTTTAAGCCATCATGAAATGGCAGCCGTAATTGGTTGCTTGCACAGCTATTTTGATTTCGCGCCAACGGAAGAAGGCGAATACGCCATTGAAATAGATCCTCGCGCCATACAGCCGAACACCCTGGAAATCCTTGCTGGCCTCGGCTTCAATCGCGTCAGCTTGGGTGTGCAGGATTTCAATCCCCATGTTCAAAAAGCCGTTAATCGAATTCAATCTTACGAGCAGACACGCGATGCCGTTTTGCAAGCACGTGCACATGGCTTTCGATCGCTGAATATAGATTTGATTTACGGCTTACCTTTTCAAACTGAAGCCAGTTTTCGCGAAACACTCAAGCAGGTTTTGCAACTCGATCCAGATCGCCTTTCTGTTTTTAACTACGCGCACCTGCCCGCACACTTCAAATCCCAGCAAGCAATTCCGGTTGAGGCCTTGCCCAACGCCGAAGAAAAGTTGCGCATTCTTGAGTACACAGTGGAATATCTCACTCAACACGGCTATGCCCATATAGGCATGGACCATTTTGCCAAGCCGGATGATGAATTGGCCGTGACGCAGCGCAATGGAAAATTACAGCGCAACTTTCAGGGCTATTCAACGCACGGCGATTGCGATCTGCTGGGCCTGGGAGTTTCATCCATCAGCCAGGTGGGGGATTTTTATTTCCAAAACCTTAAAAATCTGGATGCTTATTACGATAGCCTCGACCACCACCAATTTCCTTTCTGGCGTGGCGTTCAGCTGGATCAGGATGATCGCATCAGACGCGCGGTGATCATGCAGCTGATTTGCCACTTCCACTTGGAGTTTGCGCAAGTAGCGCAACAATTCGGAATAGATTTTCACAAATATTTCCAGCGCGAGTTACAACATTTGCAGGAGTTTGTTGCGGACGGCCTTGTGCTCTTACAGGATCAGGGTATAGAAGTGACTCCTTTAGGGCGCTTGTTAATTCGCAACATCTGCACCCTGTTTGATCGCTATTTGGCAGATATGGTTGAAGGCCGTTATTCGCGGTTGATATAACAGATAAACAACAATAATCGCCAGCCGCGGTTGAAGCCCACCTCCGGCTGACCTATTCTAAAAGCTGCAAGCTTCGTAAGCTAACACACCAGGAACAGGAACTATGCGCACCACCGAGGCAACCAGCCAGGCGTTACCGAAAATATCCTGCCAGCAATGCAGTATCAGTCAGCTGTGTCTGCCCGTCAGCCTCGCCGAGGCCGAAGTAGAACATCTGGATAGCATCATCAAGCGCAATCGTCCATTGCAACGCGGCGAACATTTATTTCGCGCTGGCCAGAACCTGCAATCGCTCTACGCTATCCGCACCGGCAGCCTCAAAACCTACACAATATCGCCTGAAGGCGAAGAGCAAATTACCGGTTTCCATCTGGCAGGGGAAGTCATTGGATTGGATGCAGTTTACAACCAATCCCACCCAAGCTTTGCCATGGCTCTTGAAACCACCATGGTGTGCGAATTGCCTTATGAACAGCTAGAGGAATTGTCAGGTACTATTCCCGGTTTACGCCAGCAACTGCTGCGAGTGATGAGCCGCGAAATTCTCGAAGACCAGGAATTACTTTTATTACTCAACAAAAAAAATGCGGAGGAAAAACTCGCTGCATTTTTGGTAAACCTCTCCGCACGTTACGCCCGTCGCGGACGCTCCGCCCAACGCTTTTTACTGCCGATGACACGCAGCGATATAGGCAATTATCTTGGCCTGACGATCGAAACCATCAGCCGCCTGTTCACCCGCTATCAAAAAGCAGAACTGGTACATGCGCAAGGTAAAGAAATCACCTTGTTGAATATTCAAAGCTTGAGCTCAATGGCCGGAACCAATTGCACATCTCACCTGTAAAAATCTCACCCAAGTAAATCTCAAAAACAAAAAACCCGCGCAAGTTACCCTGCGCGGGTTTTTTTAATTTCTTTAAAAAAAGAAATTACGCTTTGGTAGCAGCAACTTGAGCAGCAACTTCAGCAGCGAAGTCTACTACTACTTTCTCGATGCCTTCGCCTACTTCCAGACGCACGAAGCTCTTAACGGTAGCGCCAGCAGTTTTAGCGTACTGGGCAACAGTCAGCTCTGGGTTCTTAACGAATGGTTGATCAACCAGGCTGCTTTCTTTCAGGAACTTGTTGATACGACCAACAATCATCTTCTCAACGATTTCAGCTGGTTTGCCAGCCATGTCTGGTTGAGCACGGATGATTTCTTTTTCTTTCTCAACAACTTCCGGAGACATTTGGTCAGAGCTAACAACAACAGGGTTAACAGCTGCTACGTGCATAGCAATGTCTTTACCTACTTCGTCGTTACCGCCTTCCAGTTGCACCAACACCGCGATACGGTTGTTCAGGTGCAAGTAGCCGCTCACTACGCCGCCTTCAACCAGGCTAACGCGACGAACGCTGATTTTCTCACCGATTTTTTGTACCAGTGCTTCACGAGCAGTTTCCAACTCACCAGCGATCAGGGCTGCTACGTCGGTTTGCTTGGTAGCAAAAGCTTTGTCTACAACGCTGTTTACAAAGGCCAGGAAGCCAGCATCGCGCGCAACGAAGTCAGTTTCAGAGTTAACTTCAACAGCAACAGCGTAGCTGTTGTCTGGAGCAACTTTAACAGCAACAACGCCGTCAGCAGCAGTGCGGCCTTCTTTCTTGGCGGCTTTCAAGCCAGAAACCTTACGCAGGTTTTCAATCGCCAGATCCACATCACCATCGGCTTCGCCGAGGGCTTTTTTACATTCCATCATGCCCAGACCAGTGCGGTCGCGCAGTTCTTTAACGAGTGCAGGAGTAACAGCTGCCATGATAATTTCCTCAATAAATGTGCAAATTCTTGAAGTGTAAAAGGGGGCGCTAAGCCCCCTTTCTTCTGACTAATTAAGCGAGGCTTAAATTATTCAGCGCTGCCATCAGCAGCTACGTACTCATCTTTGTTTGGAACAGAAGACACAGACTTGGAACCTTCCAGGCAAGCGTCAGCTACAGCGGTAGCGTACAACTTGATTGCGCGGATTGCGTCGTCGTTGCCTGGGATAACATAGTCAACGCCTTCCGGGTTGCTGTTGGTATCCACTACACCAATCACTGGAATGCCCAGTTTGTTGGCTTCTTGAATCGCAATGCGCTCGTGGTCTACGTCGATAATGAACAGAGCATCTGGCAGGCCATTGATGTTCTTGATACCACCGATAGAACGCTCAAGCTTTTCCATATCGCGTGAACGCATCAGGGCTTCTTTCTTGGTCAGCTTCAGGAAAGTACCGTCCTGGCTTTGAGTAGTCAGGTCAGACAGGCGACGGATAGAAGCGCGGATGGTTTTGTAGTTGGTGAGCATGCCGCCCAACCAACGATGGCTAACAAATGGTTGGCCAGCGCGTTCAGCTTGTTCTTTGATGGTCTTTTGCGCAGCGCGCTTGGTACCAACAAACAGAATTTTTTTCTTTTGAGCAGCCATTTGGGTGATCAAAGCCAATGCGTCGTTAAACGCTGGAACTGTGTGCTCAAGGTTGATGATGTGAATCTTGTTGCGGGCACCGAAGATGTATTTGCCCATCTTTGGGTTCCAGTAACGGGTTTGGTGACCGAAGTGGACACCGGCAGACAACATGTCGCGCATGCTTACTTGTGGC
>JAGKWU010000059.1 GCA_021151695.1 Cellvibrionaceae bacterium | reverse complement strand
CGGATCAACGGCCAAGAGGTGAACGTGTGCAGGTCGATCCCAAGCTCTATGAGTTCGCCACACCTGTTGAGCGAGAGCACCTAGACTGCATGATATTCCACGGCTCCGCGCGAAAGGCGGCGGAGGCGCTAGGACTAAGCAAAGATGCGGTAAGCAAGGCCTATCGCCGGGTGAAGGCGCGGGCGGCAAAACAGGGATACGCGCCAGAATCCGGCATTGACCACCCCGTAGCGGAAGGGTTTGAGCTTCGGGGCTATTCGCACTTTACCAAGACCGCGCTTGGCGAGCCGATCTGGCTCAAGACCCGCGCCGCCGAACGGGACTACTGGGAAGGCATCCGCACCGCAATTGAGGCGGTCAAGCCGATAGACCCCGCCATTCTCCCCGCACCGGAAGAACCGCAATCCGACATCGTGCCGTTCCTGCAAATCGGGGACGCCCATATCGGGATGCTGGCGAGCGAGGCGGAGACGGGTGCTAACTTCGACATCACCATTGCCAAGCGCGAGATATGCGCCGCCGCTGCCGCGCTGATCGACGAGGCCCCGCCGTGCGAGCGCATGGTGATCAACGACCTCGGTGATGGAACCCATTACGAGACGTTCAAGGCCATGACAGAGGCCAGCGGACACGCGGTGGATTACGACACGCGCTACTGGAAGATGATCGACGCTTATGTGGAGATTTGCGAGTTCATCGCGGAACGCGCGCTGGCGAAGGCAAACACGGTCGATCTGATTTACAACCAGGGCAACCACTCCCGATCCAACGATAGCTGGATTGCGGTCCTCATGCGCTCGCTGCACCGGAACAATCCGCGCGTGAACGTGCTGCGGAACGAAAGCCCTTACATCGCCTATCGCATGGGCAAGACCTTCGTGCTGATCCACCACGGCGACAAGGCCAAGCCGGAAGCGGTGGCTAAGGTCATGGCGGAGGACTACGCTATTGACTGGGGCGAAACGGAGTACCGCTATATCGACGGCGGTCACGTTCACCACTCGCAGCGCAAGGAGCTTCCCGGCTGCGTTTTTGAGAGCTGGAACAACCTAGCCCCGCGCGACAAGTACGCCCATGACGGCGGGTGGCGGTCCAAGCAGTGCATGACGCTGGTGCTGCGATCCCGGCGCTATGGCGAACGCGGGCGCAAGGTGATGCCGATTGCCCTCGTGCGGGACATCGTGCGCGCCAGTCATCCCGATCACTACGTGCCACCTGTTATGAGGGCATTTGCAGCATGAAAGCCCAAGACCTTTACCACTGGCTCGGCTCCGAAGCCCGCACCGTAGCGGACTGGTGGGCTTCTCAGGAACAGCTTGTGCGGGAGCTTCCTGCATTGGATGGGACTGAGGAAGATGGATAATCCCGAGCGGGAAGATTCCCCGGTCAAATGGCAGCAATCTGGCGAAAACTGCCCGAACGGTAACATATCTGATACCCTTGGCGGTATAAACGGAACATATCCGTTGCAGGGTATCAAGCCCGGTGTTGGCGTTGCCCTCCTTGAACGCGCTGGACATGCAGCCCGAGAGCTAGGCCCGTTCTCTGACAAGCTGGACGGGTTCTTGGGACAACTGGGCCTGATTGCCGTCAAGATGATGAAGCAGCCGTTGCCGGATTGCTCGGATGATTTGGCGATGCTGGCGCGGATGGTCAGGGGGTAGACGGGCGTTATTTGATCGGGTTTTGATCGGCTGGCGAAGGTGGTAAGGCTCGAACTTACAACCTCCGGTTTTGGAGACCGGCGCTCTACCAATTGAGCTACACCGACGCAGCCTGTGCGGGCCTTTCGCACCACAAGCGGCCCTGACTTACTAAGGCGACGAACTCCCGTCTGGTGCTTCGTCTCGGCTCTGCGCACCCTTCAATGCGCGGGGCCTGCGAATGCTTGCTGTGCGCGGTGCAGGCCTTACCCAGCCCCTCGCTTTTACCCTACTGGCGGGGTGGTGGCAAGATCAGCATCCCCCGCTATCAGCTCGTCCATAGCCTTACGCCTGGCATGTTCGGAAAGGATGGCTGCGGGGTCGAGGGCGTACAGCGCCAAGCCAGCATCGTAGTGGCCATTTGTTGTCAGGTGGGTCGCCGCTGCCTCCCGCATTACCTCTGCGCCTTCAAGACGTGCGCGGGCTTCGGCGGCTTTGATCCCGGCGACAAGCGCGTCATAGGAAGCCTGAGACAAGATCGTATTCGGCGTTCCGATAATCGCCTGCACAATGGCTTCCGCATCGGTCACAGTGGTCATGTCTGCGGTTCCTTGTCCTGCTGGGCTTCGATGGCGTCGGCATAGGCCAGCGGGTAGTTATCCGCGATGCAATCATCACGGCCGCAACCGCAAGTCACCTGCGC
>JAGKWU010000058.1 GCA_021151695.1 Cellvibrionaceae bacterium | reverse complement strand
TTAAATAAAATCACGATGTAACGCCATCGGAGGCAATTAAATTATCTGCTACTATTGCAAAAAATGCAACGTCTGGTCAGACCAGTGATAACAAAGGGGATTGTTATGTATCAAAAGTGGCGAAAAGGTTATTTTTTGTTGGAGCAGGATAAAGCGTTGGCATTGCCGACAACTGCCAGAATATGCGTTATGGTTGTCGATGGGGCTATTCTGTACGCGATGAAAAAAGGCTCCTAAGAGCCTTTCTTTTTTCGTGCTGGTTTTTGTTCGCCCTCTGGCGTCATTGCCTCAAGCACTTCGTTTGGCGTGTCGGTTTGCTCCCAAACATCTTCAAACGTTTCAATCAAGGCAAACCCATTATCACCGGATTTGTAACGTCGATTGTACTGATTCACGTATACCATTTGTGGCCTCTTGGTTATATTTGAACGATTGCGCGTCTTTTAGCTTCACATCAGCACCGACCTTGACCGCCTCAAGCTGCAACTCTGCGCGGCGTAGCTCGTATTCCATCAAGAACTTTTGATATTCCATCTGGTTCTTCTGCTCGGCAACGGCAGCTTTTTGCATCTCAGCCTGGGCAAGCAACACGTTCGGGTCAACTGGCGGCTGTTGCTGCTCCATTTCCGCTTGCAGCTCAGCGACTAGCTCAGCATCTTCCTCTTCGGGTTTGGCAATACCGTTTTTAATCATCAGCTTCTTGTTGAAACGCTGCAGCTCTTCAACGCCTTCGCCGTCTGTATTCGCAACAATCATTGACATGATGACTGGTACATACGGGCTATCCGGCGGCATCATCGGCAGCAGAGTTAAAAGCTCTTTTCTGTTGGCGTCGCGGCGGCTTGCGAAGGATTCGCCCACATCAACATCAACATCGAACTTGCCTGCGGAAATATCGTTGAGCTTGACCGTTTCGCCGGATTGACGGTCTTTAATCGAACCATCAAGCGCTCCAAAGCTGCGGTTGCCTTCCTCATCTTCCATGGCAACATTCACATCGGCGTACAGTTCACGTGCCATCGACAGCCACACCTTGCCGCAATACCTCATCGTCATAGCGGCGTTGTCCATGTAGATGTAAGATTGCATGTCTGCACGACCAAAGATGGCGGCTACAGTATCCTCAGCCAAGTTGCTTGGCAGCTGCTGCATGTTTTCGCCGCCTACGATTTGCTGGATGTTTTGCCCTGCGTAAGTCAACAACGTTGCAAGTGCTGGTGATACTTGCGCTGGTTGCGTGTAACCAGCAATCGCGGCTGGCTGAATGATGTTGCCAGCTTTATCCTTGACGCTACGCAGCGGCAGATATGCAAGCCGCTTCTTGTTTCTCATGCCCCAGAAGTTTTCAAGCCCTTGCACCTGCTCAACATCAACAATCGGCGTGTTTTCCGTGCCAAGCGTTGCTGCATCAGCCAGCATAGACGTCATCAGGTTGTCTAGGCGCTGAGCATCCATCGCCTTGGTTACGTGGCCTTCAATGCGCTCTTGGTTGTCAATAAAGTAGCGCTTTCCGTACTGCATACAGATTGGAATGTAAGAGCCTGCAATGCGTTTCGGCTTTTCTAGCCACCCATCGCCTGAGAATACACCACAATAAACACGGCGCTTTTTCAGCTTGCGGCGGTCAACTTCAAAAAATCCAGACTCGTTTAGCTCGTCGATGACTTCTTCAATCTCATCCTCGATGTAAACGGCTTTTTCGCCTGTGACTGGGTTTAAGAATGTGATTGCTTCGACCTTCTCAATCTTGACTTCAAACCACTTGCACAGTGTTACCGCATCTGGTGTGACCCAATCATTCCATTGTCCTGTCTCAATCTTCTGCACAGATTCAGGCGCGGCGTCTTTGTACTCTGATTTAAAGTCATCTGGCGTCATCGTGTACGCCATGCCGCACCACATCGCATCGGACTTGTCGTATGACTTGGCCGCGCCATCCCAGAAAAGGCAAGACTGCGTATCGTAGACAGGTTTAAACATGATTTGCATACGGTCGTTTTCTGGGTCTTCATCGTCTGCATACTCTGCACAAACCTCAAAAGCGCCCATGCCGCCTGTGACTGCATCATCAAACGCATTGATGGCGGCGAAATCGCCGTTACTACGTATCCAATCTGCCCTAAAGGCTTTGTTTAGCTTTTCGGCCAGTTCAACCGATGCGTATTCGTCGGACGGGCGATACTTGACCGTGATTTTGTTGCGGCGATACTCTGAAATAATGCGGTCAACTTCTCGCGCTACCTTGTTAAGCTCAAAGCGCGGATATTTGTCCGTATTCTCTGCGATATCGGTGCCAGCAAATGTTGAGCCTTCCCATTGCGCCCCAGGCACTCGCGCAAAACGGATGGACTCGATGACCTTCTCGCGTACTTGTCGCGTCGATTCGTCGCCAACTGCTTTGGTGTACCGCTCTAACGCGCTTTCAAACCATTCTTTTGCATTCATGTTACCAACCTACTGATGGAATAGTGATATTAGAATAGTCTATCACAGGCAT
>JAGKWU010000032.1 GCA_021151695.1 Cellvibrionaceae bacterium | reverse complement strand
TGCGGTAGTTGCGGATTCCCGTGGCGTAACCGTAGGTAAAATGACCGCTCTGCGCAAGCAGGCCCGTGAAGCAGGCGTTTGGATTCAAGTCGTCCGCAACACTTTGGCCCGTCGCGCTGTACAAGGCACAGCTTACGAATGTCTCGCTGACAGTTTCGTAGGTCCAACCTTGATCGCTTTCTCAACCGAACATCCAGGTGCGGGCGCCCGTATCCTGCAAGATTTCGCCCGTGAAAACGACAAGTTTGAACTCAAAGCTGCTGCTTTTGAAGGTGAAAAAGTAAGCATCGCTGTGCTGGCTACTCTGCCAACTTACGACGAAGCTATTGCTCGCCTGATGCGTACAATGAAAGAAGCAGCCGCTGGCAAACTGGTTCGCTGTATTGCGGCCGTTAGAAGATATCATCAATGCCATCGCAGAAATGTCTGTAAAAGACGTTGTTGAACTGGTTTCTGCAATGGAAGAAAAATTCGGTGTTAGCGCTGCTGCTGCCGTTGCTGTTGCCGCTGGCCCAGCTGCTGCTGCCGCGGAAGAGCAAACCGAATTCAACGTTATCCTGTCATCTGTTGGTGACAAGAAAGTAAACGTGATCAAGGCTGTTCGCGAATTGACTGGTCTGGGCTTGAAAGAAGCCAAAGATCTGGTTGAAGCTGCTCCAAAAGCAATTAAAGAAGGCGTTTCTAAAGCTGACGCTGACGCTGCTAAAGCAAAACTGGAAGAAGCTGGCGCTATCGTAGAAGTGAAATAATTCTACGTATGCACCAACGAGTCCTTTTGCAACATTGGACACGGGGCTGGTGGGCTTTTGCCTGCCAGCCTTTTTCCGTTTTCGGAATACGAGTCTGAATTGCATGGGGATGCAAGGGAATGTGCGCGGCCGTGCCGCACGAAATGAGTTTTAAGTAGAGACGACAGAGCAGTCGTTTCAATGGCTGATCAAGCCCGATCCGCGAACAAGCTGGGGAATACAGATGGCTTACTCATATACTGAGAAAAAACGTATCCGCAAGGATTTTGGCAAGTTGCCGCACGTGATGGATGTGCCTTACCTTTTGGCAATTCAGCTGGACTCCTACAGAAAATTTACCCAGGCAGATATTGCGACGAGCAAGCGGGAAGATATGGGATTGCACGCTGCATTCCGTTCTGTGTTCCCCATCGTCAGCTATTCAGGTAATGCTGCCCTTGAGTATGTAAGCTATAACCTCGGCAAAGCGGCATTCGATGTAAACGAATGTATTTTGCGTGGTGTGACCTACGCCGTACCTCTGCGCGTTAAAGTACGCCTGATTATTTATGATCGCGAATCCTCCAACAAAGCGATCAAAGACATTAAAGAACAAGAAGTGTACATGGGCGAAATTCCGCTCATGACCGACAATGGTACTTTCGTTATCAATGGTACCGAGCGTGTGATCGTATCCCAGCTGCACCGTTCACCTGGTGTGTTCTTCGATCACGACAAGGGCAAGACCCATTCTTCCGGCAAGCTGCTGTATTCCGCCCGAATTATTCCTTACCGTGGTTCATGGTTGGACTTTGAGTTCGATCCTAAAGATTTGCTCTACGTTCGTATCGACCGTCGCCGCAAGTTGCCTGCCACTATTCTGTTGCGTGCCTTGGGCTTTAGCTCGCAAGAAATGTTGGCCATGTTCTTCGAAACCAGCAGCTTTTCTGTGGGCGATAACGGCCAATTTATTTTTGACGTGGTTCCATCGCGCTTGCGTGGTGACGTTGCTACTTTCGACATCAAAGATGGCAAGGGCAATGTAGTCGTTGAAGAAGGTCGTCGTATTACCGCACGCCATATCCGCCAGTTGGAAAAAGCCGGCGTTGAGAAAATGGAAGTGCCAGCGGAATACCTGCTGGGCCGTTCATTGGCCACCGACGTTATCGACACTCGTAGCGGCGAGGTACTGTTCGAATGTAACACCGAGATCACCCTGGATGCATTGGGCAAGCTGGTAGCGGCCGGCGTTGAGAAAGTAGAGACGCTCTACACCAACGAACTGGACTGCGGTCCATTTATGTCCGAGACCTTGCGTGTTGATCCAACCCGCACCCAGCTCGAAGCTCTGGTGGAAATCTATCGCATGATGCGCCCAGGCGAGCCGCCAACCAAAGAGTCGGCTGAAGCCCTGTTCCAGAACCTGTTCTTCTCGCAAGAGCGCTATGACCTGTCTGCTGTAGGTCGCATGAAGTTCAATCGTCGTTTAGGCCGCGAAGCCGAAACTGGCGAAGGTACTTTGTCAAACGACGATATCGTTGACGTAATGAAGACGTTGATCTCCATCCGTAACGGTAAAGGCGTTGTGGATGATATCGATCACTTGGGTAACCGTCGTGTGCGTTCCGTAGGTGAGATGGCTGAAAACCAATTCCGTGTTGGTTTGGTGCGTGTTGAGCGTGCGGTGAAAGAGCGTCTGTCCATGGCGGAAAGCGAAGGCTTGATGCCGCAGGATTTGATCAACGCCAAACCAGTAGCGGCTGCGGTGAAAGAGTTCTTCGGTTCTTCACAGTTGTCCCAGTTCATGGACCAAAACAACCCGCTGTCAGAAATCACGCACAAGCGTCGTGTTTCTGCCCTCGGCCCCGGTGGTTTGACGCGCGAGCGCGCTGGCTTCGAAGT
This sequence comes from Cellvibrionaceae bacterium, assembly GCA_021151695.1. Taxonomy (GTDB): domain Bacteria; phylum Pseudomonadota; class Gammaproteobacteria; order Pseudomonadales; family Cellvibrionaceae; genus Cellvibrio. The sequence continues at coordinate 10,459 of JAGKWU010000032.1, read as the reverse complement.
CCGCGACGTGCATCCAACTCACTATGGCCGTGTGTGCCCTATTGAGACGCCAGAAGGTCCGAACATTGGTCTGATTAACTCATTGGCTACCTATGCTCGCACTAACCACTATGGCTTCCTCGAGAGTCCATATCGTCGCGTTATTAACGGCAAGGCTACCGATCAAATCGATTTCCTGTCGGCGATCAACGAATCCGAATATGTAATCGCCCAGGCGTCAGCGACCCTCGACGAACAAAACAATTTGACCGAAGAACTGGTATCGGTACGTCACCTGAACGAATTCGCCCTGAAGCCAGCGGCCGACGTTCAATATATGGACGTGTCCGCTCGCCAGGTAGTATCGGTTGCGGCCTCTTTGATTCCATTCCTTGAGCACGATGACGCGAACCGCGCGCTCATGGGTTCAAACATGCAACGTCAAGCGGTACCAACCCTGCGCTCACAAAAGCCGCTGGTAGGTACTGGTATGGAGCGCAACGTAGCCGCCGATTCAGGCGTGTGCGTGGTGGCCAAACGCGGCGGTGTGGTAGATAAAGTAGATGCCGGCCGTATCGTGATTAAAGTTCACGATGGCGAAGTGGAGGCGGGTGATGCGGGTGTAGATATCTACAACCTGACTAAATACACCCGTTCTAACCAGAACACCTGTATCAACCAGCGCCCCATTGTTCACATGGGTGACATAGTTGCTCGTGGCGACATCCTGGCTGACGGTCCATCAGTAGATATGGGTGAGCTGGCGCTTGGTCAGAACATGCGTATCGCATTTATGCCTTGGAACGGTTACAACTTCGAAGACTCGATCCTGGTATCCGAGCGCGTTGTTCAGGAAGACCGTTTCACCACTATCCACATTCAAGAGCTGACTTGTATCGCTCGTGATACCAAGCTGGGTAGCGAAGAAATCACCGCGGATATTCCCAACGTAGGTGAGAGCGCCCTCGGCAAACTGGATGAGTCAGGCATTGTATACATTGGTGCTGAAGTGGTTGGCGGCGACATCCTGGTTGGCAAGGTAACGCCGAAAGGCGAAACCCAGCTGACTCCGGAAGAAAAACTGCTGCGTGCCATCTTCGGTGAGAAGGCTTCTGACGTTAAGGATACTTCCCTGCGCGTGCCTTCCAGCACCAAGGGTACTGTGATCGACGTGCAAGTCTTTACCCGCGATGGCCTGGAAAAAGACCAGCGCAGCCTGGAAATCGAAAAATCGCAACTCGACGAAGTTCGCAAGAACCTCAACGAAGAATACCGCATTATGGAAGCCGCGACGCTTGAGCGTCTGCGCGCTGCCCTGGTTGGTCAAACTGTTGCTTCAGGCAAGGGTCTGAAGAAAGGCGACACAATGACCAACGAAATGCTGGATACGCTTGAGAAGGATCAGTGGTTCAAACTGCGTATGAACGAAGATGCTCTGAACGAGCAGATCGACCGCGCGGAAGAGCAGCTGGCTGAGCGTCGCAAGATCCTCGACGAGCGCTTTGAAGACAAGAAGCGCAAGCTGTCTACCGGTGATGACCTGGCTCCAGGCGTGCTGAAAATCGTTAAGGTTTACCTGGCGATCAAGCGTCGTATCCAGCCCGGTGACAAGATGGCCGGCCGTCACGGTAACAAGGGTGTTATCTCCGTAATCATGCCGGTTGAAGACATGCCTTACGACGAAAACGGCGAGACTGTCGATATCGTACTCAACCCGCTCGGTGTACCTTCACGTATGAACGTGGGTCAGGTGCTCGAGATGCACTTGGGTATGGCGGCTAAAGGCTTGGGTGTGAAGATCGACAAACTGTTGCAAGAGCAACGCGCTATTGCCGATATCCGCACTTTCCTGGAAGAGATTTACAACAAGACTGGCGATGTAGCAGCGAAAGAAGATCTGGCGTCCTTCAGTGACAAAGAGATTCTGGACCTGGCACAAAACCTGGTTGGTGGTGTCCCAATGGCTACGCCGGTATTTGATGGTGCAAAAGAGCACGAAATCAAAGCCCTGCTGCGCTTGGCCGGTTTGTCTGACACTGGTCAAACCACATTGTTTGACGGCCGTACCGGTGACCAATTCACCCGTCCGGTAACCGTGGGCTACATGTACATGTTGAAGTTGAACCACTTGGTTGACGACAAGATGCACGCCCGTTCCACTGGTTCTTACAGTCTGGTTACCCAGCAGCCACTGGGTGGTAAAGCCCAGTTCGGTGGTCAGCGTTTCGGGGAGATGGAAGTGTGGGCGCTGGAAGCTTACGGTGCCGCCTATACCCTGCAGGAAATGCTTACTGTTAAGTCGGACGACGTTGCTGGTCGTACCAAAATGTACAAAAACATTGTGGATGGCGATCATCGTATGGAGCCTGGCATGCCAGAATCCTTCAACGTATTGGTTAAAGAGATCCGCTCCCTGGGTATCAATATGGAGCTTGAGCAGGACGAGTAATCGTCAGCTCAGATCTGTGAGGGCGCCAGTCGCCCTCATACCTAACGCCCATATGTGATAAGTATTTAACGACGCTTACCGATCCCATCGGAGCTTATTGGAGAAATGCCTTGAAAGACTTATTGAATTTGTTGAAGTCCCAGGGACAAGTCGAAGAGTTCGACGCAATCCGCATTAGCCTTGCATCACCAGAAATGATTCGTTCATGGTCTTTTGGCGAAGTTAAAAAGCCGGAAACCATCAACTACCGTACCTTCAAGCCCGAGCGTGAAGGTCTGTTCTGTGCCAAGATCTTTGGCCCCGTAAAAGATTACGAATGCTTGTGTGGTAAGTACAAGCGCATGAAGCACCGCGGCATCATCTGCGAAAAGTGCGGCGTGGAAGTTACCCTGGCGAAAGTTCGCCGTGAGCGCATGGGCCACATCGAATTGGCGAGCCCGGTTGCACACATTTGGTTCCTGAAATCACTGCCGAGCCGTATCGGCTTGCTGTTGGACATGACCCTGCGCGATATCGAGCGCGTGCTCTACTTTGAAAGCTACGTAGTGACCGAGCCAGGCATGACTAGCCTGGAGCGTGGCCAGCTGCTGACTGACGAACAATACTTCGACGCTATGGAAGAATTCGGTGACGAGTTCGAAGCCAAGATGGGTGCCGAAGCTATCCAGGCGTTAATGCGTTCTATCGACCTGGAAAACGAAGTTCAACGTCTGCGTGAAGAAATTCCTAACACCACCAGCGAAACCAAAATCAAGAAGTACTCCAAGCGCTTGAAGCTGTTGGAGGCTTTCCACTTCTCTGGCAACAAGCCTGAGTGGATGGTGATGGAAGTGCTGCCAGTGTTGCCGCCTGATCTGCGTCCTCTGGTTCCGCTGGACGGCGGTCGCTTTGCGACTTCCGACCTGAACGACTTGTACCGTCGTGTGATCAACCGTAACAACCGCTTGAAGCGTCTGTTGGACTTGAGTGCTCCAGACATCATCGTGCGCAACGAAAAGCGTATGTTGCAAGAGTCTGTGGATGCGTTGCTCGACAACGGCCGTCGCGGTCGTGCGATCACTGGTTCCAATAAGCGTCCATTGAAATCTTTGGCCGACATGATCAAAGGTAAGCAAGGTCGTTTCCGTCAGAACCTGCTCGGTAAGCGTGTGGATTACTCCGGTCGTTCGGTGATCGTGGTAGGTCCAACCCTGCGTCTGCACCAGTGCGGTCTGCCGAAGAAAATGGCTCTGGAATTGTTCAAGCCCTTCATTTTCAGCAAGTTGGAACTGCGCGGTTTGGCGACCACTATCAAAGCCGCCAAGAAAATGGTTGAGCGCGAAGAAGCTGTAGTATGGGATATCCTGGATGAAGTGATCCGCGAACACCCCGTACTCCTGAACCGCGCACCAACACTTCACCGTCTCGGTATCCAGGCGTTTGAGCCGGTGCTGATTGAAGGTAAAGCTATTCAGCTGCACCCGCTCGTATGTTCTGCGTACAACGCCGACTTCGACGGTGACCAGATGGCTGTGCACGTTCCGCTGACACTGGAAGCCCAGTTGGAAGCGCGCGCACTTATGATGTCTACTAACAACATCCTGTCTCCCGCATCTGGCGAGCCAATTATCGTTCCTTCGCAGGACGTGGTATTGGGCTTGTACTGGATGACTCGTGACCGCGTAAACGCGCGTGGCGAAGGCATGGTGTTTGCCGATATTGCTGAAGTATCGCGCGCTTACTACTCCAAGCAAGTTGATCTGCAGGCGCGTATCAAAGTGCGCTTGACTGAGACCTTGATTGGCGCTGAAGGCGAAAAGACCTCCGAGACTAAAATCGTTGACACCACTGTAGGCCGTGTACTGCTGTGGGAAATCGTTCCAGCCGGTATTCCGCTGGAAATGATCAACCGTCCAATGGTTAAGAAGGCAATTTCCGCCGTTATCAACTACTGCTACCGCGTAGTTGGCCTGAAAGCGACTGTTATTTTTGCTGACCGCTTGATGTACACCGGTTACGCTTTCTCAACTCGCTCTGGTTCATCTATCGGTGTAAACGACTTTACTATTCCAGCCGCCAAGGCCGACATCATTGCCCGTGCTGACGCTGAAGTGAAAGAGATCGAAACCCAGTACGCCTCAGGTTTGGTAACCCAAGGCGAGAAGTACAACAAGGTTATCGATATCTGGTCGCGTGCTAACGATCTCGTTGCAAAAGCGATGATGGAAGGTATTTCGAAAGAAGCGGTAATCAACAAGAAGGGTGAGGAAGAGCTGCAAACCTCTTTCAACTCTGTATTCATGTACGCCGACTCAGGTGCGCGTGGTTCGCCAGCCCAGATCCGTCAGCTGGCTGGTATGCGTGGTTTGATGGCGCGTCCAGATGGCTCGATCATCGAGACGCCAATTAAAGCTAACTTCCGTGAAGGCTTGAACGTACTCCAGTACTTCATTTCAACCCACGGTGCGCGTAAAGGTTTGGCGGATACCGCTCTGAAAACCGCGAACTCCGGTTACCTGACTCGTCGTCTGGTAGACGTTGCGCAAGATCTGGTAGTTACCCTGCAAGATTGCGGCACTGACTATGGCCTGACCATGTCGCCAGTCATCGAGGGTGGTGACGTTATCGAATCTCTGGGTGACCGCATCCTCGGTCGTGTGGTTGCGCGCGACGTAATCCGTCCCGGTTCTGATGAAATCCTGGTTCCAGCTGGCACCATGATCGACGAAGCCTGGGTAGAGCGCGTTGAGGCCATGGGTATCGACGAAGTATTGGTGCGTTCACCCATTACTTGTGAATCCCGCAATGGCATTTGCTCCATGTGTTACGGCCGTGACCTGGCTCGTGGTCACCGCGTTAACGCCGGTGAGGCTGTGGGCGTTATCGCTGCCCAGTCAATCGGTGAACCCGGTACCCAGCTGACCATGCGTACCTTCCACATCGGTGGTGCGGCATCGCGGGCGTCTGCGGCTGATAGCGTGCAGGTTAAACAAGAAGGTAATGTTCGCCTGCTCAACGTTAAAGTTGTTAGCAATCCAGCGGGCAACCTGGTGGCGGTATCCCGTTCTGGTGAATTGGCGATTGCTGATGGCAGCGGTCGCGAGCGCGAGCGCTATAAGATTCCATACGGTGCGTTGATCACCGTGAAAGATGGCGAAGCAGTTAAAGGCGGTCAGATTATCGCGAAATGGGATCCGCACACTCACCCGATCGTATCGGAAGTGGCGGGTACTGTAGCCTTCTCCGGTATGGAGGATGGCCTGTCAATTCGTCGTCAAACCGACGAGCTGACCGGTTTGAGCTCTATCGAGATTCTCGATCCGGCTGAGCGTCCATCTGCCGGTAAAGATCTGCGTCCAGCAGTAACGTTGGTTGATGCGAAAGGTAAAGAGCTGTTCCTGGCGAACACCAACGTGCCGGCGCACTACATGTTGCCAGCGAAAGCGATTCTGAGCATTAACAACAGCGACATTATCAACGTGGGCGACATTATTGCGCGTATCCCACAGGAAGGTTCTAAGACCCGTGACATCACCGGTGGTCTGCCACGCGTTGCTGATTTGTTCGAAGCCCGTCGTCCGAAAGAGCCAGCAATTCTCGCTGAGATCTCCGGTACTGTGAGCTTCGGTAAAGAGACTAAAGGCAAGCGTCGTCTGATCATCACTCCAACCGATGGTCAAGTATTGCCAGATGGTTCAACACACTACGAAGTGTTGATTCCAAAACACCGTCAGCTGACTGTGTTCGAAGGTGAAATGGTTGCCAAGGGTGAAGTTGTGTCCGACGGTCCGGCCAACCCGCACGACATCCTGCGCTTGCAAGGTGTTGAGGCGTTGGCTCGCTACATCACCAACGAAATCCAGGACGTTTACCGTCTGCAAGGCGTGAAGATCAACGATAAGCACATCGAAACTATTGTTCGTCAAATGCTGCGCAAAGTGGAAATCACTACCATGGGCGATTCCAGCTTCGTGAAAGGCGAGCAAGTTGAATTGACTCAGGTGCTGGAAGAGAACGAAAAGCTGCGCGCCGAAGACAAGCAGCCTGCGCAATACGAGCGTCAACTGCTCGGTATTACCAAGGCGTCTCTGGCGACCGAATCGTTCATCTCTGCTGCGTCGTTCCAGGAAACTACCCGCGTTCTGACCGAAGCGGCGGTAACTGGCAAGAAAGACAGTCTGCGCGGCCTGAAAGAGAACGTGGTAGTGGGTCGTTTGATCCCGGCGGGTACCGGCTTGGCATACCATGCTGACCGCAAGCGTCGTCGTGAAGAGGCTCAAGCTCATGGTTCCGACCTGGGTGTAAGTGCTGAAGACGTCGAAGCAGCATTGACTGAAGCATTGAAATCCAGCGCTAACTAAGCGCTGGTTGAGTCCAGACGGCTAAGCCGCTGGGCAAAAAGTACAAAGGTGAGCTGGTCGCGTTAAACCGTAACAGTTCGCTGATTTAATAGGGCTGGCTTTTGCCAGCCCTATTTTTTCAGCGGTAACCTGTCGGTTTTGTAGCCAGCTCCGCCTTGACGATAGTGGGTGACCTCTTTACAATGCGCCACCCACTTTTCCAAGTGGGAAGTCGAGCTTTGTCCAATGATTGGGCGAGCCCGCTTTCTTTAAATCTAGGTCTTCTGTGAAGAAGACATATATCTGTGGAGTTTGTTTTCATGCCGACGATCAACCAGTTGGTTCGTAAGCCAAGAAAACTCATCGTAGACAAGAGCGACGTTCCTGCTCTGCAAGGCAACCCGCAAAAACGCGGCGTGTGCACTCGCGTATATACCACTACACCTAAAAAGCCAAACTCAGCACTGCGTAAAGTGTGCCGTGTGCGTTTGACCAATGGCTTTGAAGTGTCTTCGTATATCGGCGGCGAAGGCCACAACCTGCAGGAGCACAGTGTTGTACTGATTCGTGGTGGTCGTGTTAAAGACTTGCCAGGTGTTCGTTACCACACAGTACGCGGTTCACTGGATACTTCCGGTGTAGCCAAGCGTAAGCAAGGTCGTTCCAAGTACGGTGCAAAACGTCCCAAGTAATTAGCGCCTTGGCATTAGTGCCAGCGCTATTCGCATTGTGACGAATAGGTTTTCGGTTTACACCGAGTAAGGCTAAGCGAGCGTTAATCACCTGTTTAACGGCGTCGTCTTAGATAATCCCTGAAGAGAGGCTATTAAAATGCCAAGAAGAAGAGTTGTCGCCAAGCGCGAAGTGCTGCCGGATCCAAAATTCGGCAACGTGACTTTGGCGAAGTTCATGAACCACGTAATGATCAGTGGTAAAAAATCTGTAGCGGAATACATTGTGTACGGCGCTATGGAAATCGTAAAAACCAAGCTGAATCGCGATGCCCTTGAGGTGTTTGAAGAGGCTCTGGAAAACATCGCTCCGCTGGTGGAAGTTAAATCCCGCCGTGTGGGTGGTGCTACCTACCAGGTGCCAGTAGAAGTTCGCGCTTCTCGTCGTACCGCTCTGGCTATGCGCTGGTTGGTAGATTACTCCCGCAAGCGCGGCGAGAAATCAATGCCTGCCCGTCTGGCTGGTGAATTGATGGATGCTGCTCAGGGTAAAGGTGCTGCGGTTAAGAAGCGTGAAGACGTTCACCGTATGGCTGAAGCGAACAAGGCGTTCTCTCACTTCCGTTTCTAATGGATGTGTATTGCAAGAGCGAATGTTTGTTTCTGATCGCCTGAGTGAAGGCAAAGGCAGCTGGGCTGCCTTTGCCTTTTTAAAGAATTCAGAAAAGTAATTCGGAAAAGATAGTTATGGCACGTAAGACTCCTATTTCACGCTACCGTAATATAGGTATCTGTGCGCACGTGGATGCTGGTAAGACCACAACTACCGAACGCGTATTATTTTATACCGGTCTCTCTCATAAGATCGGTGAAGTGCATGATGGTGCTGCGACGACTGACTGGATGGTTCAGGAGCAGGAGCGCGGTATTACCATTACCTCAGCAGCGGTTACTACCTTCTGGAAGGGTATGGGTGCTCAATTTGAAGAGCATCGCATCAACGTAATCGATACTCCCGGGCACGTAGATTTCACCATTGAAGTGGAGCGCTCATTGCGCGTGCTGGATGGTGCTGTTGTTGTACTCTGTGGCTCCTCCGGTGTGCAGCCACAAACTGAAACTGTATGGCGTCAAGCCAATAAATATGAAGTTCCTCGCCTGGTGTTCGTCAACAAGATGGATCGTACCGGTGCGGACTATTTGCGCGTTGTTGAGCAGCTCAAAACTCGTTTGGGCGCCAACCCTGTTCCTCTGCAAATGACTATAGGTTCGGAAGATCAATTCAAAGGCGTTGTTGATCTCGTCAAGATGCAGGCCATTATCTGGAATGAAGCTGATCAGGGTATGACATTTACCTATGAAGCAATTCCCGAAGGCATGGTTGCGCAATGCGAAAAGATGCGCGAGTTTTTAATTGAATCTGCCGCTGAATCCTCAGAAGAGTTGATGGAAAAATATCTCGGCGGTGAAGAGCTGACTGAGGTGGAAATTAAGGCGGGTATTCGTGCGCGCACTCTATCTGGCGAAATTATTCCGGTGATTGGTGGCTCGGCCTTTAAAAATAAAGGTGTTCAGGCAATGCTGGATGCAGTAATTGAATACTTGCCTGCGCCCACAGAAGTTAAAGCTATTGATGGTGTGTTGGAAGATGGTGAGACGGTTGCTCACCGCGAGGCTTCCGATAGTGAGCCCTTCGCGGCGCTCGCTTTTAAAATCGCCACGGATCCTTTTGTGGGTACGCTGACCTTCTTCCGCGTATATTCCGGCACTCTGCAGTCGGGCGACTCGGTGCTCAACTCGGTGAAAGGTAAAAAAGAGCGCGTAGGTCGCATGGTGCAAATGCATGCTAACCAGCGCAATGAAATCAAAGAGGTTCTTGCGGGTGATATAGCGGCGGGCATCGGTTTTAAAGATTGCACGACTGGTGACACTCTCTGCGACCCCAATCATGTGATCGTGCTTGAGCGCATGGATTTCCCAGAGCCGGTAATTCATGTGGCTGTAGAGCCCAGAACCAAAGCTGATCAGGAGAAAATGGGTGTCGCGCTGAGCAAGTTGGCTCAGGAAGATCCATCCTTCCGCGTTAAAACCGACGAAGAAACCGGTCAAACCATTATCGGTGGTATGGGTGAGTTGCATCTGGATATTATCGTTGACCGTATGCGTCGCGAATTCAGTGTTGAAGCAAATATTGGTAAGCCTCAAGTTGCTTACCGTGAGGCAATCCGCAATACCTGTGAAATCGAAGGTAAGTTTGTTCGTCAGTCTGGCGGTCGCGGCCAGTATGGCCATTGCTGGATTCGCTTTGAGCCGGGTAAGGATGAAAATTCTGAGGGCTTGGAGTTTGTTAATGAAATCGTAGGTGGTGTTGTTCCCAAGGAGTATGTGCCTGCTATCCAGAAGGGTATCGCCGATCAGATGCAAAACGGCGTGCTGGCTGGCTACCCATTGTTGGGTTTGAAGGCGACTGTTTTTGATGGCTCCTACCACGATGTAGATTCGTCAGAAATGGCGTTCAAAATTGCTGCCTCCATGGCAACCAGAAAGCTCGCTCAGCACGGCGGCGCTGTGTTGCTTGAGCCGATAATGAAGGTTGAGGTAGTAACTCCGGAAGAGAATATGGGTGACGTGGTGGGCGACTTGAATCGCCGTCGCGGCATGATTCTCGGAATGGATGAAAACGTAAGTGGTAAAGTGGTTGATGCTGAGGTACCGCTGGCGGAAATGTTTGGTTATGCAACCTCTCTGCGTTCTGCGAGTCAAGGTCGCGCAACCTACACCATGGAATTCCTGAAATATGCTGAGGCACCGCGCGCGGTGGTTGAAGATATGATCTCCAAAGGCAAGATCAGGAAGGACGAAGATTAATTTTGATGTTTCACGTTTAGAGGAATTGAAAAGTGGCTAAAGAAAAATTTGAACGTAATAAACCGCACGTTAACGTGGGCACCATCGGTCACGTAGACCACGGTAAAACCACGCTGACTGCTGCGCTGACTCGCGTTTGCGCAGAAGCATGGGGTGGCAAGGCGGTTGCATTT
>JAGKWU010000021.1 GCA_021151695.1 Cellvibrionaceae bacterium | reverse complement strand
GAATTCTACAAAGATGGCAAATACGATCTGGCTGGCGAAGGCCGCGTATTCACCACCAACGAATTCTCTGATTACCTGGCTGACCTGGCTGCCAAGTACCCAATCATCTCTATCGAAGATGGTAAAGATGAAAGCGATTGGGCTGGCTGGGCTGACCTGACGCAAAAAATCGGTCACAAAATCCAACTGGTGGGCGACGACCTGTTCGTAACCAACACCAAGATTTTGAAAGAAGGTATCGAGAAGAAAATCGCTAACTCTATCCTGATCAAGTTCAACCAAATCGGTTCTCTGTCCGAAACTTTGGACGCGATCAAAATGGCGCAAGACGCTGGCTACACCGCGGTAATTTCTCACCGTTCAGGTGAAACCGAAGATACCACCATTGCTGACCTGGCGGTTGCTACTGCTGCTGGTCAAATCAAGACTGGTTCTCTGTGCCGTTCAGACCGCGTATCCAAGTACAACCGTCTGCTGCGTATCGAAGCTGAGTTGGGTGCTGCTGCGCCTTACAAAGGTCGCGCTGAGTTCAAGGCGTAATCTGAATAAACGGCGGGCCTCATGGCCCGCTGTACTTTTCAGTAATAATAATTATGAAATGGCTCATTTTGGTTTTGCTGGTTCTTTTAACCGCACTGCAATATAGATTGTGGTACGGCGAAGGCAGCTTTACGCATTCTGCAAAACTGGAGCACGATATCAAGCAACAACAAGCTGACAATGACCGTATGCGCGAACGCAATCGCATATTGGATGTTGAAGTGCAGGATTTAAAGTCGGGTGCGGATAGCGTGGAAGAGCGCGCGCGCAACGATATAGGCATGATCAAAAAAGATGAAACTTTTTTTATGATCCCCGCCAAGAAAAAAGCTGAAACAAAATAATCATTTCCCGTGTGTGTTGACATGAACTCATCGCAAGCTTCAACACCTGCTGTTGTATCCCCGCAATATTGGGCAATAGTTCCCGCTGCTGGTATCGGCGCGCGTATGTGTGCGGCCAAGCCCAAACAATATCTACCACTCGCCGGTAAAACCATTGTCGAGCAGACTCTTGAGCGTTTGCTGCAATTGCCATTTTTGACTGGAGTGGTAGTTGCAATTGCGAGCGACGATGACTATTGGTCCGGACTGGCAATCAGCCATCACGAAAAAATTCATCGCGTTACTGGCGGTGCCGAGCGCGCTGATTCCGTGCTAAGTGCGCTGAATTTTTTACGGGATAAATTAGATGCGCAAGATTGGGTGATGGTACATGATGCGGCGCGACCCTGCGTTGAGCTGGCCTCCGTCGAAATACTTTGCGCGCAATTGGGCGATGATCCAGTGGGCGGTATTTTGGCATTGCCCGTAACGGATACCGTTAAAAAGGTCGGTGCCGACAACGCGATTGAGTGCACCATCGACAGACGAGTTTTGTGGCAGGCGCAAACGCCGCAATTGTTTCGCTTTCAGTTGTTGCGCGATTGTTTAGCGCAAACGCTTGCACGCAACGAAAATATTACCGACGAAGCCTCTGCGGTCGAGCTATGCGGTTTCATCGCTAAAGTTGTTGAGAGCACTAGCGACAATATCAAAGTAACTCGCCCGGGCGATTTGGCATTGGCCGAATTTATTTTGCACAAACAAGCAAACAGGAATTCAATATGAGAATTGGCCATGGCTACGATGTTCACGCTTTCGGCGACGGCGATAAAATTGTCATTGGCGGCGCCGTTATTCCCCACAGTCGTGGATTAATCGCCCATTCCGATGGTGATGTGCTTTTGCATGCGCTTTGCGATGCATTGTTGGGCGCTGCAGCGCTGGGCGATATAGGCAAACATTTTCCTGATACCGATATGCAATACCGTAATGCCGACAGTCGCTCGCTATTGCGCATGGTGTACGGCAAAGTCAAAGCCAAAGGCTGGAAGCTGGAAAATGCGGACATGACCATCGTTGCGCAAAAGCCGCGCATGGCAAATTACATTCCTCATATGGTGGAAAATATCGCCGCCGATTTGCAGTCGCAGCTCGATCAAATCAATGTAAAAGCAACCACTACGGAAAAACTCGGCTTTGCCGGCCGCGAAGAAGGTATTGCCGCTTACGCGGTCGTATTGCTTTCCCCCCTTTAAGAACTTTTATTAAATGTCAGATTCCTTTTCGTTAGATTTTCCGCGCGCTTATGGCGAGCTTACGGCCAGCGCCGATTTTCGTACTGAACCCGAAGACTTTCAGGTTGATGAATTTTTAGGTTTTGAGCCTGCCGGTGAAGGTGAGCATGTTTATTTACATGTTTGCAAGCGCGGCGAAAATACGGCCTGGGTTGCGGAAAAAATTGCAGAGCTTGCAGGGGTAAAGGTGATGGATGTGGGCTACTGTGGCCGCAAAGATCGTCACGCTGTGACCGCACAATGGTTTAGTGTTTATTTACCAAAGCCCGAAATGGAACCGGATTGGCTAGCGCTCAACTCAAGTACTATCCAGTTGCTCAGTGCTGCTCGTCATACTCACAAGCTCCGTCGCGGTGATCACGAAAAAAATCATTTTGTGATTCGTCTGCGCAATCTTGTTACCGCTGATAAAACGGCGTTAGAGCAAAAACTCACGCAGGTATTAGCCGAGGGCGTCCCCAACTATTACGGCGAGCAGCGTTTTGGTCGTGGTGGCAATAATCTGAATGAGGCTCAGGCGATTTTGGTTGAGCGAAAGCAAATTCGCGATAAGCAAAGGCGCAGTTTGTATTTATCCGCTGCTCGTTCGTATTTATTTAATCTGGTAGTTGCTGCGCGTGTTGCCGCAGGTAATTGGCAATCATTGCTTGATGGCGAGCCAGAAGCCGTTCCTTCGGCGCCTTTGTGGGGGAGGGGTAGAGCGCTCTCCCAAGGAGCTTTAGCAGAGTTCGAACAAGCTGTGCTCAACCCTTTATCTGCTTGGTGTAACGGCTTGGAACACGCAGGGCTAGTGCAAGAGCGCCGTCCATTAGTGCTAAAACCAGAGAATCCAACCTGGAAATGGGGTGGGGATGATTTGGTTTTATCTTTTGCACTGGGATCAGGTGAATTTGCGACTACAATTCTTGCCGAACTGGCGGATTTACATTCGGCGGTTAAATCAGAATTGCCATCCCTGTGATATAGTTGGGCCAGGATTTTTGGCATCACAAAACGGGTTTCACCACATAAGAACGAGGGCGCGGTAAATGAGTGACTTGATGTTGCAGGGTGTAGGCATGACCTCACAACGCACTCGCGAGCGCCTTATCCAACGCCTGATGGACCAAGGTGTGACCAATATGCGTGTGCTGGATGTGATGCGCAACACTCCGCGTCATATTTTCCTTGATGAAGCCCTTGCTCATCGAGCCTACGAAGATACCGCACTTCCCATAGGCCACGGCCAAACCCTATCCCAACCCTATACCGTCGCTCGTATGACTGAGATATTGATCGGCGCCGCCGGCAAACTTGAAAAGGTATTGGAAGTGGGGACTGGTTCTGGTTACCAGACTACAGTGTTGGCTCAGTTGGTTCCCCAGGTATTCAGTGTTGAGCGAATTAAGCCTTTACAAGACAAGGCCCGGGAGCGTCTACGCCAACTTGGTTTGCGCAATGTCCAGCTTCGCCATGCGGATGGCGGTTTTGGTTGGCCGGAAATGGGGCCTTACGATGGCATCTTAAGTACTGCCGCTCCCCATGCCGTTCCTGAGGAATTGCTTAAGCAGCTTGCACCCGGTGGCGTGCTGGTTATCCCAATAGGTGGCCGTGAGCAAAACCTGCATTTGATCATGCGCGATGGCGAAACTGATCAATTTGTAACACGTATCATCGAACCGGTGAAATTTGTTCCTTTGGTCTCCGGTACATCTCGCTAAAACCCGCTGATTACCCTCATTTTTTATGAAACAGCTTTTCATAGGCTGCGCTTTTTATGAACAAAAAATGATTCCAGTTTCATGAAATGGGGAAAAAAATGGGTGCTTTGGTGACAACTTTTTCATTTTTAGTGCACTTATATATGAACATTTTAGATAATTTTAAAATAAATTTTATATATTAAGTGCAAAACGATATAAGAAAGGCCAGATAATGAGCAGTAATTCCGAGCCATTTTATGCCCCATTTGCTAAGTAAATACTTACGCATTACTTTAAGAGTGGTTATTATTTTGATCACTCTTTCTGAATTATTCGCCTGCTCATCCCATGCGCCGAAGCCTGTTTCCCAGTCCTATAGTGGGCGTACCTACACGGTTGCCAAAGGTGATACGCTCTATTCCATAGCCCTAAAGTATGGCTTATATTACAAGGACTTGGCAGCATTTAATGATATAGATCCCCCCTATGCAATCTATGCCGGACAGCGTTTGCGCGTGGATATCAAGCAGGCGAAGGTGGCCGTTATGTCAAGCGCACAGTCTAACGGGTCAGTGGTGACTGATCGGTCAAAAAAAGGAACAAAGAATTCTGTCAAACCCATAAGTTCATCAACTTTTTACAGCACCCCAAAGTGGCAGTGGCCAGCGCAAGGAAAACTGATTGCTCAGTTTCAGGGCGAAACAGGTCTGAATAAAGGTATTGATCTTGGCGGAAAATTGGGAGAGCCTGTGCTTGCAGCAGCCTCCGGACAGGTCTTGTATGCCGGGAGCGGGCTTAGCGGTTACGGTAAATTACTCATCATCAAACACAACGAAACGTTTTTAAGCGCCTACGCACATAACAACGAATTGTTGGTCAAAGAAGGAGATTTAGTTAAAGCCGGACAGAAAATTGCCGATATGGGTTCAAGCGGTACTGATAGAGTCAAGCTTCACTTTGAAATTCGTAGCGACGGTAATCCAGTGGATCCACTGAAGTATTTACCCAAGCGTTAGTAGAGTTTGCGCAAGCGATAAGAAATTATAACTGGGGTCTGTGAAGCGACTCGAAAACCAGATACAAAAAAAGAACGTAATTAAAAGCTAAAGGGAACCTAGCTTGGGTAAAGGCCGGCGAGATGCCTGGCTCAATTGACGATTAAGGGGCTGAAAAATGACTTTACAAACTAAGGAATCCAACACTTTCGACCGTGACGATGTATTTATGGTGCAAGATGTTGATTTTGACGAAAGTGAAATGTTGCTGGTGGAAGAGGAAGAAGAGAGTCCAAAAGCAGCAAGCTCAGCAGGAATCAGCGAACGAATTGTAGATGACAAGTTTAACAAGACACTTGATGCAACTCAGATTTACCTCAACGAAATCGGATTTTCCCCCCTCCTTAGCGCCGAAGAAGAAGTATTCTTCGCTCGCAAAGCACTAAAAGGTGATGAAGCAGCGCGCAAGCGCATGATTGAAAGTAACCTCCGTCTGGTTGTTAAAATTTCCCGCCGTTATGTAAACCGTGGTCTCGCCCTGCTCGATTTGATTGAAGAGGGCAACCTGGGTTTGATTCGCGCGGTAGAGAAGTTTGATCCAGAGCGTGGTTTCCGTTTCTCCACTTATGCAACCTGGTGGATCCGTCAGACTATCGAACGCGCCATCATGAATCAGACGCGCACGATTCGCCTGCCCATCCATGTTGTAAAAGAACTGAATATCTATTTGCGCGCAGCTCGCGAGTTGTCGCAAAAGCTCGACCATGAGCCATCTGCCGAAGAAATCGCGCAGTTGCTCGAAAAGCCTGTGGCAGATGTAGAGCGCATGCTGAGTTTGAATGAGCGTGTGACCTCCGTTGACACTCCCATTGGTCCATCCTCAGACAGAACTATTGTTGATACCATCGCCGATACCCGCGTGTCAGATCCTGCTGCCATCCTGCAGGATACCAACCTGACTATGAGTCTCGATTGCTGGTTGGACGAGCTGACCGAAAAACAACGTGAAGTGCTTTCCCGTCGTTTTGGTTTGCGCGGCCATGAAGTGAGCACCCTGGAGGAAGTTGGCCATGAAATTGGCTTGACTCGCGAACGCGTGCGTCAAATCCAGGTTGAAGCTCTGAAGCGTCTGCGTGACATCATGGAGAAGCAAGGTCTGAACAGTGAGGCGCTCTTTAGTGCTTAATCGTTCAATGCTTGATTAAACCGATCCATTGCAACGAATAAAGGCAGCCTAGGCTGCCTTTATTTTTTCAGATCTGTACATCATCTACAGGCAATAAAAAACCGCGACTAGCGCGGTTTTTGGGTAGATTGCTAAGGATTAGCGCTCCAGATATTGCAACTTGCCTGGTACGCCATCCCATTCTTCGGCGTCGGCTGGAGAGTCTTTCATCTCGGTGATGTTTGGCCAGACTTCTGCCAACTCGGCGTTCAACTCCAGGAATGCCGCTTGATCTTCGGGCAGCTCGTCTTCGGAGAAGATGGCGCCTACCGGGCACTCTGGTTCGCACAGGGCGCAGTCGATGCACTCGTCCGGGTGGATTACCAAGAAATTGGGGCCTTCGTAGAAGCAATCTACCGGGCAGACTTCCACACAGTCAGTGTGTTTACATTTAATGCAGTTTTCCCCAACGACAAAAGTCATGATCGACTCCCAAGCTAACGTAAATTCGGTTTGTACACGGTTGTTTTAAATAAGGTTCTTGTAGGCAAGCGCTTATAAGAGAGCGCGCATTCTAAACAGGCTGGCCGGTTTTGGATAGCAGTTTTATGCCTTGGTTTCTCAAGAGCCTCGCTTCTCAATAGCGTTATTTTAGCGTCCTTTGCGCAAAATTTCCTTCAGCTTATACAGCTGCTCCAACGCTTCGCGGGGAGACAGGTTGTCTGGATTGATCTTTTTCAAAGCCTCCACCGCCGGATCCGGCAATGCATCAAACAGGCCGGACTGAAGCGGTGATTCAATTCCTGCGCCGACAGTTTCAGTAATGACAGTTGTTTCCTGTACCGCTAACTGGGTAATTGCGCGTGTGGAATGTTCAGGATGTACGCCTTGTTCCAGCAAGTCCAACTGCGCTTGCGCCTGGCGCAAAACCTCGGCGGGAATGCCGGCAAGTTTTGCCACTTGCAAGCCATAGCTCTTGCTGGCGGGACCTTCCTGGACCTTGTGCAGGAACACGATATTGTCATTGTGTTCGGTCGCATTCAGATGCACGTTGGCTATACCGGGGATGGTTTCCGGCAAGCTGGTAATTTCGAAGTAATGGGTCGCAAAGAGCGTAAAGGCGGCGACTTTTTCTGCCAAATGGCGAGCGCAGGCCCAAGCCAGAGACAAGCCGTCGAAGGTGCTGGTGCCGCGGCCAATTTCATCCATTAATACCAGGCTGCGCGCAGTGGCATTGTGCAGGATATTGGCTGTTTCGGTCATTTCCACCATGAAGGTTGAGCGTCCGCCAGCCAAATCATCTGATGAGCCAATACGGGTAAAGATACGATCCACTATGCCTATTTCGGCACTTTGCGCTGGCACAAAGCTGCCAATATGGGCGAGCAATACAATCAGCGCCGCCTGACGCATATAGGTCGATTTACCGCCCATGTTAGGGCCGGTAATGATCAGCATATGACGTTCGCGATGGAAGAGCAGGTCATTGGGCACAAAAGGTGCGCTCGTCACCTGTTCCACCACCGGATGACGCCCGCCCTGGATATTAATACCGGCTGCAACGCTGAGCGTTGGGCGGCTGAAGCCAAGGGAATCAGCGCGCTCCGCCAGTGTTGCGAGCACATCCAGCTCGGCTACCGCGTTGGCGGAGTCCTGCAGCGGTACCAACTGCTCGGCGAGTATTTCCAGCAGCTCGTCGTAGAGCGCTTTTTCGCGAGCCAAAGTGCGGCTTTTGGCGGATAGCGCTTTGTCCTCAAATTCTTTCAATTCTGGTGTGATATAGCGTTCGGCGTTTTTCAATGTTTGGCGACGAATATAGTCCGCCGGCGCTTTTTCGGATTGGGCGCTGGTCAGCTCGATAAAGTAGCCGTGCACGCGGTTATAGCCAACTTTAAGCGTTGGAATGCCGGTGCGCTCGCGCTCGCGGGTTTCCAGATCCAATAAATATTGACCGGCATTGGTGCTGATATTGCGCAGGTCGTCCAGCTCGGCGTCGTAGCCGTCCGCAATCACGCCACCTTCACGGATAACGACCGGTGGATTCTCAATAATGGCACGGGACAGCAGCTCTACCAGATCGGGGAAAGTGCTGATTTCGGTGGCCAGGTGTTTCAGCTGCGATGAATCCAGGCGCGCTAATTCTGACTGCAGCTCGGGGTAACAGGCCAGTGACATCATCAGGCGTGACAGATCGCGGGGGCGGGTTGAACGCAGGGCCAGGCGGCCGAGAATCCGCTCCATATCGCCCACTTGCTTGAGGATATTGTTAAATATCTCGAAGCCATAATTGTGCTTGAGTTTGGCGATAGCCTCTTGGCGGCCGTTGAGCAGATCCAGATCACGCAGCGGGCGGTTTAGCCAGCGGCGTAGCAGGCGACTGCCCATGCTGGTGGCAGAACGGTTAAGTACAGAAAAAAGCGTATGTTCGTCACCGCCGTTGAGGTTGATGTCCAATTCCAGATTGCGGCGGGTAGCGGCATCCATGATCACGGCCTCATCGCGGTTTTCATGGGCGAGGCTGCGAACGTGAGGCAGGGCGGTGCGCTGGGTTTCGCGCGCATAACTAAGCAGGCAACCGGCGGCGCAGATTGCCGTTTTCAAATGTTCGCAGCCGAAGCCCGCGAGATCTTTAGTGGCAAATTGCTGGATCAACAAGCGCTCGGCGGTTTCGAAATCAAATTCCCAAGGTCCGCGACGGCGCAGGCCTTTGC
Source organism: Cellvibrionaceae bacterium (assembly GCA_021151695.1). Classification (GTDB taxonomy): domain Bacteria; phylum Pseudomonadota; class Gammaproteobacteria; order Pseudomonadales; family Cellvibrionaceae; genus Cellvibrio. Next base: position 53,704 of record JAGKWU010000021.1, on the reverse strand, counting down.
GGTTTTCCACTAAAGATGGCGTGGTGAGGTGATCGCTCAACAAGAGTTCGGCGGGGCTAAGGCGTTGCAGTTCGCCCAGCGCTGCTTCGAGGCCTTCAACTTCCAACACCAAAAAACGGCCGCTCGCCATATCCAGCGATGCCAGGCCATAGGTGTCGCCTTGCTGATGCAACGCAACCAATAAATTGTCGCGGCGGGAATCCAGCAGGGCTTCGTCACTGACAGTACCTGGGGTAACGATGCGCATCACTTTGCGCTCGACGGGCCCTTTGCTGGTAGCCGGGTCGCCAATTTGTTCGCAGATGGCGACTGAAACGCCGGCTTTTACCAGCTTGGCCAGATAGCCGTCAGCTGCATGGAAGGGAATGCCAGCCATGGGGATGGGTTCGCCGTTGGATTTGCCACGGGCGGTAAGCGTTACATCCAGCAGCTCGGAGGCTTTCTTGGCATCGTCAAAAAATAGCTCGTAAAAATCACCCATACGATAGAACACCAGCTCGTGCGGGTGCTGGGCTTTAATGCGCAGGTATTGCGCCATCATAGGTGTATGTTGATCGAGTTGTTCTGCTGAGCTCATGGATACTGTTCTTTGATTTGAATTGTATAAATGCGGTTGTAACTGCTTGAATCAACGCAGATTTTAATGTTCTGGCTATGTCTGATTCAGCTGTCGGCCAAGACGGACTGTGGGTCGCGAAAAGGCTGGCGATGCGCCGCCAAAAGGGGCGACAGGTTACCAAAACTTGGACTGCGAAAACAGTTAATCAAACGGTAATAGCGGACGGGAAACGCAAATTCGGGAGCTTGCGCAGGGTTTGGCGGTCACAGATCAATAACGTCGCGGAGGGCTGGATAATGTCGAATCACGTCTTTGAAGATCGTCGCGCCGCAGGGCGAGCGTTAGCGGAACAGTTTGCGCAGAGTTCAGACCTGGATGACGCCATAGCATTAGCATTGCCACGGGGTGGGGTACCTGTGGCTTATGAGGTGGCGAAGAAGTTACAGCTTCCCCTCGACATTCTGTTGGTGCGGAAACTGGGCGTACCTGGACATGAAGAGTTTGCCATGGGGGCTGTCACTACAGGAGGCATTGAGTTTCTCGATCATTCGTTGATTCACGAACTCCACATCAAACCTGAGGTAATTGCCGATGCACGTGTGGCGCAAATGCAGGAATTACAGCGACGTGAACTCACCTACCGCGGCAGCCAACCCTTACCCAACTTGAGTGGGCGTAACGTATTTCTTATTGATGACGGGCTTGCAACAGGCGCAAGTATGCGTGTGGCTATAGCAGCTGTACGTAAACAGGCTGCGCGCAAAATTATTCTCGCGGTTCCGGTTGCACCCAGGGAGACGCTGGATACATTGTCACCACTGGTTGATGAAGTGATTTGCTTGATAACACCGGATCCTTTTCGTGCCGTGGGGCAGTGGTACGCGAATTTTAATCAAACCAGTGATGAAGAGGTTCATCAATTATTATCTTCCGCGTGGCGACGCACTTAATAATTTTTTCCGTTAATTTCTCTGCGATGGAATTCTCTTGAGCCTATTTCAAAACTAAGTGGATGTTTGGCGGTCACCTTTTATGATCAGGTCAATCAAGAGAGGTGACTATCATGCCACGCGGTGACAAAGACAAATATACCGATAAACAAAAGCGTAAAGCTGAACATATTGAAGATAGCTACAAAGAAAAAGGTGTTTCAGATAGTGAGGCTGAAAAGCGCGCTTGGGCCACAGTGAACAAACAATCAGGCGGTGGCGAAGCGGGCGGTTCCGGTGAGCATAAATCTGCCGAAGCAAAACATAAATCGCAACAAAGTTCAGCCAAACGGGCGGCTGCATCGCGCAAAGGAATTCCTCGTCGCGATTCGGCTTCGCTTGAGACCAAAGCAGATTTATTGCAAAAAGCGCGATCCAAAAATGTTCGTGGCCGTTCCACAATGACAAAACAACAATTACAGGCTGCGCTTAAAAAAGCGTAAGAATTTTTATTGTTTTTTTTGCTCTTGCATAATGTTGGTTCCCGAACAGAGTTGATATGTTCCTGCCAACATACTAACGGCGATGTAAACCAACCAAGAGGATGTCAACATGAATTACGAAAGCCGTGATACTTATGGTATGTACAAAAATGACTATCGCAAAGAAGGCCCCGGTCCACGCCTTATGGGGGCTGACACATTGATTGGTAATGATGTGTATAACGCCGACGAAGAAGATCTGGGCGATATCAAAGAAATCATGCTGGATGTGGCAAGTGGTGAAGTCGCTTACGCCGTGCTGTCGTTTGGTGGGATTTTAGGGCTGGGCGAAAAACTGTTTGCAGTGCCCTGGAATGCGCTGAAACTGGATACTGAAAATAAACGTTTCATTTTAAACGTAAGCAAAACCCGTTTGGAAAACGCGCCCGGTTTTGATAAAGATGATTGGCCGGATATGGCCGATAAAACCTGGTCTGAAAGCATCCACAATTTCTACCAGGCGGAACCCTATCGAACAGAACCTTATCGTTCAGATCTTCCACATTAATATGTGGTAAGAATAAAAAAGGCGCAATCGATGCGCCTTTTTTATTTCTTCTAACCGGGTTTCCTTTTAGATAAATACTTTTTTAGCGATGCGGGTATCTTGTCGCTCATAATAAGCTTGCAACGCTTGCATGGCCTGTTCTGCGTTGAGACGCTTGGTTTGCTGTGGTTGTACCATATTGATAATAATTTTTCTTAACGGAAGCGGTACATGTCGCAGCGTCCAATGATTGCGCCAGTTAAAGAGTGAATGTTGCGGGCGCTGGGTGCTCAAGAGCTGGAATAAAATAGCGCCGGCCGCATAAATATCTGCACTGGTAGAGAGTTCTTCGGCGGGCTGGCGATACCAATTATCCTGGTCGCCATAACTGTGTGGTGGAAAGCCAAAATCGGTGAGTTTAATAAAGTTGTTTTCTGCAAACAAAATATTGCTGGGACGAAGGTTGCCATGAACTATGCCGTGGCTATGGGTGCAGGCCAGGGCCGAGCATAATTGCTGCGCGATGTGTACCCATTGACCAAGGTTAAGTGATTGAGTCAAACGCTCTTGCAAGCTGCCCGCTCCGAGGAATTCGCTTACCGTGATAAATACCCGCTGGTTTTTTCCTGTGCCGTAAACACGAGCCAGGTGTGGATGTTTGATATCTATCAGTTTGCTGTTGATGAGCTGTGCATTGCCGAGGTGCTCCAGTTTTTGTTTTTTGACTACCAAAAAGCGTCGCTGGGTATTGGCTGAATCTGCGCAAGCTAAATAGGTTGCACCGAATGGATTTTCTTTAAGTAAATCCAGAATTTTATAATTGTTGGGCACATCGCTTGTATCACTTTGCCATTGTTGGCGGCGCAAATGCCGGCCCTGGGCAATGAGCAATAATTGCTCGCATAGCGCTTCTGCGGATGCGGGTCGCTGATTGGGTGAAGCTGCGATACATTGCTGGATAACCGGCTCTAGCTGCTCGGTAATATTGTCGCGAGTTTTTTCTGTGGAAGTTTGCAGTGCTGATGTTTGGTAAGGAAGACCACCCAGAAATAATTGATGTAGAACCACGCCAAGTGAATAGATATCGCTCAGCGCGGTGGCCTTACCAGCCCCATCTATTTGCTCCGGTGCCATATAGGCGTCTGTGCCCATGACCAACCCGGCGTTGTGCTGTGCATCGCTGGTGAAATAGCCGGCGATACCAAAATCCAGCAGTCGCACATGTCCCTCATAATCCACCAATACATTCGCGGGTTTTATATCGCGATGCACAATACCATTGCGGTGGGCGTAAGCAAGGGCTTTACAAATTTGTATGGCGATATCCAGCTTGCGGGTGGTGGCTACGTCATTACGTTTCAAAATGGCGGCAAGCGAAATAGATTTAACATAGGGCATCACAAAGTAAGGATGCCCTTGCGCTGTAGTACCGCTGTCGATGACCTGTACAATATTGGGATGGTTGAGGCTGGCGACCAGCCGCGATTCCTGTTTGAACTGAGATTGCACAACGGGATCGTTAATCAGTTCGGCGGCGAGGATTTTTATTGCTACTTGCCGCTCCAGCGAATGCTGTACAGCGAGATAAACGCTGGCCATGCCGCCACTGCCGAGCGTACTTTTAAGTGTATAGCCTGGGATTTTATGCACGGTTTATCAGGACCTGAAAGAATTTTTCTGAGTATAGTCAGGATTCTTGCCAACGAAATCGCGCGCATATAAAACGCGGCTATAAAAAAACGCGCCGGGGCGCGTTTTAAATAAACCGGCTTTCGATTAACTCACCTTTCGTTTAGCTCAATGCTGCCAGAAAACCCCAAGGGTTTTTGCTGTGGGCCACGCTCACGATAAATGCGAAGATCACCAGCGCTACCAGCCAGAAAAATTTACGCATGGCCAATCTTGGATGCTTGAAGGTAAGAACCCCCAGAACAATGTAAAACACCAGTGCAATCAATTTGGCCATCAACCAGGGTTGGCTGCCGGGTGACATATTCAGAATCACGGCGAGGGCGACACCGCTGAGCAGCAACACGGCGTTTACTGCGTGGGGACCAATCAAAAACAGGCGATGGTTAACCGCGGGGGAGTTGCGCATCATCAACAGGCCGCGCGAGAAAAACAGTAAAAACGACAGCAGTATTGCCAGTAAGTGCAAATGCTTGATCACAAAGTACATGGTTGCTCCTTTTGTAATTAAAATTTATTTGACGATATTGGTGGCTTAGGCGGCGGGCGTAAGTGCCTTGGTTACCAGTGCCAGCATAGACGCCGAGAAAGGTAACTTGAGGGCAGCGGCATGGCCGGCTTCTGACATTTTGTTCCAGGTTTTCTGGATGATATCGATAAGCTTTGGCTCTTCATGTTTTGCGGCAAACTCATCCAGATAAAACTCCAGGAACACCAGGCATATCACATCTTCCAGGGCTTGCACTTCAGCATCGCGCTTGAGGCTGCGTTTAAGCAGTAAATCTTTTACGCGCTGGATGCTCTCGTCGTCATAACCCTGCTCAGCCATGATTTGACCAGCGGTTTCACCGTGGAATATCGCGAGATCAAGACGCCATTTTTTGTAGCCCTGGCGATCCATTGGGTAGTCGGCGCGCGGTATTTTCCAGCGACAAATATGCTGGCTGCGTGTAGCCAATTGCAGTGTCTCGGAGGCATCCGGGCAAAACTTGTACAATTGTTCAGTCATGCGTTGGCTGTAGAGTAACTCTTTGGCTACTGTCTGGCCGTTTACGATTTCGGTATTGGGGTCTCGGGCATTGGCGGCATCGAAAGCTGCCATTGTGAGGTCTAGTCTGGTCATGGGTTTTTGCGCACGCAGCGCACTCCTGGGGAATCGATTAACGCCAAGCCTGCTCATGTCATCCAGGCAAGCACATACGGGCCGGGATTGTTGCAGTTTTGGCAAGGGGGGTAAAGGCTGTTTGGTCTTGTGGTAAGCCCTGTTTTGGCCTGCTTGGGCGGATGTAGATGACACAATAATCCCAGGCAAGAGCAAAAATCGTCGGATCGACTATTCTTTCAGCTGAGCTAGCGCCATTACAAAGATCATTGGGTGTATTTCTTGCCCGATACTGGACGTAGACGATGCAGAAGCCGAAATTTTCAAAATTACATTGGCTCTATGGTTTGCTGATAATGATTACCACCAGCTCTATGATGGGCATAGTGGTGCTGTCTATTTATTGGAGTTTTTGGCAGTTGGAAGATCGGCTGCAGAACGATGCTGATCATATTCGCATCCACATCAACAACAGTCTGGTAAAGAACGAAACGGTCCTCAATGGTTTCAGCGCCTTGCTCAAAGGCCAGACTGCCACCGATATCAACATAGTGCGGGCCTATACCGACATTATGTTGGAGCGTTTTCCCCAAATTTCCATGTTCCAGGTAGCCGAGTATCTGGACTCCAGTACGGCCCCCAGTTATTACCAATATATGATGCAACAGGGGATCACAAGCCCGCAGGTTTACAGTTTTGCGGGTGCCCCCCGGTCAGTTGAAGATGTTTTGTATAAGGGAGTTGAAACCCTCCCGGTGATTTTTATCGCCCCCATGGAAGCGGGATCGCGGCTCGGTTTGGACCTGTTGTCATTGGAGTTTATCCGTAATGCGTTGCCGGGCCGCAATCATAGTTATATAACCTTAAGCGAGCCATTTGAGCTATTTGAAGGCGGACTTGCACTGGTGATGACCCAGCCTGTGATGCAGTCCAATGGTAATCAGGCTGGCTTTGTAGCGTTGCTGGTCATCAAGGTGGAAGACTTGTTGCCCGCCAGGATGCTACAAGCCAATGACTGGTCGGCGGTGGTAAATGTAGTGACAAAAGATAACAAAGGGTTCGATCTGCTCAATACCTACCGGCCCGACGCCAATACCGGAGTTTTTAACCGCGAGGTAGAGATAAACACCAAGTTCGACTTTTCGGACTATCGCATCCACTTGAAGCTGGTACGGCAGGTGAGTTGGGGGGATCTGCAATGGCACAAGATACTGATAATTCTGCTGCTTACACTTATGCTGCCTGGGTTGTTTGTGGTGATGTATAAATTGCATATCGCTGTTGAAGCGGGCCGGGAACAGCATCGACAGGAGCTTTACCAGCAGGCCAATTTTGATCCACTCACCGGCCTTCCCAATCGTATGCATTTTGAAGAACAGGCCAAACGCGCGCTCGGTGCCGCAAAGCGCAAGGGTGAGCATCTGGCGTTATTGTTTATTGATTTGAATGGATTCAAGGCCATTAACGATACTCATGGGCATGCGGCGGGGGATAAGGTGCTGCATGCTGCCGGCCGCGCCCTGAAAACGGTGTTACGCAAGGGGGATCTGGCGGGGCGTCTTGGCGGTGATGAGTTTGTTGTGATGGCCGAAAGCGTCAAGGACTTCAGCCTATTGCTGCGGGTTATGGAGAAGGTGCGCCTGGTGCTCAATTCGCTACAGATCAACGATCTCCCCAACCACCACTGCAGCGCCAGCGTTGGTTTCGCGTACACTGCAATCCACGGTTATGATTTTGAGGATTTGCTCAAGGTGGCTGATGACTCCATGTATGGTGAAAAACAAAGCCATTACCAGGAAAGGGCGATAAGCGCCTAGCGCTGCTGGGTTTTGCCTGTCGACTGGCTGTTTTTTGCTACTTTTGAGGTTTTGCCCGCTTTGCCATAGGATTCACAGCCCCCGCAATTAAACCTTTACTTAGCTGTTGGGCCGGCATATAGTTCGAGCGCTGGCCAAATTGCAGCGTGATTAACAGCCAAAGGGCGGTTACATCACAATTATTTATGGTAAGTCACATCCGTTGTTCTAGCAGTGCATCTCATTGATTGCTAAGGCTTATTAAAGCCAAAGCGCCCAATGTTAGGTTAATAGTAACTCGATGCTTCTTCATAAGTAACACCGATCTGTCAGCACAATTTTTATTTATTCAAGATCATCGAGGTTTTAAAAATGGCTAGAAGCACTGGCACTGTTAAATGGTTCAACGAGTCTAAAGGTTTTGGTTTTATCGCTAGCGAAGCTGGCCAAGACGTATTCGTTCACTACAGCGCGATCAGCGGTTCAGGTTTCAAAACCCTGGCTGAAGGCCAACGCGTAGAGTTCGACGTTAAGCCAGGCCAAAAAGGCCCACAGGCTGAGAACGTAATCGGTCTCTAAGCATCGCTCTTAATCTTCGCTGTAAAGCGAAGGTTCAAAGCAAAAAAAGCCGCAAATTGTGCGGCTTTTTTTATGGGCGCTATTTGGCGATTCTTCTGCGGTGTTACTGGAATTTCACCAAATACATTTTGGGCCAGTGTTTACCGGTAATCCACACTGCTTTTTTATCCGCATCATAGGCTATGCCGTTGAGTACACTCTCGGGATCTTTCAGGTCGAGTTTTTCAACCAGTGCCGTGAGATCAACCACTGCCACCACATCACCGGTTTTGGGATTGATTTTGATCACACGGTTGTCGTGCCAGATATTCGCCCAGATAAAACCATCGATATATTCCAGCTCATTAATATTGGTAACAGGTTGGCCGCCGAGTTTGATGGGCAAGTGTTTTACCTGGGAGAAATTCTCAGGTTTGTGAAAAAATAATTCAGCGCTGCCGTCGCTGCGAATCAGGTATTCGCCATCGCTGGTCAGGCCCCAACCTTCGCCGCTGTAATTCAAACGTGTGAGAGGCGCAAAACTATTGGCATCGTAGACGAGCAGGGTTTGCTCTTGCCAGGTGAGCAAATAGAGTTTGTCGTGTAGCAGGGCAAGGCCCTCTGCAAAAAAACGGTCGCTCAGGTTTTGCTTGTGGGTGAAGGGCGCGGTCATTCTGGCCCAAGTCCCTTCAGGCTCACTGGTGGGGTAGGCAACCAATTCGGATTTTCCGTAAAGCCCGCTGCTCTCATAAAAATAATTATTTTTTACCAGCAACCCCTGGGTAAACAATTGTGGTTTGTGGCTGCGCTCTGCAAGCACTTGATAAGTGAGTTGCTTGACGTTGTCGGTAGTGGCGTTCGCAATAGTGGCTAGGCTAAGGCACAATAGGCCGATAAAATATTTCACAATTTCTCTCTGTTACATGCGGGCTCTGTTACATGCGGGCAGTTGCTCGCACGCAGTTACACGCTTGTGGGCGTGTGGTTTGGGTAAAAAATCTGTTGAAAAGGCGAGCATCATGAAGCGTTTGCGTTCATTTGTCAGTATCACATTGTTGGGCGGATTTATGGTGGTTTTGCCCATGGCCATATTAGTGCTTTTTGCTGAATGGCTGTTTGGTTTGATCAGCCGTGCAATCAAGCCTTTCAATGATTGGGTGGCCAGCTGGAGTCCGCTCACCAATTATATGGCTGATTTTACCGGCGTAGTGCTTTTGCTGGTTGGCTGCTTTTTGATTGGTCTGTTAGTAAAAACCAATGTGGGCCAATGGCTGCACGATATGATCGACGATGTGCTAGGTAAAATTTTGCCCGGCTATCAAACCATCAACAAGCTGGTGACGCAATTGCTGGGCGGGGAGGGCAATACTTCGCTGCTTAAAGGCGAACCCTGCCGCGCTTATATCATGGGCAGGCAGGTTCCCACTTCAGTGACAGGCATAGTCACTGCCAAGCACGATAATGGTGATTTCACTGTGTATGTTCCTACAGCACCTTTCCTGACATCGGGAATGGTTTATCACTTGGGCGCAGAGAGTGTGGAGTTGTTGCCCCATATGACGGTAGAGGCTGTGATGCGTACCATCATCGCCTGTGGTAGCGGTTCGCAAGTGTTATCAAAACCGCTGGCGGAAGAAGATTAGATCACTATCGTTTTTGTGCCCAATAAAAAAGCCGTCGGCAAACCACCGACGGCTTTTTAATGTTAGTGAATTATTGGATTCTTTAATTATTGGCTTTTGGCTGAGGTAGTCTTAGGGTAGATCAGGATTTCTTTTTGCCGCCTTTGCTTTTTGCTGGTTTGGATTTTTCAGTATCGTCACTGGCAGTTTCTTTGTTTGCCTTTGCCGGTTTTGTTGAGCGAGTGCCGGCGAGGGAGACTTCTACAGTGGCGAGTTTCGGATCTTCGCCGCGCTCGCGACTTTCGACATAGTTGATCGCATCGCTAACTGCCTGGGCGACTTTTTCGCCAATCTCTTTAATATCCTGCGGCGACATAAAAAAAGTCATATCCACATCGTGGCGTATGTAGCGCGGTGGCAATCGGTTGAGCGCAACACAGGCTACATCCGCTAAAAAATCCCGGTCGCCTTGCTGCACCCGCTCACTCTGCTCGGTGATGGTTTCTATCACCAGGCGCTCGTAGTAGTTGTGAATAAAATCCAGGTCGTCCTGATAATCCAACTGGTAGTTGCGTCCGGTCGTTAGCATATTCTTATCTCTGCAGCAGCGGGTTTGCCTGAGTATAGTCAGGAAAATTGACGCGTGCGTAACCGATGAGAGATTGTTTTTCAGCGCTTGTTGCGCATCAGGTCACGGATTAAAAAGCGGGCGGGGTTGAGTGCATTGCCCAGCTCGCGGGCTATGGGCCAGGGCTCGTTATTAATCTGCGCCGCCAGCAGTTCGGCACACAGAGGTGTATAGGCCAGGCCGCGCGCGCCGTGGCCGAGGTTGACAAATAATCCGGGCAAGTAAGCGCCGCTCTCGGTAAAGCCGGCGCGGGCATTTTTGCGCATGCGTTCAAAGCGCATCAACATGGGTTCAACATCCGCAGCCGGGCCAACGCAGGGGAGATAATCCGGCAGGCTGCAGCGGTAACTTACGCGTCCTTCCAATTGTTGTGGATCAACTTGGCTTGCAAACTCCGGTAGGTGCGCGAGGAGATTGTCCAGATTGGTGTGGTGATCAGCGGTGCGGATGCTGGTGTCCATATCGTCCGGGTGGAAGGTTGCGCCGGTGCAAAAGAATCCATCCTGCGCCGGCGGTATATAGCCTTCGGCGCAAACAACAGTGCGCAACTGGGGGGCGTGCGGCGTCTGCGCAAATCGGCTGATTTGACCGCGGATCTTGCGGAGCGGTAGGTGATCCAGCTGCGCAAGCTGTTTACCTTCGCCAGCGTTGGCAATAACTACCGTGGCAGCCGCGAGTACGCGCTCATCCCGGGTTATCGCTCGCCAACCATCAGTAGCGGGTTCGAGTTGAGTGATGTCGGTATTGAGCTGCAGCTGGATATTGGGGTGATCGACCAGCTGGGCGCAGAGGCGACGCGGATCTATCCAGCCTGCATCGGGAAAGAAAAGCCCACCGGCTTTTAGTGAGGTGCCGGCCAATTGGCTGGCACGATCTGCCGATACAAACTCCACCAATTGCTCAACATGGCTGAATTTTTCGCGCAGTTGTTCCTGCAACCTGGTTTCTGCCGGGCTGTGGGCAATTTGCAGCAGGCCACAGTTGTCGCCAGTCAAAGGCCACATGGGCTTATAGAACGCTACCGAATACTGCAGGCAGGCGATATTAAAGGCCGCCTGGGCTTCATCCAATGGGGATAGCTTGGCGTAGAGTGCACCCTGTGGATTGCCTGATCCCTCTTGCGCCAGGGCGTTTTGCCGATCGGCAATCGTGACTTGCCACCCGCGATCAGCCAGCGCGCGCGCGGTGTGGCATCCGGCGAGCCCGCCACCGATGATTAATGCCTGCTTGCTCTGCGGAGCGCCATGATTTTGGTTAACTACCCAGGGGGCAGGGAAATTATTAAACCGGCGATAGTTGAGGTGGTCGACAGTGGGTAATTCAGAAGCCGCAGCAAACTCCGCCTTGACCATCTCGCGCTTGCGTCCGAACCCCGCCACTTTGCGAACTTCAAAACTGGCGCGCCGCAGTCCTTGTTTGACGATGCCTGCCGCACTAAAAGTCGCTGCGGTAGTGCTTGGGCCACTGAGCTTGTGGATGCAATCAAATAATTGATCGCTCCACATCTGCGGATTTTTTGCAGGAGCGAAGCCATCCAGAAACCAGGCATCTACTTTCGGGCCGGTATGGCTGAAAAGCGGATGCTCACTGGCTAACAGGCGGGCGAAGCCCTCGGCGGCATCATCGATAATCAGGGTGAGCTTGATGCGCCCATCCATAAAGTTGAGTCGGTGGAAGCCGCGGCCCACTATGGCGGGATAAGTGCTGATCAGCTGATCAGCAAGGGGCGCGAGGCTGGGCCAAAGTGCCAGTGCGCGCGTCAGATCAGATTTTTTCAGGGGATATTTTTCGACGGTGACGAAATGCAATTGCGCACTGGTTGGTGCCGTTGCCAGCCATAGCTCCCAGGCGGCAAGGAAATTGAGCCCTGAGCCAAAGCCGGTTTCGCCTATAACAAAATGGCTGCTTTCAGACAGCTGCCGCCACCGTTCGGGCAGTTGGTTGTGTTGCAGGAAAACATGGCGGGTTTCTTCCAGTCCATTAGCCTTGGAGAAATAGACATCCCCGAAGCTGCCTGATACAGGCTGGCCCTCGGCATCCCACTCCAGAACGGCATGAGGGTCAAGGATCGCGTGCTGGGTTTGTGGTTCTTGGCTCACAGGCCGAATTCTTCCCGCACTTGCTCGCACCAACCGGCGATGCGCTCGGCGCTTTTGGCAAATTCATTTTCCTCGTCGAGCGCCAGGCCCACAAAGAATTTGCCATCATGTGTAAGTGCCTTGGAGGCTTCAAAGGTGAAACCATCAATTGGCCAGTATCCGCAGGGAATTGCACCGCGGGCGATGAGTTTGCTGTGCAGATAGCCCATGGCATCGAGAAACCATTCGGGATAACCGATTTGGTCGCCCAAACCATAGAGCGCAACTTTCTTACCGGTAAAGTCAACTTCGTCGATCTCGTCCCAAATCTCTTCCCAATCTTCTTGCAACTCACCGTAATCCCAGGTGGGAATGCCAAAAATCAGGTGGTCATAAAATTCGGCCGTTACTATGGGGGTGGCGTTGATGTTGAAGATATCCACCAACTCTTCGCCCAATTGGGCACGGATTTTTTCGCCCGCCATTTCTGTGTAACAGGTGGAGCTGCCGTAAAACAGGCCTATAGGTGCAGTCATAAAGAGTTAGCCCAATCGTTAATCCACTCGAGGGTGAGTTGTTCGGGGTTGTCACCGCTACAAGCATCCAGTACCAGGGGTTCGCCTATGCGCTGGGCGCCCAGATCGGCAAAGGCGGCATCCAGCATCTGGCCGCCCTCGTTAAACGTGCTGTAGCTGCTGTCGGCCAGGTTGATGACGCCATAGCGGCGGCCGGCAATCCGCGGGTAGTCGCGAGTGAGATGAATATAGAGCGGCTGTATATTGTCAGGCAGGTCACCGGCGCCGGTGTTGGAATGGCATAACAACAAAATTTCGTTGGGGTCCCGCGCCAAGTCCTCCGGGCGGGCCCAGGTATTAATGCTGACGCTGTGGCCCAGTTCGCGCAGGCGGTTGGCCGCCAGTTCGGCGACTTGTTCTGCGCCGCCAAAAACACTGCCAACCAATATCTGGATAGAAGCCATAGTTAAGCTCATAGGAGAAAAGCGCGCATGATAGTGGGTTTGGCCACGAAGCTAAAGCCGGTACAATGCCTGCCTTTCTAATCCTGGCCTCTCATGCGTATGTTCCATATAGCCTTGTACGAACCTCAAATCGCCCCGAATACTGGCAATATCATTCGTCTGGCGGCCAACAATGGTTGTCAGTTGCATTTAATTGAGCCCTTGGGATTCAGTCTTGATGAGAAAAGTGTACGCAGGGCAGGGCTGGATTATCACGAGCTGGCGAACCTGAAGATTCATCCCGACTACGAGGCTTTTCTCTCGGCTGTAGCCGGTGCGCGTATTCTGGCTTGCACTACCAAGGGCAGTCGTTTGCACCACCAGTTGGAATACCGGGAGGGGGATGTGTTTTTGTTTGGTTCGGAAACTGCCGGTTTACCCGATGCCGTCCGCAACGCAATTCCGCCAGAGCACAGGCTTCGCATCCCTATGCAGCCTTCCAACCGCAGTCTCAACCTGAGCAATTCCGTCGCTATCATTACCTACGAAGCCTGGCGCCAGTTGGATTTCGTGGGGGGCGCCTAGCTGGCGGCGCCTAGCTGGGGTAGGCGCCTAGTTCGGGACGCGTAGTTGGTGCCTAGCTCGGGACGCGTAGTAGTTGGCGCCTAGCCAGCCGCACCTGGCCACCTATCGAATAAACCGATCAAACGGCAAAACACTTACTGTCTCTCCTGTCTCCACAGTGCCGCGCTCGCGTTCCAGCACTATGTAAGCATTGGCCTGCGCCATGGAGGTGAGAATCCCGGAGCCCTGCGCCCCTGTGCTACGCACCTGCATTTCACCCTCTACACAGCTGAGTTGGCCGCGTTGGTAATCAGCCCTGCCTGGCTGTTTTTTCAATCGAACCTGGGTGACAGCCGACAGCACTGGCGTTGGCTCAAAAACTTCCCCGCTGAGTAGCCGCAATGCTGGCAGTACTAGTTGGTGATAGGTAACGGCGGCTGATACAGGATTACCCGGCAGGCCAAAAAACCAACCATTCCCTAACTGGCCAAAGGCGAAGGGCTTGCCCGGTTTCATAGCGACTTTCCAGAAATGTATGTCGCCCAGATTAGCTAGCACTTCTTTGGTGTAATCGGCATCGCCCACAGACACGCCGCCGCTGGAGATAACTACGTCGGCGTTGTGGGCGGCTCTGGCAAAGGCATCGCTAATGTTTGCGCGGTTGTCGGGCTGCAAGCCCAGGTCGATTACCTCAAGGTTCAGGCGTTGGAGCAGCGCCTGCAGCATGGCGCGATTGGAGTCGTAGATCTGGCCTTGGGCCAAGGGTTGCCCGGGCGCCACCAATTCATCTCCCGTGGAGAGCAGGGCGACGCGCAAGCGGCGATAAACCTCCAACTGGCTGCAACCCAGGGAGGCAAGCAAGCCAATATCTATAGCACTGATACGGTGACCGGCGGGTAATACCTCGCTACCTTGTGCAATATCTTCTCCAGCGCGCCGGATATTGTCCCCTGTTTGTGGCTGCCGCTGGAGGCGAATCTGATCTCCCTCTCGGATGACGTCTTCTTGCATGACGACTGTATCTGCACCGGCAGGTACAGGAGCTCCGGTCATAATACGAATGGCTTCACCGGAGCCGAGCGTGCCGTCAAAAGGATGGCCGGCCAACGCCTGGCCAATAACTTTATGCTGTAATCCGTCGGCAGCTCGCACCGCATAGCCATCCATAGCCGAGTTATCCCAGCCAGGTACATTAATAGAAGAACGAAGCGGTTGGGCCAATATCCGGTCGAGCGCATCCATAAGAGGGATTACTTCAGTCTGGCCAATAGGGGTTAATGCCTTACGCATAAGCGAAAGGGCATCAGTAACAGGAATGAGACCGGGGGTGGCGCAATGATCCATGATAAGAGCTCGATTGAGGATAGGCTGGACAGGGTTAACCGAAAGCTGAGCTATTGTAACTGATGGAATGATCGCTCCTGGGTATAGATAAAACTGGCGACAGGAATTTGGCATTTTTCAGTTTTATAGTCTAAGGTCAAGTTAACGGTTATGTTTGCCGCTTTAATTATAAAGAAGAGTTATTAGGTTGCGGCTTGAACCCCTATCGGGTTTATGGCACGTATAAAACTAGAGACGTAATTCCCCCCTGTATCAAGAGGCCCTCCGTTGAACTGGTTCGGTGCTAAAGCGCGACAAAATGAAGTCGTCGGTGTCGAGTTCGCGGCCGATGGTGTTGCCTTTGCCCACATTCGGCGGCCTGCCACCCAACAACCTTTGCTAGCGCACTGCGAGTTTTTGCCCGCCGATGCCAGCGCTAATTCCCTCGATCTATTGCGCAATCGCCTTGCCAAATTGGGTTTGCAAAATGTCCCTTGCAATTTTGTGGTAGCTAATGGCCAGTATCAGCTGCTATTGGGCGAGGCCCCCAAGGTGCCACAAGAAGAATTGGCAGAAGCTTTGCGCTGGCGGGTGAAAGATTTAATCCAGTTTCCTGTCGCCGATGCGGTCATAGATGCTTTTTTATTGCCGGAAGACAGTGCGCGTGGCACCAGCCGTATGGCCTATGCTGTCGTTGCCCAGCGCAGTACTGTTGTGCAGCTCGTCGCTACTGCAAAAGCGGTGAATGCAGAGCTAAATGCTATTGATATCCCGGAGCTGGCGCTGCGCAACCTGGCACAAACCTGTTGCGATACCAAACGTGGTGTTGCCTTGGTCAAGCTGAGCCAGGGTGGCGGCAGCTTGCAAATTATCCGGGATGGCAACCTCTATTTGTCCCGTCAATTTTCCCTGGCTTACAACGGTGGCCTGCTGGATGATTTGCCTGGTGATGCGCTGGTGCTTGAGTTGCAACGTTCGCTCGATTATTTCGAACGCCAGTTGCGTCAATCACCACCGAGCCATGTTTTTTTGTGCGGTGAAAATGTCACTGCCGACAAGCTCACACCCGAAATTCGCAATGGTCTCGCCGTCACCATAGATGTGCTCAAACTGGATGGCGGCATTCAAATTGACGAAGATATTGCCGAGCACAATTTGTCGCTTTGCTTGCTCGCATTGGGCGCCGCCCTGCGCGAAGATCAGGTGGGGGTGAGCTAATGCAGCAGATCAATCTCTATCTGCCGGAGTTCCGTCCCAACCGCGAACCCTTGCGCGCTATTCATATGGTGTGGGCTTGCGCGGGTCTGCTGGTGTTGCTGTTGTTGTTCACGCTCTATAGCAGTTTTCAAAATCGTGGTCTTGAAGAGCAATTAGTGCAATCGCAAGAAGCGACTAAAACCATATTGCAGCAGTTCGATGCCTTAACCAAAAACAAGCCTGCGCAGTCCGGTGCTGACCTTGATGTTCGTATCGAGCAGCTGCAAGCTAATTTACAGCGTCATTTGCAAATTCTAGCCATGATCCAGCATCAGGATTTGGGCAACGATAAAGGTTTTTCTGCCCAACTTAATGCGTTGGCGCAGGCATCGCTAAGCAGTATTTCGCTGGAGACTTTTTCATTGCAACGAGGTGGTAGCTACGCCGAGTTGAGCGGAAAAACCAGCGCAGCAGATCAGATCCCGCTTTATCTCCAACGCCTGCGAAATGATCCAAGCTTTGAGAAAGTTGCCTTTGGTGTGCTCAACATCACACGTGAAAATAATGGCAGCACATTGCAATTCAGTTTGGCAAAAGCCCAGAGCGATGCGTCGAAAAAAGTTGGAGGCCAGAACTAATGCCCGCCTCTTTAAAAGAACAGTTTAAAAAATGGCAAGAACTGATCGACGCACGTGTCATGCGCGAGCGTGCATTAATATTTATGTGCATGCTGGCTGCTGTGTTCATGTTCTGGAACTTTGTCATCCAGTCGCCCTTTGACAGCAAACGACACGAGTTGGAAAGCAAAATCGCTGCCAGCGAAAACGAACAGCGCAACTTGCAAACGCAAATAGCAGCGGTTACCCAAAGTTTGTTAAATGATCCGGCGCGAACCAAAAAAGCCCAGATCACGCAGCTGGAATCTGATATTGCCAATGTTGACACCCAGTTGCAGTCAGTGTCCCAGCGATTGATTAAAGCAGAGCAACTGCCACTGGCATTACAGGATGTTTTAAACAAGGCAGAGCGGGTCACCCTGATAGAAGTTAACACCATGCCCGCGATGGAATTGCAATTGACACAGATATCTGAAAGTGGGCAAAGCGCTCCCCGGGCTAGTGCGCAAGGGCAACCGCAAAATGCTGGCGTGTATATGCATGCTGTGGAGCTAAAACTGGCTGGTAACTACACAGAGGTTGTGCAGCTGTTGAAATCCCTCGAACAGTTGCCCTGGCGCTTTTATTGGCAGACATTGGATTACAAAGTCGTGCAGTACCCGAATGCAGAGATTCTTTTGCAGGTGTATACCTTGAGTTCGGAGGAGGGACTGTTAGGTGTCTAGATTTCTACTGGCGTTAGCACTGTTTTTGTATGCGGTTATTGCCCCGGCTGAGGAGTTTTCCGATCCCACCAGGCCGCTGCAATATTCTGCTCCAGTAACAGAAGGAGTCGAAGGGCAGGGAATTGAACTCACCAGTATTCTGATTGCCAAGGACCGCAAGCTGGTGATTATCAATGGCCAAACACTGCGGGAATTACAAACTGTAAAAGGTGTAGGTGCCGTCGTAAAAAAAATCGAAGCTGATGCTGTTGTCTTGCAGCAGGGCGATAAAATCTGGCGGGTAGCGCTTAATAACACCGCTATTCGTAAATAATTGTTGGAGTTGTGGTTATGCCATCAAAAATAACATCAAGGCTATTTAAAATAGCGTCGGTGATGGTTGGGCGTTCCGGGGGCCTGCTGCTGCAGGTCACTCTGGTTAGCGCGCTGGCGATAATCTATGGCTGCTCGAATAATTCAAATAAAAAACTCACCGCTGAGGATGAATTGGCAGCGGTCAGGGCGGAACAAGATCAGCGCAAAGCAGCTGGCAATGTTCCCGCTGATGTCACCAAGGCGTTGCTAGATAACAACAGCATAAAAACTGCCAGTGGCAAAAAATACAATGAGCGTTTTGATGTTTCCGTACGCGCTGTGCCTGCCAAAGATTTCTTTTTAGGGCTGGTGAGTGGTACCGGAATTAATGTGGTTGTGCATCCTGAGGTAACTGGCTCCATTTCCCTCGATTTAAAAAATGTGACTGTGGAAGATGTATTGCGTGTAACACGTGACATTTATGGTTACGAGTACAAGCAGGACCGCGGCATTTATACCATCTACGCCAATGCACTACGCACGCAGGTGTTTCATATTAACTATCTGGATGTGCAACGCGTGGGCGTTTCTGATACGGCTGTGTTGATTGGCCGCGGTCAGTCCAGTGGGCAGTCTGGTAATACCAGTAACGGAAATTCCAACAGCGGCAGCAGTGGTGGAATGGGCGATACGGCAAATCTTCTGGGGTTGTTAGGGGCGGCGGAAAAAAATAACAACGGTGGAGGCCAAGGCGGTGCCTCTGGCATAGTGCCTGGCTCGCGCGTGCAAACGGTTAATCACACTGACTTCTGGTCATCACTGCGCACAACAGTAGTTTCTATCATCGGTGGCGAAGGCGAAAGCCGGAGCGTCACGGTTTCGCCGCAAGCGGGCATGATTGTTGTCAAGGCGCTGCCAAACGAGCTCAGCGCTGTGCGCGAGTTTCTTGAGCGCTCCGAATTGAGTGTAAAACGTCAGGTTATTCTCGAGGCCAAAATTATTGAAGTAGGTTTGAATGAGGGCTTTGAGGCGGGTATTAATTGGGGGGCGATTAGCGGCCAGATTATCCAAACCAAAAATATTGCCGATGATTTCGCGATTGATGGCTCTGGTGCAAAGGTCAATGAATTTCGTGAGATTTTTCGCAATAACCCTTATTACGATGATAAGGGTAATCTGCAAAATTTAAAAATAGATCACCGTGAAGCTGTGGGCGGCACTGTTGCTGGTTTGCTGCAAATAGAAGATATCACCAAACTTTTGTCATTGTTAGAAACCCAGGGCAGTGTGCAGGTACTTTCCAGCCCACGGGTATCAACAGTTAATAACCAGAAGGCCGTGATTCGTGTGGGCTCCGATGAATATTTTGTGACCGGTGTTTCCAACAACACCACCTCCAATGCTACCTCTGTATCCAGTACACCCAATATTGAGTTGTCGCCATTTTTTAGCGGTATTTCGCTGGATGTTACCCCGCAAATATCGGAAGAGGGTGAAGTTACCTTGCATATTCACCCAGTGGTAAGTGATGTCACTGATCAATTAAAGGTGTTCACCATAGGTGATAAAAATTTCTCATTGCCGCTTGCTTTGCGCGGCATTCGTGAATCGGACAGTATTGTCAAAGCCGCTAATGGCCAGGTCATAGTCCTGGGTGGATTGATGCAGGAAAATAAAACCAACGTGGATGGTAAGCGTCCGCTGTTGGGAGACATTCCATTGATAAATAGTTTGTTTCGCACAAAAAACAAAGCGAGTAAAAAAACAGAATTGGTTATTCTTTTGCGTCCCCTGGTGGTGGACGATAAAACCTGGCAAGACCAGGTAGAGATGAGTCAAGGGCGTATCCAGAAAATGGGTGACGAGTATCGCCAACGCTAACCCAGCTGCGTAGGAGCGCCGGGTTTAGCTACTATAACCAGAGGTTGTTTATGTATCGCCAGCATTTCGGATTAAAAGAACATCCTTTTTCGCTGACGCCGGATACCCAGTTTTTCTTTAATAACCAAAGCCATCGCGAAGTGTTAAGTACCTTGCTATTGGCACTGCGCCACAGCGAGGGCTTTATAAAAATTGTGGGCGAGGTCGGCACAGGTAAAACCTTGCTCAGCCGCAAGCTGCTCGCGAGTCTGAGTGATAATTATCTTACCGCTTATATCCCCAATCCTTATCTCACACCCGATGAACTCAAATGGTTTTTGGCAGAGGAGATTGGCATTGCTTATTCTCCGAACATTCCATCCTACCAATTGTTGCGCGATATTAATCAGCGCTTGGTCGAGCTCGCCCAGCAAAAACGCCAGGTGGTCTTGATTGTTGACGAAGCGCAAGCCATGCCGCGCGAAACTATCGAAGCTCTGCGCTTGCTGACGAACCTCGAAACGGAAAAGCACAAATTATTGCAGGTGGTATTGATTGGCCAGCCTGAACTCGATGAATTGTTGGATAGACCTGACTTGCGCCAACTTAAGCAACGCATCGTATTCGCGGAATACTTGCAAGGCATCTCCCGGCAAAGCCTTGCGGATTACGTGTCCTATAGATTGAGTTCTGCAGGATACAAAGGAGCACAATTATTTTCCGGTTCCGCATTGTCGTTGTTATTTAACGCATCTGGTGGAGTGCCGCGTTTGATTAATGTGATAGCTCACAAGGCTATGTTGGCGGCCTACGGTGAAAAAAGTGAAAAAGTAAATCGTGGCCATGTAGTGCGTGCAATTGCTGATACAAAGGAAAGCCGTTCATTAGGGCGCTTGTTGGCGCGTCGCGATATCTGGTTGTGGCCAACCGTAGCTGCTGCTGCAGTTTGTTCGGCATTTATCCTGCCCTCGTTGATGGGGGTCAAGCTATGAGTTTGCTGAACGACATGCTGCGCGATCTCACTCACCAGCGTCGGTTGCAGGAAGGTATTGTAGAGCATGAGGCGCCTTTATTAAGCAGTGGTAGAAAATCAGGTTCTGGCATTCGCTTTTCCGTTGTGGTTATTTTTTTATTGGTTTTTTTCAATGTATTGGCATTGCGTTATGCGTGGCACAAATGGGTGAGCTCTGCTCCAGGTGCGGTTAATATTGTGTCCACTGCTCAAGTGAAGAGTTCACATGCTGTGATTGCAACGCAGAGTAGTATCGCGGCAATTTCCATCGATGTTCGTGAGAGTGAGCTTAGGCATCAACAACAGAAAGTGGAGCAGGCCGAGCGCATTGAAGAATTGTTTCGCCAGGCAGAGCGCGCCTTGTCTATGGATAGGTTGACTGCACCTGTTGAGGATAATGCCTACGGCTATTACCAAAAAATTCTTGAATTATCGCCAGCGAACGATGCGGCCCAATCGGGGTTGGTCAATATAGCGGCGCGTTATCTCGCAAAAGCTCAGGAACAAATACAGTTTGGTAACCGTGCTCAAGCGGACGCTTTGATTAATCGTGCACGTTTCGTAGCACCTGATTATGTGAATGCACAACCCAATGGTGGCTATGGGGAAATCCTGACTCAAACTGATAGCTCGCTAGCCGCTATTCCCCACATGCAGGCCGCTTCTGAAATGGCAGTGCCGGATTCTCACCAGGCTGCAGGTACGGCAACTGAGTCTGTAAAAACCATGCAGGTTACTGAAGCTCCGTCGCTTGCAGTAAAACCCAATGCGGGCTGGCAGGATGAACAAGCTGCACGCGATGCCCGGCAACTATTGGAGCAGGGCAGGGAAGCAGAGGCTATCAGCCTGTTAAAGCGCGCGTTGGTTACCCAGAGCCAACCCGTCACCAGTGCGAGCTTGTTGGCGGATATTTATTTGCAACAGGGTGAGTTGAATGCGGCTGAAGTATTACAAAACCAACTCACCTATTTACCCGACGTGACACGCACAAAAATCAAGGCGCAACTGGCCGTGGCTAAAGGCGACCAGGCAGGTGCTATTAATTTGCTGGAGCAGCAACTCTCTGGTGCCCAGGATGATGAAAATTATCGCGCGCTGCTTGCCAGTCTTTATCACAAGACGGGATCTTATGCGCAGTCAGTTACCAGTTATCAACGGTTGATTGGCAGTTTTGGTGAAAAGCCTTCTTATTGGTTGGGTTTGGCGTTGGCCTATGATGGTTTGGCGCAACCCAAAAATGCACTTCAGGCGTATTTGCACTTGCGCGATTTTCCGCAGCTGCAGGATCAAGTGAAAACCTATACAGATCAACGAATCGCTGCATTGCGCAGTCAGTGAGTTAACCTATGTTCAGTTCTGCGGCTCCCAAACGTATTCGTATCGGCGATTTGCTGGTCGAAAAAAACATGATCACGGATACGCAATTGCAACACGCGTTGCAAGAGCAAAAGCTGAGCGGACGCAAGCTGGGTGCCCAGTTGGTTGATTTGGGTTATGTGGACGAAAACGCGCTGTTAAACTTGTTGTCGACCCAACTGGAAATACCCTTTGTTCAACTAAAACAGTTTCGTTTTGATAAAGACCTTGTGCAGAAATTGCCGGAAACCAGCGCACGCCGTTATCGCGTAATTGTGTTGCGTGAAGATTTTGATGGCCTGCTGCTGGGTATGGCGGACCCCACCGATATTTTTTGCCTGGATGAGTTGCAGCGTATCCTGCAAAAAAATCTCAAACCGGCGGTGGTGCGTGAATCAGAATTGCTCGACATTCTTGATATCGCCTACAGCCGCGCCAGTGAAATTGCGACCTTGGCGGGCGAGTTGGATGAAGAGCTGCAGGAGTCTGCCGTTGACCTGGATGATTTTATTGCAGACTCGGCGGATAGCGATGCGCCGGTCGTAAAACTCCTGCAAAAAATATTTGAGGAAGCTATCAGTAACAAGGCCTCCGATATTCATATAGAGCCGGACGAAAAAGTATTGCGTATTCGCAATCGTATCGACGGTGAGTTGATTGAGCAGGTGATGAATGAAAAGCGTATCGCTTCGGCGCTGGTGGTGCGCATCAAGCTAATGGCTGGCCTGGATATTTCGGAAAAGCGTTTGCCGCAAGACGGTCGTTTTAATCTGAAGGTTAAACATCACAATATTGATGTGCGTCTGTCCACCATGCCGGTGCAATTTGGTGAGTCTGTGGTTATGCGTTTACTCGACCACACAGAAGGCGTGCGCACACTGGAATCCGTGGGTATGCCGCCGGCCATGGTGCAACGCTTTCGCAAAATTATTACCCGACCACATGGATTGGTATTAGTAACCGGTCCTACAGGTAGCGGTAAAACTACAACCTTATATGGCGCCCTGAGCGAGCTCAATAAACCGCAGAAAAAAATCATTACAGTAGAAGATCCGGTGGAATATCGCTTGCCGCGTATTAGCCAGGTACAGCTGCACGAAAAAATTGGTTTGACGTTTAGTAGCGTGTTGCGCGCCACCTTGCGGCAAGACCCGGACATCTTGTTGGTAGGTGAGATTCGCGATGCCGAATCCGCCGAGATTGCTTTGCGTGCGTCTATGACGGGTCACCTGGTGTTGTCCACACTTCACA
This sequence comes from Cellvibrionaceae bacterium, assembly GCA_021151695.1. Lineage (GTDB taxonomy): Bacteria > Pseudomonadota > Gammaproteobacteria > Pseudomonadales > Cellvibrionaceae > Cellvibrio. The sequence continues at coordinate 30,557 of JAGKWU010000021.1, read as the reverse complement.
CTAACGATGCCGTGAGTTCTGCACTGCGGTTGCTGGATATAGGTGTTGATGGTTATCTGGTGGCAACTGCATTAAAAGCTGTGGTGGCCCAGCGTCTGGTCCGTCGCATTTGCGATAGCTGTGTGCAGGATCATATTCCCAACGCCAACGAACAACAGTTGCTGGCGACTATTACCAAAGGCAGGGATTTTTCCCATTTAAAATTCAAACAAGGTTCCGGGTGCCCCCACTGCCACAACACGGGTTATCGTGGGCGTGTTGGTGTTTTCGAGATGCTCGAACTTAATGCCGTGATGGCGGAAGCTATGCGATTGTCCGACGTCAATGGCTTTGCGAATGCGGCAGCGAACAGCGCGCATTTTAAAACCTTAAGTGAAGCTGCGCTTGAATATGCTACCCAGGGAATTACTACCCTGGATGAAGTGATGAGCATTACCGCGCAAATTGATGAAATAGATTAATCAGATCTTATTGATTTTTTGTTACTGAATTTTTTTGATTCCTGTATCGAGTCTCTATGGCTATATACCAGTTTAAAGGGCGAAACTCTGATGGCCGTATGGTTAGTGGCCAGCTCGACGCCATAAACCCCGATGCGGCCGCCAACCAATTGTTGGGACGCGGCATTACGCCAATTTCATTTGAAGAACAAGTAATTAAATTATCCCTGTCGGAGCGATTTGAGCGCGCCACCAATCTCGGAAAAGTGGAAACGGTGGAGCTTATTATGTTCACCCGTCAGATGTACACTATTGCCAAATCCGGTATACCGCTTGTGAAAGGGTTGCGAGGGCTGTCTGCATCTTTGCGTAACCACACGTTTCAAGACGCGCTCAATGATATTATCGAGCGTTTGGAGACAGGGGTGGAGTTATCGACAGCAATGCGCTTTCACCCTAAAATTTTTAACACGCTGTTTGTGAACCTGGTGAGCGTGGGCGAAAACTCCGGGCGGCTGGATTTGATTTTCAAACAACTCAGTGAGTACATGGAGCGGGATCTCAATACCTCCAAAAGTATACGCACGGCATTGCGTTATCCCAGCTTTGTATTGGGCGCTATCTGCATTGCCATGTCGATTATCAATATCAAGGTAATTCCAGCATTTGCGGGTATGTTTTCAACCTTTGGTGCGCAGTTGCCATTACCCACGCGCATACTGATCGCTATTTCCAATTTTTTTGTCGCCTATTGGGTTTATATGTTAGTAATTGCCATAGGTGGCGCATTCTGGTTCCGAAATTATATTAAAAGTCCAACAGGAAGCCGATGGTGGGGCGAAAAAAAACTGCGACTCATTATCGTCGGCGATATTATCGAACGAGCTTCACTTGCCCGTTACGCGCGCTCTTTTGCGTTGATGCTTAATGCAGGGCTTCCCATTTCCAATGCAATAGAACTTTGCGCGCGCGCCATAGATAACAATTTTCTGGCGGATAAAATTCGCGGCATACGCGCCGGTATAGAGCGCGGTGAAGGGTTGTACCAGACGCATCTGGTGAGCGGGATGTTTACACCTTTGGTGTTGCAGATGATTGCGGTAGGTGAGGAGAGCGGGCAGGTGGATACGCTGCTCACCGAAGTGGCGGAATTTTACGAGCGCGAAGTAGACTACGACACTAAAAAATTGGGTGATCGTATTGAGCCGTTGATGGTAATTGTGATGGCAGGTTTTGTGTTAATACTTGCATTGGGTATCTTTTTACCTATGTGGGATATGTACGCTATTCAAAAACAATGATGCATCCTGGTTTGCGGGGCGCAATCCATGAAAAACTCGCGGGGCTTCAGTAGTTTTGAATTTTATTTTGCGGTGTCGATCATCGGCATAATTATGCTGTTTGGTATTCAGCGCTATTTAAAATTGGCCGAAGAAACTCGACGCTTTGCGTTTGAAGTGCTTGCACAGCATTTCAATACTTCTGTTTACAACCTGCACGCCTACTGGACCCTGGAGCAAAGTCGCTCCGGTCAGGCAGGTATGGTAGTTGTCCAGGGGATGATGATTTATTTCAGCGATACGGGTTGGCCGATCGCCGCTGTGCAGACACCAGAAGAAAAAAGTACGCAGGATCAATCGCCACAAAATCAATCGCCACAAAAATTACACACACCCGCCGTTTCGTTGTCTTCTTGCCGCTCACTGTGGTTTGCCTTATTGCAAAATCCCGCTGCGCTTTCCTTTGAGGGTGGTGATGCTTATGGCTCGCGGCCTTACCACCTTTCCCTAACGGCAAATCGTCAATGCCGTTTCGAGTTTTTGGGTGATAAACCTGGCTCTTATTATTTTGATTACTCCCCTGTAACCGGACAGATAAATTTGCATTTGCCGCCTATTACCAAAGAGAGTTAATGATTTTATTTTAATAACTGGCAACTTTTATCCTGTGGTCTATATTCAAGTCAAAGAAAACTTTTGGTTACCCAAACAGGGAAGAGCTATGGCCGGTGTATAGCTTCTGTTTGTATTGATGCCTTGTACCAGAGTGCCAATGTGATACGCGTTCTGTGTTCTATTAATTTTGTTTTTTTCGGAGTTTTGTTATGAAAAATCAGCAATCCGGTTTTACCTTGGTTGAACTTATTGCCGTTATCGTTATTTTAGGTGTTTTGGCTGCTACCGCGCTGCCAAAGTTTGTGGATATGGGGGCTGCTGCACAGCAATCGGCGGTAGATGGAGTTGCTGCTAACCTGGGTAGTGCCATGGCTCTTAACTATGCGGCGGGTGTTGCGGTTGCTTCCGGAGTTTCTGGTGCGCCAGCAAAAACAACAGTGGCGAACTGTACTGACGGTGCAAGTCTGTTAGTGGGCGGTCTGCCAACCCAAGGTGGTACCTATGCTATTACTGCCGGTGCGCTTGCTGCCCCGCTGGGCACTACTGCAACCTGTACCTTGACCTTGACCAGAAACGCTGTAGCTAGAACAGCGACCTTCCAAGGTATCGCTGTTCCCTAATAGTCGGAGTGTGTTGGTGTAAGAGCTAGCGGAAAGTTCTATAAGCTAGCCTGAAAAAGAATTACTGTGCGCTACAAAAATCAAGCGAGTTATCAAGACAGGTACTTTATTGTGTATGCAACGGAACCAGCGGGGTTTTACCTTAATTGAACTGATTGCGGTGGTGATTCTCATCAGCATTATCTCAGTTACTGCTATGTCCCGATTCTCCGTTTTGTATGTCACCAAAGTCCAGGCAGGCCGCGATGATCTCATCGCGGCCTGTTTTTTTGCGCAGCAAACCGCCATGGCGCGCAGCAGCAGTACCAATGTGGTGCGGTTGGTTGTGTCCAGTTCCAGTATCAGCGTTACCGAAAATAATTCACCTATCTCCATTGGCGAACTGAAATATCCTATGAATTTTTCGTCGGGAGTTTCAGCGAGTCCTGCAACTACTTTCGTATTTGATAAATTAGGTCGTACCACCGCAGGTACCATTACTCTTACGGCAACAGGTGCAAGTGTTGCTGTTATTGTGGAGTCATCAGGCTATGCGCATTAATCGCGTCCAGCGGGGCTTCACGCTCATCGAAATGGTGGTGTTTCTGGTGGTGGTTGCCACCGCGAGTACCGCGTTATTCAAAGTTTACAACTACAGCTTAATTAATCAGGGTGATCCGCTTATACGTGTTCGTGCAGTTGAGCTGGCCCAGGCAAGGCTCGATGAGGTGCTCGCCCTTAAATACGATGAAAGTACGCCTACCGGTGGTATTCCCGCTTGTTCAACCGGTTCTATAGTGCCTGGCTCAACGGGCGGTGCCGCGACCGCTACTGCACCCGTTGCCTGTACCAACGCGCCCGATAGCAATATGAATGATGTTGATGACTACAACGGTGTATCAGATACCCCCGTAACGGGCTATACGCGCACCGTGACAGTGGCTACCAGCGGTAATCTTAAAACCATTACTGTTGCGGTAGCCGGGCCAAAAAACGTGAGCTGGACAATGTCAGCCATAAAGGCGAATTTTTAATGGCCACGCCAATCCGTAAAATTTCAGCAATTGCTGGCTTTACGCTAATCGAGATGGTGGCGGTGATAGTGGTGCTTGCTGTATTAGCGGCTCTGGGCAGCCAGTTTGTAGTTAAGGCTACGGATTCCTACCAGTCCACCCGCACACGCACGCAGCTGGTAAATACAGGGCGCCAGGCGGTGGAGCGCATGTCGCGCCAGCTGCGTATGGCCTTGCCTTACAGCGTAAGAGTCACCAACAGCGGCAATTGTTTGGAGTTTATGCCTATTGCAAGCGGCGGAAATTATTTGGCGGCCGTGCCGGATACGTCCAATGGTGCAGCCCCGAGCGGCTCGCTTATTGTTTCTCCCCACGTGATAGATTTTGGTACGGCCCGTTATGTATCCATAGGAGCTATGGCTGCCACTGAGCTTTATGCAGGCTCACCCGTGTCGCTCGCGTCCCTGGGTTCTCGTACGAATGTGTTGCTCAGCTTTCCCTCGCGCATCTGGCAGCGCAACTCTATTAACCAGCGATTCTATTTACTCGATTCTCCCCAGGCATTTTGTATTGTGGGAACAGAGTTGCGTTTTTATCAAAACCAGGCCTTAAACGCTTCAACTGGTAGTGAGGTAGATGTGAGTTCGTCTTACAGTCTCATGGCCGCCAATGTCACTGCCAGCTCGCCATTTTCACTTAGCTCGGCAGCTGAAAATCGCAATGCCAATGTGATTTTCAATATTAATTTTGTCAGCAATGGCCAGTCAGTGGCTTTTAACCAATCGGTGATGATCCGCAATGTGCCTTGATTTTATAAATGGCCAATCGCGTCGTGGGCAGCAAGGTTTTTTGTTGCCCCTGGCGTTATTTATTGTGGTGGTGATGGGATTGTTGGCATTGGTGCTAATGCGCTCTACCCAGCAAACGGGTATGGGGGCCGTGCAGGAAACGATTAGTGTTTCCGCTTTTTATGCCGCCGAGAGCGGCGCTCAGCAGGGAATGCAGACACTGTTTTATAACAATGACCTAAAACGCCAATCAGTGGATGGCCGCTGTGCCGCCATGAATGCGAGTTACACCTATACCGCAAGTGGCTTGAATAATTGTTCAGCCGTTGTGACCTGTAGTTGCAGTTACAGCAATGGATCTGCCTGTGCATCCGGTACCGCTGCTAATTACGCGGCTGCAACAACAGTGCCCGAAAGCTATTACACGATTGTAAGTACCGGCAGTTGTGGTGTGCTTCCCATTAAATCCACCAGAACTATTCAGGCCGGATCATTTTTAAAACAGGAATAATGTCTTTCGTGAAGATTTTATTGGCATACAGGCGTTTGATCTCTGCACTCGCGTGCGGTTTTCTCGCACTATTTTTCCCGCTGCAAGTATGGGCAGTGGCCTGTAATACCATTTTTAGCAACGGCATCCAGGCTACCGCCGCCAACGGCAATATTTCGCTCAACTACCACTCCATTATCACGGGTGGTAGCGGCACCTTGCAGACAAAAACCTTGACTGACAACACCGCCTGGGTTGCCTGTAGTGGCAGCAGTTGTGCGGCCAGTGGTGTGCCTGCAACCAGTTCCACTGTCACCTTTTTAACGGGCAGCCAGGCCAACGGTAATATCAATATTGGCTACCAGGGCAGCGCGAGTTATGCAGCAGGCGATTACGGGACTGTAGCCGTAGGGCAAGAGGGAATTCTTACATTTACCAGCAGTGCCGGCGTCTACAAAACCAAGGCATTTACCACAGATTTTCGTTCTGAGGTTCGGCTGCAGCCGGGTGATTACTGGATCAACGGCAATCTTACCCTGGGCCAGGAAACTGTATTGCGTCGTATGGGGGCAGCGAGTGGTTCAACACGCATTTTTGTAAACGGCAATGTAAGCCTGGGCTTTAAGGTAAATACCCAGAGTTTTACCTCCAGCCAATTGCTCATCTATGCCACCGGAACTATTACCTCGGCTAACCAGATTAATCTCAATGCGTTTGTATACGCTGGCGGTAATGTCACGCTTGCGTTTCAATCCGTCATTAATGGCGCCGTTAGCGGTGCAAATTTTATTGGCAACGACAACGAAGTCACTATCAATTATCAACCCTCCAATTTAACCAGCGCCGACTTTGCACCCTTCTGTAGTGGTACTACGGTCACACCAGTGTTACTTGGGTCCTGGCACATGGATGAAGGCTCGTGGAGTGGCACAGCGGGAGAAGTAATCGACAGCAGTGGTAATAATAACCACGGTCGAGCGCGCATTGCGGCGGGATCTACGCCTTTACCGTCGACCACTTCGGGTTCCGCGGCTTATACAGCGGGCGCCCAGAGTACCTGTCGCTATGGCGCTTTTGATGGCACTGGCAGCCCAACGCGGACATACAATTATGTAGAGCTTTCTGGCTTTCCCTCATTGCCAAATGGTTTTACGTTTGCAGCCTGGATTCGCTCCAGCAATGCGAGCGCGCAACACCAGCGTATTCTGGTACGTGACGATGCGCAAAACGGTTGGGGTTTAAGCCTGGCAGATGGAACCGGCAGCCCGGAGCTTCGGTTTTTTAATCGTAATGTCACTAACAACGGTGCAGTTACAGGGCAGGGCACTGATCCCAATTGCGGTGTATTTTGCGTGGATACCAATCCCGTCATCACCAGCAACAACTGGTATTACGTTGCTGCCTCTGTCGATACCACAGCCAAAACCGTGACTCTCTATGTTTATAACCAGAGCGCCAGTTTGCTGGCAAAGGCCACAGGTGCTTATTCTGGCAATTGGGTAGATGGAACCGGGACTGTGGCTATAGGTGGAGAGACAGCGGCATCATCCGAAGGGCAGCAAACCTCCTGGCATTTTTTGGGGAACATAGACGAAGTTAATATTTATTCCGGTGCGCTCTCACAAACCAATATCGAATCTTTACTACCTACAGTGAGAACCTGTCCGGCGCCCGATCACTACGAGCTGGAGGTTGCCAGTAGTGGCATCGCCTGCGTAGGCACGGATGTTACGGTGCGCGCCTGTGCCGATAGTACTGTGCCTTGCAATCAGGATAATTCTGTTAATACCAACGTTACCCTCGGGACAAACGCCGGCGCGCTCAACGCAACAACATTGACCTTGTCTGGCGGTACCGCTACTACCAAACTCAAATACCCTGCCGCCGCGGATAACGCGACCGCGACGGTCACTTTATCCGGCGAAATAACTGCCGCAACTAACGCACGCAAATGTTGTACGGGGTCGTCCAGTTGCGTTGTTGCTAATAGTTGCACCACAACGTTTAACACGGCCGGTTTTGTGTTTAGTAACAACGCTACGACTAACGTCAATATCGCCGACGGCGTAGCGGGAACGGTTAATAACAATGTTTATCTGCGAGCGGTAAAAACCAACTCATCAACGGGAGCATGTACCGCGCGTTTTACATCGCCGCAGACGGTGCCTTTGGCATACCAGTGCCGCAATCCCACCACGTGTGTGGGTGGCCAAACGCTCTCGCTTAACGGCAGCACCAACGTACAAAGCAATAATAGTTCTGCAGCCAGTATTACCTATAGCAGTCCAGGTGTTTCATTGAATTTTGATAGCAATGGCAGTGCACCTATTCCACTAATTTATTCCGATGTGGGGCAAATCAGGCTCTGGGCTAATCTTGCACTCAGCGCTACGGCGACTGAGCCAGCTTATACGCTGACGGGAACTAGTAATGACTTTGTTATCCGCCCGGCCAGTATTTCTGTATTTGCGGTGAAGACACTTGGCAATGTGCTGAACCCGGGAAAAACGAATGAAGTAGGCAGTGCAAATGGTTTTGTATCAGCGGGAAGTAAATTCAAGGTATCCGCGCGAGCACTTAACAGCAGTGGGGCGGTTACTCCAAATTTTGGCAACGAGATAACCTCACAAAAATCAAAATTAACACTTGTTGAAAACAGTCTTGTTTATCCGACTGTTGTAAATGGTGGGTCATTATCGGCGCTGGCTTATAATGCTGGTTCATGGAGTGCAGATGGTGCTCCTAACTACACTTACACTAATCCTGATATTTCCTGGCCCCAGGTGGGCAGCCTTACCATCATGCCGGGATTAACGGATTACTTGAATGCGGGACCCGTCAGCGGCGTTGCAAGTGCTACGATTGGCCGGTTTTATCCAGACCATTTCCGCGTAGTGCCTGCATCTACCAACGTCACTAATGGCTGCGGTAGTTTTAGCTACATGGGGCAGCCCAATATCGTCATTGCGCCTTACGTTCGCGCTGAGGCAGTGGATGACTCGGTGGTAAGTAATTATCACGATCAACGTTCTGCTCCCGCGACAATTCCCCGTTACGGCACCTTGATAACCGGCAACGATACCAATCTCGCCAAGCCCGTTTATGTGGCCGAAAACAATAGCAGTGGCTCAGATCTGGGGGGGCGTTTAACCGTGCCTTCCGGGAGTTGGAACCAAGGCGTTTACAGTGATCCGCTGATATCGACTTTTGCCCGCGCCAGCTTGCCAGATGGTCCCTACAATTCGCTGCGGATAGGTGCATCAGGTATTACAAACGCCTTTGACACTTCATCCACAACGCTGTCCGGTACAAAGGATATGTTGTCCAATACCGCTATAGCGTTTAAAGATCCGGCGAACGCCGGCAGCAAATTGTTAAACCTGCTATTTGGCCGGTTGCGACTCGACAGCGCCTTTGGTCCGGAGACAGTCAATCTGCCAGTCTATTTTGTTACCGAATTTTGGACTGGCGGGACCTATACCGTCTCGGGGCCCTCCTCAGGATATTTCGCAATCAACACCGCAGACTCCTGTACAGCCATTCCTCGCAGTTCGGTTACTTATCCCGCTGGAACATTGAGTACCGATGCTAACCGTACTGTCTCGCTCGCGAGTGGTTCTACTCAGGGTATGTATACGGGCATTACCCCTACCGTCATTCCTGTCGCCGCAGGAAAGGTTGTTCATTACTTCGCTGCGCCCGGTACCGGCAATCGCGGAACTTTCAACGTAAGTCTCAATATGGCAGGGCTTGCCTGGTTGGCCGATGACTGGAATAAGGACGGAAGCTTCACCGATACCAGCTTTACTGCCTCTTATACGTTTGAATCTTACAGAGGCAACGACAGGGTTATTTACTGGCGAGAAATACTGCAATAACAAACAGATTGCAGGCAATCGCAAGTGCCTGCATACATAAAAGTCGTTAGACAAGGATTAAAAAATTACGAGAGAGCAACAAGAGCAATAACAATATGCTTGCAGAGGGAATTTATGCGCGAAGCGCACGTTCTTTACGCCTGCAAATGCTGCTGCAGAACCAACTTCTCCAGCGTGTTTTATACAGGCATTCGCATAGTGCTTACCTTGTTTTTATTGGTCGGCGCTGGCAGTACTTTGGCTGCAGTTTGTACCACCGGATTTATCGGCGGTATCACAGGTACCTATTACAACAATAAAAATCTTACCGGCGGCGTGGCGGGTACCCGGGTAGATACCAGTATTGATTTTGATTGGACTAGTGGCGCCACGGGCGTCGGCAGTCAGGGTGCCGATAACTTTTCGATTCGCTGGTCCGGCAATTTTCGCGCTCCCTCCACGGGCAACTACCAATTCCAAACCCAGTCGGACGATGGCGTACGTCTGTGGATTAACAATGTTCTGGTCATAGATAACTGGAACGATCATTCGGTCGCTACAGATACCACAGGCAATATCAGCCTCGTTGCAGGCCAATCCTATCCCGTGAAGTTGGAGTTTTATGAAAATGGCGGGGTGGCAACTATCAGGCTGTTGTGGAAACTCCCAACCAGCAGCAGCTTTTCGGCTATCACGACTGAGTCCGAACCCAATCCCGATACTAGCGCTAGCTGTACGATAAGTTGCAATAGCGGGCTTTTCGGTGGAGCCGTGGGCAAGTACTACAACAACATCAACCTGAGTGGTACGGCAGTTAGTCGCAATGACGGTGCTATAGCATTTGATTGGGGTTCCAGTGCTCCAGGTGTTAGCGGGATTGGTGCCGACAATTTTTCAGTGCGATGGGACGCTAGCCTCAAGGTGTCTACCACGGGCAATTACCAGTTCGAAACAATCACCGATGACGGCGTACGTCTCTATGTCAACAATCAGTTGTTGATCGACAACTGGACCTACCATTCCCAAACCAGCAATACCAGCAGTGCTATAGCGCTTACGGCTGGTGTTTACTATCCGGTGCGAATGGAGTTTTTTGAAGGTACGGGCTCGGCGGTGGCGATCCTCAACTGGAAGTTGGCATCTGCCAGTTCTTACGGAGCGCTTAATGCGTGTCCCGCCGTGCTGAGCAATTACGGGATTAGTCATAGCGGTACCGGTATTACCTGTGCCGGGGAGCCTATTACGATTACCGCTTATGATTCCACTGGCTCTGCCGTAAATCCTACAGCGGGCACCCAGCTTACCCTCAGTACTTCGCCAGCAACAGGTACCTGGGTGGGGGGAAATACTTACAGTTTTACCGGGACAGAGAGTTCCTTTATTAAATACCTGCAGCAAACCAGTGCAAGTACACTCAACATCAATGTGACTGATGGCCTGTACAGCGAATCAACAGCGCTCGATCCGTCGATCAGCTTCGTGGATGCAGGGTTGAAGTTTTACGGTACCAGTGCGTTGGTTGCGATGCCTAATCAGGTGGCTGCCGTGACGGATGCCAATCCGGTTCTGAAAGCCATTCGCACAGACAACAGCACCGGTGCCTGTGTCGCCCAGGTGACAGGTTCGCGCACCGTTAAACTCGCTTATGTCTGTCGCAATCCATCCACCTGTGTGGCGGGGCAGACATTTAGTATTGCCGGCACCAATGTGACGGCTAATCCCAATAGCGCCCTTGCAAATCCGTCTTATACCAACGTGACGCTAACGTTTGACGCTACCGGAGCAGCCAGTATTCCCCTTAACTACACAGATGTAGGGCAGGTGAGCCTGGCTGCGCAATTTGCGCTCAGCGCGTCTGGCAATAATCCGGCTTTGACTATCACCGGGGCCAGCTCGCCGTTTGTGGTGAAGCCTTATCGCTTGGCAATATCGGCGGTGCAAACGGCGGCGGGTGTGGCTAATCCGGCGACACTGGGTTCAGGTGCTGGCTTTGTCAGCGCGGGTACGCCTTTTAGTGTGTTTGTGCAATCGCGCAATGTGTCAGGTAATCCAACCCCCAACTTTGGCAATGAGAGTACCAGCGAGCGCAATTACCTGGCGTTGACCGCAAGCAGTTTAAGTTATCCCTCAGGCGGTACTTTAACGCCGCTTACCAATACGGGGACTTTCGCAGCGTCAACGCCGGCAGGCACCTTTGTAAATACGGGTATTAGTTGGAAGCAGGTGGGCACTATGGTGATCGCCCCCAGCCTGAGCGATGCAGATTATCTGGGGGCAGGTAATATTCCCAATATCACCAACAGCGGCAATGTGGGGCGTATCTATCCCGACCACTTTGGTATGAGCAACCTCAATCTGACGAACAGTTGTACCAGCTTTGCCTATATGGGGTTGCCCATGCCGTTAACCTTTAAGCTCGCGGCCCAGGCGACGGATGACACAACACTTACCAACGTTGGTAGTACCTACGGTAATTCTGTCACTGGCCAGTCGGATTCGCGGGCCTATCCTGTGTATGTGGCAGAAAACAGCAATGCGGGGGATGGTGCAAGCCATAGTGCGCGAGTTATCACCACCGGCACAGCTAGCTGGGTCGCAGGGGAATATGATCTGGGTAGCGCTTTTACCATTCAGTATTCACGTCAGGCCAGCGGCGCGCCTGATGGCCCACTGGCCAGCTTGCAGTTAGGTATGCAATTGGTAGATAACCTGGATTCCCGCAGCCTTACTGGCAATGATATGAATGCGTTAACCACGAATAGCTGTGGTAGCGCTTGTAACGCTAAAGCACTGGGTACCGCGGTCCCTATGCGTTATGGCAGGTTGCGTCTGGACAGTGCTTTTGGTCCTGAGTCTGCCAGCTTGCCGGTTAACTTTATGATGGAGTATTGGGTGGGGAATTACTTTGCGATAAACCCTAACGACTCCTGTACCCAGATTCCGCGCAGTGCCGTTATTTATCCTGCCGGCAACCTGGCTAATGATGCCAACCGCACTGTGTCCCTGGCGTCGGGTACTACTCAGGGAAGCTACGGCAACCTTAGCGCCAGCTATATAGTGTTCAATGCGGGAAAGGTTGCCCACTCTTTCAGTGCACCCGGTGCCGGCGGTAAGGGTAGCTTCAACGTCAGCATCGATATGACAGGTCTGTCCTGGCTAAGTTATGACTGGAATCAGGACAACAACTTCTACGACAGCGTGCTCAAAGCCTCTTATAGTTTTGACTCATACCGTGGCAATGACCGGATTATCTATTGGCGCGAGATCCTGCAATAGGGAAAACTTTGCTAAGCTGTGTTCCGGCTCGGCGCCTCCCTTAAGTAACTGATCAAGAAGTGTTTTATGGAAATGACTATCACCACACCCAGCCTGTTGTTCCCGGCAATCTCATTACTGTTGCTCGCCTATACCAATCGGTTCGTGGTGCTGACCAACGTGATTCGCCAACTCAGTAGCGTGGAAGATGCCACCTCCAAAACCCTGGTGCGTCGCCAAATCGATAACCTGCGTTTGCGCATCCAGGTGATTCGCCGCATGCAGGCCTTTGGAGTGTTGTCTTTTGTGCTTTGTACATTGTCCATGTTTTCGCTGCTATTGAACTGGACGGTGGCCGGCCAATTGCTCTTTGCCAATAGCCTGATATTGCTGGTTATCTCCCTGATGTTTTCATTCTATGAAGTGAATATTTCCACCGAGGCAATCAATATAGAGCTGGAGAAGTTTGACGAACGGGTCAACAATGCGGAGGCCAATAAACGGCCTGATTGAGGGAAAGGAGAGCCTAAATGACTCTCCTTGTTAGGCTAGGCCTCGTCTTCTTTGGGCTCTTCCAGGCGTATATCCACCGCCAGTTCGTCGGCGATAGTATCCAGCTGATCCCAAAGCGCATCCATATCCACGCTGCCAGGTACTTGAATCAAGCCAGTGGCTTCAAACATAGGATCACCCGACCAGGGCATACTGGAGCAAGCGGTTTCCAGCTCGCTCATGTTAATATTGCGCCCCGCAAACGCCTGGGCGATTTCATAGACAATACCAGGGCGGTCATTGCCAACCACACTGAACTGAAAGCGCTTGCCTGTGGTGGGTGTGCTGCTGCTGGCGCTGTCGACTTGAATCTTGATGCCCTGATCGCTCAGTTCAAGCAGGGCTTCGCGCAAGGCGGCATCGCTTTCGCTATCGACTGCCACCTGCAGTATGCCGGCGAATTTGCCGGCGAGATGTGCCATGCGGCTCTCCAGCCAATTGCCTTGGTGATGAGCAATAGTTTGCGCTAAAAGTTCGACGACACCGGGTTTGTCGTCGCTGAGTATGGTGAGGACCAGTTGTGTTTGCACGATAATTTCCTTCTGACAAATTCAGCAAAATGTTATCCCAGTAGAGTAGCTGTCCCGCCTGACCTGAACAAGTAGATTTTAAGATGATCATTCCTTATCAACAGTTATCGCATGAGGCGCTTATGGGGCTCATCGAAGAATTTATCACCCGCGACGGTACAGACTACGGCGAACAGGAAATCGCGCTTGAACACAAAGTGAAACAAATAGAGCGCCAATTGGCTGGTGGAGACGTCGTCATAGTGTTTGATCCCGCCAGCGAAAGTGTATCCCTGCTCACTCGTCGTGATGCAGAGATCTTTATTAACCAGCAAGCATGAGAATATTTTGAATTACTTATTTTTACATTGCCGTCCAGGTTTCGAAAAAGAATGCGCCGCTGAAATTACCGATCTTGCTGCAGAGCAGGGGATTTACGGATACAGCAAAACCAAAGATAGCTCAGCCTTCGTTATTTTTATTACTCACGAACCGGATGGCGCTTTGCGTCTGCATAAATCCCTCGCGTTTAATAAATTAATTTTTACCCGGCAGTGGTTTGTCACCCAGGCGCCTATTGCAGATTTGCCAGTAACCGACAGAGTCACGCCGTTGATTGCCGCCGCGCGTGAATTTCCTGTCGCGCGCGAATTACTTATCGAAACTGTCGATACCAATGATGGTAAAGAGTTATCAGGGCTGGGGAAAAAATTTACCGCACCTTTTAGCAACGCACTGCGCAAACATGAGCTTCTCGCGCCCAAGAGCCCCTGGAGATTGCATCTGGTTTTTATTAGCGGCACAGAAGCTTATCTTGGTATTAGTTTGTTTAAAAACAGTTCCCATTGGCCTATGGGGGTGCCACGTTTGCGTTTGCCAAAAGAGGCTCCCAGTCGCGCCACCTTAAAATTAGAGGAGGCCTGGCATCATTTTATTCCGGCTGATGAATGGGATGAGCGTCTGGCATCGGGCATGCGCGCTGTTGATCTCGGTGCAGCTCCCGGTGGTTGGACCTGGCAACTGGTGCAGCGCGGCATCTATGTGCAGGCAGTTGATAATGGCCCTATGGATAAGAACCTGTTGGAGAGCGGCCAGGTATTGCACATCCTCACCGATGGCTTTTTATTTGAGCCCAAGAAAAAAGTCGATTGGCTGGTATGCGATATAGTTGATAAGCCTGCACGTGTTACCAGCATGATTATCAAATGGTTTGCAAAAGGTTACTGCCGCGAAGCTGTCTTCAATTTAAAGTTGCCGATGAAGCAGCGTTATCTCGAAGTGAAAAAATGTGAGGAAAAAATTCTTCGTGAATTGGAATCCCAAGGATTGAAGTTGGATATACAATTCAAGCAGCTATATCACGATCGCGAAGAAGTGACAGGGCATTTGCGCTTGCGTTAAAAAGCTGGATTGGTTAGTGGTAGGCGCTTTTGTCAGCGGTATTGTGCCGTAAAATCCACTCGGTTAGCTCAACCCAGTCATCAATCAAATTGCGTAACAAATTGATATGCTCACCAGGGAAGTCTTTTTTTGCCAGTGCGCGTTCACCAATTTCAGTTAGCGCCATAACTATCTGGCCGATAGTGTGTGCGCTGAGTAAACTGAATACTTCAGCACTGAAATGCATTTCACCTGTGTGCATGCCACGGGTGATTTCATAGGGTGCGAGATGAATATGGCTCATCGCATTATTAATCGCATTGGCCAAACCGGGATTGTTATTACGCAGCAACCTAAAGGTGAGTTCGAGAGCCTGGTGGCTGAAAAAATCTTCCGCTGAGTAAATATTGCTCGGGTGACGCGGCATCGAATCTTGTTCCTCAATATGGGTTGCAATAGTTGTTTTAAATTATCTTTAGCTTGAGTGTAGCAATGCGGCCATTTTTTGCCGGGTGTTTTTAGACGAAGTAATACTATGAATTTTGAAATCGATAAAGTTTTGGATACCAGCGGTTTGTTATGTCCTGAGCCGGTTATGATGCTGCACAAAATTGTGCGA
Organism: Cellvibrionaceae bacterium; assembly: GCA_021151695.1. Classification (GTDB taxonomy): domain Bacteria; phylum Pseudomonadota; class Gammaproteobacteria; order Pseudomonadales; family Cellvibrionaceae; genus Cellvibrio. The sequence continues at coordinate 15,160 of JAGKWU010000021.1, read as the reverse complement.
GAAGTGAGCGGTGGTGCGGTTATTCAAGTAATAGCAACAGATCCGTCGACAACACGTGATATTCCCAAGTTTTGCCATTTTCTCGGCCATGAATTGTTGGCGGAAGATCACAATGACAAAACTTATAACTATTTTATTAAAAAATCGTCAAATTGATGTGGGTTAGGTTTTATAGTGAGCTGCTTCGCAATCCCATCTATTGCTCCAGATAAAAATTGACTCTCTTTCACGGCTTCTTTAGTTTTCGCACCGCCAATGACTGGCGACGAAACCAAGCACAAATAGGAGTGTTTTACGTGAAGAAATCGTTAATTGCTGTATGTGTAGTCGGCATGTTTGCCGTTCAGGCCAATGCGGCTGATCTTTTGGGCTCTATGAAAAAAGCTACCGCCAAGGTGGAAGCAGCGCAAACCAAAGTCGATGAAACCAAGGCCGCTGCAAAGGATGCAACTTCCTCTCCCGACCAGGCTGCCCTGGCGTTAGTGAAAGCGAAACTCAAAACTGGCTCTACTAAAGAGCAAGTTCGTAAAGAATTGGGCGAACCTGTGGATGTTGCTGGGGAAGGTGAAAGCAGCGTTTGGTCTTATGATGTTGCCAGCCTGAATCAATCATTAGGTGATAAAGCAGCGGTAGCGGCAGCCGTGGGCGTAAATGTTCCCGGGGCTGACAAGCGTGTCGCGATTAAATTTGAAAGTGATAAAGTCCATTCCATCAAAATAGCAGATGCCAACTAGTCGGCCCGCACGTGGAAAAAGCCTGATCACAAAAAAGCCATCCCAAAGGATGGCTTTTTTTATGGGGTTTACCTGTCTCTTTGGTTAGATATCATCCACTAACAGTGATATGGCAGCGAGGGCTTCCGGGTCTTCTGCCTTGATTTTGTTGGCGATCTGGTGTTGGAAGAAATAGCGGAAGTTGTCACTGGTTTGGGCTGCATAGAGGCAGTCATCGCCAGGCAATACAGGTGTGCTCACCACCTTGGTATGGTCAGTCAACATGGCGTAGATACTGCCATCGTGCAACAACCGCCAGCTCACGACTTCCACCAGTGACAAGTGCTTTTGTCCCTGTGTGGCCAGTACTGCATGGGTGCCGATCATATCGGGTATTTCCTGGACCACGTCATCATCATTTTCGCACTCGATTTCATAGTATTCGGCGGCCGTTTCCAGCTCCACAATCTTATGAATAGGTGCTTCAAAGAAGATTTCGTCAATGCCCTGGTCATAATAGCCTTCAAAATGGCCATTAAGTGGATCGCACAAATCAGGGCAGGGGACTATATCGTTGAGCCAGGGAACCAGCCCTACAACATCGCCATTAGCACGCAATCCCCAACAGAGGATTTTGAGGCTAAAGAGTTTGTCGCTGCTGGTATCGTTAGAGTAGAGCATTTCCAAGCCGTCAAGCTCGGGGGCGAGCCGTATAAAGCGCTCATCATGTAAGGTGGAGAAAGATTTACCGGTGAAGAAGTCGACCACATTATCCATATTGTGGGTTGGGTTTGAGGTCTTCATAATGCCACCCCCTCTATTCAAGCGGTTGGTGATAGCCGGCCGGGTATGAATTGTAGCGGTTGCGGCCAAATCCAATGTCCGACGACCATGACTCTAGCGGGCCAAAAAATCAGGTGGAAAGAAGCGGGTTTTAATGCCGCTCTCGACCTAAGTATATGCTAAACATTTGCAACGCAACACCTTTTAGATAGCAAGAAAGTGGCTTTTTAGAGAAAAAATCTATGAAAATTCTCGCGGATGAAAACATCCCATTGGTAAATGAATTTTTCCACGGTCTTGGCGAGGTAATTACCCGGCCAGGCCGCACCATGACTAATGATGATACCCGCCAGGCTTCAGCGTTGTTGGTTCGCTCGGTAACCAAGGTTAACGAGGCGTTGCTGTCGGATAGTCAGGTTAAATTTGTGGGTACTTGTACTATAGGTATAGATCACCTGGACCAGCGTTGGTTGCAAGCCAACCAGGTCAGCTTTTCCAGTGCGCCCGGCTGCAATGCCAACTCGGTAGTTGAGTATGTGTACGCAGCCCTTTGTCATCTGGATGTAAATTGGCTGGGGAAAAAATTTGGCATTATCGGTTGCGGTAATGTCGGTGGTTTGTTGTACAAGCGTTTGAAGTTACAAGGTGTTGATTGCTACTGCTACGACCCGCTGCGCACATCTGAGCACAATCCTGATCTGGCTTCGCTGGAAGACGTTTTGCAATGCGACATCATCAGCATGCACACACCTTTGACGACCACTGGTGATCACCCAAGTTTCCATTTGATTGGCCTCGCAGAATTACAGCAACTCAAACCAAATGCTGTGCTGCTCAATTGTGGTCGCGGTCCTGTTATCGACAATGCCGATTTGCTGGCATTTTTATCGCAGCGCTCTGATGTGCGCGTAGTGTTGGATGTATGGGAACCTGAGCCAGATATTTCTCTCGATTTGCTCGATAAAGTCCAGCTGGGTTCGCCGCACATTGCAGGCTATAGCTACGATGGTAAATTAAATGGTACCGAGATGATTTATCAAGCGCTTTGCCGCTATCTTCAACAACCAGCCATGTTATCTATTGCACAATTGGTTCCACCGCTTGGCAATAACCATCTTCACGCAAACTCTGAATTAAATACCTGGGAGCAAGTGAAGCAATTGATCGCACAAGTTTATTCTATTGCTGATGATGATAAACGTTTGCGTGAATTGGCAGCGACTGCGCGCAGCGGTGAAGCAGAGTTCGGGGCAGGTTTTGATTTGTTGCGCAAACATTATCCGGTGCGCCGGGAGTTTCATAATTATGTCGTGCAGGGCGCAGATGCTAAAACCGCGGATTGGCTGCGTGCATTAGGCTTCGGTGTTGCCTGATGAGTTTTAAACTGGGCGTAATCATTAATCCCTACGCGGGTATCGGCGGCAGTGTCGGCTTGAAGGGTAGCGACGGTGAGGCTGTTCGTACCGAAGCTTTTGCGCGCGGTGCGCAACAGCGCGCACCTGCGCGTATGCAGCGTTGTCTGGAAATGTTGCGAGAATTGTGCGATCAATTTGAAACTTATGCTTTTGTGGGGGATATGGGCGAGGCTGCGGTTCTGGCAGCGGGACTGCCGTGTAATGTAGTTGGTGCTGCAACTGCTGAGCCATCCAGCTCGCAAGATACTATCGATGCGGCAATCGCATTGACCCAGGAAAATGTTGATCTTATTTTATTTGCGGGCGGCGACGGTACTGCGCGCAATATTGCTGATGCGCTTGAGCAGGCCGGTGCCTTGCAGCAAGCAGTGTTGGGTGTACCCTCTGGCGTAAAAATGCATTCAGGTGTCTACGCCAATACGCCTGAAGCTGCCGGTGAAATTGTGCGCTGTTTGCTTAACAAAGAAATTGTTAATGTCCAAAGCTGCGAAGTGCGCGATATAGATGAAGATGCGTTTCGCGCAGGCAAGGTCAAAACACGATTGTATGCCCATATGCGAGCACCTCAGTTACCGCAGTTCTTGCAGCAAGTCAAAAATAGCGGCGCTCACCAGGATGAATTGGTTAAGCTGGATATGGCGAATTATCTGGCAGATAACCTCGAAGACGATGTGCTTTATATTGTTGGTCCAGGTTCTACCACCCAAGTGTTTATGGAGCAGCTTGGATTGCAAGGAACTTTGCTTGGCGTCGATTTAATGATGAATCGCGAATTGTTGATGGCAGATGTTAGTGCGCAACAGTTGCGCGAGCATATTAGTCGTTATCCGAATACACGCTTGATCATAACGGCCATTGGTGGGCAGGGGCATATTATTGGTCGCGGCAACCAACAGTTGACGCCCGATATATTGCAACAAATTCCTCGCTCACATATCCAGATAATTGCGACTAAAGAAAAAATACAATCCCTACAAGGGCGCCCTTTATTGGTCGACTCCAATGATCCTGAATTGGATAAATCCTTTTCGGGTTATCAATCTGTTCTTGTCGGTTACGATGAATTTATTCTTTATCCCATTGGCTATTAGATGTAATCGCATCATGAATATTTTACTGGAAAAACTTTCCAATTTATTGGCTGGACTAGAGCAAGGTAACTCATTCGATAGTCATCGTGTGTTGCATGGCCGTGGCCGCTGCTTTCCGGGGTTGGAATTCCTGACTGTGGATTTTTACGAGCCAGTTCTGCTCTTTGTATTGTATAAGGAGCCGCCAGCAGATTTCCTTGAGCTTGTGATGGCTTTTTTGCGCGACAAGCTATCCAGTTCTTTATCCTGTGTGTTGTTGCAGTATCGATATTTGCCGTCTGCTCCTTCCGACGTATTATTAGGGGAAATGCCTGAGCAGGTATTTGCAAAGCGCGGCTTGTTAACGTTTAACTTACATCTAAATGCCCAACAAAATGCGGGTTTTTTTCTGGATATGGAAGTCGGACGTCAATGGCTTGAACAGCATGCGAAGGAAAAACGTGTCCTAAATCTTTTTGCCTACAGCTGTGCTTTTTCAGTTGTTGCGGTAGCCGTCGGTGCGGAATTGGTTGTGAATGTGGACATGAGTAGCAGCGCATTGAACCTCGGGCGGGCTAATCACCAGCTCAACGGGCTGCCAAAAGAGCGCAGCGAATATCTGGCCGAAAATATTATGAAGTCATGGGGGCGTATAAAACGTAAAGGACCATTTGATCTGGTTATTATTGATCCTCCTTCGTACCAGAAAGGCAGTTTTGTTGCCGAAAAGGATTACGCAAAAGTTGTACGCCGTCTGCCAGAGTTGATGCCTGAAGGTGGTTTGGTGTTGGCATGTTTGAATGCTCCGGAATTGGGAGAGGATTTTTTACAGCAACAGTTTGCTGAACAATTGCCGCAGTCCAGGTTTATTGAACGTATTTCTGCGCATCCTGATTTTCCGGACGTGAACCCATCGCAGCAGTTAAAGCTTATGGTGTACCAAGTCTTGCCTGTGCACCTAATGTCTGAGGATGTTGTAATGCGAGGGTAAATTGCATAAACAATAAGGGCGCCTCAGGCGCCCTTATTGTTTGCATTAAGACAATGCCTACTGCGAGTAGCGTGATAAAAATTCGCCAAAACGATGAACCGCTTTGGTCAGGTCATCTTCTCGCGGCAAAAACACTATACGGAAGTGGTCTTTGTTGGGCCAGTTAAATGCTGAGCCTTGAACCAGCAAAATTTTCTCCTGAATTAAAAAGTCCAATACCATTTGCTGGTCATCTTTGATTTTGTACATGTTCAAATCCAGTTTCGGGAACAAGTACAAAGCACCTTTCGGTTTAACGCATGAAACTCCGGGCACATCGGCTAATGCACGCAATGCTGCGTCGCGTTGGTCACGCAGACGGCCGCCGGGAATAATCAGCTCATTAATACTCTGGTAACCGCCCAAAGCTGTTTGCACCGCATACATTGCCGGTACGTTAGCGCAGAGACGCATGGATGAAAGCATTTCCAGGCCTTCGATATAACCCTTGGCACGGTGCTTGGCTCCACTGATGACCATCCAGCCAGAGCGGAAGCCGGCCAAACGGTAGGCTTTGGATAAGCCATTAAAGCTCACGCAGAGTACATCGTGAGCGAGCTTGCCCATGGGGATAAATTCAGCATCGTCGTAGAGTATTTTGCTGTAAATTTCGTCAGCAAAAATAATCAGATTATGGTCGCGTGCTAATTGTACTATGTCTTCCAGGATCTCTTTGCTATACACCGAGCCAGTAGGGTTGTTCGGGTTGATTACCACTATGCCACGGGTTCTATCGGTAATCTTGCTTTTGATATCCTCGAGATCGGGGAACCAATCGGATTGTTCATCGCACAAATAATGGCGGGCTTTTCCGCCGGCGAGATTTACCGCGGCGGTCCAAAGTGGATAATCCGGTGCAGGGACAAGGATTTCGTCGCCGTTGTTAAGCAGGGCCTGCATGGCCATAACAATTAACTCACTAGCGCCGTTGCCGAGGAAGATATCTTCGATTTCAACGTTAGGGATTTGCAGGCGCTGGCATTCCTGCATAATCGCTTTTCGTGCAACAAAAAGACCGCGGGATGCAGTGTAACCTTCTGCGTTGGGCAGGTTGTGAATCACGTCCTGAATGATTTCATCCGGGGCGGTAAAACCAAAGGGGGCAGGGTTGCCTATGTTCAGTTTAAGGATGCGATGACCTTCCTCTTCGAGGCGGTAAGCGTGTTCAAGTACGGGGCCGCGAATGTCGTAACAGACTCCATTTAACTTGTCAGATTTCTTAATGTTGCTCATTTACAGTAATATGCCTTAGCGAAACAGGGGCTGGAATCAGGGCGTACAAGCCCTTGGAAAATTGTGCGAAATATCAATCGCAAGCCGTGAATAATCGGCGTTTGCGACTACCGGTGTCAAGGAGAAATAGTCATGTCCGAATCACAATTTAATGATGAGTCCTATTGGCTTGAAAAGCTCACGCCAGAACAGTATCGCATTTGCCGACAGAAGGGGACGGAGCGGCCTTTTACCGGCGAATATTGGAATGTTTTTAGCGATGGCACATATCTGTGTCGCGGATGTGGGGAAGCCTTGTTCGAGTCTGCAACAAAATTTGATGCAGGCTGTGGTTGGCCGAGTTTTTACGCACCTGCGGGTAAGTCAGTGATACGCGAAGAATATGACACCAGTCATGGAATGCGCCGCACTGAGGTTTTGTGCCGCAACTGCGGTTGCCATCTGGGGCATGTGTTTACCGACGGCCCAGCGCCAACAGGTTTGCGTTACTGCATTAACTCGGCTTCCATTGCGCTTGAAGAAAAATAGCTCGCGACTTAATCATACATCTGTTTTTTCTTCCAGGAATCTTCTGGTGCTGCAAAGTTTTCCCATTCTTTCTCAGCGGTCGCCGGATCTGGTTCTCCAGTTTCCGGCTCCTTATGGATTTGAGCCTGTTCTTCAAGCTTGTTGATAAGTACATCCAACTGGCCAATTTGTTTGTCGTATGCTCGGCTGGCGTTCTCGCCGGCCAATAGCTTTTTGGCTAAGCCGAAATAGTGCAGCGCAAGCTTCAATTTGCCAATTTGCTGTGCCTGTTTGGCTAGATAGATATAACTGTCGACGCCCATTTGCAGGTTAACCCGCTTTATTTGATCTATATAGGAGTCTGCCTGAACCTTATTAATGACCTTGGCGCCCTCTTGTTGAATAACAAAGCGCTGTAATTCTTGCAGGTTTTGACGGACATCCTTCATTTGCTGCGGATTGTCCAGGCGTACACGTTGTGTGGCGGCATTCTTGGGCAGTGCAGCCATCTGATTGGTAAAAAGGGTGACATCTTCTTGGTATTGTTGATCTTTAGGGGTCAGTAGACGGAGTTGTTCGCACGTATCAATAAGGGCGCGATATATAAGACCAAGCAGATCCGATGAGAGGAATCCTGGGGGAAAGCCGTTGATCATATGCATAAAATTACGGCGCTTGGTCTGCAGTGCCATATGAACGCGTTGTCGTTGGACTCGTTTTTTTTCAATCGACTGGCTAATAAAAATGTAGCTCGCGAGAGCAAGGAGGAGAGCAAGGATACTTACAACAATATAGATCGACATGGTTGGGGTAATTATAAAAATTGGATGTATGTAGATTATAGCACCAATAAAAAAGGACCAATAAAATAACCAAATAGTCTAGGGATTGAACAAACTGATCGAATGCTAAGTGCTTGTTTCCAAAGTTATAAAATTAAGAATAAAAGTGTTGACAGGGCAGGGCTTGCTCCTTAGAATGCGCCCCACTTCTGCAGACGACGTCACAAACGTTCAAGCAGGAGGATTCTGGGTCCCCATCGTCTAGTGGCCTAGGACATCGCCCTTTCACGGCGAGAACAGGGGTTCGACTCCCCTTGGGGATGCCAATAAGCGGGAATAGCTCAGTTGGTAGAGCATAACCTTGCCAAGGTTAGGGTCGCGAGTTCGAGTCTCGTTTCCCGCTCCAATTTTGTTGTATGAAGTAGTGATGTAAGCGTTCTGTTTACCAAGGCAGATCGTCATTTGTCCCCTTCGTCTAGTGGCCTAGGACACTGCCCTTTCACGGCGGTAACAGGGGTTCGAACCCCCTAGGGGACGCCATTTAAGCGGGAATAGCTCAGTTGGTAGAGCATAACCTTGCCAAGGTTAGGGTCGCGAGTTCGAGTCTCGTTTCCCGCTCCAATTTTTCCTATCTATGTTAGATCTTGTTTGTTCTGGGATCTCAACACTCTTAAAAATATCGTCTGAATCGCTTAGCTGTTGCTCATCCATGAGCTGGTTGTGCTGTTAATGTGCTCCCAGTGCGTTAAGTCGAGCTTTTTCGTAATCAAATGGTTGGTTTGTTTCTTTTGCTACTTGGCGTTGCTCATCGAGTTGCTGGTAGAGCGAAATTTCTTCATCAGGCATGTAGTGCAGGCAATCGCCCCCGAAATACCAGAGCAAGTCGCGCGGTAGTAGCGGCATAAGGTGATGATAGGTTGCCACAAGCTTACATAGGAGCTGTTGCCCTTGAATAAGCTGCTGGCTACCCCCAATATTGGGCAATTGTTCTAAATCATTAATGAAGCCCTGATCATCCTGGTCGCTGTGTTCCAAATTAAAAGGCGCTTGCACTTTTATTTGGTTAATAAAGGCGATTAGCAATCGCTGGTGGAATTCAATATAGCTTGTATCGTAGTTATCGCTCATGCAGGCTAATTCTCTTTGTAAATAGGTGAACCAGAGGCGCTATGTCAGCAGCTCTTTCCATTCGCAACCTTACCAAAGTCTATAACAATCAACTGGAGGCACTGAAGGGGATTTCTCTTGATGTGGCGCCAGGCGATTTTTTTGCGGTGCTCGGTCCAAACGGAGCTGGTAAGTCTACCACAATCGGGATTATCAGCTCTCTGGTGCGTAAAACCTCAGGTGAGGTGGAAATTTTTGGCAACAATATAGACACACATTTTTCGCAGGCGAAAAAATTCCTTGGTGTAGTTCCACAGGAGTTTAATTTCAGTATGTTTGAAAAAGTGGAAGATATAGTTTTGCAGCAAGCGGGCTACTATGGGTTGCCCCGCGTGTTTGCCCAAACCCAGGCGGAAAAGTATTTAAAGAAGCTCAACTTGTGGGACAAGCGAAGTACGCCGGCGCGCATGTTGTCCGGTGGGATGAAGCGTCGCTTGATGATTGCCAGGGCTTTGGTGCATGAGCCGAAATTGCTGATTCTTGATGAGCCGACTGCAGGTGTTGATATCGAATTGCGCCGCTCCATGTGGGATTTTTTGCGCGAGATTAACGAGGCCGGCACGACGATCATTTTGACCACGCACTATTTGGAAGAGGCGGAGAGTTTGTGCCGCAATGTGGCCATTATCGACAAGGGATTGTTGGTGCAAAACACCAGCGTAAAAAATTTGTTACAACAGTTAAATAAAGAAGTGTTTATTTTGGATTCCGCTGCGAATTTACCGGAGCAATTAACTATTCCTGGTTTTAATTGCTTGCAGATTGATGAGCATTCTTTTGAGATTGAGGTTGAGAAAGGGCAGTCGCTCAATCAGGTATTTAACCTGTTAAATGAGCAGGCTGTATCGATCATTAGTATGAGAAACAAAGCTAATCGCCTTGAGGAGATGTTTGTCGCTATGATCAATCAATCCGGTTCCGCCCAGGCGGTCAGTAAAGGGGATGATTAATGGGTTATCGTGAACAATGGATCGCCTTTGTTACTATTTTGCGCAAAGAAATAAAGCGCTTCACACGAATTTGGGTGCAAACGCTTTTGCCGCCGGTTATTACCATGGCCTTGTATTTTGTTATTTTTGGAAAGTTGATTGGTAGTCGCATCGGCGACATGGGCGGGTTTACCTACATCCAATTTGTGGCGCCTGGTTTGATTATGATGGCGGTGTTGACTAATGCCTACTCGAATGTGGTTTCGTCTTTTTTCAGTGCAAAATTCCAGCGCAGTATTGAAGAAGTTTTAGTTTCGCCTACACCCAATTATATTCTCCTGTTGGGGTATACCATGGGTGGAGTGGCGCGCGGTCTTTGTGTTGGTGTGCTGGTAACTATAATGTCTTTGATATTCACTCATTTGCACATTCACAGCTGGTTTATCACCCTGACAATCGTTCTGTTGACCTCTATGCTGTTTTCGTTGGCGGGCTTGATTAATGCTGTTTATGCAAATACGTTTGATGATGTATCCATAGTACCAACTTTTATTCTTACACCATTGACCTACTTTGGTGGTGTGTTTTATTCAATCAGCTTGTTGCCCGAATTCTGGCAGCATGTATCGCGGCTGAATCCAATTCTTCATATGGTGAACGCTTTCCGCTACGGTATCCTGGGTATAAGTGATATCAATATCACTCACGCGATTCTGGGGTTGATAACAGGTGTCATCATATTATTTATGATCAGTTTACATTTATTAAAAACAGGCAAGCGCTTGCGCGCTTAGTGAGACTTGTTATGGCTAAAGCGATCCCCCTTGGGCAGCAGACCCAATATGTATCTCAATATGATGCGAATTTGCTGTTTCCCATTCCTCGCAGCGAATCGCGCGCACAGCTGGGTATTTCCGATGATTTACCTTTTTTTGGTTGCGATATATGGACTGGATACGAGTTGTCCTGGCTGAATGAGAAGGGAAAGCCACAGGTTGCCGTTGCAGAATTTTCAGTTCCCTGCGATAGCCCGGCGATTATTGAATCAAAATCTTTCAAGCTTTACTTGAACTCTCTAAATCAAACACGCTTTGCCAATTTGGAGAGTGTTAAGGCTTGCCTGGAAAAGGATTTGTCGGAGGCGGCAGGTGCAAATATAAATGTTTCATTGTGTCGAATTGATCAATCTGCGTTGCTGATTGATACCACTTTTGATGGTGATTCAATTGATGAGCTTGATGTCGAAGTGGATACTTATCATCCGCATCCGGATTTTCTGGTTCATGGAGTTGATGATGTGCACGAAACTCTCTATAGCCATTTGCTAAAAAGTAATTGTCCGGTGACAGGACAGCCTGACTGGGCAAGTCTGATAGTGGAGTATCGAGGGAAAAAAATAGATCGTGAGGGGTTGCTACGTTATGTGGTTTCGTTCCGCGAGCACCAGGATTTTCACGAGCACTGTGTTGAGCGGATCTTTATGGATATCAGCGCTCGCTGTAAGCCAGAATTTCTTAGCGTTTATGCGCGTTACACACGTCGTGGCGGTTTGGATATAAACCCATTCCGTAGTAGTGATGTGGGTGTCAAGCCAGTGGCGGGCCGCCTTTTGCGACAATAATAATTATCTGACGGTTACACTATGACTTTATCGCGTAATCGCTCTGCTGCTTTTTCAAGCGACTCTATGACTTTTTCTTTTTCATAGTTTCGGATCTTGTCCAGATCCAGATACATTGAAAAGCCTTCGGCGCGATCCTCAAAATAACTTTGATTCTTGCCGAGATCTTTGCGGAAATCGGCCACCTGATAAACTTTGATCGGCTGGGCAAAACCTTTCACCTGAATTTCACCCTTGTCGCGGCACATGATGACGTCTTTGCAGAGAGACCATGTTTCGTGAGAAATTAAAATTTCGTCGGGCTCCGCAGCTGACTCAAGGCGACTGGCCAGGTTCACCTGGGTTCCTAATACTGTGTAGTCCAAATGGCTTGATGTACCGAAAGTGCCTACTGTGCAGTATCCGGTATTAATGCCCATGCGTATTTGCAATGGTTTTTTGATGCCCTGGTTGTACCATTCGAGTTGCAGCGAGCGCATTTTCTTTTTCATCGCTATGGCCATGGATACACAGCGAACGCAATCTGCTTTAACGCCCTGACTGTTGCTATCACCGAAGAGCACCATGATAGCGTCACCCATAAACTTATCGATGGTGCCGCCATGTTGAGTCACTATTTTGGACATTTCAGTCAGGTAATGATTGAGGAGCTCATTGAGTGCTTCTGCCTCTATCTCTTCTGCGAGCTGGCTAAAATCTTTAATATCAGAAAAGAAAATACTGATTTTTTTACGTTCAGCCTGCAGCGCTTCATCCTTGCCTTGATTAATAGCTTTCCAAACCGTTGGGGGTAGATAGCGGGACAATTTGTAGGCGCGAATTTTGTGCCATTTCTGTTCGCTTTCCAGTTCTTTTTGTGAGAGCGAAAGTTTATGAAAGCGCTGATGCATGTAAATTGCATAAACTAGGAAGTAGGTGGCTATACCTATCAGGCTCGAAAGGCTTATTTCTATGCTGGTGGAGAGTACCAGTTGTGGCTTGTGAAAAACAAAGCTGATCAAAACACCAACAGCAAATGCGGTGTTATCTTCCATTAGTTTTCTTATGCCGCCAACCACCAGCGCGTTGAACTGAATCATGGTCAGAAACAACACGCAGGGCAGAACACTGAAATTGGTAAATCCAAGCACCATGCCAATCAAGGCAGCGTCCACATAGGAGAACCAGCGAGTAGTTCTGGTCATGAGCTCCATGGGTTGCTTATGAGTGAAGTGATATGTGCCGTACGCGTATGCCAGCAAAACTAAAATAGTTGAGGCGTAGATGAGATTGATATTTGACCAGTTAATATAGGCGGCCAATGTGCCCGCTGCGGCGAAGCAGATTAGTGAGCGGAAATAATATTGTTGTTTTGGGGACTCGGCCTGTAACGTAGAGGCTTCTGCTATTTTTGTCATTGGTATAAGTCTGGCAGGCGAATTATTGTCTTCAGTACGGCATGTAGCCGCATTCTGTTGGCAGGTTATTAAACGTCCTTTTGTGATAAATGTCCACCTCTGAAACCGATATCCTCCCTACAGAATTAAGGGAGCTGTGCAGGGTAGGATCAGCTACCTAATTTTAGCTCAAGATATTTTTCTTCCAGTTCTGCATATTGTTGCTGCAGCTGTAAATATTCTGTCTGGACTTTTTTGAACTCCGTATCACCGGCTTGACCCGGTGGGGATTGGTCCTGGCCTTGTTTTAGTAGGCTGTTTTCCTTTTCTAGTGAGTCCAGGTTCTGCATAAGGTCTTTACTTTCAAGGGTAAAGCTTTGCAGGGTGGTTTTCATTCGCAGGTTTTCGTCACTTAAAGTTTGGCTGGCCCCGAGCTCTTTTTCCATGTTGGATAGTTCTTGGTGGACTTTGGAAAGTTCGTCTTCCAGCAGCTGAACGCAAGTCTCCGACTCCTGGACAAAGCGGGTTTGGCGTTGCAGCTGCTGCTGCAGCTCCTGTATCACCAGCTCTTTATCCTCTGCCGTTTTGGCTTCAATGAGTTTGCGTTGCAGTTGATTGATAATACGGTGCTGATCCGCTGCTACATTACGCAACTTGATGATTTCATCCGCTGCACGAGGATCCTGGCGGGTAATGTGTATGGTTTTGCCGGGCTGTGGTTGGGAGAGATCAATAAATTGCTGGTTGATATTGTCATAAACGTTGTTGTAGCTCTCCAGTACACTGGTAAAACTTTCCCGATCATTTAGGCTCACGCTATCGGATAGCGCCATTAATTGCATGTAATAGTCATTCGCTTTTATTTTCGCTTCGTTCCATTGCTTCTCCATATCAAAAAAGAGGCGCTTGAACTTTTCCAGATTCTCTATGCGCTTGCGTGCTGTTTCCAGTTCTGCCGATAGCTCAGGGTTTTGTTCCTCTGTACCTTGAGCCTGCTTTAGCAGGGGGGATAGTGTTTGTTCAAAAATACTCCAATATTCTGGGCTGCCTATTTCTTCGGTTGTGCCCAGTTCTTCCGCGCGTAAAAACGCATAGCGCAAAGCGAGGACTTGCAATAACTGCGGGCTGTCGGGCGATTGTTCCTGTGTGATATCACCGTCATCGGACAGACTGGAAAATTGCTGGGAAGTGGCGTCCAGCTCTGTGTTTAGATAGCTTTTATAGCTTTGGGTAGGTGCTTGTGGCGCTGGCTGAGGTGTTGCCGCAACTGGCGGTTTCGGGGTATTCAGGAGTTCTAACAACTTTTCTTGTTGTCGGCGGACTAATGATTTAAGTTTGCGCGCGTGAACAAAGAGCAGGGCGGCACCTACTGCCAGGGCCAGGCAAACTTCGGCGGCGACCGCAATAATGGCGTTTGGGACCTGCATGGGTTAGCTCATGTTTGATTAATTGTTATTTTGCGATCTGCGCATATTCAGGAATATCCCTTTTAGTATGGTACAGATATTGCGGATATTCGAATTTTTGGCGAGTAGATGAGTTTAAGAGGATTTTCTGTGGATGCTTTGAGGTTATTACAAAAACGTGTGTCGGTCTCCAAGCTGGTGGCGCCTGTGCCATCTCAGGCTGATTTGGAGCAAGCGTTTGCTGCCGCTGTTCGTGCGGCTGACCATGGAAAGTTGCAGCCTTGGCGCTTTCTCGTCATTGAGGCTGAGGGGTTGGCGCTGTTGAGCGATGTGTTTGTGACTGCGGTGCGCAACGTGAACCCTGAGGTTTCTCCGGCTGTTGTGGAGAAGGCGCAAAAAATGCCCGGTCGAGCGCCTATGATCATAGTGGCTATTGCCTGTACACAAGAGAATCCGGGAGTGCCGCGACAGGAGCAAATTATTGCTTGTGGATGCGCTACACAGAACTTGATTAACGCACTTTTTATACAGGGCTATGGTGCCATTTGGCGTTCTGGCGATATGACGATCAACCCTCATGTCAAAGAGCAACTTCATATAGCGGTGAATGAAGAAATTATTGGCTTTGTCTATGTGGGCACTCCTGTGCAGGAAATACCCGAGCCGCCAGCGGCTGATGTAAACGCCTTTTTTAAGTCGTGGCCGGCTAAATAAAAGTTGCCTTTTTAGTTATGCTTGTGTACATTGCGCCGCCTTGCAAGGGGCCTTTGGAATAAGGCAAAAACTTGCAAATACGGTGAGGTGTCCGAGTGGCCGAAGGAGCACGCCTGGAAAGTGTGTATATCGCAAGGTATCGAGGGTTCGACTCCCTCCCTCACCGCCAGATTGATGTAACGTGCAGTCTAAAAAATCTGATGCAGGCTATTAAGTATTCAGATTGATTGATTTGTGTATTTCATTGATTTTAAAAGCATTAATTTTTAAATAAATTAAAAAGTTTGAAAATAAATGCTTGACGATGAGTGACCTGATCAATAGAATGCGCGCCTCAACAACGCACTCGTAGCTCAGCTGGATAGAGTACTCGGCTACGAACCGAGCGGTCGGAGGTTCGAATCCTCCCGAGTG
>JAGKWU010000057.1 GCA_021151695.1 Cellvibrionaceae bacterium | reverse complement strand
GGCGCAAAGTATAAATATCCTTTGTATGTATAAAATTTATATTTACAAAAATGCCTGCTTTATGCGGGCTTTCTTTTTTCTGAGTCCAAGTTAATTTGAGTTGGGTTTTGTGCAATGTATTGTCATATTGCGCGTCGCTTGAGTTGTAAGCATTCTACTTTCAGAATTTTATGATCCAGGCTGAACGCTGCATACATCTGCTTGAGTTGGCGATTCTCATCCTCAAGGTCTTTCGGGCGCTTGACGTCGGGGGCTTTCATGCCGCCGTATTTGCTTTTCCAGTTATAGTGGGTTGCGACAGGCCTCTTTTACCAGTCGGCCTGTTTCAACTTCTTTGAGAATTTTGACGATTTGGGTTTCTGTAAAGCACCATTTTTTTCATGGCTGTTCTCCGTTGGGGCTAGCGTAAGCCGGAGAGCTCTAATTATGAATGACTCTATTTTAGGGGATGGTTACAGCCCTGGAGTAAAGGGATTTATTTCATTAACTTATATGCAAGTACCTTAATTCACTTGGCGTTTTAATTTACATGATGATTATTATCGGATAGGATTGCAGCGCCAAAAGTGGAGTTAATTCATTATTCTGTATTAAGTGAGCCTTAATATTTGAATAAGATTACGGAAATAGATAGGACAAACTGTGCAGTTTATTGCCCAGCTTTTCAGATTAGGAATCATAAGCGCTATTGCTATTCCCACCTATTTTCCCCTTTACCTCTATTTTCTTGCCTCCCCGGCCTTGCTGCTGCGGGAATAGTTTATTTCGGATTTAATAAAACTTGTAAAAGGGTGGTTTTCGTCATGAAGATAAGGTTGTTAGCATTTTTATTGTTGTTGGCGCCAATGGTTAAGGCGCAGGATCAGTTTTATTCGACGGTAGATGTTACCGCTAATATTTTGGAGGTGGCTTTTGATAAAAATTTGGTCACGACCTTAAGTAATGGGGCCTTGTTAACCCCTGGAGTAAGAGGAAGTACCCCTAATGGATCTAGCTGGTATTATCAATATTTCTTTAATATGATGTGGGTAAAACTAAATAAAACTGTGAGTTGCTCTGGTCAGGATGTAGAAAATTTCGTCCTTTTACCAATGACTTTCACCAAGGTTGATGCTAATTCATACCCTAATATTGCGGCGGCTACTCCTTGGTATGCTAGTAGCGCCTTTGACGAATATGCGTTCTTAAAAACTTTTTTTACTAATGCCTATGTAAATAATTTGCAGGTGAAAATAACGAAAGTTGTTTGTGGTTCCAGTCAGCAGCATCCTATAAAGAAGACTATGGTTCCGGTTGCCTACATCCAAGGCCCCGAGACATTTACTATAGTTCCCCCTACTAATAATAGCCTTTCAAATTCCGCCTGGATTAACGGTGTTCAAGTTACCCAAGCCAATGCCGCACCTACCAATGCAATTACTACTACTTGGAGTTTTGTGGCACCTGCGGCTGCTGCTTACGATGTTTACGCCCATTGGGTCTCCAATAAAAACACTGTTTCCGCTATCTCCTACGGTGTCGATGGTCAAGCCATGAAAAACGTAGCACTTGATCAAAATATTAATGCGGGTATTTGGGTAAAACTGATTAAAAACACCAATTACACGGCAGGTAATCACACCCTTAATATTGCTATCGACTCAACTGCAAATTATGTGGTTGATGGTATAAAAGTCGAAAAAACAGCTCCTTAATTAAAGCTTAATTATAAGAATGATCCCGACGGGCTAGGCCCTCGGGAATTTTTTGTATTTTTACAGGGAAAGCATATGCGCACCTTTGGCAAACAGCATTCTATATTCACTATCAGCACTGGTTTTCGATTTCTCCTGAAATGGCTTTTGCTTTCAATAACTATATTTGAAGGCACTGTTGCAGGGGCTGAGACAACAAATGCGCCTCAAGTGAGTGTCTACTATGTGCCATCGGATGTCGCCGTGGGTGACTCCACGAAACTATATGTGACTACGTCGAATGCGTCTTCGTGCCGAGATGCAAATGGTGCTGTGCTCACCCTGGATGCAACCGGAGTATCCAGCGTAACCATTGCGAGTGTTACCGGGCCGGTAACTGCTCGTATTACCTGCAGCAATTCCAACGGTATTACTACGCGCTCAGCCACCCTCCTTGTAAATGGTTCGAATGGGCAAAGCAGCTCGTCGTCCTCGGGTTCTGTAGCGGCTGGCGGTGCAAATTCAAGCAGTGGTGGAGTAAGTGATGGCTCCATTCCCACCAACGAATATTGGCTTAAATCTTTATTTTCTCCTGTTGTTTCGTTAATTAATAAAGTGATTTCAAGTGTTGTATCAGGTGCTAATGGCGAGCCTGCGACATTATCCTTATCTCCCATGCAAAACTCCGTACGCGTTAACGAAAATGGTGCAGCGGTATACACAGTGCCCTTTTCCCTACCCGACGGTGTGGGCGGCGTAAAACCCAATGTTGCGGCTATCTATAACAGCCAGGCTGCCAATGGTTTGTTGGGCAAAGGCGGTTCTTTAAGTGGCTTAAGCGTTATCAAACGTTGCGTGCAAACGGTGGTGCGCGATGGCGTTGCCAAACCAATCACCTGGAGCGCCGATGAT
>JAGKWU010000056.1 GCA_021151695.1 Cellvibrionaceae bacterium | reverse complement strand
CAAAGATACCTTTCTTGAATTGGACTCTCACAGCATTAAGACGTTCTTCATCAAGAAAATTAAATACTTCAGGCATGATCACTCTCCTTTCTGAAATTTGATAGCATTGTTGTAATAGCTTTCCATGTTCTTCTTTCCTACAACATTCTGTGTATGGAAGTAGCATATAGGAATAGGAATGTCATTGTCAATACAGAAATTAATTAGTTTCTTCAACAGAACATATCCTGTAATCTCTTCTCCATCCTCATTCCATAGTTGGATGTCATGATCAAAAGAGAAGATGATGTGATCATCTACACCAGAATTCTCAAACCAATCAATGACGTTATCAAATTCATCTTCTGTCCGTATAATGTGCCAATAGGAGTAATGGTCAGTCTCATATTGTAGCCAAGTTACATCACTGGGGTAGCGCTCATCATCAATAAAGATTCCGATAGTCATTACTTCTCCTTTTATCCGTGAGAACTCATGGTAACATATCCTTTACTTTTTACATAGTATCTTCCACGTTCAGGAAGAAAAATAACAGCTTCAAAGTCTTTCCACTCTACACCTTGTTCTTTAGCCATCTTCGCAGCTTCCCTCATGGCTACTTTCAACCAAGAATCAGAAGGAACACTTGAACCTATGGCTATGGTATTGGAAAAGTTAGTTTGCATTTATATTCTCCGTTGTGTTTGTATGTTGTCATTATGGATGATAGATTATTCCTTGTCAACAAATTTAGACAAAAAGAAAGGAGCCAATTAAGGCTCCTTATCATCATTCATACACTACAATTGTCTTTTCTACGGGTTTCACTTCTCGAAGAGTAGAAAGAATATCCTCGTAATCATGTCCTTGGTAGGAGTAATATAAGTATTCTGCTTTATAGGTTTTTCCTTTCAGCTTAAATACACCATAGCAATATTCTCCACCACCCTCACCACCTCCATCCTGTTCGAGATGCTCATATTCAAACATCTCTTCAAGCTCACCTGTCCGCCTTATCCAAACATCATAACTACCTTCATATGGTACCATATCTCCAAATTCATTCTGACATAGCAGGAATACGATAGTATTAATACTATCTGCTTTAACAAGCTCGGCAAGTTCTTCAAAAACACTCATGTCTACTTTAGACATATACATTTCTCCTTCTTCAATTGATTTAAATACGTTTTCAAACATCTTATAATCTGGCTTATTCAACTCTTTCAAATTGAATATAATAAAATCTGTTGCCCAATTCTTTGTTAATGATACACAGGTTTTATGTAAAGCCAAATTGTAAGCCTTTGTAAATGAATACTTCCCTTTCACTTTATCTGGAAGCATCCATCTTTCTATTGCAATTACAGAAATTTCTTCTCTAAACATCTGCAATTGTTGTTTGTATGTTAAGCTAAAGAACTTGTCTTTGTCAATAGCAACATCTTCATTTTCTTTTAAGCATAGCGTATACACTGGATTATATGGTAAAGCTACAAGACTGTGAAGATAGTCATGGTCATACACATATTCAACATAGTCATTAAAGAAATCTGTTTTCTTCTTATATAGGGAAAGGTATTCCTTATTTCCATTCTCTTTTCTCCAATGTTCTACTAACTTGTAATAGAGGTTAGGGATTATTCTTGCTCCACACGCTTTCATGTACAAAGCACGTTGCTTGTGCTTTTCCCATTTAATGTCCCAACCAAGATGACTACAACAAAGAGTGTATAAAGCGTCCAGTGTTGCATATCCATCAATTGCCGGGAACTCTTCAATGATTTCTTGTGGAAGAATGATTGCGTCATATCCTTCAACACATTCAGTATGAAGAATGTCTGTGTCTTTAGGATTATTCCACAATTCATGGTATTGAAGGGCTGTGCTTCCAATTATTATCATAAATTTCTCCATATAAAATCTATTTTGCACAGACGGTTGGGATCGAACCAACATTTTCAGCTCCTGTTACCCTTAATTGTTTAGAAGACAATCTGGGCTACGCATGTATAAAATAGACTTTAGAATATGTTAAAGCCCTTTAGTGGTGACAGAAGGGCTATCAATCATTCAGAACTTTTTAATCCCTAGCTTACATATTTTGTTCAGTTATTCTTACCGTGTACCTCTTCCATCATAGAGTAGATGCACATTAGTCCAGCAGTAACACCTACACCTACATTGCAAGCATCTAGGAAGCTACCAGTAAAACCTAATGATGCTGCAAACAAGTTGGTAACACAAGCAAATCCCAAGATTAATGAAGTAGTCATTCTTCATCTCCAATCTGTTTTACTTTTTGCTTCTTTTCTTCAATTGGTGTAGTACAATAGCCTTCCATTTGAAGATCAAAGTCATAACTTGCCGCCTCACTTACACTATTAAATACTTTTGAACGAATTTCTCCATCACGTTCACCTGAGACAACATAAGTTTTGACATATTCCCCTTCTTCTTTTACAAGAACAGCAAGATGGTCTGTGTAAGTTCCATCCTTTACAATACGAATCTCTTTATCATTTTGCTTAATGATGATAGCTTCAATTTTCTTGTCAACTACTTGAAAGCTAATTTCCACTCCTTCAATAGTTGGAAGTTGTTGAATGTCTGTTACTTTAATCATT
>JAGKWU010000055.1 GCA_021151695.1 Cellvibrionaceae bacterium | reverse complement strand
CATCGCCGTATATATTAAAAAACCAACAGTAGGTAAACTCTGTGAACTGTCTGATATGAATGTTAGTGGTGCTAACAAATTACTCCAAGATGGGACTGATAAATACCACGAATATGAAACCTGTTGGTTTGTATTAACTGAAGTTGAGACAAGTGATTAAATTAAAGGAGAGTGATATGACTGAAAGAGTAGAAGATATTATTTCAGATGATGAAATTGAACGAGTACATGCAAATGCTAATTTTGGAAGTATGACTAAGCGTGATGTGGTTAATCAAGGTGTACTAAAATGTGCTAGTGGGTATTATCAAGGAAGTACATCAACACAGATTATAACTGAACACGGATTGGTCGATGCAAAGTATCGACTGACAAAGAAAGGAAAGCGTTATCTATGGGCTGCATTCAGTACACTAATAAGTGTATAATTAAAGGAGAGTGACATGAAAGTCTGGATACTACTACTACTACAAGAATATAATGACTATAATCAACATGGAGATTACTTTGTTGATGTGTTCTTTACGAAACCTACAATTGAACAACTAAAAGAATACGGTATAAGTGAGCTAGAAGCATGTCATATTCTCTCTACAGGTGGCGGTAGAATAAACGAAAACTGTGATAAATGGTATTTCCTTGATGTATTTGAAAATGAGGATAACATATGAAATTACCAGTAGATTATAATTCTCTTCACCACATAGAACGTAAACGTGTTAGAGAGGAATATGTAAAATTGCAGGATGGTTTATGTTATTACTGTGGTACTTCATTGTCTGGTAATCCTCGTTCGGATATAGCTAGTAAGAAAGTTAATAGAAAGTTGTATCCACCATCTTTCTTTAAGTGGCCTGTTCATTTACATCACAGTCATATGACAGGACTAACAATTGGAGCTGTACATAATCATTGTAATGCTGTACTATGGGAATATGAGGGAGAGTAATATGAACAATGAATCCGATGGTTGCTGGTGTTGCTCAGCTCAAGCGATTAACAGACAAGAGCGAGAGAGTGAAACTAGACGTTTATATAGGAGAGCTTTGTATTTGGCTTGTGGAGACGATAAAGCCTTAGTGAGGAAATACATCGAGATGACTGAAGAAGAGTTCTGTAATAGAGAGAAAAATAATGAAATTTAGAATTATAAGTGACATCCACTTAGACTTCTCTATGTATGATTTCCCTATATTGGAAACAGATAATGAGACAACTCTCCTTGTAGCTGGAGATATTGGAACTGGAGATAGACTTTTCAGAACTATTGAATGGCTCAATTCTCTTGCAGAGAGATTTCAATATGTTGTGTTTGTATTAGGAAATCATGACTACTGGGGAAATTCTATTGATGGAGCTATCTATGATGTAAATAGCTATCTTAAAACATTTGGTAAGCCAAACTTATTCTTCCTTGAGAATGAGTATGTTGACCTTGGAGAGATTCTTATCTATGGTGGTACGGCATGGACTAATGTTCCTCCATATGCTAATATCTATGAAAAGAACATGGGTGATTGGCATTATATTACAAATGAGAAAGGATATAGATTTGGTGCTGACAATCAGCGAGAAATTCATGAGAAGTTTAAAGAGGGATTGAAAGAAGTTCTTAAGAAAGAACGTCCTGTTGTTGTAATGAGCCATCATGCTCCTTTTTGCACAAGAGAACACAATCCACATAGAAATAATCTCGATGTGTATTACTATTCCTCTGACATTGTTGACTTGTTAAATAACAATGTTATATTATGGGTTCATGGACATACACATGATTTTGTTGATACAATGTGTATGAATACAAGAGTGGTATGTAATCCTCGTGGATATGAGAGTAAGAATAACAAAGAATACACAGGGTTTAAACCTGAATTGATTGTGGAGGTGGTATCAAATGAACACTGAAATCTATTCGTATACAAAAGAACGTATTGAATGGCTTATCCGTTCTGCTGAATTGTATGATAGTGTCACACTATCAAAGGATCAAATGAAAGATATTGGTGCTCTAGCTCTTGAGGCTATTGAAAACAGAAAGAAGAAATTGAGAGAACAAGCATTTAAAACTCTTGTTCGAGCTGGTCTTCTTAATGAAGATGGGTCATTGTCTAGTAATTATTATGATGTTGAGGAGTGATGTATGAAAAGTTTATTGCTGAAGTGGTTCCTCTTGAGAGTTGTTGTAATGTTGGTGAAGTAATTAGATGTTCTGAGGATGGAAACATTATCGAATATGTTAATGTATTTAATTCAAATCATGGCGTCATCTATGCTGAAGGGAGGTATGACCTTTCTTTTCCAGTAGAATCTGGTAAGTATTTTGCATTAAAGTTTATAGACATTACTAATAGAATTTGAGGGTAGAGATATGACTAATCAAATTTTCTCACTGAATGGTATTGAAGAACTAGAGGAAGATCAAGAGTTTTATGTAGTTGATAAAGGGCCTTGGAGAGTGTGTGAGAAATCTTTTGGTAAATTTATCTATTCAGATGATTTTGCCCACGATGTGAAACTCACTGTATCTGGTGATTTTTACAATGATAAAGAAAGATTATTGTATTCAAAGAGTCTTTGTAGTATATTAAATTCTCAAACAACAAATGAAGGAGAATGACATGGAATACTTTCTGATCTACTTGATGTTGCAGCTTGA
>JAGKWU010000054.1 GCA_021151695.1 Cellvibrionaceae bacterium | reverse complement strand
AGTTTGCTGTTTTTGAAAGAAACGTTAGTGTTTTGATGTAGGAAACGTTGATTTGTATTACTGCTTGAGGGCGCGTTTATCGCGCCCTTTTTGTTTTCTGTAGTTTGTAAAAATGGTGTGTAAATTAAAGCGCCAGCATCTCCCGCGCGTGGGCCAGTGACTGTTCGGTCACCTTCAAACCACCCAACATGCGCGCCACTTCCTCCACCTTGGAATTGCCGTCCAACTCAACCAGTGTTGATTCCGCAGATTTCTTGTTTGCGGTTTTAACTACCTGTAAGTGCTGGTGCCCTTTACTTGCCACTTGTGCCAGATGGGTTACACAAATTACCTGGCCGCGCCCGCCTAACTGTCGTAGTAACTGACCAACTACATCCCCGGTCGCGCCGCCAATACCTACGTCAACTTCGTCGAATACCAGTGTAGGAATAGCGGAGGTTTGGGCAGTAACTACCTGGATGGCGAGGCTGATGCGCGACAATTCGCCGCCTGATGCGATTTTTCCCAGTGGGCGCGGTGCTTGTCCAGGATTGGTGCTGATCAGGAATTCCACCTCCTCCAGGCCATTAGCGCCCGGCTTGTCACCTAGAGGGATAAGGCTGACGCTGAATTTGGCATTCTCCATTGCCAGTAACTTGAGTTGTTCGTTGACCTGTCTGGCGAGGCTATTGCCGGCCTTGGCGCGTTTTGCAGAAAGCTGGTCCGCTAGCTGGCGATAGGTTTTTTCCGCCTGCGTGACTTGCTGGGCGAGTTGGTCGAGTTTTGCATCGCCGCCCTGCAGTTGCTCCAGCTCAGAGCTGAGCTTATTGATCAACTCCAGCAGCTCCTCCGCCTGGATACGATGCTTGCGTGCCAGATCGTAAATGGCTGATAGCCGCTCCTCCACTTGCTGCAAGCGTTGCGGGTCCAGGTTGAAGCTATCGATGTGGTGTTCGATTTCGTGCTGGGCTTCTTCCACCTGAATCTGCGCGCTGGTGAGCAGTTCTTCTGCACTTTTCAGGGCCGCTGATTTCTCCGGCAGGCTGCGCAATATATGCAGGGCGCGATGCAGGTTAACGCTCAGCCCTTGTTCCTCATCGCCACAAAAAGCCGCTAACTGCTGACTGCCGCGTAGTATCTCCTCGGCGTTGGCCAGGCTGCGCTGTTCGCCTTCCAGCTTGGCCAGCTCACCTGACTGCAAGCCCAACTGCTCCAGTTCTTCTACCTGATAGCTCAGCAACTGAAAACGGGCATTGACCTCGGCGGCGTTATCACGCAAGTGGATAAAGTGCTCCAGACGGCTCTGCCACTCGCGCCAGGCTTGGCGCACCTGCTTGGCCAATTCAGTTTGGCCGGCAAACTCATCGACGAGGCGACGATGAGTATCTTTGATCAACAGGGACTGGTGTTCGTGCTGGCTGTGGATATCAATCAACATCTCGCCCAGCGTGCGCAGTTGCTGCAAGGTGACAGATTGGCCGTTGATATAGGCCTTGGATTTGCCATCGCTGGCAACTACCCGCCGCAGCAGGCATTCGTGGGGGTGATCGGCCTGCTGTAAGTCGTTGCTCACCAGCCATTCGGCAGCAGCAGGTATCAGGCGAGTATCAAAGGTAGCGCAGATGTCAGCGCGGTTGGCACCGGTGCGTACTCGCTCGCCATCGGCGCGGTCGCCCAGTGTTTGCCCAAGGGCATCCAGCACAATGGATTTACCTGCGCCTGTCTCCCCGGTAATCACCGTCATTCCCGGTTTTAAATCCAGATCAAGATGATCAACCAGAGTGAAGTTTTGGATGTTCAAGTGAGTGAGCATAGGCCGTCCGCCGGGTTGCCAAGGAAAACACCAATAAAAAAGCCAGATACGATTGGTTATTCGTTATCTGGCTGTTTATACAGTATTTGGCGTTAAAGAGGCAAGTCTGCCGGGCGATACTTAAAAGCGGAAGCCCTCCAGTTTGCGGCTCAGTTCATCGGAGGCATCGCGGATTTGCTGGGAGGCGAGCAGGGTACCGCGCGCCGCATCTTTAGTGCCCAGAGACGATTGCTCCACGTGGCTGACATATTCCAGAATCAGGCTGCTGGCCTGGACGTGCTCGATCAGCGAGCTGCCGATATGGGCGACCATTTTGGCCACTTCATCGGTTTCCATGCGCACACTCTCAACAATTTCGCCGCCCTGCCGGGTTTGGGCGATGCCTTCTTTCAACTGGGTGACCATATCGTCCATATTTTGCTTGGCGACACGGCTGGAGTTTTGTACGGCGGTGATGGTATCGCTAATTTCGGTGGTCGCCTGGGTGGTGCGCTGGGCGAGCTGGCGAACTTCATCGGCTACTACCGCAAAACCGCGTCCCTGTTCCCCGGCACGCGCGGCTTCGATAGCGGCATTTAGCGCGAGCAGGTTGGTTTGGTTGGCGACTTCGCTAATCACCGAAATGACTGCCGAAATACTGTTAATACGCTGCGCGAGATCGTCGATGCTGCCCTGGGTCTGGATAACGCTGTTGTCTATCTCCACAAAACTTTTGACCGCATTGGAAATAAGCTTCTGACCCTGATTGGCGGTCTTGGACGCGTGGTCAGTCTGATTGGTCGCAACCTTGGCCTGCTCCATGGCGTCTTTGGTTTGCATATTGAATTCTTCCGCCGATGACGCGATTTTGATGGTGTTGGCACTTTGGTCT
>JAGKWU010000053.1 GCA_021151695.1 Cellvibrionaceae bacterium | reverse complement strand
TGGCCTCCACGCGCCCCATGTCGCGGCTAAGGTCGGTGTGGTTAGGCTGGCTCATCGCGCAAAGCCTCAGCTGTAAACTGCGCGTGCAACGGTATCGGTAAAGTCCGAATCCGCGATGCTGGTTGGCGTCACCGTCACAGGCAGGCGCTTCGTTGATTGCACCAGCGCCCGGTACAGCCGCCATTTACAAGCAGAAATATCGGTTGCGCCCCACGATCCCGCCGCCGAAAAGTTGCTGGCTGTCTGCGCGCTGGTCATCGTGCCAAAGCGCCAGGTCAGCCCCGAAAGGCTTGCGGTGTTGGTTGCCAGTGTAACCGGGGTTGTTGTCGTGGACAGCGTGCCATCGGACGACTTCAAACGGCAGGTGGTCACGCCCGCAGCAGTGCGCCACACAAAAAGCTGACAGACCTTTCCGCTGAACGTAGCACCCACATTGGTCAGGATGATCGCGGTCGAAACACCCGATGCCGTTGAAGGCCTGACAATCAGATCCTTTGAACCCGTGTTCGTGGTCATGTAGAGCGTGAACAAGTCAGGCGCAGAGTTGTAGTTTCCGGCTGCGGAGATCGCGCGAGCGCTGGCCGGCCAATCCGCCGAAGTCGGCATCTTGAACCAGTAAATGGCCATCCATTCCTTGTTGGTATCGGCCTGAATGGCTTCAAACGCATTGGGCATGGCGACAAAGTTGCCCGGTGCCGTAACTCCGGTGAAATCCAATCCCCCGCCCGAGAACGTGATGCCAGCAACTTCCGTTACCGTGCCGTTGCGGGTCGTGGTGCCGTTGGAATAATTGACCAGCGTGTCACCATCTGATGGATTGGCCTGACGCGAGAAGCAATCAGCCGATGCCATGTCGATGCAGAAGCCTTGATCCGGCCCGAACCAGCGCAGAACAGGATCGTTCATGGCATAGCCAAGAGGCGCGGACGAAGCCGAAGCGGGAACGGCAATGTTCAGGGTCGTCATGTCAAAGGCTCCGAAGCGGCGAAAGGAGGACGTTGGAAAGGGTGGAGGCAACCACCATCGCACCCGACAGCGAGGCGGTACGGCCAGCAGCGATCAGCGCCGAGGTTGGTGAGGGGTGGCGATAGGTCGTGCTTACTTCAAGCAGCGGCAGCGCTGTAGATGCAGAGCCGGATGTGTAATCGCGGGAATAGCTTGCATAATCGCCGCTGGTGGCGGGCAGGCCAAAGTAGGTCTGCCAGTCAAGAAATGCCGCGTCATTATCTTCAGCCCACGCGCGCAGAAGCGGCGACAGGGTATCCTGCACCGAGAGCGGGGTGTTAGGCTGGCACGAAACCAGAATGTCCGCGCTTTCGTACCCGCTGAAGATTGCACGATAGCCCGCCGCAACAGTGCCAATATTGGTTACGATGGTTGCGCCTGCGGTCCCGGCTTTGGTGTCGTTCAAACCTAGCTGGATCAGTGGAACCGTTACGTCACCTGAAAGCGCAGCCATCATCGCCTTGTAATCAGCGTTGGACTGTACCGAGGCTTTCTGCGTGGCCGTGGAGCCAGAGTTGGACAGATTGGAAAACACAACGCCCGAACTGGCGGTAAGGCCGAACAGCCCAGCGATGACGGTGCCATTGGTGCAGCGCAGGCGGAGCGAACTGCTTTTGCCCGTCATGTTGATCGTGGCAGTCGTTGAACCAGAACCCGCCGTTACAGTCACGCTTGTATAATTGGTGCCGTCCCAAGACTGCTCGACCGTGCCGCCCTTGCCGCAATACAGCGTAAGGCTGGTGCAGTTCGCAATCGTCGAACCGGTAATCGTGTAGATCGAACCATCGGCCCCTGACTGCGCGGCATCGTAGCCGGGAAAGTTCTGCGGGGTGCCAGGACTGCCATCAGCGCTGCGGAACAAGTCCGTCCATGTGCCCGAACGTGAGATGGAAATGTTGTTCAGCGCGGTGCCATGATAGGACGTTCCGCCACCGATGGCCGATGCCAGACCGATCCAACCCGGCCCTGCATTGGTGAGGCCGCTGTCAGCATAGAACCGCGTGATAGCGTCGGTGCTGCCGTAGTTCTTGGAATCCCACCAGCTATCGCCATCGAGAATGATGTGGATCAGCCCGGTTCCACCGTTCTTGAGATAGGTCAGTCCAGAGCGCAGGCCGCGCAGCCGCCCGAGGTTCTGTGTGGCTGACTTTGGCGAACCCGCAGCGGTCAAGCCGCGCGATATGCGCGTGTTGAGATCAGTCGCGGTGCCCCGGGCGTTAATGACCTCTGTAACAGCAATGTTGGCGACTAGTGTGCCATCGTTTTGCAGGCCAAAGTAAAGCGCGCCGCTGACGGAATCAAAGCACCGCAGCAGAAACCCACTGCGAGAATTTACGCCGGTCAAAGTGGCGGTGATTGTGCCATCCGTTGCGCCGATGGGCAGGGTGCGAACGCCGGTGAAGTCAAAATGACCATAGGCGTTTGTGACACCTGCGTAGATCGGGCCAGTCGGCTTTCCGAGCGTCAGGGCATATTCACCGCCGGGGACGGAGAAGAAGTTGAGGCGCGCGTCAATGGTCGCCTTGCTCGCCATGACAAGCTGCGTGGCACCGAACGGAGCGGTTGCAAAAGTGCCGCCATTGTTGCCGTAAAGCAGGATTTGCGAGCTATCGGCAGAGGCGACCCAGTAGGTCTTTTGATCTGCAACCAGCGTGCTGACCGTAGCTGTAGCCGTTGCGCCAGTGACAGAGCCAGACGGGAAGGAAAGCGTCGGCGCAGTGG
>JAGKWU010000052.1 GCA_021151695.1 Cellvibrionaceae bacterium | reverse complement strand
TGATTCACCCCATCGCGATGGAAGAAGGCTTGCGCTTCGCCATCCGTGAAGGTGGTCGTACTGTTGGTGCTGGCGTTGTGGCCAAAATCATTCAGTAATTTGTTTTCAGGGGTGGTATAGTGCCACCCCTTTCAATCTAGGCCAGTAGTTCAATTGGTAGAGCACCGGTCTCCAAAACCGGGTGTTGGGGGTTCGAGTCCCTCCTGGCCTGCCAAATTTTTGCAAGTTCGTGTAAAGAGTTCGGCGTCCTATGAGCATCCAAACTGAAGAAAAAGAGTACCGCCTTGATTTTATCAAGTGGGCTTTGGTGATTGTGTTAATTGCCGTGGGTGTTATTGGTAACTCACATTTTTCTGCTCAGCCACTTCTTTATCGTGTGCTTGCGCTGATCGCCTTGGCGGCGGTTGCGATTTTTGTTGGTTACAACACTCAAAAAGGTGCGGACCTTTGGTCCTTGGTTCAAGGTTCCATGGTTGAGCTGCGCAAAGTTGTTTGGCCTACTCGACAAGAGACTAACCAGACTACGTTGATTGTGGTTGCGGTAGTGTTGGTAATGTCCATTATTTTGTGGTTAGTTGATACCTTCCTTGGTTTCGTAGCCTCTAAACTCATAGGGTAAAGCGTATGGCTAAGCGTTGGTACGTTGTTCACGCCTATTCCGGCTATGAGAAAAAAGTAGCTGCATCTTTAAAAGATCGTGTTGTCCTGCATGGTATGGAAGAAAGCTTCGGTGAGATTTTGGTTCCCACTGAAGAGGTTGTTGAAATGCGCGGCGGTCAAAAGCGCAAAAGTGAGCGCAAGTTTTTTCCAGGCTATGTTCTGGTTCAAATGGAGCTCAACGATGATACCTGGCACTTGGTGAAAGATACTCCGCGTGTGATGGGGTTTATTGGGGGTAAGGCGGATCAGCCTGCGCCAATTACTGAAAGAGAAGCTGAGGCAATTCTGCGTCGCGTTGGTGATGCTATTGAAAAGCCGAAGCCAAAAACCATTTTCGAACCAGGCGAAATGGTTCGTGTTACCGATGGTCCTTTCAATGACTTTAACGGAGTTGTTGAAGAAGTTAATTACGACAAGAATCGTCTGCGTGTAGCAGTGTTGATTTTTGGTCGCTCGACGCCGGTTGAGCTTGAGTTTGGTCAAGTAGAAAAGACCTAACAAATATAGATTTTTAATGCCCCTCTTTGCTTTTTGGCAGAGAGGGGTTTTCGCATCTCTGGCATTTGTAATCAATTGATTGTGGCAGAGAGGGGAGCCAGCGATGAAATGCTAGCCGGCATTTCGGAGGCGCTAACACCCAAAGGGGAGTACTAAAATGGCAAAGAAGGTAACCGCCTACGTTAAGCTGCAAGTTGCAGCGGGCAAAGCAAACCCATCTCCACCAGTTGGTCCAGCATTGGGTCAGCACGGTGTGAACATCATGGAATTCTGTAAAGCATTCAACGCCCAAACCCAGGGTATGGAAGTTGGTGCACCAGTTCCAGTAATCATTAGTGTATACAGTGACCGTAGCTTCACCTTCGTGATGAAGACTCCACCGGCGTCTTTCCTGCTGAAAAAAGCGGCAGGCATCAAGAGCGGTAGCGGTCGTCCTAACACTCAAAAAGTAGGTACAGTGACTCGTGCGCAGTTGGAAGAAATTGCGAACACCAAGAAAGCTGACCTGACTGCAGCCGATTTGGATGCAGCTGTACGTACCATTGCGGGCTCCGCTCGTTCAATGGGTCTTGAAGTGGAGGGTGTATAAGATGGCTAAATTGACCAAGCGTCAGCGCGCTATCAACGAGAAAGTTGTAAGCGGCAAACAATATTCAATCGAAGAAGCTGTTGCTCTGTTGAAAGATCTCTCAACTGTTAAGTTCGCTGAAACTGTTGATGTTGCTATCAACTTGGGTATTGATCCACGTAAATCTGACCAATCTGTTCGCGGTGCTACCACTCTGCCACACGGCAATGGTAAAGACGTTCGCGTAGCTGTATTTACTCAAGGCGCTAACGCAGAAGCTGCCAAAGCTGCTGGTGCTGAATTGGTTGGTATGGACGAGCTTGCTGCTGAAATCAAAGGCGGTCGCATGGACTTCGACGTAGTTATCGCCAGCCCTGACGCAATGCGCGTTGTGGGTCAATTGGGTCAAGTGCTCGGTCCACGCGGCCTGATGCCAAACCCAAAAACCGGCACAGTAACTCCAGACGTGGTTACTGCTGTTAAAAATGCCAAAGCCGGTCAAGTGCGTTTCCGCGCTGAGAAGGGCGGTATCATTCACGGCGGTATCGGCAAGGTTTCTTTTGATGTTGTTGCTATCAAAGAAAACCTGGAAGCACTGATTGCGGATCTGAAAAAAGCCAAGCCATCCACCTCTAAAGGTGTATACCTGAAGCGTGTTGCTCTGAGCACCACCATGGGCCCAGGTTTGGTAATTGATCAATCAACTTTGGCTGTTTAATTAGTCATTGTTGTGTAAGAACTTTGGGGTTCGCTCTTTAGGAGCGGGCCGTCAAAGACCGTAGGTGCCGCGCAAGCAAGTTGTTGCAACGCTTAATTAGTTGCCTACGCAGATGGTGGCCCAGCTCGGTAATTGCTCTGCGCAATTTGCTGAATGAAATCACCAAATTATGACGGTAACTTAACTCTCTTGAGTTGCTGTTTGAAGACAACGATAGAGCTAGCTCTATCCCAACAGGAGAAATCCCGTGGCACTAGGACTTGATGGTAAAAAAGCGATTGTCGCTGAAGTCCATGAAGCTGCTAAGAGTGCGTTGTCTGCGGTAGTTGCGGATTCCCGTGGCGTAACCGTAGGTAAAATGACCGCTCTGCGC
>JAGKWU010000004.1 GCA_021151695.1 Cellvibrionaceae bacterium | reverse complement strand
TTCGCTGGACGGTGGGTATGGTGATGATGATCTGTATGGTGGTGCTGGAAACGATACGTTACTTGGCTCCTATGGTAGCGATATCTACCGTTGGGGGCGGGGTGATGGAAATGATCTGATTGATAACACGACCTATGACGCTACACCTAACAAGAATGATCGCCTCATTTTCAGCGAGGGTATTGCAGCGTCAGATATAAGCTGGTCTCGTTCAGGGTATAACCTGGTTGGGAAAATAAACGATACAACTGAAATGGTAACAATTAGTAATTGGTTCAGTGGTACCTCTAATAAACTTAATGGCATCTATTTGTCGGACGGAACCTCGCTAAATATTCCTTCAATAGAGCATGAGGCCAATACTATTAGAGGAGATGAAAACTCTAATGGTCTTAGCGGCTCATCTTCGGACGAAATGTTATTTGGATATGGTGGAAATGATTATCTGTATGCCTATGAGGGTAATGACACTCTTTCAGGTGGTCAGGGGGACGATGTTTTAAACGGCGGTGGTGGAGCAGATACCTATCTTTTCAATCGAGGGGATGGCGTAGATAGTGTGAACGATCTCGATTATTCTGCCGGCGTTGAGGATAAGGTAGTTTTTGGTACAGACGTTACTGCAGAACAATTGTGGTTCCGGCATGTCAACTCTAACCTGGAGATTTCTGTCATTGGGTCGAATGATAAAATCATAATTAACGACTGGTATTCTGGTTCTCAATATCACGTTGAAAAATTGGAGTTGTCGGACGGCAAATACCTTTTGGACTCCCAAGTCGAAGGGCTTGTTTCAGCCATGGCTTCATTCGCGCCCCCAGTCGGAGTTGGCTCCTCAATATCCGAGTCAGTAGGTGAACAAGTTTATCCGGTGATATCAGCTAGTTGGAAATAAATCGTGAGCGGCACAGGGATGTGCCGCCACAATCTTTTGATTAGTTAACCGATTAGCGGTGTACCCATCCGTAATGGATAGCATTAGGCCTCACAAAATACTTGCGATAATTGGGTTCAAAAAGGCGGGTAGATAACCTTCGCTTCATACGAGGCTGGACGAAGAGGAATTACTCAAACAGGAAAGTAAAGGCGGAAGTTCCGCTGATCATTATGTTTGGTATTTTGTTGGTGTGGTTTTCGCCGCGCCTATCCTCTGGCATTTATTTATTGCTAAATAAGATGATGGGCTTACGTCGAGCGTAGGTTGGGGCGGGCCGCGCAGGCTAAGGCGTGAGCCGCCCCCCAACATTTCTGGCGTGCAGGTTATACAATTCTGATAGTACGAAATGTTGGGGGCAGCTTGCATCCGCAAGCTTTAGCCTGCGCGGCGCACGCCAATCTACTTCTGGCAAGTATTGCGAAAGGATGGAGCTATTATCGAAGCAGAAATGAAAAAGGCCCCGATCTTGCGATCGGGGCCTTTTGAAATTGGTGCCCAGGAAAGGACTTGAACCTTCACGACTTGCGTCACCAACACCTGAAGCTGGCGTGTCTACCAATTTCACCACCTGGGCGACTCTGCGAAGCTTGGCTTGCGCTGAGGTCGCGAACTATAAAGATCGACCTATAGGTTGTCAACGGGGGGGAACAATTATTTTTTGGTTTGTCATAGTTACTGCCCTATAATCCCCAACAGACGATCCTGGCTTGTTTTAAAGATAGTCAAACTACTCAATTAAAGGACACTTCCATTGACGAAGCGTAAAAGCACCACGGCAGATCCCTTTGCCGCCCGCGAAGCGGAAAAATACGAAAACCCCATTCCCAGCCGCGAATTTATCCTCGATCTGCTCGACAACGCTGACCAGCCCATCACCCATCCCCAAATGTGCGACATGCTCAAACTGACCGATGATGATCAGGTTGAGGCGCTGCGCCGTCGCCTGATCGCCATGGCCCGCGACGGCCAGCTGATCAGTAACCGTAAAGACGCCTACCTGCGCCTGGACAAGATAGACGTGATCCGCGGCCGCGTGCAGGGCCATAAAGACGGCTATGGTTTCGTGATTCCCGCCCACGGTGGCGACGATATCTACCTGCACAACCGCCAGATGCGCAAGGTGTTCGATGGCGATGAGGTGTTGGTACGTCTGTCCGGCGAGCAATACCGCGGTAAAGAGGAGGGCGCCATAGTCGAGGTGCTTTCGCGCAATACTACCCAGCTGGCCGGGCGCTTCTTTAATGAGGATGGCGTGCAGTTTGTCCGCCCCGAAAACCCCCGTATTACCCAGGACATTATGATTCCCTACGGCGCCTGGGGCGGTGCCGAGAATGGCCAGATAGTAGTGACCGAAATCACCCAGCAGCCGGACAAGAACCGCCTGCCCATGGGGCGCGTGATCCAGGTGCTGGGCGACCATATGGCGCCGGGCATGGAGATTGAACTGGCCATCCAGGCCCACGGTATCCCCAGCGTGTGGCCTCAGGATGTGGTGAGCGAAGCGGCGAAGCTGCCGTCTGAAGTGGCCGAGGCCGACAAACTCCACCGCGTGGATGTGCGCGATCTGCCCTTTGTCACCATCGACGGTGAAGATGCTCGCGATTTTGACGATGCCGTGCTCTGCGAACGTCGTCGCGGCGGCTGGCGGTTGTACGTGGCTATTGCGGATGTGTCCCACTATGTACAGGTGGATGCGCCGCTGGATATGGAGGCGCGCGCTCGCGGCAACTCCGTCTACTTCCCCGATTACGTTGTACCCATGCTGCCTGAGGCTTTGTCCAACGGTCTCTGCTCGCTTAACCCGCAGGTGGATCGCCTGTGCATGGTGTGCGAGATGAATATCACCGATGCAGGCAAGATCACCGGCTACCAATTTTACGAAGCGGTAATGCATTCCAAGGCGCGTCTCACTTACACCAAAGTGGGCAAAATCCTCGGTGATGAAGATGACGAAGCCAAGGCATTGCGCAGTGAGTACAAAGCCGTAGTGCCCCAATTGGAATTACTGCACAACCTGTACAAATGTTTGCGCGTAGCGCGCGATGAGCGTGGTGCAATTGATTTTGAAACGGTCGAGACGCGTATCCAGTTTAATGAAGAACGCAAGATCGAGCGCATTATTCCGGTCAAACGCAACGATGCGCATAAACTGATTGAAGAGTGCATGCTGTGCGCTAACGTGTGCGCGGCAAAATTTATCGAGAAGCACAATCTCGTTGGCCTTTATCGTGTGCACGAAGGCCCGACAGAACAGAAGCTCACTAACCTGCGCGAATTCCTCTCTGAGCTGGGCTTGGGCTTAGCGGGTGGCGCATCGCCAACTTCGGGCGATTACCAGCAATTGATGCAGCATATCCAGGGCCGTAGCGACAGCAACATGATTCAGACGGTCATGCTACGCAGCTTGCGCCAGGCGATGTATCAAGTGGAAAACCTGGGCCACTTTGGTTTGGGTTATGAAGCTTACACTCACTTCACCTCGCCCATTCGCCGCTACCCGGATTTGTTAGTGCACCGTGCGATTCGCTCGATTATTCGCAGCGATGCGCCCACCAGCCATGTGCGTCGTGTC
This sequence comes from Cellvibrionaceae bacterium, assembly GCA_021151695.1. Lineage (GTDB taxonomy): Bacteria > Pseudomonadota > Gammaproteobacteria > Pseudomonadales > Cellvibrionaceae > Cellvibrio. The sequence goes on along the minus strand of JAGKWU010000004.1, from coordinate 457,493 downwards.
GAAGGTGCTGCAATTATTCCGCAGCGCAAAATTTATCCTTACGATGCCAATGCCATGGTGGTGTTTGGCGAGCAGTGTTCGCTCACCGAACGTCGCGCTGATGAAGCGACTCGCGATGTGGTGAGCTGGCTCAAATGTGAATACCTGCGTGATCAAGTGGGCGCTATTTTTGATGGCCATGTAAGTGCTGTCACCAGCTTTGGTTTGTTTGTCGAACTGAATGATTTGTACGTGGAAGGCCTGGTGCATATCACCGCGTTGCCGCACGATTATTATCGCTTCGAGCCGGCGCAGCACAGATTGGTGGGCGACCGCACTCGTCGCGTATTTGGTTTGGGCGATGAACTGGTTGTGCGTGTTGTGCGCGTGGATCTGGAAAATCGCAAAATTGATTTTGAATTGGAATCTGACCAGGCCGTGCGTCGTCCGAAAAAATCCATCGTGCCTAAAGTTGCCGCGCGCGATAAAAGGCCGGACCACAAAAAAGCGCGTGTTGCCGAAACTGCCAAGGGAAAAGTCGCCGCTGGTAAAACTGCCTCGCCAAACCGCAAGCCCCCCTCGGTTAAACCGCTTGGTGCCAAACCACTCAATGCTAAAGCAGCTGCTACAGAAGCGCGCGAATTAATTCGCGCTGAAAAAGCGGCTGCGCGCGCGCGTAAAGCGGCAGAAAAAGCAGCGGCGCGTGCTGAGCGTGCTGCCGAGATATCACCCGCCAAACGCGCGGCGGCTGCCGCTCGCAAAGCTGAGCGAGCCGCTGCTGCACAGGCCTTGGCGGCGAAAAAATTAGCTGCGCAAGAAAAAGTCGTGGCGCAACAAAAAGCCGCTGCACAAAAAGCAGTTGGTAAATTAGCTGACGTCGTTGCGGGTAAGGCGGCAGGCAAAACATCTGCAAAACATGCCGCTTCCAAGATAGCCGCCGCTCAGCAAGCGGCACATGTGGCTGAACCAAGTAAGGCGAAGAAGGTAGCGGTTAAAACAGTTGTTGTTCCCGCTGAAAGCAAGGCGGTAAAACCTAAGACGACTGCCGCTAAAAATACTAAAGCGAAAGAGGCTGCGGTTGCCAAGCCAAATGTAAGTGCTAAACCAAAGGCAAGTGCTAAACCAAAGGCAAGTGCTAAACCAAAGGAAAGCGCTAAACCAAAAGAAAACGCAGGGCCAAAAACCGAGGTGGTAAAAACAGCGCGTAAAAAAGTAAGCGAGGAAACCGATGGCAGCAAAGCTCAAAAAACTCCGCGCACGAAAAAGGCAGCAGCAGTTCAGCAAGCTGCGACACCTGAAACTAAACCAGTCGCTACTGCGAAGAAGGCTGCTGTTAAAAAAGCGGTGGGTAAATCTAACCCAAAGGCTTAATCGCTGGCTGATTGATGATGTAGACATCAAAACACAGCATGAATTGTTTTGATGTCTACATGAACCAACGTAAAAATACTGAGTAAAAAATTGAAAAACGAATATGTCTTTGGCCTGCACTCGGTGCAGGCAGTGTTAAAAAGTGCGCCGCAACGCGTGCTGGAAGTGTTTATGGTGCAGGGTCGCAACGACCAGAAACTCACCAAAATTATGCACATGGCGCAAAGCAACGAGATCAGTTGCAAAATCGTTGATCGCAAAAAGCTGGATGAAATGGTGAGTGAAGAAAATCACCAGGGCGTGGTTGCTTTATGCAAGCCAGGTGAGATCCACGATGAGAAATTCCTGTTTGAGTTGATCGATAATTTAAATGAGCCAGCTTTTGTATTGATTCTCGATGGTGTGACTGATCCACACAATCTTGGTGCGTGTATGCGTACGGCAGAGGCGGCGGGCGTGCATGTGGTTGTGGTGCCTAAAGATAAATCAGTTGGCCTTACGCCAGTTGCGCGCAAGGTTGCTTGCGGTGCCGCCGAAGTGTTGCCGTTAGTGCCTGTCACTAATCTTGCGCGTACACTTAAAAAATTGCAGGAAAAAGGCATTTGGTTATTTGGTGCAGCAGGCGCTGCGGAAGGCTCCGTCTATCAAGCTAATCTTACCGGCAATATTGGTATCCTTATGGGCGCTGAAGGCGATGGCTTGCGCCGTCTTACACAGGAATCCTGCGATCACCTGATCAATATTCCCATGGCCGGCACAGTAAGCAGTTTGAATGTGTCTGTGGCCACGGGTGTGGTGTTGTTTGAAGCTGTGCGTCAGCGCAGGATTTAAGGCTAATAACTTTGGTTAATCTTGACGAGAAAAATATGAAGCGTTTATTTGTTTGTATTATTGCTTGCCTGTTGCTCAACGCCTGTGCCCCCAAAGTGGGTAGTCCTGAGTGGTGTGATGCTATGAATAAAAAGGCCAAGGGAGATTGGTCTATGAATGAGGCTAAGGATTACGCCCAGCACTGTATTTTTAAGTAAGACCCTGACGACATCCTTTAATAATAAAACCAGAGAGACTCGATTATGACAATCACGCAATTGATCGCTGCATTGTTTTCCTTAACGCTGTTTGCCTTTTCCAGTTTGCAATTTAATGATCCCGACCCACAAATATGGGTGACCTTTTATGTGCTGACCGCATTGGTTCCTGGTCTTGTTGTTTTTAAAAGATTCAGCTGGATTTTATTGGGGCTGGCGGTGGCGGCTTGTGTGGCGCAAATGGTGATTGCTGGTCCGGGTGCCTATATGTATTACCTCCACCGCATGGAAGAGCCTCTAATGCAGGCAATGAACCCACAGAAACCCTACATTGAAGAAGCGCGTGAATTCCTGGGTGCGTTGATTGCGCTCTCTATGGATTTGTTATCTATTCTTCTGGCTCGCTCGATCAAGGCGAAATAATAACTGCTGTGCTTTGGTGCAAATTCACAAGGTTTGCACCGGCACAATATCTATATCTGCTTTTTTCGGGGGCAATTTGCCCCTGGCCATCTCTCAAAAGCCAATGATTATTTAGGTGCCACTACTGGCGCGCATCCTGCATAGGTTATTTCACCTTGATAAGTAGCGGGTGGTCATTCTATGAGTTTGCGCAGTGAACAAATGCAATTGTCCGCCGCGGAGCGCGGTTGGTTAAAGTGGTTTGGCAAAACCGGTAAGTTGGCCATGAGTTGGGCCTGTTGGGTAAACAACAAACGCTATCCGCTGATGGAGCAGGCGTTTGAAAGTATTGCCAATACGCGCATCAAACTTTTACAGCAATGGGTAAAACGCCAATGGGCGCAGCTTGAGGCTGCGCGTGGGCAGTTGAATTTTTCGGAAGATTCCTTCGATGCAGTGCTGCAAAAAAATTGGCGCATCCTGGCCGATTGCACGGAGCTATTTGTCATTGATGAAGCGGGATATGTGCTCGCCTCTACCTATGCCCCGCATGCTGGCTGTTGTGATCTGAATAGCAAGGCTGTTGCCAACGGCCTCGCGGCGCCTTTCCTGCATGGCCCTTATATTGATCCGCAAACCCAAACCATTGGTAAACGCAGTTCTGCATTTCACGATGCGGTTACGCTGATGTTTTATTTGCCCATGACATTTGCTGATGGGCGGCGCGGCTGCCTTTGTGCGCGGATTCCCAATGATGTTCTGGGTGATTTAATCCAGCGTGAAGCCGGCCATATTTTTAATGAGTCGGGCGATAATTATTTGTTTATGGTGAAATCCGTTTTTGATTCCACTATCAGCCAAGGCACTGCTTTATCTCGTTCGCGGTTTGAAGACAATACTTTTTCCCACGGCGAAAATTTAAAGTCCGGTGTGCATACCGATTGGGGCGTCGTTAGCATCAAACAGCACACCGAATTTGAGATTCGTTTTACCGATCCTGCAACAGGGCAATTGCATCCAGGCGTGCGCGAAACCATTCGCCATGGCAGCAATTTATATGTGACCTATCCGGGTTATTCCGATTACCGCCACATACCTGTAATTGGCAAGGGCGTGACGTTTCAATTGCAGGGATCGCACGACACCTGGGGTATGATGTGTGAAGCCGATCTGGAAGAAGTTTATCGTTTTCGCTCACTCACTTACACCCAAATGAAAATTTACGCCGCAACTGTTGGCAGTGCCTTCGGGGCCAATATGTTGTTGCATGGGATGAGTGATTGGTCTGCATTGAGCATCAATATAGTGACTCTCCTGTTATTGTTTGTGGGTGGTTTGGTATTTCGCCAGCGCGCGCCGCGGCGGCTTGCACGCCGCCTGGGCAAAATGACTGAAGTGATTCACACTATTGCCGAAGGCGGCGGCAATTTACGCCAACGACTGGACACTTCGAAACTTGCATTCGATGAGACGGGCGATTTGGGGCGCTGGACCAATAGTTTTATCGACAACCTCGATCATATCGTGGGCGAAGTTATTCATGCTGCTGACGATGTGATGAAAAACAGCGATAGCTTGCTCACGCGCAATTCCGAAGCGCGCAGCTCATCGGATCATGTGGCCGACTCCATGGATAAGATGCTGGACCTGGTGCAAAACCAGTTGCAGGAAATCAGCAATGCATCAGGTGCGGCCAGCGAAATGAAACAGGTTATGGAAACCGTGGTGCGCGATGCGCGCACGCAATTTGAATCTGTGCGTGCAGGAACCCAAAGCATTCGTGATGTGGTAGAAACCTCCGCTAAAACCATCCACGCCCTCAACAAACGCACCACCGAAATTGGCAACATGGTATCGCTGATCAGCAATATCACCAGCCAAACCAATTTGCTTGCACTTAATGCAGCGATTGAAGCGGCGCGTGCCGGTGAACATGGGCGCGGTTTTTCTGTAGTCGCGGAGGAAGTACGTAACCTTGCGGCGCGCACGGCGGATGTAGCGCATGAAATTGGCGAAAAAATTGAAGCGATTCGCACCGAAGCGCAAGAGGCGGCGGCCTTTATGGAAACCAGCGTGGCTGATGTGGATCGCGGTTTGCGTTTGGCTGAAGAGGCGTCAACGGATAACTCCCAGCTACATCAAATTGTGGAGCGTATGTTCGATATCATTCACCATATAGATTCCAACAGCCATCAACATGGCCATCACGTGCGCAATGTGGCCAGCGCCAGCCAGACGATGAATAAAGTGGTGCGAGCACTGCAGGTCAGTTCGGACCGCTTAAAAAATACGGCGACAAAAATGCATCAGCTGACGGGCTCTTTTCAAGTGACTTCGCGTTAAGGTTCATGTTTGTTTATTCGCAGGCGCAGCAGCAATCGCCGTTGCGCCTGTTATTGATTGTTCTCTTCCTGTTGTGAATTTTCGCAACAACTTTCACAAAGCCAGATTATTTTTTGTTCCGGGCTTTACTTTTCCCAAATGTACCTGTTATAAATGACAACGTTGCCATGTGGCAAATAAAGCGATTTCATAACGAGTTTATGCTTGGTGCTACAGCCGGGCAGGGCAGTTGTGCGCGCGCTTATAAAAAATAATAACTGTATTACCTATCGCCTACGTATCGAAAAAGTACTTAAGAAAAGTATCGAAAAAGAGTGACGGTTCGCGCCGTTATATTTCAAGTTTTCTGTGTGTTTTGCATTTGTTGTCCGAGGTCTCCTGCGAGCGTGTCTTCGCGGGCTGGCTATAGCTTTGTCTGTCACTTTGCTAATCAACCTGAACTGCTTTGCGGTTCGAAAACTATATCGGCCAAAAACTTTATCGGCTAAAACTTTATCGAGAGAGGCTTTACATGAAAAATTTAATGATGCGATTTATTGTCGCGGCAGGACTGGTCCTGGGCGCGAACCAAACCTGGGCGGTTAATTGCAGCTCGCTGCCTGAATGGAATTCTACAACCGCTTATACCGGCGGCACCCAGGTAAAGGAATCTGGCATAGCTTATAAAGCCAACTGGTGGACGCAGGGCCAAAGCCCGGCGACCCATTCCGCCCAGTATCAGGAGTGGACATCCCTGGGTGTTTGCGATGGCGTTACTACAAGCTCGTCAGTTCCCAGCTCCGCCAAAACCAGTTCGGTGGTGAGCACGTCAAGTGTGAAAACCTCCAGCGCTACGTCTGTTGCGACTAGTTCGGCTGGTAGCTCATGCACGTCGCCGCAATACGTCGCGGGTACAAGTTATGCGGCTGGGCAACTGGTGCAAAATCTGGGTAATGAATATCGCTGCACTATTGCCGGCTGGTGTTCATCGACTTCAGCCTGGGCTTATGCGCCCGGTAGCGGCAGCGCCTGGACGCAAGCCTGGGAGCTGGTACGTGCCTGCTCAGCCAATTCCAGTTCAGTGGCGACTACCTCTTCCCGCTCTTCCAGTTCGGTGGCTACCAGCTCAAGTGTGGGTAGCAGCCAATCTTCGGTAAACAATGGTTTACCCAAACATGCACTGGTGGGCTACTGGCACAACTTTGATAATGGCAGCGGCCTGTTGCGTGTGGCCGATGTGGATAACAACTGGGATGTGATTGTGATCGCCTTCGCCGACGATGCCGGCAACGGCAGTGTGAAATTCACCCTCCATCCCGCGCTCAACAAGGCGCAGTTTATTGCCGACGTAGCGGCCAAACGTGCAGCGGGTAAAAAAGTGGTGCTGTCATTTGGTGGCCAAAATGGAACCGTTACGCTCAACAACGCCACCAATGTTGCCAACTTTGTTAGCAGCACGGCGGCGATTCTCAATGAATATGGTTTTGACGGTATAGATATTGATCTGGAGAGCGGTGCCAATGTGTCTTGGGGCGCGCCTGTGATCAGCAATCTGGTGACGGCCGTTAAACAACTCAAATCCAGCTTCCCCAATCTTTATTTGTCCATGGCGCCCGAGCACCCTTATGTGCAAGGCGGCTACATTGCAGCTTCAGGCATCTGGGGTGCTTACTTGCCGTTGATTGATGGCCTGCGCAATGAACTGAGCATTCTGCATGTGCAGCTGTACAACAACGGCGGCCTGGCGACACCTTACAGCAACTCTGCCTTGCAGGCGGGCACAGTGGATATGATGGTGGCGTCGGCACTGATGCTGATCGAAGGCTTCCCTATTGCCAACAACACTACCTGGGTTGGTTTGCGCCCTGACCAAGTGGCCATTGGCTTGCCTTCGGGGGCGAAAGCGGCCAACTCCGGTCAGGCGACTACGGCTGATATAGCTCGCGCACTCAACTGCCTGACCAAGCTGACTGATTGCGGCAGCGTCAAACCCAAAGCGGCTTATCCGACCTTCCGCGGTGTCATGACCTGGTCCATCAATTGGGACGTAAATGACGGCAAGCCATTCTCAGTACCCGTATCAGCCAGTTTGAAATCCCTTCCATAAGTTTAATTGCCGCCAGTGTGGGAAGTTTTCCTGCACTGGTTGGCAATCTCCTTCAGATTGCTAAATCTCAGTCAGCGTAAATTTTTGCAAGCATGCAAACTTTTAAACGCCATTTGCTGATAGGGTCTATCCTTGGTAGCGCGTCTTGTCTTGGTAGCGCGACAGCGTTTACCTACTGTCGTATTTGTCTGCTAAATGTAATTGGTTACTTGAGGGATAGTCTCCACCCGATAAATCCTGCGCGGCATTTTGTTGGCTTGGGTCGCAATAAAACGGGAATCGGGAAGCCATAAGCAAGAATCCTGATAGCTATTCGCTGGTGATGCGCCTTGCAACATGCGAAAATCGCCTTCAATTTTTTGCAATTGGTCAGGTAACCTGCCACGGGTTGTTAATAGCCTGGCAGCGTGTTGATCTATAACCCCTGGGCCGGGGGACCGTTCGCCAACATAGGCGAGACGGTTTTGTATGAGACTATAATTTGAAAACAAACTTCCTGAATATCCATGATCTGGTGCTGATCTTTACCTCGCTTGAATGCCTGGTATTGGCACTCCTATTGAAAATCCTGCCGAGCAAGCATCCGCAACCACGCTTGATATTGGCCGCTTTCTTTATCTTGATTGCCTGCGTTCTCACCACTACGGTGATGGTATGGAATGGCGATCTGCGTGAAGCTCCCATCAATCACACGCCTTATCTGGTCGCGCTATTGGTGTTCTGCCTGCTATTGGAAGGTCCGGTATTATTCTTTTATTTGCGCTCGCTCTCGAAAAAAGTTCGGCTACTGCGCGCACGCCACGCCGTGCATTTGATACCGGCATTGTTAGCGGTGACTATAGTGTTGAGCTTCCACGTTACCAGCCTGGATTGGCAGCAAAATGTCCCGGTCGCGCAGCCCGAAAAACTGGCGATTTCGCTGGTGTGGGCGATGGTAAAAATGATCCCTGTGTTTTATCTCATCGCGAGTGTGTGGGCCGAATACAAATTGCGCGAAGATTTAAAGCAGCTCTATTCCGATATTTCGCAATCCGAATTGAAATTAGCCGATGCCGTGTTGCTGGGCTTTTGCGTGCACTTCCTCTGGTCCATGTTGCACTATGTGCTGGATGACTACATCAGCGTCAGCCTGAGCGACCAACTGGGTATCATCAACAATTACCTTTCGGTGATTTTGGTAAACGGCCTGTTTGTGTTTGGTTTGATCAACACGCGCCAGCTGCTCAGCTCTGCTGCCATAGCCTCAACCCAGCCGGTTGTTGTTGCGGAAGTCGAAGCGGATACCAAGCTCGCGCCTAAAATCGCGGCGATTGAAAAAGGCATTCACGACCAAAAACTTTACCTCGAAAGTAATATCAACCTGGAGCGCTTTGCCGAGCAAATTGGTTTGCGCCCACGCGATACATCTGCCGTGCTTAAAGCCCACTATCAAGTGAACTTCTTTGAATTTATCAATGGGTATCGTGTGGAAGAGGCCAAGCGTTTGCTGGCGTCGCCTGAGTTCAAAGATGAAACTATTTTAGAGTTGATCTACAAGTCCGGCTTTAACAGCCCCTCGGCGTTTCACCGCTTTTTCAAGCGCATCGTGGGTATGACGCCTACCGAATATCGCAAGCAGGCATCAGGTATCGAATCCTGATCATGATGTGAGCCCGGCCAGCGCAAGGTTGGTCGGGTTGTCTACCCTCCTGGTGTTACCGAAATTCTCCTTGCTTCACCAATTTCGCAAAAAGCTTACAGGAAATATGTAAGAAATGTGGAACTAGGGAAAATGCCCTAAGCCTTTCTAAAGCCTCTCCGTAAAGTTGCTAGCATTCGGCCATTACTCCGTTGAGGCTTGGCTATGACAAATCTTGCGAAATTAATTGTGTGGCTGATTGTGTTGAATCTTCGCCCTTGTCAGGGGCGGCATTACCGTGAGTTTTTAGTGGCTATATTATGTCTTGCCGGGTTGAGTGGTTGCGGTGGCGCTAGCGGTGGAGGGGTGTCGCTGTCTTCGAGCAGTGTAATGCATAGCCAAAGCAGCATGAGTAGCCATCAGCCAGTGACAACCTCGTCGTCCAGTTCTGCCGCGTCACCGACCACAAACCATTCGTCCATAGCCACTATGGCTGCTACTCCATCCTTTGCCGCATCAACTTCCAGCAGTGGTTCGGGTTTGTTGAATTAAAAGATTGTGATCTGTACATTGGGCTAGCCCCTGAATCCCCCCTGCTTATTGGCGGCAGTTTGTAGGGCGGGTTAGTTGCAAGGCAACGTAACCCGCGCGGACATACACACATCACCACACCTGAAGATGTATTTCTGTAGTTTGTTTTCTTTCATTGTTTGGTATGTAATTGGAATCTAAACGCGCGGGTTACGCCTTTGGCTAACCCGCCCTACGGATGGATGTAAATTAAAAGGAGGTTGTATGTCGCGGTATCGAAGGGCTAAGGTTGCCGGTGGGTGTTATTTTTTTACGGTTGTTACCGAACGGCGGCAGCCGATTCTTACAGATGAGTCGGTTCGCGTTGCGTTACGAGGCGCGATTGAAAAGGTTCGAGAAAAATATCCATTCTTCATAAATGCCTGGGTTTTATTGCCCGATCATCTGCATGCTATATGGACTCTTCCTCCAGGTGAAGCGAATTTTTCATTGCGTTGGCGCCTGATTAAAACCTATGTCACCCGTACTTGTGGTGAACTTTATTTTAATCCTGAATTATTGACTGCGAGGCGCGATACTAAAAATTGCGGAACGCTTTGGCAGCATCGCTATTATGAACATTTGATACGGGATGAAATGGATTTTATTCGTCACGTGGATTATGTACATTTCAACCCTGTGAAGCATTCTTTGGTTGAAAATGTTCGTGATTGGCCCTATTCAAGCTTTCATCGCTATTGCACCCTCGGTGTATATGAGTGGGATTGGGCTGGTGACTCGCGTAGGGCGGGTTAGCCGCAGGCGTAACCCGCGCGTTTTACCCTTCGAGCCAATCAAAAACCAATTATAAAAAAGTCTCGCTGTTACAAACGTGTCTGTGGATTTTTGCAGGTTTGCGCAACAGCGCGGGTTACGCCTGCGGCTAACCCGCCCTACGGAATATTGCCCATCATCAAAAAACAAAAAAGCCCATACATTGGGATGTATGGGCCAAAGGGTTTTAACAGCAGAGAAAAATCTTTAATATTTTTTTAACTCATTCCCTCACAGGTGAGGGAATGAGATTTTCGGTTTTAGTTACCTGTCACACGGATTTCCCAAATTGAATAGCCCCACTGGTTGCCAGTGCTGCGCGCTGTGCCGTACACGCGCAGGTAGCGGTAGCTGCCGTTCAATGTCAGGTTGTCGGTGCGGTTGCCGAAGGCGCCGCCGGTAAAGTTGGCGATGGTGGTCCAGTTGGTGTTGTCGTTGGAACCTTGCACTTGATAGGCGGCGGCGTTAGCAGCTTCCCAATCGATGGCAATACCGGTCAGGTTTTTCGCAACGCCGAAGTCCAGGCTGATCCAGCTTGGGTCTGTGGCAACGGCGGATTCCCAACGAGTGCCACTGTTTTTATCAATCGCGTTGGCTGCAGGTTGCGCGTTGGTGCTACCGGTTGCTGACACTGGAGTCAGTGTACCGTTGCTTGCACTGCTCGCTACGCTGCTGCTGGTTGCTGCGCTGGATGAAGTGGCGCCAGCTGCATAAACTTTCAATTCGAAAATTGAATAGCCCCAGTTGTTGCCGCTGCTCAAAGCTGTGCAATAGATGCGAACGTAACGATAAGAACCGCTCACCGCATTGGTGTCAGTGCGATTGCCAAAGGTGCCGCCGGTGATGGATTTCAGCGTGGTCCAGTTGGCGTTATCGTTTGATCCTTGTATTTGATAAGCGCCAGCGTTTGCCGCTTCCCAATCAATCACTACCGAGGTCAAACTTTTTGCGGTGCCCAGGTCAACACTGATCCAGCTTGGGCTGGTACCGTGTGCTGATTCCCAACGAGTACCTGCATTGCCATCCACAGCATAAGTCGCTGCTTGTAATTCAGTGCTGGCAGCAACAGGGCGGCCTTGTGATACCAGTGTGCTGGCAACTGAAGAAACGCTGGAGCTTGTTGCAGAGCTTGTTGCACTGGAGGTAGCTACGCTGCTGCTGGTAGCGACAGAACCAGTGTAAGCAACCGCAAGTGTGTGGCTCTTGTTGATGTTGGTGAATGTGTAGCTGTTCATTGCACCCAGGGACACGCCATCCACAATCACATTAGCAACCGCTTTACCGGCGGGTGGCGTGAAGGTGTAGGTTGCGTTGTCAGTATTGTTTTTGCTGTAACGCAACGTGCCCGCTGGTGAAATGCTGCCGCCAGTATCCAAACCAATGGTGTAGATGCGATAAGGTTTTTGATCAACCGCCATCAATTGCACATCAGACACTTCAACCAATTGGCCTGCTGGTGGACGGAACCAGAACTTGAAGTTTTGTTCGTTCACTGGTGGTGCGCTAACGAAGCTGTTAAAGCTTTCGTAAACACCATCGCCGTTGGACGGAGTCCAGTTCATCATGGTGGTGCCGTTGCCGTATTCCACTTTGAAATAATCGAGGCTGCGCGGTGCAGATTTATCGCCGGCTACCCAGACTTCTTTCACTTCGTAGTTAGGATCAATCTTCACGCTGGCCCACAAATCCTGGCCTTCAGATTGGCCATCGTTACCGCTGGCTTTGTTGCCTACAGCACCGTCGACTGCACGTGCCGCTGCACCCCACCATTCAGTTTCCCAACCGGCGCTGGCGCCGTTAAAGTTGGTTGCATCAATGGCTGGAACCAGTGGATCACCGACACCAATGTAAGCCACTTCTTTAATCACAACATCGTCGATATAAACCGGTGATGTACCGTTAGCGCCGAGCAGGAAGGCGAGGCGACCAGCGTTATCAGATGCGGTGAAATTAACGTTGTAAGTGTAAGTTTGCAGCGTGGTGCCCAGGTTTACGGTTTGCAGCAAGTAGGTGCCGTTAGCGGCCGGATTCAAATCATCCGTCGACAAACGCACTTGAATTGCACGTGCTGCATCTGCTTTTGCTTTGAACGATACTTGGTAGCTGTAATTGCGCTTCAGGCCGAAACCTTCGGTGTGCAATTGGATAGAGCCTACACCTGTACCGGCGTTGGTAGTGGTAACTTTTGCTTGACCACCGACGCTCGCAAATACCGGCGTTGAGCCATCGTAAGCTTCAGTTTTCCAACCGTTCAGATCGGTAGTGAAAGTACCGTTGCCCAGCATGTTAATTGCGCGATCAACTTGCGCTGTGCCAGCAGGTTTTGGATAAACGTTGGCAACATCTTCAAAGGCTTTGAATTCCAGCAACCAGATTGGATCTGATTTGCTGATGCGACCTTTAGTGACCAGCTTGATGTAGCGGTAAGTTTTGTTCACGTCGAAAACGTGAGTCGCCCAGGTTGCAGAAGTTTGATCAGAGCTCTTGATAAATTCCCAATTGCCGGATGAGGTTTTGCCGTAAATGTCATAAGACTTGGGCAAATTCCATGACCACTCGATCCAGAAATATTTAATGGGTTTATCCATGCCGTAATCAATTTGCACCCAGTGCAGATTGTCGTCAGCCGGTGTTGCCCACTTGGAACCTACATAACCGTCGGCGGCATTTTTCGGGCCGTTGTCGCGATCAGAAGTTGCAGTGCCATCGTTAAAGGATGCATCGGCAGTCACCGCCACTGGCGCCATCCAACCACGCAAGCTGTAGAAGCCTTTGGTGTTGTTGGTGGGGCGGAAGAAACTGTACTTGGAATTGTCGGTATATTTTTGCATCGGCTCGCTGGTAGGCAGTGGCCAGTGCGCTACATAGTCAACCAGGAAATCAGTACCGGCGCGGCCGATATTGGTGTTCATGGAAGCAATGTCGATGTACTCGTAATTGGTTACACCGTTAACCACCGTGGTGTATCCCGTTTTGTAAGGTACGTTTGGATCAGTAGATAATTTGTTGTAGTTACCCACGGCTGGCCACTCAACGTGAGTGATCGCGTGGTTGAGGATCATGTGCATGGGCGTGAGGTATGGCCAAGGCATATCGCCGCGGTCTGGTTTGCCCCATGAATAAGTTTTTACGCCGTTGATATAAAACTCAACGTTTTCCGGCGTTTTAATTACGCCGTAAGTGACGTATTGATTGCTTGGATTGAGGCCCAGGCTGGCGTAGGTGCGATCAACGGGGTTGCCACCGTAAGCGGTGTAAGGTGCAGTCCAGTGAGTTTGTGGTGCAACGGCGGGGTTGTTGCCGGTGAATTCAATAATGTCCAATTCCTGGCAAGCAGTCCAACCCACATCCGGGAAATTTCCTAACAACCACCATGCCGGGAATTCTGCATTGCGTGCAGGCGGCATTTTAATGCGCGCTTCAAATTTACCGTAGGTCCAGGTGGTGTTGTCAGCGAGTTTTGATTCGATACGGCCGGAACGAACCATCAGTGGTTTGCCCTGGTTGGCAACACCGCCGTAATAGTTCTGGATTTGGCCATCCATATAGCGCGCTTTAAGGTTAAGCACTTTGCCGTCGCTCGCGCCTGCGTCGTCCTGGCCTGAACGCACAGTCCAGTCGGCTGCGGGATATTCCACGTCGCGGTAATCCTGGTCTTCACCGTTTACAAACACATTGGAGATCACATCCCAGTTGTTGCGGTTGAGAGAGGTACTTGTAAAGTTGTCCACGAAATCGGCGTTAGCATTTGGGCTGCTCCACCAGGCATCGTTGTAATCCACGGCAAAACTCGGGGTGCTGATCAAACCGAGTGTGGCCAGAGTCGTACTCATTATTCTTAGCTTCATAGCATGACCTGTCGTTTGTTATTGATATGAGCGGAATCCATTCCTGTTGCGACAAGCAATGCCTGTCGCACGGAAAAGTCCACGAAGAACGATTAAAAAAATGTAAAACAGAAAACTTTTTAAACCGCACTCAGTGTGCGGCGAGTGGAGCTTGTTATTGTTATTTCCTGATGGAGCGAAGTTGCTCCGGTAACGCAAAAACTAAATTTTTGTTCTTGAACTTTGAAGGCGCTGGATCCCCTGCGGGGATGACGTGCTCTAGATCGATTCTTTGCACTAACTCACTTCGGTGAAAAATTACCGCAATTTCTATTCAGGGAGTCGTCATCCCCGTAGGGGATCCAGTGCCTTTTAATTCACACGGCGAAAACGCAAACCCAGAGCAAACAAACCTAAACCGAGCAGCGCCAAGGTTGTTGGCTCGGCAACCGTTGCAGCAGTTTCGTTAAAGGTGAAGTTATCCAGCACAAATTGTTCGCTGTAAAAATCATCGCCCATGAGTGGATTTACATCGCCGCCAAACGCGTGAAAGCTCAGCGCATCTACACCGACGAAGTCGAAATCAAACCACTGCGCAACACTGTTGCTGAGCGTTACGGTTTTGCTGAAAGTTTCGCTGCCGGCGCTAAAACCTTTTACTTCCAGTTGCAGGTTGTTGTGCCAGGCGCTGGTGAGGTAGCTGCCGTTGAAGTTGAACGCGTTGCCGCTGATCAAGCCGGTAGTGAGTGTGTTGAAGTAGCCAACGAAATCACCGGAGACGGCGCCATATTGGTAGCCGGTGTCGGGCAGTGTGTCTTTGCCGACATAGCCGAAGGCGGTCCAGTCGAAACCGTGGTAGCCATTAGGGACATCGGCGGTGATGTCGTCGTTGGTGAACGCGGGGAGGTCATCGAAGGTGATGATCTCGGCTTGGGTGTTTAGGCTGCTGAGCAGCAGTGATAACAAAAGTGCTTTTTTCATTTTCTTTCGTTCCTGAATTATCTGGGAGTCGTCATCCTCGCGTAGCGGGGATCCAGTTCTTGCTTTTATCTTTTTATATTCGTGCGCATTAGTTTCGCCCTCGCTGGGCGACTTACTTTTCTTTGCTTGCACAAAGAAAAGTAAGCAAAAGAAAGTGCACCCCGTTCACGCCTTTATCCTGCGCGCTTCAGAAAATCGCTGTCGTTCCGACGCGACATCCATGTCGCGACGTCACTCAAGCGCACGTCCTGTGCGCTTGCCACCGATTTTCTTCCAGTGCTCGGGGCGCTCGCAGGGGCCCCGGCTCGGTGCCAGGTCGTTAGTTGCCCTTAACCCGCACTTCCCAAATCGAATACCCCCACTGATTACCCGCACTACGCTGCGTGCCGTAAATCCGCACATAGCGATAGCTGCCGCTCAGTGCCACTACATCCGTGCGGTTGCCGAAGGTGCCGCCGGTTTTGGTAGTGATGTCGGTCCAGTTGGCGTTGTCGTTGGAGCCCTGCACTGTGTAAGTGCCAGCGTTGGCGGCTTCCCAATCGATTTCGATGCTGCTCAACGATTTCGCCGCGCCTAAGTCGAGGCTCAACCAGCTTGGGTCTATGCCGTGGGTGGATTCCCAGCGGGTGCCGGGGTTGTTGTCGATAGCGAGGCTGGCCGGGTTCATTTCGGTGCTGGCGGTGGCGCTAACGACCGGGAGTGTTACGGCGTTTTGGTTATTGCTGGAACTGGAGCTAGAGCTGCTGCTTGAGCTAACAGTCGAGCTTGCAACTGAACTGGTCGCTGCACTTGTCGCGACGCTGCTGGCAACACTGCTGGCCGCTGAACTGCTGGCGCCTTGTGCGTAGACCTTCAGTTCCCAAATCGAGTAGCCCCATTGGTTGCCGGCGCTGCGCTCGGTGGCGTAGATGCGCACGTAGCGATAGCTGCCGCTCACAGCGTTGGTATCGGTGCGATTGCCGAAGGTGCCGCCGGTGACGGTTTTCAGGGTGGTCCAGCTCAGCAGGTTGTTGCTCGCCTGGATGGCGTATTTGCCGGCGTTGGCCGCTTCCCAGTCGATCACCACACTGCTCAAAGGTTTGGCGCTGCCCAGGTCAACGGCGATCCAGGTTGGGCCTGTACCTATTGCAGATTCCCAACGCGTGCCGCCATTGCCATCTACCGCGTTAGCGGCTGGTTGTACCTGGCTGCTCACAGTGACGGGGCGACCGGTAGAAACCAATACACCGTTATTGCTTGCTGCACTGCTGCTGGAGCTGGTGGTTGGCGCGCTAGACGAAGACGAGCTGCTGGTCGCCGGTTGGCCATTGCCGCCGTTGAAGGCTACGGCGATGGTGTGGTCGGCGGAGATGTTATTGAAGGTGTAGCTGTTCAACGCACCCAGAGATACGCCGTCCACAATCACATTGCTTACCTGGCCGCCTTGCGGTGGGGTGAAGGTGTAAGTGGCGGAGTCTGTTTTGCTCTTGCTGTAGCGCACAACGCTTGCTGGGGAGATAGTGCCTCCTGCATCCAAACTCAGTGGGTAGATGCGGTAGGGCATATGGTCGATTGCCATCAGTTGCACATCAGCCACTTCTACCAACTGGTCAGCTGGCGGGCGGAACCAGAAGCGGAAGTCGCGGGTGTTCACTGGTGCGGCCGTCAGGAAGTTGGAGAAGCTTTCGTACACGCCGTCAGTATTGGTGTTTACCCAATCCAGCAGTGGGGTGTTTTCCGCACCGTATTCGGCTTTGAACTGCGCCAGGCTGCGCGGGGCGGATTTATCGCCGGCTACCCAGACTTCTTTCACTTCGTAGTAGGGATCAATCTTCACGCTCACCCAAAGGTCTTTGCCTTCGGATTGTCCGTCCTGGCCGCTGGCTTTATTGCCGGTTGCACCGTCAACGGCGCGTTGGGCTATACCCCACCAGTCGGTTTCCCAGCCGCTGCTGGCGCCGCTGAAATTAACCGCATTAATGGCGGGCACCAGTGGATCGGCGCTGCCGATGTAGGCGATCTCTTTGATCACTACGTCATCGATATAGGTAGTCGCATTGCCCATGCCGCCAAACAGGAATGACAGGCGGCCCGCATTGTCGCTGCCGGTGTAGTCGACGTTGTAGGTATAGGTGTTCATGCCAGTACCCAGCGCTACAGTTTGCAGCAGGGCAGTACCTTGTGCCGATGGGTTCAGCGTATCTTCTGACAGGCGAACAATGATACTGCGAGCGGCTTCAGCGCGGGCGCGGAAGCTGATTTGGTAGCGGTAGTTGCGCTTTAAACCAAAGCCCTGAGTGTGCAATTGGTAAGAGCCTGAGTTAGCACCTTGGGTGGTGGCAGTGACTTTGGCTTCAGCGTTAACCGATGCGTAGGCAGCGCCGGCGCCGTCAAAGTTCTCGCCAGTCCAGCCAGCCAGGTTTTGGCTGAAAGTGCCGTTGCCGATCATGTTGATAGCGCGATCCACCACTGGGGTACCAGCAGGTTTCGGGTAGACGTTGGCCACATCTTCAAAAGCTTTGAATTCCAGCAACCAGATAGGCTCGGATTTATCGATACGGCCTTTTGTTACAAGCTTGATGTAGCGGTAAGTCTTGTTCACATCAAAGGTGTGAGTGGCCCAACCGGTGGCTTCTTGCGTGGAGGTGCGCACCAGCTCCCAGCTGCCGCCGGAGGTTTTACCGTAGATGTCGTAGGCTTTGGGCAGGTTCCAGCCCCACTCGATCCAGAAGTATTTGATGTTCTTGTCGCTGCCGTAGTCGATCTCAATGGAGTGCATATTGTCGTCTTTCGGCGTGGCCCACTTGGAGCCTACATAGCCGTCGGCGGCGTTTTTGATGCCGTTGTCGCGCGCCGCATCTGGGCCGTCATTTAAGAAGGCATCGCCGGTGACGCTAACGGGAGCCAACCAGCCTTTCAGGGAGTAGAAGCCCTTGGTGTTGTTGGTAGCGCGGAAGAAGCTGGATTTGCTCTCGTCCACGTATTTTTGTGTGGGTTCGCTGGCGGGCAGCGGCCAGTGGGCCACGTAGTCGACCAGGAAGTCAGTACCGGCGCGGCCAATATTGGCGTTCATGGCGGCGGCGTCCAGGTATTCGTACATGGTCACGCCGTTTTGCACGGTGGTCCAACCGGTTTTGTTGGCCACGTTCGGGTCGGCAGAGAGCTTGTTGTAGTTGCCTACATCCGGCCATTCAACGTGGGTGATGGCGTGGTTGAGGATCATGCGCATGGGCGATACATAAGGCCATGGCTGTTGCTCACCGATGTTGCTGCGGTTGAAGCTGTAAGTCTTCACGCCGTTGATATAGAAGTCGGCCGAATCCGGGGTTTTGATCACACCGTAGGTCACGTACTGGTCGCTGGGGTTAACGCCCAGTTGTGCGTAAGTGGTGTTATTGGGATTGCCGCCGTAGATGGCATAGGGCGCAGACCAGTGGGTTTGCGGGGCTTTGGTGGCGTTGGCGCCGGTGAATTCTATGATGTCCAATTCCTGGCACGCGGTCCAACCCACATCCGGGAAGTTACCCAGCAGCCACCAGGCCGGAAATTCGGCGTTGCGCGCGGGCGGCATCTTGATACGCGCTTCAAACTTGCCGTACACAAAAGTGGAGTCATCGGCAATTTGCGATTCGATACGGCCAGAGCGGATCAGCAGGGGTTTGCCCTGGTTGGCAACACCGCCGTAGTAATCCTGCACTTGGCCATCCATGTAGCGGGCCTTGAGGTTCAAGGCTTTACCGTCCATTGCGCCGGCATCGTCCTGGCCTGAGCGTACAGTCCAGTCGGCGGCTGGGTATTCTACGTCCTGGTAATCCTGGTCTTCGCCGTTAACGAAGATATTGGATTCCACTTTCCACTTGGTGCGGTTGATGCTGTTGCCGCTGAACTGGTCAACGAAATCGCTGTTGGTATTGGGGTTGGCCCAGTAGGCATCGTTGTAATCAACGGCGGCGGCGGTTTGCGCCAGGGTTGCCATTGCCACGGCCAACGCCAGGCGGCTTTTTAATATACGTGGTGCATTCTTCATGGTGTTATCCCGATCTTATTGTGTGTTGTTGTGAGTGTGGTCTGATCTGGTCTGGGCCACTTCTTGGCCGAAGAAAAATCCGGACAGCGCCGGGGAGCGCTGCCGGTGGGTCAAAGGCTAGGACCCGCGCTGGGAAAGGCGCAGGCAAAAAGCAATGGGCAATTGACCGAAACTGGCTGGAGTATTCATTGGGATCTCTCTGTCGTTATTGTTTTGGTTCTGTCTTTTTTAGAGTTGCCGCAAGGTGTCCTGGTTGGGGGACCACCTTGCGGCGGGTACCGCTAGTTGTTTTTGTCGTCGTCGGAGGTCGTAGCCTCTGGTGAACATAATTTCACCGGCGCCTCAAACCATCCTCCTTGTTATGCCATTGGGCAAAATTGGGAAGAATCACTTATGTTTTGTTGAAAGTGGGAGGCGAGCGAGAAGGCTACTTAAACCGGTCTAGCCTGTTGGAAAGCCAGCAATGGCGTAGGTTTGGTAAAAAGTGGGAGGGGAAAATGGCCAATTTTTTGGCGCTTAAAGCATTTGGTGGTCAGGGTTTGCGGAGGCACTGGTAATTGGCTGCCAATCGGGTTTCAATAGGGCTATTATCAGAGTGGCTATCCTAAAAGCCCCAGTAGAATAAAAACTAACAACCGCTCCCTGACGAGTGGGCTAACGGCACATCCGGGTCAAACATGAACAATCATTTCCTCAACCTGCACGAGGTGATCTTGATTATCACCTCGGTGGAAACCCTTTTCCTGGCTGCTTTCTTTGCCGCCTTTCCCGGCCGCCAGCCGCAACCCCGGCGCTTGCTTGCACTCTTCTTTATATTAGTGACCGGCATGCTCGCCAGTACCCTGGTGATCTGGAACAGCTACCTGCAAACGCTGCCTATCGCCCTGACCCCCTGGATGCCTTTGTTGCTTTCAGGATGCCTGTTGTTACAAGGGCCGGTGCTCTATTTTTACCTTCGCTCCCTGTCGCAACCCCTGGACCTTTGGCGCTGGCGCAATGCCATGCATCTGGTGCCGGCTCTGGTGGCTGTGGGGGTGATTCTCGGCGTGGATATCAGTTTGCGCGACTGGTTGCCCTGGCTGTGGCCTGAGCTGACACCTATTAAGCGCGGTGCCGTCAAATTTGTCTGGGCTTTATTCAAATGCTTGCCGCTCATTTACGTACTTGCCTGTTTTCGTGCTGAGTATCGGCTGCGCCAGCAAATGCGCCAGTTCTTTTCCAGTATATCCACCCGCGAGCTGCGCGCCGCCGACATAGTGCTGGGCGGCTTTTTTATTCATTGGCTCTGGTCCTTCATTGCTTATTTTTTGGGTGGGTACATCAGCGGCGACATGAACGACCTGCTGGGCACGCTCAACAATTATTTCACCGTGCTGCTGGTGAATACGCTGTTTGTTTTCGGGCTGATGAACACACGCCAACTGCTGGGCAGTCAGGCCAATCAGCCGGGCCAGACCAACAACGAGCCTGCGTTGGCTACGCCATCGTCCAACAAGCTCGCCGCTATAGAGCGCGGCATGGTCGAACAGAAACTCTATCTCGATAGCCAGCTCACCCTGGATGGCTTTGCCACCCAGATAGGTCTACGTTCCCGCGAGGTCTCCAACATTATCAATAGCCACTACAACTCCAACTTTTTTGAGTTTGTTAATCGCTATAGGGTGGAAGAGGCCAAGCGTTTATTGCGGGAGGAAGAGGAAGAAACCATATTGGCGATTGCCTTCAAAGCAGGTTTTAACAGCCAGTCGGCGTTTCACAGATTTTTTAAACGGGTGGCGGGGGTTACGCCGAGCAGGTTTAGGGCGGGGCGTGAGCTTGGAAGAGGGTAGCACTTAACTCTATTAATTTAAGAAGGGAGTCGTCATCCTCGGGCTAGGCGCCCCCGCATAGCCGGGGATCCAGTTCTTGCTTTTGCTCGTTCCCAAGCTCCTGCTTGGGAATGCGTATTTATTTCGCTCAGCTGGCAACTTACTTTCCTTTGCTTGTCATCGCTTTTTTTATTGTTAGGTTCCTCGCAGGGGGATTGGTCGGGTGAGGTGGGATGTGAAATACAATGCAAACATGGCGATAACAATTGTATGAGGGGATACTATGGATACTAAAGCGAAAATTAAGGCATGTGCAGACTCAGGTGGAGCTTGGGGGCATCTTAAAGAGTTGTTAATTCAGGAAGGGATGAGCAAGGAACTTGCTGATGATTTTATTCGTACTTTCAGAAAAAAATTAGGCGGGGAAAATGCTGGAAGGGCGGTGCCTCTATATTCTCAATGGCTGGGCATTGATGATAAAAAACAGGCTGAAGCTTGGGTTAGGCTCCAGTTGTAGAGATGCTGTCATTTATAAATATCTAAAGAGAAAAAACGAAAGCAAGAACTGGATCCCCGCTGCGCGAGGATGACGACTCCCTTTTAAATGAGGCTTTCCTTGCCCCGGTGGACTTAACAAAAAGTCCAATCCATTTAACCAACACCACGCCAACCTCTTACAACCTAGTGATTCGAAACCAATTCAGATTCCAGCCACCTGTATTCGCCTTGATGCCGAACTTATGTACGCCAGCGGTCAAGGTGATGGTGGCGCGGACGGTCGTCCAGTTTTGCCAGCCGCCGGTGTTGGGGATGGCGACTGTAGCGTAAGAGGGCACACCGCCGGCTTCTTCGAAGCTCAGGTAACCGCCACCTGTGGCGCTGGCAACGCGGAACTCCACTGTGTAGCTGCCAGTGGTAGGTACGTTGATGCTGGTGTTGTCGTAGGCCATCCAATCGCCGGTATCTATATAAGCTACATTCAAGCCGCCGCCTGTATCGCTGGTGGTTTCCGTCTGCACACCGCTCATATAGCCGTAGCTTTCGGCTTGTACCGTCGCTAAAGGCGCTGTGCTGCTGGATGAGCTTGAGCTGGATGAGGCCGAGCTGCTCGAACCGGTGGTAAATCTGCCCAGGAAAAAGCGTTGGGATACCCCCGAGTTGCACCACCACTGCTGGACCTTGGGTGCTGTCCCTGTGTCTACATCCAGGCATTTGTTAGAGTTAGTGGCGGTGAGTTCGATCTCCAGGGTGGCCCAATCGATGACACGCATTTTCCATATTTGCGCAGCGCTGGCATTGCATGAGTACTGTTGAACTTGCGCACCATCGGCAGTGCTGCCGCCCGCGACGTCTACACATTTGCCGCTGTTGAGCGCGCGCAGCTCCATCGCGTAGTTACCCAGATCCGTAAACGTAAAGGTTTGCGCGGCGGAGCCATTACAGGCATAGGTTTGCACCTTGGCCGAATCGGCGGTGGAGCTATTGGTGATGTCCAAACACTGGCCGTTTGCTTTGCTCTTGAGTTGGTAGGTACCAAAGCTGCCGACAAAGGCGGGGTGAGACATAAGGCTGTCGAACAGTGGGCCGTTGCCGCCTTCGCTGATTCGCCAATCTGCCTCCCCAGGTTTGTTGATATCAAACCAGTTAAAGGCTTTGACGGCGGGGTAGCGTCCACTGGTTAACGCATTAGCGAAGCTGGTCATCCAGTTGGCTTTGTTAGGGCCGGGAGAAACAGCCATTTCGCCGATAACGATGGGCAAGCCGGTGCCCGCCAGGGATGGGTACCAAGGGTCTAACAGATCGGTAAATACACCCGTTGCGCCACTGCCGTAGATATCAATACCTATCCAGTCCATATAGCCGGGTACATACATGTCCGCGACTATTGCGCCTGTACCCCAGGGGCCGGCATCGGTCCAGCAGCCGGAAGAGGGCCACACAGATTGGCCAAACTTGACGTTGGTGGCGCCAACAGCGCGGAAGCGGTTGACCACATATTGGTAGGCGGAGCGGAAGCGCGCCCAGCTTTCGCCGGTATGTTTGCAAGGAGACCAGTCATACCAACCGCCGTTGGCCTCGTGGAAAAGGTCGATCAAGACGGGGACGCCTTCGCCCTTCAAACCCCAGGCGATATTGTCGATGATATCGTTGTGCTTGCCGTCCAGGATTTCCTTGATGATGTTGTGGGTAACCCGGTCATTACCACCGCTACCCGTGCCGCCCAAATGCCAGCATTCGGCGTTGTCGTGGCGCTGCAGCTCGCCGTGAAATTCCAGGTTGATGTAGGGAACTCGCCCCTGGGATTTGATATGGGCTATCTCGGCCTGCCAATTGCCGTACCAATTTTTGCTGCCGTCGGGACGAAAAATTTCGGGGAAGATTTTGCCAAAATAGGGGTACACATTACCGTACCACTGCTTGTTGTCATTCCACTCCTCGTTCAGGGTAACTTTATCGCCGCAGGGGTTGGCATCGGACCAGTCGCGGTCAACAAAGGCTCCGGTGAGGACGCGGTTGCCGGCGGGGGTTATCGTTTGTGCCTGGGACATCATTGCCAGTCCAAAGCAGACCAGTAGCCAGGCAGCTGACCATAAAAGACGTTTTGATAGCGAAGTGCTTGCTGTAGTGTCGTTATTCATGTTGTGGTGGTCCGGTGAGGTGGTTGTGTCAGGCTTTCCGCCTGTTTTTTTATGTAGAGAAGAACCTCCTTGTGCGGTGAAGGACATCCTTGTCCCCGTGTTGCACTAGCTTGGGTTAGAGTTTGCTGATGCGGAACCAGTTGATGTTCCAACCACCGGTGTTCGCTTTAATGCCGAACTTGTGGACGCCAGCCGTCAGGGTGATAGTGGCGCGGACGGTCGTCCAGTTTTGCCAGCCGCCGCTGTTGGGGATGGCAACTGTGGTGTAAGAGGGCACACCGCCGGCTTCCTCGAGGCTCAGGTAACCACCGCCTACAGCGCTGGCTACACGGAATTCCACTGTGTAGCTGCCAGTGGCAGGCACGTTGATGCTGGTGTTGTCGTAAGACATCCAATCGCCAGTATCTATGTAACCAACGTTCAAGCCGCCGCCGGTGTCACTGGTAGCTTCGGTTTGAACACCGCTCATGATGCGATAGCTCTCGGCCTGCACGGTGGCCAACTCAGTGCCTGATGAACTGGAGCTTGATGAACTTGAGCTGGAAGAGCCGTCGCTCTCGACTTTAATCCAGTTGATGTTAAAGCCGCCGGCCTTGGCCGCCAGGGCGATATTTTGCTTGCCGGCGCTCAGCTGTACTTTGTGGGAGACGGTAGTCCAGGTCTGCCAGCCGCCGGTAGCTGGAACATTTACAGTACCGAATACCGGTGAACCACCTTGTTGCTCCAACTGGATAGTCCCGCCGCTCGCACCGCTGGCAACGCGGTAGCTGACGGTGTAACTGCCGCTGGCAGGCACGTTGATGGAGTAGCTCATCCAATCGCCCGTATCTATGTAACCCACGTTCTGGCCGCCGCCAGCATCGGTGGTGGTTTCGGTTTGTACGCCACTCATTGAGCAGAAGGCTTCGGCCTGGATGGTGCCTGGCAATGCTACTTCCGAGCAGCTAACGGGTGGAGTAACGCCTCCGCCCCAATTGGAAATAATGTCCTTCGCAAAGGCACCTGATGCGGTCAATTGGTTATTAGTCCAACCGCCATTGCCGCTGGCGCCGGATGTCAGGGCACTGGAGCCTTCGGCTTTATCATTCAGCGCCCAGTTGGCGTTGCTGATGTTGTTCTTCTTCATAAAGTCGACCCAGGCATTGGTTTCGCTGTAGTTCACAGCGCCATCGCCAGATGCATCGACTGAGCCCCATTCAGTCACAAAAATAGCGGCGTTCTTATTGAGCGCAGTTTGCGCTATGTCGCGCAGGTACTGGCCGTGGGAGCCGGCGTAAAAGTGCAGGGTGTAAGCAACGTTGTTTCCGCTGATGGGATCATTGGCAGCTTCATCCACGCGCTGTGACCAGGTGCGGGTGCCCACAATAATCAGGTTGTCCGGGTCTATTGCACGAATCGCATTTACCACCGACTGCGCATAGGGCTTGATGGTGCCGCTCCAAGAGGCGGTATCCAGCGGCTCGTTGTACACCTCATAAATCACGTTGTTGGTGTTGCCATAGGTGCGCGCCATTTCCTGGAAGAAGGCGATGGATTGGCTTTGGTACTGCTCGGCGTGGTGGCTGTGCCAGTCAATGATCACGTACATATCATTGGCAATGGCCGCATCTACCACGGCCTTCACTCGATTCTTGTTGCTGACGGGATCTTGCAGATAACCACCGCCTTCATCCACGCCCATGGCCGCGCGCACCAGGTTGGATTTCCAATCGGACTTGAGCCAACCCACAGTGCCGGCGGTGTAATACTTTTCACCACCCCAGCCGTTGTTGCTCCAGAAAAGGCTATTGCCCGCAAAACTGGCGGGGGCGCCGCCAGCGAGGATTTTGTTGCCGTTAACGGAGAGTGGCTGAACGGCATCAGCCGCGCTCGCCAAACCGAGGCAAGTAATCAGTGACGTGGTGAGTGTTAGTGTTTTCGCCAGGCGCAGGTGCATGGCATTTGAGAGGGTCTTATTCATTATGTTGTCCCAAATTATTATCGTTGAGGTACTGGGCGCTTGCAGCGAGCTTGCGCCCGTCAATGACTTGCCAGTTGGTTTTGCAGTGGCAAGCGATGATCAGTATCGCGATGACAGTAGCGGGGAGACCACCCACTTCAGGTCGATTTGCAAAGTGGGAGGTGCGATAGGGAGGCCCGAGAAAACGAGCTGGATTGCGTTTGAAATGGAACGGATTATTCGCGCTCCA
Organism: Cellvibrionaceae bacterium; assembly: GCA_021151695.1. GTDB lineage: Bacteria > Pseudomonadota > Gammaproteobacteria > Pseudomonadales > Cellvibrionaceae > Cellvibrio. The sequence goes on along the minus strand of JAGKWU010000004.1, from coordinate 431,872 downwards.
ACACAAAATTGAATGCGCCAAAATGACTGATTTTATTGGTGAAAATCTACAGGGCGAGATAGTGAGGTCTTAAGGGCCAAGGCGTTTATCCGTGGGCCAGTTTGCGTAATACAGCAAAGTGGGAGAGTGCCAGCTTGTTATTTGGTGGGAAGTGATTGTTGTTTTTTTAATAATTCTTACAGGAATTAAGACTTGGCAAAGGCGCTGGATCCCCTGCGGGGGCGGCCGGCCAGGATGACGACTCCCTTCAAAATATATTCCTGCGAATAAACATGCTTACAAAGTGTGTTAACACAAAAGGCAAAAATAAAATCGTCATTCCCGTAGGGAATCCAGCGCCGTTACATCTCCAAAAAGTTATTCCCGCCAATGCTCCCCAACCCATTCGCAAGGCTTCACATACCGCTTCACATGTTTCCAGCGCGCTTTCAACGGCTTCTGCATATCCATCGCCTGCGCCAGATGCTGGCTGGGGGTGAGGAAAGGATGAAGGTCCTCATCCCAACGCCCGAGAATTATATCGCTGGGGTTGGGGCCGCCGGGAAAGGTCACCAGCTTGGCGCGTTTGGGAAATCCCGCCGGCACAAAGTAGCGCAGCGGAAACACCGGCAAACAATGCAGGCGGAAGTGTCGCGTCCAATGCTCCGGCCAGAATTTAATGCCGCCTTTTACTGAGCGCGTGATGTAGTGCTGCTCGAAGTGATGTTTATCGGCAATGGCTTGGGCGTTCTGGCGAAAGTTATCCAGAATGTGGTGATTCTTGCCCACCGGAAAACGGAACACAGAGGTCTGCCCCATACCCGAAAACGGCTTTGCCCAGTTGCGCGCAAGAATCACGTCATCGGGCGAACCAAAGGTAAAGTAGTCGTCTATGTTATTGATGATGACCGAATCCAGATCCACAAACAAAACCGGGCCGCTCAAGCCGCCCAACTCCGCGCCCCAAAGCGCCACCTTAGGCCATTTGCCAATCGTGTTTTTCGGATGCTCGCAGCCGAGCACTGGCAAATCGCGGGTTTCCACTTCAGGGCGCAGGCCTTCAGTTTTATCGGTAAAACACACCAGACGAAAATCGCCGGTGATATTGCGACGCGCCATGGCGTACAAGCGGTTCACATATTCGGGGCCAAACTTGTCGCCCCATTTCATGCAGATCAGGATTTTTTGCGTGGTCATAACTTTCTCTACAACGGCAGTGGCTACAGCTTAATAATTTGCTAGAAAACGCAGCAGGCGCGACGCCAAGCCCCGGCGACCGTACTCCCAACACAGTTGCGACCGGCCCCAGTGGATATTGTTGAATAAGCGTGTGCGATATTCGGTTTTTTCTTTGGCATAAGCGCTCGCATCCAGCCGTTTTAAATCGCGCAATGTGGAGTAGTGGGTGCGTGCGCAGTAATGGCTAAAGGCAAGGCGCGAACGCGAAGGTAATTGCGGATACGTCGCCAGCCAATCAGCTAACACCCCTTCGCTGCCGTTGGCGGAATCGATAATTTTTTTCATGCTGGGGGTGGAGAGAATGCTGCCGGCGCGCTGGCGATAGGCTATCCAGACAGCAGGTTCGTACCACCAGGTTTTCGCTCGCAATGCCAGGCGCGGCGTAGTTGTCATATCTTCCATATAACGGCCTACCGGAAAGCGAAGGTCATTGCCCCAGAGTGCGCGCTTGGCGATTTTTGACCAGATATGCAGCTCGCCTTTTTTATAAAGGCCGTAAAATAAATCAGCCGGATTGCGCTCCAGACTTTTCTCTTTGCCCACAAATGCCTTGCGATGATTTTCACCGCGCCAGCGATGCTTAAAGGTTTGTTGTTCGCGCAATACGCGAAAATCGCACATCACTAAATCGGGCGAGTCGTGAGCCACAATCCGCAGTAAACGCGCGATAGCGCCATCTTCCAACAGATCATCCGAATCCAGAAACCATACATAGGTACCGCTGGCAACATCCAGCATACTATTGCGCGCAGCGCTCAAACCCTGGTTGTGCGAGTGCTGTAATAATTTGATAGGCACGGGCGATTGGCGAATAAAATCGTCCAGCAATGCGCGGGAGTCATCGGTGGAGCAATCGTCCAGCACAATAATTTCCACCCCCGCATCTGCCTGGCTGCACACAGAATTGAGGCAGGCGTGCAGCCAGGGCGCCACGTTGTAAACGGGGATTAATATGCTCAGCCAGTATCCATGTCCCATAGTTGCCAGCCTTAATAAAACAGGGATTCGCGCGGCAGCAACTCGTGCTCAGTTACCAGCGCTAAAAACAGTTGCTCGTATTGGTTTACCATATTGCTCACACTCAAATGGCGCAGGGCGCGCTCGCGTGCACGGCTCGCCATTTTTTGTGTCAGCAGCGGATGTGTTAACGCCATTTCCAATCCGCGCGCGAGTGATTCAGGTGAGCCAGGTGTTACCAAAAATCCATCTTTGCTGTGGGTGATCATCTCTTTAACTCCCACCACTTCCGATGCAACTATCACGCAACCGGCGGCCATACCTTCGCACAAGGCCAATGGCATACCTTCATAATGGGTCGCTAATGTGCAGATGGTATTTTGCTGCAACAACTCCGGTACTTTGTCGCAGTGGCCGAGGAATTTAATCTGGTTGCTGAGCAGCAAATCCCTCGCCAGGGCTTTGGCTTTTTTCATATGCTTTTTGCTGCCGGCACCGGCGAGATAAACCGGTGGAAAGAATTTTTTATCGCGCAAGAGCGCAACCGCTTTAATCAGCGTGAGGTGATCTTTTTGCTTGGCAAAGCGCGCGGTCATCACGATACCGGGCGTTCGCTCTGTCAAAGGCAGAGGGTTACCCTGATAAGGCGCTGTATTAATACCGTTATTAATAGTGATAGTTTTCTGCTCGGAAAAGCCCAGCTTAACCAATGCCTGCCGCACACCTTCGGAGCAGCCCACAATGCTATCGGTATATTTCGCCAGCCAGCGCGCCTGCAGCAAGCGCCAGGGCGTGTAGCGCTCGCGCGAGTTGTGCTCCACATGAACCATATGGGGCACGCCCGCAATCAAACCTGCATAGCGTCCCCAAAGGTGATCGCTAAAACCGTGGCAGACAATAATGTCCGGCTGGTAGCTCCGGCAAATTTTCACCAACGCAAAAATCGTCGCCAGGCTATTCCACCCGGGCACCACTTCAAGCGGAACACCTTGGTCGCGCAGTTTCTGAATCTTCTCATCGTGTTTCGACTTCTTTCGCCGCAACACCAGCAGACTGTCAAATTGCGGATTCGCCAAGCCAGCCTTCACCAGCTCCACAGCGACAGAAGTCGACCCGGAAAATCCCCCGGTCACAAAATGCAAAACTTTAATGGCTGCCATGCGCAATCAATAAATAAAGTGAGTTGTCCTTTCACCAACGGCGGGAGCGGTTGGTGGTTGCCAATGGAATATTAAACAGGAGGAATGTGTTGGTTTTGTGACAGTTGGGGTAGTATTAGGCGAAGCCAATTAGTCAAGCGAAAAAACCATGAAACTTATCACTCAACCTAATGATCAGCACTTAGAAAATATACGTGAATGGCTTCACCTTGAGGCAGGAGATACTGGGTGTGGATTTATTAATAACATAGGTGTTATTTTTGAATCCCGTGAAAAAAGCTCATTATTCGTTGCAGAGGTAGATGGCCGAGCAGTAGGTTTTTTGGCTTGGTTCGGATCTAGAGAGTCACTTGAGTTGATTCTCAATATATTGTCAGTTGAGGTGGTCTATCGAAATAAAGGAGTTGGAACTTTTCTAGTTAATTCTTTTTTAAATTGGGTAAGCCAAACAGCAATAAAAAGTATAAAACTGAAATGCATAAATTCAGAGGCAGAGTCATTTTGGCGTTCATTTGGTTTTGACGAAGATCCGAAAAATTTAGTTAGGAGAATTAATGGTATTCCGATGAGTGATCCGACTCTCTATAAAAGTATATGAGCTGCAGCTAGGTGGGTTGGTTAGGTGGTGCGTAGGTTGGCGGTAAGCGTAGCGCACCCCAACAATTCGGACTTGCAGATTTTGAGTATCTTAAGGTGGGGGAAAATGTTGGGGTGCAGCTTGCTTTCGCAAGCCTTACCACCAACCTACGTTATTGGTTGGAGCTTGGGGAATAAAATTTTCAAAATAAAATCAAGCGAAACGGCCATGGCATTAAAATAAATATTTCCCATTTTAATTTAGTGATTTCGCTTGCAAGAATAAAAACTGACCCGCCTTATCGAATCCCCATTCCGATAGACTCCAGCAACCCCCAACAAAGGAGTTATGTTATGGAGTTCTATACCTGCTTTAAGAAAATCCCCTGCCTGTTGTTTATTATTTCGTTAACCGCTTGCGGTGGCGGAGGAGGTGGAAGTAAAAACGATGTTGGCAACAATCCACCACCGCCAGTGACCAGCAGTTCCCAATCAGTCACCAATAGCTCCCAATCGTCCATTCAGCCTGTTAGCACCTCTTCGTCGAGCACCACCGGTTCATCGTCTCCGATGAGCAGTTCTCGCTCATCATCCAGTAATTTACCCGCTGCGCTTGTGGGACACATCTGGCATTCGTTTAGCGATCTTGATACACCGGAAGGCACCTTCTTTATGGACCCAAATACAGGTATCACCACCACAGTTCTCGATGAACAGTGGGGCGTGCCCTGGCTTGATGGCAGCCGTTTTATTCGCACAGATTACAACCCGGAAAGTGGCGATCAGGACACCACGCGTTTAGTGGTGCGCAGGACGAGCGATAAAACTGTTTTAATGGATTTGGTGTCCGATGGTTATGTTGGTCATGCGGTGCCATCGCCCCTGGGAAATAATCAAATTAAAGCTTATTGGGGTGAAACGATTTTTGCACCGCGGGCCGTTGTAGTATGGGATCTTGCTACGCAAAAAATACTCTACGCCACCGAGCAAAGTGATTTGGCACCATCGGTATCCTGGATGCCCGATGGTTCATTGCTGCGAGTGAGATCTTCAGGTGCTATCAGCAAAATTGTTATCGGTGGTGAGGAGCAACTTCTTGCTACTGTTGCCTGGCCTGGCGGGCGAGTTCCACAAGATGTTTACGTCAGCCCGGACGGAACCAAAGCATTGGTTCAGCTTGCCGAGCTGCGCGATACAGGTTCGGTTAATTCTGTCGATTTGTGGATCATGAATATCGATGGGTCTGATATGAAACGTTATACCGATAACGGAATTATTTCAGATGCTTTCTGGTCTCCCGACAGTCGCACCATCGCCTTTGTTAAAGATACAGGTACCGCCTGTACTGATTTCACCTGTATAGGCAGCTGCACTGTCTGGTATGCACCCGCCACAGCGACAAACGTGGTAGCCGTTGAGGCATCCAATGATGCGAAACATTTTCCGTCGATACGGCCCGATGGCTCGCAAACCACGATGCGTTGTCCCATGATGGGGTGGACGCTTTGAGGAAATCCTGAGCTTCGCTTGTGATTGTCTTGCAGGCATAACGTTGGGATGGGTTGCGTGATATGCGTGACCCATCCCAACAAAATATACCCCCGATGCATTAAAAATAGTTTCCAATACAGCACCGCAGCCACATTTTAAATAGAGCCCGGTTCGCGGGTTACGCCTTTGGCTAACCCGCGCTACGCTTGGGGCGTGACAGGGTCTAACCGCCATTCACCGACCATAAATCGCTACTCACCGATATCTGGGTGTATTCCCTAACGTGCTGTTTTACTCTAACCCTGTCGTTAATCATTAACCTTTTACCAGGGAGCATTTATGCAGCCAGTTATCAATCGTCAGTATCGTAAATGTAAGGGTCATGTAGAGACAGGCATGGCGTTTATTGTGGTGGGTATTATTTTTTTGGCCATTAAACTGAACCTGATTCAGTTCGAGTGGCAGTGGTACATGTTCCCGGCGACCGCGTTTGCCGTGATGGGGTTGGTGGAGTTGGTGCAATTTAAACGCCCCCACAAAATATTTGAAGGGCTTTCCAAGCTGGTGTTAGCTGCCTGGTTTTATGTTGCTTTCTCTGGTACCTGGGGAATTACGCCGGCTAACAGTTGGCCATTGATATTAATTGTGTTGGGTTTGGGAATAGTGGTGAAATCATTGTTTAAAACTCCCTCCGACAAATCCAAAGGTGAATAAGGTGAATTTCATGAAGCAAAGATCGGAAGGGCAATTATTCCTCGGCCTGTTCATCTTGATACTAGGTGTGCTAGCCCTGGTGGATAACCTGAATCTGTTTTATATGCGCAATGTGCTGCACTTTTGGCCGATAGTTTTCATCCTGTTTGGCGTGCTGAAATTAAGACAATCCAGCACTGGTAAACAGCGCCTCTGGCCCGTACTCTTTATTGCGCTCGGCAGCCTGATGACGTTGGATAACATGGGAATTATCCACTTTCAAATTCATGACTGGTGGCCCGCTATTCTTATTGCCATAGGTGTAAAAATTGTTTTCTTTGACAAGCAGAAGGCGGGTACAAAATTCGGCGAGTGGGCCAGCCAGAAGAGTAGCTCTGACGATCATCTGGACATTACAGCGATTCTCGGTGGTAGTGAAAATAAAATCACCTCCAAGGATTTCCGCTTTGGTGACATCACTGCCATTATGGGCGGCGCCGAACTCGATTTTCGCCAGGCCAATATTATCGACCAGGCAGTGCTGGATATTACAGCCGTGATGGGAGGTGTAGTTTTAAAGGTGCCGCGCGAATGGATTGTGGTAAACCAGATAGGTTGCTTTATGGGCGGTGCGCAGGATAAAAGTATGCCTGCTGTAAACGCCACCAAACGTCTGGTCGTAACAGGTACAGCCATCATGGGCGGTATAGAAATTAAAAATTAAGGAATGTGCAACGAGTGAATCCTTTTTTTAAAACACCCAGGCAAATACTGATTGCCTACGGATCATGGGCAGCCCTCGGTGGGCTGCTCGGTGTTTTATTGTCAATGATGTACCAAACGGATTTAATCGACACTGTCAGGTTGAATATCCTGAACACCCTGGTCTTGGGTATTGCCTCAACATCGGCTTATTTTGTCAGCAGCATTTGCCGACTTACCCAACGCCGTTTTTCTGTGGCATTTTTATTGGTAGTGGGCGGTTCGCTGTTTTCGGGCTGTGCTTATGTGCTGGTGTATAAACTGTTGGCAATGGCGTTGGATGCCATGGATCTTCATGGATCTGTTGTGGCGAATACCCCGGGAATTTTACTGCCAGTATTTTTCATAGGTGCACTTGTCTATGCGTTTTCGTTAGTAATTTACGATGCACTTATTTCTGCCTACGCCTTGCGCGGCGTTGAGCAGCGCGAGGCGGCGAAAGAGTTGTGGGCCAAGCATGCCGAATTAAAAGCACTGCGTGCGCAAATCAATCCCCACTTTTTGTTTAATAGTTTAAATTCGATTAGTGCTCTTACGAGTTTTAACGCCGAAAAAGCGCGCGCTATGGTGATTGAGCTCTCACAGTTTTATCGTGAGTCGCTGACGGTTTCGGATCTGCCTTTGATATCGCTCGACAGGGAGATCGCGATTTGCAAACATTTTATTGCGGTAGAAGCGATTCGCTATGGTGATAAATTAAAACTGGATATCGAATGCAAACCCGAAAATCTCAACCACCAGATTCCTCCCCTGTGTTTGCAGCCGCTGCTGGAAAACGCTATCAAACACGGTGTCAGTCAATTGACCCATGCTGCACCCATAACACTCAAAGTGGATGTGCAGCGCAATAAGCTTTACTTATTGGTTGCCAACGATATTGCCGATGAAAAATCCTCGCGGCAAAAACCGGAAGGCACCCAAACCGGCTTGGAAAATCTACGCTCACGCCTGGCATTGCTTTACGGCGACGAAGCCTACTGTGGTTGGACAAAAACCGAAACGCGTTTTCAGGTTGAACTTATATTCCCACTCTCTGACAGGGTTCAATAATGACAACAACTACACTGACGTGCCTGATTGTGGATGATGAATACCTGGCGCGCTGCCTGATTCGTGAATATTTAAGTTCTCATAAAGACATCGAGATTATTGGTGAATGTGAAAACGGTGCTGACGCTGTTAATGTTATTTTAGAGAAGCAGCCAGATCTGGTCTTTCTGGATATGCAGATGCCTCGCCTCAACGGCCTTGAAGTGCTTGCACAAACCGGACGCCAGCAGGGCGTTATTTTTTCCACTGCCTATGACGAATATGCCGTTGCTGCTTTCGATAAAAATGCCCTAGATTATTTATTAAAACCCTACTCGCAAGAGCGCTTCGACAAGGCTATTGCCAAAGCCAGATTGCAAATCACAACGGCTGATTCGGCAATTCCTAATCTATTGTCAGAAAAGCACTTGTATCTGGAGCGGCTAACCATAAAAGATCGCGGCCAAACCTATGTGGTTCCAGTGCGGGAAATTACTCATGTGCAAGCTGAGGATGATTACATTCAAATCCACTATCAAAATACGTCACTGTTAAAAACCCAAACGCTAAGTGAATTGGAAAAGCAATTAAACCCGGCTGAGTTTGTACGCATTCACAGGTCCATTTTGATTAACCTGAAGTATTTGGATAAGTTGGTTCGCTCACCGAAAGATGAAGTAATTCTTAAAAATGGTGTTAGTTTGGGCGTGAGTAAATCAGGACTGGAAAGATTAAAAGAGAAGCTCGGGTAGTAGTGAGTAAAACCCGGCGCCAGGCCGGGTTTTACTTTTCAGCAAATTAATTGCACGCACTTCCACTAAACGTCGGCACATTCACAGTGCTGCCGCCTTTCGTAGCCTGAAATCCAATATCTACATATTGCCCGGGTTGAATAGCTCCATTCCAGGAGAGATTGGTCGCTGTGTAGGGATTGCTCCCTGTCACAGTGGCATTCCAACTGTTGGTCAGTTTTGTTCCATCGCTGTAAGTCCAGGTTACATTCCAGCTGGTAATTGCTGTGGTTTTATTATTGGTGATGCGAATCGCACCTGTATAACCATTGTTCCATTCGTTGCTGATAATTTGCTGACAGGATTTTCCGCCCGTTGCGCTGGAGCTTGTGCTGCTCGATGAAGAGGAGCGGCTTGTAGCAACGCTTGATGAAGAGCGGCTGCTGGTCGTTGCAACAGCAGATGATGTAGTGGCTACCGATGACGATGACCGGCTCGAGCTAGTCGCTGTATTGTTGAGTGCGGGCCAGCCGAGGATGATGCTTTTTACCAGTGCGCCAGATGCCGTTAATTGATTGTTTGTCCATCCACCTGTGCCGCTCGCACCGGTAACTAAAGCAGATGCACCTTCGGCTTTATCATTGAGTGCCCAGTTGGCGTTGCTCAAATTATTCGCCTTCATAAAACTGACCCAGGCATTGGTTTCGCTGTTGGCGACGCCGCCATCTCCATCGGCATTTACTGTGCCCCATTCCGTTACAAATAACGGAATGCCGCGATTGAGCGCATTGCTGGCTTTGTCGCGCAACCATTGGCCGTGGGTGCCAGCGTAAAAGTGAAGTGTGTAAGCAATATTGGCGTAACCGGTGATGGGATCATTAGCGGCCGCATCCACATCCTGCGACCAGGTGGGTGTGCCTACAATAATTAAGTTGTCCGGATCAATTGCGCGAATCGCCGCTATTACGGCTTGCGCGTAAGGCTTGATGACACCGCTCCAGGACACCTGCAGTGGCTCGTTATAAATTTCGTAAATCACATTGTTAGTATTGCCATATTTGGTGGCCATCTCTTTAAAAAAAGCGATGGACTGCGATTGGTACTGCTCAGCGTGATGGCTGTGCCAATCGATAATGACGTACATATCATTGGCGATGGCGGCATCGACCAGGGTTGTCACGCGAGTTTTGTTGGAGGTATCGGTGAGATATCCACCTTTGTCATCCACACCCATAGCGGCGCGCACGAGTGTGGTTTTCCAATCGCTTTTTAACCATGCAACAGATTGCGCGTTATAAAATTTTTCGCTTTCCCAGCCAGTGTTACTCCAGAAATAACTATTACCGGCAACGCTACCCGGCTGACCACCAAACAGCACTTTATTACCGCTAGTGGAAATTGCCGGAACCGCTTGTGCTGCGATAGGTAGCGCTAAGGCAACGGCTACAGCCAATGATTTAAAGGTAAAGGAAAACGCAGGTGCAACATTAGAGCTTGTGTTATTCATTATTAAATACTCTTCGTAGGATGTTGTTGGTGGCAAAGCACTTAAGACTGCCCAACAAAAGGCGAATGCCGTTATCTGCGCGAGCTTCCTACTTTTACTCTTTAGTACCAGCTAAAGGTTTGCCGGCAAATAGTTATTATCTCTCTCACAGCTCGTGCAGCGCTCAAGTATAAGCAGGAGTACAAATGATAAGCAGTAGGCTAAGCGATGAGATTAAGGGCGATGAATGTAAAAATTTGTTTAGTGATTGATCGATGAAAAGAGTTTCACAGGAGAAATATTTGCAGGTTTATTTGGCAATAAAAAAGCGAACTCCAAACGGAGTTCGCTCGAAGGTGAATCTGAAGCGTTAAAAAAGTGCGGTAATGCTGATATCGGCCTGTGTATCAAACACCTTGATAAAGGTAGTGGTAATTGAGGCGTTGTAATAAAAACTATTCACGCTTGAGTTTTGCAGCGCTTCTGGTGACTCCACGTTTGGCCATTGCTGCCCGCTGCTGGTTACAGAGCTTGGACACTGCGTGCCAAGGAGGCTGATAAAATAATAGGGTTCCGCCGGTGTGAAATTGTCATAGGTACGCTGCACACGCAAAAGCTGGCCATTGCTGATGCCTGTGTGGCTAATCATTGTAGTGCGGTAGGCTTTGTTAAGTTCATTGGCCACAGATACATGGTCATCCTGATATAACTGATAGCTACTGTCCTTCCCCGGATAAATATTAAACGTAATTGGGTTAACGGCCAATTGCCCCACGTATTGTTCCAATTCGCGCAGCGGTAAAATCGCCCCTTCACGTACATAAAGCGGCACAAGGTTTAAAGGTACATACCAGCTTTGCAGCGTGCCACCTGAAGTGGGCGCACTTAATGGCTGGGTGTTGTCAGAAAATACATACCATTGGCTTCCTGCCGGTAAATAGACGGGATGATTGGTGACGGTTCCTGCGGGCACAATGGATGGATCTGCTTGCGTCGTTACAGGTGCTACCAACAGATTGTCACCGATAAAAAATTGCTGGTCGGTATATTGGTATACATTGCTGTCGAAGGGATCGTTGACAAAAATCGCGCGCGCTACAGGCAAACCTGTTTGGGTATTGGTGTACATGGCATCGTAAAATAATTGCAACAAACGATAGCGTAGCTCTATATATTTGCGGCAATTGGTGGGTACGGGTTCACCGTAGTTGTAGGGCTCCTGAAAGCTTTTGCTGTAGCCGTCATAATGGTTGCGATACCAGGGTAAAAATGCTCCCGCTGTCATCCAGCGTGTGAAGAGTTCGTAATTGGTAACGCCGCCACCCTCGCTACCGCTACCATTGGCAAAGCCGCCAATATCGCAACCGGAAATCGCCTGGCCCGACAGGCCAAAGTTGAGTACCTCAGGGATATTAATACTCAAAAAGTCCCAACTGGATGCAGAATCTCCTGTCCATACACCTGCGTAGCGATGCACACCACAGTAGGCACCGCGACCAATAATAAAATTGCGTTTTAAATAATTGTACGTGCCCTTGTAGCTATCGGATTGCCTGAGTGCGGTGAGGCCGTTGTAGGTTGCCTGGATCAGATTAATCGCAAAGGTGTTATGCATTTTGGCTTGTGGTTGGTATTGGCTTGTCACCCTGTCGTAAGTCATTAAATCCAGTGGCAAGGTTTTATCGGGTGTGTTGTTGTCGCCGTTGGCAACGATGGCGGGATCTGTCATATCTTGCCAGATCATATCCATACCCATTTGCAATAAATCATCGTATTGCTGGCCCCACCACTGCTGTACCTCCGGATTGCTCATGTTCGAATAAAATCCGTAGGTTCCCAAATCATTTTGCCCGTTAGGGAACATAGGGGTTGGATAGGTGTAGGGGTTAAATCCATTATTTTGGCCATAACTTTCGTTGGCGATAAATAAATCGGGCGATTCACCTTGGTCGGCGCGCGTGTTGTAAATAAAAGGAACATCTACACCAGGTTTAACAATAATCTGATTATCAGCGCTGATGGTTACGAAGGTGTCGCGCGCTTTGTAAGGGGTATCGCGCGAGCCATTTTCATCCAGTGGGTTAGCGCTAATAATGCCGGTAATATTGGTGCTGCATTTAAAGCCCATGCTGTGCAATGTATCGAACATGCTTTTGGGGTCGGGGAATTTATTGTGACTGTAGGTAAAGGTGCGATAATTGTTTTGAAAATCCACGTCAATGTGCAAACCATCAATGGGGATTTGTGCATCGCGAAATGCCTGCGCCACGTTCATTAATTTTTGTTTGTTGTAATAGCCGTAGCAACCCTGCTGATAACCGAATGCATACATGGGTGGCATGGCTGAGCGCCCTGTTAATTGTGTAAACTGATCCAGTACGCTGCGCACAGGATTGTTCTGGTAATTGGGGCTGTTTTCGCCGATCAATAAATAATAATCCAGTTCGCCATAGAGCGCGCCAAAGTAGTATTTTCCATCCATATTGGAATAATCGTTAGAGCCCATGTTGAAATAGCTTTGCGAGACATTATCGAGAAAGCAGCCATAGCTATAGAGCGTCGGCGATTGTCCCACGGCGATAACAAACGGAATGCTATTGTATAGCGGTTCGCTGGGGTTTAGCGGCCCTGGTTGGTTGTTATCGGGTATGACGTTGGTGCCGGCGTAGGTGAAGTTGTCGTAATTAAAAAAGCTCATGGTAAAGCCTTTTTTATTGAGCTGGTTGCCCGCCTTTTCACCAAAGCCATAATAATTTTCATAGCTTGGTGCCTGGCGCAAACAAGCTACGGCGTCATTACTGTAAATCAAGTTTTTGCCATAGGTGTCTTGCGTAATTAAGCGGTCATTTTGATAAATGGCAATGCCATAGGGCTGTAAACCTACGAACACTTGCATAATACCCGTATCAATTTTTAGCGTTTTCCCACCGTTATCCACCTCCGATAAATTCAGGGTTACTGGCGATAATTGCTTGTTAACCACAGCATAGGATTCATCATACAGTGAGTAGTCTGGCTGGGCTTGTGGACGAAAGCGCACACGCAAACCTGTAGGTGACACGAAGCTGAGTTTGATGGCCATACCCGCGGCATTGGTGAGCAATAAGCTGCGCTTGTCACTCAGTAATGTATACGACGTTACATTGCCGAACTGGTTCCAGCCATCCACATTTGGCTGGAATTCGTCGACTTGTACAAAGCTGTAAACGGGTGGTGTTTGCGCAACTTGAACGGCGCTGGGTACTACGACGGCGGAATCTATGACTTTGAGCTGGGTGTTTTTAGCGGCTGGCATAATGTATTCCTTTTCAAAAAGTTAATTGGACTTTTTTGCAGTTTTAAACTGGGCCTTTTGTGTTAAGAGCCAGCTGAAATCAGCGCTTCCCGACGCGCCGTAGATTGCTTGCGGTTTTCCATTCACGATTTTTTTGCCGGTGGCAATGCCTGCCGAATAATGGCAGCCCATGCAGCCCTCGGTACCAAAAATTAAATAATTAACATTGCCGTATTTTTGGAATTGATCTATCTGATGCCAGGCGGTGGCGTTGGCGATAGTGGTGTTAAATTGCGTTACATCTGTGCCGCCGTTGGTTGAGCCCTGGAAATAGGTTTCCATAATCATATTGGTGAGATAGGTCGGGGTTGGTTTGCCGCCAGATTTATTGGTAACGGCATCGGGCAATTGCGGTGGATTTGCCGCACTGTGGTCGGCGACAGGATAAGGTTTTGCTGTGGGATCAGTTGGCCATTGGGAGCCAATCAATTGGTAGTACTGCAGAGTGGTTTTTTGTTTTGCCAAAAGTGCTTGCACTTGTTGGTTGAGCTGTTGTGTTGCTGCGCTTATAGGGAGAACTCGTTGGATTTGATTTTTATTCGTCGCTGTATTGCTGCTGTAATCGCCAATGGTATTGGGGGAACGATTGATCGGGCAAATAGCACAATTGGGATCATAAAATAACGGCGTCAGTTTTTTGCCGCCAACTTTGATAAGGGGATTTGCTTCCAGGTTGTCGACATGCTCAAAGGTGGACCAAATCCACTGTGGAGATGATTGGGTTTTTAATGAGATATGCATTCCCACCAATCCGACTAATTCCTTTTTATAAGACTGATTACCATTATTGGGGTCTACCGTCAGCACATAGGCTTGCTGGGTAATGAATCGCTCCGGTATGTCTTTTTTTTTATCGATAACTTTCCAGGCTAATTTCAATTCAATAGCACCGACTTTATCGCGCGATGCAGAGGGGAAAGCAGCCGCTTTTTGTGTGGCCGAAAAGACGATTTGTCCGTCGATGTTGTACAGTTCATTGTTCACCACGTAATTAAATTCTGACTCATTCAGTAATATTTCATAGCGCACCATGTTGCCATTCTGATCCCAAATGGGTGCAGTGAAAGCCTGATCTACTTCATCATCTATATCAGAATCTTGCGCGGAAGCTTTGCTGGCGCGAAAAAGAATTCGCGCTTTTTCAGGATTTTTTTGTTTAAAGTTCGGTGGGTAGGTTTGTACTCCCCAAGGTGCTGGCTTGGAGCCATTTGGCAGGTAAACCTCATAGCTTTCTTTCCACTTGACCCATATGGGATCGCCTGCCGCAGCTATATTGTTTTGGGGTTCTCCCTTGGCGTCACGCGGCCAGTTAAGCGCAATAAAATTTTGCCAGGATAATATTTCAAACAGTCGTTGCACTTCATCAAATTGTTGTGCGTCGGTTAATTTTTTTTGTAACTGTTGATCTACGTCGTGGGGGGTATTAGGGGATAGCGGGCTAGGGAAGTTTAAATAACTTTCGCTGGGTTGTTCGTTGTCTGTCGTTGCAAACGTTGTTGCGCTGATAAAGGTAGTGGAGGCTAAAAATAAAAAATAACAGGTGCTTTTGCTGATCATGACAATTCCCTTGGTAAGTGATGAAGATATTTTGGTGCTATTAATTTTTCTGAGTACAAAGATAAGCAGAGCGGAAATCCTTTTGCAAACCAAAAATTTTTTTGTTTTAAAGCGGGTTTTGTAATTCAAAATTGAATGGAAGTTGGCGCGAGAATCGATGGGAATTTTAAAATTTTTCTGTTAATCGCTTTTGGTGTGATGGTTTTTTGCTTTAATCAGGTGCGGCAGTATATGTCGTGCACCAAAAGTGTGGTGGAGCGGAGTTGGCTTTTGTTTAACGTAAGAAGTCACAGGAAGATTTAGGCACTCTTGTGTAAATCCGCGCTGTTCTTAATCATAAAAATATACCCATCCACCATAGCTTCCGCGTAAGTATCCAGATCAAAACTGCCGGGCAAAAACAGCCAGTTGCTGATGAGGCCTGCCATCAACGCGTGGTTGGCGACGGCGGCTTTGTGGATGTCGAGGTCGGCGGGGAGTTGCTGGCGGTCTATGGCGTTTTGCAGGCAGAGTTCTATGTCGTTGAGGTATTCAATGTGGGCGGCCTGACGGCGCAACTCCAGTTGTTTGGCTTCGCTGTTGAGTTCGCACTTGAAGAAAAGTATGTGCAGCACGCGGCGGCGGCGCGGGTTGCGGGTGCTTTCGCGCAGGATTTGAACCCAGAACTCGCGCAGCTTGCCTAGTGGATCTGGCTCGGCGGGATCGGCGCAGGCGTGGGTGAGGTTTTCCAGCGGCAGGCGAATGCGGTCGGCCATAGCCACGAATAGATCGCTCTTGTTTTTAAAGTGCCAGTAGATGGCGCCGCGCGTGAGGTTGGCGGCCTCGGCTATATCCATCAGTGCGGTTTGCCCGAAACCTTTTTCAAAAAACACCTTCTCAGCGGCATCGAGCAACTGGCTGCGGGTTTCGAGGGCGTCTTCTTTGGAGCGGCGGGCCACGGGGTTATTCCTATACATTCACGAGTGAATGTATTTATATGGTGCTATTTGACAGGCGTCAAGCGTCTGTAAACGGTGGGTTAGGATTTCGTTAATTTGTGCAAAGATGATGAAAGTCATCGGTTTTAGAGCGATTTCGATTAGCGGAGCCTAAATCGTCGTTGTACCATACATTCATCGATGTATGTATAAAGATTCTCTGCAACTGCAGGGAGGGAGAGGTTATGACTGCGAAGTATTTGATGGCTGTGGGTGTTGCTACGGCTTTATTGGTGGGCTGCGGCCAAAAATCCCCCACGGCTGGTGCGCCTGGGCCGGCGGCGGTGAGTGTCTGGACGGTTACAGCCGACACAGCAACTATCCAGAGTGATTTACCCGGCCGTACCAGCGCATACCGTAAGGCGGAGGTGCGCCCGCAGGTGAGCGGAATCATCCAGAAACGTTTGTTTACTGAGGGCGCTGAAGTAAAGGCCGGTACCCAGCTGTACCAAATTGACCCGGCCAGCTATGAAGCAGCGCTTGCCAGCGCCGAGGCCGATATGAGCCGCGCCCAGGCCAACTTCACTACCGCTAAAGCGCGCCACAATCGCGTGCAAAATCTCATTAACAGCAAGGCCATCAGCCAACAGGATTTTGATGATTCGGTAGCGGCACTGGCGCAGGCGCAAGCCGGTTTGGAGATCGCCAAAGCGGCGGCCGACAATGCGCGTATCAATCTCAAATACACCAAGGTGTTGGCGCCCATTAGCGGCGTGATCGGTAAATCCTCGGTGACCGAAGGTGCTTTGGTGACGGCGGGCCAAACTGCTGTGTTGGCAACTATCCAGCAACTTGATCCGATTTATGTTGATGTATCCCAATCCGCTGATGAGCTGCTCAAGATTCGTCGTCAGTTGATGAGCGGCAAGCTCTCCAGCCAGACAGATGCCAAGTCCGATCTTTTGCTGAGTGATGGTTCGCGCTACAGCCAGCAGGGCTCGGTGCAATTTGTCGAAGTTGGCGTGAGTGAATCCACCGGCACTGTGGTGCTGCGCGTGCTTTTCCCCAACCCTGATCATCTGTTACTGCCCGGCATGTTTGTGCGTGCCCAGTTGCAACAGGCCACCCAGGCGCAAGCCATATTGGTGCCACAACAGGCGGTAACGCGCGATCGCAGTGGCAATGCCAGCGTGACCCTGGTTAACGCCGAGCAAAAAGCCGAGGTTCGCCCCATCAAGGTCAGTCGCACCCTGGGTGATAAATGGCTGGTGGATGAAGGCCTGGCGGTTGGCGATCAGGTGATCACAGAAGGTTTGCAAAAAGTGAAACCAGGTGCGCCTGTGCAGATAGTGTCGCCATCAGCGCCAGCTGCCGCGCCTTCTAAGGCGGGGAAATAACCCATGGCCAGGTTCTTTATTGATCGCCCGGTATTCGCTTGGGTGATTGCGATTCTCATCATGCTGGCGGGCGCGCTTTCGATATTTAAGTTGCCGGTTGCGCAATATCCCGAAGTGGCGCCGCCGTCAGTCAACATTAGTGCTAACTACCCCGGTGCCTCTGCGCAAACTGTGCAGGACACGGTGATCCAGATTATCGAGCAAGGTCTTACCGGTATCGACAATGTGCAATACATGTCGTCCACCAGTGAGTCCAGTGGCCGCGGTGAAGTGGTGGTGACCTTTATGGCCGGCACCAACCCGGATATCGCTCAAGTCCAGGTGCAAAACAAGCTGCAAACCGTGATGCCGCTGTTGCCACAAGAAGTGCAACAGCAGGGGATTCGTGTGACCAAATCCTCGGCGGGCTTTTTGTTGGTGATCGGCTTTGTATCCGCTGATGGCCGTATGGATAAGTACGACATCGCCGACTATGTGGCGGCCAACGTGCAGGATCAGCTGAGCCGCGTAAATGGCGTAGGTCAGATCACCCTGTTCGGTTCGCAATACGCCATGCGTGTCTGGTTGGATGCGAACAAACTTGCCACCTATAACCTGACGGCACTGGATGTAAACACTGCCATCAAAGCGCAAAACGCGCAGATAGCCGCCGGTGAGTTGGGTGGTACGCCGGCGCTGCCGGGTCAGCAACTTAACTCCAGCATTGTGGTGCAAACGCGCTTGTCCACGCCGGAAGAATTCAAAAACATCCTGTTGCGCGTAAATGCCGACGGCTCGCAAATTCGCTTGGGCGATGTGGCGCGCGTTGAGCTGGGGGGTGAGAACTACCAGTTCGAAACCGAGTACAACAACCGCCCGGCGGCCGGTATGGCAATTACGTTGGCAGCGGGCGCCAATGCGCTGGATACCGCTGACGCCGTGCGCAAGCGTATCGAGGAGTTGTCGATTTATTTCCCGCAAGGCCTGGAAGTGGTTTACCCCTACGACACCACGCCTTTCGTGCGCCTGTCGATCAAAGCGGTAATAGAAACCTTGCTGGAAGCCATAGTGCTGGTGTTCCTGGTGATGTATCTCTTCCTGCAAAACTTCCGTGCCACGCTTATCCCGACAATTGCTGTGCCTGTCGTATTGATGGGGACTTTCGCGGTGCTCTCTGCCTTCGGTTATTCGCTGAATACGCTCACCATGTTCGCCATGGTGCTGGCCATCGGCCTGCTTGTGGATGACGCTATTGTGGTGGTGGAAAACGTCGAACGGGTGATGGCAGAAGATGGTCTTGGGCCTTTGGAGGCCACGCGCAAATCCATGGACCAGATCACCAGCGCGCTGGTGGGGATTGCGTTGGTGTTGGCCGCGGTGTTTGTGCCCATGGCGTTTTTCGGTGGTTCTACCGGGATCATCTATCGCCAGTTCTCCATCACCATTGTGTCGGCGATGTTGCTGTCAGTGGTCGTAGCACTGTCGCTTACGCCGGCGCTCTGTGCGTCGTTGCTCAAGCCTGTGCACGAAGACCACTACCACAAGACTGGTTTCTTCGGCTGGTTTAATCGCAATTTCAACCGCGCTACCACCAAATACCAGTCGGGTGTGCAATCTATGCTCGGCAAAACCAAACGCTACATGGTTATTTATGCGGCGATTGTGGTGGTACTTGGCTTCCTGTTTACCCGTCTGCCCGGTTCGTTTTTGCCCGACGAAGATCAAGGAATCATGTTCACTCAAATGACCTTGCCGGTGGGCGCTACCAAAGAGCGCTCCATCAAGGTGATGGACAAGATTGAGCAGCATTACCTGCAAGATGAAAAAGACAATGTGCGCTCGGTCTTCTCGGTAATCGGCTTCAGCTTTAGTGGCCGTGGCCAGAACAACGGTATCGCTTTCGTTGGTCTGCGCGATTGGAGTGAGCGTACTGGCAAAGGTCAAAGTGTGCAGGAAGTTGCTGCCCGCGCCATGGGTGCCTTTGCGCAAATCAAAGAGGCAATGGTCTTTCCCTTTGTGCCGCCCGCGATTACCCAACTGGGCAATTCATCCGGCTTTAACTTGCAGCTGCAAGATCTCGGCGGTGGAGGTCACGACGCCATGATGAATGCGCGCAACCAGTTCCTCGGTTTGGCGAGCAAAGATGCGCGCCTTGTCGGTGTGCGCCCCAACGGCCAGGACGATACGCCGCAATTCAAGCTGGATATCAATCAGGAAAAAGCGGCGGCGCTGGGTGTATCCCTCTCTGATGTGAGCGGGATTTTTAACACCGCCTGGGCAGCCTCCTACGTCAACGACTTTATCGATAAAGGCCGCGTGAAGAAGGTGTATGTGCAGGGCGATGCGCCTTATCGCATGGCGCCGGAGGATGTGGGTGATTGGTACGTGCGCAATAACAAGGGCGAAATGGTGCCTTTCTCGGCGTTCACTACTGGCCGCTGGATTTACGGTTCGCCACGCCTTGAGCGCTACAACGGTGTTTCATCCATCAACATCAACGGCCAGGGGGCGCCCGGCGTAAGTTCCGGCGATGCCATGTTGGCGGCGGAGGAAATCATCAAACAGCTGCCGCCAGGTGTTGGTTATCAATGGACGGGTATGTCCTTCCAGGAGCGTCAGTCCGGCAACCAGGCGCCTGCACTCTATGCCATTTCCATCCTGGTGGTGTTCCTCTGCCTGGCAGCACTTTATGAGAGTTGGTCGGTGCCTTTTGCGGTGATGTTAGTGGTGCCGCTCGGTGTGTTGGGCGCAGTGCTTTTTGCCATAGGTCGCGGCCTGTCGAACGACGTTTACTTCCAGGTGGGCCTGTTGACGACTATTGGTCTCGCCTCTAAAAACGCCATTCTGATTGTCGAATTTGCCAAGACGTTGCACGAGCAAGGCAAGAGTCTGGTGGATGCCACTATGGAGGCCGTCCGCATGCGTTTGCGCCCCATCATCATGACCTCCATGGCATTTATGCTAGGTGTGACGCCGCTGGTAATTGCCCGTGGCGCGGGCTCCGGTAGCCAGAATGCCATTGGTACAGGGGTTTTCGGCGGCATGTTTTCGGCCACGGTGCTCGCCATCTTCTTTGTACCTGTGTTCTTTGTGGTGGTGTTCAGGCTGGCGCAGCGCTGGTTTCCCAAACGGGAGCGGATTTAAGTCGACATGCTTTCCAGGGTGAAGATGGAGTTTCTCCCTTTTTTATCTGAGCGGTGTCACAGCTAAGTAGGGAGTCGTCATCCCCGAAGGGGGCGGCCTGCAAGGATCCAGTGACTTTTAATGGCAAAGGCGCTGGATCCTTGCAGGCCGCCCCCTGCGGGTATGACGGGAAAACTAAACCTTGCTTCTTGCCCCCCAAATCCTTACTATACGCGCCCCCAACCGGTCCGATGTCGTTTTAACTATTTCGGACTACTCCTTGTCTCACTTACGGTTTCACGGCCGTTGAGGAGACTTAACCCGTAAGGAGCTATAAATGCGTCATTACGAAATCGTGTTTTTGGTCCATCCAGACCAAAGCGAACAAGTTCCAGCGATGGTTGAGCGTTACACCGCTTCCATCAAAGCAGACGGTGGCCAAGTTCACCGCTTTGAAGACTGGGGCCGTCGCCAATTGGCTTATTCCATCAACAAAGTACACAAGGCTCACTACGTTCTGCTGAACGTTGAGGCTTCTGAAGCTGTACTGGAAGAGCTGACCACCAACTTCCGTTACAACGATGCCATCCTGCGTAGCATGGTAATCCGCGAAGATGCGGCCATTACCGAAGAATCTTTCATCCTCAAAGCCGAAAAAGAAGGCCGTGAGCGTAAAGCTCGTCCACCACGCGCTGAGCGTCGTGACGATGTAGATGCAGAAGACTTGTCTGATGACGACGTCGATGCTGATGAACTTGATGAAGAGCAGGAGGTGTAACCATGGCACGTTTTTTCCGTCGTCGTAAATTCTGCCGTTTCACCGCTGAAGGCACCAAGCAAATCGATTACAAAGATATCGAAACGCTGAAAGCTTACATCACCGAAACCGGTAAAATCGTTCCAAGCCGCATCACTGGCACCAAAGCAAAATACCAACGTCAGTTGGCTACTGCTATCAAGCGCGCCCGTTACTTGGCTTTGATTCCATACACTGATAGCCACGAGTAAGGGGTAATAGAGATGGAAGTTATTCTGCTCGATAAAGTAGGTAAGCTGGGCGCCATCGGCGACAAAGTTACCGTTAAATCTGGCTACGGCCGCAACTTCCTGTTGCCACAAGGCAAAGCGGTTGCTGCTACTGCTAAAAACGTTGCTGACTTCGAAGCGCGTCGCGCTGAGTTGGAAGCCGCTGCTGCTGGCAAAATCGCTGAAGCTACCGCTCGCGCTGAGAAGCTGGCTGAACTGACTGTAACCATCGCTGCCAACGCTGGCGACGAAGGCCGTCTGTTCGGTTCTATCGGCACTCGCGATATTGCTGAAGCTATCACCGCTGCCGGTGTTGCTGTTGCTAAATCTGAAGTGCGTCTGCCACAAGGCGTTCTGCGTGAGACTGGTTCTTACGACGTTGACGTTCAGTTGCACTCAGAAGTTACCCAGGCTGTTAAGCTGGTTGTTGTTGCTGAGTAATCAGCGCCTACCGCTAACTGCTTTTGCCTGTCGGCTTAGCTGACAAGCAAGCCAAAATCGGGCACTATCGACAACCCTTTTAGCAATGAAAGGGTTGAAGAAGCGCCCGATTTTTTTTGCCTTAAATTCATAAAAACGACCGCCTTATGTCCAATACTGCCTTCGACAGCTCCACCTTTGAAGAAAACCTGGCCAGCGAACTGGCCAAGTCCAGCTTGCCCCATTCTATTGAGGCTGAGCAGGCGGTGCTGGGCGGCTTGATGTTGGAAAACAACAAGCTGGATTCGGTGCAGGAAGTTGTAGGTGAAGGGGATTTTTTCCGCGAAGATCACCGGTTGATCTTCCGCATGATGGCCAAACTGCAGGAGTCAGGTGAGCCATTAGACGTTATTACCCTCTCGGAAGAGCTGCACAAACACAACGAGCTGGATAACGTGGGCGGCCTGGGTTACTTGGTCGAGATGGCCAACAACACACCCAGTGCAGCCAACATAGTGGCCTACGCCAAAATCGTGCGCGAGCGCTCGACTTTGCGCCAGCTAATCGCCGCTACTTCCGAAATCAGCAAATCCAGTTTTAACCCCGCCGGTCTTGATTCAGATGACCTGCTGCAAATCGCTGAAAAGCGCATTGCCGATATCGCCGAAGACCGCCCGAAAGAGGGTGGGTTGGTTGGCGTTAACGAGTTGCTGAAAGCGACTGTCCAACGCATTGATGAACTCTTCCGCTCCGGTAGCGATATCACTGGTGTCCCCACTGGTATTACGGATTTGGATACCCGTACCTCCGGCTGGCAACCAGGTGAATTGATCGTACTGGCGGCCCGTCCATCCATGGGTAAAACCGCCCTGGCACTCAACTTTGTGGAAGGTGCCTTGTTTAACCAACCGCGCCCTGTGGTGGTATTCAGTATGGAGATGCCGTCCGAAGCGCTGGTGATGCGTATGATGTCGTCCATTGGTCGAATCGACCAGGGCAAAATGCGTAACGGTAAACTCACTGAAGAGGATTGGCCGAAGCTCTCGTCCGCCGTACAAAAACTCAAAGACAAGCTGCTGTTTATCGACGATACCGGCGGTTTGAATCCACAGGAAATGCGTGCCCGTATCCGCCGCATCGCCCGCGAACATGGCAACCCCGGCATGATCATGGTCGACTACCTGCAGCTGATGACAGTGGCGGGCGGTGGCGACGGCGGTCGCACGCAAGAGATCTCCGAAATCTCGCGCTCGCTCAAAGGCCTCGCTAAAGAATTCGAATGCCCGATGATCGCCCTCTCACAGCTCAACCGCGGTGTGGAGCAGCGCCCCAACAAGCGCCCCATGAACTCCGACCTGCGTGAATCGGGCGCTATCGAACAGGACGCCGACGTGATCCTGTTTATCTATCGCGACGAATACTACAACGAAGACAGCCCCGACAAAGGCATAGCCGAACTTATTATCGGCAAGCAGCGTAACGGTGAAATCGGTACCTGCCGCGCCGCGTTTGTGGGCAAGTACACGCGGTTTGATAACCTCGCCCCAGAGTATTTCCAGCAAGATCAGTATTAAATTTGATGCAGGTTTTCTATGGATAGTGATACTCGATTTATAGAAAAGCTCCGCCGCGAGGTAGCTCCCGGCAAGCTGGAATGGATTGGTTTGCGCAGCGAGCGTCGCGGAGACATTCATATCGTCGAGCGCGCCCGAGCGCTGGCTGGCTTGGGTTTGGAAGGTGACCACCGCTGTCTTAAATCCCCCGGCTCTGCGCGGCAAGTCACCATCACTAGCCGCGAATTTATCCAGCAAATTTCCCAGCAACTTGGCCTTTCCGCTATTGATCCCGCACTTCTGCGCCGCAATCTGGTTATCTCCGGGATGAACCTGAATTTGTTGCGCTTTCAACGGCTGCAAATTGGCGACGCCATCTTCGAAACATCAGCGCTTTGCGACCCTTGCTCGCGTATGGATGAAGCCTTGGGTAAAGGCGCTGCAGCTGCTATGTATGGTTACGGCGGGCTCTGCGCCAAAATTATCCAAGGCGGCCCCATTGCTGTTGGTGATGCCGTTGTTCGTCTACTTCCTCTTCGTTAATCGCCTGCAACCAGCGAAAGCTGATGTGGTCGATGTTATTCGAGTCATCACTAACAGGATTTACTATGACAACCCATTTCAAACGCATCGCTATTATTACTGGCGCCACTTCCGGTATCGGTGAAGCTACTGCTAAAAAATTTATTGCCGCCGGATTTGCTGTTGTAGGTTCGGGGCGCAATCGTGACAAGTTAGTGTCCCTGAAAAACGAGCTGGGTGATGCATTTACATTCATTGCTGGTGAGGCTTGGGACGAGGCCGTGATTAATAATTTATTTGCGACGGCACAGGATAAATTTGGTCGCGCTGCTGATGTAGTTGTGGTCAATGCCGGGCGCGGTTTGGGTGGCTCGGTTAAAGAGGCATCGCTGGCAGAATTCGAGGATCTGTTAAAAGTAAATCTCACCGGTGCGCTTAAATTAATGCAAAAAGCTGCGCAAGAATTTACTCGCCCAGAACAACTGAATTTTCCTGCGCAGGCAAAAGATATTATTGTTATCGGCTCGGTAGTTGGCAGAAATCTTTCGCCGTTTAGCGCAGTTTATGGTTCATCCAAATTTGCAGTACATTCATTGGCTGAAGCGCTGCGCCGCGAAATTTGCGGGCTGGGTGTGCGAGTGACTTTGGTGGAGCCGGGTATAGTGATTTCAGGTTTTCAAGCGATTGCAGGTTACAACCAGCAAACCGTGGACAGCTTTCACGAACGATTTGGTCCAGTGTTGGTGGGCGAGGATGTGGCGGATGCGATTTATCACGCGGTGTCGCTGCCGGCGCATATTCATATCAGTGATCTCGTGATTCGTCCGACGCGGCAGGATTATCCGTAACGGTTATTAACGCGAGTAATGGTAACGACATGAAATTACGGTTAGGTAGTTATCATCAACCGCATAAACCAGACGGTTAGTATCGTCTATACGACGTGACCAAAAGCCCGATAGATTTTCCCGCAGGGCTTCTGGTTTGCCGATACCCGTAAATGGGGTGCGGAGGCTTTCGTTGATCAGTTGGTTAATGCGTTTAAGTGTTTTACGATCTTGGCCTTGCCAGTACACATAATCGCTCCAGGCTTCGTCCGTCCATGCTAGTAGTCTGCTCATTCCATAAAATCTCTTATTCTGTCAGATCTTTTACTTGGGCTTTGCCTGCGCGAAATTGCTCAATAGATTTTGCAAGATGGGCGGCGTTTTCAGGAGACTTCAGCAAATGCACGGTTTCCATCAGGCTATTGTAGTAGTCGAGCGACATGACGACACAATCCGAGGCATCGCGACGGGTAATAATGGTGCAGTCGGCATCATTGACGACCTTATCCAAAACACTTTTCAGGTTGTTTCTCGCATCGCTGAAAGAGGTGATGTTCATGGTGATTCTCAAGTTGTCCGCTAGGTTGTACAAGTTTAGGTTTTGTTTAAGGGTTGTGCAATAAGTTGTACAAATTGTTGCTAAAGACCTGAATCGGGATCAAGTGAGATAATCGTGTTAAGTGGGGTGCGTCATTCCCACAGGGAATCCAGTGCCCTTAAAACGTAAGAGCGTAAGACGCTGGATTCCCTGCGGGAATGACGACTCCGTTTTTAGCCATTATTCACCGCTACTGAGCTCCAGCTTGAACCACCCGGCGAGGGAGTGAAACAAAGCTCTATATCCCCTCACACTCTACCGAATAAACAACCTTCACCTCAGTACTAACGCTCTTCGACGGTATAGATCCCCACAACAATTTCGCATCCGGATTCCAGTAGGTTTCGTCAACGGCGGTTTTGTCGTTGATCTTGATGCAGCCTTGTTCCAATCCGTGGACAATCACTTGGTAACGGCGTTCTTTTTCCATGCCGGCGTAGCTGCCTTTTACGGGTTTGATAATCAGGCTGTGTTGTTTATCTGAGTAGATGATTTCCTGGGTGGCGAATTTTCCTTTCTGATACTGGCCGGTCATGCCGTCATCTTCGTAGAGCGTGAATTTGCCGTCGGCACCTGTGTATATGTGGATCTCCAGTTTGCTGCTATCAAGCCTGCCCATGTTCTGCGCTGGTTCGACTTTGGGAATAATCGCGCCGGCTTTGACGAAGATGGGTAGTTCGCCAATGCCCGGTGTTTTGGTGATGATTTGGTTGCCGGCGAGTTTTGCGTTTGTCCAGTAGTCGTACCAGTTGTCGCCCGCTGGTAACCAGATGGATACGCGGTTGTCGTTTGCCCGTGGCGCTTCTGTATTGGGGGCGATTAACAAGTCGTTACCCCAGAGGTATTGCAGATCATGCGACCAGGCTTCGGCTTGTTCAGGATAGTTAAACAGCATAGGGCGGGCGATAGGTGCGCCTGTGCTGTAAGCCTCGTGGGCATAACTGTAGGTATAGGGCATGAGTGAGTAGCGCAGGTCGGTGTATTTACGGAAGTCGGCCTGCGCGGCGGGCGAGCGATCCAGCGGCCAGCGGGATGGGCCCATGCCGTGGGGTTTCCAGAAGGGGGAGAAGCTACCCATGGCAAGGCCCCACTGGCGATACAGCACTTCAAAATCCGCAACCGGTACATGAGTCGCATCAAAACCGCCAGCGTCGTGGCCCCAGAAAGGGAAACCGGATAATCCTGCGGCCTGCATGCCGCGAATCTGGTTTTTCATCTCGGCAAAGCTGGGTTCTATATCGCCGCTCCAGAGGGTGGAGTAGCGCTGGCCACCGGCGGTGTTGCCGCGCACCCACACGAAAGGGCGCAGTTTGTCGCCGATGGATTTATCCCAGCCATCAGCGACAAGGGATTGATTGATCAACATAAACCAGTAGTTGCGTTGCTCGGCGAAGGAGCGGCCGTTGCTGAGTTTCTGATCATCCGGTGCTGGGCCCATTTCATCGAATTCGTCGATCCAGAGGCCCACAGGCAGTGTTTTATCGAGCGGTTTTATGCCTTGGGTCAATATGACATTCCACCACCAGTTACGCACTTTGGGGTTGGTGAAATCGGGTGCTGCCGTGGCGAATTCCATGGCCCCGCTTTGGGGAATATTGAATGCCGCTGCGTCGTAGCTATCGGTATTTGTTGCTATACAGCGGTTGAAGTCCAGTGTAATGGCGAGGTCTTTTTGGCTGGCCCAGGCGCCAAATTTGGCGGGGCTGGGGTAACGCTCTTTATCCCAGGCGAGCTTGGAATTGCAGCGCTCGCCACCGGCGGCACGCCAGCGGTTGTCGTTGATCATATGGTCGAGTGCGAAGCCGGCTTCGGTGTGCTCGCGGGTTTTGGTTTGCCACCAGTTGGCGTCGGAGTCTTTGGGGTGGCCCTTATCCGATAGCGCTATGCCGAACATGGCTTTCGCTGGCATACGCGCATGGCCAGTGAGATCAACATAATTGCGCAACACATCTTTCGGCGCAGGCCCGCTGATGACAAAGAAATCCATCTGGCCATCTTTGCGATAGTTGCTCGTATCTATGCTGAAATCGTAAACGCCGGAGGCACCAAAGCGGAATTGGTTGCGGAAGCTGCTATTGAGGAACAGGCCATAGCCTTTGCTGGAAATGTAGAAAGGCACGATCAAAGGTGCTTGGCGTTGATGGGCGCGGCCGTAGTTGCGTTCCAGGGTTTGGCCGCGCAGATCCAGGCTATCGACCCGGCCAAAATAGCCATGGCCGAGACCGGTAAAGTGTTCGTTGGGGTCGCTGGCAAAGTCTTGGCGGATACTCGCTCCATCCCAGACGGTTCCTTGTTTATCGCTCAGGAATATTCCGCGGCTATCGCCAAAGCTCAGGCGCAACGGAGATTTCTGGACATCCACATAAAGGCCGGATTTGCCGTCAAGCGCAAGGTGCAGCTTGTCAGTGGTTTCAGTCTTAACCAGTTTTCCTGGCCAGTTGTGGCGTTCGACCATCTGGTAATGGTCATCTGATAACAGCGCTTCGCCGGCGGCCAAGGCTTGTACCCGGACAATCGCGTCGCCATAGGGCGTGATGCGCAAGCGCTGGCCGCTGTCACTGGCGACAATCACGCTGCGCTCGCTGGTGCTGATGCTCTGGAAATTACTCAGGTTGGTTGCCTGGCTGCTGGTTGCGATCAAGGTAAAAGCCAAGCCGAAGTGTTTGAGGAGTCTGCGATACATAAGCCCGTCTCTTATGGTTATGGAGGGAATTGGGCTTAATCTAACATAATAAATTGGCCTGACCACCTGACTGCTTATTGAATACGAATGTAGGTGAGGGGGTATAGGATTTCAACACACAATCGTCATCCTCGCGCAGCGGGGATCCAGCTCTTTTCTATCTACAAAGATAGCGAAAATCAAAAGCAAGAACTGGATCCCCGCTGCGCGAGGATGACGACTCCCTATTTATTCAGCGTTATTGCGGTGGCGCTAATCCGCCGCTACCGCGTGACTCGCGCCTCGGGGGCGGCGGGTAAAGATCACCAGCCCGGCGATTCCCCAGCAGAGCCAGCCGGCGATCCAGAAGAAATCCACCGCCGACATCAAATGCGCCTGATTACCCAGTTCGCGCGTCAGTACCGCCACTGCCTGGGTTTGGTCCATGCCCAGGCTGGTCAGGTGCTTGATGGACTCCTGCAAGCTCGGGTCGTAGATGCTGCTGGTTTCCGCCAGACGTGTCTGGTGGAGTGCAGCGTGGTCATCCCAAAAGGTGGTGGTGATGGAGGTGGCAAAACTGCCGGTGATAATCCGCAGGAAGTTCGACAAGCCCGAGGCCGCCGGAATCTGCTGCGGCGGCACACCTTCAAGGATGATGGACAGCATGGCGATAAAGAAAATCGCCATGGCGATACCTTGCACCAGTAACGGCATTATGTAGGCGCTGTAACTGGCGTCGGCGGTGTAGCCCGAGCGCATGAAGTAGGACACCCCGAACACAAAGAACGAGAAAATCGCAAACCAGCGCGCGTCGTATTTGGTGATGTTCTTGCCCACAAAGGGCGAGATAAGCACCGCCACCACGCCGCTGGGCGCCGCAATCAGGCCTGCCCAAGTGGCGTTGTAGCCCAGCCAGGTTTGCATCCACAGCGGTTGCAATACCACCGCGCCAAAGAACACGCCGTAGCCCAGGCAAAGGGCGATGGTGCCTATGGCGAAGTTGCGGTTTTTAAACAGCGACAGGTCCACGATGGGGTGCTTTTCGTTGAACTCCCAGATCAGGAAGGCGATAAAACCTACCGCCGCTACCAGCGCCATTACCACGATAAAAGACGAGTGGAACCAATCGGCATCTTTGCCCTTGTCGAGCATGATTTGCAGTGCGCCTACCCAGACCACCAACAGGCTCAGGCCGATGGTATCGATGGGTAACTTCCGGGTGGGCGTCTCGCTGCCCTTCATGCCTTTCCAGCACACAAAGGCACATGCCAGGCCGACGGGAACATTAATCAAAAAGATCCAGGGCCAGGCGTAGTTGTCGGAGATAAAGCCGCCGAGAATTGGGCCGCAAATGGGCGCAACCAGCGTTGTCATCGACCAGACTGCCAGCGCTGTACCCTTTTTCTCGGGCGGGAAAAGCGATAGCAGCAGTGCTTGCGAACCGGGGATCATAGGGCCAGAAACGGCACCTTGCAGCACACGGAAGGCGATCAGCGACGGCAGGCTCCAGGCGATACCGCACAGGAAAGAAGCGAGGGTAAACAGCAGTACCGACACCACAAAAGTGCGCACTACGCCGAAGCGCATCATCAACCAGCCGGTCAGCGGTACCGAGATACCATTGGCCACCGCGAAGGAGGTGATTACCCAAGTACCCTGATCGGGCGATACACCGAGATTGCCGGCGATAGTGGGGATGGATACGTTGGCGATGGTGGTGTCCAGTACCTGCATAAAGGTGCCGAGCGCCAAAGCTGTTGCAACCAGGCCCATGGGGAGGCCGCCGTTGGCCGGAACCCCTCCATTAGCAGGTAGCCCGCCGTTAGCGGCAGCGGGATTTGGAGTAGAAGTACCGCTCACAGCACACCTGTACTCTCAGCCGCTTTGGCTGATTCACGACTATTGCGCTTGATGATGTCGGCGATTTTCTTGTCGACCTGGGCGTTCTGTTCGGCCGATACCGCCAGGGTTTGCGGCGCGGCGCGTACCTGGGTGGCCACCAGTGAGCCATCGGTATTGTGCATATCCACCTCGACCTTCATGGACAGGCCCAAACGCAGCGGATGTTCAGCCAATTCTTTAGGATCAAGGCTCACACGCACAGGTACGCGCTGGACGATCTTGATCCAGTTACCTGACGCATTTTGCGGAGGAAGCAGCGCGAAGGCCGCACCACTGCCAGCGCCTACACCAGCGATCTTGCCGTGGTAGGTCACGTCTTTACCGTAGAGATCCGAGTGAACCTCAACTGGCTGGCCAACTCGCATATGCTCCAGTTGCACCTCTTTAAAGTTCGCATCCACCCAGGCGTTTTCCAGTGGGACAACGGCCAGCAAGGGAGCGCCAGCCGCTATACGGGTGCCGATTTCCACATTGCGACGAGCCACAGCGCCGCCCACAGGTGCGGTGATTTTGGTGCGCTTGAGGGCCAGTTCAACCTGACGCAGGCTGGCAGCGGCGGCCAATACCTGGGGGTGATTGGCGACTGTGGTGTTTTCGATTTGGGCGTTGTTGGTTTCCAACTCTTCAGTGCTGGTAGCCAGTGAAGCTTCCAACTGGGCGACCTGGTCGCGGGCGTGTTGCAGCTCTTCGCTGGAAACGCCGCCTTCATTGGCTACCTTTTGGCGACGTTGCAAATCTTCTTTGGCGCTTTGCAAGGCAATCTTGCGTGCGTTAATCACCGAGCGCAGGCCGCTGGATTTGGAGAACAAGCCGCGCACATTGCGCACGGTGCGCGCCAGTTCGGCTTCGGCCGCGGCGACAGCAATCTGCGCATCGGTGGGGTCGAGTTCGATCAGTGCCTGGCCCAGTGCAACCTGTTGGGTGTTGTCCACATGGACGCCAATCACTGTGCCGGCTACCTCACTGGTGATCTGCACCATATCCGAGGCCACATAGGCATCGTCTGTCTCTTCGTAAAAACGCGCGTGCAAAAAGTACCAGGCGGAGTAAAGGGCTACGCCACCGGCAACTATGGCGGCCAGTACAAACAAGCGCTGGTTGCGTTTGCCGTTGGATGGGGTTTCTTGAGCTGGATTATTCATAGTCGTACACCTTAGTGTTTAGCCACGGCTTGGCCGGCAAGGGTGGATGGGTCAAAGCTACCGCCCAGAGTGAGCAGCAGGGTGACGCGGGTAATCAGGGACTGGGTATTGAGCGATACCAGATCGCGGCGCGCGTTAAGCAGGTTGGTCTCGGCATTGAGCACCACCAACTGCGAACTCAGGCCCGCTTTGTAGCGGCCTTGCGCAATCTTGTAGGCAGCTTCGCTGGCATCCAGTGTCTGCTTTGCCTGTACCAACTGTTGATTAAGCGAATTATTGCGGCTGATCTGGTCGGCCACGTCGCGCACGGCTTTCAGCAGGGTTTCGTTATAGCTGGCGACGGCGGCGTCCAGTTCGGCGGTTGCGCCTATATAGCCGGCTTTCAAACGCTGGGAATCAAAAACGGGTAAGTGCAGCGCGGGGCCAACGCCGTAAACCCTACTGCCGGATTTGAGCAGATTATCCACGCCCACCGCCTGCAAGCCTACAAAGGCCTTGAGGTTAATGTCCGGGTAAAACGCTGCTTTGGCGGCATCGCGTCCGGCTGTGGCACCTTCAACACGGGCTTTGGCTGCCAGTATGTCGGGGCGGCGCACCAGCAAATCCAGCGGCAATTCATTGGGTAATGGCAGCACTGTGTTAGTCGCAATCTGCGGGCGACCTATGTGGGCGTAAGCCTCAGCACCGTGGCCGGAAAGCGCGGCCAAACTGTGGATCGCCAGATCGCGCTGGTTTTCCGCCTGCAGGCGAGCGGTACGCGCCTGCGGCAGCGCCGCCTCCGCCAGTTTTACTTCCACCTGGCTGTCCAGGCCGGCATTGGCGCGGCTGCGGGCGATTTTCAACAGCGCCTCACGTTGTTGCTCGGCCTGCACCGCTATCTCTGCCAGGGCATAGGCGCGGTACAGCTCTACATAAGATTGCGCCATGGCACCGGAGATTATCAGGCGTGCAGTAGCGCCATCCAGTTGGGTAGCCACCAGGTTGCTTTTGGCCTGCTTCAAAATATTGGATTGCTGGCCCCAAAAATCCAGATCCCAGGACAGGTTCAATCCCAGTTGGCCCATCCAGGCCATATCGCCACCGGCAATGCCAAAGCCTGCAGCAGCAGGTGGGTAAATGTAGTTTTCCGACAGGCGTTGATAAGTCTCATCGCCATCCAGCGCTATGCCCGGACGCAAAGGCGCACCGGCGGCAATCGCCTGGGCCTGGGCACCGCGTACCCGTACCAGGGCCTCATTAAGATTGGGATTATTGGTCAGGGCATCGTCGATCAGCTGATTGAGTTGCTTATCGCCAAAGGCTTTCCACCAGCCTTCGCTCACATGGGCGAGGGGCGTATTGGTAAGGCCAAGGGACTGGTCGTCGATCATCCTGACTTGTTGCTCCGTCTTGGGCGGGGCAACGCAACCGGCGATCACCAGCGCAATGCTCATCGCGAGCAGCAGGCGCGGGGCACGGGCCAGGAGTTTGGTCGAGAGGTAGTTCATGTAGCCTCCGTTAAGGTTTTTCTGAAGAGGATTGAGTGGTGAAGGACTGCAGCTCGTTTTTGAGTTTGAGTAGCAGGCGAATCAGCTCGTTGAATTCGTCGCTGCTGAAGTTTTGCAGCGCGCTATTGAGGTTGTTGACCAGTGGCGGCGTCAGCTCGTTAACCTTGCTCAGCCCAGCGGGCGTAATTTGCAAATCCACCACCCGGCGATCCTGCTGGCTACGTTTGCGCTCGATAAAGCCGCGCTCCTCAAGTTGGTCGAGCAAACGGGTTAGGGCGCCGTTATCGTGGCGCATCTCACGGCACAGCTCACTGGCGGTCAAGGCTGTGCCTTCGCTCAGCTTGCGCAGGGCAATCCACTGCACAAAGCTGATATCGTTCTCACCAAACAGTTGGTCGGCGCAGTCGTGCATCAGCGAATGGTTAATCTTCAGCAAGTAGCCGAGGCTCTGGCCGGTATGGAAGTTGTTGGGGTCGTAATGGCTCATGATCAGCTGTCTGCCTCGCTAAAGGGTGCCCTGCCAGAATTTGCATTAGCAATTATTGAAAAGGCAGTGTTTGCCAAAACAATGTTTGCTTAGGCAAATAATATTCCCGCGACAAGCGGTGGTCAAGTTGGGGTTTTGCACTTTTTTGGAACAAAAAGCGCTATAAAAATCGAGTAGGTGCCTTAATAGGTTATTTACGGGGTGTGAAGCCAGTTGAATTGATTAAAAATTAAGCTGTCCAAATGTACTAAACTTCTCCAACCGTGTATTATCCGCGCCCGTTTTCCCCAGCAGACAGGAACTATTGATGCAGGTTTTCCATCATATACAGACCCTTCGCGATGCCTTGGCCGCCGAGCGCCGAGCCGGCAAGCGCATAGGTTTTGTGCCCACTATGGGCAACCTGCACAATGCGCATATTGAGTTGGTAAAGATTGCCCAAGCCAACTGTGATGTGGTGGTAACCAGTATTTTTGTTAACCCACTGCAGTTTGGTTTGAACGAGGATTGGGACAAGTACCCACGCACCCTGGCCGCTGATACCGCCAAGCTGGAGGCCGCCAATTGCGATTACCTGTTCTGCCCCGGTGAGAAAGAGATTTACCCCAACGGCATGGCCGAGCAGACCCGCGTCATAGTCCCGACCATGACTGACGTGCTCTGTGGTGCAAGTCGTCCCGGCCACTTTGAAGGTGTGACCACGGTTGTCACCAAGCTGTTCAACATCGTCCAGCCGGACGAAGCGGTGTTCGGGACGAAAGACTTTCAGCAGCTCGCGGTGATTCGCCGCATGGTGGAAGATCTGTGCATTCCGATTAAAATTACCGCCGGTGAAATCTTCCGCGAAGCCGATGGCCTGGCCATGAGTTCGCGTAACGGTTTCATCACGCCAGACGAACGTCCAAGGGTTGCGCAGTTGAATCGCAGCCTGAATTGGGTAAAGCAAGAAATTGAACAGGGTCGCCGCGATTTTGCGGCACTGGAAGACGCGGCGCGCGAGCAGATAGTCGCCGCCGGTTTCAGGGTGGATTACCTCAATATCTGCAACAGCCGCACGCTTGATCCGGCTGCGCACGATGATACGGAAATCACCATCCTGGGCGCTATGTATACACAGGGCGCCCGCTTGATTGATAATGTTTCAGTCGTTTTGGCTTAAATCCAAAACGATTCAGGGGTGGGATATTCGAGATCCCAGCGGGGTGCACCGGTGATGGTTTAAAGGCCGGTGATGGAAGTCGATGAAGGACTATGGTTGCAGCAGTGCAACCTCCTTTAACTTTTAGCAACTGACTCTTTCGGCTTCTGGAGATACTTATGTTAACTCACATGCTCAAAGCAAAATTACACATGGCCAAAGTTACCCAGGCGGAACTTTGGTACGACGGCTCCTGCGCAATCGACGCCGACCTGGTCGCCCTTGCCGGTATGCGCGAGTTCGAACAAATTGATATTTACAACGTAAGCAACGGCGAGCGTTTCCACACTTACATCATCCTCGCCGAACCCGGCTCAGGCACCTTCTCCATGAACGGCGCCGCCGCGCGCAAAGTGCAAGTGGGCGACCGCGTAATCATCGCCACCTACGGCCACTTCAACGACGCCGAATTGCTAAACCACAAACCAAAGCTGGTTTACCTGGATGCAAACAACAAAGTTGAACGTACATCCAATACAATTCCGATGCAGGTTGCGTAAGCTTCTTGCAGTGTGAAAAGCCCGCAGCTGCGGGCTTTTTTTTGTATTTTTATTGTGCCACTCACTTATTTCGCAGAGTGCTTCGGTTGATTCAATCAAAACAGATCAGCAAAAATAATTAAGGAATTTTAGCTATGGATACTTTAAAAAAAATCTCAATTAACCCGTTCTTGGTGTTTTTTCTGGTTGTATTTTCGATTCTGATTACTCGCTCACACACGCCAAATGGTGCAGCTATGAGCATGGATTCGTTGTCGTATTTGAACGCAGCGCAGCAATTTACGATGGGTCATGGTTTGTCGCTTTCAAATCATAAAATTGGTGAAAATGATTATAAGGCAATGACACTGTGGCCGCCGCTTTATCCACTAACCTTGTCTGCGTTAATTCCATCCTTGGATCTATTTAATAGGAGCGCTGATCTTCAGATTGCTTGGATTAATGCGTTTTTTCTATCTATTACGGCAGTGTTGTTTTGGTTTGTCTGTAAGAAATTTATCCATGCGAAAATAGCTTTTTTTGTGACAGTTATGTTGGTTTTTTTGCCAAGTATGCAAGTGGTTTACATGTATGGATGGAGTGAGGTGGTATTTATACCGTTAGTGTTGTTGGCGTTTTATTTGCAGTGGATGTTTTTTGTTTCAAAGGAAGAGCATGAGCTTAAGTTTTTGTGCGCCACTATTCTAGCGTTGGCGGTGGCTTTTTATACGCGCTATGCAGGTTTAGGTTTTTTGGGGGGATTTTTGGTTTGTATTGCGTTTGTTAGGAGAGGTTCATTTCGCCATCGTTTGCGGTGGGGAGCTTTGACGGTAGCGATTTTTTCAATTGTTGCCGTACCTCTTTTGGCTCGCAATTATTTTTTAACCTCAACTCTTGTGGGTGATAGGGATAAGCCAGTGGCAAACTTAATGGAAGATTTTGAGCTGCTTGGTTATTTTTTGAAAGATGAGATTTTTCCATTTTCTGCGGCTTATTTGCTTGTAGTATTGGCTTGGCTAATTTTTGTGTTTTTTTCAAAAAAAAGGTCGGAAGAGCAAATTCAAGAAAATGGGGCTGCGCTCCGTAATTCGCCCAGCTTATTATTTTCTATGTTGTCTTTTTTATGGTGTTTGTCATATTTGATTTTTCTTATCGTTAATAGACAATTATCAATTATGGATCTGGATCCCAGGATGATTGCACCCACCGTGCCGTTTATAATATTAGGTGTAAGTGCCGGATTGAGTTATCTTGCAAAATTGGTAAAGCCCATAGTAGTTGTTTTGCCAGTTGCCTTATTGGTGGGTTTCCTGCTCTTTCGGTCTTATGGGATTCACTCGGGAATTGTGTCTTCATTGAAACACAATGGTGAGCCTGGGGTGATTCAAAATATTCAGTACAAAACTGTGTTGAATCCACAAACTCGACCGCTCCAGGAATTGCAAAAATCAATCGCTTTGCCGGCTGGAACGGTGTTATTGACCGATATAGAGCCCGCGTCTTTTGTGCAATATTTTTTTCCGCTTGCTAGCGTGAAGTTGTTACCTGGGAATTTAACCGATAATACTTTAAGACAAGTTGATTTGTTGCAACAACCAGGGTTGCTCGTTGTCACTAAACGTGAATCAATAAACCTACTTAATAAAGTCTTCGGAGCGAGCGACAGTTTATTTCAGCTTGAGGATAAAGAGGGGCTCTTGTCTTATTTCGTTTTAATGAAGTTGCCAGTTGGAAAAACTGAATAGGCTTGGGTGGAAAACAATTAATGTGGCACTGTACGTTAATTTTGATCTTGTTTGATAAGGCTGATATTTTTCGTTCTGCTGATTAAGTGATATGAATTTCATTGCAAAATGCTCGATGATGTGTGTCGGGCGTTTTTTGATAATCGAAGTAGGCTTATTTTGAGTTGAGTAAACTGAATTTTACTTCCACATCAACACCGTAAAATCATCCACCAAATAACCACTCACCAATTCGGCATTGGTGTCCATCTCCCTACAAAAATCCAACACCTCTTTCGGCTGATAACCACAAAGCACTTCATCAGCAGCAAAAAATCTCGCATCCAGCAAATTAAACGCAACACCTTTCTGCGCAACTTCCCACATACGGCTGATGGTTTGCCAGGGATGTAAATGATTTTGCGAGCGGTAGTTCAGGCTGCCGGAGGCGATGACGATATCCACTTCTGGCAATCCCGCTGTTAAAAAGTCTGCCTGGATAAATTGCGCGTTGGATGAATGACCGTAGCGTTCGTTGGCGCCGTCGATAAATTCTTTCAGGAAATCCACACCCAGGTAATGGAAATTGGAAAAGCGCTGATCGAGGAAAGGTTTCAGGTCGCCGTAACCGCAGCCTAAATCCATAATCGTGCAGCCGCTCATGTCGCCCCATTGGCAAAGGGTTTCAAAACGTTTTGATTGGCTATCGCTGTTGCGAAAGCCTAATTCCACCAGCGATTCATTGCCGAGGCGGGCGCGGTGGAAGGCTTGTATGGTGGCTTTTTCGATGAGGTTCATGTGGTCACATAGCTACTAAGGTAATTGTTCGTTGCCTACAATCGGAATGTAGAGTCCTTGCAAGCGGCTTTTTGGCAGGGTTTCAATTTCGCCTCCACCGCGCGAGGTTTTAGTGTGTGCAGGGCTTGGGCCATTGGCTACTACGGGTTGTGCGCCAGAGTTGTCCCAATGAATATGGACACATTTAGGGTCATGCCCATTAAGTTCGTATTCTCGCGTGTAAGCGTTTGCAAGTCTTTCAGCGGGTGTCAGAGGTAATTTAACGCTGGTGGTATAGGGCCTTGGAGTGTTAATCGCAAACCATTGCAACCAATTGAGTTTGCCGACATTTCCATCGGTATGTTCGTCTTTTGCAGTGTTTAACACCTCGCCTCTATCTGTTTGCTGAACAGTTTCCATCGCAATTAATTCGGCAAATTTTGTTTTATTGGTGACGACTATTGGCGGAATGTAGCCCGCTGCGCGAATCAATTTTGGCAACAGTTTTATCGCGGGGAATCGGTTTTTACGATCATCAATATCTTTTGCTTCCCCTGTAATGAGATCAACTTTTTCTTTGACGGCGGCATTGGCTTGCTTCATTCGATCTTTTTTTCGCGGTCCACCCGTTGGTGCCGGTAAATCTTTATAGATGTCTTTCGCTTCCTCACTCCGGCGGTTTGCCATTTCGATCTCGGAATCGATATGAGGTTCTTTTGCGCCGCGATAGGTGGCCTTAACATTGGTGCGCACTGTAGGAATATTATCGACAACGGCTTTTTTGGCTGTGTTGAATCTGGTTTTGTTAAGTTCGATAGATTGGGGACTTCTGGGGTTGTGACCTGAGTGCGTTACCATCTCTCGCCAGCGCTCACTATGCTGCGTCACGTCATCGGTATCTTTAACTTCCGCGACTGTATTTAAGTAAGTGGGCGGCATGTCCGGGTGGGCCAGCGTTAAGGCTTCTACTTCTGCTACTTGCGCCGGTGTTTTTTGGGCGACGCCAATGCCTGTTGGTGTGGACGATATTGCAAATGCTTTGCGCTGGAGGGGTGTGTTTAATGCCTTCGCCCCCATCACATCCGCCTCATGCTCCAAGCCTTCATCATCATTCACCGGAACCCCTTGCTTCATTTGCATGGTTGGCTTCACGCGTCCCTGTGCTTGCTGCACCACATGCCAGGCTTCGTGTGGAAGGTGTTGTTCTTGTCCCGGGGCTACATGTATGTCGCTGCCTTGTGCATAGGCGTGGGCATTTAATTGTGCAGGTTGGCTGGAATTGTAATGGACCTTGACGTGATCCATCGACATACCGGAGAGGGATTCAATGCCCGCTTTGAGTTGATCTGGTAGGCCGGTATTGTTGGGTTTGGGCGCCTGAGCTTCTTCCTGTCGAACAGTATTGGTTTTCGCTTGCAGAGGTTCTTCGTCTGCAGTGAGTTGGGCGCTCTGCATCTTCTTCTGCAGGGCTTTCAGTTGTGTGGTTTGCGCGCTCATCGCCATGGTATTTTGCTGTTTGTGCTGCATCGCTAATTCGGGACGCTTGTCGACAAAGTGTGCCTGGCTTGACGCTCGCGCTACCTGTTGGGATGAGCCTGTATCTGTGTGATGGCGGGGGAGTTGCGTTTTCATAGGGCACCCGAATTTTATTCCTGGATGGAAATCTAGCAGCTTTCAGCGAGGCGGTTGGTTAAATGATGTTTTGCGCGACATGGCTTTTGGTTTCCATCAAGCGTGTCTCTTGTGAAAGAATCCATGAAACAGAAAATTAACAATATGGACAACGTTGTCATTGAGATTTATATCCTCGTGCTGGTAAGCTAGGCGCCTTTATAAAAAGGTTGCGTTAAAGGATTGTAACCCGTTGCATTCTCACGTTTTTCCGCTGCCAGTTCAGGCGCGCATCCATGGCCAACCCGCTTATCCAGGGGGCCGGCCAGAACAATCAAGAACAACCCGGCTAAAGACAAACCCAGCAGTTTTCATAACAAGTTCAGCCCTAGTAGCTAGAGAGAAATAACATGTCAGAAGTCCATCTATACCCGGTTCCCGAGAGTTTTAAAGCAGACGCCGCCATTGACCTGGAGCGCTACCAGTCCATGTACAAGCAATCGGTGGAAGATCCCGATACTTTTTGGGCTGCGCAGGCGAATGAGTTTTTGGTGTGGCAGCAACCTTGGTCGCAGGTGACCAAAAGCGATCTGCGCCAGGGCAAGGTGGAATGGTTTATTGATGGCAAACTGAACGTTAGCGTTAACTGTATTGACCGTCATCTGCCTGCGCGTGCGCAGCAAGTGGCGATCATCTGGGAAGGTGATGATCCGGAAGAAGACCAGTTTATTACCTATCAGGAACTGCACGACCAAGTGTGCAAACTCGCCAACGCACTTCGCTCGCGCGGTGTGAAAAAGGGTGATCGCGTTTGTATCTATATGCCGATGATTCCTGAGGCCAGTTACGCCATGCTCGCCTGTGCGCGTATTGGTGCAGTGCACTCGGTGGTGTTTGGTGGTTTCTCTCCTGAAGCGCTGAAAGATCGTATCCTCGATGCGGATTGCCAAGTGGTCATCACTGCCGACGAAGGTCTGCGCGGCGGCAAACGCGTTCCACTCAAAGCGAATACCGATACCGCTTTGGCTCATTGCCCGAATGTGCACACTTGTATAGTGGTGCGTCGCACAGCTGGTTCCATCAGCTGGGATAACAGCCGTGATTTTTGGTATCACGAACTCACTGCCAAACAAAAAACCGAAGCCGAACCGGAAGTAATGGATGCGGAAGATCCGCTGTTTATCCTCTACACCTCCGGCTCTACCGGTAAACCCAAAGGCGTTCTGCACACGACTGCGGGCTACTTGCTGCAAGCGGCCATGACTCACAAATACGTATTCGACTATCGCGAAGGCGATATCTACTGGTGCACCGCCGACGTGGGTTGGGTAACTGGCCATAGCTATATCCTCTACGGCCCGCTCACCAATGGCGCCACCACGCTCATGTTTGAAGGCGTGCCGACTTACCCCGACGCATCGCGCTGCTGGCAGGTGATCGACAAGCACGGCGTCAATATTTTCTACACCGCACCAACTGCTATTCGCGCACTCATGGGCGCCGGCGATGACTGGGTGACGAAAACCGCGCGTACCACCCTGCGTGTATTGGGCAGTGTGGGCGAGCCAATTAACCCTGAAGCTTGGGAGTGGTACTACCGCGTGGTGGGCGACAGCCGCTGCCCGATTATGGATACCTGGTGGCAAACCGAAACCGGCGCGCACATGCTTACTCCATTACCGGGCGCTATCGCGCTTAAACCGGGTTCAGCAACGCTGCCATTTTTTGGTGTGCAGCCAGCATTGCTTGACGCGGAAGGCAAAGAAGTGCAGGGCGCCGGTGAAGGCAATTTGGTGATCAAGGCGGCCTGGCCGAGCCAAATCCGCAGCGTCTACGGCGATCACCAACGCTGCATAGATACTTACTACAGCACCTATCCCGGTTATTACTTTACCGGTGACGGCGCGCGCCGCGATGCAGATGGTTACTACTGGATCACTGGTCGCGTAGACGACGTGCTCAACGTATCCGGTCACCGCATGGGTACTGCTGAAGTAGAGTCTGCGTTAGTGCTGCACGAAAAAGTCGCCGAGTCTGCTGTTGTGGGCTATCCGCACGATATCAAAGGCCAGGGCATTTACGCTTATGTGACGTTGATGAGTGGCGAAGAACCCAGCGACGAACTGAAAAAAGAATTGCTGGCATTGGTGGTAAAAGAAATCGGTGCAATTGCACGCCCGGATATTATCCAGTGGGCGCCAGGCTTGCCGAAAACCCGCTCCGGTAAAATCATGCGTCGCATCCTGCGCAAGATTGCCGCCAACGAAATTGATTCGCTGGGAGATACTTCAACCCTGGCTGATCCATCGGTGGTGACGCAGTTGATTGAGCATCGTGCGAATAAATAGGTGTACGAATAAATTGGTGCGCAGATAAATAATTTGCGCGGAAAAACGAAAAGGGGCGCAATGTTGCGCCCCTTTTTTATTTACGGATCAAGCAACTGCTCCCGTATCTCAATAATTTTCGGCAAGGCTATTTGAAAGGCGGTCACCAATTCCGGGTCAAATTGTTTGCCAGCTTCATTGAGTATGTAATTGGTTGCGTCTTCAATTGACCAGGGTTCTTTGTAGGGACGCTTGCTGGTGAGGGCATCGAACACATCGGCGAGCGCCACTATGCGCGCTTCAAGTGGAATAGCCTCACCAATCAATCCGTGTGGATAGCCATTGCCATCCCATTTTTCGTGATGATAAAGCGCAATTCTACTTGCCAGTTGCAAGAGTGTTGATTTGTCATCACCAATAATTTCCGCGCCGATTTGCGCGTGGGTTTTCATGATTTCCCATTCGTCGGGAGTGAGTTTTCCCGGCTTTTGCAAAACGGCATCAGGAATACCCATCTTGCCAACATCGTGCATAGGTGCTGCATTAAAAATTTCTTCGGCATCTTCCGCGCCCATTCCAGCGGCCAGCGCGATTTCACGGGCGTAGTGGCTCATGCGAATCACATGTAATCCTGTTTCGTTATCTTTGTATTCGGCGGCGCGGCCAAGGCGCTGGATAATCTGCAAACGTGTCTCGCGCAAGGTTTCGGCACTGACTAATGACAGCTGGGATTTAACTCGGGCGAGCACAATAGGCGCACTGACCGGTTTGGTAATGTAATCCACACAGCCCACGGCGAAGC
Source organism: Cellvibrionaceae bacterium (assembly GCA_021151695.1). Lineage (GTDB taxonomy): Bacteria > Pseudomonadota > Gammaproteobacteria > Pseudomonadales > Cellvibrionaceae > Cellvibrio. The sequence continues at coordinate 389,918 of JAGKWU010000004.1, read as the reverse complement.
CATCGGTTTCATTATTGTCTTCGGCGAGGGCGGTTACAAAAATCACCGGGATGGTTTGGGTACTCGGGTTTTGTTTGAGTCGCTGGCAGGTTTCCAATCCGGTGACACCGGGCATCATGATATCGAGCAGAATCAGTTGCGGCCGTTCGGATTGGGCAAGCGCCAAGGCCTTCTCGCCATCGCGGGCAAAAATCAGTTGATAATCCTGCTGCAATATTTGTCGCAGAACTTGCAAGTTAAGTGGTTCGTCGTCGACGACCAAAATTGTGGGGCGGCTATCGCGATGTGGAATCATGGTATTTCTCGTTTTACGTAACTGGTTTTACCCAACGGGCAGTGTTCATCCATTGTTCTAGCAGAGCAGTTGCTGCATCAAAATCAAATTGATCGAGTGTGTCTTCCAATTGTGACCAATCGGTTGTGGACAATAACGCCTTTAACTCACCCAGACTTTCGTCATCAATAGCAGAATGTTTACAGGCTTCCGCAATGCGTTGAAGTAAAGCGAGCGGAACTTCGCGGGTGCTTTCGTCAGCCGGTGATAAAGCTGGCAGGTGAGCTCGAAGTTGCACCTCTACCTCGCTAAGTGCGACTGCAAGCTCTGCCAGTTGTGATGCGTGCGGCGATTGGCTGCGCTCTATATCGGAAAGAATTCGTGTGACCTGGTTGAGGCCAAGATTGGCGGCGGCACCTTTAAACCTGTGTGCGAGCGACTGGCTATCGCTGCTGTTCTCTCGCAGTGGATTGCGTTTTAGTTCCTCGCAAAATTTCGCAATGGCTTTGTACAGGCGCTCGCGTTCGCCCCAGCGCGCTTCAGCTGCAACCAGATCAATCGCCACGGGTGTTGCATCAGTGATCGAGGCAGTTTGCTCATTCACTGCAGCAATAGTTTTATCCGGATTCAGGCAGCGTGCAATTTCTGAGTAGAGCGCAGCTTTGTCGACAGGTTTGGATGCGAAACCATTCATGCCTGCTTGATAGGCATCCTTCCTGTCTTTGGGGAGTACGCTTGCTGTCAGTGCGATAATCGGTGTAGGTGTTCGCTGTTGCAGCTGCTCCCATTCCCGGATAATTTTACTGGCTTGCAAACCATCGACCTCGGGCATTTGGATATCCATCAATATAATATCGAATATCCCCTCCTGAAATTTTGCCCAGGCATCCAGGCCGTTGTTTGCGGTGCGAACCTGATGCCCATCGCGTGTTAGCATCAGCTCTAACACCTCAATATTTTGTGGCACATCGTCGGCGATAAGTATGTTGAGCGGTCGAAGTTGTGTGGCAAGTTTTTGCTCCGCCCGATCACTAACATTGGCAGCGCGCAGTGGCAAAAAAACGGTGAAGCAACTGCCGTGACCTTCACGACTGGTTACGCCAATGGTTCCTTCCATCAGTTCTGTGAGTTGACGGGCAATTGTTGTGCCTAGACCCGTGCCACCAAAGCGGCGCGCCATGGAGGCATCCGCCTGCGTAAATGGCGTGAATATGTGCTCAAGCCGATCGGCAGCTATACCTATGCCCGTGTCTATAATTTGTAATTGCACTCCCTGATCGGAGCTGTCGACTTTCAGTTTCACTTCGCCTTGCGCTGTAAATTTGATGGCATTGCCCAGCATGTTGATCAAAATCTGGCGAACGCGCAGCTCATCACCCATCACCAGGTCGAGAGCATCGCTTGCATACTCTACATGAAATGCCAGCCCTTTTTTGTCAGCTTGTAACTGCAACTCGGAAAGGATTTGCTCGCATAAATGCTTGAGTGAAAAAGCGCGCTTGTCCAATTCCAGGGCGCCGCGTTCCAGCTTGGCGGTGTCGAGAATATCGTTCAGCAACCCAAGCAGTGAGCGCGCCGATTGGCGAACTGTCTGCATATGTTTTTGCTGTGTTGAATTCAGGGGGGAATCAATCAGCAGCTCCGTAAAACCGATGATGGCATTCATCGGTGTGCGGATTTCGTGGCTCATGTTGGCGAGGAACATGCCTTTGGCAACGGCGGCTTGCTCCGCGCGCTCTTTGGCGATCACCAAATCTTGTTCCATGGTTTTGCGATCAGTCAGGTCAATGGCAACTTTAAATACTTTCCAGGGTTTTCCATTTACATCGAGGAGAGGGCTGTAAGCGGCTTGAATCCAGACAAGATTGCCCTGGCGACCAATGCGGCAGAACTCGCCACTTTGGAAATCGCCTTTATTGAGGTTGCACCAAAAAGTTTTGTATTCCTCGCTGTCGGCTTCCTCGGGAGTACAAAGCATACGGTGATGTTGTCCAACCAGGTCTTTTTTTTCATAGCCCGTCAGGCGCAGAAAGTTTTCGTTAACAGCGATAATCTTGCCGACCATATCAAACTCTACGACTGCCAGTGCCCGGCCAATGGCTTGCACCACACCTTCGAATTCTTTTGCGCGACGTATGGAGTCGGTGATGTCGATAATGACTCCGTCAATCCAGGTTGGATTGCCATTCTCATCGTAAACACCGCAGGAAGTTTCTGATACCCAATGCTCTTTGTCATCGCGATCTGTAATGCGATATTCGCAGTGCAGTGAGCGCTTGTTTAGCAATGCGTCATGTAATTGTTTTTCAATTCGCGCCATATCGCCCGGGTGAATAATATCACCCAGATGAATTTTTCCGGCCATATACTCATGCGCGCTCCAGCCTGTCAGGCGTTCAACCGCATCGCTGATAAATAGCGTGCGCCAGGGCGGTGCCAGCTCACAGCGGAAAGTAATGCCGGGCATATTGCTAATCAAGCTGCTGTATTGTTGCTCTCGCTCGCGCAAACGCGATTCACTGCCCTGCAGCTGGTTGTAAAGTTGGCGATAACGCAAAAGCAAATTACCCGCGAGTGCAAATATGCTCAGTGCAATCGTAGTGGCAGTGATAATGGAGGCGAGAAAAATATGATTTTCGGATGTGTCCAGTGTGTCGTTTGCCACACCGATAAAGCGCGCTGCTTTCATGCCGGTGTAATGCATGCCGGCGATGGCAAATCCCATGACGGCGCTGGCCAGTAAATTTTTTTGCAGCGGATTCAGCCACCGCTGCTCGCGCAATCCAAATCGAATCCACAGTGCCAATACCGCTAATAAAACCGCCACAAGAATAGAAAAGCCAAACCACCAGGGGTCGTATTTTAAGGTTGCGGCCATATGCATAGCCGCCATGCCCGAATAGTGCATGGTGCCGATACCGGCCCCCACCAGGGTTCCACCCAATAATAATCGCCTGCGGTTAATCGTTTCGCTGGAGAGCATTTGCAAGGCGACCCAGGAAGCAAATACTGAAGGCACCATAGAGCTAAGTGTTACCAGTGGATCGTAATGCACATGATCGCCAACGCGGAATGCGAGCATGCCGATAAAGTGCATGGACCAAATCCCGCCGCCCATTGCCAGCGAACCGGTCAGCAGCGCAATTTGGGCATGCAAACCCTTGGGTGCTCGGCGAGCCATGGCGGAAATCTGTAAGCCGATATAGGACGAGCCTATGGCAATCAGAACAGACAGGCACACCAGCCAAGGGTTGTAAGAACCTTTCAGCAAGGTGGCAGCGTCCGGGTTTGTAACAAAGAGATTTAACATGGAGGCACAGATAGAGAATGATCACAAAGATGACATTCAGCGTAGTTGACAGCCAGAGGGGCGTCCATTTTTGGTGTCTGTAAATATGCTTATGTTGCCGCTTCGTAAAGGGGGGCGGCTGCAAGCGGAAGCGAAGCCTGAGCGAGGCGGCATGACATAGTTTATTTGAGTGGATCGAAAAAATATTGTTCGTAACCAGGTTTCAAACTGTGCACAAAGGGATTTTCCAGGCGATAGATTTTTCGGCGCTGCAATTTTACCAACGCAATATTTTCACGATACTCTTCATCCCAGAGTTTTTTTAACGAGCCGTCCCTGAAGGCGATGCGCAGTCCATCTTCAATGCGTTTTTTGGCCAGTTGATTGTGGCTGTTGATGTAAAAAAACCTGGGTAGGGGATAGACGAGCAAAAAACTTTCATCGTAGGTAAGTTGGGTGATGGTTTTAAATTCCTCCAGTTCGGGTTTGATTTGATTGGCGCCGCGACAAAACATATCGACACGACCCGCAGCGACCATTTTAAAAATATTGTCGTAATTGGCTATTTCCACCACCTTAAAACCGTTGGCTCGCAAAATTTCGCTATCGGCCCAGCCCACGCCCTGGGCGATATTGTATTTGCGTAGTTCTTCCAGATTTTTTGCCTTGGCAATTTGCTGTTTGAGTTGCGGATTTATAAAGCACACGCGATAGCCAAATATGCCGCCGTCGATGGGAAAATCTATGTAGCTGACATTGCCACCCTGCGTAAGGGATTCCTCATAGCTCAGTTCGATCACCAGGTTTGGATAAGTATCGCCAGCAACGCTGCCCAGTGAGCGCAAGGTGCTGGCGTTGGGTGGTGCACCCTCCATGCGGTAAGCGCCGTATTTGGGTTTGGTTTTTTCGAGGGCGAGGGCGAGCAGACGGGTGTAATAACTATGATAAGTACTGACAGTGGCAGGCGTCCGGTATGACACGACCAGTTCGCCCCATGTAGCAGGTGCAATGGCTATTAACAGTATCGACATGAGAACTTTGCGCATCAATACAGACTCCCCGGCTTATAAAAAGTCTAGCCAATGTTGCGGATTTTATTGGGCTTTATTCCGGAGCTACGCTGCCTGTTTGTATTTCTTCTGAATTTTACCGGCGCCTGTCAACCAATCCTCTGCGGCTGCGTTAAAACCAGCATTCCCATCCATTGGTCATTGAGAGGATTATGCCATGAGTTCGAGTTTTCGCCGTTATACCTGGGTAGCTGCCTTATCTATGTTGGGTGCCAGTGCAAGCCAGGCCGCAGAGCTGGCGTCGCCCGGCTACCTGGCGCGTGTGCAAGCTGCCAACCAGACTGCGCAGCGCAACGAGAGCTGCAAAGCCGTAGCGCCCTTTTATTGGGAGATAGGTAATCAACATCAAAAATTGGCAGGCGCTTCTATTGGCGACGATACCTATACGGCCACCACTGAAATGCCGATTGCCTCGGCATCCAAATGGATTTTCGGTGCTTATGTGGTGCAGCTGCGGGCTGGCCAGTTGAGTCAGCAGGATATAGCGGCACTTACCATGACCTCTGGTTACACCAATTTTGGCAATACCAGTTGCGTGCGTTTTTTACCGGGGCGCCGCGCCGCTGAAACAGTGGCGGAATGTTTTGCGGCGCCCAACCGTAAAGGTGGTTACAACAGTGATTACAATCCTGAAGCATTAGGCAAATTTTATTACAACGGCGGCCATTTTCAAAAACTGGCAACGGATATTGGTCTGGGGCCTGACAATAACGCTGCGCTCGCTGCCGACATACAAACACAATTGGGCAGCGACATTAAACTCACTTACGGCTCACCACAATTGGCCGGTGGAGTGAATACCTCGGCGGCGAGTTACGCGATATTCCTGCGCAAAATTCTCAATCACCAGCTCTACATGGGCGATTTGCTTGGCAGCTATGCCGTGTGCACAAATCCAGAAACCTGTGCCAGTGCATTGCATACACCTGTGCCTGAAGAGCTGAGCTGGAATTATTCCCTTGGCCACTGGGTAGAGGCAGATCCTGAAAGTGGTGATGGTGCTTTTAGCAGTGCCGGCGCTTTTGGTTTTTATCCCTGGATTGACGCCAGTAAAACCTGGTACGGCATATTGGCTCGCAAGGGGCAACCCGGTAGTGGCGAAGATTCGGCGCGCTGCGGTGGGCAGATTCGCAAGGCGTGGGTAACAGGTGTTGCGCAATTATAGTTTCCGACTCCCGGCCGGTGCAGGGACGTCGCTGGCTGGTTTTTACACTGGGGAGGTTCGCTTAAGGCTGGCGATTAGCAGGAGTTTGCTTCACAATTTGCACTTGTTTAGTTCAAGTTATTCCTACCATGGCTGATAAAACCCCCGACGACGAATTTTTTGCCCAGCAAATGAAGGGCGTAACGCCTATTAAGGTCGGGCGTACCGTAGCGCTCGATACTGGCCTTAATGACAAGCTCAATGCCGAAAAACGCCGTCAAGCGGCAACGGCCGAGCTGGCGAAAGACAAGAATTTCCTGTCCGGCGAATATGTAGAGCCCGTTGATCCCCTGGCGATTATTGAATTCAAGCGCGACGGTGTGCAGACGGGTGTGTATCGCAATTTGCGGCTGGGTAAATACCAGATAGATGCACGCCTTGATCTGCACCATATGACGGTAGAGCAAGCGCGAGCTGCGGTATTTCAATTTATCAAAGACTGCATGAGCCACGATATCCGCTGCGCGCTTATCACCCACGGCAAAGGCGAAGGCCGCAGCCTGCCGGCGCAATTAAAAAGCTGCCTCAATCACTGGCTGCCACAATTTGATGCTGTGCTCGCTTTCCATTCCGCACAAAAACAACACGGTTGGGTAGGTGCGACCTATGTGCTGCTCCGCAAAAGCGAAAAGAAAAAACTTGAAACCTGGCAGATGCACAATAAGCGGTAAATTGACAAAACGGCAGGGGAGCCGTTTTGCACAGCCGCAGGCTGCCCGAAGGGTGAGCGCCATGGAGGGCGCGAATGAAACCTGGCAAATGCATAACAAGCGATAACTTACTAACAAATTAGCTGTCTACCCCATAACAAAAAATATCAACTTAAAAACAACTCACAATGATCCTGACTTTATTCCGCGCCTGGGCTTGCGCATTTTTGCTAATGACAATGGCCGCCGGTTCACTGGCGGCTACTCGTACAGATGCATTACAAGAGCTTAAAACCCCCGATGATTTTGCGCGGCTGAGTGCATCACCTGACTCCAGCACCTTGGCGCGCACTGAAACGCTCAAGTTTATGGTGGATCGCAAAAACAAACGGGCGCTGTGGTTTTTCGATACCAATAAATACACCTATCACTATGCCTATGCGCGTGCGCATTTGAGCTCGCCAAATAACCCTGTGCCTGATCACGCGATTTTTAACCAGCGAGAATACAGCAGCAAAAATCGCCGCTTTGAAATGGGCACGCTGGTGCACTTTAAGGATCAGGATCTTTGGGTAATGGAATTGGTCGCGGGCGATAGTTTGAACGCCCTGGAAATCGGTCAACTCTATGCGCAAGTGCGCACGGCCATGTGGAATGGCTCCAAACTAAAATTTATGCCGCTCTCGCTGGAGCAAGAAGCTGCGGCTAAAAAGTTGGATAAAGCGTTGCCCATTGTTTCCGCCGAAGATGTCTACAAAGGTATTCGCTACCAGCCACTGACCCAGGGGCGCGCCTTTGGTTATTTGCGCATCGTGAAAGGCACACTGGATATCACCAGTGTAAAACCCAACCAAATTCTGGTGCTGGAAAAATTACCGGAAGAAATTCCCGTAGTGGCCGGTGTCATCTCGCAAGAACTGCAGGCGCCCCTCGCCCATATAGCGCTGTTGTGCGGCGCGCGTGGCACACCCAATATGGGGTTGCGCAATGCGTTAGAGGATAAAAATATTCAGGCGCTGGATGGCAAGTTGGTGGAATTGAATGTGCAGCCGCAGGAATTTTCGCTGGCGGCGGCGGATCAAATAACAGCTGCGCAATTCTGGAAAAGTCAGCGCCCCGTCAAGCCCAAAGTACCCAAGGCTAATCTCAAAGAGAAGCGCTTGCTGGATGTGGGCGAGCTGCGCATAAAGTCCGTCGTTTTCGCTGGCGCCAAAGCCGCGCAATTGGGTGAGGTGAGCAGTATTAAACCGGCGCTCACGACTCCTGGCGGTTTTGTTGTGCCCTTAAGTTATTACTTTGCACATATCGCCAAGCTGGAAATTGCAGCGCTAGTGAGTAATGTTTTTGCGGATGCGAGCGGCCGCGACTTTACGCGTTTGGATGCTTTGCGCGGAGCCATAGAAACTGCACCGGTGGATGCTGGGTTACTCGCTGCTATCAAAACCAAAATGAACGAGTCTGGTCATGCCGGCCGCTGGATTTTGCGCTCCAGTACCAATGCCGAGGATTTGCCCGGTTTTAACGGCGCAGGCTTGTATCGCTCCATCAAACTGAAAGCGGGTGCCAGCGACGCAGAGCTGGCAGATGCGCTGCGCCAGGTCTGGGCTAGCGTCTGGTTGCAAGGTGCTTTTGAGGAGCGCGCCTGGTATGGCGTGGATCATCGTGCAGTGGGGATGGCGGTATTGGTTCAGCCTTATGTGGAAGGTGCGGTTGCCAATGGCGTTGCCATTACCGCCAATCCTTTTGCTGCATTTCGTCCGGGTGTGCTCATTAATCTGCAGCCCAAAGGCGGTAGCGTCACAGGTGCGGCGGGCAATGAAATTCCCGAGCAACATCTGGTGTACACCTATGGTGAGCAACCTGAAGCTGAATTGCTGGCGCGCAGCTCACGTATGCCCGAGGGCAAGACCTTGTTGGATTCCGCTACCTTGGCCGAACTCAGCAATCAACTGGTGCACCTGCATGAACATTTACTTCCCCGCTGGGGCGGCGATGCCAACGCAGTGGATGTGGAATTCCTGATAATGCCGGACAACCATATAGTGATCTTGCAGGCGCGCCCTTACCGGGTGATTTATAGCGAGGATCAGCGAAGCTATTAAGCATCGTTGGATGCAGGAATTGATGTTGGGTAGCCGGATAAATAACCGGCATTTTCCCGTGAATAAATTGATCATTCGGTATTAGGGAAATGGCTAAGAAGTTTCATCTGCTCTGGTGGCTTTGCCTGTTGCTGATTGCAGTACAGCTGGTAAATATACTGCTGGGTTATGGTTTGAATCGTTATGGTATTTGGCCAAGGGATATTAATCATTTAACCGGAATTGTCATTGCCCCTTTTCTACACGGCAGCATTTTGCACCTTGCCAACAATTTGGTGGGCTTGTGTATTTTCAGCAGTCTTTGTTTTGTGCATTCACTACGCCGTTTTTTGTTTAACAGTCTGGTTATTATTGTGCTGACCGGACTTTTCGTTTGGGTGTTTGGGCGCAATGCTTTGCATATAGGGGCAAGTGGCTGGGTGTTTGGTCTTTGGTCACTTTGCGTTGCCACTGCATGGTTTGAGCGGCGATTGGTGAATATAGCGGTTGCACTTGTGGTTATTATTTTTTATGGCAGCCTGGTTTACGGCGTCTTGCCGCGCGACGCCAGCGTGTCCTTCGAATCTCATTTGGGCGGTGCGCTGGCTGGTGTTATCTGCGCATGGTGCAATGCCAGATACAAAATTAAATGATGATTGTCAGTATTAATATCTAGCGTTGATCTATCTCATCCACATCAATCTGCCCACTCAAGCGGCGCGAGAAATGCGACCAGCACATGCCAAGTGCCAATAAAATCGCCAGTAGTATTTCCACTACCCACGCCATTGCCGATGGGTTGTGCAAATCGAGAATTTTCCAGTAAACAAATAACCACACCAGGCACGCAAAAAATGCGCTGGCCAGCAGTACGCCAATTAAGCCCAGTGAGTTGAGTGTGGCTTTCAGATAAATTACCCAGCCGATAATTAATCCCAAACCTGCCAGCGCAATGTAAGGCGTAAGGCTATGGAGATTGTTGTGCAACCAGTGGAAGTAGGAGTAACCACTGGGGTTGTAAGTACACAGCACTAATAGCAATGCGAACAGGAAACGAAAGCCTATGCCGGCAGCGGAAGGTGTCATGGCGTTCTCCCTCAAGAGGTTTTTGCTTACTGGCCGAAATAGCGACGATATTTGATAAAACCGAGTTTTGCATCCGGGTCAAAACCCATGGCAGCATAAAAGTCATGGGCACCGCGATTGTCTGCACTGCTTAATAACATGATTTTGGAACAGTCGCGTGCGAGGCAGAATTCCTCAATGTGATCCATCAGGCTTTTGCCTATACCTTCGCGCTGATAATCCCTGGCCACCACAAAGTTGTCGACTATGGCGAAGGGTTGGCGATTGAACATCACATCATTACACAGGCTAATCAGTGCGGTAGCCAGCAGATCTTCGCCGTCATCGCATACGATCAAATAAGTATTGTCATCGGCAGCGACCTCGGCGATACGTTCCGGTAATACTTCGCAGGCGGAAAGCGTATTCAATTCGGCGTAGAGCCTTGCTATGGCTGTCGCATCTTCAGGTTGTGCTTTGCGAAACTCGCGCATAACAGTTTCCTTAAAGCGTTTTATCGGGATGGGCGAGCTGGATATGGAAGCAGCTCAGTCCTTCATGCGTGTGCGAGTAGGAAATCAATGCCTGATTGCTCTCGCACAACTCTTTGCAAATATATAAGCCCAGGCCCGAACCTGTGTGTTCGGTGGTAAAGAAAGGCTCAAATAAATGTACGAGGTTTTCTTTACTGATGCCATCGCCAAAATCGATGACCTTGATGTAAGGCTGCTGCGTTGCGTTGTCTACACCCGCTTCAAGTACCAGATGCGCGCAGTTTTCTGGCGGGTGGCTGTAGCGTAAACCGTTGTCGCAAAGATTGGTGAGGACTTGTTGCAATTGACCTATGTCAAATTTCGCATCAATTGCATCGCCAGCGAGACAATCAATAATAGGTTTGTTGTTGGGGCCTTTGCCGGCGATGTAATCATTGGTGAATTTGGGTAGCCATTCGTCCAGGCGAATAGTTTCCGGGTTGGAGACGCGGCGGCGCGACAGCTGCAAAATATTTTCAATAATCTGGTTAACGCGTTTGGTGTGGGAGTTGATGATCTCTACCAAACGGCGATCGCTGGGTGGCAGCGAACTGTCTTCAGAAAGCAGTTGGCTGGCATGGCTGATAGCCCCCAATGGATTGCGAATTTCATGGGCAATACTGGCTGTAAGACGGCCGAGCGATGCGAGTTTTAATTGCTGGGCTTGTTGGTTAATCGCGCGATTGTCTTCCAGGAAAACCAATGTGTGGGATTCATGCCCTGGGTCCAGTCGCGCGAAATTTACTTTTACTTCGTCATAGGTATCGCTATCGGCATGGAGAATAGGTGAAGGATTTTTTTTGGTTTTTTGCCAGTGTTCGACCTTTTCCTGCAATTCCGGTGAGCCCCCCAGGCTTGGGGTTTTGTTGCCTCCCAGTCCCAGTAATTTGGCTGCTGCATTATTGAACATGGAGATTTGGTTGTTGTCATCCAGCACCATAATACCGGTGCGCATGCGCTCTACAATTTGCTGGGCCAGGTTTTGGATATGGGCCGCATGGCTGGCTTGTGAAAGGGCTTCCTCATTGCTCGCGCGAATTTTTTTGGTGAGATATTGAAAAATGATGGCGCTGATAAATGTCAGGGCGCCGAGAATGCCGGACGAGAAAAATACATTGCCGGAATTGTCCGATGTGTCGGTTATCACCCGATAAGCGGTTTCGCCAATGATGGCAATGGTCGCCAGTGCTGCCAGCAAAATAGGTATGCGTCTGCGCATCAGCATGCCGCCTGCGGCGGCCACAATCAGTAATAAATAACCTAGTGCGCTGGTGGCACCGCCGCTGCTGTGCATCAATAAGATCACGGCGACAAGATCAATCACCAGCAGGCTGAATAGTTGCTTTTGAGAGGGCGAAAAGCGCACTTTCCACAGCAATAACAACGTCAGGAAATTGAAAACTGTATAGCCAACAGAGGTGTACAGGAATAATGGACTGTTGGTGGTGCCCAGTGCCTTGTCAGCGATATGCCCTTGAAACATCAGTAGCAATATGGCGCCTAGCAGGGTGCGATAATAGGTGTAGACCCGCAGCAGATCATAAGGGTTGTAGACGCTGGTAAGTGGGGCCAGCGATGTCAGGTGTGGTGCGGGTGCTGAAGTAGATTCTATTTTCATCTTTGTCCAATTTTTATGATGATGTGTACTTATGGTGATGACCAGACTCTGTCCTCGAGCCGCTCTTTTTATTTACCTTTTGATCTGCTGGGCAGATTAGCCGACAATGCGCTACTTTTTTGGCTTGGTCTCGGGTTGATTATTAGCCAATGCCTCGGCGCCGGGTTTTTGGCTGGCCGGCCCTGCTGGCGCGCGGCGCGCTAGTTTACGCTGGTTTGCTGTCGCGATTACAGACCGATTTATCCTTTTGACTTCTTTCTTCACACTTGGAGATGATGTGTCCATGTCCCAATTGCCATCTCAATTGATCGTCGCCCTGGCGCAAGTAAATACCCTGGTTGGCGATATTCCTGGCAACACCCAAAAAGTCATCAGCTTTGCGCAGCGCGCCCACAGCGAGCTGAACGCCGATGCGGTGATCTTTCCCGAATTAACCCTGACCGGCTATCCGCCGGAGGACCTGCTGCTGCGCCCCAGCCTGGATTTGCGCATAGAGCGCGCCTTGCAAGAACTGCTGGATACCCGCCTGCCACTGGCGCTGGTAGTGGGTTACCCCAAACGCGTAGACGGCAAACTCTACAACATGGCCGGTGTAATTCGCGACGGCAAGCTGGTAGCCGAATACGCCAAGCAGTGCTTGCCTAACTATCAAGTCTTTGATGAGAAGCGTTATTTTGCCGAGGGTGACCAAGCCTGTGTTTTTGATCTGAAAGGTGTACCTACTGCGCTCACCGTCTGTGAAGACATCTGGCATGTCGGCCCTATGGCTCAGGCCAAAGCTGCCGGTGCCCGCTTGATGCTCAACCTCAATGCCTCTCCCTACCATCAGGGCAAGCAGCTGGAACGCGAGGCCATTGTGGCTATGCGTGCGCAAGAAGGCAGTATGCCGGTGGTTTATGTAAATCTTGTGGGCGGCCAGGATGAACTGGTGTTTGACGGCGGCTCGGTGGTGGTGGATGCCAGTGGTCAAACCCGCTTCCGCGCTCCCGCTTATGATGAAGGCTTGTACCTGGCGCAGGTAGCGCCAGCTCAAGTGGCGGAGCAGTCGCTGGCGCCAGTCCTGTCCAACCATGAATCTGTCTATCGCGCCCTGGTGCTGGGTATGCGTGACTACGTCAACAAGAACCGCTTCAGGGGCGTGGTGCTGGGGCTGTCTGGCGGTATTGATTCTGCGCTAACCCTGGCTATGGCAGTGGATGCACTGGGCGCCGACCGTGTTGAAGCAGTGATGATGCCCTTCCTCTACACCTCCGATTTGAGTAAAGACGATGCCGCCGAGCAGGCGCGTCGCATGGGCGTGAAATACAGCTCCATCAGTATCGAACCTATGTACGACGCCTTTATGGCCCAGCTTGCGAGCGAGTTCGTTGGTACCAAACGCGATACCACTGAGGAGAATTTGCAAGCCCGTTGTCGCGGTGTGCTCTTGATGGCCATTTCTAACAAGAAGGGTTATCTAGTGCTGACCACCGGAAACAAGAGCGAGATGGCGGTGGGCTATTCCACCCTCTATGGTGATATGGCCGGCGGTTTTGATGCCTTGAAAGATGTTCCCAAAACCCTGGTATTTGCGCTGGCAAAATACCGAAATACCCTGGAAGAAGTGATTCCGGAGACAGTCATTACTCGCCCGCCGTCTGCCGAATTGGCACCCGACCAAAAAGATGAAGACAGTTTGCCGCCCTACGAAATCCTCGATCAGATTCTCTATTGGTATGTGGAGCAGGATTTGAGCGCCGAGGCGATCATCGCCAAAGGTTTTGCCCGCGATCAAGTGGAGCGCGCGGTGCGTCTGGTGGATGTGAATGAGTACAAGCGTCGCCAGGCGCCGGTGGGGATTCGTATCAGCGAGCGCGGCTTTGGTCGCGATCGCCGTTATCCGATTACCTCGGGCTGGAAGTTAGGAGAGTAGGGGTAGGTTGGCGGTAAGCGAAGCGCACCCCAACACGACCATCTTGCAGTGTAAGTTATAAGCTTGGTAATACCGGAATTTCTTTAATTAGGTCTTACTGTTGAACGAGTCAGATATGTTGGGGTGCGGCTCCGCCTTAGTCTGCGCGATCCGCCTCAACCTACGCGGCGGTGTAGGGTGTATGTAAAACGCGGGGCATAAAAAAAGGCGGGAGCCAGTCCCGCCTTTTTAACTTGCCAAATATGGATCAGTTTTTAACGCGCGGCGCCTTTTGGTATTCGGCATCGTAGAGTTCGCGGGTGTCGAAGCCGATAAAGTCGCGCTTGGCAAACAGGCCCAGGGTCAGCATGCCGAAGATATCGCTATCGCCATTGTGGTAGGCGTAGTCGTAGTCAAATTCGCCTTTCTTGTTCAGGGCGGGGAAGTTGGGATAGTTGGTATGCAGCACTTCCAACATCTCTTTGGAGCGATCATCCATGCCGATCAGGTGATAACCCTGTACCATAACGGCCAGCGCATCTGGCATGGCGGGGGCACCTGGATAGTTTTCCAGCACATAGCGGCCGCGGCTAATAGCAGCCACATACGCCTGACGTTTGAAATAGTAGTTGGCCACGTGGATTTCATAGCGTGCCAGCAGGTTGCGCAGGAACAACATACGCTTCTTGGCATCGGCCGCGTAAGGGCTATCGGGGAAGCGGTTGAGCAGTTGGGTAAAGTTGGCCAGTGATTCACGGGCTGCACCAGGGTCGCGCTTGGTCATGTCGGTAGGCATAATGCGCTCGAACATGCCCTTGTCCTTGGTGAATGAGCTCAAGCCCATCATGTAGTAGGCATAGTCCACATTGCGGTGTTGCGGGTGCAGGCGGATAAAACGGTTGGCAGTGGCGATGGCATCGTCCGGCTTGTTGTAGTTGTAGTAGGCGTAGATCAACTCCAACTGACCCTGCTCGGCGTAGGCGCCAAAAGGGAAGTTATCTTCCAGCTTTTGCAGGTTTTTGATCGCGGTTTCCCACTGCTCGTGCTCAAGCTGTTCCTCGGCGGCGTGGTAAAGGTCTGCTTCGCTGGAGAACTTCTCCTCTTTTTTATCGCTGGAGGAGCAGGCAGCCAGCAGGGCCATAGAGCCGAGCAGTGCAAAGGGCAGGAATCGCTTAAGCATAAATAGTGAACTCAACAGGGTTTGGGTGACCAGAAATTCTTATCGTCAGCCTTGGAGTTAACACAAGGGTTAAGCCCGGCCAAGGCGGCGTATTTAAACACAGTGCCCGACGATACCAAAGCGGGATTGCTCAAAACAGAGGTTTTACTCTTAGATGAAAGATGTTTTTGATTTAACCGCGCAAGTGCCTATCAGTATGAATGGCATGCGCTTCGACCAGGCCGCTTCGGAGTTGTTCCCTGATTTTTCACGTTCGCGCCTGCAAAGCTGGATCAAAGACGGCCAGCTCAAGGTGGACGGCAAAACGGGCAAGCCCAAGGACAAGCTGATCGGTGGTGAAACCCTCGAATTAAAAGCTGAATTGGAAGCCCAAGGCGAGTGGGAAGCCGAAGAAATCGAGCTGGATATTGTCCACGAAGATGATGATTTATTGATCATCAACAAGCAGGCTGGCCTGGTTGTTCACCCTGCCGCGGGCAATTACACCGGCACCTTGGTAAACGCACTGCTTAACCACTGCCCAGGCCTGATTAACTTGCCGCGTGCCGGTATTGTCCATCGCCTGGATAAAGAAACTACCGGTTTGATGGTAGTAGCCAAGACGCTCGAAGCTCACACAGATCTGGTGGAGCAGCTTGCAGACCGCACGGTGAGCCGCGAATACGAGGCAGTTGCAGTAGGAGCCATGACCGGTGGTGGTACCGTCAATGCACCTATGGGCCGCCATCCTATTCACCGTAAGCTGATGGCTGTTCTCAGCCAGGGCGGCAAACGCGCTGTGACTCACTATCGCGTTGCCACCCGCTTTCCCCATCACACCCATATCAAAGTGAAACTGGAAACTGGTCGTACCCACCAGATTCGTGTGCACATGGCGCATATAGGTTTCCCGCTGGTGGGTGATCCTCTCTATGGCAACCGCTTCAAAATCCCCAAAGGAGCTAACAATCATTTGATCGAAGCGCTCAAAGCTTTCCCGCGCCAGGCGCTGCATGCTGCAAAGCTCGGTTTGGAACACCCCGGCACCGGCGAATACACCGAGTGGACGGCGCCTTTGCCGCAGGATTTCCAGGATCTGCTGAAAGCGCTCAAGCACGGCTATGAGCATGGCGACGAGTAATCTCATTCCGGGTTGGCCCGCGCCAGCGAGCGTCAGGGCTTGCATCACTACTCGCAAAGGCGGCGTGAGCGTCGCGCCATACGACAGCAATAATTTCGGCCTCCATGTGGGTGATGATGCTGCAGATGTTGAGCGCAATCGCGCGCAACTTTGCGAACAGCTTGGATTACAAAAAACGCCGCAATGGTTAGAGCAGATTCATGGCATCAAAGTGGTAGCTGCGCAGGGTGATGGGCTGGTGCGCACGGCGGATGGCAGTTATTCCAACGAAGTGGGCCAAGCCTGTCTGGTGATGACGGCGGACTGCTTGCCGATTTTATTGTGCGATAAGCAAGGCAAAGAAGTCGCCGCACTCCATTGTGGCTGGCGCAGCTTGGCCAAAGGTATTTGTGGCGAAGCGCTGGAAAAATTTACGGCGCTGCCTGCCGAGTTGATGGCTTATCTCGGCCCCGCTATTTCACAGGCGCACTTTGAAGTGGGCGTGGATGTGCTTGAAGCTTTTTTTGAAGCAGCACGCTCCCCGCAACACGCCGAACAGATAGCGGCAGCATTTATCTCCGGCCAGCGTCCGCTGCATTTTTATGCGGATATTTATGCGCTGGCGCGCGCCGAATTAAACGCGTTGGGCATCAAGGATATTTACGGCGGTGATTTTTGTACTTACGCGCAAACGGAAGAATTTTATTCCTATCGTCGTGATAGCGTGACTGGCCGGATGGCGAGTTTGATTTGGTTAGAAGAACAATAAAATTGAATAAGTGCTCCTGAATCTTTAAACGAGTACAGGAGATTTCATACTTATGTTTGAAATGGTTTTAAGCACAAATGGTAACCGCGGCAGTTTCCAGCCCTGTTACCAGATGGCACAATAGTGGCATAAGCATTTATAAAATCGCAATGAATAGTAATTAGCATGCCCTTGGCGTTTGAGCAGCCTGCGGCGCACCTAAAAATCCCCCTTTGAAATATGACAATAATCGGAGAATAAGATGGCAAATGGTTCGCTGTTGAGCGCCTTGCTGCGCAAAAAAGCCGTAGTAGACGATGTTGATAGCCACGGCTTAAAGCGCTGTTTAAGTGCGTTCGATCTCACCCTGATGGGCGTTGGTGCAATTATTGGCACCGGGATTTTCGTGCTCACAGGTGTTGCCGCTGCCACTACCTCTGGTCCTGCTGTGGTGATTTCTTTTGTGCTCGCCGGACTCGCCTGCGCATTCGCTGCTTTGGCCTATGCGGAACTGGCTTCCAGTGTAGGCGGTTCGGGCAGTGCTTATGGTTATTCCTACGCTGCCTTTGGCGAATTTGTGGCCTGGATTATCGGATGGGATTTGATTCTTGAATATGGTGTTGCCACCGCAGCAGTGGCTAATGGCTGGTCGGGATATTTCAACAACGCCTTGCACGCCATTGGTTTGGGTTTGCCCGACTATCTCACCAAAGGACCTTTTGCCGTAAATGCTGCGACCGGTTTGCCAGATGCTGGGTTGGTTAACCTCCCGGCGTTTGGCATCATCATTGTATTAATGGTGATGTTGATTGTCGGCGTAAAAGAAAGTGCGCGACTCAACACGGCTATGGTGTTTGTAAAACTTCTCGCCATTGTGATTTTCCTGTCGGTGGGCCTGTTCCATATTAATCCGGACAACTGGACTCCCTTCGTGCCTTTCGGTTGGTTCTCTCACAACGAATTGGGTAAGCCCATTGGCGTACTCGCGGGTGCCTCTGTAGTATTTTTTGCTTACGTCGGCTTTGATGCTGTTTCTACCGCAACAGAAGAAGCCAATCGCCCACAACGCGACATACCTTTCGGCATTCTCGCCTCGCTGATTTTCTGCACGATTATTTATATTGTTGTGTCTGGCACGCTCACTGGCATGGTGTCTTACAAAGAGTTGAATGTGTCTTCGCCGGTAGCATTTGGTTTGGAACGCATTGGTATTAATTGGGCATCGGCATTGGTTGCTACAGGTGTGATCGCTGGTTTGACGACGGTAATGCTGGTGCTTTACTACGCGCTTACTCGCATCCTCACTTCCATGGCGCGCGATGGTTTGCTTTCTTCACTTTTCTCCAACGTAAATCCCAAAACCCAAACTCCCGTAAAAAATACCGTTATTTGCGGCTTGATCATGGCAGTGATGGCCGGCTTTATGCCGCTCAAACTTCTTGCAGAACTGGTAAACATTGGCACGCTCGCGGCCTTCGTGCTGGTGTGCTTTGGCGTGATAGTGCTGCGTAAAACCCATCCGGATTTAAAGCGTCCTTTCACAATGCCGGGCGGTATAGTACTGCCGGTGTTGGGGATTATCTCTTGCGGTGCGCTTATCGCATTTTTGCCATTCGAAACCCATTTACGTTTTGTGGGATGGTTGGCAGTGGGACTGGTTATTTATTTCGGTTACGGCATTCGCAAAAGCAAATTATCGACATAAAGATAATTTGTAAAAATCCCCGTTACTTTTAAACGGGATACTCAGTAATAAAAAGGGCGCAATCATTGCGCCCTTTTTATTTTCAACTCGAAAACCAGATGGTCTTACTAGTGATGGCCTTTGGCCGCAGCACCTCCGCTGCCATTGGGTAAAACTACCTCTACCGTTTGCATCATGCCTTGATCTTCGTGTTCAAGAATATGGCAATGCAATACGTACTCGCCAATGTAGCGCTCGTAGCGAGTACGAATTTGAATCTCGACTTTGGTATTCACAAACAGCGTGTCCTTCCAAGTGCCAATCAGGTTTTGGTATTGGGGATCGCTGGATGGCTTATTCGTCCCTTTGTCGGTAATGCTGACAATTTGAAACGGGTTCACGTGAATGTGGAAAGGATGGTTAACGCTTTTGGATGACAAAAACCAGGTTTGAGCTGTGCCCAGAATTAATGTGTGATCTACGCGGTTGCTCTGGAAGGCGCTGTTATTAATTAAAAACTGTGTTGGTGTATTAGGTGCTTGCGGGCCCTGAGTGCTACCGGGGAATACCAGGTTGAACTCAATGTACACCGGGTTCTGTTTGCTGTCGGTAATTTCTTTGTCGGTAATGTCCGGATGCGGCACAAATTTTGTCAGTTTCAAATTATCCTTTAATCCCGCCGTTACCTGTTGCAACACTTCGCCGCTAAATTGCTTGCTGGCGGCATCGATCAACTGTTGTTGCAAAAAGCCGCGCTGGTCTGTCACCTTGCTGTCGCCCTTAGCGATGATGATGGCGAGCACCTTGGCATTTTCACGGCTGGCACTGACGGAATCTTCCGCAGGAGATTCATCATCGTATACGCAATAAATCCCTTTCTCCGGCAGCGAAAATAAAATATCGCTGCGATAGCCCGGCTGTAGCACATTTGTGGTTTTGGCAATGATCTGGCTGTGGGTCAAACCATCGCTCGCCACTTCAAATTGCGTGACATCGGCACTGGTACAAGCGTGACGCACTTCATCGGGCGATCCTGCTTTAATATTTTTGTTAGTGACCATTTTGCGAATGCGCAGGTTAATGGTTTCGTTAAAGCCGGCATCGATCATGCGCCAGCGATAAATCTGGCCAGTACGCAAGCTGATGCCTGGGCGGGCTTGGCCATTGATCAAGGTATAACGGCCGGATTTTCCCCAAGCCTGTGGGTCGCCGACTTGCTCTTCGAATTTTTCTACCACGCCTACATCGCCTTTATCGCAACGCCATTTCCCGTCTTTTTTATTATCGACGGTTTTAATTTTGCCGTCGGCATCAAGGCAGGCGTAGGGAATTTGTTGAAAGAGTTTCACTTCATCGGCGGTAGCCTGCTGCGCATTAGTTTCCGTTTGGCCATTGTTTTCTGGTGCGGGAGTGGTAGACGAAGGTAAAAGCGGCGCAAGCAATGTATCCAGATCACCATTGCTATCGGCGGTAGGTTTGCGCTCGCCGTAAACTACCAGTGCGCCGGCCATACCACTGGCAACTTGAATGGCGGTGGAGCCGTGTTGATGCGGGTGATACCAGAAGGTGCCGGCGGGGTGGTCGACAGGTACGTTGTATTCATATTCAAACGAGACACCGGGATTGATTGAGAGCAACACATTGTCGCTGTTGCCGGTGGGCGATACCCAGAGTCCATGAGAATGCAAGTTGGTAACATTAAAGCAGCCATCGGGCGCGGGCGTGTTCAATGTGGCGTGAGCGCAATGATGGCCTTTATCTTCCAGATTATTTTGCAAATTAAAGCGCACTGTCTGGCCAGGCTTCATCACCACAGTAGGAGCGATAAATTGATGGTTGTAAGAGCGCAGGTTCACTTTGTCGCGTTCACCAGTGGCGGGGTTGTAGATGCTGCCTTCGCGATAGTCGATAGGCATGTCATACGCAATTTCGCGCCCGTTTTGCTGGTTGGTTTGACGTGCATTGCGCGTGAGGTTATTGGCTGCCGGTTGAAATAATACTGCTGGGCCTTCGATGGTTTTATCGCGTGGCTGGAGCAGTGGCGGCGCTTTTAATTCGTCGGGCGAGTTGTTGTCCTGGGCAAGTGCGCCGGCGGTGTAGCTGACGATAAGCGTTAAGAGTATCGCAGGGTGTGCGATATGTTTTCGAACTTTCATGGGCTCTCCTTAGTAAAGAGTGAAAAAAGCTAATTAAAATAATGAATGAACTACATCGTTATTAATGATGTTTGTGGAGATTATTCCGGCATACCGTTTTCTACCCATCTATCGTAGGTGTCAATGTCATCTTGGTTTAGTCGCCTTTTACTGCCACCGGGGGGCATCGGGTGCGGAGCCACAACATATTGGCCTTTGTCTTTCCCTTCTTTGACGAGTAAAGGCATGGCGCCGGGTAGTGGGTGACCATTGCTATCGAAATCGTAGCCGTGAATCGCAACCTGAATTTTGTAATAGAAACGTTTGACGATTTCATAGTCGCTCAAGTCAAGATTCACACTGCCTTCTTCATCGGTGACCACCACATTTTTCATGCAGCCACCGAAGCTTGTGAGTATAGGTTTAATGTTATTTTCAAACGTGATGTTAGCCATGTTCAGCTCCTTGATTATTCAACTTGTATAATCAATTGATCGAATTGCTTGGCGGACATATTCGCGTCGCCACTCAACCCCAGGGTGAGTTGCCATTCTTTACCCACTTCGGTGGGTGCCAGGCCGGCAATCGCTTGCTTGAAACTTTGTGTCAACACCAGCGTGTCAGCATGACCGTGATGATGGTCAGAAAGTGCCCAGTAAGCGGTGCTGGCGGCGAGGTATTTATTGCGAAACTCTGCGTTGGATATATCAGCGTCCACACTTTTAGGATGAAGATAAATATCGGCCTGAAAACTGTAATCTTCAGTGTCGGCGCGACGTTTGATAGTTACGTTTGCGTTGGTAATTTGCGGCGGAACACGAAGATCGCCGTGTAATACGGCCTTTGGTTCGGCTGCGGCAGCTGAAGAACCAAAGCTGATTAAGTCGCTGAACAAGCTCATGGGGCCTTCACCGAAATGAAAGCCTGCTTGTGCATGTTTATCGAGCAGCGATTGAATAATAGCTTTCGGAATAAATTCGCCATCGCGGCCAGCCTGATAGGCGTAACCTTGTTTGCGTGTGTCAAAATAAATGTCGCCGCGGCCCATATTTTTAGTGTACTTGCCTGGGCGCTTGGTGCCAGTACCTTCGCTAAAGCCGACAGGTTTGGGTAAGTCATCGTCTTGCTCGCCGCGCATAAAATATTTGCTGCTGGTGATACTTTCGCTGCCGTGTTCTTCAATCCAACGCTCAAAGCTGTAGTCGAGAAACGCATGGAATGAATAGAAGACAGGTTCCAGCCCGGCGGTGCGCGGGTCTTTCATAAAGCCGCCAACATACTCGTCGTGCATGTAGTTATGAATTTGCGCTTCCAATGCACCATAGTTACCGGCGCTGCCACTGGGGTAGCCACCGAACTCGGGCCAATCGAGGAAGTAAATCATATAGGCGAGCAGGTATGGCGACGTATAGGGCAGTGGACTGGTCAGCGGAGCTTGATTGCGATTGCTGTTAAATAGCGGGGATCCAGGATTTTCAAATGCCTTGGGATAGCGCTGCCCGCTCGGTTTTTTGGTGAAGTTCCAATAGGGCACAGTGACATCTTTAGTGCTGGGTCCGGTTTTGCCTTCTGGGTCGGCAGCCTGCAAGGCTTTTTCGTAAAAATAAAACTCTGCCCTGTGCCATTGCAAGAAGGTGTCTTTGGCGTGTTCGCACATGCCAGGGTTTTCAAGCAACTTTTTATTGGTGCCCAGTGGCGATAAATCGCAGCTGGTAATGGCAGAGATATTTGATGTGCTGATATCCCGGTTTTTGTTGGTGCTGATGTTAGTGCAATCGTGAACCCAGGCTTGCCACAAAAAGCCGGTGCGATCAAAAATGTTTTGCGCACTTTTTTTTCTCATCACATCGACCGCGTGCTCATAGGCCGCCAGTTCCTCCTTGGTAAGTTCATCAATATTTTTGCGGTATTTCACTGGGCCGCAGCTGCCATCGGTGGTTGCAAAGCTGCAAGGTGTGAGTGTGGTTGCAGGCGTTGTATCGGCGTGGGATGGGGCGACTATCAACAATAGTATGCCGGTGGAAAGCAGTTTTATGATGTGCATATCTGGTTCCTTGTGCGATTGACCTGGTAAAACCGGATGAGAAGGGTGGGGTTATACATGCTCACAGTGGTGGTTGTTAGTGCCGTTTCGTTTCGCGCGCCAATTTTTAAACTGAACGAAAATTCAAGCGACAAAGTGTTACGTGATAACTCAGCGGCAGGGCTAGCGATTCGCCAACGCTGGATCAATCTACCGTTTTACAAAAGTCACCAATCGCGCATTACGACGGCGCATTAATCAACCAATGATTGCTTTATTGCCCGGCAGTCCCCATCCTTCCTGATTAAATCTGGTTAAACGATGGAGGCGCTATGGCCCAACACTTCCCCGCCCTTGTCACTCTCTTTGCCTTGTTGTTATTTGCCCTCACTGCCTATGGAGTAGGACGAGCGCGCAATATCTATGGCATTAAAGCCCCTGCCACCAGCGGTCACGAAGTTTTCGAAAGACGCTTTCGTGTGCAGATGAATACCCTGGAAAACCTCGTACTTTTCTTGCCATCGCTCTGGCTGTTTGCGATTTATGTGAGTCATATGCTGGCGGGTATTTTGGGCGTTATCTGGTTGCTGGCGCGCAGCTACTACGTTATCGCCTATGTGCGTGAACCTGTAACGCGCCGCATTGGTTTTCATTCGGCCATGCTGGTTACTGTGGGTATGGCGGTGAGTGCTGGTATCGCCATTGTTATTCGTATTTTGGAAGGTACCTGATGTCTACTCCCGATTCTGATGATACGCAGCTGGCCGTCTCGGCTCTGCCTAAACGTCTGCTTCCACTGTTGGGACTACTGCCATTTTTGCGTCCCTATAAATTGCATTGGTTGTGGACATTTCTCGCGTTGGTGATCGCCTCTGGCGCAACCCTGTGTATGCCCGTGGCTTTTCGGCACTTGGTGGACTCGGGTTTTTCTGCCGGCCAAAGTGCTCATATAGATCACTATTTTCTCGGGCTTTTCGGGCTCTCGGTGATTCTTGCGGTAGCTACCGCGCTGCGGTTTTATTTTGTCTCCTGGCTGGGTGAACGTGTGACGGCTGATGTGCGCAGTGCTGTCTATTCCCATGTGCTACGTATGAGCCCTGAATTTTTTGAGCTGACGCGCACGGGTGAAGTGCTCTCACGTCTCACTACGGATACCACGCTGATCCAGACGGTGGTGGGGACCAGCTTGTCCATGGGATTGCGCAACGTTTTCTTGCTGTTGGGCGGTATTAGCATGCTGATAGTGACCAGCCCGCGTTTGGCGGGATTTATTTTGCTGGTGCTGGTTCTGGTGATCGCGCCCATCATGTTGTTTGGCCGCAAGGTGCGCAAATTGTCGCGCGCTAGCCAGGACAGAGTTGCCGATGCCAGTGCTATGGCGGGCGAGGTGCTTAATGCGATTCCCACTGTGCAGTCCTATACCCAGGAGTGGCGCGAGAGCCGGCGCTTTGAACAGTCGGTGGAAAATGCATTCCGCACGGCGCTTGCGCGTATCCGTGCTCGCGCGCTGCTCACGCTGGTGGTGATAATGCTGGTGTTTGGCGCTATCTCGTTTGTGCTTTGGCTGGGTGCGCAGGCTGTGCTTTCTGGCCAAATGACTGCGGGCTTGCTCTCGCAATTTATTATTTATGCCGTGTTAACGGCTGGTGCTGTGGGGGCCATCACTGAAGTCTGGGGCGATGTGCAGCGCGCCGCCGGCGCTACCGAGCGCTTGATGGAATTGCTGCATCTGCAATCGCCCGTACAAGAAACTAACAAGCCATTGCCTTTACCGAAACCCGGTACTGGTCCTGTGATTGAATTTGCAGCAGTGAATTTTTCCTATCCCTCGCGCCCCGATCAATTAGCGCTGCGGGATTTTTCCTTGAAGGTTCGCCAGGGCGAGCATGTGGCTTTGGTGGGGCCGTCGGGAGCAGGTAAGACAACGCTCTTCCAATTGCTGCTGCGTTTTTACGATCCGCAATCTGGCGCTGTGAAAGTCTATGGTGAAGATGTGCGCAACCTGAGCCTCGTCGAAGGGCGCCAGCCATTTAATGTGGTGTTGCAGGAGACGGTTATTTTTGCAGCCAGTGTGCTCGACAACATCCGCTATGGCCGCCCGAATGCGAGCTTGGATGAAGTGCAGCAAGCCGCGCGCATGGCTGCCGCCCATGACTTTATCAATGCCTTGCCGGAAGGCTATGACACTTTCCTTGGCGAGCGCGGTGTGCGTTTATCTGGAGGCCAGCGCCAGCGCATTTCCATAGCCCGTGCGATTCTCAGCAACCCTGCTATTTTATTGTTGGACGAAGCCACCAGTGCACTGGATGCCGAGAGCGAACGCCAGGTACAAACCGCCCTGGACAATGCCGCACAAAATCGCACAACCATCGTTATTGCCCACAGACTGGCGACGGTAAAAGCGGCAGATCGCATTGTTGTGATGGAAGCGGGGCGCATAGTCGCCGAAGGCACCCATGCACAATTGCTGCAAGATAGTGATTTGTACGCGCGTTTGGCGAAATTGCAGTTTTCCGGGGATCTTGATCCCTAAGGCGCTACCGCCAAAAACTGCCCCGTCAGATAGGTGGTACCGCTGAGCACGCCCAGGCTGTGCGAGGGATAAACCTCGCTCAATTGAATGGATGTGTTGCGGTTGACCAGGCGGGTGCTGTGTTGGTCGTAGACATTTTCGGAGCCCTGCACCACCAATTGGTAGAGCGTCAATGTGTCGCCAGCGCGCAGGCCGTTGTTGGCACCGCCTTGCAGTAGCAGTTGGGTTTGGCCAGGGCGAGTATCCACCAACGCGATAAAAGGCTGGCACTGCACCACATCGCCCACTTCGTTAGCTGCTTTGGCGATCAGGCTTTTTACCTGGTCACCATAGTCGCTCTCCCAGAATTTAGGGGTGGCGAATCCTACCTTGCCGGTTTCTCCCCAAATGCCGTAAGTGCCATAGGTTTTGCTAAACAGGGATTGCCCGGTAAAACCGTCGCGCAAGCTGACTTTAAAGCTGAATAAGCGCTCGCGCTTGTCGAAGCGGGTTTTGATCGGCAGCAAGTCGTACACACCATTCATAAAGCGGCGATAGAGGCCTGGGTTGTAAGTGGCGGAGGGGTTGGCCATGGCCATATCGACTATCTCTCCGCTCAACACTAACTGTGTATGTTGCTTGCGAGCCACTTGCTGGGTTTGCTGGCTGAGTAACTGCTCGCTGCTGATATCCGCCGTGGGCAGCGCCTCGGGTAATTGCACGGGCGTAATAGCGCTATGTTTTGCAGACAATTGATCGCCGAGCAGTTGTGGTAAGAGGTAATCCACACCAGCCAAATCCCCGGCACTGGAGGTAGTGGGGGTAAGACGTGGAAAGGCGGTCACCAGCAGGGATTTTTGCAGACTGTTATGGTCACCATCGGCACAGGCACCTTTGTGATAGTTGCTGCCAGTCGCAGCGGCTTCAAGGGGTTGGGTTTGCGTTTCGGCGGGTGGGTTATCGGAAGGTTGCTCTGCAAGGGTGGTGGTATCGCTCGCTTTTGCCCTTGGCACATCCTGGCTGTAGGGATATTCACTCACCGTTGCGCTGCCGGCGGTCTTGTTAGCGGATTTGCTGGCAGGCTTTGCAACACTGTAGCCAGGCATGGCAAAGGCGTTGCCAGCCAGGCTGCCCAAGGCAAGAATTATTAGCAGACGCGGTAGCCGGAAAGCGTTAGGCATGACAAACTCCAGCCCGATTGAATTCATTGAGGAAACAGGTGTCTAGGCGCAAGCGCCACTAACACACTTATCGGCCAGTTGGCGGCCAGCTTAAGTCTAATTTTTGCCAATCTCATGACCTATAAAAACAGGAGATGCTATGCCCGTTTTATCAAAAGCCGCCGCCGGTCGCTGGATGCTCCTCGCGGTTGCCAGTGCTGTGTTGTTTGCCTGCAGTAGTCCCGGTCGTAATTACACGGGTTCATCCTTGGACGAGACGCTGGAGATTGAGATCCTGCCCAACACCAGCAAGATGTTTATCTACCGTTTGCGCTTGCCGGAAGATCGCATGCCCTCCGATGTGCGGGTAGAGCGCGGTGGTCGCCCTGACGGACCTGGTGGCAGAGGTGTTGATATTGGTCGCGAGACCACCGGGCGGTTGCACGAAAATGCCGGATATGTGGTTGAGCAAATGGGTTATTGCCGTGAGGGGTTTCTGGAGATAGATTCGAGTGCATCGCGCTTTAACCTCTGGGTAAAAGGCGAATGCAAAGAGGGGGCAACAGAAGAGGATCGCAAAAAGTTCGGTCAGAAACAGACGCTACCGGTAAAGCTGACCAAGTAATGTGTCTCCCATAAAAAAACCGCTCATCGAGCGGTTTTTTTATGGGTAATGCATATTATTTCTGGACAGCTTTTTCAGCAACTGGGTGATCAAAAGTAATGATGGGGTTGATCCAGTCTGCGTGGTCAAACTGCATATCCGTCACTGGCTCAACGCGCAACAGCAGCTCTTTAACACCCACCACACTCAGCTCCACGGTTTTATCGTCTGTCTCAAAACCGTGGTACACCTCGGATTTCCACAAGAGTTTACCGTCGGCCCAAACGGAGAACTGCATATCGGCGCTACCAACCTCATCGTCTACACCAAATTTAAAACTGAAACGGGTGGCGCCTTCGGGCAATTGGTAGCTGATATTGGACAGGGTGTGGGTGCCCAGTCCATTGGCGTAGCGCTGGGTACCAATGGAAAGCGGATGGCTGTCGTAACTCTTGTTGATCTGCAGCGAACCGTGGGTTTGGTAGCCAGAAGCTATGGGCATCTCCGTGAGCAAGCGCTGGTTATCGGCCAATTCCACCTCAAGGATACGGTAGTGGTTGGCGAGTATGGATGTCATTGTCCAGCCGCTCACTAACAGTACCCACAGCCCCAACCAACGCAGGCGCGCGAGGCGCATGAGCATATCGCTCAGGAAGATAAACAGCGGGCGACCGGCAAAAAACTCCACCATGGCAAAGCACAGGGTGAATACCATAATGCTCGATAGCCCCAACCAAATATCGGATCCATTGATGCCATTAATTAACACCATATTGGAGCAGCAGACGATGGTGATCAGCACTGCATATACCAGGCGAGTGGGATTGCTCGCCGCATAAACCAGGCCGGCAATCACCGCGGGGAACAGATAGCGCTCGTGCATGGCGGGCAACAAAGTGAAAAACGCGGCGGAGCAGATAAGTGCGTAGAACAAAATATTACCAGCTTCCCCGGCTGTTCCCTCGGCTGCTATTCCGGCCTTCAGGCGACGACGCTTGCCGATTTGCTCGGCCAGACCGCGCACAAACACAATCAGCGATACCAGCGCAAACAATCCCATTCCAAAATGTTTGGCGTTGATGTTAATGGCATAGCGCGTGCCCTGGTAAAGACGCAACATCACATGGTCGTCGGGTGCGACGTTGCCGGTGATGATCATCCAGAGGTTGGCAGCATTGAGTGTGGTATAGGCGTATTCACCCAGCGTACTGATATAGGCCTGCTTGAAGTACTGCACAAATTGATGGTGGTAGATAAAGGGGGCAAAGGCAGCGACAACGACCAGCGCGCCCAACAGCACCCCGAGCAAATGAATTTTGATTTGGCGGAAAAACAAAATACCCATCACAGGTGCAAAGCAAATCATCTGGAACTTGGTCAGGATCGCCAGCATATAAAGAGGTACGCAAAAGATCTTCAACCGCTGGGAGAAGTGGGCAAGCAGCGCCGCCATGCCAAAAGTTACCGGAATCAAATCCACTTGGCCCCAAATCGGCCCGTTAAACAAAATGGCCGGGTTTAAGGCTGTGAGCGCCAAAACACAATGCCGTTGGTTGCGGGTGACGCTATTGCAGTTGAGAACTGCATTCACCATGCCCACGACGGCCAAGTGGCACAGCAGGGTGGGAATCTCCAGCAGAAACTTGAACAGCATATTGTTTTCAATAGCAGCCCCCAGAGCTGGCATCAATTTGCTGACCGCAAAAATCCAGTGGATATACATGGGCGGATAATTGGCATCAAACGACAGATAACCGCGTGTACTTAGCTGGTTGATCCAGTGGTGCCAGTAACCCAGGTCGGCCGGGTAGCCGTTAAAAAACAGGCAGGCGAAATTGGCGATGATGGCCAGGCTCAAATAAACCTGCAGAAGTTGAGCGTTGCTGAGCAATGGTTGCGCCGGGTAAAAAGCGGGCGCAGGGGACGTAATGGTATGGGTCATGTTGGCGATTCTGCTAAAACCTGGAGCAGGCTTGTTGTTAGTATTCGGCAAGCGGTAAGCCGCGTTTTATCGTTGGTTGATTATTATTGTTTTAGCGCTTCCACAGCGTGTTGGAAGGCTGGCAAACATAAATCGCCGGCTTGCGTAAAGTCAATCCATTCAACGGCCGCGGGCGGGGCAAATCCGGTATAATTCGCCGCTTTTTCAATTTCTTGCCCTATCCCGCACCTATTCGCTCTTATGGAATGCCAAATGTCGCTACCAGTTCTCATTTTAAAATCCCAGGCTGACCGCCGCTTAAAGCTCGGCCATCTCTGGATCTACAGCAACGAAGTCGACGTCGAGCGCTCGCCGCTCAAGCAGTTCAAGATGGGCGAGCAAGTGTTGGTGACTACCCACACCGGCAAGCCGCTGGGTATCGCCTTGATGAATCCTGAAGGGCTGATTTGCGGCCGCATTATCAATCGCGACGAAAAGCACCCACTCAACAAATCCCTGCTGGTGCATCGCTTCAAGCAGGCATTGGCCCTGCGTGAACTCACGTTTGACGAACCTTTTTACCGTCTGGTCTATGGTGACTCCGATTTATTGCCGGGTCTGGTGGTGGATCGCTTTGGCGATTACCTGGTGGTGCAAATTGCCAGCGCCGGTATGGAGCTGGTCAAGCAAGACATAGTGGATGCTTTGGTGCAGGTGATAAAACCGGCGGGCATTTTGCTCGCCAACGATCACAGCGCGCGTGCGCTCGAAGGTTTGCCCGAATACACCGAAGTTGCCTATGGTGAAGTGCCTGAAGCGGTGGAATTGGTAGAAAACGGCACTCGCTTTCTCGCCCCGGTACACGGCGGTCAGAAGACAGGTTGGTTCTACGATCACCGCATCAATCGCGCACAACTTCAACAGTATGTGCAAGGTAAGCGCGTGCTGGATGTTTTCTCCTATATAGGCGGCTGGGGCGTGCAGGCTGCCGTTGCTGGTGCCAGTGAAGTTTACTGTGTGGATTTGTCAGAGTCGGCGTTGGATTGGGTAGAAAAAAACGCGGTGCTCAATGGCGTTGAAGACAAGATCACCTGCTTTGAAGGCAAAGCCGTAGAAGTGCTCAAGCATTTAATCGCTGAAGACGAACGTTTCGACATTGTTATTCTCGATCCGCCGGCTTTTATCAAAAAACGCAAAGACCAAAAGAATGGCGAAGCTGCTTATCGTCACATCAACGAATTGGGTATGCGTTTATTGGGGCGTGATGGTTTATTGGTGGCAGGTTCCTGCTCCATGCATTTAGGCAAAGATACCTTGGTAGAAATTGTGCGCGCTGCCGGTCGCCATTTGGATCGTCACGTGCAGATCATTGGCCAAGGCGGGCAGGGGCCCGATCATCCTGTGCATCCTGCTATTCCGGAAACAGATTATTTGAAAGCGGTATTTGCGCGGGTTTATCTCGCGTAGTTTTTCATTGTTAAATGCTCAACATAAAAAGCCGATGAAGAACGCATCGGCTTTTTTATTGGCAGGGTGAATTAGCCCAGCCTCACTTCCAATTGACCTAACGCAACTTCCTGTTGACGCTCTTCCTGCACGACTTTTTGTGCATAGAGTTTCGATTGGGCATATTCCTCTGCAACCGCTATGGCAGCGCAATTGATAATGTCCAGATTGCCTGCGTATTTGGGCAAATAATCACCCAGTCCTTCAACACTGATATCCACCCTTATGCCGTCGGCCTCACGTACAGGCACTGCCTCAAGTTTATAGCCGGGCACATAAGCCTGAACTTTTTCTATCATTGCCAACAGTGGCGCGCGCAGTGCATTCAGATCGGTGAAATCTGTGCGCGCAATAATAGATGTAAACATACGTGTTTCCAGATTCACTTCATCCACTTGCAAATCCACTAAAAAATTATTCAGGCCAGTGTACTTCTGCAGGCCCGCGCTGGTGTTGCAATAATATTCATCGATATTGGCGAGAGTGCCTGGGCCAACGGAATTGGCCGACACAGTGGAGCGCACTTCAATTTGTGTAATCGCAGGGATCACATTGGCCAATACATGGGCAATAGGGATTGAACTTTGTCCACCGCAGGAGATCATGCTGATGTTGCCGTTATGGGCAATTTCATTCAGGCCGATGGCCGGTACGCAGCACTCGCCAATTTGCGAGGGTGTCATATCTATCGCAAATATTCCCAGCGCATCAAATACCGGGGCATGCTCCAGATGATTGGCTGCCGACGTCGCATCAAAAACGATATCGCAATAATTATTTTGGTCGCGAAAAGCATTAATGCCCTCGTCAGAAACCTTCACACCCAGCTTCGCTGCCAGTTGCATGCCGGGTGATTCCAGATTGCGGCCTGCAAAAATAACACATTCCAACACCTTGGAACGCTGCACTTTAATTAACAAGTCTGTACCGATTTTACCTGTACCCAATATGCCCACTTTCAAACGTTGTGGTATCGATGTTGCCTTTGGAGCTGTAAAGAATTTTTTAATAAACTGCATACTTCATCCTTCATAATGAAATGAATAATTAAAAAATAAAAAGCCAAGCGCGATTTAGCTAGCGAAGGCGAAGTGAATCAGCGGCGACAGTTATGTGTACTGAATTGGGGATTGGCGTCGGGGCGCTGGTAAGAACATCCGGGTGGGCCATTGAAAAAGAAATTTGTTTTGCGGAAAAAAGAGAGTGATGAAGCATCTACACGGCATTCAAAAACTTGCATGGGATTTCCTTATAAAACAAAAATGGTGAAGTAATTTTTCTTGATTTTCCCGGTTACCTGCAGTTATTCCATACTGTTGCTTATTAGACAGAACAATAATCATATTTTTTTTGACTGACTATTTAATGCTGTCGTAACGAATTTCTCTTCCTTGACCGTCACTCTTATTTCTTGACATTAACGCGACAATATTAGACGGGGATATTGGCTGCGAAAGGAAGTACGTCACTTTTTTAAGTGATCAATCAAAAATAAATTTCACACAATGATTGTTTAGGCGACAAAAGTTGTTTGAAGTCGATTTGAGTGACTATTAAATAAACGCGGCTGTGTTCATAATTGCGCCGCGCGTCGCTCATCTTCAGCTGGCTGCTTTTTAAGCTGGGGCGCGTGGCTACTCCATTTGAAAAAATAATAATGAGAATTGCATGTTTGCAACACGACATGAAATTGCTCAAGGTTAAACAATTAGCGATTGAAGGAGCACCTTGTGCTAACACAACCTAAGAGTTTCTTTGAGGCCTTTTTAGGAATAAGAGCGCCTTGGTCCATACAGGAGGTTGTACTCGATGAAAAACGGAAGAGCATCTTAATTGAGCTGGATTACGCTCAGGAAAAACCGAAATTCTCCTTCTTTGCCAAAAATGGTGAGGCTTCCGCAACCGGCATCACTCACACAGGAAATACCAAGCGCTGGGTACATACCAGCTTTGGCTATTACAGTTGCTATATCAGCAGTGTCTACGCCAATCGCACTATCAGCAATCTTGGAATAGAGCGGGAAGTTTTGCTGCAACCGGCATTCCTTGGTGACTTGCGGCGCAACTACACCCATCAATTACGCCAGCAAGTTGCCATGCTTAACCAGCGTGGCCTCGCCGCTGATGCGATTGCACAACAGTTGGTTGTTGAGCAGTCTGTGGTGGATGAGGTCCTTCAGGATCTTGAGCGTGCGCCAGATAACTATCGTTTGCCGGCGTGCTTGCCCACCGAGATAGATCCTATCTGGGAACGCATTATCACGGACAAATTGCATTTGAAAACCCAGGCGTTTTCGTTACGTTTGCTTTTGTCAAAACTGAAATTGAATTTTTTTGACACGCAAAATGAAACACTGATTTCGGATTCCATCAACGAGTTGCGCAAATACTTTATCTCTCATGCACCTACGCTTGAGGCTGAGTATCAGCAGGTCTGCGCGCTCTCAGTGAAAAAGGCTGTGGTAGAAGAACGTGCGGCCAGTGCTAGCAAGTTGGTGTTGCCTGGTCTTAAGAATGGTATTTGGTTGAAGTTGATTTCCGGCAAGGTCAATCTCAACTCGACTAATGTATCGCTTAACCTGCTGCTGGTGCGTTCGCGCCATGCTTTTCAACACGCTGTGGATGCCCAGCATCGCCTGTTGGTGTTAAATTCTGTGCGCGAGTTTTTCAAAAAAAATGCGCGCCAGTTACGTCCTGAATTGGTGCTGATCAACCAGTTAATGCATGCACCGGAAGAGGCGCAATACACCCTGCCCGATGAAAAGCATCAGATCTGGCAACGTATTTTAAAAGACGACACCTTTATCCCCAGCTCTCATATCGCCTATAAATTACTGCTCGCCAATTTGCGTTCACAATTGTTAATGAACCCGGATCCGGTGGTGGAATTGAGTGCGGCGCGACGCGTACGCGATTTTATGAAGCAGAATCAGCGATTCATGGAAAGTGAATATCGTATGGTGTTGAACAGCAGTTATTCCTGAGTCTGAAGCAGATTAAAAAGCCCTTCATTCAAGGAATATTTACGTTTTAGATTTTAAAAAGAGGTTTTGTATGGCGGATGCCAACATCAGTATTAGCAGCGCATTGATCAATCGTGAGGAATTGATCGAAAAAATTAACCGGGGCGAATATCTGGTCATAGCCGCCGATGAGGACGTGCTGACCGGTTTGCCGTCGGGTAACTGGATTGCGGGAACTATCCCCTATTTCATGACGGCGGAAGGCGGTAAGGCTGATCGCAACCACATTTTCGTCAATACCATCAATGGCGTTACACCGGCGCGTGCACCGCGTATCTCCCTATACGATGGCAATTCCATCAGTCGTATTGCTCAGGAAGCGCCCGAGCACGGTTTCAGTATTGTGATTTTGCCGGCTATGTCTAATGTGCATGCGGCTTACGCGCAAAACGCACCCGATTATCCCAATATGTATTTTTCGCCGATTATTGGTTGGATTTCGGGCGTGCATCTGGATGATTTGGGCAAGCGCAGCGCCAAGATTGGTTTTGGCCCCTTGAATGGCATGCTTCTGGATCAGCAGGCAGTTGCCATGCATATCCCGTTGCCAACCAATCAGCTGGCCACTATCAACATAGTGAACCTGTTTGAGCAAGGTGAAGGTGCCGAGATCAAATTCAAAAACACCGGTTTTGAAGTTGCCGAGTGCACGGTGAATGGTCAGCCCACCAATCTTGCCGATTACATTCGCACCAATCACATAGATACGCGTTTGCCGCTGGTGGCTAACTATTCGGGCGTGATGGTAAACGTGAGTATCCAGTCTGTAGAGTCGAACAAGGTGGCGCTTTATGCCCCCGTGTTTGCGGAAGTGAGTTACAGGTTTGCGAAGCCAGTTGGCAATTACATTGATGGATTCGAAAAGGCCTTGCCCAGTTCGGCGACGGACAAGATCTCTTTCTCGTGTAACTGTATCCTCAATTACCTCTACTCAGAACTGGAAGGTAAAAAGACCCGCGATGTCACCGGGCCTATTACCTTTGGTGAGGTGGCATATCAGCTGCTCAACCAGACGCTGGTTTATCTGAGCCTCACCGAAGCCCGATAAGGGATTTGCTGTCCAATCAGTCTGTGCGAGCGCTTAGTCGCGCAGGCTGATGGATTGCCAGCCGCGTTCGCGCGCCACCGCCAGCAGGCGATCATCGCCATCGACGACGATGGGATTGGGTACTTGCTCTAGCAGTGGCAGATCATTGATGGAGTCGCTGTAGAAGTAGGCATCCTCCATATTCCCGTTGCGCTCCCGCAACCACTCTTTCAAACGAACGACTTTGCCGGCCTGGAAGCAGGGGATACCGATCCCGAAGCCCGTGTATTTGCCATCCACAATTTCCGGATCAGTCGCCAGTATGTCATCGACCCCAAGTCGTTTGGCGATAGGGCGGGTGACGAAGCCGTTGGTGGCGGTAATGATTAATAAGTAATCACCTTGATCCCTGTGCTTTTGCAGCAATGCCTGGGCTTTGGAAAGCATCATGGGTTCTATAACGGTCGCCATAAACTCGGCGTGGAAGGCATCCAACTCGGCCAGGGAATGGCGGGTCAGTGGTGCCAGGGAGAAGCGCAGGTATTCCTGGATGTCCAGGGTGCCAGCTTTATAATCCTGGTAAAAGCGGTCGTTAGCCTGACGGTAGACTTCTGCATCCACCAGCTTTTTCTGTACGAGAAACTCGCCCCAACTGTGGTCGCTGTCACCAGCAATAAGAGTGTTATCCAGATCAAAAATAGCTAAGCGCACAGGTCACCTGTTGTGGCGTTAAAAGGGCGGCTAGCATAACCAGTGGCTTGATGCTGCTCAACCAACATTTAGTAGGGATGCAGGGTTGCGCCTTTGCTGCAGCCTGTTATAGTGCGGCAAACGCTGTTTTACAGTGCAACATTTTATAGGGACGATTGTCGTGATCGATAGCGATGGTTTTCGCCCCAACGTGGGCATTATTTTGACGAACGACCAGGGTCAGTTGCTCTGGGCGCGTCGTGTAGGCGGGCAGGACGCCTGGCAGTTTCCGCAAGGCGGTATCAATGAGCGTGAATCGGCCGAACAGGCGCTATACCGCGAGCTGCATGAAGAAGTTGGCTTGCACCCGCAAGATGTAGAAATACTGGCCTGTACCCGCGGTTGGTTGCGTTACCGCTTGCCCGACCGCCTGGTTCGCCATAACTCTCACCCTTTGTGTGTGGGGCAAAAACAAAAATGGTTTCTGCTGCGTTTGCGCAGTGAGGATAGCCGCATATCGCTCAATAACGGCGGGCGTGCCGAGTTTGATGATTGGCGCTGGGTGAGCTACTGGTATCCTTTGGGTAAAGTGGTGTCTTTTAAAAAGGATGTTTATCGCCGGGCCCTAAAAGAACTCTCGATGTTTCATTCCCAGCTGGAGCTGGAATTACTGACCGGTCGCTGACAGCCGCGACCCGGTGCTTGCGGGCTTAGCCGCGGTGCTGACAATTATTATGGCTGCCATAACCTAGTCCAGACATTATCGGTTTCCCCTATGCTGAATTCGCTCCGCAATATAGTCCAGGAAGTTAATGCCGCGCGCGATCTGAACTCGGCGCTCGGTATTATTGTGTCGAGTGTAAAGAGCGCCATGCGCACGCACGTGTGCTCTGTATATCTGCGCGATTCCGATGGTGGCTATGTATTGATGGCGACTGATGGCCTTAATCAAAGTGCTGTCGGCAATGTGCGCCTGGCTCCGGGCGAAGGCCTGGTAGGTCGCGTAGTGGCACGCGAAGAGCCGATCAATCTGGAGCAGGCGGAAGCTCACCCCAATTACCAATATTTTCCTGAAACAGGCGAAGAGCGTTACAGCTCTTTCCTCGGTGTACCTATTATTCACCAGCGTAAAGTGCTGGGTGTCTTGGTGGTCCAGCAAGTCGAACAGCGCCGTTTCGATGAGGGTGATGAAGCCTTCCTGGTGACTATGTCTGCCCAATTGGCGGGGGTAATTGCCCACGCTGAAGCGACGGGCGATGTGCGCACCACAGACCAAAATCAGGTCGCCAGCCAGGCGCGCTTTGTCGGTGTCGCCGGCTCACCCGGTATTGCCATCGGTGAGGGCGTGGTCATCACGCCGGAGGCAGATCTGCGTTCTGTTTCCTATAAGCCTTGCGCTGATATAGATGCCGAAATCGAATTTTTCCAGCGCTGCCTTGCAGCGGTTCGCGATGACATTAAATCCCTGGGCTCCAAACTCAAGGAGCGGCTAAACCGCGAAGAGCGCGCGCTGTTTGATGCCTATCTCGCCATGCTCGATGATGCCTCCCTGGGTGGCGAAGTCACCGAGCGTATCCGCAAAGGCGCCAATGCGTCTTATGCCTGGAGTGAGGTAATCCTCGAGCACGAGCAAACCTTCAACAGCATGAACGACCCCTATCTGCGCGAGCGGGCTACCGACCTGCGCGACCTGGGGCGTCGTGTGCTGGCCTATCTACAAGAGTCGACGCAAAAAGAACGCGTCTATCCAGACAAAACTATCCTGATTGGCGAAGAGCTGACGGCCTCCATGCTGGGTGAAATTCCCAAGGAGAAGCTGGCCGGTTTGGTCTCTGTTCTGGGGTCTGGTAACTCCCACGTGGCTATTTTGGCCCGCGCTATGGATATTCCCACGGTAATGGGTGCCGTGGATCTGCCGTTCGTGCAGATGGATGGCCGCCCGATTATCGTCGATGGTTATCGCGGCGCGGTGTACAGCAACCCTAATGAGCATGTACTCAAGCACTATACGGCGATTGATCTGGAAGAGCAGGCGCTGGTTAAAGGCCTTGAGGCCCTTAAAGACCTGCCCTGTGAAACCAAAGATGGTTATCGCCTGCCGCTCTGGGTAAACACCGGTTTGATGGCTGATGTGGTGCGTTCACTGGAGCGCGGCGCCGAAGGTGTTGGTTTGTATCGTACCGAAGTGCCATTCCTGATGCGCGATCGCTTCCCCAGTGAGGAAGAGCAGCGCTTGATTTACCGCGAGCAGCTGGCGGCTTTTGCCCCTCATCCTGTGACCATTCGTACGCTGGATATCGGCGGTGATAAGGCATTGCCTTATTTCCCTATTGAGGAAGATAACCCTTTCCTCGGTTGGCGCGGCATACGTGTGACACTGGATCATCCCGAGATTTTCCTGGCGCAAGTGCGTGCCATGATCAAGGCGAGCGAAGGCTTGAATAACTTGCGCATCCTCTTGCCAATGATCACCAATATTCCCGAGATGGAAGCCTCAAAAGCGCTGATCACCCGCGTCTATAACGAGCTGGTGGAGGAGGGTTACGATGTGGTCATGCCGCCAGTGGGTGCTATGATCGAAGTGCCGGCGGCAGTTTACCAGGCGCGTGAACTGGCGCGTTTGTCCGAGTTTTTATCCATCGGTAGTAACGACCTCACCCAGTATCTGCTGGCGGTGGATCGCAATAATGCGCGCGTGGCTGATCTCTACCAGGCATTCCATCCGGCAGTGCTGCGCGCCTTGCAAACCGTCGTTAACGACGCCCACGCCGAAGGCATTAGCGTCAGCATCTGCGGCGAGTTGGCGGGTGACCCGGGAGCGGCAATTTTGCTGATGGCCATGGGCTTTGACATGCTCTCTATGAGCGCCACTAACCTTCCCAAGGTGAAATCCGTAATTCGCGGTATCAGTTTTACGCTCGCACAGGAACTGCTCGCCGAAGTCATGACCATGCGTGATGCAGAGCAAATTCGCCAACGTGTGGAGCAGGCTTTGAATGATGCAGATGTAACTCGCCTGATCCGTCCCGTAGGGTCTGACGATTTCGAAGAATAGGGAGTTGCTTGTCGCTCCCTTTGTCTCCCATGTAGATTTTTCCCATGCTGCAATTCCCCAATCTGGACCCTGTCGCCCTCTCTATTGGCCCCTTTGATGTCATAGGTAAAACCCTTGGCCCGCTGGAGGTTCATTGGTACGGCCTTATGTATATGCTGGCGTTCCTGTCGGCCTGGCTGCTAGCGCTGTACCGCTGTGGTAAACCCCATTCGCCCATCAACAAAATTGAGGTGGAAAACCTCATTACATACGGTGCATTCGGGGTGATATTGGGCGGGCGCTGCGGTTATGTGATTTTCTATAACTTCGAGCGCTGGATGAGTGATCCGCTCTGGTTGTTCCGTGTATGGGAGGGCGGCATGTCTTTCCATGGCGGTTTGATTGGTGTGTTGATCGCTATGTATGTCTATTCAAGCCGTATTGGTGTGCGCTATCTGGTGTTGATGGATTTTGTGGCTCCTATAGTGCCCCTCGGTCTCGGTTTTGGCCGCTTGGGTAACTTTATTGGCCAAGAGCTCTGGGGCAGAGTTACTGATGTCCCCTGGGCTATGGTATTTCCCAAGGCGGGGGATCCGGCGGGCGTTGGTCGCCATCCATCACAGCTTTACCAGGCAACCCTGGAGGGGCTGGTGATGTTTGTGGTGCTTTTCTGGTACTCCGCCAAGCCTCGCCCGCGTGGTGCCGTGAGCGGCTTGTTCCTGGTGTTGTACGCGAGTTTTCGTTCGTTGGTGGAGAACTTCCGGCAGCCAGATGCCGATATAGGCTTTGATCTTTTTGGGTTTATCACCCGGGGTCAGTTGCTGTCCGCACCTATGTTTATCATAGGTTTTGCCCTGCTAGGCCACGCTTGGTATCTGTATCGTAAGCAACTGCAAGCAGACCGCAAACAACAGCAGTCGGCGCAAAAGGCTGATACTATGGCGCCCCAATAATACCTATCCGTTAAATTTGCCCATCGTTTTCTTCTGGAACCAGCAATGCAGCAATACCTCGAATTAATGCGCGATATAGTCGACAACGGTATCACCCGCGGTGACCGTACTGGCACAGGTAC
This sequence comes from Cellvibrionaceae bacterium, assembly GCA_021151695.1. Taxonomy (GTDB): domain Bacteria; phylum Pseudomonadota; class Gammaproteobacteria; order Pseudomonadales; family Cellvibrionaceae; genus Cellvibrio. The sequence goes on along the minus strand of JAGKWU010000004.1, from coordinate 350,822 downwards.
CCGTTCGGTATTTGGCCGTCAGATGCGTTTTGATCTGAACAAGGGTTTTCCCCTGGTCACCACCAAGACGGTGCATTTGAAGAGCATTATTGTTGAGTTGCTGTGGTTTTTGCAGGGCCGCACCGACGTAACCTGGTTGCAGGAGCGCGGTTGCAGTATCTGGAATGAATGGGCCACCGAGTCTGGCGACTTGGGTCCTGTATATGGCAAACAATGGCGCAGCTGGGCTTGCCCGGACGGCCGTACTATCGACCAGATCAGCGAAATTATCGAACAGATCAAAACTCGCCCGAATTCCCGTCGTTTGATCGTAAGTGCCTGGAATCCGGCTGACCTGCCGGACGAGTCGCAAAGCCCGCAACAAAATGCCGAAGAGGGCCGTATGGCGTTGGCGGCCTGTCATACCCTGTTCCAGTTCTATGTGGCGGAAGGCAAGCTCTCCTGCCAGCTTTACCAGCGCAGTGCGGATTTCTTTTTAGGTGTGCCCTTCAATATCGCCAGCTATGCGCTACTAACCCACATGATTGCCCAGCAGTGCGATCTGGGCGTGGGTGACTTCGTACATACCTTTGGCGATTGCCACCTCTACAACAACCATATCACTGATGCTATCGTCTATGAGCAGCTGGGACGTGAGCCCAAAAGCCTGCCCAAGTTGGTCATCAAGCGTAAACCAGCTTCTATTTTTGATTACGAATTGGACGATTTTGCTTTCGAAGGATATGAACCGCATCCAAGAATTGTGGCTCCTATTGCGGTCTAATCGGTTGATAACAACTCCAATTGATCAACCTTTACGCTGGACACTTCCATGAAACTCTCCCTTATTGCGGCAGCGGCCAATAACAATGTTATAGGCCGTAACAATGAATTGCCCTGGCATCTGCCCCAGGATCTCAAATACTTCAAATCCGTCACCCTTGGCAAACCGGTGATCATGGGGCGCAAGACCTTCGAATCCATTGGCAAACCTTTGCCCGGCAGGACCAATATAGTCATCACCCGCCAGAGCGATTGGCAGCATGCCGGTGTGTTGGTGGCGTCCAGTGTCCAGGATGCCTTGGTGCTCGCTGAAAACTTTCGCAATGAACTCGGCCAGACCGCCGATGAAGTCATGGTGATTGGCGGTGCAGAAATTTATCGTTGCGCTTTGCCACTGGCTGACAAAGTGTATTTAACCCGTATAGATGAGGATATCGTCGGCGACGCCTGGTTCCCCCAATTGCCGGATGCGGATTGGGTGTGTGAATCCGAGTTGGCGGGTGATCCCGGTGCGCCCCTGGTGCATAGGTTTTTGACCTATCGAAAAGTGTCCTAGTACTTGTACAAGTACGGAGCCCGATAGGTAGGGCCTGCATGGTGTTGGTGAGATTTAAAGGAGCTCGTGAAGGGTGGGATTAAAAGAAAAAAATTACGCCTATGCAGTGGCTGTTGTTATTCCGAGTTACAAAGTTACTCGACATATTATGGATGTGCTGGCGGCAATTGGCCCGGAATGCCAACGTATCTTTGTGGTTGATGATGCCTGTCCTGAAAGTAGCGGAAAATTTGTGCTTGAGCACAATCTCGACCCGCGTGTAACAGTGTTATTCCACGAGCAAAATCAGGGCGTCGGTGGTGCTGTTATGACCGGCTACGCCGCCGCTGTTGCCGATGGTGCTGAAGTGATCGTCAAGATTGATGGCGATGGACAGATGAATCCCGCATTGTTGGATATATTCGTGCAGCCGATTTTGCATGGCGAAGCTGACTATACCAAAGGTAATCGTTTTTATAATCTTGAATCCCTGCGGTCAATGCCGGCTGTTCGTTTGCTGGGCAATGCAATCCTCTCCTTTCTTTCCAAGATTTCCACGGGTTACTGGAATCTGTTTGATCCTACCAATGGCTATACCGCGATACATGCCGCCGTGGCAAAGCATCTTCCGGTAAATAAAATCAGCAAGCGTTATTTTTTTGAAACTGACATATTGTTTCGATTGAATACGCTGCGAGCCTGTGTGCTAGATGTGCCTATGGAGGCGATCTATGCCGATGAAACCAGCCATTTAAAAATCAGCAAGATCATCACTGAGTTTTTTTATAAACATCTGCGCAATACCGTCAAACGTATTTTTTATAATTACTATCTGCGGGATATGTCCCTTGCGTCTATAGAGTTACCGCTGGGAATGGCGATGATTTTATTTGGCATGGGTTATGGTGGATATCATTGGTACCAGTCGTCGCAGGCAAATCTGGTAACACCTGCAGGCACCGTTGTTCTCTCGGCTATATCATTGGTGATGGGCTTGCAGTTACTGTTGGCATTTATTGGTTTTGATATTGCCAACGTTCCCGCAAAGCCTGTCCACAACAGCTTAAGACGCTAGCATGCTGATGAATTTTCTCAGGCAAAACTGGAAGTCCATCGGGCGATACCTGGTTGTGGGCCTGTGTGTTTATGCGATTGAGTATGGGGTTTATCTCGGGCTGGTACTGAATAATTGGTTGAGCCCGATTGTTGCCAACGCAGCGGCGAAAGTGATTGCAGGTCTATCAGGATACTTTCTGCATCGACTCTACACCTTTGGAAAACCTTTTTACGATGGATTGGTTGCTGATTTTTGCAGGTATGTGGCGATACTGCTGATTAATATTCCGCTGTTTGCCGGTATTTTTTATCTGGTTTCGCTACTGATTCCTAACTTTATTTGGGTCAAGATCGTTTCTGATGTGTTTTGTATCGCAATTGCTTATCTGCAAACACGCTTTTTCGTTTTTCGGTATGCGAGTAATTAACGGGAAATCCTTTTCTCCCTGCCTGGGCATAAATTACAGCGTTATTTTATAGAGTTTGATCCTGCCGACACTCATTTCTTCCTTGCCATATTTATCAATCACCACCTTGATGGGCTGCCTGAAAGGTTGGGTGCTAGCGTTATCTCCTGTATTCCAATATACAAAGCGAATGTTGTTGGTTTTTAAAAAGCTGATGAAGTCTTCTTCGCTGCGCACGTAATCGAAGATGGCAAGCGTTGAGGGGGATATCCAATCCGGATAAAAAGGTTTCCCCAATAGCGATGCACCGTTGCATCGTCCCGCGTCAAACAGGACATTCTCACCGGGATATTTTTCATTGAGATATCTATTTATCACATGCTCCGCGTTATAGTCTTTAGCCGTTTCCAGCTTCGCGCTTGGCGTGTAATTTTTGAGTGGGTTTTGGTCAAAGATCCAACTGACACCGGGCATAAAATAAAAGTTGAGTGAAACCAGTGTTATAAAAGTTAAAACCGCAATGGTGTTTTTGGCGTGGCGCGCAACGCCATTGTTTGTGGTAGCAGGTGCGTAAAAAACACCTGCTGCTAACAGGCAAGCGATAGGCATCACCGGAAAAAGGTAGCGGACGTATTGCACCATGTAGAACATCAAGCCGCCAAATACCAACACGGGCAAAGCCAGATAAAGAAGTACCTGAAAACGGTTTTTTTTGTACAAGCAAAATATGCCGGCGAGCGGTAAAAGGAAGTAATGAAAGCCAGTAATAAAGTTCTTTGACTCAAGGTATCTACTGGAATTAAAGAACATTCCCCACCAGGCTTGCAAACTGGCACCGTGGGTAAAGTTGTTGTCCTTGAAATTTACCGGATTGTAAAAGGGTGATTTGAATACGGCATTGTACAACGGGAACACGGGGTTGCCTGTCACCATATAGCTCGTTACATAGGGATGAAGAGCTACTGCCAATCCGATAAATAAAGCTGCTAGCAGGGCAATAAGTTTTGTTCGCGAAAAATTTGCAATTTGATGAAAATTATTCCACTCGCTCACTAACAGGCACACACACAAGGCCGCTGCCAATGTTGCCGTGGGTAATTTAATAGCCACTAACAAACATGAAACCAATATGACCCCCAGGCTGCGTTGAATAAAGGAGGCCTGTTGGCTAATGCCAATACAAACACCGGTGATCGCGAGAGTGGCAAGCATCAATTCGGTTTGGAGGCCCAGCAGGAGGTTGTACAACATGGGCGTAGAGGCAAGAAACGCGAGGCTCAAAAGGCGAATATTGAGGTTGGTAAATAATTGCCTGGCGGTTGCTGTGGTCGTAGCAAGCAGCGCAATTAAAAGGAAAATGTTGAGTGCTCCGCGGGCATCCTCATTGGCAACAACCGAGAGAACGCCGTGGATCATGTCCAATGTAAAAGGTGCGGCATACCAAATCTGGGTTTTCACATCGAACAAATATTGATGGTGAAATTGTAACTGGCTCCACATGGCCAGGTGATAACTGTTATCGTCAGAGGTAATGCTCATCATGAACGAATAACAACTAAAAAATCCTATGAAGGTAAGCAGTCCAGCCAGTTTCCAATAGGCGACAGGGGATAAGGCGCTGTTAACCTGTAGTATCAGGTTGCAGGTTGCTTGTTTAATTTTTTGCTGTTTGGCTAATGCTATTGCATCGACTAACAATGGCGCACTGAGAATAATCAAATAGACCCAACGGTAATTGATGGGTAAATGAATCATTGCACCGAAAATGGCGGTGTAAGCGGCAAGACCCAAAATCATGACGCTGGCGATGTTCCAATTTTCATTTGAAATACCCCGCGCAATAAAACGACCGAGGCTAAAAATACTCAAACAAAAAAGCAGGCAGGACATGCTCGCCGCTACACCATTGCCGCCTAGTATAAATAACGTAAATGCAGTGATCAGTGTGAGCTTTGAGGTGCGAGGTGTAATGAATTTGCACAGTAGTATGAAACCGGCACTGATCGCTAACCAAATCAAAATGCCTTGTTGCGGACTGGTTGACCAGTAATTCAACAGTGGTGTGGTACTCAAGGCTACACCGGCTATAGCCGTCACCAATGCAGCAAGTTGAAAACCAATTTGACAATAACCTGTAGTATCCCTGTTAGATACGCTCATAGGTAAATTCCCTGTACTGAATCGTGAATAACTATATAAAAGTTGGAGAAATTAAAGTTGCCGCATTGTAGTGCTCCGCGTGAATGCCTGCTACTTGTGCGATAAAAAAAGCCGGGCATTTGGCCCGGCTTTTTGTTACTGCTTAATCAAACCAAAAAAATTAATCCAACTTACTCAAATCCCTCACCGCACCTTTATCCGCACTGGTCGCCAGCATGGCATAAGCTTTCAGCGATGCAGTCACTTTGCGTGGGCGCACTTCAGTGGGCTTCCAGGCGCTTGGGCCTTTGGCATTTTCTTCAGCGCGGCGAGCGTCCAGTTCGTTTTCAGTCAGGGCTACGTTGATGCTGCGGTTGGGGATATCGATCTTGATGATATCGCCCGTTCTCACCAAACCTATGGCACCGCCAGCGGCAGCTTCGGGTGATACGTGGCCAATCGACAGGCCTGAGGTACCGCCGGAGAAGCGACCGTCAGTCAGCAGTGCACAGGCTTTGCCCAAACCTTGTGATTTCAGGTAGCTGGTGGGGTAGAGCATCTCTTGCATGCCTGGGCCGCCTTTGGGGCCTTCGTAGCGGATGACGACTACATCGCCGGCTTTTACTTTGCCATCGAGAATATCTGCAACGGCTTTGTCCTGGCTTTCTACTACGTATGCCGGGCCTTCAAAGATCCAGCAGCTTTCGTCTACGCCAGAGGTTTTTACCACGCAGCCGTCTTCGGCGATGTTGCCTTTGAGTACGGCGAGGCCGCCTTCTTTGGAGTAGGCGTGTTCAACAGAGCGGATGCAGCCTTCAACGCGGTCGGCATCCAGGGTTGGCCAGCGAGTGGCCTGGCTGAAGGCAACTTGGGTTGGGATACCGGCTGGGCCAGCGCGGAAGAAGTCGGCTACAGATTCGTCGCTAGTGCTAACGATATCCCACTTATCCAAACCTTCTTGAAGAGTCTTGCTATGAACAGTCGGCACGTGGCTATGGATAAGGCCACCGCGATTCAGCTCGGCGAGAATGCCGAATACGCCGCCGGCACGGTGCACGTCTTCCATATGGTATTTGGGCGTGTTGGGCGCGACTTTACAGAGTTGCGGCACTTTGCGGCTCAGGCGGTCGATGTCGGTCATGGTGAACGGCACTTCGCCTTCTTGCGCTGCCGCCAGCAGGTGAAGAATGGTGTTGGTAGAGCCACCCATGGCGATGTCGAGCGCCATAGCATTTTCAAAGGCTTCGAAGCTGGCGATGGAGCGTGGTAATACGCTTACATCATCTTGCTCGTAGTAACGCTTGGTGATGTCCACAATGCGGCGGCCGGCTTCGAGGAACAGGCGCTCGCGGTCGGCGTGGGTTGCCAGGGTAGAGCCGTTGCCAGGCAGCGACAGGCCCAAAGCTTCGGTCAAACAGTTCATGGAGTTGGCGGTGAACATACCGGAGCAAGAGCCGCAGGTAGGGCATGCGGAGCGCTCATAGGCTTCGACCTTCTCATCGCTGGCGTTTTTGTCGGTGCCGATCACGATCGCGTCAACCAGGTCGAGCTTGTGTTCGGACAGCTTGGTCTTACCGGCTTCCATGGGGCCGCCGGAGACAAAGATCACGGGGATGTTCAGGCGCATGGAGGCCATCAACATACCGGGGGTGATTTTGTCGCAGTTGGAGATACACACAATGGCGTCGGCGCAGTGGGCGTTAACCATGTATTCCACCGAGTCGGCGATGATGTCGCGCGAGGGCAGGCTGTACAGCATACCGTCGTGGCCCATGGCGATACCGTCGTCCACGGCGATGGTGTTGAATTCTTTGGCGACGCCGCCGGCTTTTTCGATCTCGCGGGCAACTAATTGGCCCAGGTCTTTAAGGTGCACATGGCCCGGTACAAATTGGGTAAAAGAGTTGGCGATGGCGATGATGGGCTTTTGGAAATCCTCATCTTTCATACCGGTGGCGCGCCACAGGGCGCGGGCGCCGGCCATGTTGCGGCCGGATGTGGTTGTTTTGGAACGATAAAGGGGCATAGAGACCTCGAACAGACACGGCGACAGCCATTAACTAATTAGGTGTGAAATAGCCGGATATGGTAGCAGAAAAGGCGGCCGTGGGCGTGCAAATAGCCCGGACGCTGTGTGTAAGGATGTTTTAGGGGGTAGTGCAAATTCCGGTAGATGTTTTGGCGATACTGGATTTGCCCGTAGCATTGATGGTGATAACCCGCTCCTGGTTTCCGGCGCTTGGCGTTGCCCTGCATATGGTTAAATTGGCGAGGCTGGCGGCGAGCCCGGAAGCATCGAAGCTGATATTCGTGGAGTCTGCATTAATTAAAAAACCAGTGGGTGCGGCTTTGTGTATCTGGACAATAGTGCCGTCGGTAGCGCGCACTATCCAACCTCTTTCCCAGCGGGTGTTGGTACAGGTGAGATTGTCAGTGGAGGCGCAAAGGGAGACGGCGGCGCGGCGTTTTATAGCCTCGCTGCGCGCCGTCAGTGCGCCAGCTACCAGATCGTTTGACTGTACGGTCAATGTATTGCGCAGCGCAGAATCGCGAAACATAGGTATGGCAATCACCGTTAATATCGCCACTATTGATAGTGCGATCATCATCTCCAGCAGCGTAAAGCCTCGCTGGTGATGAAGATTGCCAATGCCGTTGGCACCGATCATTTTACGATGTTCCAGAAAATACGCGCCTTGGGCTGGGTCGCGGTATCGGGCGCCGGTGGTGGCCTTACTTCCAGCGCTGATGATGGATCGGCACCAATCACAAAGGGGACGGTGGTGCCATCATCCAAGGTCACCATACCGGCTACCGGTGATGGAGGCAGGCCGCCGCCAGACACAGGAGAGTAGCGAGTGTTGTAACTTGGGCTGGCATTGAGGTAGTTAACGTTATACACCTTGGCTGTACCCAGGTTGGAACACTGGCCGCTCGTAGGAACGGCGGGCGTGTGTGTACTGTAGGTGACAACACCAAAAACGGTGATCGCAGAAGTAACTACCTGCTCGGTAGAATTCAATTGCATGCGCCAACCTTTTTTGGCATCCACACTGGCCTGCGCGAGGTTGGTGCCGTCTGCCGAAGTACTGGCCAGTGAATCCATACACATAAGGTTGCCGCTACAGGTAGCTGATTCATCGCTAAGCCAGGTGGTGGTTTCTGGCTGATCTCTCAGCATAAAGAAATAGTTGGTCACGCTCGCTGCATTGGTAAAACTCGTCAGCGGTTTCTCGCGATCCCCCGAACCTATCAGTAATACGTTGGTTGTGCCGTCTACTACCACGTCAGGCGCAAACATAAATTTGCGATTATTGGTGCAGCTAGTGGTAGTGGCGCAACCCAGTGAGGCAATTTTAGTCATCACCCAGAGCGAGGGGTCCACTGTGCCAATAGGCGCATTGGCGCTGCCGGAGATGCGATAAATATTGCCGCCCAAATCCGCGGTATAAAGGTAATTTGCGTTGCCACTGCTATTGACTACGGCTGTGGTATCGGCAACCACGCTGCGGCTGGTTGTGAAGGTGTTGAGCAACGCCCCGGTATTGGCATCCATGATGTAGATCTTGTTGCCGGTGGGGGTGGAGCAAGTATTTGGATCGTTATCTTCGCAGGTATCGTAGCCGCCACCCATGACTACAATCGGTGACGCACCAGAGCCGTAACCCGCCGCCGTGATAATTTTGGGGGTGGACCAGGTTTGGCCAATAGCGGAAAAGCCTGTACTACAGCTTGAGCTGTCGCAGCCGCGTTTCCATTTAAGGGTTGGGCTGCCGGCGGTGGTGACATCAAAAGCATAGAGTGCGCGGCCACCGCGACGCATAGTGGCATACAGGTACTTGGCTGAAGCGGAGACATAGCTGGCCATGGAGCCATCGAAGCCATAATTTTTGCGCGTTGCACCAACAGCGGTGCTGCTGGGGTAATAAATTGGCACTGTGTTGCTGCGCAGCCGATCGATGTAGGGATAGAACTCGGGTGGCATAAATGACCAGAACTCAGCGCCCGCAGCAACTGTGCTGAAGGTACTAGTGCGGTTTCCATTAACAGCGCGCAGTACGCCGTCGTTGCCACCGTAAAACACCACTACCTGGGGGGCTGTGTCAGTACCGTAGTTGATGGCTACTGGCCGTGAGTGCACAACATCGCCATGTACTGAAGGGCGCATCACTGTGGAAGTGGTAGCGGATGGAGTAATGGAGTCATCGGTATTCTCATCATTCAAATCCATGCCCCGTGCCCAATTAATTAGCGCATCGCGCTCGCCGGCGGTAACACCCAGCAGAGTGTTGGTGATGGCGCTGTTGGTGGTGGCGAAATCTGTCAGGGTGGTACAGCTGGCCAAGCTGGGGGCGCAGGTTTTCACCGTGCGTGTTGTAGTGCTGCGCAGTTTATAAGCCTGACCACCTTTTTCCACTATGTTGCCGTCCGGGTAGTTGGACACGTTGGAGTTGGCCACGGTCAAACAGCTGCCTTGTGGTTTGAAGGTCCAATAGGTATCAAGACTGGTGGGGGTCCAAAAGCTGCGCGCACATTCGGTGATAAAACCTGTTTGGGCGTTAATGGCACCAGTGCCTGCGGCATCGAGCAACTGCAGGGTGGTGCTGTTAGTGGCGTAACCGAGTTTGTATTGTTTGAGGTTGCCGGCCCACCGGGGTTGGGAGTTTTCGTCAGGGCGGAACATACCTATATAAACTTGGTTCAGGTAAGTGCCCTGGGTGTTTACGCTCACGGGCAAACTTACTGAGGCGAAAACGCTGTTGACTGCCTGGATTTCGGTAAAGATTTGGTTGAGCGCATCGGCAATTTGGGCGCCGGCGCTGGTGGCGCTGCTCACGTCAAAATATTTTCCGCCGCCGACGCCGCGCGACATGCTTTTAAGCAGCGCAGTCCAACCGGGGCCCTGGCCGGTAGTCACCTTATCTATATCTATGGCGTAGGTAACTATGCCGAGTGAGCTGTTTTTCATAAAGCGTGCCCATTCATCCGCAACATTGTCCTGAGAGCCGCTGGGAGATAAGGGTATCAAGGTTGTGTTGCCACTGAGGCCACTCAGTGCGGTAGTGGCATTACTCGTATCGCTGCTATTGTCCTGCGCCGCTCCATTGCTGATGTAGATAATAAAATTTTTGGCGCAACCGCCGCTGATTACAGGGCCTGTATAAGTCGTGGCAGATTTTGAAGCTAATGCATTACCAGTCAGGGCATAAATAGCGTTGGATTGTGCTGTTCCTGAGTTGTTGCCTGTGTAGTCTGCTTTAGCCTTGTTGTTACCTGCGTAAGGTGCGCTATTGGCAAAGTAGAGATAGGCCTCGCGCATGGACTGGCCAATTTTTCCGCCGTTGGATTTGTCATTATTTTTATTGAAGCTGGCTACCAGGTTTTGAAACAGGGTTTTGTTGGCGGTTGTGAGCGGGCGCACAGCAGCGCGCACATAAGCACCATCCGCGCCCGAGTTGCCGCTACCGGTTTCTGTAAACATCATTAAACCGAGCTTGAAATTATTCGCGGGTAAACTACTTACCACTGAATTCAATGCGGCAATTTCATTCGTAAAGGGCGTGCTCCAGTTAGCTGTGTTGTCCAAAATAATTAACACGTTCGGCAAGTCTGTCGTGGCCGGCGGCGTCCCCACAAACAGATCCACGTCTTCTGAAAAACTGCTGAAAGGGATGAGCAACAATCCCGCTATCAATGCCCGTAAAAAAGTTTTCATGATGCAATCCTGCTATTTACGAACACACGAGGTTCTTTTGGGTTTCTGATAAACGAACTCTCACGGCGGAGCGGATTCTGACGGATGCTCCTGTGCTGGCATCTGTGACGCTGGCAAGAATTTCCCACACGGTATTCCAGGTGGAGGACGGCATTGTCAAGGTGATACTACTGCTGGCAACAGAACCGGATAGTGTTGCGCGTGTGCATTGCGGTACGGCAACACTGACGGTGTAATCGCTAACACCATCATTATTCATATCCATTGAAACTTCCTCCGCAGCACCACTCGGGTTATCAGTGAAAGGTGAACTGATAACCTGTTCGAGCACAGCATTGGCAGCGGCCAGCGCTTCTTCCCGTACTTGCATATTGCCTACTGCTTTCAGGTTGAGCGTGCTGAGATTAAAGTTGCCCGTCACCATTAAGGTGGTCATCAATAACATGATGAGAGCGACAATTAATGTCGCGCCGCTCTGATGTTTGGGTAACTTTGATGGAATTTTTTTAAAAGCTTTTTTACGGGAAGCTATCATGGAGTTTCTCTCCTGGCTGATATGTTATTCAACCTTACGGTGGTGGAATAAACATGGCGTTTGTAGTTGTCGTTAGCAGCGCTGACACTGATGCTTCCCAGCGAATATGATTTAGTGTCCGTGTATCCACGGGTAGGGTTACTACTGCGGACCAATACATAAATTTTTACAGCAACAATGTTGATTAATTGATCGAGAGTGCAAGGGGCGCTGGTAGTACAGCGAATATATTGATCGGGTGCACCGTCGCCGCGATTAGTGGGGGAATTTTTCACAGAGCTGTTAGCCCAGCTAATCGCCTGGGTATAGGGTTTGGTTGAGCCGTTGGTAATGTTGGTGCCGTTATCACTAATGCTGTCTACACCGAGTTCGGCAACAAAATTTTCCACACCGCTAATTAATGGTGTTGCAGTTCCCCAGCTAGTGCCGCCACCGCCACCGAATTCGGCGCGCATAAGGATGTTGTCGTTGCTGACATAAAAAATATGAGCAATATATTTGCGCTTCTCTGCATCGGTGGTGCAGTCGCGTTTTTTCATCGTGAATCCGCTGGTGCCCAATACGTAGTTGTAGGTAGAGGCCATGCTGTTGCCACAAAAATTTGCCTGGAAATACACCTTGGGGGTGGCGCTTGCACTGGTGTCGGCTTCGCAATTGGCGCCGCCTGGCAAGCAGGTGTCAGCGTGGCGAACAATCAATATGTCGGTATTGGGTTTTTTGTTGGTAATCACTGCTTCGCAACCAGAGGGAACATCCTGATAGGTCTGCACTGCAATACCTAGCAGTTCAGTTTTATAGGTGGCCGTCCAGGATGCGTAGTCCAGACAAGGGTTGGGAATTGCGCTGGGAATATCGGTGGGTGCACCCGTTGCCGTGAGATCGTCAAACTGGGGTACGTAGCCATTCCAGAAACCACCGTGTATGACATCATCCTCCATAATTTGAAGGCTGAAGCGGCCGTTTTCAATTTGCTCGTTAGTGGAGGCCATATCAGCACTGCTGCTGTTTATACCGGTAAACAACTGCACTACGGTTGTCATCATCAATAAGCCAATCACCATGGCGACAATAAGTTCAACCAGGCTGAAGCCGGCGTGTTTGGAGTGAGAGCACTTCATAGGTTTGCCACCCTTACAATGGTGGTGACAACCCGGCGGCATAAATCATTCAAACAGGCCGAGCCGGTAGCGCCGTTGTATAAATCTTTACCGCAACCAACGCTGGTTGGTGGAGCTGAAAGTGGTGTCAGGCCTTGCCAGGCAACAGTAATCATATAGCGGCCATTACTCAGGTTTTCGATGCAGCCGCGGCCGCCAACCAGTGTTCCCAATTTGCTGGTGGCTTGGGTTTCGCTTGCGCCTTGAAGGGCGTTACACCATTCCCCCATATCTCTGTCTTTTGTTGTGCTGGTGCTGGTTGTACAAGTCATGCCAGCACCTACCGCTGTGGTACCTGTTACGTAAGTTGCCGCCGCGTTGCGATTGGTTGCCAGGCGATTAGCCATGTCGTCGAGTAAAAGCAGTGCCTGGGAGCGTTGATAGGAATCCATCTCTGATTGTTGAAGACGTGAGTGCAGCGCCAACATGCCGAGTAACCCGACGGCAAGGATAAAAAAAGTAACCAGCACTTCAATCATGGAAACGCCGTGCTGGTTGAAAATTTGATTACCTGGAAATCTACTCATGAGATCACCATTTATCGGAGGGCGTTTTTGTGCCTTGGCTGTCAAGTGTCAGGGCACCATCGCTTGTCTGGCCACCATAGGGTGTAAACGTAATAGTGAAACTTGGAACTGTTCCCGTCCCCACCGTAATGCTGTAAGAGTATTTTCCGGATACTTCTTTAGGGAGAGAATAACCGCTGCTTTCGAGGAGAGTTTTACTGGCGTAGCTGCGATTGGCTAACAAAAATTGTTGCTCGCGGTTCGCTATATCCATCATTTGTGCCTGAGCCGCGGAACGAGCACCGCGCATGCTGTGTTTGCGATAGCTGGGCAGGGCGATAGCAGCCAAAATACTGACGATTAAAATAGTAATAACCATTTCTATCAGTGTGAAGCCAAATTGCGATTTGCGAATCATATGGACATCCGGTCATGGGTTAATCAGTCAATTCTATAAACGTGTCCTTGGTGATAACACAAAACCATAACCTTGCTTTTGTGGGCTGATAATCAGGTATAAAAATTTCCACCTGAAAAAAATATGCTAAATGTTGCTGGAGGTTTTCTTATGGTGAAATGAAGGCTGCAAGTTAAATCCATAGTCAAAAGGACCATAAACGCAGCCAAAAATTCGTTTGGCATCTAAGACTTTATTATAGATCCAGAACTCTACATCTCCACTTTAAACCCAAAAGAATTAGGCTGAGCGGTACGCTGGCGCGCATGAATGGTAAACGTTTGTCGCCTCATGAAATTTTCTTATAACTTGTTTTTTTTCTGCGGCCGCTTCGTTTTAAAAGTGGTAATTGAATATATGTTTTTTCTGTAAAAGCTCGTTTATTTTCTGTTAAAAAGAATACTTAGGGAAAACTTAGCGTTTTGAAAATAATGTAAAAAAATTGCTTTTTATGATTGCTAAATATTCAGCAATCTAACTTTGTTATAAAAGGTTCACTTTTATGTCCAAGCGTTAGATAAGCTTCTGCGGGATAAATTGCTAACGAATTTTGGGGTTGGTGTTGCAGGGTTGGCCACTCCCTTCAGGGAGATCGCATTCAAGAGAAATTAAAATAAACACAAAAAATAAGGGAGCTTTATGCTCCCTTATTTATCTGGGTTGCTGCTGTTGAACTAGAGCGCTTTAAGAAAAATTTTGGATTTGCGTTGATAGTTGTATAGCGCCTGTTTGGCAATGGGTAAATCTTCCAGCTTACCTTGTGCAAAACCCTGTTCGATAAACCAGTGCGCGGTTTGGGTAGTGAGCAAAAATAATTGCTTGATTCCCTGTTTGCGTGCCTGGGTTTCCATTTGCTGTAACAGGGCGGCAGCGCGACCACCATTACGATACTCAGGGTGAGTTGCCACGCAAGATAACTCTGCCATGTCACCGTAAGGATAAAGCGCTGCGCAAGCGACTATGCTGCCGTCTTTTTCCATCACATGGAAGTTGTGGATTTCAGTTTCCAATAATTCGCGCGAACGACGCACGAGCACGCCGGCTTCTTCCAGCGGACGAATCAAATCCAGGATGCCAGCGACATCTTCGATATTGGCTTTGCGCAATTGCTCGTAGTAACCGGAGTAAACCAGCGTGCCCAAACCATCGCGAGTAAATAATTCGGTGAGCAGCGCACCGTCGGTGGTGTAGCTCATCAGCTGTGCACGCTGCACGCCTTGCAGACAACTTAAGTAACAGGCACTCAATGCCTGGCGCTCATCGTACAACATGTGCTCGCCGTATTGGTTGAGATAATCCTTACACTCGCTGATCGACAACTGGCGAATCAATTCACCATCCACATCTTTAATGCCTTCACCTTCAATAAACGCGAGCAGCTTGTCAGCTTTTAAAGCACTGGCGACATGGGTGGCCACTTCGCTAAATGACAAATTAAAAATTTCGCCTGTAGGTGAATAGCCAATGGGTGACAGCAACACTACGGCACCGGGATTCAATACGCTCTTGAGTGATTGCACATTCACTTTGCGCACCTTGCCTGTATGTTGCAAGTCCACACCGTCGATAACCCCGTAAGGTTGCGCCACTACAAAATTGCCGCTGATCACCTGCATATCGGCGTCGTGCATGGGTGAGTTGGGCAATCCCGTGGAGAGTGCCGCTTCCAGCGTCGTGCGCGCTGTGCCAATAGCTTCAATCACCAACGGCAATGCTTCGCTATCGGTGATGCGCATATGGTTATGGAATTGGCTATAGCTATCGGCCACCGCCAGTCGCTGATCAATTTGCGGACGCGCGCCGTGTACCAGTACCAGCTTCACATCCAGGCTGCAGAGCAGCGCAATATCGTGAACTATATTGTGGAAGTTCTCGTGCGTGATGGCTTCGCCCGGCAGCATCACCACAAAGGTTTTATCGCTGTGCCGATTGATGTAAGGCGTCGAGTGACGAAACCATTTTACGTAGTCTTGGGTATTGGACACGTGAGTTCTCTTGATAGGTTTGGATTAAACCGAAATTGTTTTTTGCTGGCGATTGCTCTCTTCTGCTGCCAGCAGCATTTCAACCGCTAATAATGCCTGCTGCGCGCCAAAACGCAAAGTATCTTTGCCCAGGATGGCATCGGCAATATTGCGGTAAAACAACTCGTAGCAACCGCGCTCACTGGCGATTTGACGGCGTTCGCTGCCGCTGTCGGTTTGCAGGTGTAAAACGCCCTGGTTGTCATCGCCATGCATGGCCCAGTGGCGTTCACCAGGTTTTATGCCCTTCATCAATTGCTGCTCTTGCACATCCTGGCCGAATTTCAAAAAGGAGCCTTTGTCGCCGTGCAAGCTGACAGTCGCGCCTTTTTCACTGACATAGGTGCTGGAGCGTAACAGCACGCGCATATCGGGATAATGAAAACACACGTTAAAATAATCGGTAGAACCTTGTGCGCGACGCAGGCTGCGCATATCAGCGTTGACAGCTTGCGGGCGGCCGAGCAGGTTTAACATGGAATCCAGCATGTGCACGCCCAAATCCCACCAAGTGCCGGCGCCGGGTAAATCATTTTCCTTCCAGGCTTTGTGGGTGACACTGTGGCGGAAGCGATCGTAATGCCACTCGATTTCAACCACGCGACCGAGCTCACCTTCGCTCAATATCTTCGCAACCGTTAAATGGTCGGTTTCCAAGCGCTTGTTATGGAATACCGCAATAATTTTTTGCTGTTGTTGTGCCAGCTCAATCAATTCCTGACCTTCGCTCAGGCTGAGTGTAAAAGGCTTTTCCACTACCACATGCTTGCCAGCCAGCAGGGCCGCTTTGGTCATAGGATAGTGATGCTCATTAGGCGTATTGATAACGATGATATCCAGCGCCGCATCTGCCAGCAGCTCTTCAAAGGTTTTAACCAGCTTAACGCCGGGATAATCCTGCAAGGCGCTGTCGCCACTGCGCTGCAAAATGCTATGCAGCTGCAATTGTGGCTCAGCCGAAATCAGCGGAGCGTGAAAAACTTTTCCGGACATGCCGTAGGAGCAGAGAGCAATATTTAACATGGGGAATTCCGATTACAAACAATATTTCTGAATCAACTCGCGCAGTATTTTCACCGCGGGGTCGAGCTGGTCGATACTGATAAATTCATCCGGCTGATGTGCCTGGTTAATCGAGCCCGGGCCAAGCACCACAGTTTGCATACCGAGGTGCTGCATAAAAGGTGCTTCGGTAGCGAAGGCGACGCTTTCGGATGCGTTACCAGTAAGTTGCTCGCAAATTTTTACCAGCTCTGAGCCTGCCGGCTGATCAAAGGCTTCAACACCTTCAAACAGCGACGAGAGCACTATGTCAGTTTTGCTGGCTTCGGCGATGGGCGTGAGTCGGCGGCGAATAGTCGCGCGCAACTCTTCGTTGTCCATACCGGGCAGCAAGCGTAAATCAAAATGCAATTCGCATTCACCGCAAATGCGATTGGCGCCGTCACCACCGTGGATACAGCCAAGGTTGAGCGTTGGCACCTGCACGGCAAAACCCGGGTTGCGATATTGCAGCTGCAATTCGCCGCGCAATTGCATCAACTCATTCATTACTTGTGTCATAGCATCCAGGGCGCTGTGGCCCAGCGCCGGATTCGAGGAGTGGCCGCTCTGGCCCTGCACCCGTATCGACTCCATCAAAATGCCCTTATGCATACGAATCGGGCGCAGCTCGGTGGGTTCGCCAATTACGGCAAAACGCGGTGCGCTCGGCAGGCTGGCTTTGGTGAGCGCGCGCGCGCCATTCATGCTGCTCTCTTCGTCGGCGGTGGCGAGTACGATTAATGGATGCTTGAAAGGTTTGTTCAAAAAAGGTTTAACTGCTTCGATAATCACCGGGAAAAAGCCCTTCATATCGGTAGCACCAAGGCCAAACAATTTTCCGTCTCTTTCCGTCAGCTTGAACGGGTCGCTTTGCCAGCGATTGGCATCATAAGGGACGGTATCGCTGTGGCCGGCGAGCACCAAACCGCCGTCGCCGCTGCCAAAAGTGGCAATCAGGTTGGCCTTGCCAGTTTGTGCCAATGGCATTATTTGCGTGCTGAAACCCAGATCGGAAAACCAGTTGGCCAGCAGCTCAATCACTGACTGATTGGACATATCCCAACTGGCAACTCCGCAGCTCACGGAGGGCTGGGCGACCAGTTGGGCGAGGCGCTGGCTATAGCTCTTGATATCAATGCTCATGGGATTCTCCCTAAACGGAGCAGCCTATATGCTCCTGATGCCACAGTATGTCTACATCAGGGGTGAATTTCGAGACTTGACAGCTGTCTTGGTTGGCTTTGACTGGCTACAATTCCCGCATAACAAAATTTGGTGAGAAGTTTCTATGGATCGTGTGTTGGATTTGCGCAGTGCGCTCATGGACCTGGTGGCCGATGGTCGCGTCAGGCAGGAAGAGGTTAATGTGCTGCTGGGGGCTACGCGCACCCGTGAGCAGGCCATTATGCATCCACTGATATACATTGCCTCGCAAAACCTGGAAGACCTGGCGCGCCCCGGCAAGATGCTGGATGGCGATGCGCTGACGGAATGGATGTCGGCCAAATCGAAACACCCGCTGGTGCATATAGATCCCATGAAAATCAACACCGCCAAGGTCACCGAGGTGATGGGGTATGCCTTTGCCAAGCGCCACGGGATACTGTGTGTCGAGGTTAACCAGGATGAAGTGGTGGTCGCCGTAACCCAGCCTTTTGTGTCCGGCTGGGAGCCGCAACTGGAGCATGTGGCGCGCCGTCGTGTAAAGCGGGTGATCGCTAACCCCGCCGATATTGAGCGTTACATGGTGGAGTTTTACACGCTGGCGCGTTCGGTCAGTGGTGCCAGTGGCGGTGCAGCTGCTTCCATGCTGACTAACTTTGAACAGCTGGTGGAGCTGGGCAAGTCGACTGACCCTGATGCCAATGACCAGCACATCGTTAAAATTGTGGATTGGCTGCTGCAATACGCCTATGACCAGCGCGCGAGCGATATCCACATAGAGCCCCGTCGCGAAGTCGGCCGTATTCGTTTTCGTATCGACGGCGTACTCCATTATGTATACGAATTGCCGGCTAATGTTGCCACCGCTGTGACCAGCCGCTTTAAAGTGCTGGCGCGTATGGATATCTCCGAGCGCCGCAAGCCCCAGGATGGTCGTATCAAAACCCGTCGCAACGATGGCAGTGAGATAGAGTTGCGTATGTCCACATTGCCGACGGCCTTTGGCGAAAAATTGGTGATGCGTATTTTTGATCCCGAGGTATTGCTGCGCAGCTTTACTGATTTGGGATTGGTCGGAGAGGACTACGCCCGCTGGCGCGCTATGCTGGATCGTCCAAACGGTATTTTGCTGGTGACGGGCCCAACAGGCTCGGGCAAGACAACTACGCTCTATTCGTCACTGCGCCAGATTTCCACTTCAGAAGTAAACGTAAGCACCATCGAAGATCCCATCGAGATGGTGGAAGAAAGCTTTAACCAGACGCAAGTGCACCACAAAATCGGGTTAGATTTTGCCGCCGGTATTCGGAGCCTTATGCGACAAGATCCGGATGTAATTATGGTGGGCGAGATTCGCGATCTGGAAACGGCGCAGATGGCGGTACAGGCAGCGTTGACTGGTCACTTGGTGTTATCGACGGTACACACCAATGATGCGCCCTCGACGGTGGCGCGTATGCTGGATCTGGGGATTCCGTCTTATCTGATCAATGCCACCATGCTGGGCGTTATGGCCCAGCGTTTAGTGCGTACTCTCTGTCCGCATTGTAAGGAGGAGGGGCACATCAGTAGCGATGATTGGCAGCAATTGGTGGCGCCCTGGAAGGTGAATGTGCCGGCTAAAATTTATCGTCCGGTGGGTTGTCTGGAATGTCGCAATACCGGTTATCTCGGCCGCCAGGGGTTGTATGAAATCCTGGTGTTGTCCGAAACCCTGAAAGAAAAAGTCACCAGCGATTGTAATATTATTGATATGCGCCGCCAGGCAATGAAAGAGGGGATGCGTACCCTGCGCTTGTCAGGCGCGCAAAAAATTGCGGCTGGCCTTACAACACTGGAAGAGGTCTTGCGCGTAGCGCCGCCAGCTGAAAAGGCCGGCTAGTGTAAGTTCCACCGTGTTTGACTAAACTGCAAGGCGCACTCAATCTACAAATGGGTGCGCTATTTTCCTTTCTGTTTTTTGTTTTCTTTCTATCGCCCTCCTGCTTCGCTTCCCGTCTCATTTCTTCTTTACATTCTTTCGTTTGATCTCTTGGTGCGGATATTGCGTTAGCTTGGCTCAAGCATTGGCATAACGCGCAAGTAGGCGGCTTTTTTTGCAGCTTACAAAGATGTCTGCGCACCTAATAAATGCACAAAAAAAGTTTCGGCACTTTTTTGTGGCAATAGCAAACACAGTGAGTATTTGGGTCGAGGATATTTATGGCTATACGTGTCGCCATTCACCATGTGACTGAATATAAATTTGATTGCTTGACGACAATCTATCCGCATTTATTGCGGTTGCGCCCGGCTCCTCATTCGCGCACTAAAATTCACAGCTATTCGCTTAAGGTAACGCCCGAAAATCATTTTATTAATTGGCAACAAGATCCCTTTGGCAATTTCCAGGCGCGCCTGGTATTTCCTGAGCCTGCGCAGTCCCTGACAATTTCCGTCGAGTTAGTGGCAGAGATGACGGCGATAAATCCTTTCGATTTTTTTGTAGAGGATTACGCTGAGCAGATGCCGTTTGTGTATGAAGATCAACTCAAACGCGAACTTGAACCTTATCTGGAAATTAGCGAACAGGGCGCGCAATTGACAGCCTTGGTAGACACCTTTCGCCAGCAGTTGCGCCACAGCGTCGTCTGTGACAAGCCCCTGCACGTTAATGATTTTTTAGTAAGCACCAACCAAAAAATCCAGCAATTGATTGGTTACGGCGTACGCCTTGAGCCGGGTATTCAAACCTGCGAGGAAACCCTTACGCTGAAAAAAGGCTCCTGCCGTGACAGCGCCTGGCTGTTAGTGCAAGTGTTTCGTCATTTGGGTTATGCAGCACGTTTTGCCTCTGGCTATCTGGTGCAATTAACGGCCGATGTAAAATCCCTTGATGGTCCCAGCGGCCCGGAACAGGACTTTACTGATCTGCATGCCTGGACAGAAGTTTATATCCCCGGTGCGGGTTGGGTTGGGCTTGATCCCACCTCAGGTTTGCTTGCCACCGAAGGCCATATTCCGCTGGCCTGTACTCCTGATCCGATTTCAGCGGCGCCTGTGACGGGCGCCACGGGTAAATGCGAAGTAGAGTTCAGCTATAGCAATCAAGTGTTGCGTATTCTTGAAGATCCCCGTGTAACCAAACCTTATACAGATGATCAATGGGCAACTATAAATGCATTGGGGCAAGCGGTGGATGCGGAGCTGCAAATGCAGGATGTGCGTCTTACTACAGGCGGTGAACCCACATTTGTTTCCATTGACGATATGGAATCCGAACAGTGGAACACAGGTGCATTAGGCGCGGATAAATTAAAGCTCGCTAAAGATTTATTACTGCGTATGCGCCAGCGTGTTGCACCTTTTGGTTTGTTGCATTACGGCCAGGGCAAGTGGTATCCCGGCGAAGAGGTACCGCGCTGGGCGCTGGGTTGTTTCTGGCGCGCGGATGGTGAACCGCTCTGGCGCGATGAAAATTATCTGGCGCGCATTGATCGCGATTATGGTTTTTCCCATACTGATGCCGAGCGTTTTGCGCAAACACTCTGCGATAAATTGCAGGTTAATCCCGCGCATATTATCCCCGCTTACGAGGATGCCCTTTATTATCTCTGGCAAGAGCAAAAGCTGCCGCCGGACGTAAACCCGCTTGCTGCCGACCTGAGCGATAGCCTTGAGCGTCGCCGTCTCGCGCAACTACTTACCCGTGGGCTTAATACGCCGAGTGGTTTTGTACTGCCCATTGAATGGAATTATCTGCACCAGAAATGGTTGACTGGCCGCTGGCAATTGCGCACGGGCGAATTATTGTTGATTCCAGGTGATTCGCCACTGGGGTTGCGTTTGCCACTCAATTCATTGGAATTTCCTGAGCACGAATACGAGCGCATTCAACCTGAAAGCGATCCGCTTACACAGCGCGAAGCGCTTGCGCCTTCCGGGCAACAACAAAAGAAATTAGATGCGGCGCGAGTCGCTAACGCACAAAAATTATCGGTACAAACACCATCTGCACCTCACTATCTCGAAGCGGGTTATGTCATTCGCACTGCATTGTGTTTTGAAGTGCGCGAAGGGCGCTTGCATCTTTTCTTTCCACCACTCACCTATCTTGAACATTATGTGGCGCTGGTCGAAGCTATTGAAGACACTGCGCGGCATTTGCAAATACCGGTGGTATTGGAAGGTTACGAGCCACCGAAAGATTATCGCCTGAAGAAATTTTTAATCACGCCCGACCCTGGTGTGATTGAAGTAAATATTCATCCAACCACTAGCTGGACAGAGTTGGTACAGAATACAGAGGCGCTTTATGAAGATGCACGCCAGTGCCGGCTCGCCACTGAAAAATTTATGCTCGATGGTCGCCACTCGGGCACAGGTGGGGGCAATCACGTAACCTTTGGTGGAGTAACGCCAGCAGACAGCCCTTTTTTACGCCGGCCGGATTTATTGCGCAGCCTGGTTACTTATTGGCAGCATCATCCTGGTTTGTCCTATTTGTTTTCCGGTTTATTTATTGGCCCTACCAGTCAGTCGCCCCGTGTAGACGAAGGCCGTGCTGAAATGCTCTATGAATTGGAAATTGCATTCGCGCAAATGCCGGATGGTGTAGTCGATCAACCCTGGCTCACGGACAGATTGATGCGCAATTTATTGATTGATGTGACCGGCAATACGCATCGCGCTGAATTTTGTATCGATAAACTCTATGCGCCCGGCACCGCCAGTGGTCGCCAGGGTTTGTTGGAGTTTCGCGGCTTTGAAATGCCACCGCATTCACGCATGTCACTGGTACAAATTTTATTATTGCGCTGCCTGATCAGTCGTTTCTGGAAAAAACCTTACCAAAAACCATTGGTCCGTTGGGGCACCTTGCTGCACGACAAATTTATGTTGCCGCATTTTGTGTGGGAAGATCTGCGCGATATAGTGCGTGACCTCAACGAAAATGGCTATGCGTTTCAATTGGAATGGCTTGCACCTTTCGAAGAATTTCGCTTTCCCCATTATGGCCGTGTGCAGCTGGATGATATCCAGATCGAATTGCGTTGGGCGATAGAGCCATGGCATGTATTGGGCGAAGAAATCTCCAGCGTTGGAACATCGCGCTATGTGGATTCTTCGCTTGAGCGATTGCAGGTCAAAGTGACTGGTCTCACGCCGGGCCGTTATTTATTGGCGTGTAATGGACGCCGCGTCAACTTGCAAGCGACAGGCACGCTCGGCGAGTTTGTAGGTGGCGTGCGCTATCGTGCCTGGCAACCGCCTTCTGCATTACATCCCACTATTGGCATACATTCACCATTGGTATTTGATTTAATCGATACCTGGAATGGTAAAAGTGTTGGCGGATGCACCTATCATGTCAGCCATCCCGGTGGTCGCAGTTATGAGCGGTTTCCAGTGAATGCTAATGAGGCGGAATCGCGCCGCGGCAATCGCTTTACCGATTTCAACCACACCCCCGGCGCTCTGCCTGTGACGCCGGCGGGAAAAATTTTGCGCGAATTTTTTCCTCATAAACATTCTCCCCGGCCCATGGCCCCACCGCCAGAGGAACCGGCAGGTGAGTATCCCTATACATTGGATTTGCGCCGCTAGCCAAGCGCTGGCGGAAACCTGTGTTGCCCGGCGAACAGTGAGCTAACAACAAAAAGGTTAAAAACGCTAAAATAGTTTGATCAGATCGCAACACAGAATCGCAATTTCATGAATCCATATTCCATGTCGGTGAACAATCAAGGCATCGGCAGTGAGCCTGCAAAGGCAGCTGCACAATATACTGCACCACAAGAGGGCGCAGATGAAGCCTGCACCAGTGCAGGTGACATACGTGCACATTGGAAATATTTACTGGATAGCCTCAACAGCCTGGGCAGCGAGGCCATCGACGAGCGCCAGAAAAAAGTGCGTCGTATTTTGCGCGATGATGGTGCCACCTACAAAATTTACGACGAGCCAGATGCAAACCAAACCTGGCAACTCAATCCGGTTCCTTTACTGATCGCCAGTGACGAGTGGAGCGGTATTGAAACAGCGCTGGTCGAACGCGCCGATTTATTCAATGCGCTGTTGCAGGATATTTACGGCGAGCGAAAATTAATTAGCCAGCGCGTTATTCCCCCCGAATTATTATTCACCCATGCCGGATTTTTACGGCCTTGCGATAAATTGATTTTGCCTGGTAATCACCAATTAATTTTACACGGCGTGGATTTGGTGCGCGGGCAAGATGGCGTTATGAAAGTCATGGCCGACCGCACCCAGGCTCCTTCTGGCGCCGGTTATGCGTTAGAAAATCGCACGGTAATGAATCGGGTATTTCCCACGCTGTTTCGCGATAGCCATGTGCACAGGCTATCCCAATTTTTTGCGCGCTTGCGGCAGACGCTCCACCATTTAAATCCTAATGGGGGAGTTGCCCGCATAGTGGTGCTCACTCCTGGCGCCTATAATGAAACCTATTTCGAGCACGCTTATCTCGCCAATTATTTAGGCCTCCAATTAGTTCAGGGGAGCGACCTTACTGTACGCAACGGTTATGTGTGGATGAAATCCCTCGAAGGCTTAAAGCGTGTTGATGTGATATTGCGTCGCGTGGATGATATTTATTGCGATCCAGTAGAATTAAAAGGTAATTCGCAATTAGGTGTACCCGGCTTGCTTGAAGTGGTGCGCATGGGCAATGTCGCCATCGCCAATCCACTGGGTTCCAGCGTGTTGGAAAATCCCGCGTTATTGCGCTACCTGCCGGATATAGCGCGCGCCTTGCTGGGCCGTGAATTGCAAATGGAATCGGTAAAAACCTGGTGGTGTGGCAATGAGGATGAGCTGGAGTATGTGTGTGCCAATTTAAAAAAATTGCTCATTAAGCCAACCTATCGTAAGCCGGGCATTTATGAAGTCTATGGCGCTGAGCTGGACGATACCAAACTGCAAGCCTGGCAAAACCGGTTGCGCAAACATTCCTATCAGTTTGTTGCGCAGGAATATATTCCCAGTACGACGGCGCCTACCTGGCACCAGGGTTTTATCCAGCCACGCGCGTCTATCTTGCGGACTTTTGCCGTGGCGAGTGAAGTCGGCTACGCCATAATGCCGGGCGGTTTAACCCGGGTTAATCTGGATGCGAATAAAAAAATTATTTCCAACCAGCGTGGCTCTGTGTCCAAAGATACCTGGGTGCTGGCTTCGGAGCCGGAAAAAAATCAGGCACAACGCCAGCAGGAAATAACCCCCGCACTTGAAAGCACCAGCGAGTTGCCCAGCCGCGTGGTGGAAAATTTATTCTGGATGGGGCGCTACGCCGAGCGCGCAGAATCTGCCTTGCGATTAATACGTACGGTATTTATTCAGCTCAATAAAAACGAATCCCTACCTGATGGTGTGCGCCGCACCTTGTTAAAAGCGGTGACCGATATTACGGCGACTTATCCCGGCTTTAGCAATATTGATGAAAAATTGTTGGCCAACCCTGAGTCGGAAATAATTGCGATTATTGTGGATCGCCAACGCATTGGCAGTGTGGCTAATAATCTTGCTGCCATGATCAAAGCTTCGGAACAAGTGAAGGAGCAGCTGTCGAGCGATACCCAGCGCATCATCAATAATATCGGTGATGAACTCGATAATATAAAGTCTATGCTGACTCCCGGCAGACTCTCTGCACCAGAAGAAGCACTGGCTCCGCTCATTACCGCGTTGCTTGCGTTTGCCGGTTTGATTCACGAGAGCATGATGCGCGGCAGCGGCTGGCATTTTATGGAAATCGGTCGGCGCCTTGAGCGTGCTGTGCAAATTGCCAGCAGTTTGCGCTCGTTATTAACGCTCGAACTGGACGATATGGAGCAGGAAGCCTTGATGGAGTCCGCATTATTATGCGGTGAAGTATTAATTCCTTACAGGCGTCATTACCAGTGCGGTATCAATATGGAAAATGGCCTGGAGATGTTGTTGCTTAACGCGAATAATCCGCGCGCACTGATTTACCAATTGGAAGAATTAGCTGTTCACTTCAAACATTTACCCGGTAACAAAGATGTGTTGGGTGAAGGTGATAAGTATTTACTGGAAGCGAATACCGCGTTGAAACTGAGCGATGTAAAAATCCTGGCGGAAGGGCAGGTGGGCGTTCGCCAGTCTCTCGATCAAATTCTGGCGCGAGTGCAATATTTATTGGGAAGTGCGGCGCGCGCTATCAGTCAGCGCTATTTCGATCACGCCGATGGACCGCAGTTGCTTGTGCAGCATAATCAATGGCAGGACCCATTATGAAATACCGTATCAGCCACAGCACGCGTTACCAATATACGCTCTCGGTGAGTAGTTGCTACAACATCGCCTATGTGTTGCCGCGCAATACCGCAAGCCAACAGGTGACATCGGTAGATATCCAGTTGTCGCCTCTGGCGAATATGCGCAATACCCGCACGGATTATTTTGGTAACCCTTATCTGCAATTTTCTGTGGAGAAAGATCACAGCGAGCTGGACGTCACCGTTATCAGCCATATAGAAGTGAATGATAGTGTCAGCAATATTAATCTGGATTTTGGCAATCCCTGCAGTTACGTAAAATATTTGCTGGCCAACAGCCGCGATCCTGAGTGTCTGTCTGCACGGGAATTTATGCTGGATTCGCCCATGGTTCATCACCAGCCCTATCTTGCGGATTATGCAGCGCCGTCCTTCAGTGAGGATCGCCCCTTTTTGTCAGCGGTGATGGATTTGACGGCGCGTATTTACAAAGATTTTACTTACGACCCGCAGTTTTCCGACGTCGCGACACCCTTGGCGGACGTGTTCAAACACAAGCGTGGTGTTTGCCAGGATTTTGCGCACTTTGCCATCGGCTGTTTACGTTCGCTTGGATATCCAGCGCGTTATGTGAGCGGCTACCTGGAAACATTGCCAGCACCCGGTTGTGAAAAATTAATTGGCGCCGATGCAACCCATGCCTGGTTTGCCGTTTATTCACCGGGAGAAGGCTGGTTTGAGTTTGATCCCACCAACAACAAAGTTGCCGGTGAGCAGCATATTACGACAGCCTGGGGCAGGGATTACTCGGATGTAACGCCACTCAAGGGCGTTATCTTTGGTGGCGGCCATTCACCGCAATTGATGGTGTCTGTGGATGTACAGCGCGTGTGATTGAGCGTCTTTTTCTGAAATAAAAAAACGCCGCAATCATTGCGGCGTTTTTGTTTTGCTCGCTTCTCGCTCCCAAGCTGGAGTTTGGGGCGCCCGGCGAGGGAACGAGAGTTATCAAGCGATTAAAACACCAACTTAGTCCCGGCGTAGATCATCATGCCTGCCAGCGCCGGGCGCAAATATTTATCGGCGGCGCGGTTGGCCAAATGGCTACCTATGTAGATGCCTGGCAGCGAACCCACCAGCAAATTCACCAACAAGCTCCAGTCCACATTGCCGAAGCTGGCGTGGCCCATACCGGCGACCAGGGTAAGCGGCACGGCGTGCGCAATTTCGGTACCTACCAGTCGCACCGTTGGCAGCAAGGGATAAAGTAAAAACAATACTACGGTGCCCAATGCGCCGGCACCAATGGAGGTCAGCGTTACAACACCACCTAACAGCAAACCCGTTGCGAAGGTGGCCACTTCCTGTTGCTTGCGGCTCAAACGCGTCAGCCATACGTCGTTGCGGTGGCTGTAATCCATGATTTTTTGTTTGAACAAAATCGCCAGGGCAGTAAAGAACATGGCCCAACCCAGGGACTTCTTAATCATTTTGTTCAGGGTGGCTGTATCCAAACCACTGGAGTGCAATAACCACAGGGTGAGCAGCGCGGCTGGCACACTGCCCAATGCCAAAATCAGGGTGATGCGCCAGTCGATATTTTTCTTTTTGTGGTGCACATGAACACCGCCCGCTTTGGTGATGGCGGCGTACAACAAATCCGTACCTACGGCGCTGGCGGGGGTGATGCCGAAATGCAGGAGAATCGGGGTCATTAACGAGCCGCCGCCCACACCCGTCAGGCCAACGACAAATCCTACAAAGAGGCCTGCAAGTGCATAGGGGTATTGAAAATCCATCATGAAAACCTTTGCTGCTGTTTTATAAACAATTGAATGTTGAAAATTCAACAAGGCGCGCAGGTTAACAGTCGGGCTTCGTTTTTAAAAAGGCTAAATAGTTAGGGGGTTATGCTCTACAGCTATATGGCACACAAATCTACAGTGATCGCACAATCTTTGTTCATCTCGCGCTTGATCTTATAAATTATATATATTATAAATACTATTCATCGGAGCAGTAAAAGCAGGAGGCGAGAGACCGGGCCATTTATAGCGAGTCGGTTATAAGGTTCCGGTTGTGAGTAATCACCCTTCAGGCGCAAGCCTAAAAAGATAAAAATAAAGGTAAATACAATGAAACATTTCAAAATCCTGGGTCAGCTACTGGCCTCAGCGGGTCTGTTGTTCTGTGCACAAATGTCCCACGCGCTGGTTAAAGGCGCCGATGTAAGCTGGACATCCGAAATCGAAGCCAACGGTTACAAGTACTACAACCGCAGCGGCGTTCAGAAAGATATTTTCGCCATCATGAAAGAGCAGGGTATGACTGCTGCGCGTCTGCGTGTGTGGGTTAATCCGGCGGATGGCTGGTACAACTCCTATCAAGATGTAGTCGCCAAAGCCAAGCGCGCGAAAGCGGCTGGCCTGGATGTATTGATCGACTTCCATTACAGCGATACCTGGGCAGATCCTGCTACCCAAACCAAACCAGCGGCCTGGAGCAGCTACACCTTTACCCAGTTGATGGATGCGGTTTACAACACCACGACTTTTGTTCTGCAAGCGGTAAAAGATGGCGGTGTAACACCAAAATGGGTGCAGGTAGGCAACGAGACCAGCAATGGCATGTTGTGGAATGATGGCAAAGCCTCGACCAGTATGCAGAATTACGCCTGGTTGACCAACTCTGGTTACAACGCCACCAAAGCGATTTTCCCGAGTGCGAAAGTGGTGGTGCATTTGGCCAATTGCTACAACAACACCAATGCGCGCTGGTTGTTCGATGGTTTAAAAACCTATGGTGCCAGCTACGACGTTATCGCGTTTTCCAACTATCCAACCAACGTATCTGGTTCAACCTGGCAGACAGTTAACTCCCAGTGCTTAACCAACTTGAATGACATGGTGAGCCGTTACGGCAAAGAAGTGATGATTGCGGAAATCGGTGTGCCCTGGGATAACACCTCAGCGAAAACTATCGTTGCCGACATGATCACCAAGCTGGGCACCGTGAGCAAAGCGATTGGTATTTTCTACTGGGAGCCAGAAGCTCGTCCAAGCTGGAAGGGTTATACCCTCGGCGCTATGGATGCAAGTGGCAAAGCAACCGCTGTGTGGGATGCGTTTAAGTAATTAAATATCCCCGATAACACAACCAATCAAACCCGAAGCTCTGTGGTTTGATTGGTTGTTTTGTTTTAGGGGGATGAAATTTTTTGTGCAAAGGATGAAAGATGAAAAGCAGTATCAATCTTCCCGTTATCTTCTTATCGATGATATTCATGAGTGCTTGCGGTGGTGGCGGTAGTTCATCTGCACCGGCAAGGTCGTCTACTAGCGTCACCATTACCAGTACGTCATCGTCGAGCAATGTGCTGTCCAGCAGCAGTTTGTCATCAAGCTCACATTCATCCACGGCGACTAGCGTAATTTTTGCAAAAGGTGCAGACGTCAGCTGGATAACGGAAATGGAGGCGTCCGGCAAAAAAATTTATAACACCTCAGGTGCAGAACAGGATGTATTACAAATCCTCAAAAGCAAAGGCATGAATGCGATTCGCCTGCGGGTGTGGGTGAATCCGGCTAGTAATTACAACAGCATTACCGATGTGCTCGCCAAGGCCAAACGCGTTAAAGCGGCGGGTATGAAGTTGATGATAGATTTCCATTACAGCGATACCTGGGCAGATCCTGGCAAGCAGACAAAACCGGCGGCCTGGACGAGCTACAACATAGATCAGCTCAATACCGCTGTGCGCGACCACACTCACGATAGCCTCACATTATTGCGCGACGCCGATATAACACCTGATTGGGTGCAAGTGGGTAACGAAACCAATGATGGTTTTTTATGGGACGATGGTCGCGCATCCGCCAACATGAAAAATTACGCACGCTTGACCACTACGGGCTATGAAGCGGTGAAGGATATTTTCCCTAATACGTTGGTAGTTGTGCATGTTTCTAATTGCCACGATAACGGTTTGTTTCGCTGGATCTTCGATGGCCTGAGAAATAACGGCGGCAAGTTTGACGTGATAGGCGCGTCCACTTACCCCACGACGAACACAGGTAAAACCTGGCAGCAAACGCTTGCTGCTTGCGACACCAATTTGAAAGATATGATTAGCCGCTACCAAGTGCCTGTGATGATTGCCGAAGTAGGCGCACCTTGGGATTACGCTGATGCCAAATCATTGCTCTCTATACTTATCCAGAATGTAAAAGCCTTGCCGGATAATAAAGGTCTGGGTGTTTTCTATTGGGAACCACAAGCTTATGGAAACTGGAAGGGCTATAGCCTGGGAGCTTTTGATAATACAGGTAAGCCTGGTTTGCAGATGGATGCGTTTTTGGAGTAGTCAATTTTAGGGCCCTATGATGGGCCCTTATTTTGGATGGGCCCTTATTATTGGTGCTTTAAAGGGGAGTACAGATATTTCTCGTAATCTTTATCCAGATCGCCAATCAGTGGGTTCTCTAACCTAAAAATTTTGCGCTTTTCCAAGTGTACAAAATTCAAACTCTCTCCAAAGTTTTCCCGCCACAATTTCTGCAAACTGCCATCTTTGTAGGCCAGTTTTAGCCCTTCTTCGACACGTTGTTTAAGCAGGTGGTTATCCGGATGGACAAAGAAGAAACGCGGCAATGGATAAACCAGTACAAAGGATTGGTCTATAAGCAGCGCCTCGAGATCTTTGTGGCCGTTGTATTCATTCAGTATTTGGTTAACGCCGGTGCAGAATAAATCGATGCGACCTGCAGCCACCATTTTGAAAAGGCTCTCGTAGGCATCTACTTCAATGACATTGAAGCCGTTGTGTTTAAGTATCTTGGCATCCTGCCAGCCAATGCCTTGCCCTATAGTGTATTTTTTAAGTTGTTCCAATGATTGAACCTGCGCGATCTGGTCTTTGACTTTGGCATTTACAAAGCAGACCCGGTAGCCGAGTATGCCGAGTTCTATAGGGAAATTAATGAAATCCAGTTTGCTGTTAAGGATGAACTCATCATCGTAACTTTCTTCCAGCAACATATTGGGAAACTGGTTGTTGCTGGTAGCAACGCGTGCGCGCAGGTTGTAGAAACTGGCTGGAATATTTTTCATCTCGTAGGGGCCATAGCTGGCTTTGGTTTTTTCCAGTGCAAGCTGGATTAGCGCTATGGTGTATTCATCACGTTTATCGACACCGCCCGCCGGCGCCCGGTGCGACACAATAAAATCAGCTTGCGCCGCTGCCGCCACAAATGATAACAACAGGATTAGTCCTCGAAGCAATATCGGTAGCGATGTTGGGATAGCTAAACGGCCTGCCGAAGCCGGTGGAGTGGGCGTGTGGTGACTTGTCATAGATTTTTATCCGTCAGACGATCCCTGAAAAACATATATCGATAGCTATTATGCCAAGGTCTATTATAGACCTATAGCATGGCCCGCAATTGAATTTAGCCCACAATTGATCCTGATCCTGATTTTACCTTGGCCGTGATAGACTGCTGGCCCTTTAAGGGGTTGGTCGCCGAACTTATAAAATGCGTAACTCAATAATAAGCTTCCCTGTTTGAGGAGGCGTTTACTCGGCAATTCGTTATTCTTTCGTAAGTTAATTTACATAAGGACCTATTATGCCAAGATCATTTCCTGGGGCGCTCGCGCTCGCGACTCTCCTGTTACCCCTGACGGCTTTTGCCCAAACCCAAAGCTACGGTGCTCCGGTCACACTTGAGGTTGCGAAAAAAATTGCCGCCGCCGCCGAGGTAGAGGCCAAGAAAAACAACTTCACTATGGCAATTGCAATCGTGGACTCCGGAGGTGATTTAACCTATTTCGAAAAAATTGATGGCACCCAGTTGGGTAGTATTGATGTGGCTATTGGCAAGGCGCGCACAGCGAATAATTTCAAACGTCCCACCAAATTGCTGGAAGATGCCGTTGCTGGTGGCCGCAATTCACTCGTCACTTTACCCAATGTTGTGTTGATTGAAGGCGGAATACCTATAGTGGTGGATAACAAAATTATCGGTGCAATAGGTGTGAGCGGTGGCAATTCGCAACAGGATGCGCAGGTGGCGAGTGCCGGGCTTGCGGTGTTGAATAGCAAGCCTTGATACATAAGCTATAAATAAAAAAATCCCGGACAATATCCGCAATGCTGTTCACTTAAGCCTATGTCGTCATCCTCGCGTAGCGGGGATCCAGCTGTTGCTCTTACATTTTCGTAAATTTATAGAACCAAAGAACTGGATCCCCGCTACGCGAGGATGACGATGTCCCATTGTTTGGGCTTAAGTGAACAAATATCCGGGATTTTTTTGTCCTCTGTTTGTTTAAATAACTCAGGGAAGAATGGTGCTTACTTAAGCATTGTTCTCTGCACTCACTGATGATCACGTTTATATGGGAGTCGTCATCCCGTAGGGATCCAGCGTCTTTCACGCAGCAAGGTCACTGGGCCGCCAGCCGCTGGATCCCCTGCGGGGGCGGCCGGCTAGGATGACGACTAAAAAGCTTAAGTAAGTGCCATTCAACTCAGGGAAGAAATTTATTGGCGCGCAACCAGTTTTCGCAGAGCTGTGGCCAAATTGCCACCGGGTAGCCAGCGGCATTACGAATGGCGAAGCCGTGTTTTCCATCCTGGAATATATGC
Organism: Cellvibrionaceae bacterium; assembly: GCA_021151695.1. GTDB lineage: Bacteria > Pseudomonadota > Gammaproteobacteria > Pseudomonadales > Cellvibrionaceae > Cellvibrio. The sequence goes on along the minus strand of JAGKWU010000004.1, from coordinate 318,431 downwards.
AATTCCGCGGGAACACCTGCTGCTTTGAGCGCATCGTAAAAACGTGTGCTGTTGCGCGCATCTACTTTGTCATCATTACCGGCGGCGACTAAAAATGCGGGTGGTGTATCTTTAGTGACTTGGCGATCTGTTGGATATTCATCGTAGAGCGCTTGTTTATCCGCTGGCTCCAATGGCTTTTGTTCGGGGTTAATAAGATATTGCCGCGCGTTGCCAGAGTGGGGGCCATAGGCGAGCACTAAAAAATCCGGGCGCGCGCTGAGCTTATCGCTGGCATCTACAGGTTCGTATACATGCTTCGCGTAGTTGGTGCCGAGCGTCGATGCCAAATGGCCCCCGGATGACAATCCTACAATACCAATTTTATTTGCATCCAGTTTCCATTCACTTGCATTGGCGCGCACCAACCGCAATGCGCGCTGAACATCTTGTAAGGGAACATGCCTGGCATTTTTATGGCCTTCACCCGGCAGGCGATTTTTCACCACAAACGCCGTAACCCCCAGGCTGTTTAACCACTTGGCAATATCCGTCCCCTCTTTATCAATCACCAGCGACGTATAGCCGCCGCCCACGGTGATAATGGCTGCAGTGCCATTGGGTGTTGCAGGAATAAATGCGCGTATTGTTGGTGTGGCAATGGAATCCAGTGTGCGTTGCGGATCATTGGGATCTTTGCTGCTGTCTTTGCTTTTTTCCGCAAGTGTGAGCCCTTCAGAGCCAGGTGGTATGCCTGGCCAGAGCGGGTATTCCTGCCCATGTTTAATAGTGAAGGCCTGTACTTGATGCGTGAGTAGCGCAATAGCTATACACGCAATAATACGAAAAAAATAACCTGAAAAAACAAAATGCATTGGCATGGAAAAGCCCCTGAACGAGTAAACACGAATGCGCAGAGCGCAATGAAAAAGGCGCGAAATTTCAGCTTGTGCTGTTGTGGACCATTGCCGGGGATTGCCGTTGCTGGTAAAAAGCGAACCGGCAAATTAAAGATGTATGATTGGGCTGTTTTAGCCTCTCGCCTGAGTCTAGCAATCCCGTCGGTGGCTTGCCAGATGCCAAGGCCGACAGTGATAATTTTAGGGAGACGCCGCATGGCTACCACGGATTTTAATCGTCAAATCACGTCCACTTATCGTGCCCTGCGTTTGGGGCTTGCGGCCCTGGCATTGGCCTATCCCCTGGTGTTATCGGTGGGTGCCTGGTTGTTGGTGCACTTACCTTTAGCGCGCTCGTTAAGCGAGTATTACCACCTCTTCGACCCCACGCATTTGGAATACGGCAAGGGCGTAATGCGCGATGCCTTCGTGGGCCTTTTATTTGCACAAGCGGCGCTGTTGTATGCTTACAAAGGCTATACGACATTGGAGGATTGGGCACTCAATCTGGCGGCGCTTATGGCCGTGGGTATTGCGATATTTCCTATGGCCTGGCCCGATCTTGAAGGCGGTTTTGCTGTGAGCCTGCACGGTGGTTGTGCGGCCTTGTTTTTTGTTGGCATTGCTTATGTTTGTATTTTTCGTGCGCAGGATACCTTGCTGTTAATTACGGATGAAAAGCGTCGCAACCGCTATAAATTTATTTATCGTATCCAGGGTATGGCCATGCTGCTGTTGCCGTTGGCGATAATGCTGATGTATTCATTTTCCACCCACAATAACTCGGCAATCTTCTGGATCGAACTCTCATCTATCTATACCTTTTCCAGCTACTGGCTGGTAAAAAGCCATGAGGCGAGCCGCAGTCAACTGGAGCAAAAAGCAGCGGCAGGCGAGTTGCAAATTCCAGCGCACAATTTGCGTGATAGTTTTCGTCCAATCCCCATCATGGATAAGCTGGCTGGCAAGGTTTAAATGATTAGGGAACCTCTGAAAAATTACCTACGTTGCCATCGCGGCGTTAAAAACAGACTCAAAATGCTCATTTATTCCGTATAAACTCCGCTTTTTCGCCTGCTTTTGCCTTGCGCTGGCTGCCTCGCCAACATTTTTCAGAGGTTCCTTAGGTGCTGAATTTACTTTTGCAAAAATCGATAAATGCCCGCAGTTTTGCGGGCATTTGCTCGCGGTTGGGGTAGTAGAGGCAAAAGCTGCCGAAGCTGGGCCAATGATCCTGTAGCACGCCAACCAATTTCCCTTCGGTTAAATCCTGTTCCACTTGCCGCGCAAATAAATAACCAATACCCAAGCCATCAAGGGCTGCCTCGCGCATGCTGCGGCTGTCGCTGCAAGTGATGCGGCCCTCCACATCCACTTCCACCAATTGGCAGTCACGCATGAGCTCCCAGCGGTAAATGGCTTTGCTGCCGCGGAATCGGTAGCGGATGCAATCGTGCTGATGCAATTCCTCCAGAGTTTGTGGTGTGCCGCGGCGAGTTAGATAATCGGGCGATGCAGCCAGACAGAGTTGTGCCGGTCCCGTAAAAGGCACGGCGATCATATCGCGCTGGACGGATTCGCCCAGGCGCACACCCAGGTCAAAACCATCTTTCACTATGTCGACGAAACCATCTTCCAGTTGGACTTCCAGGCGCATCCCGGGGTTTGCCAGCAAAAAGCCGGCGATAAGTTCCCGCAAATACATTTCCCAAAGGATATGCGGTGCATTGATACGCAGCTCGCCGCGCAAGCCATCGCGAAAATCGTTCAGCTCTTCGCTCGCGCTCTGGAGTGTATTGAGCGCTGGCCCTATGCGCTCGTAAAAGCGTTCTCCAGCTTCGGTGAGGCTGACGCTGCGGGTGGTGCGATGCAGCAGGCGTACACCTAGTCGCTCTTCCAACTGACGCAGGCTCTGGCTGATGGCTGGCGGCGTTACCTCCAGACGGGCCGCCGCCGCGGTAAAGCTGCGGGTCTGGGCGACTGTGGCAAAAGCGACTATGCCGTCGAGTTGGTTGAGTTTCATGGTCACCCTTTGATTATTAAGTATTGCTTAATACTTTGAAAAGATTATGGCTATTTTTCCATGAAATCGCCACGGCTACTATGGCCTCACTTCCAAACGATTTACCTCATCATCAGCTAAAGGAGTTTTGATCATGTCAGTTTCCAACTACTACACCCTGGGCCGCAGTGGCCTGCGCGTAAGCCGCCTGTCACTGGGCGTGATGACCTTCGGCACCGAATGGGGCTGGGGCGCCGACAAGGCGGCTGCCCAGCGCATTTTTGATATCTATGTAGAGCAGGGCGGCAATTTTGTGGATACCGCCGATGTTTACACCAACGGCACCAGCGAATCCTGGTTGGGTGAGTTCGTCAATGCCAAAGGCCTGCGCGACCAGATGGTGCTTGCCAGCAAATTCACCTTCAACCTGGGCAGTCCCAACGCCAATATGGGCGGTAACGGTCGCAAAAATATCCTGCGTTCCGTGGAGGCTTCGCTGAAACGTTTGAACACGGATTATCTCGATCTCTACTACCTGCACGCCTGGGATCAAATCACCCCTACCGAAGAAGTAATGCGTACCCTGGATGATCTGGTCAGCTCCGGCAAAGTGCGCCACATAGGTTTGTCCGATGTGCCTGCCTGGTACGCTGCCCGCGCCCAAACCCTGGCCGAATGGCGTGGCTTTGAGCCTATCTCTGCCCTGCAATTGCAGTATTCGCTGGTGGAGCGCAACCTGGAGCACGAGTACACCCGCCTGGCGACGGATCTGGGGATGGGCATGGTGGCCTGGAGCCCATTGGCTGGTGGCTTTCTGTCGGGCCGTTACAAGGCTGATCTGCCACCGGAAGGGCGTTTGGCGGCGATGAAAGACAATGGCAATCCCGCCTTCCAGCACTTCAATGATCGCAACTGGAAAATCCTGGCCGAGTTGGAGAAAGTGGCTCAAGAAGTTGATCGTCCGCTCAACCAGGTCGCGCTCAATTGGGCTGCCAATCGCCCCGGTATTGCCAGCCTGATTGTTGGCGCGAGCAAGCCAGAACAATTGCAAAGCAATCTGCGCGCCCTGGATTTCACCTTGCCCGCAGAATTGCACGCTCGTCTGGATGAAGCCAGCAAACCTGTGACGCCTTTCCCTTACTATTTCTTCACCAATGCCATGCAGGGGATGATGTACGGTGGCGTAACTGTTGGCGATAAACCCGAAAGCTACGGCCAGCGCGTGTTGGTGAGTGGCAGCGGTGCGGGTGTGGAATAAGTGCAAAAGTATCCGGCGAGTTCGCAGTCGCTCGCCGGATGGTGTTTAATGACGCCCTTCATATGACAAGGACTCTGAAAGATGAATGGCTCCCCCGACGTTAATTTGCAGCCCGCTTCTAATTTACCGCTCACTTCTAATTTACCACCCGCCTTCAATTTTCAGCCTACGTTGGTGGGTGACATCATCAGCCTGCGTCCTTTGCGGGCTGATGATTTTGAGGCCTTGTATCAAGCCGCCTCTGATCCGTTGATCTGGGCACAACATCCCGAACCAACCCGTTACCAGCGCGATGTTTTTGAGCGCAGTTTTTTTAAGAGCGCTTTGGCATCGGGTAGTGCTTTTGTTGTGGTTGAGAATGCAACCGGCAAACTTGTAGGTTCAACCCGCTACTATGAATGGGACGCTGAACGTGCGGAGGTTGCCATAGGCTATACCTTTATCGCGCGCAGCCATTGGGGCGGTACTACTAATCGCGAGATGAAAAAGCTAATGCTGGATCACGCCTTTCAATGGGCGAAAGTAGTGTGGCTGCACATAGGCACAGACAACTGGCGCTCGCGCAAAGCGGCCGAAAAAATTGGCGCTGTGTTTACCCATGAGGAAGTGAAAGTGATTAATGGGCAGAACCGTGAGACTGCGTTTTATAAAATTGAGGCGCCGGAGTGATTTGGTGAGCGATTTATAGGGAATCGTCATCCTCGCGTAGCGGGGATGACGATTCCCTTTCAAAAGGGGCTAAGCGCTTCCAAAAAAATGGGCGGAAATATCCGCCCATTTGTAGTTTGTTTTTCTAAAGCAACTTAAAGGCTCAGCTGCCCCACCGTCAAATCCTTAGCCTCTGCTTTAATACTAACACCAGCAGTATTGCCACCAATCTCCACCAGCGCCACCGCAATACCATCAGTAGATTTTATCTCTGCCGGACTTACAAGCTTCGCATCGCCAGTAATGGTAAAGGTCACAGGTACATTGTTGTCATGGGTGACATTGCCTTTCGCATCCTGCAATTGCGCACGCACAAAAATCACATCTTTCACGCCCGCTTGTGGCGCCTTACCGCTGGTGTCCACGCTCAATTTGAGTTGGCTGCTTTGTTCGGCAGTAACGACTTTATATTCGGCAACAACTTTATCGCCAATATAAGCCACAGCTTTCAATTCACCGGCAGCGAATTTTTTCACATTGAAGGTGAACGGTGGATGCTTGAGGTTTTTGGTGTTGTTATTGGCATCAGGTTGTTGTTTGCCTAACGACTCGCCGTTCAGGAATAATTCTACTTGTTCAGCGTTACTGAATACACGCACATCAAGGCTGGATTTATCGTTCCATTGGCTGGCGATATACACCATGGGACCGCTGGGGAATTTATCGGATTGTTCACTCGCATCGCGCTGGCTTTGGTAGAGGAAGTAGCTGTACTTTGGCAAACGATCAATGCTCATCACACCAGATGATTCGTGGTCGGGTGAGTAGCCGCGGTTGTAATCAAACATTACCCAATAGCCATCGGAATAAGCGGGTGTATTGAAGTTGTCGTTGTGTGCTTCCTGAAGGTTTGATGCCTGCTGCAACAAACGTTTTTCACCATCGCTCAGTAGCTGGCGGCTTGAGCGATCTGCTTGCAACAAGTTGCCCCAGGCCGTTTGGTTAAGGCCGGCATTCATCGCATAGTACTCCCAATCACCGTACTCGCTAACGTTGTAAGGTTTGGTGGGCGTTTTGTAATGTTCAAGACGATGCTGGCGAGCTTGCAAATAAATATCGTAACCATATTCCTGCCAACCAGCGGAATAGACATTTTTGCCAGGATATTCTTCGTGCACAATTTTGGTCAGCGAATCAATAAACGGCTCGGTCATCCAGGATTCATTGAGCGAACACTCCCAGCCCAGTACAGAGGCATGGTTGCGATCGCGGCGAATCAGGTCACGGCAGGTTTGTTGGATTTGCGCCTGGAAGGCAGGATCTTCCGAGAAGTACTGCCAACCCAATACAGAATCAAGCAACACCAAACCTAATTCATCGGCTGCTGCCATAAACGCGGGTGACTGCGGATAGTGCGACAGGCGTACATAATCAAAACCGCCCGCTTTAATGCGCACCGCATCGCGATAATCTGCAGCGTCAGACGTTGCATAGCCAACGTAAGGATGTTCCTGGTGGCGATTCACGCCGCGCAAAAACATTTTCTTGCCGTTAATTAATAATTGATGATCGGCGGTGAAGGTAAATTCGCGAATGCCGATGCGAGTAGCCTGCTCATCTACAAGCTGCTCACCATCAAACACCTGGGTTTTTAATTGATACAGATGTGGGCTTTGTGGCGACCAAAGTTGTGGCGACGTTACGGCGAGATCGCTACTTAGATCTGCATCTGTCTGCGGTGCAATTTTTTGTTCGACAGAGGTTGCTTCAGCTACAAGCTTGTCGCCATCCAGCAATTGCTGTTTTACTTTTACGGTTTTTTCTTTGGCGCTGCTGTTAATCAGGTTGGTTTTTACCTGCACTTTGGCATTGGCATCGCTCACTTCCGGATAGGTAACAAAAATTCCGCCGCCTGCCGTTTTGCCAACAGAAATTGCATCGCTGATGTACACATCATTTTTCAATATCAAATGAGTGTTGCGGTAGATGCCGCCGTAAGTATTGAAATCCAGATCTTTCAGCGGCTTGGGGCCAGTGACGGCGCTATCGCGGTTGTCGAGGTGCAAGACCAGTTCGTTGGGTGAGTCGGGTTTGAGCTTGTTGGTGAGGTTGATCGTGAAGGGCAGGTAACCGCCGAGATGGCTCGCAATTTTTTCGCCATTCAAAAATACGTCGGTTGCGTTCATGGCAGCATCAAAGCGGACAAACACTTGTTTGTTTTTCCACTCAGGTTTTGCAGTGATGGTCTTTTTATACCAGGCATCACCTTGCCATTGGTTTTTTACCACCAGCTCCTCAACTCGCGTGGTGTGCGGCAGTTGTACTTGCTCCCAACCGGTGAGCGAACTCATGCTGGCGAGATCTGGCGCTTTATCCGAGCGCGCAAATTGCCAGTCGCTATTAAAGCTGACTTCGATCGCCGGTGTTGCTTTTTCACTGTGATGGCAGGCGCTGATCAGGCTGGCCAACGCAAGGCTCAAACCTAATTTAATAAAAGTGTCGGGGAATTTTTTCATAATGATTATTAACCTGCTTATGCTCTCGTTTGGTACAAAGCCGGATCTGCTGAGTCACTGATCCGGCTGCGATTTCTATGCTTGCGAATTACCCGTGCATTCAGTCCTTTTATTTTTTACCTTCGCGAAAGAAGTTAAACGCGGGCAGGGTGGTGTTTTTGCGGCTGGCATCAAAGAAGGCAGCATTTTCCCAATGCGAACCTGTCCCCCAAAGTGTTTTGCATGAGGTGCTGATCCAGGCCGGCTCCCAATAGAGAATGCCTAACCCACCTGCTGTTTTTACCGCTTTGCTTAAGGCTAGCAGATAATCCAGCTGGCCATTGGGTGTGGGTGGGTAATCTGGCAGCACGGCATTTTTCCAGAGCACGTTGTCGGCTTTGTCAAAATTTTCAAAGGTCCAGGGATAACCTGTTTCAACAATCATCACCGGTTTTTTGATTTTTGCAGTCAGTTCACTTACGGCATTGCCAATAGTATCCAGCTTGTAGGTGGACCATTGCGGATAGTAGGACAGTCCTATCACATCGAAATCGGTAATGCCGTTTTCAATCGCTTTGGGGAACCACGCCAAACCATTTTCCGGCTGCGCTATGTGCAGGACTATGGCGATTTTTTTATTGCTGGCGGCGCTGAAGTCGCGCACAGCTTTAATACCGCTGTTAAACAACTCGGCGTTGCGAACCCAATTGATTTTTTCTTTTTCAAATTTGCTTTGGTCTTGCAATATCTCGGCGTTGGTCTCGTTACCGACTTGCACCATGTTGGGAGCAAGCCCCATATCGTTTAATTTTTTTAGCGTGTCGGCGGTGTAATCGTAGAGTGCCTTAGCCAGTTGGTGGGTATCGCTGATGTCTTTCCAGGCGGCGGGAATGCCCTGTTTTTCGGGATCAGTCCAGGTGTCTGAATAATGAAAATCCAGCAACACACGCATATGATTTTCTTTTGCGCGTTTGATGGTTTTGGCAACGTCTTCAAAGTTGGAATATTTTGTCCAGGTGGCGTTGTGCCAAATGCGCACGCGCACTATATCGGCGCCGTAGCTGGCGAAAATAGCAAAGGGATCTTTCTCTTTACCGCGATCGCGAAATTTGCCACCGCAATCTTCCATTTCGTTAACGTAGGATAGATCGGCACCGGTAAAAAATGGAGCGGTTTTCGCGGGGGCTGCATCTTCTGCACAAGCGGTAGTTGCAAGCAAGGTGGCGAAGGTAAAACTAAACAGCGAATTGAGTTTGCGCATGTTGCCTCCAGTTGAGGGGGCCGGAATTTATCCGTGGCCAGAAGCAAAAACGCGGCCGCAAAAAATGCAACCGCAAGTGGGCTAGTAAATTGGAGTAAAAACGATCAATAACAAACGATTGGTATAGCATAAAAAACTTCCGCCAGCTGATGATGCCGGCGGAAGTGTTTAGCTTAGAGCTTCCAGGTGAAATCCAGCAGGTAGCTGCGACCGTAGTCGTCGAAACGCTTCAGGTTGCCAGGCTGGTTATTTTGCGACAAACGCATTGGATCATTGGTGAGGTTGTAAGCCTGCAGGCGTACGTTCCAGTGCTCATTGATGTCGTAAGACACGCTGGCACCCACACTCAATTCTGAATCCATAGTCGTCAGATCATAGCTATCCCAGGTAAATGCACTGGTGTAAGCGGAGTGATATTTCCAACCTACACGGGCATCCAAACCATTGTGGCTGTACCACAAATCCAATGTGGCGGTGTTTTTCGCCAGACCGGCCATTGGTAATGGATTATCGCTGGGCGCGAATTCGTGAATATTGGATTCAGCGAATGCGTAGTTGGAGTAAACACCAAAGCCTTCAACGGGCAGGAAGGTGAATGGCATTTGGAAGGTTGCTTCCGCACCTCTCACGTAACCACCTTTGCCGTTTACTGGGCCATAGATATTGAAGGTGCCTTGTTGGCTGGTGAATGTGCCTACAGTCGCGTTGCCAATGTAGCTGTCGATATCTTTGTAATAAACACTCAGCGCTGCCAGTGATTCCGGTGCAAAGTACCACTCGTAAGACACGTCGATTTGATCAGAGCTAAATGGCTTCAACAGTGGGTTACCTGCACCGCCTGAGCTGCCGGTGTTGATAGCACTGATGTATGCACCCGCGCGCAGTTCATCCAGTGGTGGACGGGAAATAGCGCGTGAAATACCAAAGCGCAGTTTTTTGCCGTCGGTCAAATCCAGGTTCAAGCTCGCGCTCGGCAACGTTTTAGAGTAGTCGTTGTCAACAGAGCGACCATCGTTAACATTGTTGGCGATGCCGTCGTCATACTCGTAACTTTCGGTTTTGATTTTGACTTGGCGTACGCCGGCGTTAGCGTTGTAGCTCAGGCCAAACAGTTCGCCTTCAAAATCAAACTTCACATAAGCGGCTGTGTTTTTCTCATCTACTTTCCAGTAGCGTCCAGCGTTTACCGCAGCATCATCATAGTTCACGCCGCCATAAATAAGTTTGGCGGTTGCTTTGTATGATGGCGCATTCAGGAAAGGAATGGTGTCGAATGCGTCCAATGTGTAAGAACTTAAGAACTTGTTCGGGAAATTCACTGCAGTGCCATTGTCGGCAGCGTCAGTTCTGTTCATGATGAAGTCAGTCCAGATAACTTCTTTTTCACGATCAGCGGAGCGGAAACCGAAGCTGACACTGTGCAGATCACCTGCTTCCAATTCACGTTTGAAATCTAACTGGGCGCTCAACAGGTCGTCATTAAGGGTCGAGCCTTCGTTAACGTTGTTCAGCCAGTTGTAAGAAGCTTTTTCTGGCTCGTAGGCAGCAGAGCCTTTTGGTGCAGTGAGTGACGGTCTGCCACGCAAATCGAAGCTCCAGGTTTCGAGGTATTGATCGAGATAAATCGCGTTCCAGTAGTTTTTGCGCTCTGCCGTTGAGTAGGCGATGTCGGCGTCAATAGTCCAGCTTTCAATACCTGTGTAGTTAAACTTCAGACCTTGGGTCAGACCGCTGTTTTCCTGATTGTAACCAGCGATAACATGGCGAATCTGGCCTTCCCAACCGTTGATAGTCGCAGCAACAGCTTGTTGATCTTTGATAACAACATTGGTCAGCAAATTATCTGGCTTCTTGTCGTTGTTAAGGTCGGTAATACCCCAGTTGTACCATGGGCCAGGGTTCAAACCTATGTCTTGTGCCCAGGTCTGGTTTTGCTCTTCAGACATTTCAAATTTGGTGTAGAGCACGTCGTATTTAACATTCAGGCTATCGTTAGGTGCCCACTCGATTGCGGAGAATGCACCCTGGCGGTCCTGCGTTAATTTTTTAACTTCAGCCGCTACACCCCATGGTGTGTCGCCGATAGAACCTTTGCCATCAAGGTCCCATTTCTCACTGCTATAACCCCAACCTTGCAGGGATTCGTACGCATTTTTTTGTTTTTGTTTGGAAATACCAACGGCGATGCCGAGGGTTTCGTCAAACTTGTGTACATAAGCCGCACTGAAACGATCACCCAATGGGTTGTAATCAGGGATGTCTTTGCCTGCTTCATTGTATTGCGCACCGGCGCGAACAATCGCTTCAGGACCGTTATAAGACAGTGGTGATACGGTTTTCAGATTGATATTACCGGCGATGCCACCCTCAACCAGATCGGCAGACTGGGTTTTGTACACTTCAACAGCGGACACCAACTCGGATGGATATTGCTCATAGCGAATAGCGCGACCTGGTTCAGGGCTCGCTACTTCACGACCATTCACAGTGCCTAACACCATGCGTGGACCAAGGCCGCGGATAGCCGCCTGGCTTTCGTTGCCGCGGTCGCGCGAACCGTTGACACCTGGCAGGCGAACCAGCGCTTCAGCGATAGTCACAGCTGGTGTGGCGTTAATGTCATCAAGTGACAGGGCTTCCATTACATGGGTGTTTTCCTGTTTAACTTCGATGGCTTTTTCCAGGGCTGCACGCATGCCGGTAACAACGATCTCTTCCGCCGCGTCGGCAGCAGGGGCTTCCTGAGCTTGTGCAGCAAAAGTCGTAGTCATCCCCAGCGCAAAAAGCAGGCTGGCAGTGGAGATATGAGTTGGGGTGTGTTTCATGCTGTTTCCTCTCGTTTTTAAGTGCTTTGTTATTAAGTAAACTTATAAATATGATTTATAGGTTAATATGCACAAATATGCGCCAAAATGTCAATAGGCTGGTATAGATTTGTTAAGGATTACCCTAGCCGAGAACGGTGAAATCTCCACTAACGCGGTGTAATTGGGCGAAAAAACAAAGACTTGGCGGAAATTGAGATTTTTTGGTTATAGCTCGAAAGTGTCTTAAGGTTTTATTGACTTTAAGGTGGTTCATTCAATTGTCTGATATTAAGTTGATGATTTGTAAGGTTTTATGCTCCATGCTTGGGCGCCAATCCCCTATACTTTGGCCAATTACGACTACCAGGATTTCTCCGCATGCTTGATTTACAACAGGTGCCTTCCGCTTTTCACGCTTCCGTCCAACGTTACTGGGAACAATTTGAAACGGCTCGCCAGGCTCGTCAGTTGCCTGGATTGGGAGAGTTGGTGTCGGCTGACGTGAGGTTTTCGGGGCAATTGGCGCGCGCTTTTGCCGCCAGCGAATATATTGCGAGCACTTGCGCCATAAAGCCGGAATATCTGGTGGAGTTAGTCGCGGGTGGAAGCTTGTTTCGGCCTTTGGTGGATGAAGATCTTGATGCGCTCGCGCAAGTGGTGACGACGGCCGCAAGTGATCTGGAGCTTGATAAGATCCTGCGCCAGCAGCGCCACCAGGCGATGATTCGCATCATTTGGCGCGATCTCAATCGGACCGCCAGCATGCAGGAAACTACGGGCGAGTTGTCGCGCTTTGCCGACCAGATTATCCAGCTGGCAGCTAGCCACCATTACCGTGAATTGGAGAAGTTTTACGGCACGCCCATCGGCGGCGAATCCGGTCAGGTGCAGCCGTTTATGGTGCTGGGCATGGGCAAGCTGGGTGCGCGTGAACTCAATGTGTCCTCCGATATAGATTTGATTTTTACCTATCCTGAATCTGGCGCGACTAACCATCCAAGCCGCTCCGTTAGCAACCAGGAGTTTTTTATCAAGCTTGGCCAGCGGTTGATCAAAAGCCTGGATACCACAACCGCCGATGGCTTTGTATTCCGCACCGATATGCGCTTGCGCCCTCACGGCCAGAGCGGTGCCTTGGCCATGAGCTTTGCGGGTATGGAGGATTACTACCAAACCCAGGGGCGCGAATGGGAGCGCTATGCCATGATCAAGGCGCGGCGAGTCGCCTTTGCCTATGGCAGCGGGGGCGACGAGTTTTACGCGGAGCAAGTGAGGGTGCAGTTACGCACCTTGCTGGCGCCCTTCACCTATCGCCAATACATAGATTTCGGGGCCATTGAATCACTCCGCGAAATGAAAGGTCTGATCGCGCGCCAGGTGCAACGTAAAGGCATGAGTCTCGACGTGAAGTTGGGTGAGGGCGGTATCCGCGAAGTGGAGTTTGTCGTGCAGGTTTTCCAGCTGATCCGCGGCGGGCGCGACAAGCGCTTGCGCAAGCGGCAGGTGCTCAAGTTGTTGCCATTTTTAGAGCAGGAGGGTTATTTGCCGGAAGGTGCGGGCAGTGCCTTGGCGGAGGCTTATATTTTCCTGCGCAACACCGAGCACGCCATCCAGGGTTATCAGGATCGCCAGACCCAGGCGCTTCCCGGTGATGATCTGGGGCGCACACGCCTTGCCTGGGTGATGGGGTTCGCCACGTGGGATGAGTTTTATCAGGTGCTGTCCGGCTACCGTGCGCGCGTCAACCATGAGTTCAAAGCGGTGATTGCCGAGTCGGAGCAGAAGCAGACGCTCGATAATAAAGCCCTGGCTTTCTGGCAGGGCATCTGGGAGTTGAGCAGCCAATTGCTGGCAAACCCGGAAGACTTTAATCACCAGTTGGCTAACCAACCCTTGGAGCCAGCTGAATTAATGCAACTGTTCCAGCATCTGCGCGAAAACCGCGCGATCATCAATATGCAGGCCAGCAGCCGTAGCCGCTTGGATACTTTCATTGCGCGTCTGTTATTGATGCTGGCAGAGCACAGCGCGCGCGGCGAATTGCCCGTCTCTTTTACGGAAACTTTCAAGCGCATTATTCCGTTGGTGGAGTCGGTTGCGCGTCGCAGTGCTTATTTGGTGTTGTTGATGGAGAATCCGGTGGCGCTGGCGCAACTGGTAAAACTCTGCGCTGCAAGCCCCTGGATTGCCGATCAGGTGGCGCGCTATCCGGCGCTGCTGGATGAACTCTTAACGCCGGAAAGCCTGTACATCTCCCCCAACGACGACCACGAAGCCATCAAGTCAAACCTGCGCGATGAGCTGCGTCGCGATGTGCTACGCCTGACCTGGGACGACCTTGAGGGGCACATGGAGGCTCTGCGCTATTTCCGCTCCGCCTTCGGTTTGCGCGTGGCGGCGAGCGAGGTGGGCGGCACGCTGCCGTTGATGAAAGTAAGCGACTATCTAACCTTCACCGCTGAGGTGATCCTGGAGCATGTGCTGGATCTGAGTTGGAGTTATCTGGTGGAGCGCCACGGTCGGCCAACGCAACCGGACGGCAGCGTGGATATGACGCCGGATTTCATTATTGTCGGCTACGGCAAACTGGGTGGCATAGAGTTGGGTCATGGTTCGGATCTGGACCTGGTCTTTATTCATGGCGGCGATTCCAACCGGCAAACTGATGGTGAGAAAAGTATTGATAACCAGACGTTTTACACCCGCCTCGGCCAGCGCATCATCCATATACTCAATACCCAAACCCAGTCAGGCAAGCTTTACGAGGTGGATATGCGTCTGCGCCCGTCGGGTAATTCCGGCATGCTGGTGTCAACCTTGCCGGCCTTTGAGCGCTATCAGCTGAAAGAGGCCTGGACCTGGGAACATCAGGCGCTGGTGCGTGCCCGTGTAGTTGCCGGATCGCAAACCCTGGGCGAGCAGTTCACCCAGGTACGCTTGAGCATACTCCAGCAGCCCCGCGACCAGGACAAGTTGCGCAAAGATGTGAGTGATATGCGCCGCAAAATGCGCGACCAGCTGGGTTCTGGCGGCAAAGGCAAGAGTGAAACTACCCCTATATTTCATTTGAAACAGGACGCCGGAGGTATCGTCGATATTGAATTTATGGTTCAATACGCCGCCTTGGCCTGGGCCCATCAAGCGCCCGGGATAGTCCAGTATACGGATAACATTCGCATACTTGGATCGCTGGAAGAGGCCGGTTTGCTTGCCGGTCCTTCTGTCGCCCAACTGATCGCCGCTTACAAAGCCTACCGATCCACCGGGCACCGCCTTGCGCTGCAACAACAGGAGGCGGTTTTGGCTGGTGAACATCATTTCGATATCGAGCGCGAGCAGGTTACGAACCTGTGGCACCAACTCATCGATAACGACCTGACAACCCGTTGATATCTGCAATCAATAAATCTGCAGAATAAAAATTTTGAGCTGTGGCGCAGCGCGCGGCAGCCGTATTGATAACCGTATTTGATTTAGGAGTGGCTATGTCTTTTGCTGATCGCGATGGCGTAATTTGGTTAGATGGTGAATTGATTCCCTGGCGCGATGCGCGCGTCCACGTATTGACCCATACATTGCACTACGGCATGGGTGTGTTTGAAGGTGTACGTGCGTACAAGAGCGAAACTTTCGGTACCAGCATTTTCCGCTTGCAAGAGCACACTGATCGCCTGTTCCGCTCGGCGCATATCATGCGCATGAAATTGCCTTTCACCAAAGAGCAATTGAACGAAGCCCAAAAACAAGTGGTGCGTGAAAACAACCTGAGCGAAGCCTATCTGCGCCCCATGGCATTTTACGGTTCAGAAGGTATGGGCCTGCGTGCCGACAACCTTAAAGCTCACGTGATGGTTGCTGCCTGGCACTGGCCGTCGTATATGTCGCCCGAGGCGCGCGATATAGGCATCAAAGTGCGCACCTCCAGCTACACCCGTCACCACGTCAATATCTCCATGTGTAAAGCCAAGGCCAACGGCCACTACATCAACTCATTGCTGGCCCTGCAAGAAGCGCTGGATTGCGGTTGTGAAGAAGCCCTGTTGCTCGACAACGAAGGCTATGTTGCAGAAGGCAGCGGTGAAAACTTCTTCCTGGTGCGCGACGGCATTATCTACACACCTGAGTTGACCTCCTGCCTCGACGGCATCACCCGCAATTCTATTTTCCAATTGGCGGCTGACTGCGGTTACACCATCAAAGAAAAGCGTATTACCCGCGATGAAGTTTATGTGGCGGATGAGTGCTTCTTTACCGGTACTGCGGCCGAAGTATTGCCTATTCGCGAACTCGATGGTCGTCAAATTGGCGAAGGTCGTCGCGGCCCTGTCACCACCAAATTGCAAGATTTGTATTTCAAAGCCGTGCGCGGCGAGCTGGCGGAGCACAGCAACTGGTTGGCCCCGGTCGCCAAATAAGTCTTCGCAAAACAAGGAGCTTCGGCTCCTTCGTTGTTTTTGCGGATTACGCAAATCCCGGCTTGCAACCGACCCTCATTTTTTTATAGATGACAAAATAGTGATTGGTAACGTCATTTTTCTGTTCTTCAAACCGGATAGTTCCTTGCTGGCTCAGGATGAGTCGCACGGCGTGGCAAGTGCATGCTTATGATGCGATTGCCAACACCCGCTACATTTGTACCTGCGTTGGTTTCTGCTGGCGTTTTCTTGCTAAGCGCCTTTGCGCTGGTAGTGCCAAGCGGGTATAGCCTGGGCGCGCTCATTCTGTTGCTACCGTCGCTGGGGTATTTATTTGTTCGCCCATGGCCAACGTTAGCTGCGGAAGATAAATATTTGATCGCGGCATTGCTGTTGTATTTTGGGGTTGGGGTATTGAGCAATATGCATCATCACCTCAAGGGCAGCAGTTACGACAACTTGTCACGTTTTTTACTGGCAGTGCCTGTGCTCTTGTTGCTGCTGCGCATACAGGTAAAAGCGGTAATTGTTTGGCAGGGGGTCGCGCTCGGCGCGTTAGGTGCAGTCGTGCTAGCGCTTTGGGAGTTTGCCGTGCAGGGTGAAGCGCGTGCTGCCGGCCACATCAATGCGATTCAATTTGGCGATATCGCCATGCTGTTTTTTTGTATGTTGGCCGCCATTGTGCCCTGGGCTAAAACGGGCGGACGTCTATTTTTCGCTGTTGTAGTGGTGGGAGCCTTGGGTGGATTGCTGGCGTCGCTGTTGTCCGGTGCGCGCGGCGGATGGTTGATGTTACCCGTTGTGGTGCTGCTGACATACTGGTGGAGCGGCAAGCGCAGTACGGCGACTAATGTAATTCTTGCGGCTGTTTGTGCCGTTACTATAGCAGCGATTTGCTGGTTGCCATGGCTGGATTTTTTGCGTGATCGCATCAGCCATATAGCGCTGGATTTGCAGAGCTATCAGGATAATCAGGATGCCACCAGTTCACTCGGCTCACGTTTTCATTTGTGGCAATTGAGCCTGGATATGATTGCGCAGCATCCAATGCTCGGCTGGGGCAGTTTTGAGCAGTATGTGGCAATTACCGGTGTGCAGGATGATGTATTCGTTAAATACAACCATATGCATAACGATCTGTTGGATGCCTGGGTTAAACGTGGATTGCCGGGTGTTATTGTTCTTGTAGGCGTCTATCTGGTGCCGGCGGTTATTTTTTATCGCGAACTCAAACGTCACAGCGGTGTCGGTCAATCCATCGCCGCACGATCAGCGGCGTTGGCGGGCGTGATGTTGGTGGTGGCGACTTTTGTATTTGGACTCACACAAAGTTATTTGACCCACTCCAGCGGTGTGACCATGTATGTATTTCTGCTGGTGATTCTCTGGGCCCAGGTTCGTCAGGCCGGTGACAGCGTTTAATGGCTCGGGAGGCCAGGTTAGATGCCCAGTATTTCGGCAGTTTTGATCGTTAAAAATGAAGCGCAAAAATTATCAGCATGCCTGCAAAGCTTGCGGTGGGCCGATGAAATTTTAGTGTTAGATTCCGGTAGCGATGATGACACCCTGACTATAGCCCAAGCCCATTCTGCCCGTGTGTTTGTCAATACAGACTGGCAGGGCTTCGGCGTGCAGCGCGAGCGCGCCGCACAGCTTGCTACCAGCGACTGGATTTTTATGGTGGACGCAGATGAGCAGGTAACACCTGAATTGCGGGCAAGTATTCTCGCCGCTGTACAGCAGGGTGATGCCATTTGGCAAGTAAATCGTTTGTGCTGGTGCTTCGGACGTTTTATCAAACATTCAGGTATGCATCCTGATTGGGTGCCGCGTTTATATCCGCGTGGGCGCGCGTTATATGATGAGACACGCGTACACGAGCGCCTTGTCAACAACCAGAAATTACCTGTGCGTCAGCTCTCGGGTTTTTTGTTGCATTATGTGTACGACAGTGTTCGTCACCAGCAGCAAAAGTCCGCGCACTATGCGCAGGAGTGGGCACTGCAGCGCAGGAGTGCGGGCAAAACCGCTTCACTCGCTGGCGCGATACTCCATGCATTTGCGTGCTTTGTCCGTATGTATTTTTTGCGTGCGGGATTTCTGGATGGCAAACAGGGCTTGTTGCTTGCACTTTTATTATCGCAATCCACATTTGCAAAATATGCCGAGCTTTGGCAATTGTCGCTTACCCAGGGCGATCACTCTTAAATCATTAATGGATATCTATGTCCGCACCTAAATCTTCTACAAAACCAGAAACTTCTTCGCTAAAAATTTATTGGCGTCTGCTCGCCTATCTCAAACCCTACAAATTTGCTTTTATTGCCGGTGTGTTGGGTTATGCGCTGTTTGCCTACTCCTCCACCTTGTTCATCGACATTCTCAAAAATTTGCTGCACATCATTGAAAGTAACAACCCGGCAGATCGTTACTACATACCTATGGCGGTCATGGGGACAACCGTGTTGCGCAGTATTGGCGCTTTTATGGGCGCTTATTTTTTGGCGAAAGTGGCAAATGGCGTAGTGCACAAATTGCGTGTGGAAGTATTCAATCATATGACCGCGTTGCCAACCCATGTGTTTGATCAACGCAACTCCGGTCATTTGATTTCTATCATTACTTACAACATTAATGGTGTGACAGCTGCTGCAACAGATGCGTTGAAAATTTCGCTGCGGGAAGGTGCCACTGTTATATGGATGCTGGGCGTCTTACTCGTTAGTGATTGGAAGCTAACCATGCTGTTTTTAATCCTCGCGCCCGTGATTGGCGTGCTAGTTACGGTAGTGGGTAAACGCCTGCGCCGTCTCAGCACCAAAGTGCAGAATACGGTGGGTGATATTACCCAGGTGTCCGGCGAAATGGTCAACGGTTATAAAGTGATGCGCACCTTTGGCGGTGAAGCTTATGAGCAGGCGCGTTTTGCTGAGGTCAGCTACAAAAATTATTTACAAAATATGAAAATTGTTGTCACTGCTGCAGCGAACACGCCGGTGATCCAGTTGCTGGTCGCCGCATTTATGTCGGCGCTGATTTTTGTTGCCATGAGTGTAACCAAGATGCGCGAACCCGCGGAATTTGTGGCTTACCTGGTGGCTGTTGCCGCTATGATTCAGCCATTGCGCCGCTTGGGCGAAGTGACACCAATGATTTTAAAAGGCGTTGCTGCGGCGGAAAGCGTATTTGAAATTCTCGACGTTCCCTGCGAAAAAGACGATGGCAAATTGCAAATCGAACGCGCCCAGGGCGAAGTTATTTTTGATGCGGTAGGCTTTTCATATCAAGCCCAGGAGAGGGTTGCGCTTGATAACATTTCGTTACAGGTTAAATCCGGGGAAGTGATAGCCTTGGTCGGAAAATCGGGTAGCGGTAAATCGACGCTGGTGAATTTGCTGCCACGTTTTTATGATGTTCAGCATGGGCGTATTTTGTTGGATGGCGTTGATATCCGCGACTATGCGCGGGCGAATCTGCGCGAGCAAATTTCAGTGGTGAACCAACAGGTAACCTTGTTTGACGGTACGGTAGCAGACAATATCGCCTATGGCCGTCGTGATAAGGTGAGCGCACAACAAATCAGGCGAGCCGCTGAGCTGGCTTATGCGCTGGAGTTTATCGAGCAATTACCCCAAGGTTTTGATACCCAGATAGGTGAAGGTGGTGACCGTCTTTCCGGTGGTCAGCGTCAACGCCTGGCGATTGCGCGAGCGATTTTGAAAAATGCGCCTATTTTGATTTTTGATGAGGCGACTTCGGCGCTGGATAACGAATCCGAACGTTATATCCAGGCCGCTATGGATGAAGTTATGAAGGGCCGTACCACGTTTGTAATTGCGCATCGTCTCTCAACTATTGAGCATGCTGATCGCATTCTGGTGATGGAAGATGGCAAGATAGTGGAGCAGGGGAGCCATAGGGATCTAATGGAGCGAAATGGTGCATACGCAAAGTTGCACGCCGCAGCGTTTCATGATGATATGAGCTCAGTCGATTAAATGGGAAACACAGGATACCGACTATGCGTTTGACTATGCCGCAATTTGATGCCTCCCACGTTCTGATTGTGGGCGATGTAATGCTCGACCGCTATTGGCATGGTTCCTCACATCGCGTCTCTCCCGAGGCGCCTGTGCCTATTGTGAATGTTGCCCTCGAGGAAGAGCGCCCCGGTGGTGCCGGCAACGTGGCGGTCAATATCGCCGCCCTCGGTGGGCGTGTATCACTGGTAGGTGTGGTGGGTAATGATCCCGCCGGTCACCAGCTCAAGGCGCGCTTGAACGCCGCCGGCATTTTCTCCGAATTACAAATATCCCAGTCCAAGCCAACGATTACCAAGCTGCGTGTGATGAGCCGCCATCAACAGCTGTTGCGCATGGATTTTGAAGAGACCTTCAGTCCAGAAGATAGCAGCGAACTGGATAGCAAGATTGCACCTGTACTACCTCATTGCGACATACTGGTATTGTCCGATTATGCCAAGGGTACCCTGCAGAACTGCCAGGCGTTGATTAATCAAGCCAAAGCCCAGGGAATACCTGTGCTGGTCGATCCCAAAGGCGGTGACTTTACCCGCTACAGTGGTGCCAGTCTTCTCACCCCGAATATTGCTGAATTTGAAGCTGTGGTTGGCAAATGCGATAGCGAACGCGATCTGGTCAGCAAAGGGCTTGAATTAATTGCCCAGCTCAACATAGCGGCGCTTCTGGTTACGCGCGGCGAGATGGGTATGACGTTGATTCGTCCCGGCCAACAAGCAATACACTTGCCCGCACGTGCACGAGAGGTTTATGACGTAACGGGCGCGGGGGATACGGTCATTGCTGTGCTGGCCGCTGTTCTGGCGTCTGGCCAGAGCCTGCCTGAAGCTGTGGTGTTGGCTAATATGGCCGCGGGCATAGTGGTGGGAAAGTTGGGAGCGGCGACGGTCAATGCCGCCGAAATGCGCCGCGCCATCAACAAGGAATACAGCACCGCTCGTGGAGTGGTGACCGAAGAGCAGCTAATGTTCGCTATTGAAGAGGCTCGCGCTAACGGCGAGCGAATCGTGTTCACTAATGGTTGCTTCGATATTATTCACGCGGGTCACGTAGGCTATCTTGAAGAGGCACGCAAGCAAGGTCACAGGCTGATTGTTGCCCTTAATAGTGATGCTTCTGTGCGCCGCTTGAAAGGGCAGGGTCGTCCAATTAACCCTATTGACAGACGTTTGGCCGTATTGGCAGGGCTGGAATCGGTTGACTGGGTGGTGAGTTTTGAAGAGGACACTCCCGAGCGCCTCTTGCGCCGTATTAAGCCTGATGTATTAGTAAAAGGTGGCGACTACCGCGCGGATCAGATTATTGGCGGAACTATCGTCAAAGCCAATGGCGGAGAAGTGAAAGTGCTACGCTTCTTCGAAAATTGCTCCACTACCTCGATAGTGAACCGGATTCGCCAGCAGTAAGAAATCCAACAGATAAAAAGGCCTTGCTAAAAGCAAGGCCTTTTTATTTGGGGCAAAGGTTTATTGGTAATGTTTTATTTGGGTGGGAACTGATTAACTAAATCGTGCAGGATACTTTGCAATTGCGATTGGTTGCGAGCGAAAAAATACGTCATGGGAACAGCGTCAGCGCTACCGCGCCAGATCACTTGGCCGGTGTGCTGGGCGGTAATGTCGAGGATGATCAGGCCCGCCATCTTGTCTCCGCCGTCCAGCAGCTGGCTGCCGCCCAAGCCTATGCTTCCATGTCGCCCCAGGGGTAAACCAATTGAGAGTCCGACACCGCTACCGGAGCCGGTATTGCGTTGCTTGATAATATTGAGATCCAGAATCACATCGGCGTTGGCATCCACTTTTTTGAAGCCTTTTTGAACAAGCAATTGATCTATCTGGTTCTGGATTGCCAACTGGTCGGTGCCGTTAATGTCAGAGGAGAAATTATGCCAGCTGAAGCTCTTATACTGCTGAAAATTGGTGCCTTCTTTAAAATCCTGAGTCACCTTATTGGTGGTTGCGCAGGCAACTAGCAAGCTAAACGCACCAAGCAGGATCGCGCTTTTGCAAAAGCGGGCCGTCAAACGGGACATCTGGTCAAAGCGAATCGTCATCACGCAATCTCCATCGATAATTTGCAACGCATCTGTGCCATAAATGTGCGTAGCCCTAAGTATGCGAGGTATCGGAGCATGATAATCCTATTGTGCGGGATTGCAAATGTATGGGGCATGATTGCCCTTTATCTGCCCGGTCGCTAGTATGAACTCTCTTTTTGGTTGTGAATTTATGCGGGAGCTTTATGGAAAATCTATTGCAAATTATTTTGCTTGGCATCATCGAAGGTATTACCGAATTTCTTCCTATTTCCAGCACGGGTCACCTGTTGATTGCTGAAAAGCTCGGATTGGGTGCTCGCTCAGATGTGTTTAACATTGTCATTCAGGCCGGCGCTATTTTGGCGGTGACAGTGATTTATTGGCAGCGCCTTTGGCAGTTG
Source organism: Cellvibrionaceae bacterium (assembly GCA_021151695.1). Lineage (GTDB taxonomy): Bacteria > Pseudomonadota > Gammaproteobacteria > Pseudomonadales > Cellvibrionaceae > Cellvibrio. The sequence continues at coordinate 296,188 of JAGKWU010000004.1, read as the reverse complement.
GCGATGAATGTGCGCACGCCGGAAAATAAGGATTATGCGCTCAAGCTTACGGTTGCCTTTTTAATCACGGCGGTGCTTGGTGTTATCGTTTCCAAATTGGGTTTCAAATTGCCAAAAGAAGTTACTCCCATTGCATGGGCGCTGATTATTGGCGGTGTATGGATTATCTTTGCGGAGTGGTACGCGGCAAAAAAACCTGAATCATCCACCATCACTTGGCCGGTGGCCATTGTGGTAGGCATAGCGCAAATAGTGGCGGGCATTTTTCCTGGTACCTCGCGCTCAGGTGCTACTATTTTTGCCGCTATGTTGGTGGGAACTAACAATCGTGCCGCAGCAACCGAGTTTGCGTTTTTAATCGGTATTCCCACTATGTACGCGGCGAGTGCCAAAGAAATTTATGGCGCTTACAAAGTTGCGGATTTGGGTGTTCATGAAAACTGGACAGATTTGGGAATTGCTTTTGCTGTGTCTACCATCACTGCCTTTATCGCTGTGAAATGGCTGCTGAAATATATCCAGACTCACAAATTTACCGCGTTTGCAATTTACCGCATTATTCTCGGTGCAGGTTTGTTGTTATGGCTGCCTGCGGGAGCTTGAGAATGGTGATGATTTAACCGTTTGGAATTGTTTTAAGAGGATGCCAGCATCAGCCAATAAACTTGACGACGCTGGTGTCCTTCTCCCGTGTTTTTCCCGCGCTACGCAATGCATCCAGATATTCCTGCCATAACTTTTCCTGATCCCTTCCCAGCTCTTGTAAATAGCTCCAGGTGTATATGCCTGAGTCGTGGCCATCATCAAAAATTAATTTGATGGCATAGTTACCGGCCCGTTCAATGCGGGTAATCACTACGTCTTTTTTGCCAAATTGCAAAACAGCCTGGTTGGGACCGTGGCCCATCACTTCGGCGCTGGGAGAATGTACGCGCAGGAATTCGGCGCTCAGGGAAAACTGGTCTGCACCAAAATGCAATTCCAGAATTTGCGATTGTTTGTGCAGTTGAATTTTAGTGGGTGCAGATTGCATTGTCGCTCTCGTTAATCAATAACAGCCGTTACAAAATATAACGGCTCAGGTCTTCATTTTTCGCCAATTCACCCAGGTGTTTTTCAACATAATCTGCGTCAATTGCCACTTGGACTTTGTGATCCCCTGCGTCAAATGAAATATCCTCGAGCAAGCGCTCAAGAATTGTGTGCAAGCGACGCGCGCCGATATTTTCGGTGCGTTCATTAACCTCATAAGCGGTTTCCGCAATACGGCGTATGCCGTCTTTGGTAAAGCTGACCTCAATGCCTTCGGTTTTTAGCAGCGCAATCTGTTGCTCGGTGAGCGAGGCTGCAGGTTCAGTGAGTATGCGTTCGAAATCATCAGGTGTCAGTGCTTGCAGCTCGACACGGATAGGCAAGCGGCCTTGTAATTCGGGAATTAAATCTGATGGTTTGCTCAGGTGGAATGCGCCTGAGGTAATAAATAAAATATGGTCAGTTTTGATCATGCCGTGCTTGGTGGATACTGTGCAGCCTTCAATTAACGGCAGCAGATCGCGTTGTACACCTTCGCGCGACACATCGGCGCCACCGACATTGCCGCGGCGTGCAACCTTGTCGATTTCGTCGATAAATACTATGCCGTTTTGCTCGACGGCTTCAACTGCCTGGGTTTTGATGTCTTCTTCGCTCACCAGTTTTCCAGCTTCTTCATCCTGCAAAAGTTTGAAGGCTTTTTTTACGGTCATCTTGGCTTTTTTAGTCTTGTCGCGGCCCAGCGACGAGAACATGCTTTGTAATTGATTCGTCATATCTTCCATGCCGGGAGGTGCCATGATTTCTACACCAACGGGTGTGGCGGCTATATCGATTTCAATTTCTTTATCGTCCAGTTCGCCTTCGCGCAATTTTTTGCGGAAGATCTGGCGAGTAGAGGTTTCATGTTTAGCTTCGCTCTCAGCCAAACCGCGGGCCGGTGGTAGCAATGCATCCAGGATGCGCTCTTCGGCAGCTTCAGCTGCACGGAATTGCACAGCCTTAACGGCTTGTTCGCGACGCAACTTGATAGCCACATCCACCAGGTCGCGAATAATGGATTCCACATCGCGTCCCACATAGCCAACTTCGGTAAATTTGGTTGCCTCTACCTTAATGAAGGGGGCGTTGGCGAGTTTGGCCAGGCGGCGGGCTATTTCTGTTTTGCCAACGCCTGTTGGGCCGATCATCAGAATATTTTTGGGTGTGATTTCACTGCGCATATCAGCGGATAGCTGCATGCGTCGCCAGCGGTTGCGCAGGGCTATGGCAACAGCGCGCTTGGCTTCCTGTTGGCCGACGATATGTTTATCCAATTCGTGCACGATTTCGCGCGGGGTCATTGATGACATAAAAATCTCTTGATCTATCTCTCTCGGGTACCGTTATCCCCTGCGGGGGCGCCCGGCAAGGGATGACGACTCACTAATTTCCTGAATCAATATTCCAACATTTCGATCGTGTGATTCTGATTCGTAAATACACAGATGTCCCCGGCAATCTTTAAACCTTTTTCAACAATGGTTTTTGCATCCAGTTGGGTGTTTTCCAGCAGGGCGCGGGCAGCAGATTGTGCAAACGGGCCGCCAGAACCTATGGCGATCAAATCATCCTCGGGCTGTATCACGTCGCCATTGCCGGTGATGATCAAGGAGCTTTCTTTGTCGGCTACAGCGAGCAGCGCTTCAAGTCGTCGCAGGCTGCGGTCCGTTCGCCAGTCTTTGGCGAGTTCAACGGCGGCGCGTGTCAGTTGACCGTTGTGTGCTTCCAGTTTGGCTTCAAAGCGCTCAAACAAGGTGAAAGCGTCGGCGGTGCCGCCGGCGAATCCGGCAAGTACCTGGTTTTTATAAAGGCGACGCACTTTGCGTGCATTGCCCTTCATGACGGTATTGCCCAGGGATACCTGGCCGTCACCACCGATAACCACTTGGCCATCGCGGCGAACCGAAAGAATTGTTGTCACAAAAGATCCTTACTAAAGAGGCTGGGACGAACATTAAAAATGGGGACTATTGGGGGGATTTCAAGGGAGGTTGGAATGATCGGTGGCTGGCTTGGAGGCGGAATCAAACAGGGGGGGATGATTAGGCAATCCACACCCTCGGATGTGGATTGCCCTGTGTTTATCGGCTAGATCTTTTGCAGGCCATATTCGTTAATTTTATTAATTAACTCGCGATGGCTTGGCAGCGCCTCAAGGTACTGTTGGGTTTTTTTCATATTCTCTTTAAACAACTCTATGGCGCGTCTGGTTTGGGTTTCCATGCTTTTATTGTTGGTGATTCTGGTTTGGGTTTCAAAGCCCATGCCGTAGAGAATGTATTGGAAGCTGGCACAGGGAAACAGCTCTTCTGTATGTAGGTCGTCGTAAAACCATGGGTCCTGATGGCGCCACAGCTCCAACAAATCTTTCAGGCTTTGCGGGATGCTCTCTGGATTGCAGTGGTCAATCCAATAGGCTGAGTCCCTGCGTTGGGTCAATACATAATGCAGTTTGAGGAAATCGATAATCCGGTTCCAATGGTAAGTGAACTTTTGGTTAAACCTTTGCGCGACTATCTCCATTGTCCTGCGAGTTGCCGGTAATTGTTCGCTGATCATTTTGGCTGAGAGCTCAATCAAAATAATCGCGGAAGCTTCGAGTGGCTCGATAAAACCGGCGGCCAGGCCAACAGCTACACAGTTCTTGTGCCAGAACACTTCCCTATGGCCAGGATTGAATTTTATTTTCAACAACTCTGTGGCCTCTGCTGCTTTACGGCCAATGGTCGGTTCCAGATAGGTGCGAAACTCTTCTTCGGCTGCCTCCTCGGAAATATGTGTGCTGGAATAAACGTAGCCAACACCGCGACGTGTTTGTAATCCTATGTCCCACACCCAGCCAGCGGATTGTGCTGTTGAAATTGTATTGGACGAAATCGGACATTGTGGATCCAGGTAGGGTACCTGTGCAGCGAGTGCAGCGTCGTTGAAGAGAATTTTCTTTTTGCTGACCAACGGAATTTTGTAATGCTTGCTGAGCAAGAGCGACGCCAATCCTGTGCAGTCGACAAACATATCGCCTGGAAGGTCGCCGTTGTTTTCAGTGGCAAGTGATTGTATATCGCCATTTTCTGCCGAATTTACCGAGGTGACTTTATCGCGAATGTGTTTGATGCCGAGCTTTTCTGTGCAGTGCTTGCTGAGAAATGCTGCAAATTTGGCAGCGTCCAGGTGATAGGAGTAGTTGGCGACTGAGGCATATTCGGGCGTTGTAATTTGTTTAGGGCCCATGTCGCGCGCGCACAAATGGCTTTGAATGCAAACTGCATCAGCAAAGCTTATGTTTTTGCTGTGCTCTTTCCAATTGCGTGCAAAATTATGTTCGCGGTAGCCAACTGGCAGAGTGAACGGGTGATAATAATCATCACCTTCCTTGCCGGTAACCCATCGTGAAAATTTCGAGGCCTGTTTGAAGGCTACATCGCATTCGCGGACAAACTCAGTTTCAGAGATGCCCATTTTGCTCAGTGTACTGCGCATAGTGGGCCAGGTTCCTTCACCTACACCCACCAATTTAATATCGGGAGATTCAATCAGTGTTACTTCAATACCTGATTCAGGTGCGTGCTCGGCGGCTATGGTTCCTGCGACTAGCCAGCCTGCAGATCCGCCACCCACTATAACGATTCGACGTATGCGTTGATCCATTCCGTTCACCAATTATTTTTGATTTTTAGATTACCCCTAAGGGCTGCGTTGGAGGGGGCATAGTGTTCCCTGTGCATTGGGATTAATCGATCAATTACCCATAAGTTTTACCTATCGAAACTTATGAGCGAAAGATCTGGAGTCGCGTGTAACAGGGGGTTTTTGTTAAAAGAAGAGGTGGGGCGATTGTGGAATGTAATATCAGGTTTCGACAGTTTTTATCGAAACCTGATGAGGGAATTAGCGGAGGCTATGCAGGAGACGTTGCTATTTTTTACCGCCTTTGGCGCGCTTGAGAACGAGGGCCGTGTATTGGTTTTCCACCAGCTTGGCTTTGGCGGTAGTGAGTTTTTCTTGCGAGTCAAAGGGGCCAACAACAACGCGGTGCCAAATTTCCCCTTTGTGGATTTCCACTGGCTCTATGTGCACATCCAAATTAAGCAGTAGTAATTGCGCGCGCAATTTGTCCGCTTCAGGTTGGGCGGGGAACGAACCTACCTGCAAAATATATTCGAGGTTATCGGCGGAAGACGCGGTTTGATTTTTATCGCTATCACCCGCCGTTTCGGTGGCTGGCACTATGGTTTCACTCTCTTGCAGCAGTTTGTAAAAATCAAAGCGTGGCTTGGGTGTTTTGGATGAGTTTTGTGCGGATTTAGGTGTTTCTGTCGCTGGCTCGGCAGGTGCTTGGGGTTTGTGCAGGGTGAACACCAGGGTCATGGCAAATGCGCCGGTAATAGCGCCTAAAATAAACCACAACCACGCGGGTGCGGCATTACTTTTGGCGGGGCGACGGCTGGGGCTGGCACTGCGTTTGGCGAAATCTTTGCTCATGGTTGACGGCTATTTATTAAAACTGGCGCGATTGTAATGGGAATGTATTGATGAGTCACTAAAACACGTGGCCAGTTTGTCTTCCTTGTGTTGGTTAGTCGCGTCACAGTTCATCCAGGGCTTGTTTGAGCGTATCCGTATAGAGTGGAAAATTGTGAATATCCCCATGGGCTGCGTCAGGTATCTCCACCAATTGCGCGCGTGGATTGAGCTTTTGCAGCTGATGGCTATGGTTGGGGGAGATCAGTTTGTCCGCAGTGCCATGCAACAACAGGATTTTACTGTGGACTTGCGGCAGCCACTGTTCGGTAGGTAGCGGATAACGCAGGAGTGCGGCTGGCACCCAGGGGTAAAAGTCGCGCGCCATCTGCGTCATGCTGGTATAAGGAGATACCAGCACTAATAAGTCTGGCTCTACCTGGGTGGCGAGTTTCGTCGCCAGGCCGGTGCCGAGTGAACGGCCGTAAAATACCTTTTTCTTGCCCAGGTAATTGGGTGCTACCCATTGCCAGATACGCATAACGTCATCGTGCAATTGGTCTTCGCTGGTTATCTGGCCCGTGCTTTTGCCGAAGCCGCGATAATCAGGCATAAGCACGTCATAACCGGTGGTTAACCAGAAATCAGCTTTAGTGAACCAGGTTTCCAAATTGCCGGCATTGCCATGCAAAAACAGCACTATGCCTTTGCTTTGCGTCGGTGGCTGGCGCAGGTAAAGCGCGTGAAGCCTCGCGCCGGGTACGTCTATGTAGACTTCCGAGGTATAGGCCAAATCAAATTTGGCATTGGCGGCGAGCGGTTCGGGGTGGAAGAGCAGGCTCTCCTGCTTAAACCAGAGATAGGCCATTGACGCTAACCACAAGAGTATTCCGGCCAATAATACCCGCAGGCTGATGCTATAGAACCTGCGCAGCAAACCTGGCGGTTGCTGCGGGCTGCTGGCGGGAACTTCGGCGACTGGCTGGTGCATGTCATTGATCCGTGTGGGCGTTGCGCTTTGGGGGATTAAAGCGGATTTATACGCAGCCGTAAGTGGGTTTGATCACACACCCGATAAAATCGCGCCAGCTTGCTTCAACCCATATCTTGCGGATCAACATCGACCGCCCAGCGCACGCGCTTGGCGAGGGGGTGATGCTCGAGCTTTGCAATAAGTTGTGCAAGCAACTGGTGCAAGGATTTGCGCGCGGCGCTGTTGAACTGCAATTGGTAGCGAAAACGATCGCCACGTTTCTCGATCAGTGAGGGCAGGGGGCCGAGATAGCTAAGCTCTGGTTGTGGTGCGACCAGGGTTTCCGCCTCCTGGCGTGCAAACTTGAGGAAATCAAAGGCCAGTTCCGCCTGTTTACTTTCGGCGCGTAGCAATGCCAGGTAGCGGAAAGGTGGCAGTTGGGTGAGTTGGCGCTCTTGCAATATCAGCTCGGCAAAGGCGTGATAGCCTTGGCGCACCAGGGTTTGGACCAAGGGATGGTCGGTGTGGTGGCTTTGCAGTATGACTCTGCCGGGTTTGTGGGCGCGACCAGCGCGGCCGGCAACTTGCAACAGCAATTGGCCCATCTTCTCGGGGCCGCGGAAGTCAGTGCTGAACAACCCGGCATCGGCATCGATAATCACTACCAGGGTCACATCGGCAAAATGATGGCCTTTGGCAAGCATCTGGGTGCCAACCAATAGGCAGGGTTCGCCCTGATGAACCTGTTCAAGGATACCTGCCATCGCGTGCTTGGTGCGGGTGGAGTCGCGGTCAACCCGGATCACTGGAATCTGGGGAAACCACTCTTGCAGCACCAGTTCGCTGCGCTCCGTACCTTGCCCAACGGGGTTCAGGCGATGGCTGTGGCAGCTCGGACAGCGTTGCGGCAGGCTGCGTTGGTGGTCGCAGTGGTGGCAGTGCAAGTGACGGGGGTTATGGTGGACCGTCATACGCAAGTCGCAGTGCGGGCAGTTTGCCAGCCAGCCGCAATCGTGACATTCCAAGGTAGGGGCATAGCCGCGACGGTTGAGGAATACCAATACTTGATTGCCGGCCGCCAGTTCGGTTGCCATGGCCAATTTTGTGTCGGCGGCAAAGCCTTCTACCAGTTGCAAGCCGCGCATATCCAGCAGTTGCACTTCCGGTGGTTTGGCATCCCCGGCGCGTGCGCTCAGGTGAAGGTGTCGATAGCGACCCTGCTGGGCATTGTGCAAGGTTTCGAGCGAGGGGGTGGCGGAGCCCAAAATCAGGGGAATGCCTGCACGGCTGGCGCGCATCACCGACAGGTCGCGTGCGGAGTAGCGAAAGCCATCCTGCTGCTTGAAGGAGCTGTCGTGCTCTTCGTCGATAATGATGATGCCAAGCTTGGCCATAGGGGTGAAAATGGCGGAGCGGGTACCAATCAAAATAGGTGCCTGACCGGATCTTGCCATAACCCAGGCATCCAGCCGTTCACGATCATTCAGGCCGGAGTGCATAGCAACAACTTTCACCGCAAAGCGCTGCTGGAAGCGGGCGATAGTCTGGGGGGTGAGCCCAATCTCAGGTACCAATACCAGCGCTTGTTTACCCGATTCCAGTACCCTGGCAATTGCCTGCAGGTAGATTTCAGTTTTGCCGCTGCCAGTGGCGCCATCCAGCAAGCTCACTTGAAACTGATCGAATGCCAGGCTGGCGAATGCTTGCTGCTGTTGGTCGCTTAGCGTGTAAGGTTGCTGGCGCAAGAGCGGAAAAGGAATAGGCTGCTCAGCGTGAAAAGGGCGCTCAGCGGCACGCTCAATAAGGCCCTTGTCTGACAGGGCTTTAATAATAGCGGCGGGGATATCCAGCGCGGCTATGTCGCTGCGGCTAAGTTGGCTGTGGTCTTGCAATGCTGCCAGTAACTCAGCCTGTTTGCGCGCACGCTTGAGTGCACCGATCGGCAGTCCTTTCCCTTGTGTACTCAATTGCCAACTGGGCTCTGTACGCAGTTGCGCGATTTCACCTTGGCGCAAGAGTGCCGGCAGGGCAGTGCTCAGGGCTTCACCTTCGGGACATTGGTAATAGTCTGCGGCCCATTGCACCAATCCGAGTATATCTTCAGGGAATGCTGGCTGCTCCTCAATCACCGCCAGGGCGTGGCGCAGTTTGCTGCGATCCTGTTCGCTTTCTTCCTTTATAGCTAAGAGGACCCCCACCAATTCCTGCTGCCCAAATGGCACCCGCACCAACACACCAGGAACAAGCAGGCATGCGCTTGCTTCAGTCATATCTGCTGGCGGCAGATAATCGAAGCGGCGACGAAGGGGGGTAGGCAGCGCAATTTCGAGTAAAGGTGTGGGCATGCTTTGGCTGTAGTGAGTGCTGACAAGCCGCGCAGCATAGCTGATCCAGCTTGCCTCAGTCAGCCCTGCGGAGCGGTGAATGTCGTCGCGAGTTGTTTTGCATCAATTGCCTGAAGGTTAAGTAGCGCTAAGTTAACAGAGCAGCTGTTTCTGGCTTGCTATGATTGATCAGGGCTTGTGAATGAGCCTGGGGTTGAATCTGAAAAATAGCGTGACGTTACCAACCGTGAGGGAAAATCATGATCAATAAAGAACTTAATCGTAGAAATTTTATGAAATTATCCGGCGTTGCAGCGGCGGGTATGGTGTTGATTCCGGCCTGTAATCTGGAGGCAGCCGAAGCCCCATCGGCCAAGCTCAGTCCCGATGACACCCAGGCCAAGGCCTTGGGTTATGTGGAGAAATCGGCGATGGCGGGCAGCACTTGCGGTAATTGCATGCAGTCCAAAGGGGATGCAGGTGCCCAGTGGCTCGGTTGCAACATCTTCCCGGGCAAGCAAGTTAATGCTGGTGGCTGGTGTAAGGTCTGGAGTAAAAAGCCCTGATTCCGTAGTTCGCAGGTTAAAAACCGGGCACTCAGGATGGTTTTTGCTTGCGTTGGCTGGTTTTTCTGGTAGCATCGCCGCCTCTTAAATCAGCCATTCTTTTTAACCGCGGTGCGGTGCTCGGCGAAACAAATGTCCGGGTGGCGGCACACAACACAAGGCAAATACCATGAAACCAGAAATTCATCCAAACTACGTAGCCATCAACGTAACTTGCAGCTGCGGCAACTCTTTTGCCACTGCATCTACTTTGGGCAAAGATTTACACGTGGACGTGTGTGGCAACTGCCACCCTTTCTACACCGGCAAGCAAAAAATCGTTGACACCGGTGGTCGTATCGACAAGTTCACCAAGCGCTTCGGCAGCCGCATCGGCGCCAAGAAGTAAGCGAGCAACAAATATGAGCCCGATAAAATTAGCGGGCCCGTTAGCAAAAACGCCGAGTGTGCAAACCCTCGGCGTTTTGCTTTTTGGGCTTTTGAATCTCGCGTCTACGATTGCGTTGGCGGAGTGCACCCCTGCCGGAGAGGGTGAGATGGCTGTGGTAGAGCGCGTCTATGACGGCGATACCATCAAGCTGGCCGATGGCCGCCACGTGCGCATCCTGGGTGTTAATGCTCCGGAAGTGGATCACGGAAAGGAGAAAACCGGCCAGGCGCTAGGAGAAGATGCGCGACAGATGACAGAAGCCTTCGTTAAAAAAGATAAGCAGGTTCGTCTCTATTACGACACAGAGCGAGTGGATCGCTACGAGCGTACCCTTGCCCATGTCTATAACACCAAAGGCAACAGTCTGGCTGGCGAGTTGTTGCGTGCGGGCTTGGGGTTTCATGTGGCTATCCCGCCAAATCTCAGCTTGTCCGAATGTCTTCATGATCAGCAACAAATAGCGCGAACCAAAGGGCTGGGTATATGGAGCAATGCCTATTGGCGTGCAAAGCCGGCAGCGCAATTAAGTGAAGACGATACTGGTTTTATGCGTGTTACGGGGCGGGTGATCAGTGTTCGCCATGCCCAATCAATATGGTTGGAATTGGACGGTCCGATTGCCATCAAAATTACTCCCTCAGACCTGCCCAATTTTTCGGTGCGCTCGTGGAAAAGCTGGGAGGGACGGCAAGTAGAGGTCCGCGGTTGGGTGACCGAGTCTGGTAGCGAAAAGCGTAAACCATCCAAAAAGAGCAAAACACAAACGCAATCCAAGCCTCTTGTAGTACAGCCACGTATACAAGGGAATCTGGAGCTGTTGTAAGCACCTACCTTCATCTTATTAAATAAAAAAGGCTGGTCGATAATCTCGACCAGCCTTTTTTACATTGTGAGTAGCTGGATATTTAGAGTACGCCCTCGGGCAGGGTTTCTTCTGCGGGTGCTTCGTCAGCTATGCCGGCAGGCCCTGAGGCGGTGGCCGAAATCTCGGTGGGAAAAATCTCAAAAATGCCATTTGGATCACCCGGCTCGGCTGGTTTTCCAGTCTCCGGATTGATACGCACAGTCACTATACCTTCAGGTTGGCGATTGATTTGGTCAGGCACGCCTTCAAGGGCAGTGCGCATAAAATCGATCCAGATAGGCAGGGCGGCGGTTGCACCAAACTCGTTGTGACCCAGCGGTGTGTTTTTATCAAAGCCGACCCACACGGTGGTTTCCAGGCTTGGGTTATAGCCGGAAAACCAGGTGTCGCGCGCATTGTTGGTCGTGCCAGTTTTGCCCGCCAAATCTTTGCGGTTAAGGGCCAGAGCCGCCCGACCGGTACCGCGGTTTATTACGTCTTTCAGCATGGAATCCATAATGTAGGCGACGCGGGCATCAATAATGCGAGGTGCATGTTGTTCGCCAGTAGAGGGTGACTCAGCAGCAGCGCCTGGCTCATTGCCAGCAGATACCCGCTCGACGGTTGGCTCTTGGGCGGGGACTTTAACGAGTTGTTCCGGACATGTTTTACAAACGCGTTTTGGATTCGCACTGAATACAGCTTCACCCTGGCCATTTTCAATACGACTCACCATATAGGGATCAATTTTGAAGCCGCCGTTGGCGAATGAGCTATATGCCGTCGCCATTTGGATGGGCGGTACGCCATGAGCTCCCAGTGCCAAAGACAATTCGCGCGGAAATTCTTTTTTATTGAAACCATAACGCTCAAGGCTGTCGACAAAGGTCTGCACGCCCAGGCTTCTCAGCACGCGGATAGAAACCAGGTTGACCGAGCGATAGAGTGCTACACGCAAACGCGTGGGACCTTCAAAAGTATTCTCATCGTTTTCGGGGCGCCATACTGCACCAGTGGAATCATTTTTAATCACTATAGGTGCGTCATTTACCAGGGTCGCCGGCGTGAATCCATGTTCGATAGCGCAGGTATAAAGCAGGGGTTTAAAGCTTGATCCCGGTTGGCGCGCACTTTGAGTCACGCGATTAAAGTGGCTCTGGTTAAAATCAAAGCCGCCCACCATCGCGCGCACGGCACCATCCATTGGATCTATAGAGACCAATGCACTTTGCACTTCAGGCACTTGCGACAAGCGCCACTGGCCATCTTTATCTTTGCCAATTCGCACCATATCTCCGACCTTCAAAAAGTCTTTTGCCGATTTTGGTGATGGGCCGCGGCTATCTTCTGTTAAATAGGGGCGTTTATCTGAGAGGCCTTGAGTCCAGCCTAGATCCATTCGGTCGCCGTTGGAGCGCAATACTGTGGTGGATTTGTCGGCCACGGCAATGACAGCGACTGCCTCCAATCCACCGAGGGTGGGATAGTTTTGCAAGAGGTCTTGCCAATCTTCATAGTCTGGCAATGTTGATTCAGGTAAACGGCGCTCAGGCCCGCGGTAACCGTGGCGTTCGTCGTAGGCCATGAGGCCGTTGACTATGGCCGCCTGGGCAGTGGCCTGCATGGCGCTGTCAACTGTAGTAAATACTTTGTAACCATCGGTGTAGGCGTTTTCACCAAAGCGATCAACCGCTTCTTTACGAGCGATTTCAGCGATATAAGGTGCTTGTACATCCAGGGTAGAGCCGTGGTTGCTGGCGGTGTTGGGTTCCGCGACGGCGGCATCGTGGGAGGCTTTATCGATGAATTTTAATTCCCACATACGGCCAATAATCCAGTTGCGACGCAACATGGCGCGTTTGGGATTGGCAATAGGGTTATAGGCGGAAGGTGCTTTGAGTACGCCAACGATCATCGCATATTGGGCTATGCTGAGGTCGTGAATGTCTTTGCCGTAATAAATTTGTGCTGCAGCTTGAAGCCCATAGGCGCGGTTACCGAAAAACATTTTGTTGTTAAACAGCTCGAGAATTTCTTCTTTGGTGAATTCATTTTCGATCTGGATCGATAACAAAATTTCGTTAAATTTGCGTGAAAAAACCTGCTTGCGTGTAAGAAAAAAATCGCGCGCTAACTGCATGGTCAGCGTGCTTCCACCGGATTGGATCTCTCCCGAATGCAAGATTTGTGAACCTGCACGCACCAGCCCGCGAAGAGATACGCCATGATGTTCGAAGAATTCGGCGTCTTCTGCAGCGAGTAACGCTTTTAGATATAACGGCGGAATCTGATTGTATTTCAAGGGCGTGCGACGCTGTTCACCAAACTCACCGATAAGCTTTCCGTCACTTGAATAAACTCTAAGCGGGGTCTGTAATTTAACCTGCCGAAGGCTGTCGACGGGCGGCAATTTGGGGCTCAAATATAAGTAGAGGCCTGCGAATGTCACCGCGGTAACACTTGCGCCAGCCAGCAACAACCAAAAAACAATACTGAAGACGGATTTTTTAGAGAGCATTTTTTCCAAGAGAATTAATGAGTTAGCTACTTTGCGCCGGTTGGCCGGCATTATACGAGCTTTTTGCCTGTTTACATATTCATCTGTTTGTTGCAGGCTTAAGTTAAAGTGCTATAACATAAACAACGTCTAAGTTACGGATATAGATAGAAAAATGGGCATTTTAAGCTTCCTTGAAAAAAAGGCGAAACCGGTAATCGGGTTGGATATCAGTTCCACCTCGGTAAAGCTATTGGAGCTCAGCCGCCAAGGCGACCGTTACCGCGTTGAAACATACGCCGTTAAAGCCCTGCCGCCCAACGCGGTGGTTGAAAAAAATATCAATGACCAGGAAGCGGTGGCGGAAGTCATCAAGTCCATGGTCAAGCAATCCAAAACAAAATTAAAACATGCTGCTGTGGCGGTAGCAGGTTCTGCTGTGATCACCAAGATGATCGATCTTCCAGCGGGCCTTAGCGATGACGCCATGGAAACCCAGATCTCCCTTGAGGCTGATCAATATATCCCCTTCCCGCTGGAAGAGGTCGCCATCGACTTTGAAGTGCAGGGAGTATCCCCGCGAAATCCCGATCAGGTAGAAGTTCTGTTGGCCGCATGCCGCCGCGAAAACGTAGAGATGCGAGCCAGTGTGCTTCAGCTTTCCGAATTAATTCCAGAAAAAGTGGATATAGAAGCTTACAGCATGGAGCGCGCCTTCGAGCTTATTTCCGAACAGCTGGAAGATCAGGAAGGTCAGGTGGTCGCCATTATTGATATAGGCGCGACTATGACTACCTTGAGTGTTTTGGTTGATGGGAAAACAGTCTACACCCGCGAACAACTGTTTGGTGGCAAGCAACTGACCGAAGAAATCCAGCGTCGCTACGGTCTGTCGCGCGAAGAGGCTGGCCTTGCTAAAAAACAGGGCGGTTTGCCGGATGATTATGAGTCAGAGGTGCTTGGTCCGTTCAAAGAAGCGGTAGTCCAGCAAGTTACCCGCTCTCTGCAATTTTTCTTCTCTGCCAGTCAATACAACGATGTCGATTACATCATTCTCGCTGGCGGCGTTGCGTCCCTTGAAGGATTGGTGGGCCTGATTGAAGAAAAGTTGGGTACCCAAACCGTAGTGGCAAATCCTTTTGCGCGTATGTCGGTGTCATCAAGGGTAAATGCCGTTTCGCTGGCGAATGATGCCCCCTCACTGATGATTGTGACTGGCCTTGCGATGAGGAGTTTCGATTAATGGCAAAGATTAACTTATTGCCGTGGCGTGAAGCCTATCGCAAAGAGAAAAAAGAACAGTTTCTGGTGGCTATGGGCGCGGTGTTGATGGTGTCCGCGCTATCGGCTTATTTGTGGGTGGCCAGTGTTGAAGGCTCCATCGAAAATCAGGATGCCCGTAATAAAATATTGCAAACTGAAATTTCCAATTTGGAAAAACAAGTTAAAGAAATCAGTGAGTTAAAGAAAAAGCGCGACGACCTGTTGGCCCGTATCAAGATTATCCAAGATTTGGAAGGTACCCGCCCGCTGATTGTTCGCTATTTTGATGATTTGGTTAGAGCCATACCTGATGGGGTATTTTTAACGTCGCTGTCGCGACATGGTAACGAAATTAGTTTGGAGGGCGTTGCCGAATCATATAGTCGAGTGTCTACTCTGATGCGTAATCTGGAGGACTCTGACTGGTTTGCCGGACCAAAACTTTCATCGGTGAGCGCGGTGCCCCGTGAAGGCGAGGCGGCGCAAGCATTTAAAATGTCTGTTAGTACTGCTGTTCCTAAAGAACAGGATGCCGCGCAAAGCGATGCTGCTAAAAAAGCAGGAGGCAAATAATAATGGCCCTAAACGATACCTTAGAGCAGCTCAAAAACTTTGATGTTAATGATATAGACTTCGAAAAAGTAGGCGTTTGGCCTTTGCCAGCAAAAGTCTTTGTTGCGGTTTTGTTGGTGATTCTCGTTTTTTCATTAACCTATTATGTGAAAATTAGCGAACTCAATGAGCAACTCGAAACTTCCAAATCCAAAGAGACTACTTTGAGAAAGGAATACGAGACGAAAAGTTTTGAGGCTGCGAACCTGGACGCCTATCGTGCCCAGATGGAAGAGATGGATTTGACTTTCAAGTCATTGATATCGCGCTTGCCATCCAAGACAGAAATTGCCGGGTTATTGGATGATATAGAAGCTCGAGGAACCGAAAGTGGATTAACTATTAATGCCACGACTATAGAGCAAGAAAAAACCTCCGAATATTATATTGAAGTGCCATTTAAAATTAGTGTCGATGGCGGATACCACGATATGGGAAGTTTTATCAGTGGTGTCGCTGGTATGCCGCGTATAGTGACACTCCATGATTACACGATTCAGAAAAAGAGAGATTCGGGTGTGCTGAATATGCAGATTTCAGCTAAGACTTATCGATACAAATCTCAGGAGGCAAATGAATGACAATGCCTCGGATAATAGCCCTTGGTACGCTAATGCTTGCCTGTGGTTTAACAAGTTGCAGCTCATCGGATGATCAACAGGATTTGCGAAATTTTATGGCTGAGGCCAAGCGTCGTCCTCATGGGCAAATAGATCCTTTGCCCGCTTTTAAGCCATTCAAACCTTATGCTTATAGCGCTATGACGTTGCGTAGCCCTTTTGAACGGCCAATCCCGGTAGACGAAACTACCAATAAGGGTGGGAGAACAGTTGAACCTGATCTCAATCGCGAGCGCGAATATTTGGAAAGTTTCAATATTGCCAGTTTGAAGATGGTGGGTACTCTCAAAAAGGCAGGTAAATTGTGGGCATTGATTGATGATGGGGAAGGGAAGGTTACCCAGGTTACAACGGGCAACTATATGGGCAGAAATTTTGGAAAAATTATTTCTACCCAGGGCACCCAGCTTGAATTGCTGGAAATTGTGCCTGACGGAGCTAGTGGTTGGGTTGAGCGTCCAAAAATCATCAAATTGGAAGCAAAGGAATAATAAACATGCGTATTTTGTTTTTATTGGGGTTAATCATGCGCAATAACATTTTGTTGGTGCTTTGCTTCTTATCTGCATATTCATGGGGCAGCACTTTAAAAGAACTTAAGACTGCAGAATTGCCAGGGGAGCGCTTTGAAGTGCGTCTGGCGTTTGATGAATTACCGGCGGAACCTAAGGGCTACACCATTGAAAAACCTGCTCGTATTGTTTTGGATTTTCCAGAAGTAACCAGCAGCTTAAAGGAGCGCCGC
Organism: Cellvibrionaceae bacterium; assembly: GCA_021151695.1. GTDB lineage: Bacteria > Pseudomonadota > Gammaproteobacteria > Pseudomonadales > Cellvibrionaceae > Cellvibrio. The sequence goes on along the minus strand of JAGKWU010000004.1, from coordinate 279,779 downwards.
TTCCCATTAGGGTTTGGTAATGGCCAAACAGCCATGGTTCTGACAAGCGATGGGCGCACGCGTTTAATTTTGAATCTTAACGAGGCAGTTAGCTATACAACTCGTCGGGATGGAAATTCGTATGTAATAGAGGTTGGTGGGCGTAAAGGTGGAGAGGTTTCCAATAAGACTTACAATGCCAAGGCAAATTTGGATTTGCCCGGTAAAAAAGTAACAACAGTTGCAGGCAAAACCTCAATTACAAATATAGATTTCAGACGTGGTGAAGCTGGCGAGGGCAAGCTTATTGTTACTCTGTCGGACTCTCATGTGAATGCTGATTTGGCTGGAACGGGCAATGGAGTAAAGTTATCCTTTGCCAACGTGAGCCTGCCTGAAGATTTGCGCCGTCGTTTGGATGTTGTTGATTTCGCTACCCCGGTTAGTTTGATCAACTCTAATCAAGAGGGCGGAAATTCAATATTCAATATATCTGCGAAAGGCGATTTCGACTATATGGCCTATCAAACTGACAATGAATATGTTGTCAGTATCAAGCCGCTAACGGATGCTGAGAAAAAGGAGAAGAAAAAAGACTTCCAGTTTACGGGGGAAAAGCTTTCTCTGAATTTCCAGGATATTGAAGTCAGGGCTGTGCTTCAAATTTTGGCGGACTCAAACGAATTTAACTTGGTGGCGAGCGATACAGTTAACGGCCGTATTACATTGCGCTTGGAGAATGTGCCTTGGGATCAAGCGCTAGCTTTGGTATTAAAAACTAAGGGATTGGATAAGCGCCAAGAAGGTAATGTGCTGATGATTGCTCCAGCTGCAGAAATTGCAGAACGTGAGCGTCAGGAATTGTCTACCAAAAAACAATTGGAAGAATTAGCGCCCCTGCGGACAGAATATCTTCGCGTACGCTACGCAAATGCGAAAGAGTTGTTTGAATTGTTCAGGGCTCGTTCCGGTGGTGGGTCTGGCGGCGGTAGTGGTGGTAGCCAAACTACTGGTAGCGTGCTTTCGGAGCGGGGTCAGGCTATCGTTGATGAACGCACTAATTCAATTATTGTGACGGATACTGCTGATCGTATAGAGGCTCTTAAAAAATTAATCGAGCAAATAGATATTCCAATCCGTCAAGTCATGATTGAAGCGCGAATCGTTATTGCAAATAGTAACTTCCGTAGAGAACTTGGTATTCGTTGGGGTGGGGTTAGTTATGGCTTGACTAAGAATCGATTGGTTGAGGGAGGCGCTTCGCTCGATTCTCTGGATAGTAACCCGGGATCACCATACGAATATCTGACAGGACAAGATGGTAAGAGTCTTCTTTTAAATGAGAACCAAATTGTTGACCTGGGTGTATCCAATCCTGCGGGGACTATTGCAGCGGGTATTCTGACGGATAACACCTTCCTTGATATGGAATTATCAGCATTGGAGAATGCGGGCTATGCGGAAATTGTCGCTCAGCCTAAAGTGGTAACCAGCGATAAGCAGGCGGCTGAAATCAAATCGGGTAAGCAAATTCCTTATCAAGAGGCTTCTGCCAGTGGGGCTACTTCTGTATCTTTTAAAGATGCGGTGCTGCGATTGCTAGTTACTCCGCAAATCACACCGGATAACCACGTGATTATGGACTTGGCTATTTCAAAGGACAGCGTCAGTGAGGTAACCCAATCAGGTACTCCCGCTATTGATATTACCCAGCTCAAAACCAAAGTACTGGTACCAAATGGTGAAACTGTAGTATTGGGTGGTGTGTTTGGCTTGGATACTAACAATAGTGAAGTGAAAGTTCCTGTATTGGGTGATATTCCCTATCTTGGCCGCTTGTTCAAGCACACTGTACGTGGTGAAACCAAAACAGAATTGCTGATATTCATTACACCTAAAATTATTGCTGATAAATTAGTTAATTAATGTATAAACGTAATATTTATCTTGTCGGCCCCATGGGGGCTGGCAAGTCGACTATAGGCCGCGTTCTCGCGGCCGAGTTGCATTTGAATTTCCGCGATAGCGATCGAGTAATAGAAGAACGTACCGGCGCTAATATTCCCTGGATATTTGATATGGAGGGCGAAGAGGGGTTCAGGGACAGGGAGTCGACAGTACTGGCTGAGCTTGCGAAAGAACAAGATATTGTTATCGCAACGGGGGGCGGTATAGTTTTGCGCGAGCCCAATCGCGAAATAATGAAAGCATCAGGATATGTATTTTATTTGACTGCCTCAATTGATCAATTGGTTGAGCGTACGGCTCGCGATAAAAAGCGGCCGTTATTACAGGTTGATAACCCTCGTCAAAAAATCATAGATTTGCTAGCAATGCGTGATCCTCTTTATCGTGAAGCTGCTGATTTTATAATCAATACGGACAGGCGTTCACCCAAATTGGTGGCTCAGGAAATATCTTCCCTAATTCCCATTCGTTAACTTTTGTTACTGCAGATCAATAATTCGGCAAATTTGCTGCGACTGATATGGTAAAGTGCTTTACCTTTTCTGTTGTAGAGATTTTCCTATGCATCAATTAAATGTTGATCTTGGGGAGCGTAGCTACCCCATTTACATAGGCGCGCAGCTGTTAGCTAATCCCCAGTTGTATACCTCTCATATTGGTTCATCCCAAGTTTGTATTGTCTCTAACGAAACCATCGCCCCCTTATATTTGGATGTGCTTAAACGCGCTTTGGGCGATTTCAAAGTAGATGTAGTGGTGTTGCCTGATGGTGAAGCTCATAAAAATTTGGCAACACTGGATCAGATCTTCACTGGGTTACTAGCTGCCAGACATAATCGCACGACAACCTTAATTGCGCTGGGGGGCGGGGTCGTAGGCGATATGACGGGGTTTGCTGCAGCATGCTATCAGCGAGGTGTTGCTTTTATTCAAATTCCTACCACATTGTTATCAATGGTTGATTCCTCTGTTGGAGGTAAAACCGGCGTCAATCATCCGATGGGGAAAAATATGATTGGCGCTTTTTATCAGCCTAAAGCGGTTGTTGCAGATATATCTCTCTTAAAAAGTTTGCCTCCCCGAGAGTTATCAGCGGGGCTCGCCGAAGTTATCAAATATGGCCTGATTTGTGATTACGAATTCTTTGTTTGGCTTGAGCAAAATATTGATCTTTTATTGGCTGGTGACGAAGACTCGCTTGCATACGCCGTTAAACGCTCTTGTGAAAATAAAGCGGAGGTGGTGGCGCAGGATGAGCATGAAGGCGGTATTCGAGCGATTTTAAATTTGGGGCACACGTTTGGTCATGCTATAGAAACTGCCCAGGGGTATGGTAATTGGTTGCATGGTGAGGCGGTAGCGGCTGGTATGGTGATGGCTGCAGATTTGTCATTGCGTCGCGGTGCAATCAGTTCTAATGAATATGATCGCATTGTTGCTATATTGATGCGCGCAAATTTACCGGTAAAAGCTCCAGCAGATATGACGCCGGAACAATTTGTGACTCTTATGGGTGTGGATAAAAAAGTGCTGGATGGTCGCTTGCGTCTGGTCTTGTTGGAGTCGATGGGGAAAGCGATTGTTACCAGTGATATACAGACAGATTTATTGATGCAAACTTTTGCAGCCTGTCGTTGACAAACATTCAACATTGTCTAGTAAAAGATTGAGAGACACATGCTATGAGGACTGAGCCTTCATTTTCTGCAGAGCCTGTAGACCATTTAACCAGGGAGGAGGCCGCTGGGCAGGAATCCCAATTTCTTGCTGATTATCGGCAGCGCTACGGATTGTCTGTGGATCCGTTTGAAGATGACCCTCATTTTCCATTTTATTCCGGCGCGCAGCGTCGCCAGATATTGGACCAATTAATTCACTTATGCCAGTTCAGCCACAACCTGTTGGTTGTGGTTGGTGATTATGGTGTGGGCAAGACTCGCATGGCTCAGGCGCTCATAGATGCCCTTGATGATGCGGATGACATATGTTTCCTTGAAGGTCAAATCAATAGCACTTACGAAAGTTTGTTTGGCGATCTGCTGGAGCAATTTGAGCTGCAGGATGAAAACGCATTTCTTCAGTTTGCGCAAAAGCAATCCGATCAGGATGGGCTACTGGTTTTAATCGTGGATAACGCGCACCATCTGACCGATGAGGTCCTGCTTACGCTGATTAACAATTTTGGTGTTAATAATGAAACTCGCATACATCTGGTGATGTTTGCAGAACCTCATCTGCTGGATCGCTTGGAAAATTTTAATGTTCCAGAGGTGATTTTAAGCGATTTTTTTCTTGAGAAGTTTTCGTTGAGTGAAGCTGTTGATTATTTAAATTTTCGTATGGAAATGGCGGATTACCTTGGCCCCGAAATTTTTTCTGAGGCTAAGGTGGAGTCTTGGTGGCGTCAGGCGCAAGGGCAGTTGTTGATGTTGCATGAACTGGCTCAAGATAAATTACTTGCAAGCGTTTCTGTGTCTAAACCTGCTGCTTTTGCTCGTCGTTCATTGCCGCTTCCTCACATTATCGCCGCTTCAGTTTTAGGCGCAGGGTTGTTGATGTGGTATTTGTATTTAAATAAATCTCCTTCCGTGCCAGCGGAGCAATTAGTTAATCCTATTCCTGTAAGCAAGATTGGTAATGTCTCATCTGCTCAAACTTTATCGTCTTTGGCGGTTTCCTCGGTTGCGTCCGTTGCAGCATCTGATATCAGCACTGTTGCCTCTGCTGCTGAAGTTCGATCTGCAACGGCATCCTCCAATGCGGTTTCTTCCGAGGCTGCGCTAGTAAAACAAAGTGTGGTTCCGTTGGTTCAAACCAATAGCATGCATGGCGAGGCAACATCTAAATTACGCCAGAGTTCGGCATCCTCCTCAGTCAAAAAGTTAGCAGATAATCAAGTGGCTAAATCGGCTGCTGTTGAATTCTCCACGTCAAAAAATACGACTGCAAGTGAAGGTTTATCCGAACAGGAAAAGGCAATCATGTCTTGGAGTGAATCGGAATACACCTTACAGTTGGTGGGCTTGAGTTCGGAAAAGTCTGCGCGGGAATATATTGCTGCGCAGCCAAATAAAAAGGACCTGGTGTTATTTAGAGGTAAGCGTCAAGGTAATGATTGGTTTGTTGTTGTAACAGGGCGTTATCCTTCTTCTGCAAAGGCCCGCCAGGCTGCGCAGTTGCTTCCGGAGGGGCAAAGATCCGCTTCACCGTGGCCTAGAGAGGTTAAAGTAATACAGGGGGAAATTAAGCGGCGTTAGCCTCGGAAAGTGGTTCTCAGTTTATTGCTATTGTTCAGTGTTTCTAGCTTTTTCTTGCAGGAAGTGCCGTGTAAATATATAGGATTAAGGGCGGCATTGTCTCTTATAGTAAAAAGGCTCCCTGGGGTTACCAGGGAGCCTTTTAATTTATGGGGCTGGAGGGAGTGGATAGTTGGCGTCTGCGGTGATTGTAATATCGTAGGTTGTTATTAGTCCGGCGGAGCTGATATTTAAAACCAGGTTACCAGACGGCTTTTTGGTTGGGTCTTCGGCAGAGGTTAAAGTTATCTTAATGGTATCTGGCTCTATACCTCCACCGATGGTTCCGTTTGTAACAGTGGCTGTTGCGTTTTTAAGATTGGCAGTATTGAGTGATACGGATGCCGGTGCTGGCAAGCCATTACCATTTTTATCGGCTATCATGATTATCTGCTTTATATCCTGCTTTTCTCTATCAAATTTAACGTCTTCAAATCCGAGTGGGGGGTAAGGGTTATTGGATGCCATTACCAAAACTTGCTCCTGTCTTACATTCACTTTATTTGAGGTGCAATCACCGTTTGCTTTTGCAGCACCTGAGCACAATGCCCCATCGTATTTTCCATTTGGCAATGTATCGAACAGGAGGTTTTGGTTGAAATCGAGAATCTCCTCATCATCATCTCTGTCGCTGTTGAAGTTTTTGTCAACATAGCCCTCGCGCAAGTCGTCACAGCTATTGCTCTTGTCCTGTGATGCTGAGGGTTTGGGCACGTTTGCATTGCATGCGGGTGTACTCACTGGCAGCAGGCTTCTGGTGGTGGAGTTGTAAATACCATTGCTGTTGTAAAAAATATCCTTGTTTATGTCGTCATAAAGTCCGTTGCCGTTGCCATCGATGAAGGATTCATTGCCTATTGCAGAGGCGACAATCATTACGCGTCCATTGCGACACTCAGCTGAGTTATCGGTACAGCCTATTTTTTTCCATTTGCCGTCAACAATATCAAAAATGGGGGCTGCTTTGTTTGGATATGGGCGTGGACTTTGACTGCGCCATTTTACGGAGCACGAGCCGTCGTCTGTGAGGGTTGTGCAGCTACCATCTATCGAACCGCCTGATGCAGTGAAAGTTACCGCAGTTCCTTGAGGGACTGGGTTGTTGAAGGCGTCCGCCATGCGCATAGTGGCCGTAACAATGGTGCCGTCAGTTTCCCAGGCTAGTGGTGCGTGAATATCTAACGCAAGGCTGGCGCTATTTTGATCTGGAATGCCGGTTGTGACGGCTAATACGCTAGATTGAGTGCTTATACCGTTACTCGTTGTGGCAGTTACTCGAACAGCTGTTGCAGTAGTACCTGCTTGTACAGTAGTTGTTGCCAGCCCATTGCTATCCGTTGTGGAGCCAAAGGTTTCAGAGCCTGCTGGATTGCATTTGCTTGGCACAAGGGCCAAGCCGCCAACTGTTGTGTTGGGCGAGAAGTTAACGCAAACGCCTTTAAGTGGCGAGCCGCCTTGGCCCAGAACCTGGAAGGTCAAGACGGATGTTTCTATTCCACCGGTACCTTTGATGTTGATCAGCTTTGGACTGGCGCTTTGGAACACGATAGTTTGTGCAGTATCTGATTTCACAGCCAGATTTGCGGAAGCATTCAATACGAGTTGCTTAAATGGAGCAGTGGCTTTAATGATGTCAACTCCGCCGGAGCCGGAACAGCCCTTTGATGTATAAACAGCTATGGCCTTACCATTAACTGAAGTGACTGTGTTGTTGGGTGCTGCTACGTTTGCGGTTGTTGAGAGAGTTGCGTTGCCAGCGGACAAGCATGCCGATGCAAATGTTACGGGTATAGCGTCTGTCACTAAATCGCCTTTGGAATTTACCAGATAAGCAGTGATTGTTGTAACTCCACCTGGTGCCAATGCTCCTGATCCCACGCCAATCTCTAGTGCGCTCTCTATAAACTCAGGGCCGAAACCAGAGCCTATGCGGCGGGTATCTACTGGCAGTGTGGTTGATGCTTCGATGGTGGTTTGGCCATTGGCAGTAGAGGCGGTGACTTCGTCGTCGCTGTTGCATTTGCCCACTTTGTATTGCGCTGTAACTACTCCGTTGGAACTGGTAACCACGTTGCCGCCAACAACTGTGGATGTTCCATTGTCAATGCAGTCTGAATGAAAGATGACCTGAATTGGCTGGCTTACTAAATTGTTTTGGTTGTCGACAATGTTGGCAGTGATTTGTGCGATATCGCCTTCGTATAGAGTGGTATTGCTTACGGAAAGTTGTCCGGCGATAAAGCTGCTGTTGAGGCCCGTACCTATTTTTTTATTGTTGATTTTGGGCAGTGTTACGTTAGCCGAAGATACCGCCCCATTGTTATTAACAGAGGCGGTAACTGTATCATCACCAAAGCATGTCCCAACCTGATATTCAACTTTGGCGACTCCGCCAATGCTGTTGACTACATTGCCGCCGGTGATGCTGGAGGTTTTGGCGGTTATACAGGGGGATGAAAATGTAACTGATGCTGGGGTTGTAATGAGGGCGCCTTGAGTATCTACAATGTTGGCTGTAATTGTGGTTGTTTGCCCATTAAAGAGGGCGCTGATATTGGAGCCCGCAGATAGTTTGGTGGGGATGAAATCAACCCCGGTGCCTGTACCCACGCGCCATTCTGAATTGTTATTGCCATTGCCATTGCCGCTTGAGCTGCTCGATCCTCCCGGTAACGCCGAGCTGCCAGCTCCGCCCCCGCAAGCTGTCAGCATTAGGCACGCTAGCGTGGCGCCAAGGAATTTAAACGATGTTTTTGTGTGCATGGTGTCTTCCTAATTTACCGGGAGTTGCCCAAAGGCAGCAGGCTGAAAGTGTGATGCTCTGGCTTTTTTTATGGAGTTGAAGCAAAGCCCATTTCGTCAAAGTCTTAACTTAGCTTATATCTGGTCAATGATAAAGCCTTGTTATCGTAAAAATGGCGCCACAGGTCGCACTGTCTCGTTAAATGTGCATTCTTTAGCATTTTTATAGGCTTAGCCGTTCTTGTTGTGGCTGATTCTAGATTTTTTTGTCTGTTTGTGAATCAGTTTGCGCGCCATTTGAGCGGTAAAAATGGCTGACTGCAAAGTGTTTGCTTAAGGGGCTTAAGTAGGTCAGCTTGCTTGCCAATTAAGGAGCAAGCGGGTAATATCCTGCGCCCATTTGTCCACAGCCTCTGGGAGTTTCCCGGGGGCTTTTTTGTCTGGGTGGGATTGGGTGCGTCTTTTGCTTAGTTGAGTACTTGCAAAGTCTAACGCACAGCCCAAGTCCGTTCCTTGATATTGATTCGATTTATTGAGATGCAGCCTATGACCACTGGCCTCTACCAGATAGATGAGTTCAAAGATAACTGCGGTTTTGGTTTGATTGCCCATTTAAAGGGCAAGACCAGCCATCGTCTGCTCAAAACGGCGATTGAAGCGCTGACCTGCATGACCCACCGTGGCGGTATTAACTCAGACGGTAAAACCGGCGACGGTTGTGGTCTCCTCATTCAAAAGCCCGACGGCTTTTTGCGCGCTATCGCCAAAGAAGTCTGCGGTGCAGAGCTGACCGACATCTATGGTGTTGGCGCTATTATGCTCAACCGCGATGCCGCCAAGGCCGAGCGCGCTCGTTCTATTCTTTCTGAAGAGTTGACTGCCCAAGGCCTGCAAGTTGCCGGCTGGCGCAACATTCCAACCGATCCAAGTTGCCTTGGTCCTATCGCTCTGCGCTCTCTGCCAGACTTCCAGCATGTATTTGTAAACAGCAATGGTCTGTCATTGGAGAAGGTGGATGCGGCTCTGTTTATGGCGCGCCGCAAGGCTGAGCTGCGCCTTGCTGACGACAAGCTTTTCTATATTGCCAGCTTGAGCACCGGTACTCTGTCTTATAAAGGTTTGATGATGCCGGTAGACTTGCCGCGCTTCTTCTCTGACTTGGCGGACGAGCGCCTGGAAACTGCTATTTGCGTATTCCACCAGCGCTTCTCTACCAACACTATGCCTGTGTGGCCATTGGCTCAGCCTTTCCGCATGCTGGCTCACAACGGTGAGATCAATACCGTTGTAGGTAACCGTAACTGGGCTGTTGCCCGTACGCCAAAATTCGTAACGCCAATGCTGCCTGACCTGCAAACGGTCAAACCGCTGGTTAACCGCACTGGTTCCGACTCTTCCAGCCTCGATAACATGTTGGAGATTCTGACTCTCGGTGGTATGGAATTGCACCGCGCAATCCGTATGCTGGTTCCGCCTGCCTGGCAGAACGTGGAGAATATGGATCCCGATCTGCGCGCTTTCTATGAATACAACTCCATGCATATCGAGCCTTGGGATGGTCCAGCAGGTCTGGTAATCACCGATGGTCGTTATGCCGTATGTACGCTTGACCGTAACGGTCTGCGTCCTTCTCGTTGGGTAATCACCAACGATGACATTATTACTGTGGCCTCTGAAGTGGGCGTGTATGCCTATGATCCGGCTGATGTGGTTGCCAAAGGCCGTCTTGGCCCAGGTCAAATCATGTCTATCGACACATTGACCGGCGAACTGCACAAAACTCAGGACATCGACAACCAGCTCAAATCTACCCAGCCATACAAGCAATGGCTGAAAGAGCGTGCGCTGCGTATCGAATCCACTCTCAATACCGATGCCAAAGAAAACGGCCTCGAAGGTGTTGAGCTGAAAGCCTACATGAAGATGTATCAGGTCAGTTTCGAAGAGCGCGACCAGTTGTTGCGCCCCTTGGCTGAAGGTGGTCAGGAGGCGGTTGGCTCCATGGGTGACGATACCCCGATGGCGGTACTGTCACGTCAGCAACGTTCACTCTACGATTACTTCCGTCAGCAGTTTGCGCAGGTAACCAACCCGCCCATCGACCCGTTGCGTGAAGCGATTGTGATGTCGCTGGAAACTTGCCTTGGTCGCGAGTTGCCTGTTTACGACGAAACTCCTGCTCACGCCGATCGTGTAATCCTTAGTTCGCCGGTGCTGTCTCCTGCGAAGTTCCGTGGTTTGTTGGCGATGAGTCGTCCCGGTTACGAAGTGGCGAAGTTCTCGCTGCACTACGACCCAACCACAACCAATCTCAAAGACGCCCTGAGCAAGCTTTGCGACGACGTAGCTGCTGCAGTTAAGTCTGGCAAAGTGCTGATGGTGCTGAGCGACAACGGCTTCAAGCAAGGTCTGTTGCCCATTCAGGCTCTTTTGGCTGTAGGTGCAGTTAACCAGCATCTGACCAATGTTGGTTTGCGTTGCGATTCCAACATTATTGTTGAAACTGGTTCCGCTCGTGATCCACACCAGATTGCAGCCTTGATTGCTTACGGTGCTACCGCTGTATATCCATTCCTCAGCTACTACGTGCTGAATGACTTGATCGAAACCGGCGAGCTGCTGGCGGATGTGGATTCCGCCTACAAGAGCTACCGCAAGGGTATTGACAAGGGGCTGTTGAAGATCCTGTCCAAGATGGGTATCTCTACGATTACCTCTTACCGCAGTGCCCAGCTGTTCGAAGCTATTGGCCTGTCGGAAGAGGTGATCAACACCTGTTTCGACAGCACGCCATCGCGCATCGGCGGTGCCCGCTTTGAAGAGCTGGAAGTAGATCAAAAAATCCTCGCGTCTACTGCTTGGGTTGATCGTAAGCCAATTGTTCAGGGCGGTTTGCTCAAGTATGTGCACAACTCTGAATACCATGCGTTCAATCCGGACGTAGTTCAGACTCTGCAGAAAGCTGTTCAGAGCGGTAATTACGCACTGTGGCGCAACTACGCAGACTTGGTGAACAAGCGTCCCGTGTCCATGCTGCGTGACCTGTTGGCCATTCGCGAAGATGCTTGTAAGCCTGTACCTCTGTCAGAGGTTGAGCCTATCGAAAGCATCATCAAGCGCTTTGACTCAGCGGGTATGTCGCTGGGCGCACTGTCGCCTGAAGCGCACGAATCACTGGCTGAAGCCATGAACCGCCTGGGCGGTCGCTCTAACTCCGGTGAGGGCGGTGAAGATCCAGCGCGTTACGGCACTATCAAGACTTCCAAGATCAAGCAGGTTGCCTCTGGTCGTTTCGGTGTGACCCCTGCGTACCTGGTGAACGCTGAAGTACTGCAAATTAAAGTCGCCCAAGGCGCTAAGCCAGGTGAGGGCGGCCAGCTGCCCGGTGGTAAGGTAAATGCGCTGATTGCACGCCTGCGTCACTCAGTACCTGGCGTTACTTTGATTTCGCCTCCACCACACCACGATATTTACTCGATCGAAGACTTGGCTCAGCTGATTTTCGACCTGAAGCAAGTTAACCCTGATGCGCTGGTATCGGTAAAATTGGTATCGCGTCCAGGCGTAGGTACTATCGCTGCTGGTGTGGCCAAGGCCTATGCTGACTTGATTACCATCTCCGGCTATGACGGTGGTACTGCAGCAAGTCCATTAACCTCTATTAAATATGCTGGCTCGCCATGGGAATTGGGTTTGTCCGAAACTCACCAAACCCTGCGTGCCAACGACCTGCGTGACAAAGTTCGCGTACAAACCGACGGCGGCCTGAAAACCGGTCTGGACGTTGTGAAAGCGGCCATGCTGGGTGCGGAAAGTTTCGGTTTTGGTACCGGCCCCATGGTAGCGCTCGGCTGTAAATACCTGCGTATTTGCCACCTGAACAACTGTGCGACAGGTGTTGCTACCCAACAAGATAAACTGCGTCAGGACCACTATATAGGTACGGTTGAAATGGCGATGAACTTCTTCAAGTTCGTTGCTGAAGAAACCCGTGAGTGGATGGCGCGCCTGGGTGTTCGCACCCTGGGCGAGCTGGTTGGCCGTGTGGATTTGCTGAAAATCCTCGAGGGTGAGACCAGCAAACAACAACAACTCGATTTAAGCCCGATCATCCATACCGATGATTACCTGGCGACCAAGCCACAGCTGTGTGCTGTTGCCAAGAACGAGCCCTTCGATCGTGGCGAAACTGCCGAGGCTATGGTTAAGGTTCTGTTGCCGGCTATCGAAGGCAAGCAGGGTGGTGAGTTTGAATTCCGCATCACCAACTGTGACCGTTCGATCGGTGCTCGTATCAGCGGCGAAATCGCCAAGCGTTACGGCAACCTGGGTATGGACTCTGCACCTATCAAGCTGAAGCTGAGCGGTATCGCTGGCCAGTCTTTCGGTGTGTGGAATGCCGGCGGTCTGGAAATGTATTTGGAAGGTGATGCCAACGACTACGTCGGTAAAGGCATGGCTGGTGGTAAGCTGGTGCTGCGTCCGCCACGCAACTCTACCTTCAAGTCCAACATGACCAGCATTATGGGTAATACCTGCTTGTACGGTGCTACTGGTGGCAAGTTGTTTGCTGCAGGTATTGCCGGTGAGCGTTGTGGTGTACGTAACTCTGGTGCCCATGTAGTAGTAGAAGGTGCAGGTGATCACTGCTGCGAATACATGACGGGCGGTGTGGTGACTGTACTGGGTCAAACCGGCGTTAACTTCGGAGCGGGGATGACCGGTGGTTTTGCTTACGTGTTGGACGAAGCTAACGATTTCGTTGATCGCTACAACCACGAGCTGGTGGATATCCACCGCATTAACACTGAAGCTCTGGAAGCGCATCGTCATCACCTGCGCACCACTATTGAAGAGTTCGTGGAAGAAACTGAGAGTGAGTGGGGTCAAAACCTGCTCGACAACTTCGACGATTACATTGGCAAGTTCTGGCTGGTCAAGCCCAAAGCGGCAGCTTTGAGCGGGCTGCTCGTCAATTTCCGCAAGCGCGGCGAATAAGGCGAGAGGAGAAATATCATGACTGTACGTTTAAACAATGATTTCCAATTTCTCGATGTGGGTCGCCAGGACCCCAGCAAGAAAGATATAGAAACCCGCAGACACAAGTTTGTGGAAATTTATCAGCCCTTCACGCAAGACGAAGTAGCTGGCCAGTCGCACCGTTGCCTCGCTTGCGGTAACCCTTACTGCGAGTGGAAGTGCCCGGTACACAACTTCATCCCCAACTGGTTGAAGCTGATCTCCGAAGGCAATATTTTTGAAGCGGCCGAGTTGAGCCACCAAACCAACTCGCTGCCAGAAGTGTGCGGCCGTGTGTGCCCGCAGGATCGCCTGTGTGAAGGTGCTTGTACGCTCAACGACGGCTTTGGTGCAGTAACTATCGGTAACGCCGAGAAATATATCACCGATACCGCTTTCGCCATGGGCTGGAAACCAGACATGTCCAAAGTGGTTTGGACTAACAAGAAAGTTGCCGTCATCGGCGCTGGCCCTGCCGGTATTGGCTGTGCTGACGTGCTGGTACGCAATGGCGTTAAGCCGGTTGTGTTCGACAAGTACCCAGAGATTGGCGGCCTGCTGACGTTCGGTATCCCTGAATTCAAACTCGAAAAATCAGTGATGAGTCGTCGCCGCGAAATTTTCGAAGGTATGGGCATTGAGTTCCGCTTGAGCACTGAAGTGGGCAAAGACGTGACCATGGAAGAATTGCTGCGCGATTACGATGCAGTCTTCATGGGCATGGGCACTTACACCTATATGAAAGGCGGCTTCCCCGGTGAAGACCTGCCAGGCGTTTACGATGCGCTGCCATTCCTGGTTGCCAATGTGAATCGCAACTTGGGCTTTGAAAAGAATCCGGAAGATTTTATCAGTGTAAAAGGCAAGAAAGTTGTAGTGCTGGGCGGTGGTGATACCGCGATGGACTGTAACCGTACTTCTATTCGCCAGGGTGCTGAAAGCGTAGCTTGCGCTTACCGTCGCGATGAAGAAAACATGCCGGGCTCCAAGCGCGAAGTGGCCAATGCGCGCGAAGAGGGTGTTGAGTTCCTGTTTAACCGTCAACCAGTTGCTGTAGTGGGTAACGGTAAAGTTGAAGGCGTTAAAGTGGTGACCACTCAACTGGGTGAGCCGGATGAAAAAGGCCGTCGCACACCAGTGGTTATCGAAGGTTCAGAGGAAATTCTGCCTGCTGACGTAGTGCTGATTGCTTTCGGTTTCCGTCCCAATCCACAGCCATGGTTTGAAACCAACGGCGTGAAGGTAAATTCCTGGGGTGGCGTAGTTGCGCCAGAGCAACAGCAGTACAAATTCCAAACCAGCAACCCGAAAGTGTTTGCCGGTGGCGATATGGTACGTGGTTCTGATCTGGTGGTAACGGCAATCTGGGAAGGCCGTGAAGCGGCTGAAGGTATCCTCGATTACCTGCAGGTTTAATCGATACGCTGGCTTGCCAAAAGCCTCGCAGTACAAGCAGCATTAGCCCCGCATTTGCGGGGCTAATGCTATTCACAGGGTAGATTTTGCTGTCTGTGGGCGGCAAAGCTATTTGATCCAATTGGCGGCGCAGTCCGCTTCTGATGGTGCAACCTTATGACCGAGCTTAAAAACGACCGTTTCCTTCGCGCTTTGTTAAAGCAACCTGTGGATGTGACTCCTGTGTGGATGATGCGCCAGGCTGGTCGCTATCTGCCCGAATACCGCGCAAGCCGCGAGCGCGCGGGCGACTTTATGGGGCTTTGCACTAGTCCCGACGCCGCTTGTGAGGTAACGTTGCAACCCCTGGATCGCTATCCCGGTCTGGATGCTGCCATTCTCTTTTCAGATATTCTCACTATCCCTGATGCTATGGGACTTGGCTTGTATTTCGAGACAGGTGAGGGGCCCAAATTCCGTAAACCAGTGCGCACCGAAGCTGATATCAACGCACTGACTGTCATCAAACCCGAGCAAGATCTTCCTTACGTAGTAAATGCAGTAAAAACCATTCGCCGTGAATTAAATGGCCGTGTGCCGTTGATTGGCTTTTCCGGCAGCCCCTGGACATTGGCGACTTATATGATCGAAGGCGGCTCCAGCCGCGACTTTCGCCGCGCCAAAGAAATGCTCTATAACCAACCGGCACTTATGCATCGTTTGCTGGATGTTTTAGCCGACTCTGTCACAGTTTATTTAAACGCCCAGATACAGGCAGGTGCGCAAGCTGTGCAAGTGTTCGATACTTGGGGTGGCGCATTATCCCACGCGGCCTATCAGGAATTTTCGCTGAAATACATGCAAAAAATTGTCAACGGCCTGATTCGTGAACACGAGGGGCGCCAAGTGCCTGTAATACTATTCACCAAAGGTGGCGGTCAGTGGTTGGAGGCGATGGCCGATACCGGTGCAACTGCTTTGGGGTTGGATTGGACGACTGATATAGGTGCTGCGCGTCAGCGTGTCGGTACCAAAGTTGCATTGCAAGGTAATATGGACCCGACTATTCTGTATGCAACGCCCGAGCGGATTCGCAGCGAAGTGGGTGCTATCCTTGCGTCCTATGGCGAAGGTTCCGGCCATGTATTTAATCTCGGCCATGGCATTACGCCCGAGGTAGATCCGGCTCATGCTGGTGCTTTTATTGACGCAGTTCACGAGTTGTCTGCCAAGTACCATCAGTAGCGTTACTAATCTTGCCGTTGGGGATGCGAAGGTATCCCCTTGGTCGCCGGACGGCGGCTAAATGCTGGTTTGTTGCAGGCTTCTTCTTTACACTCAAGGACAATAACCCGCCCGTGTTTATCATGCAGGCGCGGTGATCAGGCACCGATACCCAAGACGGAATTGACTGAATAATCTATAGGTGAGAGGCATTTTTTTGTGGGCATCAAGCAGGTTAAAGTCGATGTAAATGAGTTGAGTCTGGGTATGTATGTATCCGGGCTGGATCGTCCCTGGTCGCAAACGCCTTTCCCGTTGCAAGGCTTTTACCTGCGTGAGTTGCAGGAAGTTAACCAGCTCAAAAGCCTTTGCAGTTATGTCTATATAGATGTTGAGCGTGGCCGCGGCCCCATCAACGCCAATCTTAAGCGCCTCGATAAAACACCAAAAAGCAAAGTTGCGACCAGTCGCGAGCGCGACAATGCCATAGTCCATGAGCCTATTGCTCCCCTCAAAATCCAGCGCGGCGTCTACCGCGAAGTCCAGCCGTTGCAAAAAGAAGTGAAAAAGGCCAAACAGCTGCACCAGAAGGTCTACGGTGCTGTGGTTGAGGTCATTCATATGCTGGAGAACCAGCAGTTGGAGAACATTTCACTGGGAGAGACCAAAAAGGTTGCCAGCGAGATGGTGGACAGCGTGCTGCGCAACCCCGATGCTTTTACCTGGTTGTCGCGCGTTCAGGAAAAAGACGAATACACCTATAGCCATGCTGTACGTTCATCCGTGTGGGCCATTTTGTTTGGTCGTCACATTGGTTTACCCAAGCGCGATTTGGATGTGTTGGCGATGGGTGTGCTTTTAAAAGACGTAGGTAAAGTAAAGCTTGATGCGGCCTTGTTGATCAAAGCTGATCGCAGCGCTGAGGAAGAACGCATATTTGAAACCTTTGTTGAAATAGGTTGCGATATTTTGCGTCAGACGCCCGGCGTTGAGCCGCGTGTAATCAGTGTGGTTAAGACCCATTGTGAGCGTTTGAACGGTAGCGGCTTCCCCAGCCATCTGGTAGGCGACAAAATTCCCTTGCTCGGTAAGATTGCCGGTATCGTGACCTTCTACGATTATGTGACCAATCCTCGTGGGTCTCGCCATCCAATAGCGCCTTCCAAGGCCGTTGCCAAGCTCTATGAGTTGCGCAATATCCAGTTTCAGGAGGAGCTGGTGGTGGAATTTATCCGCGCCATAGGTTTGTATCCCACGGGTACCTTGGTGGAATTAAGTACCGGCGAAGTGGCTGTGGTGGTAGAGCAAAACTTCGAGCGCCGCCTTAAGCCCAAGGTCATGGTGGTTCTGGATTCACTCAAGCAACAGCTCCCCGAGTATGTGCTGCTCGACCTGTCGGAAGATGACAAGCGCAAGCAGGCGCTGATAGATTCCGGCAAGAAAACCCGCTATGAAATTGAAAAAATTGAAATTGCTCGCGATTTGGAGCCGGGCAGTTACGACGTGAATATTTCCGATATTCGCGACCAGTATCTGATGAAAACCGAGAAAACCGGTTTGATGGCGCTACTCAGTCGACTCAAAGGTTAGGATTTTCTCTCTTTGCGAAAGCCGCCGTGGTTCAGTCATGGCGGCTTTTTTATTGTCCTCTTCGATCAATACTCACTGTTGGCGGGGCTGTCAATGGATCTGCCTCTTGATCTTCAGGGGGATCTTCGGGCTGTGTAAAGTTATTAAAATAATCTCGTCTTTTGTAGGGGTTGGATTGCAGACTGCAAGGTCGGTCTATGCAGTTTCTAAGGGTTTGTTCATGGTTGTGTTTTCTCAATGGCGACGGATTCTGGCGGTTGCCTCATGTTTTTTCTGTGCCCAGTTGGCAGTGGCCAGCTCCTTTGAGGTGCAGCAGAAAAACACAACCATTTTTGACGGTGTAAAAGGCGAAGCAGGCGATTTGCGCCTGGATAATACCCAGACCAATTACTATTGGAATAGCACCGGCCCGGCTGCCGATACCCATGGTTTTCAATACCGTCGTTTCGCCAATGACTTTATTCTTTCCACTCAATTGCGCGCTTTGCCGCCCGGTCGTGCTGTATTTGGTCTACAGGTTGAAACTATTGCCAGCGAAGGGCTCTCCCTAAAAACTCGTTTGGATAACAATGGCAATGTGGCCGTTATCTCCTGTCGGGACAAAAAAGCTATTTATCCGCAGCTTGCGAAAATCCGTAATCCCGATGTCTTCCAGCTTGAGCGTCGCGATAAAGAGCTGATCTTTTCAGCCGCCAATTTTGGCAAGCCTCTCCAGGTCTTCAGTCGTGTACCTTTACCCCAGGCGATGCCGCTGGATGTCGGCGTATACCGCAGCTTTGCCGCGGGGGATAAAACTCCGCTGGAAATGCGCAACCTACGCTGGATTATCCCGGCCTGGAAAGGCCTGGTGCCTTACAAAGACTACATTGGCAGTCGCCTGGAAATTCTCGATGTAGTTTCCGGTGAGCGCAGTGTTATCTATGAAACCGCCGCAGGTATTGAGGCCCCCAACTGGACGGCCGACGGCGACAACATCATTTACGACTCCGCCAATCGCGTTTACAAACTCCATTTGCCCAGTAAAAAAATCGTGATGGTGAATACGGGGTTTGAGATCAAGACTAACAATGACCATGTGGTGTCCTACGGCGGTAAAACCCTGGGCATAACCCATCTGGATTCGGCGGTAACAGACA
The DNA here is from genome assembly GCA_021151695.1 of Cellvibrionaceae bacterium. GTDB lineage: Bacteria > Pseudomonadota > Gammaproteobacteria > Pseudomonadales > Cellvibrionaceae > Cellvibrio. The sequence goes on along the minus strand of JAGKWU010000004.1, from coordinate 261,430 downwards.
GTTGGACGATCTACAAATTGCCCATTACCGGTTATGGCACGGGCCACGGGGCAGAGCCTTTGCAGCTGACATTTACTGCGCCCTCCTATCTGCACGGTTGGTCACCCGACGGGCGCTATATTCTTTATACCTCCAGGCGCAATGACAAATTTAAAATCTACCGCGGTAATAGTGATGGCTCTGGTGGTGAGGTCCAGCTGACCTTTGGCGATAGCATGGATGATGGCTCCGAATACACGCCGGATGGCAAGCATATCTATTTCAACTCTACCCGCGGTGGTGGTATGCACCTGTGGCGAATGGATGCGGATGGCAAAAATCCCAAGCAAATCACCAACGATAGTTTTCACGATTGGTTTCCCCATATATCACCTGATGGCAAGCAACTGGCATTTTTGTCGTTTTTACCCGAGGTTTCGCCAGAGTTACATCCTTACTACCAGCAAGTTTATCTCCGCTCCATGCCCGTCACAGGCGGCGAACCCAAGGTCATTGCCTATGTCTATGGTGGACAGGGCACTTTTAACGTCCCTTCCTGGTCGCCCAATGGCCGCTACGTGGCCTTTGTGAGCAACAGCCAATTGGGTGCAGAAAAGCCCTGAGTCCGTGGCTGGCATTTGCTGGCCTGAATTGCTTCGGTGAAATTCTGCGTCGATTACCGCCACTTGATTAAAAGTCTTTGCCCTTGCCCATAGTTCGCAGGGTACAATCACTCCCCATGAATAGAATTGGCGCAAGTGCCTGATAAATAATCCTTTATTGAGTGAGAGTGCAACCATGTTTGAATGGCTCGCAAGCCCGGAGGCCTGGGTCGCCCTGGCCACCCTGACCGCCCTTGAGATTGTGCTGGGTATAGATAACATTATTTTCTTGTCCATTCTGGTGGGGCGCCTGCCTGAAAACCAGCGCGCATTGGGGCGTACCGGTGGTTTGGCTCTGGCCATGTTGACCCGATTGGGGCTGTTGTTTTCGCTGTCCTGGGTGATGAGCCTCACCCATCCATTTGTTGAACCTTTCGGTTATCCCATCTCGGGCCGCGACCTGATTCTCATCGGAGGAGGTCTCTTCCTGTTGTGGAAGGCGACCGTAGAAATCCACGAAAGCGTTGAAGGTGGCGATGAGTCTGAAGAGCTGAAAAGCGGTAGCTCCAACTTCTGGCTGGTGCTGATCCAGATTGCCATTCTCGACATAGTCTTCTCCCTGGATTCGGTGATTACCGCCGTGGGCCTGGTGAGCCAGGTATCCCTGATGGCGACAGCCATTGTTATCGCTGTAGGCGTAATGATGTTTGCCGCCAAACCTATCAGCGACTTTGTTGAGCGTCATCCAACCGTAAAAATCCTCGCGCTGGCTTTCCTTGTCATAGTGGGCGTAACCCTGATCATGGAAGGCTTTAACGTGCATGTGCCCAAAGGTTACATCTACTTCGCCATGGCTTTCTCGCTGGGCGTGGAGATGATCAACATCCGCTTGCGCAAAAAGCTCGACGCCAAAAAAACTGTCAATTAATGTTGTGATTGGCCACCAGCCGCCGCGCGCAGCACAGGATAGTACTGGGTAAATACCAGATCCTGTGCCGCATTGGCGTGGTGGCAGCTGGCGCAGGCTGTCGTCGGCCGCGCACTGGCGGTTGTCTTGGGCGATGCCGCCTTATCGAAAACAAAATAACCCCAACCACCCGGTTCCCCTGCAAAACGTTTATTGTCTTTGACGGCAATCGCCAGCGCCGAAAACTCCCCTTGAAAATATCCTTTGCCGCTGACGGCCTGATGGTCGCCCACACTAGTCAATTCTTTTGCGATGACGGTTCCCTGGGCAAACTCGCCGGTGCGTTTCCAGCGCTGCCAGGCGCCGGGGTTCATATAGACCGTATGGAATTCCGGGAAGCTCGCCTTGCCATTGTTGAGATCATGGGGCGTGAGTGCTGTGCCCAGGTAAATCCATTCGCGGTATCCCTCGGGTTTTACTAACTGATCACCGTTGAATTGAATCTCCCTGGCCATGCAATTGCTGGCGGCTAAAACACAGATGGCGATGAGTATGCAAATACACGGGTTCATGGTGATTTCCGGTGAATACAATTCAGACGAAAAAAGAGCCGGGGTTGCCCCTCGGCCCAAGCTTTGGCTTTATCTACCGATTGGCATGGACATACAAATTGCCTGCGCCAGCCAGGTAATGCACAACCTAACGATTGCACCGGGTCAGCATAGGCAAGCTGTTGCGCAAACGCTTATTAAGGATGTTAAAGGCTTATTAAATCCACTGTTTATCGGTGGTAAAGGCAGGTGGCAATGAGAATAATGGGCAGATCGGTTTAACCGAGTATCTGTAATGTCCGCCAGGCGGACGCCAATAATAAGAGTGGTTATATGGCGGTATCACTGCAACTGGTGTCCTCACAGACCGAGCCTGCACGCGAGGAAAGCTCCATTTATGTATTAGGTCCCTGGATTCTCAACGCCCACAGCAACCAGCTTAATCAGGGTAGTCTGTGTGTGGATCTGGAATACCGGCTATGCAGCTTACTGGTGTACTTTTTACAGCGCCCGCAACAAATCCTGGGCAAGGATGAAATCCTCAAAGCCATATGGCCGCGCAAAGTAGTGAATGAGGATAGTTTGGCAGTGGCGATCAGCCAGCTGCGCAAAATCCTTGATGATAACCCTCGCTCTCCCACCTATATCAAAACCATTCCCGGCGTGGGTTACCAATATATCTGGCAAGCGCGTGACTCCCAGGTTGAGGCAGCAGAGCTACAAGTGCCTGTTGCATCGGTGATAGAAAAAAGGGGCGGGCTTCTTTTGCTCAAGCCAGTGACCATATTGTTGGTGATGGCGTTAGGGATTGGCTGTTACTTCTTGGGAGCCTATAGCCATAGAGCGCCGGCAGTTGAGGCGGCTATTGATAGCCCCAATTCTTATGAGCGCGCCGCCGCCTTGTTGGCAAGTCACAGTCACGAAGATATGCGACAAGCGGTGCCGCTATTTCGCCGGGCCATAACGCTTGATCCCACCAATGACCTGGCTTATCTCGGGCTTGCCGAAGCCAAGATCGAATTGCTGGGTGAAGTCCTTGTAAGTGATACGGATACCTATAAAGAATTGCGTGGTTTGCTTTCGCAGGCGTTGGCGTTAAATCCTCAGTTGGCGCGGGCGCACATGTGGTTGGGCGTTTTGTTTATGCGTCACGATCGTAATTTCCGCACAGCAGAAGGTCACTTCAAAGCAAGTCTTGCGCTCAACCCGAATGATGATCGCTGCCATTTTTTATACGAGCAACTGCTGCTGGTGGAAAAACGCTTTGGCGAAGCGCGCGAACAAATAGCCTTGGCGCGTGCGACTAATCCGCTGACCTATCCCTACACTTATCTGGTGTGGGTCTATTTACTGGAACACAATTACGAGTTGGCCGCCCATGAGTTGGACCGCATTGCCACTACCGAAATGGAGGACAGCTATTTCCATACGGCGGCGCAAAACGTTTATTACCAGATGGGCAATGAACAAAAAGCTTACGAGCACATGCAATGGTTTTTTAATCGCCGCGACTATTCACCGGTTAAAAAATCCGAGCTGGAGCGCGAATTTCAGCAGGGTGGGCTAAAAGCTGTGTACGCCTGGTTGCTCGCTCACAAAGAAGACGCTGATGTGGGCCAATACACGCCGCCCTTATCCTGGGCGCGTTATGCAGTAGCCTTGGGGGAAAAAGATATGGCGATGGATTATCTTGAGCAAGCCTATGAAAAGCGGCAATTTCGTTTGCTCTGCGCAGTGACTGATCCGCGCTACGATCCTTTGCGCAACGAGCCGCGCTTTCAACAGCTGCTGCAAAAAATCACCAGCCCCAAATAAAAACAGCGACCAAAGTCGCTGTTTTTCTGCGCATTGGAAGTGTTTCTCGCTGCTTATTGGCGCTGCGCGATAGTGACACCCATACGCGTTGGCGTCGCTTCCTGGTATTGCGGCTCCCAGCGGATTTTATCTTTGGCGAATAACACAATAGCGGTAGAGCCCAGTTTAAAACGGCCCATTTCATCGCCTTTGTTGAGCACAATATTCTGGTAGGGATAAAGCGAGGTTTCTACGTCGCGACCGCCCATGGGGGCCAGCTGGCCCTGCCACACGGTTTCGATACCAGCCACAATCATGGCACCTACCAAAACTACCGCCATGGGGCCTATGTCGGTTTCAAAAATAGCGGCGACACGCTCATTGCGTGCAAACAGGCGCGGTACATTGCTGGCAGTCACGGTATTCACGGAAAAAAGGTCGCCGGGAATAGAGATCATTTTCACCAGCTTGCCGGTATAGGGCATATGCACGCGATGATAATCTTTGGGCGACAAATAGACGGTGGCAAAATCGCCATCGGTAAATTGCTCGGCCAGCTCACGATCACCGCCCAGTAACTCTTCCACACAAAAATCCTGACCTTTCGCCTGGAATACGCGACCGTTAACGATTTTTCCCAGCTGGCTAATCGCGCCATCGGCAGGGCTGACAATCGCGCTTGGCTCAGCGGCAATAGGACGAATACCAGGCTTTAATGCGCGGGTAAAAAAGTCATTGAAGTTGGCGTAGGCGAGAGGATCTTCCTGCGCAGCCAGCGACATATCCACTTGATAGCGTTTTACAAACCATTTGATGAAGGTGTTTTTAACCAGTGGATTGGTACAGTTGGCGATACGGCCAACAAAACGCGAAAGCGCGTGCTGGGGCACCATATGCTGCAAGCGGATAAACAATTTGTCATTCATAAAGCTGTGCCTATTGGTAAGCCCGGGCTTGTAAACCGCTCGTAAACCGAAAGGCGGCGAAAGCTATTATCGCGGGCGCAAGGTAAAATGCGGCATCTTATCAAAAACCCCTCTCAAAACCACAGGCCCCTGCAAAATCAGCGGCTTGGATAAAACAAACCTCAGGTGAACCCGTGTTGCAGTATCAAATTATCCCTGTTACCCATTACCAACAAAATTGCTCCCTGCTCTGGTGCGATGAAACCCTTGAGGCCGCTGTGGTGGACCCGGGCGGCGACATAGTGCGCATTCAGCAGGCCATAGCGCAGCGCGGTGTGAAGCTGGTGAAAATCCTGCTAACCCACGGACATCTCGACCACGTTGGCGGTGCAGTAGCCTTATCCAGCGCAACTGGCCTGCCGATTGAGGGACCTCATAAAGATGACCTCTTCTGGCTGCAAATGTTGCCCCAGCAAGCCCAGATGATGGGATTTGGTAGCGCCGAGCCTTTTGTGCCCGCGCGCTATTTTGATGAGGGCGAAACGGTGACTTTCGGCAAGGTGACACTGGAGATTTATCATTGCCCGGGTCATACCCCCGGCCACATTATTTTCCATCACCGCGAATCGCAACTGGCGTTGGTAGGTGATGTACTGTTTCGCGGCTCCATAGGTCGCACCGATTTTCCGCGCGGCAATTACGAGGATCTGGTCAATTCCATCCGCAACAAGCTTTGGCCCTTGGGAGATGAGGTACGCTTTATTCCCGGCCACGGCCCCATGTCGACGTTTGGTGAAGAGCGCCGCAGCAACGCGTTTGTCGCTGATAAAAAGTTTGGTTGAGGGACTTGGGCAGTTGTTTATGATCAGTGATCTTTCGTTTTATATGCTCGCCGTGCCTGTGGTGATTTTGGTGGGCATGTCCAAGGGCGGTTTTGGTGGTGGCTTGGGTACACTTGCGGTGCCGCTGCTGAGCTTGGCCATAGACCCGCGTTTGGCGGCAGCTATATTGCTGCCGATTCTGTGCGGTATGGATGCTGTGAGTCTGTGGAGTTTTCGCGGTACCTGGGATAAACAAAATCTTAAAATCCTGATGCCGGGGGCTATGTTGGGAACAATAGCCGGCGCTATGACGTACACCATCACCAATGCGGACTTTGTGCGCATGCTGGTGGGCCTGCTCTCTATTTATTTTGTTGGCCATTATCTGTGGGGCAAGCACTTTCTCGAGGCTATGAAACAACAGCCTGCCAGCCATATTCGTGGAGGTTTCTGGGGCTCAATTGCCGGTTATGTCAGCTATATTGCCCACGCTGGCGGTCCGCCGGTGGCGATTTATCTACTACCACAGCACTTGCCCAAAACCACGTTGGTGGGTACTACGGTGCTCTTCTTTTCGATCATCAACTTTATCAAGCTGATCCCCTATGCCTGGTTGGGGCAGATCAATACGGAATCGTTCGTTACCTCTTTAGTGTTGCTCCCGCTGGCGCCATTGGGGGTGCAACTGGGCGTCTATCTGCACAATAAGGTGTCTGATCGTACGTTTTATGTGGTTAGTTACGGCCTCTTATTGTTAGCTGGCGTAAAACTGGTATGGGAGGGAGCTCACGGGTTGCTCTGACAAGTTTGTATTATGTGACGGTGACGTCTATAACTGTACAGCTGTGCGCTGTTTGGTTGAAATGCCTGTCTTTATACGAGTAGAATCAAGCCATTACATTAAAAAGTTCCAGTAAAGGATATTTAGCGATGAAAAAAACTCTGGTTGCTGCTCTCGCGCTTTCCGCTGCCTCCCTGGCTTATGCGGATACCTCTTCCCTTAGCGGTTTCTATCTGGGTGGTGGTGCCTCCAAGACTCGCAATGATTACAACTCTGCAGAATTTACCCCCGTCGAGCTCTTCGGCGGTTACAAATACAATGCTTATATCGGTGGTGAGATACGTGTAGGTAGCTCCAGCGAAAAGCAAAAGATCAGCAATTTCGAATCTGTTTACTATCGTACCGAGAGCGCCAACTCTGTAGGTAAAACCTATTTGCTGCTTGGTTACACCCATCTGGATCTGGAAACCGAAGCAGGTAATTACAACCTGAATGGCCTCTCTTATGGTGCGGGTGTTGGTTTTATCATCAACGATTACTTCAACCTGAATCTGGAATACAAAATTCTGGCAAATGGTAAAGGTAGTTACTACCCCAACAAGTTCCAGGAATTTGATAATCAGAACATCAGCTTCTCTTCTGTTAGCGCCACTGTTGATTATCGCTTCTAAATAGTTTTTCTGATGGCGGAGCAGGTTCAGGCCTGCTCCAAATCTTCCTTCGCTGTTTCCACCAGCAATAATCTCTCTGCCGCCACTGAATCACCCAAGGCAATGTTGCCACTTTCGATAATGCGCGCAGTAATGCCGCCATGCCCTCGCACCGCGTTGTAGCCACCCGGACCAAAGGTTGCTTCCATCGCTGAACAGGGATGACAAAGGCCGGTGTACTCCAACAATGCGCCGCCTATGCGGAATTGTTTATCTTTGAGCGCAATCAGGTTGATGCCCGTAACCACAATGTTGCGGCGCAATAGTTCTGGTTCGAGCTGGTCGCGTCCTAACAATGAGGCCATAGCAGTTAAGTGTTCACCCTGTATCAAAGTGACCTGGCGCTTGCCGTTTTTACTGTTGTATCTATCGCCCGTTAAGCCTTTGCCTGCAATTGCCTCTACCGAGATGACCGAGACAATGGGGGCTTTGCGTTCCGGGCGCAGGCCTATCCAGCGCACGCGACCAGTTTGGGGAAGGGTGTTAAATAATTCCTGGAGCGACTCTGCCACGGCTATACCTTTGTTGTTATGAAGAGTGTTGTTATGAGGGTGTAAGAGATTCTCACCGAAATTTGCTCCGACCAAAAGCCCTGCCGGGCAATTTGGTCGGATCTTCCAGCTACGCGTAATCCGCTTTGGGTATGACCAAGGTGTTGAGCGAATCCGCCGGCAGCGCCATGGGCAATATTTTGTTGCCGATTTTGGCTTTGACCAGCAGCTCTTCTGCCATCTCGTTTTGGATCATAATCACCAGTGACTCGTCGGGGTTTTTAAAAGCCAACTGGTTTTCATAGCCGGTAAAACTCGAGGTGGGCAAGTGTTGTGCACCTGGTTGCACATAGGCGCTCAGGTGACGCATGAGGTAATACTCAGGATTCAGCCGGAAGGTTTTTTTGTCGGTGTCGATGGAAACCAGCGAGTTTTGCGGCCAGCCCCAGGTGCTGCGCACATCATTACTTAACACCATGTTCCAGTATTGATACACAGAAGCGCCGTTTTTGATGTACTGCTTGATCAAACCCCAGGCATATTTGGTGTAGTGCCAATCGTTGGTGCCCTTGCCGCATTCCTGCTCTGTACCCCAGATTTTTAAATCGGGATAGGCGGGTTTTAAAAACGGCAAAGTGCCTTTGCCGGCCCATTGTATGCCAACACCTTTAATCACCTTTTTGCAGCGTGGATCGCCGAGTACCTGGCGAACCAAATCCATATTGCCGCGCTCGAGTGTGCCCAGTAGCACTTCGACATTCAGCCCTGACATTTCCTCTGCAAGCGCGGGAATAAATTGTGCAAGACCCTGGGGCGTCCAGCAGCAACTGGGGAAAGGCTGCGCGGAGTTGAATTCGTTCTGCGGCATTACCGCAATAATGTCGATACCTTTGGCTTTGTAGGACTCCACATATTTTCTAAAGTATTTGGCATAGGCAGCAATATAGTTGGTGTCGAGAATAAAGTAGTCGTTGCCTTCCTGCCCAACTTGTTCTGGTTTAATGCCGTTCTCAAGTCCGCCGGGCCAGGCGGGTGTCATGGCGTAGTGTTTGTTGCGCTTCATCCAGGTTGGCGGGCTCCAGGGCGAGGCCCAAAGTTTGAGATCGCTGCGAATCGCCTGTGCTGATTTGATAAAGGGAACCAGCGTCTGCAAATCATTTTTGATGGAAAATTTTTTCAGCTCGAAATCACCATCTGCTTCGTCATAGCTGTACCACTTGAGGGCAAAGTCGTTCGCACCTATGGGGGTGCGACAGAGATTGAAATTGGCGCCGCTGTGTTTATCAAACAATAACTCCAGGATTTTTTTCTGCTGCGCCAGATCAAGTTTGCTAAGTGCCTCCCAACCTTTTTCACTAAAGGCCGCACCAAAACCCTCTATGGTTTGCTGGGGCTTGTCGGGCTGGATTTCAAAATCATAGGCAAAAATATTGCGATCTATGATGGGGCTGCAGGCCGGGTTGGGGCGCTCTTGCCAAAAACTGCCGGGCGCAGAGCTAAACCAACTTGCACCTGGTTTGGATGTATTGGCCAAGGTAGTGTTATCGGCGAGGAGTTTGGGGGCAAGTGGCAGGGTGCTGGCGGCCCCAAGGGTAGAGACGGTGGAGAGTGTGGAAAGGAAATCGCGTCGTGTAAAGTTCATTGTAAGCCTCTGTTGTCAGGTTTTATTAGCAAATGAAGCCACCACAATCTAGGTGATTTTTATTGCTCCCGAGTTCGAATAGACGCCAATGTGCAAAATGTTTTTATCAGAACGCAAAAAAAGGAATGAAAAGCTAACGTTTTATGGAGTCTAAGTGGTAAGCCCCTCATTTTTTACAATCGATTACTTAACGGATTGCCAAGTCTGTTATTGCTCGCTCGAATTGGCCTGCTGATAATGGCCCGACATATTAATAATGAATAAGGATTAACCCTATGGCATTTTCCTCCCAAGCCGATGTGGCGACCTCACCCAAGCGCAGCTATCTCTATATGCAAGTCATAGTCGCGATAGTCGCTGGCGTTGCCCTCGGACATTTTTCACCTGAATGGGCTGTGGCTATGAAGCCGCTGGGCGACGTGTTTATCAAGCTGGTGAAGATGGTGATTCCGCCAGTGATTTTTCTCACCATAGTGACTGGCATTGCGGGTATGGGCAGTTTGCAAAGCCTGGGCAAAGTTGCAGTGAAGACTTTCGCTTACTTCCTGTTTTTTTCCACCCTCGCGTTAGTGGTAGGTTTGGTGATTGGTAATTGGATTCAACCGGGCGCAGGTATGAATGTCGATCCTGCCAGCCTCAAAGCCGACGCGGTGAAAGATTATGTCGATAAAGCCCACGATATGACAGTGGTCGGCTTTATCACTGGCATAGTACCCAACTCACTCGCCAGCGCATTTGTGGATGGCAATATTTTGCAAGTGTTGTTAGTGGCCATATTGTTCGGGATTGGCTTTGCATTAGTCGGCGAAAAAGCGGCGCCGGCGCTGGGATTTTTCAACGCTATCGCCAAGGTGGTTTTTAAAGTGGTGGATGTGCTGATGAAACTTGCACCCATAGGTGCCTTTGGTGCAATGGCTTTTACTATCGGCAAATTCGGCATAGCGTCGGTAATTAACCTGGCGGCGCTGGTGGGAACTTTTTACGCAACCTCAGCTGTTTTTATTGCGCTGGTACTGGGCAGTGTTTGTGCGTTTAGTGGTTTTTCACTCTGGCGCTTATTGGTTTACATCAAAAGCGAAATTTTATTGGTGATAGGTACATCGTCTTCCGAGTCCGCCTTGCCGAGTTTAATGGAAAAATTGGAAAAGGCTGGTTGCCAGCGCTCGGTGGTCGGTCTGGTGGTGCCTACGGGGTACTCCTTTAATCTCGATGGCACCAACATCTATATGTCGTTGGCAGCATTGTTTATCGCCCAGGCAACCAATACGCCATTGAGCCTTGAGCAGCAATTATTATTGCTCGCGGTGGCCATGCTTTCATCCAAAGGTGCGGCCGGTGTGACCGGCTCGGGTTTTATTACATTGGCGGCCACGCTTTCTATAGTGCCCAGTGTTCCGCTCGCCGGCATTGCAATTATTTTGGGCGTAGACAGGTTTATGTCTGAATGTCGCGCGGTCACCAACTTTATTGGTAATGCTGTGGCGACCATAGTGGTGTGCCGCTGGCAAAAAGCGTTGGACAGTGAACAATTTCGCGAGGCCCTTGCACGATGATTCGCATTGGTTTTTTGTTATTGGCAATTATCAGTAATCACTGCTTTGCCGACGGCGTTATTAAACTCGATACCGGCAGTGCTAAAGGCACAGTGCGGCAAGATGTAGAACAATTTCTTGGTTTGCCTTATGCCGCTCCGCCGGTACAACAGCTGCGCTGGGCTCCGCCGCAAAAGCCGAAAAAATGGCAAGGGGTGCGCGATGCTTCTGTGTTACCAACTCGTTGCCCGCAATCGCAAAAAGGTTTGGCAACGGGAGTGGAGCATGAAGATTGCCTTTACCTTAACCTGTATCGCCCTGCACAAAAATCAAAAGCCTCGCGCGCAATTTATCTTTATGTACACGGCGGTGGTGCCGTCGCGGGATCTGCAAGCGATGTAGATGGCAGTGAGTTAGCAAAGCAGGGCGATATTATTGTCATTACTATTAATTACCGCCTGGGCGCCCTCGGTTTTATGAATAGCGAATTGATTGCGAAGGATGCTGTTAATTCCAAGGTCGGAAACTATGCGTTGATGGATGTAAAAGCTGCATTGGAGTGGACAAAGCGCAATGCGCGAGCCTTTGGTGGTGATCCCGGAAAAATAACTCTGGGTGGGGAATCTGCGGGCGGCACTGTGCTTTGTCCGTTAATGACATCACCGGATGCGCAGGGATTGTTTCGCAGCGCGATTATTTCCAGCGATGATTGCCTGCACGATATAGATACGCTTGAACAAGCGCACAACCGCGCTCGTGAACTCGCACAAAAACTTAATTGCAATGACGTCCAATGCCTGCGTGATAAAGCGTCCAGTGAGATTGTCGCTGCAGGCGGTTTTGCAGCGCCGACGACAGAACCCGAAACTGCCTACGATTTAATTGCGCAGAAAAAATGGCGGCCGATTCCCGTATTGGTCGGCGCTAATCGCGAGGAGGGCCGCATTGCCGGGCCCTCCTTTAAACATGTTGATCGCGAAAAATTTGAGGCCTGGTTAAATACATTGGTGATGCCATCGCAAAAGGAGAAAATCCTCAAGCGCTATGGCGATTTATATGCGCAAGAAAAAAATCCCTACCCCTATATTACTAGCGAGTTGATTACCGACAGCGGCATGCGCGGCCTTGGTGGTTGCAGCAGCATGCAATTGGCAAAAAATATTGCATCGCAATCACCTGTTTTCTTTTACGAGTTTGCCGATCCCAATGCACCTTTTGCGGTGACTGATTTTAATTTTCAGTTCGGTAGCCCACATAGTGCAGAAATTCCTTATGTGTGGCCGGGCACTGCGCAACCTCGTTCGGCGCAATTTACACCTGAACAAAAACGCTTATCCGAACAAATGATTCGTTACTGGACTAATTTTATCAAATACAATAATCCTAACGGCGAAGGCTTGCCGCTGTGGAGTAGCCTTGCCGAGACGCAACAATATATAGAATTGAGTCCACAACGGAGCGGCGAAAAAGGGGTTGTGGACTATGAGCAATATCACCGCTGTGATCTCTGGTATGCCATGCCCTGGATAATGGATCGCGGTGAGCCGCAATAGCGAAGCGGTTGTGCGCATTTTTTATTGGTAGTAAAAAATGCGCCAGAATTTTTTCAAAACAGGCGTTTCGCTGTGCCGTTACTTATAAAAATCAGTGGGATAATTTACGCACAAATATTGTCATGGAAATCCCCATATAATTTGGCTTACTATTGCCGTTCCGATGACTATCCCTTTGAGGCACTGATTCATGGCTGACTCTTCACCACACGCGAAAGTGCTCATCGTAAATGACGACCCCTCAACCCTTCTGGCGCTATCGAGCATTCTGAGTGGCCCGGAGGAAGAAGCGCTTTACACTGTATTTATGGTGCAGTCTGGCGAGGAGGCGTTGCGTGAAATACTCAAGCATGATTTTGCGGTAATCCTGCTTGATGTCAGTATGCCGGGTATGGACGGCTTTGAAACTGCCGATGCCATCCGCTCCCACCCGCGCTCCGCTTCTGTTCCCATTATTTTTATTACCGCCTATTACGGTGATGAATTAAATCGTATGAAGGGTTACCAGAAAGGTGGTGCTGATTATTTATTTGCACCCATTATCCCCCAAGTCGTGCAAACCAAAGTCGCTGTGTTTGTTGAGTTGAATTTAAAAACCCAGGAGCTACAGCGCAAAACCGCAGCGCTCCAGGCGATTAATACTGATCTGCGTTACCAGCGTATGCTTGATTTGGAACGCGTGAATATCCAGCTGCAAACTGAAATAGACGAGCGACGTGTAGCTGAGGAGCGTGGTCAGGATTTGGTGGGGCGAGATTCACTGACAGGTTTATTCAATCGCCAGAAGTTTTTGCAGTTGTTGGAAAACCAACTGATGTCGGCCACTGGTGAAGCTGGGCTGATCTATTGCGATATTGATAACTTCAAAAGCATCAATAATCAACATGACAACGCCACCGGCGATCTGCTGTTAAAGCAGGTGTCGGAAAAATTGGTGCAGCTCACTTCAGAGGGCGATGTGGTCGCCCGTGTTGGCAGCGATGAGTTTGCTCTATGGATCAAGCACGTGACGAACCCGGAACAGCTCTCTGTCATTGCAAAAAAAATAGCGTCAGCACTGGCAGAGATCACAACGATTAACGATAAGCCGGTAAATATTTCTGTGGCTTTGGGGGCTGCACGGTTTCCGGTTGATGGTGCCTCTGCTGAAACTCTTTTTAAATTCGCAGCGGCCAATAGCCAAAGTCAACATGTGGGTGCGCCGATAAAGTTGGCCGCTGGTAAGGTTAAAAAATAATTCTCCATCGCCAATCGATAAATTGGCAACACCAAAAAACAATAGCTATTTTCTACCCGAGTTTGGGCATATTGGGCCAGAGCTTGTGCATACTGGGATAAGTATCCACGCAGCTTTTAAGGACGAGTAACAGACAACAATAACAATTCCAGTTTGGTTGCTCTCAACATTTTTTATAAAAGTTCGGAGACTGCTACTTTGGATACGATGATAGATTCACCCATAGATTACGACGAAGAACTGGATGCAAAATCGCTGTTGCATGTGCTGATGGCACTCAAGAAAGGCGATTTTTCCGCGCGTATGCCGTCGGATTGGACGGGTATCGCCGGCAAGATTGCCGATACTCTCAATGACATTATTGAATCCAACGAGCAGCTCGCCAAGGGCATCACCGATGTTAGTCGCGTGGTGGGGCGCGAAGGGCGGCTGACACAGCGCGCTACCATTCCAACAGTGACGGGTGGCTGGGCCACTATCGTTAATTCCGTCAATACACTGATCGACGATCTGGTGCGACCTACAACAGAAATGGCGCGCGTGATCGGTGCGGTGGCGAAGGGCGATCTCTCGCAGACCATGGCGCTGGATGTTGATGGTCGGCCACTGAAAGGGCAATTCCTGCGCTCGGCCTCTACCGCGAACACCATGGTGGAGCAGCTCTCGTCGTTTGCGTCAGAAGTAACGCGCGTGGCGCGTGAGGTGGGTACCGAAGGTAAGCTCGGCGGCCAGGCCAACGTACCGGGTGTAGCGGGCACCTGGAAGGATCTCACCGACTCGGTGAACTCCATGGCCGGTAACCTCACCTCGCAAGTGCGCAACATTGCCGATGTAACTACGGCGGTAGCGAACGGCGACCTCTCCAAAAAAATCACCGTGGACGTGCGCGGTGAAATTCTCCAGTTAAAAGACACTATCAATACGATGGTGGATCAATTGCGTTCATTCGCCTCGGAAGTAACCCGTGTGGCTCGTGAAGTGGGCACGGAAGGAAAACTCGGTGGACAAGCTTATGTGCCTGGCGTGGGCGGTACCTGGAAAGATTTGACCGATAACGTGAACTTCATGGCCTCGAACCTGACGGGGCAGGTGCGCAATATCGCCGAGGTAACTACCGCGGTAGCCAACGGCGATCTCTCCAAAAAAATTACCGTGGATGTAAAAGGGGAAATTCTCCAGCTCAAAGATACGATCAACGTGATGGTGGATCAGCTCTCGTCGTTCGCGTCAGAGGTGACACGCGTGGCGAGAGAAGTGGGTACGGAAGGAAAACTCGGTGGACAGGCGCAAGTAAAAGGTGTGGCAGGAACCTGGAAGGATTTGACCGACTCGGTGAACTCCATGGCCGGTAACCTGACATCGCAAGTGCGGAATATTGCGGATGTAACCACGGCGGTGGCGACGGGTGATCTCTCCAAAAAAATTACCGTGGACGTAAAAGGTGAAATCCTCGAATTAAAAAACACCATCAACGTGATGGTGGATCAGCTCTCGTCATTTGCGTCAGAGGTGACGCGCGTGGCGCGGGAGGTGGGTACGGAAGGCAAGCTCGGCGGCCAGGCGCAGGTAAAAGGCGTGGGCGGAACCTGGAAGGATTTGACGGACAACGTTAATTTTATGGCCTCGAACTTGACGGGCCAGGTGCGCAATATTGCTGAGGTAACCACGGCGGTGGCGCGCGGTGATCTCTCCAAAAAAATTACGGTGGACGTAAAAGGGGAAATTCTCGAATTGAAAGACACCATCAACGTGATGGTGGATCAGCTCTCGTCGTTTGCATCGGAAGTGACGCGTGTGGCGAGGGAAGTGGGTACGGAAGGTAAGCTCGGTGGCCAGGCAAACGTGTCCGGTGTTGCGGGTACCTGGAAAGATCTCACTGACTCGGTGAACTCCATGGCTTCGAACTTGACGGGGCAGGTGCGTAACATCGCCGAGGTAACCACGGCGGTGGCGCGCGGTGATTTGTCGAAAAAAATTACCGTGGATGTGAAAGGCGAAATTCTCGAATTAAAAAATACCATCAACGTGATGGTGGACCAGCTCAACTCGTTCGCTTCAGAAGTAACGCGGGTAGCGAGAGAGGTGGGCACAGAAGGTAAGCTCGGTGGACAAGCCAACGTGTTGGGTGTGGCGGGTACCTGGAAGGATTTGACCGACTCGGTGAATTCCATGGCCGGTAACCTGACGGGGCAAGTGCGGAACATTGCCGAGGTAACCACGGCGGTAGCCAATGGCGACTTGTCGAAAAAAATTACCGTGGATGTAAAAGGCGAAATTTTCGAATTAAAAAACACCATCAACGTGATGGTGGACCAGCTCAACTCTTTTGCATCGGAAGTAACGCGTGTAGCGAGGGAAGTGGGTACCGAAGGTAAACTCGGCGGCCAGGCGCAAGTAAAAGGTGTGGGCGGTACCTGGAAAGACCTGACCGATAACGTGAACTTCATGGCCTCGAACCTGACGGGCCAAGTGCGCAACATCGCCGACGTAACCACGGCGGTGGCCAAGGGCGATCTCTCCAAAAAAATTACCGCGGATGCAAAAGGCGAAATTCTTGAATTGAAAGACACCATCAACGTGATGGTGGATCAGCTTTCGTCATTTGCATCGGAAGTGACGCGTGTGGCGAGGGAGGTAGGTACAGAAGGTAAGCTCGGTGGACAGGCAAACGTATTGGGTGTCGCCGGTACCTGGAAAGATTTGACCGACTCGGTGAACTCCATGGCCGGTAACCTCACGGGCCAGGTGCGTAACATCGCGGAAGTAACCACGGCGGTAGCCAATGGCGACTTGTCGAAAAAAATCACCGTGGATGTGAAAGGCGAAATTTTCGAATTGAAAAACACCATCAACGTGATGGTGGACCAGCTCAACTCGTTTGCATCAGAAGTAACCCGTGTGGCGAGGGAAGTGGGCACCGAAGGTAAGCTCGGCGGCCAGGCGCAAGTAAAAGG
Organism: Cellvibrionaceae bacterium; assembly: GCA_021151695.1. GTDB lineage: Bacteria > Pseudomonadota > Gammaproteobacteria > Pseudomonadales > Cellvibrionaceae > Cellvibrio. The sequence continues at coordinate 244,971 of JAGKWU010000004.1, read as the reverse complement.
TGTGGGCGGTACCTGGAAAGATCTCACCGATAACGTGAACTTCATGGCTTCGAACCTCACGGGCCAGGTGCGCAACATCGCCGAGGTAACCACAGCGGTGGCGCGTGGCGATCTCTCGAAAAAAATCACCGCTGATGCGAAGGGCGAAATTCTCGAACTGAAAGACACCATCAACGTGATGGTGGATCAGCTCTCATCATTCGCGTCAGAAGTAACCCGTGTGGCGAGGGAAGTGGGCACGGAAGGTAAGCTCGGTGGACAAGCGAATGTGCCGGGCGTAGCGGGTACCTGGAAAGACCTCACCGACTCGGTGAACTCCATGGCAGGTAACCTTACGTCGCAGGTGCGTAACATCGCTGACGTAACCACAGCGGTGGCCAACGGTGACTTGTCGAAGAAAATTTCGGCGGACGCCAAAGGCGAAATTCTCCAATTAAAAGACACGATCAATACCATGGTGGACCAGCTGCGGTCATTCGCGTCGGAAGTAACCCGTGTGGCGAGGGAGGTGGGTACTGAGGGGCGTCTCGGTGGACAAGCCAACGTACCAGGCGCGTCCGGTACCTGGAAAGACCTCACCGATAACGTGAACTTTATGGCCTCGAACCTCACCGGTCAGGTGCGTAACATCGCCGCGGTAACCACCGCGGTAGCGCGTGGCGACCTCTCCAAAAAAATCACCGTGGACGTAAAAGGCGAAATCCTCGAACTGAAAAACACCATCAACGTGATGGTGGACCAGCTCTCGTCATTTGCGTCAGAGGTGACGCGTGTGGCGAGGGAGGTGGGCACCGAAGGTAAGCTCGGCGGCCAGGCGCAAGTAGAAGGTGCCGCCGGTACCTGGAAAGACCTTACCGACAACGTGAACTTTATGGCCGCGAACTTGACGGCTCAGGTGCGCGGTATCGCGGGTGTGGTAACCGCCGTGGCCAACGGTGACTTGAAGAAAAAATTGACGGTGGCGGCGCAAGGTGAAATTGCGGCTCTCGCCAACACCATTAACGAAATGACTGACACACTCGCGGTATTCGCCGATCAGGCGACCACCGTAGCCCGCGAGGTGGGTGTGGAAGGTAAGCTCGGCGGCCAGGCCAGCGTGCCTGGTGCCGCCGGTACCTGGAAGGATTTGACCGAAAACGTAAACCAACTTGCAGCGAACCTATCAACACAAGTGCGTGCAATTGCCGAAGTGGCGACAGCGGTAACCCGCGGTGACTTGTCGCGTTCGATCCAGGTGGAAGCGCGTGGCGAAGTATCGGATTTGAAAGACAACATCAACGAGATGATCCGCAACCTTAAGGAAACCACCCAGAAAAATGCCGACCAGGATTGGCTCAAAACCAACCTGGCGCGCTTCACCCGCTTGCTGCAAGGTCAGCGCGATTTGGAAACCGTAACGTCGCTGATCCTGTCCGAACTCGCGCCACTGGTGAGCGCGCATCACGGCGTTTTCTACATGATGGACGGTTCCAATCGCGATGCGCGCCTGCGCATGATTGCGAGCTACGGCTACAAATCCAGCCGCAAATTGCCCACGTCATTCCTGCCGGGCGAAGGCCTTGTGGGCCAGTGTGCGAAAGAGAAGCAGCGCATCTGGCTCACCAATGTCCCCACAGATTACATACAGGTGTCGTCAGGTTTGGGTTCGGCAGCGCCCAACAATATTGTGGTTATCCCGATTCTGTTTGAGCAGGAAGTGAAGGCGGTAATCGAGATCGCGTCCCTCGATCGCTTTACCGAAACTCACCTGTCGTTCCTCGACCAATTGATGGAATCCATCGGTGCCGTACTGAACACTATCGAGGCTAACAGCCGTACCGAAAGCTTGCTGACCCAATCCCAATCCCTGGCGCAAGAGCTGCAACAAACCAACCAGGAGCTGGCCGAAAAAGCCCGTTTGCTGTCGGAACAAAATATCGAGGTGGAACGCAAAAATACCGAGGTGGAACAGGCCAAGATGGCACTGGAAGAAAAGGCCAGTCAGCTGGCTCTCTCGTCCAAGTACAAATCCGAGTTCCTGGCCAATATGTCGCACGAACTACGCACGCCTTTGAATAGCTTGCTGATCCTCGCCCAGCAGCTGGGCGACAACCCCAGTGGCAACCTGTCCGACAAGCAGGTGGAATTCGCCAAAACTATTCACGGTTCTGGCAGCGACTTGCTGACCCTGATCAACGATATTCTCGACCTCTCCAAGATCGAGTCAGGTACGGTTACCCTGGAGCTCAGCGAGTATCGCTTCCAAACTATCCGCAACTATGTGGAGCGCACGTTCCGCCATATGGCCGAGGCCAAGCAGTTGGGCTTCCAGGTGGATCTTGCCGACAGCTTGCCGATATCCATGATGACCGACACCACACGCTTGCAGCAGATCCTCAAAAACCTGTTATCCAACGCGTTCAAATTCACCAGTCGCGGCCAGGTGACATTACGTATCGGCTTGATCAAATCCGGCTGGACGGTGGATCACCCCACGCTGTCGCAAGCCGATGCCGTGTTGGCGTTTGCCGTAAGCGATTCGGGTGTAGGTATTCCGGCGGACAAGTTGCAGTTGATCTTCGAAGCCTTCCAGCAGGCGGACGGCAGTACTGCGCGTCGCTATGGCGGCACCGGCCTGGGCCTGTCCATCAGCCGTGAGTTGGCGCGTTTGCTGGGTGGCGAGATTCGCGTGGAATCCGAAGTCGACAAGGGCAGTACCTTTACGCTCTTCCTGCCTTACCTTCGTGGCAGTGCGCTTGAGTTTAGCGGTAACCAGGATGCTGCCGCGCAAATGGCCAGTTTGTACGGTTCCAGCTTTCCGCCTTCGGTCAGTCATGCCGAGGTGCAAGGCACAGTCTACGCAGACTTCACGCCTGTTCACCAGGAAGCGGCAACGCCATCACTCAATGATCACGCCTTTGACGACCGCAGCTATATCAACCAGGGCGATCCGGCTGTTCTGATTGTGGAGGATGACCAGGAGCGGGCTACGCTTTTACTCAGCATAGCGCGCGAACATAACCTTAAAGGCATCGTCAGCTCCCATGGCGACGTGGTGCTCACCCTGGCGCGGGACTATTTGCCGTCCGCCATATTGCTGAGTCTGGAATACAAAGATGGCGACAAGTTTGTAACACTTGAGCGGCTCAAGCGCGATCCGGCGACTCGCCATATTCCGGTTCATATTATTTCCAGCTTGTCTCCCAATGATGCTGCCTTGCAGGACGAGGAGCGCGAGCGCTGCTTGAGTCTCGGCGCTATTTCGCACTTGGCCGAACCTGTCACCCGCGAGCGATTGCAAGCGGAATTCCAACGCGTCCAAAGCTACCTGGGGCGCGGCAAACGCAATCTGCTGGTGGTGGAAGATAACCAAACCCAACGCGACAGCATTGTCGAACTCATAGGTACAGCGGATGTGCAAATCACTCCGGTAGCCACAGGTGCTGAAGCGCTCGCCGCCCTGAAAGCCAAAGCCTATGACTGCGTGGTGTTGGACCTGAGCCTGCCCGATATGGATGGCTTTGAAGTGCTGGATGCCATGACGCGCGATGATGACCTGCGCGATGTGCCTGTAGTGGTTTACACCGCAAAAGATCTCACTCGCCAGGAGATCACCAAACTCAAACGCATTGGTAAAACCGTCGTGGTAAAAGATGCGCGCTCACCCGAGCGGCTGCTCAATGAAACCTCGCTCTTATTGCATCGCGCCCACGCCAGTATGCCAGAGCAACAGCGCCGCATTATGGATGCCATGCAAGCGGAAGATAGCGGCCTCGCCGGCCGCAGCGTGCTGATTGTGGACGACGACCTGCGCAATATTTTTGCGCTCAGCTCGGTGCTGGAGCGTCACGATATGAAAGTGTCTTTTGCGGAAAACGGACGCGACGGTATTGAAGTGCTGGAAAAAGATCCCTCCATCGAAATCGTGCTGATGGACATCATGATGCCGGAGATGGATGGCTACGACACCATGCGCGCCATTCGCCAGATTCCGCGCTTTAAATCCCTGCCCATCATCACGCTTACCGCCAAAGCGATGAAGGGCGACCGCGATAAATGTATTGCGGCGGGTGCATCGGATTACATCACCAAACCGGTGGATGTTGCGCAATTATTGTCGTTGATGCGGGTGTGGCTGCACTAGGTTTTATGATGATGTCGGATGCACTCCAACCCATTAATGCTCTAGAGTCCCTGGAGATCAAGCTCTTGCTGGAGGCGATTTACCAGCGTTTTGGCGATGATTTCCGGGGCCATCATATTGAATGGCTGCGCACGCGCTTGCAGGAATTTATGCTGATTCACGAGGTGACCACTGTATCGGAGCTGCAAAATCTGGTATTGCACCATCCCGGTTATATAGATGCGCTACTGAACAGCCTGGATGCGCGCGAGCCCGCGCTTTTTTCGCCAGCCAAAAGTTTGTTGCAATTGCGCGAGCTGCTGGTGCCCTGGTTGCGCTCTTGCCCAGCGCCAAAATTGTGGATTGCCGATTGCGTTGCGGCAGAAGATGTTTTTAGTTTGGCAATTTTGTTAAGCGAAGAAAACCTTGCCGATAAAACCCATATCTACGCCACCAGTCGCAGCGCCAACTTGCTGGAAAAAGCGCGCAGCGGATATTTTCCGCAAGAGCGGTTCGCCTGCTATCAGGATAACTATGTATTGGCGGGCGGCACAGGCTCGCTGAAAAAATATATTCACCAGGCAAATGGCGAAGCGGCGTTTAGCCACAGGCTGGTCGAACATGTCACCTGGGCTGAGTACGACCTTGCCACAGATGCCTCATTCAATGAATTTGAAGCTATCGTTTGTGCGGGTGGTCTCGCGCAATATGCAACGGCCTTGCGTCGACGCGCCTTGCAAATTTTTAGCGATAGCCTGCCTGTGTTTGGTGTGCTCGGTTTGCCGGGCGCTACCACGGTGAAGCCCGCAGAAGCTGCTGTGCGTTTTGATATTGTGTCTGCCCAGCAGGGGATTTATCGCAAAATTCGCTGAGGCGTTTGTAAGAATAGTGGAGTGGAGATAATGGATCGAAGAGTCGGAAGGATTATGTTTAGCGTTTTGTGTTGAAGTTACTCATGAGTTATTCAGGTTTACATCAAGAACTGCGTCGTTTTATTTATTCGATAGCATCAATTCCGCATCTGGAAGCCATTCTGCTCTTGCATCAACATTCAGAGCAAGGGTGGGATGCCAGTACTATTGCCCGGCGTTTATATATTACTGAGGACCTGGCGGACAACATGCTAATTGATCTGCGTGCAGCAGGTATTTGTATGGAGCGCAAAGGTGTATTTACCTATGCCCCTGAGTCAGAAGAGTTGCGCGCACTTATCGCTGAACTTGCAGATTATTATTCCAGCCATTTGATCGAAGTCACCAATATGATTCACGCTAAAACCAGCAGTGGCCGCGTGCGGTTGTTTGCGGATGCGTTCAAATTTAACAAGGACAAATAATGTTTGTTATCTATGCGCTCTGCGCGCTTACCTCAGGCACCTGCGCGGTTTTACTGTTGCGCAGTTATTTCACCAGCCGCTATCGGTTGCTCTTGTGGGCGGGTGTTTGTTTTGTTGGGGTGACGCTAAATAATCTATTAGTGATTGCGGACAAGCTTGTATTCCCTGGAATAGATCTTCTCACCTGGCGATTGGCGGTAGCCTTAATTGCGGTACTGTTTTTAATATACGGATTAATTTTCGACGAATAGGCCCACTGATGAATGATATGTTAATAGGCGCAATCGCCTGCTGCTCTTTTATAGTTGCGCTTTTCTTTGTGAAATTTTGGCGCAGCACACACGATAGATTTTTTTTGTTTTTTGCGATTTCGTTTTTTATCGAAGCCGCCAATCGTATTTCGTTGACGCTATTTAACATGCAAGAAGGGACACCCAGCTACTACCTGATCAAGTGGGTGTCCTACGGTTTTATTATTTACGCCATCGTCGAAAAAAATCGGCGGGTTAAAAATTGAACGGGGCTAATCCGGGAGGATAGCTGACAACAAAAGGTGCTGCAGCAAAATAACGGTTTTCCCATCTTTGATGCGCCCGTCTTTGATCATAACCAGGGCTTCCTTAAACGGAATTTCCATAACCTCAATGCGCTCGTCCGCACCCGTCCCACCGCCTTCGGACACTTTTTCGCGGTGGGAATAGGGGGCAATAAAAAAGTGAACTATTTCGGTAACAGATCCGGGGCTCATATAAAGATCAAACACAGGTTGTACCTCACCCAGGCGATAGCCCGTCTCCTCTTCGGTTTCCCGTTTGATCGCGTCAATAGGATTATCTCCATCCAGCAGGCCGGCGCAGGTTTCAATCAACATCCCGTCGTCATTGCCGTTGACGTAGGTAGGCATACGAAATTGGCGAGTCAAAATCACTGTCTGCTTTTCAAGGTTATAAAGCAGGATGGTGGCACCGTTGCCGCGATCGTAGGCTTCCCGGCTTTGGATTGACCATCCACCTTTGGCATCCCGCTGGCGAAAGGTGATTTTATTCAGCCGGTACCAGTTGTCGGAGAGTAGTTCGGTATTCAGGATTTCTATATCAGGATTCACTCGTCTTTCCTCCAAATATTCACTTTCGTGCAAAGTCATGTGCTAATTTTTGCATGATATTACCTGTATTTACTTGTTTATGAAAGTTTATTTGCTATTTCATGCATTTTCGTGCAATTATTTTGATTTTTGGGTAAGGATTGGCGAATGCTCACGGCGCAACGTAAACAAATTATTCTGGATCGCTTAAAGGAAAGCGGGCAGGTTTCCGTCACGGTGCTTAGTCAGGAATGGCTGGTGTCGGAAGATACGGTCAGGCGTGATTTGCGCGAACTGGCCGCTGAAGGCTTGGTGCAGCGGGTGCATGGCGGTGCGCTGCCCAAGTCGGTCGCGCTTGGCAATTATGAACGGCGGGAATCTATCTCCACCGATGCCAAGGTCAGTATGGGCAAAGCGGCTGTCGGCTTGATCCGGGCTGGTCAGGTAGTGGCTGTGGATGGCGGTACCTCAAATCTGCAGCTGGTGCGCGCTTTGCCGAAAGATCTGGCTTGCACGATTGTCACCCATAGCCCTTTGATAGCCGCTGAGTTGCGCAACCATCCGCTGGTGGAGGTCATCTTGATCGGCGGCAAAATTTTCCGTCATTCCCAGGTGGCGGTAGGTGCTGAAACGGCAGAAGCCATCGCAAGGCTGCGCACAGATTTGTTTTTTCTCGGTGCTACCGGCGTGCAGGCCGAGACAGGTGTAACTACTGGGGATTGGGAAGAGGCGGCGATTAAGCGCGCTTTTTGTCGCGGGGCGGCAGAAGTGGTGTTGATGTTATCGCCAGAAAAACTCGGCGCGGCGGCTGCCTACCAGATTATCCCGGTCGAGGATTTGTCGGTATTGGTGGTTAGCTCGGAGACGGATGACTCGGCGCTCAGCCAATTCAGCAGTAAGGGAGTCGAGATTTTGCGGGCTGATTAGCGAGGGTCACTTTTCTTTAGGCAAATAAAAAAGCAGTAGAGGTTATCTACTGCTTTTTTACATTTCAATATGGTAGCTAGAGGCGGGATTGAACCGCCGACCCCAGCATTATGAGTGCTGTGCTCTAACCAGCTGAGCTATCTAGCCATGTCGAGGGCGCGTATTTTGTCTATGAGGGCTCTGGTTGTCAACCCTGAAAACAAAAGATTTTTCATAAGCTTAGCGCGGAACAAAGAATACAAATTCCCCAGGATCACAAATTCGCCAGGCAGATGCTGTATAGTGCGCGGGTATTTTTTCAGACCCATCTACTTAGCCAAGTACATTTTTTGAAGCAAGAAGGTTGCAATGGAATTTCTTGATTTAACCCCTCATTCCCGCGCCCAGGGGCTGGTGCATTTGCCAGGCTCCAAAAGTATCTCCAACCGTACTCTGCTGCTGGCCGCGCTGGCCCAGGGCACTACGGATATCCGCGATCTGCTCAAATCCGACGACACCGACCGCATGCTGGAGGCCCTGCGCGATCTGGGTGTAGGTGTTGAGCAAACCGGCAATAACGATTACCGCATCACCGGCACTGGCGGCAGCTTTCCTGGTAAAGAGGCCGACCTTTTCCTCGGCAATGCCGGTACTGCCTTTCGCCCGCTGACGGCGGCTTTGGCCCTGAGTGGCGGTACCTACAAACTCCACGGCGTAGCCCGTATGCACGAGCGTCCCATCGGTGATCTGGTGGATGCGCTGCGTCAAATCGGCGCTGATGTCACCTATCTCGGCGAAGAGGGCTTTCCCCCGCTGTTGATCAAGCCGGCGACTATCGCCGCTAGCGGTACTATTAAAATCCGTGGCGACGTTTCCAGCCAGTTCCTCACTGCCTTGCTGATGGCGCTGCCGATGACCGGCAAAGAAACTCATATCGAGCTGGTGAGCGAGCTTATTTCCAAGCCCTACATCGAAATCACCCTCAAGCTGATGGCGCAATTCGGCGTTGAGGTTAAGCGCGATGGTTGGGAGCGTTTCACCGTTCCGGCCGGTAGCGGCTACAAGTCACCCGGCACCTTGTTTGTCGAGGGGGATGCGTCTTCCGCGTCTTACTTCCTCGCTGCCGGTGCAATCGGTGGCGGCCCTGTGCGTGTACAGGGTGTGGGCGCCAACAGTATCCAGGGCGATGTGGCGTTTGCCGAAGCGCTGGAAGCCATAGGGGTAAACATCACCAAAGGCGAAAACTGGATTGAAGCTTCTGCTCCCAAGCTGCCACTCAAGGCATTTGACCGCGATTTTAACCACATCCCGGACGCCGCCATGACACTCGCGGTAGTAGCGCTTTTCTGCGACGGCCCATCGCGCCTCACCAATATCGCCAGCTGGCGCGTGAAGGAGACTGACCGTATTGCCGCCATGGCGACCGAGCTGCGCAAGTTGGGTGCGATTGTAGAAGAGGGCGAAGATTGGCTGCGCGTAACGCCAGTGGATAAATTAATTCCCAATGCAGCGATTGATACCTATGACGATCACCGCATGGCCATGTGTTTCTCGCTGGCAACCTTCGGCGGTGTGCCTGTGCGTATCAATGATCCGAAATGTACCGCCAAAACTTTCCCAACTTATTTTGATGTGTTCGCATCAGTGGTGAGCTAAAGAATTGCTGAATCACTGATGTAAACAGTGAAGCCGCATTGGCTCACAGCTAGTAGTAGGCTGTGGATCAATGCGGTTTTTTTATGTCTGCCGATTAATTTTTTTATCGTTGGAGTGTTTATGTCCTAAGCACAGCTGCAACAGCACTTTCAAAAAATTTCCCATCTGGAGCACTTGTCTGCCATTTGCGAATGGGATCAGGCGGCCATGATGCCCGAGGGCGGTAATGATGCGCGCGGCGCCGCTATGGCAGAGCTATCGGTGCTCATCCACCAACAGACTTGCGCCCCGCAATTGGCAGATTGGATTGCGGCCGCAGAGCAAGAAACGCTGGATGCTGATGAGCGCGCAAGCCTTGCGGCTATCAAGCGCTGCTGGAGACAAGCCACGCTTTTGCCGGATGATCTGGTGAAGGCCCAATCCCTTGCCAGCTCCACCTGCGAACACGCCTGGCGCGAGCAGCGCCGCAACAATGATTGGGAGGGCTTTAAACCTAATCTCACTCGCGTGGTGGCACTGGCGCGCGAAGAAGCACGCATTCGCGCTGAAGAAACCGGCTTGCGCCCCTATGATGCCATGCTCGATATTTTCGAACCGGGTATGACCAGTGCGATGCTGGACAATTTATTTGGTGCAATCAAAACCTGGTTGCCGGATTTTATCCAGCGCGCCCAAGCGCAGCAGGCGAGTAAAACCATCCTGTTGCCCGAAGGCACATTTGCCACTGCGCAACAAAAAGAATTGGGCTTGGCAGCCATGCGCTTGCTTGGTTTTGATTTTGATCACGGCCGCCTGGATGTGAGCACCCATCCCTTTTGCGGTGGCGTGCCCAGCGATGTGCGTATCACCACCCGCTATGACGAAAGCGATTTTATGAAAGCGCTTTTCGGTGTTATTCATGAAACTGGTCATGCACGCTACGAACAGGGCTTGCCCAAAGCTTGGGCCGGTTTGCCTGTGGGTGAGGCGCGCTCGACCGGTATCCACGAATCGCAAAGTTTGTTTTTTGAAATGCAGCTGGCACGCTCGCGCGAGTTTTCGCAGTTGCTTTCACCTATGGCTCGCCAACTATTGCAGCGTGAGCAGGACGCCGCTTTCACCAGCGATAATATTTACGCCCTTAACGCTCGTGTAGAGCGCGGTTTTATTCGCGTGGATGCCGACGAGTTGACTTATCCCGCCCATGTGATTTTGCGCTACGAAATTGAACGCGCACTGATTGAAGGTGATATAGAGGTTGACGATATTCCTGCGCTTTGGGATGAAAAAATGCAGGCTTATCTGGGCTTGTCGACCCAGGGAAATTATCGCGATGGCTGCATGCAGGATATTCACTGGCCTTGCGGTGCCTTTGGTTATTTCCCTTCCTACACCCTTGGCGCTATCTATGCGGCCCAGCAGTTTGCCGCTGCTCGTCGCGCTATCGATGGGTTGGATGAGAAAATCGCGCGTGGGGAACTGGCGGAACTTTTTGGCTGGCTAAATTCCCATATCTGGTCGCAGGGCAGTTTGCTCAGCACAGATGAATTGATTCGCAGGGCAACCGGAGAGTCGCTCAATACGGACTATTTCAAGGAGCATCTGGCAAAACGTTACCTCGCGTAAAATAGTGGCGTATAAATAGCGCTCCTGGTGAAAATCTCACAGCTATAGGTGCGGACCTGTGGTAAACCTGTATTGATCAAGCTATAAAAATTTGATCAATACTTCAGGGATTTTCTCAGGAGGTGCGAGATGGAAACGTTGCTCGTCAAGCTTGTACAACTTGGGGCCATGGGGCTGATTGGTTTTACGCTCTACAGCTCCTTCCTGTTAATTCGCGAAGGCAAGCGCGGTGCCTATAAGTTTATGATTTTTGCGCTGGGTTGCTCGGGGCTCGCCGCCGGCATCGAAGTTTTCAAAATGATACACCCTCCGCAAATCAGCATTCATATTTCCCCATCCAAACCTCTACTGGCTAATTTGCCTCCGCCGACCGTTTCTGTGCGCGGTACTAATTTGATCATGGGTGAAAATGGCGAGGCGGATATAGTGTTGAATCCTGGCGATTCAGTGAAATTCAGCTACGAGAATACCCTGTTCAAGTTAATCAACGAGCGCGATATCGCCCTTGCCAAAAGCAGTAACGATGCCGGAGGTAGTAGCGATGAAGCGCCTTAATATTCTGCTGGTTTTCGGGCTTCTTTTTTTATCGCCGCTAACCATGGCAGATGATCCTATACAGCCGCAATTTAAAGGCGCTGATGCGCAGGCGGTGGATAGTGCTAAAAGTTTGCGCCTTGCCCAGCGCTATGACGATTCGATTAACTTGCTCCTGCCCATTGCCAAACGCGAACCACAATATTATCGCGCCATGTACCAGCTCGCACTCGCCTGCGCTGAGCGCGCACAAAGCCCGTCCAGGCAACCCAAAGATATAGAAAACGCCGACAAGTGGTTTACGTTAGCTATTGCGGAAAAAGAGCGTTTGGCTGTCGCAGGTACACCGTTAGATGAATACACTATCTACAATTCCTATGGTTGGTTTCTTATTGAGAATGGCCGCATGAAGGACGCGGAGAAGAGTTTGCTCAAAGGTGTTAATGAACTGGATAAGCTGCCCAGTGTGCAATCGCGTCAACGCGTACTGAATAATTTATCGCTGGTCTATAAACAACAGCGTCGCTTTGCAGCGGCGGAGGAAATGTCCAAGCGTGCCGTTGCATTGGGCAGTGTAACAGCACAAAAAAATCTCTCTGAGATTCAACAAATTACGAAAAGTAAAAAGTAGTATCTTCCAATCTTACATAGCGTCATTTTGGTTGAAATCGATTTCATGCCAAAGAGGCTTGCTTGCTAAAGTTTTCTAATCCTATTCTCTATTTTCACCAATATTTTTTATCGGTCAATAAGTGAGGATGGAAATATGAATAGGTATTTTTTTTCGGGAAATCTTAACGTCAGTTTTATTGTTGGTATCAGTGTTATTTTGCAAGCCTGTGGTGGTACATCAACAGCCATTAAGCAGAATGATGGTCCAACCTCCATTTATGTGCAAGATCCAAGGTTGCAACCTGTTCAATGCGCGGCGCCGGCAGCTTCTTATATTAATCAGGACGGCCCGGTCATAAAGTTAAAGGGTTTGAGTGTTATTCAGCAATCGCTGAACAGTCCTTATGTTGACGCTGGTGTAATTGCGACTGATCCACAAGATGGAGATATCTCCAGTAAAGTGGTTGTTAAAGGGCTGGATCACATAAATGTTAATCAGGTGGGCGACTATTTAATTCGATACCAGGTTGCCGACACCAGTGGGATAGCTGCTGCTGAAGTTGTTCGCATGGTGCGAGTGAGTGCCGGAGATTTTTCGTCATTGACCGCCAGGCCATTGGAGTCGACCAGTTCTGGGGAGGGATATTACGAGCGATTACCTGTCAGTTATGGTGATTCATCAGAAGAAACATTTCCGTTGATTATTTATTTGCATGGTGCAGGGGAAGCAGGCGCGAATCTTTCGGTGCTGAGCGTGAGCCAGGATGCTACCAGACCGGACAGAAGTCTTACGGCGCTGATCAATCCCGAACAGGGGCAGGGCACGCAGCATTTTATTGTGCTTTTTCCGCAACGGTGCGCATTTATTGTTACACCGGAGGAAGTTCATACCTTTATTGATTACGCCATTCACACCTATAAAGTCGATACTTCACGCATTTATTTGGTCGGGTTAAGTGCGGGCGCGTCGCAAATATGGAAATATCTTGAAGTCTATCAAGATCAGGTTGCCGCCGCTGCGACATTGGCAGGTGCAGATCTCGCAGATAATGTCTGCGCTTTTAAAGATGTCCCTACCTGGGCGTTCCATTCGGCAGATGATCCTAATGTGCCTGTAGCAGAATCAATCGCTGTCGTTAATCGTCTAAATAACTGTTTGCCTGCGCCCAAAGAGAAACCTAGATTAACGGTATTTCAAACCGGTGGTCATGTGATCGACGAAATTGTGTTGCCGCTAAAAACCCTGAACCAGGGGCTCTCCGCTTACGATAAATACTCTCCGGATATTTATACCTGGTTTCTTGAACATCATCGCTAATAAGTTTTTATGTTGAGATGAAAGCAAGCAGTGCGCTTGCTTTTTTTGTTTTTCTAAAAAACTGGAGTGGGTAATTAGTCGTTTATTTTTATAGGACTTGATGTGTTGCGCTTCTGTGAAAATCCTGTTTTATAAAAAGCAAAAAAGGAGTGTATTTTCATACACTCCAAAAGCGGCTGAGGAGCCAGCGGAGAGACAATTTATGCAGCTATCTTTTGAAATCAGCTAATTAATTGGATTCCAGGTTAAAACTTGTAGCCCAGCGTAAATTTAATATTACGTGGATAAATCAGTCGCGCTGACTGGGAACCATCGGTTGCCCGCGGATCATATTCAGTGCGGCCTTTTACGTTGGAAACGTTGTCGACGGATAACTGGAAGTTCATTTTGTCGATGTCAACTATGATTCCCAGGTCTTCCTTTGTATATGCGGGAAGCTTGGCGTAATCATTGTTGGCGTAATCGCCATCACGCTCACCTGTTCGACTCAATGTACCGTAGAAGTTAATGCTTACGCCATCCAGATCTACTGCGTAGCTTGGTGTTAAGCGGAGCATTACGCCCGGTTGACGTGGAACTGTATTACCTTTTTTCGCGCTTGCTGCTGTGTTGTCTTTAGTAACTTCTGCATCCAGGAAGGTGCCATTCAAATCCAGCGAGAAGCCACCGAATTTTAATTTTCCGTCGAGCTCCAAGCCCAGGGCTTCTGTTTGTAATCTGGTACAAATACCCGAACCAACAGTACAGGCAGCTTGGCCATCTGTGGTGTTGCTGAAGAGTGTGGCGAAGAGAGAGTAGTTTGTTTCTGAAAACTTAAATCCGAGTTCTGCTTGATCTACACTTAACAGCAAATCAGAACCAGCTTGGTAACTACTGTAAAAGCCTCTGTAATCATCCAGATCTGCAAATTGATAACCGTGGTTAATACGAGCAAATACGCCCATGGTGTCGGAAAAATTCCAATTAGCTGCAGCTGTATAAGATGAATAACTTGGGCTTGCTTCTACCAACTGGTCGATTTTTCCATCGAGAGCCCCACTGTCATTGCTGTAATTGGTTTCACGTTTGGCGGTACGTGCTCCCAGATCAAAAGTCCACTCGTCCATAAAGATTTGGCCGGCGACGTAAAAGGCATTTTCGTGGGTATTTCCTGAGGCGTTGAGGTCATAACTGAAGCCACAACTCACTTGATCTGCGGCCTGACAGCTAACATCTGGAATAGTGGCTGGATCCAGCTGTTCACCGCCGTGTTTGAGTTGATACCACTTGAACTTTCCGAGCGCCCAGTTATCTTTTGTGCTGGTGACTGCGCTGTATTCGCCCAACGTCAATTTAAAACTGTCCCATTTTTTACTCAGGCTAATGTCGTTGTTGAAATCCTGGATATCTTTTTCAACAATCCATGGTCCATGTAATTGCACTACATCTGTAGGGGCAACAGGAGCACCTGACACTGTGGTGACATTGGTGCTGGTGGTAATGCTACTAACCAGTTTTGCGGATTGGGAGCGTACAAGTCCGTGTGTAAAAACCTGGCCTTTGGTAAGGCTAAAGCGATCTGCGAAGTTCCAGCCGTCTGCGAGTTCAAGGTCTACGGAGCCGCCGGTGATGTCACCATTCCAGCCACGGCCGTCCCCCAGATCAATGTTTTCCGGTTTATAGATTGATCCACCGCTGCCATTTGGCTGGCTTGCCAAAATAGTAACTTGGCGATTTTTTGGGCCCACTTGGGTGTAGTCATCTTTCAAACCAGTTTTAATGGTTTTGGTGTCCAGCATTTGCGGCAAATACCAGGTGCCATAATCATTGGTGGAGCGATTCCACAAATTGAGCTTGCCGTTTTCCAATTTTTTGGTGAGGTTAATGGTGAGCTGATGGCCTTGTTCAGCTTCGTAGCCAGCATCGCGTACACCGGGTGATGAACTCACATAGCCGCCAATCATGTAGTAAAAATCTTCGGCTAATTTTCCGCTATAAACGCCATCGAAGCGTTGTAAATTATAATCGGAGGTTGAGTAACTAACGCTGCCTTCGTTGGTGTCACCGCCTTCTTTCAAAATAAAGTTGGTGGTCAAACCTACTTGTCCATTGGAGAAAACCGGGCTTGGGCCGCCGCGCAGGGCTTCCAGGTGATCGATGGTAGTATCAATGCGGAATAGTGTTGAGTTATCCATAAAGGACAAAGTTGGATCATTGTAAGTCGGCATTCCGTTAATTGAGATGGTGATGTAATCCGCATCACTTGTGCTTGGCAATCCGCGTACAAAGATATTAGGGCCGGAAACACCACCGGAGGATTCAACAGAAACACCGGGAATTGTTTTAAGCAAATCGGCAGAACTCGCTGGTGAAACCTGTTGGATGGCCTCCGCATTTACGGTGGTGATAGAAAAGCTGGCATCCAGTTTTTTAATGCCTTCACCATTTGGCGTACCTGTAACAATGATCTCATCCACATTTTCTGAAGCGCTATTGGCATCTTTGGTTATTTCAGCGAATACCTGAGTACCAAGTGCACTTACAGTCGCACCTATCAGCAGCGATAATATTTTTTGTTTTCCTAAAATGTTAGCCATACAGTCCCCTTGGGTTTTTGATTATTGATTAATGCGCGTATCGAGTAGAGGTGTATGAGCGGATCACTCTTATCAATACGTTGCGAGAGAATAGAGGAGGGGATATGGCGTAACAATTCATTGAAATCGATTTCAAAAATGAAATCGATTTCAATTTTTTTAAAAATAAAATTTAAAGAAGGGTGAGTGTGTGGTTTGTATTGGAAACGCGGATTAAGAAAAAGCTGTTAGTAGCTATATTGCATAGGTACTAATGATGCGGATGGGCTTTCTATAACGATGTTATTGATGAGAGTGTTGATGGCAAGTTGACAGGATTTTTCAATGGAATGGCTTGCTACAGCAATGCAGCGCTCAGTGGGGATGTTCGAATCGTCTTTTATGGTGGCTATTGGGGTCGAATGATTTTCGCCAAAAGTCATTTTTATTAATGCCTGCAGTTCACCTAATAAGCAGTTGCTGGACAGAAGGATGCAGTCACTATTCTTGATGGTTTCAATGGAGCGAGATTGAGGGGAGCTATCGAGGTTTAGATAAATGGGGAGCTGCTGGTTAAACGGGAGGGTGTTCATAAACTGGAGATATCCCTGATGGCGCTCCCTGAATTTTCGTGCTGAATTTTCAATATACACTATACGTTTATATCCTCTTTCTGAAAGCTCGGAGGTCAATTGATATGCAGCGGACCTCTCGTCTGAGAGTATGGTAAAAGAGTGTTGTTTGCTGTGAAGTGTATGTCCACCCAGAACAGCGATGGGGATATTGGTATCAAGTAGCGGTGCCAAATCATAAATGTCACTTTGCTGGTGGTGTTGCATAATCAAAACAATACCATCGGCCGAAATATTGTCAGGCAGTGAGGTGAGTTTTTGATAGGTATCAATCTGTGCCAGTTGGGGAACGCAGCCGGCTCGATATAAAAAATGATTAAGCCAACTGAGATAACGAAAATTATCCAAGGGTGCCAGGCCTTCGTCTGTGCAATGCACAAGTAGCATTTGATTGGAGTGCATTCTTCGCAATGCACTTGCATGCTTGTTAAGTGTGTAATTTAAGGACTTTGCGACAGAAATGATCCTGTTGTAAGTGTCGGGGCTTACCAATGGGCTATTGTTTAACGCCCGGCAAACAGTCGCTTCGGATACCTTTGCATGAAAGGCAATATCGGACATGGTGGCAGTGGTGACCCGTGAGTTTTTCATTGTCTGGGAAAATCTTGGCTGGCTTAATGAATAATACGTGCCAGCCATTAAAATCCGACAACAAATCATAAAATATTTTTTGGTCGGAGCAATCTACCTCTCAGCGCTGAATTTTTAGTGTGCTGGTGATATGACGATGGCGTTCTCCTCCTCTCTAGCTGTTACTGGCAGAAGCTCTTTTAAGGCGCTGACAAATGCGGTTGTATTACCGGTTTGAAATATTCCGCTAATAGGTGTGTTTTGCAGGCTCGTATCCTGTATCAGCAACGGTTTTTGGGTGTATCGGTTGTATTCTTGAATAACCTGCTCCAGGGGGACCGAATCAAATACCAGGCGACCCTTGATCCATGCATAAATGCGTTTTGAATCTGCCGGATATATATTTCCTGCTTTTCCGTCTGCCCCATAACGTAAGGCCTGACCTGCGCTTAGCACGGGTATCTTATTTTTGTCTTTCGTTTCTTCACTGCCGACACTGACCTTGCCCTCCAATACAGTGACGCTGGTGGTATTGCCCTCAAGCCATACATTGAATTGTGTTCCAACGGCTGTGACCTGGCCTTTGCCGGCGCTCACTACAAACGGCCTGGCTTTGTCTTTTGCGACATGAAAAAGGGCCTCTCCTTTTATGAGTATCAAATGACGTTGTCCGGATTTATAGCTCACACCAATTTTACTATCTGTATTCAGCGTGGCAGTGGAGCCGTCCTCCATGGTTATTTCTTTCATTTCTCCCAAACTGGTTTGATAGTAGGTAAATGATTCCCATTGGGTGCTAAGCAATATGGCAAAAAAGATAATAGCAGCAGCACTGGACAGCGCTGCATATATCCAGCGGCGGCTATATTGTTGTTGTGCTTTTGGCTTGTCGATTGAGGTTGTGGTGATTGAGTCTATATAGCCTAGTATCTGCGGATCATCGGCGAGGGTACCGGTTAGTCCCCAGAGCTCACTACATTGCTCATAGGCCAATGCATTACCTGGTTGCGACAACCATTCGTGGAATTCTGCTTCTGTTTGCTGATCGACGGATTCTTGCATACGCAGGAACCAACTTTCCGGAGTATTCAAGTGGAGAGGAATTATTTTATCGTTCATGATAAATGGTCCTGCAGATGATGGCGGCAATGCGTGAGCGCTACTTCTATATAACGTTCTACGGTGCGAATACTGACACCCAATATAGTGGCAATCTCTTCATGCTTTTTGTCCATAAAGCGATGCATGACAAATGCATCGCGATATTTGCTGTCGAGGGTTGCAAGCGCCTGAAGTAAATATTCGCGGGTTTGCTGATAAGCTGTGTAGTCATCCGGGCCTGGATTATTGCAGGCTAGTTCGCTGTTATCCTCAATACTTTCATGTTGGTCGTAACGGCGAGCCAGGTGTGTACGATGTCGGTCCCGCACGAGATTGCTGGCAATGGTATATAAAAAACTTTTGGCTGCGGGAGAGGCCAGTCGATCACTGTGCCCATGCTTTAATACTCTCAGCCAAATCTCTTGCAGTATTTCCTGCACGTCATCCGGGGATTTAACCCATTTTCGTAGATAGTTTTGTAGCGCCTGCCTGTGCTCTAGAAAAAGCATTTCCAAATGCCCGGACGCATTATTTTTATCGGCGTTGCTTTCGTCGGTATTATTAGCCGATGTTGCTTTTGTAATATTCGACAATTGTCCTCCCATTCAGTTTGGCTGTGGGCTGGGAAAAGTGATTAGAAATCATAGCTTATGCTGAACCTGAGATTGCGCGGCAAAATATAACGCACATTGGTTTGTGAGGTATTCAGGCGTGTTCCTTCATCGACACCTTCCTGATTGGTGAGGTTATCAATGGATAAACGAACGGTGGTTTTATCTATGTTTACCTGAGTGCCTATATTAATTTTATTAAAAGCTGCCAATCTGAGCTGATTATCATTGTTGCTGTAGCGGGCGCCGATAATATTGATGTCACCATAAACGATAACTGCCAGATTACTCTCGTTGTTCAGTCGATAGCTTGGGCTTAGGCTTAGTTGGTAATTGGGTTGGCGCAGCACCTGATTTCCCTTATTCATTCCTTTCACTATTGTTGCCGATTGAACCGTAGCGAGCAGATCAACGGCAAACGCATCCAGGGTTATATTGCTTTCAAGCTCAAGCCCCAGTGCTTGTGTTTCGGGGGATTGGCAGCTGGCGGTTGTACACTCTGGAGGAAGTTGCACCTGGTTGTAAAAGGCGGTGGCAAAAAGCGAGTAATTGTTATGGAAAATCTTATAGCCAAGCTCTCGTTGTTTAATGTAAGTAGTCAGATTCGATTGGTCTCGTGGTGCTTGGGCATGTGTTCTGTAGTCATCAAACTTTGGCAGTGAAAAGCCGGAATTTAGCCGGAAGAAAATACCTTGTCCTTCATCAATTTCCCAACTGGCCGCTGCGGTGTAAGACTGTAAATCCTGCTCATCCAGTTGGTGGTGGTTATTGGTCTCACTTGTATCATTGAAGTTATAACTGGTCTCGTAATGGGTTTGGCGAAATCCAGCATCCAGCGTCAATAAACCAAAAGTAGCCTTTGCTGCTGTATAAAAAGCACCTTCTGTCGCGTCGCCCCTTGCCTGCAAGTCGTAAGACCAATCACAGGTGATAACCTGGTAGGCCTGGCATGGATCGGAAATGCTGAGCGGGCTTATTAATTCACCATCGTGTTTTTGTTCGTAATATTTTTGCTTTCCCATAGCCCAGGAATCTGTAACGTCCCAGTTGGCAAAATAATGGCCTATAGTAAATTTATTGTTATTCCAGGTTTTGTTGAGCGTTAATTCGTTAATTGTAGATTCAATTTGCTTTTGTATAACCCAGGGGCCAAATCGCTGTACCATGGCGTCAACAGAAACGGCTTTTCCAGAGATAGTTGTTCCATCCTTGCCTCCGTTCAATGTGCCCAAGGCAACTGCAGCACCATCGCTCAACAAGCTATAAGTATCTGCATTACCTTGTGTAATGGATAGTCGTTCAATCGCCACCCAGTTATCGGATAGCGCTATATCGGCGGAGAGTCCCTGAATATATCCGTCCCATCCTCTGCCTTTACCCAAGTTATAGCTTTTTGAAATTATTTCCGCCTCCGGAATGCCATCACCCTCCGTATCATGGTTGTCCACCAAATCCCGTCCATGCGTATTGAGTTGCTGCTGTAGTATGGAAACCATGCGGTTGCCGGGACCGAGCTGCGAATAGGATGCTCCCAGCGCGGCGCTATTGGGTACGTACCAGGTGCCATAGTCATTGGTGATTCGGCGAAATATAGTTATTGTTGTTGGTTCATTGCACCAGGTTAATTCGCCGGTGAATTGATAACCCTGCTCGCTATCAAAACCTGTATCGCGCACACCGGGAGAGGTGCTGCTATAGCCGCCCAACATATAATAAAGCGATTCACTTAATGGTCCGCTGGCCCAGAGATCTACACGATTCAGATTGTAGTTGGATGTTGTGTATTTAAAGCCGCCATCTGCCTCGTCATGACCTTCCTTTAATAAAAAGTTTGCGGTCAAACCTGGCTGGCCGTTTGAGTAAATAGTGCTGGGGCCGCCTCGTAGTCCTTCAAGTCGTTCGATGGTTTCATCCAGGCGAAACAGTGCAAGATTATCCATAAATGATAATGTGGCGGCGGGATATACAGGCATACCGTTAAGCGATAGGGTTACAAAAGGCGCATCCCCTCCACCGGGTAGACCGCGCACATCAATATTTGAGCCTGCTACACCGCCAGAACTTTCTACCCAAATGCCGGGAATCGATTTAAATAAATCCGCCGTATTGTGCGGCGCTCGCTGCGCTATTTTTTGCGCATTTGCGGAAGTCACCGCGAAGCTCAGTGCCTGTTTGGTTTGCGAACTTCCACCGGGAGTGCCAGTTACAACAACTTCATAAGGGATTGGGGGTTTTTCTGGTTGAGGGGCTATCTCTTTTTCACTTGCGGCTATGTCAAGCTTATTTTTTCTAAGGCGGACAATTATAATTTTATCGTTGACGAGATATTCCAGCGTCGTTGTGGAAACTAATTGAGCGAGAGCATCAGCAACAGTGTGCCGGCCTTTGATAGTTAGCTGATCGGTATTTATTGGATCAGTGAGTCTTGGGTCAAACAATATTTGTATGTCGGCTTGCGTGGCGAGTTGGGTTAGTGCTGCGCTTAAATTTTTCTCATAGATATTAAAAAAGAAAGAGTTTGTTGTGTCTGCTATCGCAGGGCAACAAATTAATAGATTAAGAATAAACAGAGCTGCGTATCTTCGATAATAAGAAGATACGCCTTTGTCGCTGTGCAAAGGTAAATTCATTTTGTAAGCAGTTGATCGCTGTTATGTGGTAGCACCTACATCTCGATAGATACAAATGAATTGTCAGGATTCAATTGTCAAAAATGTCAGGTGGCTATTTTTATGGCTAATATCCTAAGGATTATAGGATTTAATGTATAGCATTAAAAAAATCAGACTAATCATATGATGGTTAAGTTTGATGATTTTTAAGTTTGAAATGTTTATGTTTTGGCTAATTAATCGAACAGTGCACCACCAAGTGTTATAAGCAAATTGACAATATGTGTTATGGTGCCGCCCTGTTGAAATAGTAGAGATTTTTATGTTTGTAGGTTTTGATTATGGTACATCCAATTGCGCTATGGCTTATGCGAAGCAGGGCCAGGCGCAATTGCTGCCACTCTATAACGATCAGGCTTTTGTGCCTTCTACCCTTTATGCCTATGAGCGCGCTTTTATCGCCGAAGCCATCTGGCAGCAATTGGATGATCCGGTAGCCAAAGCACAATTTGCCCAGAGTCGTGCGTCCCTATTGGGCCAATCACGTGCTGGAAAATATGAACACGATTTCGCGAACGTTAGCGAGGGTTTATTCTTTGGCGATGAAGCTATAGCGCACTATATAAGCGCGCCCACTGAAGGCTATTTTATTAAATCCCCGAAATCTTTTTTAGGTGCGAGTGGTTTGCGTCAGCAATCGGTGGATTTTTTTGAAGATGTAGTCGCGGCCATGATGCTTAATATCAAAACGCGTGCGGAGCATCAGTTGGGTGAGAACATCACCCAGGCAGTGATTGGTCGACCTGTTAACTTTCAGGGCATTAATGCGCAGGAAAGCAACCAACAAGCGCAATCTATTCTTACCGCGGCGGCCAAGCGTATTGGTTTGCGTGATGTGGAGTTTTTGTACGAGCCCCTCGCGGCAGGTTTTGATTTTGAAACGCGTCTGCGCGAGAACAAACGTGTATTAGTGGTGGATGTAGGGGGCGGTACCACTGACTGCTCTATGGTGCTGATGGGCCCCGACCATATGAAGTATCTGGAGCGCACTGCAGATTTTCTCGGCCACACCGGCGAGCGCATCGGCGGTAACGATTTTGATATCCAGCTTGCGCAGCAAATCCTGATGCCGGATTTTGGTATGCATTCACCGCTTAAAACCGGTTTGCCTATGCCGCTTATGCCATATGTCAACGCCATGGCGATTAATGATATAGGTGCGCAGACAGATTTTTATGCGCCGGAAACAGGCTTTTTGTTAGAGAGGCTCACACGCGAAACCACCGAGCCGGATTTATTTGCGCGCTTTATTAAATTACGTGCAGAGAAACATAATTTCGCCGTGGTACGCGTAGCGGAGCAGGGCAAGATTGCACTTTCAAATTGTGCCCAACATCAATTCCCACTGGATTTCATTTCGCCTGGGCTCGCACCGGAGACAACGGCGGAGCGCTATGCAGAAGTGAGTGCACAATTACTGCAAAAAATTGCTGCACTAATCACCGAGGCAACGCAGCAAGCTGCCACCAAACCGGAGATTGTTTATATCACCGGTGGCAGCGCAAAATCGCCGCTCATTCGTCAGCTGATTCGCAATTTGTTTGGCGAGGAAATTGCCATAGTCGATGGTGATCACTTCGGCAGTGTGGCTGCCGGTTTGGGTGTGTGGGCGGAGCGGGTTTTTCGCTAGGCCAAAGCGCTCTCTGGTGTCGAAGAAGTATGTAATGTGGGATGGGGAATTTTTCCATCGATGGAAAAATCCTCAAACCGAAATTCCATATTTTCATTCACGCCGGCACGTGCAAATACGCAGCTCTCGGTTGTGAAGCGCACATGCCAAAGCTGCTGTATCGCAGGTTCTTTTTCGGCAAAAGCCCGCGGTGAAAACACGGCAACATTTCGACCGCCAGCCAAACGCGATGAAGGATAAATCACAAAGTCTGCGCCGGCCATACGCAATTCTGCGCCCAGGGTTTGTGTATAACTCCATGAGCTGGGGCTTTTGATTTGATGGAACTTATCCGCAAAACCTTCCCCATGCAAATCCACCGCGGATGAACTGCACAGCTTCACGCTAAAAGCAGTGCGCTGGTCGCGGATCTGAGCAAGCGCGCCCAGGGTTTTGGGGCCTTGCTGGAATAACCAAAAGTAGACCGCTGCTTCTGCAAAAGCAGTTTGTAATTCGCAAGCACCGTAAAAAATACCGCGTTCCCAAGTGCTGCCAAAGCGCGAGCCATATTGCAGGGGTGGGTAGCGAAACGGGGTCATCAGCAGATAGTTAAGGCCGGTACAATCGGCAGGGATTTTGGGTTTGGAGAAATCCAGCAATTCTTCCAAGCGACTCTGCTCGGCGGCAGACTGGGTAATCGCCATTGTGGCGGCGGTTTCCTGGGTTTCGACAACACGCCAGCAGCTGCCCACGATATGGGGGCCAAGTAGTCCTTTCGCGTCCATTGGGTTTCTATCTTATTAATACAATTGGCTTATTAATACAATTGGGCTTGTCGTTATCAAATACGGCCGCGCATGGCGTCCAGATACCAGAGCACGCGGGTAAGCCCATCGGCTTTGCGTAACAGTTCACCTGGAGCTTCATCGCCTAGATGGTGGTTGGGGGTATTGATCCAATGCTGCATAGCGTCGGTATTGCCACCCAGGATGGAGAAAAGTGAGCGGTAAACCCGTATCAGTAGAAGTGACATTTCAAAGGGTTTTTGCTCGGGAACCGGCGAGCTGCCGTTGCGCATACGCGCTATGGTGGAAACTGAAACACCTATGGCCTCAGCGAGTTGCTCGCGGGCCAGTCCCAAGGCATCGGCGGCGCTAATCACCGCATTACCTACCAGGCTAAGGTCTGAGATTGAAACGGGTTTGGTATTCATATCCGGCCTTTTTGAGTATCAGATGGCTCTTTTTATTATACGGAGTGTCACTTGGAATGCAATAGCCTAAAAATTGCTCTTTTGTAAAGATCATTTGGTATATTTCGGCCTTCGCTTCTACCAGCTTAAATAAACTGAAACAGGAGAGGTAAGGATATGAGCAAACCAAATATTGGCGTTATAGGTTCTGGCGATGTGGCAAAGCAGTTGGCTTCCGGCTATCACCAGCTGGGTTTTAAGGTGCTGATTGGCAGCCGCGATCCACAGAAACTGCAGGATTGGTGTGCAGAGCATCAGGGTATTGAGTCCGGTACCTTTGCCCAGGTGGCCGAAAATGCCGAGGTGTTAATCCTGGCGGTAAAAGGCGATGCGGCGGAATCTGCCATGGCGCTGTTGCCGGCGGCCGCAATTGATAACAAAATCGTTATAGATACCACCAATCCCATCGCTAACACTGCGCCTGTTAACGGCGTGCTGCAGTATTTCACCAACACGAACGAATCCTTGATGGAGCGTTTGCAAAACGCGTTTCCAAAAACACGCTTTGTAAAAGCGTTCAACTCTGTGGGCAACGCCTGTATGATCAATCCGAAAACCGATGTACAACCCACCATGTTTATTTGCGGAAATGATGCCGATGCGAAATCAACGGTATCGACGTTGCTGGAGGCCGCTGGATGGGAAGTTGCTGATTTCGGTATGGTGGAATCAGCGCGCGCTATAGAGCATTTATGTATGCTTTGGTGTATTCCGGGTTTTCTTAACAATCAATGGCGGCATGTGTTTAAATTGGTGCAAGTTAAATAATCCGTGCATTTTTGATTAATTGTAGACTGAGTGTGCGACAAACAACTGTTAAGTAGGGAATCGTCATCCTCGCGCAGCGGGGATCCAGCTCTTAAAAAGCTTCGGAAAACAAAAAGCAAAAACAAGAACTGGATCCCCGCTGCGCGAGGATGACGATTCCCTGGGAAAGTAAGATCTTCATAAGCATGGAACCCCGCGGGAGATGTATGAAAACTAATACGTCACCTACGCGGCCTGCTCCAATCTACAGTTTGGCAAAAATATCTAATAATGTTTTCATCTCATCGTCAGGTCTTCCTTCTGTCCGCCAAGCAATATACCCATCCGGCCGAACCAACAACGCCCCTGTCTCTGATAAACCAAATAACTTACCAAAAACCTCGTCGTCTTCAGTCGAAAAATCCTCGTTCAAACACAAGACAGAAACGTCTGCAAATTTGCTTGCCGCTTTCCACTCACAATTCCGCGTTAACAAAACCCAGCCTTTACCAAATAAATCCAACGTAGATATTTTTTCTCCATCATGAGTAATCCATGTATGAGCTGCGCGCGTTCCCGGCTGTCCTGCCCATTGGTCGGGCGTTAATGCGGGTGGTAAATCTTTATCTGTTGCCATAATGGCGCTGGAGCTGTAACGCTGGCCCAATTCCATAGCGTCATCAGCGATGATTTTTTCCGGCTGTGTGCCCTGCGCAAAATGGCTGTAGTCTGGTCGCGCAAATATTTGGTCGTGACGCAACCAGGCGATGGGGCGGCGCTCTTCATCATAACTATTTAATAATGATGGCGATGCTTTTCGGTTTAATACAACGGCTAATTTCCAACATAAATTGTGCGCATCTTCAATGCCTGTGTTGGCACCGTAGCCGCCGCGTGATGGTGGCAATGTGTGTGCAGCGTCGCCAACTAAAAAGACGCGGCCTGTGTTGAAAGTATCGGCGATAAATGCGCTCAGCTCCCAGCGGCCGGTGGTGATTATGTCGATGGCAATATCATCTCTGCCGATGGCTTTTTTGATGAGCGCCAGCAGGGTTTCGGTATCGCGTTCAATATCATCTTCAAACATCAATACCCAGCGGCCATCCCGGTAGGTGGTGAGGAAAGCGCTGAAATCGGGTTGGGCAATTTCAAATTGGCTGATGCCGGCTTCCAGATATTGTTCCAAGTCTGCGCGAAACAAAACGCTGCGCAGGGTTTTCATCTTGCCGAGCCCCTTGCGACCAATTTGTAAGGCTTCGCGTACAGGGCTGCGGTGACCGTCAGCGGCGATCATATAGGCGGCGGTTATTTCATATTCTTCACCATCGGCATTTTGCACGCGTGCAGTAACGCTGCTGTCATTTTGGGTGAAGTGAATAAGCTTTGTGTTAAAGCGAATATCCGCTCCTCGCTCTTGTGCGTATTGGCGCAAGAGCGGCTCCAATGCATCCTGCGCAAGGCCTGCGCCCTGGCAAGGAGAATATTCTGGCTTTGGCGATTGGTTGCCGCTGGCTGGTGGCGTCCAGTGGCTTTCTTCTTGCCATGCGCCTGCGAGGCTTTCAACTTTTGTTCGACGTGGTCGTTGTGTGCTGGCTTTGCTGATGGCTTTAATGGAATCTTCTATTCCAAGGCTGCGAAATATTTCCAGGCTGCGCTGGGTAAAGCCCGTCGCGCGTGGATGCGGTGAGCTGCCCTCGTGCTTTTCTACTAATAGGACATTTACGCCTTGTGAAGCGAGCAGCAGGGCGCTGGTGAGACCGGCTAAACCGCCGCCGACGATGAGAACAGGTAATGGATTGATCATGTGATAACACCTTGGTGTGGCTTTCAGGTGTTACCAGAATAGGTGGGTCAGGGTTTTAATAATTGTATAAATCGGTCGTCTTTGTTGCGGGCGAGTTCTTTGGGCGTTGCACCCGAATATTTTTTGATTTCCTTGATGAAATGCGCCTGGTCGGCGAAGTCGTCCTCGGGGAAGAACTTGCCCGCTTGTAATTGCGGGAGCACAGCGCGAAAGCGCAGGATGGTGCAGTATTTTTTGAGCGAGATACCAAACCATTGGTTGAAGTAGCGGTTGATCTGGCGGCTGCTCCAGTGAACAGCATCGGCTATGTTTGCCACGCTGGCGGTGCCATTACTGCGATAGATAAGCTCAAACATTTGCTGTTTTTTGTTATCGACTTTTGGCGGTAAAAGGGTTTGTAAGTAGTTGGTGAGTTTTTGGCAAAAGCCATTAAAGTCCGCTAAATCCTGCTGCGTAATTCCACCGAAGTAGCCATCTAATGTGAGTCGCTGGTTGAGCTCATCCGCGAGCGAGCGCTGCAAAATATATTCAACGGCAAGTAATTTAAAACTCACGGCTGCCATGCAGGAGAATGGCTCAATCAAACGCTGCGTAGGTTCGTGATCCAGGCCGGCGATGGCTGAGTGGTAGCTTTCTGTTTGGGAAAAATAAAAGTGCACATCAATCCGGCCATCGGGCAACACCACAATGGATTTGGGCTGATCTGTGGGATTGGCGACCATCCAGAAGCTTTCAACGAAAATTGAAAGTGGGGAATCAGCTGGTGGAGTGGTGTGTTGGATGTTGAGCACTATGTTGAGTCCTGCGGATGTGGCACTTCGTGATTATAGATATCAACGGGCCTTTTGTGGCTGGCTATCGCAACGGCGAAATTTTAGGTGACATATGTAAGCTTGATTCTCCGTATTAAGGACTTATTACTGGGTTTGCAATTTTGAATTCGGATAAAGAGCTATCAATAACAGGTATTACTTATGTCACAAGATTTGGCGATGCCGAGCACCCATGCCCATGGGCGTTTTAGCAATGCTCAGCCGCAACAAGGTGAGGGTTTTTGGGGCGGTGTAAAAGCTGCATGGCATTTTTTTACCGGCAAGTCACCCCAGTCTGTACCGGATGCGCCCATTCATATCCAGCAGCTGACGGCTGAGGATATTCAGAGCGCGCCTGACCAGAGTTTGTGGCGTCTGGGGCACTCGTCGATTCTGCTCAAGCTGGCCGGTAAATTCTGGTTGATTGATCCGGTGTTTTCCGAGCGCGCGTCACCCTTCAGGTTTATCGGGCCGAAACGGTTTCACCCTGTACCCATCGCACTCGATGATTTACCGGATATAGAGGCGGTGATTTTGTCGCACGATCACTACGATCATTTGGATCGCGATACTGTTATCGCCATTCAACACAAAGTCGGCGTATTTCTTTCGCCGTTGGGTGTTGGTGATCGTTTGATTGACTGGGGAATTCCCCAGCAAAAAATTCGGCAGTTTGATTGGTGGGAAGAAACTCAAATAGGCGCGGTTACCTTGGCCGCCACGCCCGCGCAACATTTTTCCGGGCGCGGCCTTAATGATCGCAACCAGACCCTGTGGGCGTCCTGGGTGATATTAACACCGGAGAGCCGCGTGTTTTTTAGCGGTGACTCGGGCTATTTCGAAGGCTTTAAAGCCATTGGGGACAAGTACGGCCCTTTTGATGTGACGCTGTTGGAAAATGGCGCCTACAACGAGGCCTGGGCTGATATACATATGCAACCAGAAGGCACCGCCCAAGCGCATATTGATCTGCGCGGACGGCATCTGGTGCCCATCCACAATGGTACCTTTGATTTGGCGTTGCATGCCTGGACGGAACCGCTGGAGCGGATTACCCAATTAGCCAGACAACGAGGTTTAGCGTTGAGCACACCACTTATCGGTGAACGGCTTGATATCCTTCGGCCGATGCGGGGTGAAGCCTGGTGGGTTGCCGGTTGAGTGCTTTCACTTATTGTTGATTCATAAAAAAGCCACCGATGGGTGGCTTTTTACATTCAGTGTGTCGCACTAGCGCGTCTTAGGCGTTAAACAAACTAGACGTTAAACAGGAAGTGCAATACATCGCCATCTTTCACGATGTAATCCTTACCTTCTTTGCGTGACTTACCGGCGTTTTTCGCGCCTTGCTCGCCTTTGTACTGCACGAAGTCGTCATAAGAAATTGTTTCAGCGCGGATAAAACCTTTTTCAAAATCTGTGTGGATTTTGCCGGCGGCTTGGGGAGCTGTCGCACCTACGGGAATCGTCCAGGCGCGAACTTCTTTAACGCCGGCGGTGAAGTAGGTTTGCAGGCCCAACAGTTGGTAGCCGGCGCGGATCACGCGATTCAGGCCTGGCTCTTCCATACCCATTTCGTCGAGGAATTCTTTCTTGTCGTCGCCTTCCAGTTCGGCAATATCGGCTTCCAGCTTGTTGCAGATGGGCACTACGATGGATTTTTCTTCCGCCGCGATTTTGCGTACCACATCCAGGTGAGGGTTGTTCTCAAAGCCGTCTTCCGCCACGTTGGCGATGTACATGGTGGGCTTGAGGGTGAGCAGGTTAACTTCTTTCAGCAGTGCGATTTCGTCTTTATCGAGCGGAAACGAGCGCAGCGGTTTGGCTTGGTCCAGATGCGGCTGGATTTTTTCCAGGATCGCTTTCATGGCGATAGCCTGCTTGTCGCCGCCTTTGGCAGATTTGGCGTAGCGGTTGAGGGCTTTGTCTACCGCTTCCAGATCGGCCAGCGCCAGTTCGGTGTTGATCACTTCGATATCGGCAGCCGGGTTAACGCCGTTGGCAACGTGGATAACATTGTCGTCGTCAAAGCAGCGCACTACGTGGGCGATGGCGTCTGTCTCGCGGATGTTGGCGAGGAACTTGTTGCCCAGGCCTTCTCCTTTGGAAGCGCCCGCCACAATGCCGGCGATGTCGATAAATTCCATGGTGGTGGCGATAACTTTTTCCGGTTTGACTATCTCGGCCAGTACGTCCTGGCGTGGATCTGGCACTGTCACTATGCCGGCGTTGGGCTCAATGGTGCAGAAGGGGAAGTTTTCGGCGCTGATACCGGCGTTGGTAAGCGCGTTAAACAAGGTTGATTTGCCGACGTTGGGAAGGCCGACTATGCCGCAATTGAAGCCCATGATGCTGATCCGCTAAAAAGTAAACGTCCGGTGAAAAGGACAGGGTAAAAAGAAAGGCGGCGATTATACATGGTTAGCGCCCCTATCACGAAACCGCCGGCGGGAAATTTCCGTGGGAGGCATAGATGCAGACTTGTGATTCGCTAGTTACCCAAGAGCGATAAACCAGCGTATGATTGCCCAACTTTCAAACAGCCAACCAACAATAATCCCTGTTTGAAGTATCACGCACGGGGTTCGCCCTGTCGCATCATCTTCTCGCGCAAAGGATCAGAAGACGAGAGGCTAAGAGAGAAGCCACAAGCTTTATGGATGTTGTCCCCCGAGTGCCAGATACCTGCCTTTATTGGGCCAGGTGTTTTTGTCTGCGCCCCGGGTTTAAGTGCTTGGCCTTGCGCCGGGTATTTGGGTCAGCATTTTCGCTGTGGTGGCTTATCTGGTTCTGAAATTTCCAGTCCCTGTTGTCAGTCACTTGTTGTAGCCCTGCTACCGCTTCGCCTATGGCGGGCCAAGCCAACAATAATCAATAAACTCCGACAACACAGGAATTTACTATGCGTAAACAAACCTCGCGGTGGCGCCGCAGCGCTTTAGCCTTGCTTGCCTTGGCTGCTATGGCTGATACAGCCTCTGCTGGCTGCCAATATGTGATTACCAATGAGTGGACCGACGGATTTACCGGTGCCATACGTGTGACCAACAATGGCACCGCCGCTGTCAGCGGTTGGACGGTCTCCTGGCAGTACGCGGGCGACAAGATTACCAATAGCTGGAATGCGACCTTGACCGGCGCCAATCCCTATTCCGCCACCAACCTCAGCTGGAATGGCGCTATCGGGGTAGGCCAGACTGTAGAGTTTGGATTCCAGGGCACCAAGGGCAGCAGCACAGCCGAAAAGCCAACTATCTCCGGCAGCATTTGCGGTGGAACCACAACCAGTAGCAGCACCTCGGTAGCCACCAGCACCAGCTCGGCTACCTCCAGTAAAACCAGCACCTCGGTGGCGACCAGCACTTCAAGTTCGGTGAAAACCAGCTCGTCAACATCAGTGGCAACCAGCACGTCCAGCTCGGTGAAGACGAGTGCTTCTACCTCCTCAGCGACCAGCACCTCGGTTGCTACCAGCACTTCCAGCTCCGTAGCTACCAGTACATCCAGCTCGGTTAAAACCAGTTCGTCTGTAGCTACCAGCTCAAGCCAGGGCAACACAGCCTCCGATTGGCTGCACGTTGACGGCAATAAAGTGGTGGATGCCAATGGCCGCGCTGTGTGGATGACCGGGGTTAACTGGTTCGGTTTCAACTGCACCGAGCGGGTTTTCCACGGCCTGTGGAGCGCCCATTTCCCAACCATGATGAAATCCATCGCTGACCATGGCCTCAACACCCTGCGTGTGCCTATATCGGTGGAATTGATCCTTGAGTGGAAAGCCGGTGTGTTCAAAACGCCTAACGTTAACACCTACGCTAACCCCGAGTTGCTTGGGCTGACCTCGCTGCAGATCTTTGATCGCACCCTTGAGCTGGCCAACCAGTACGGCATAAAAGTGCTGTTGGATATGCACTCGGCGGAAGCGGATAACTCTGGCCACGTGTATCCACTGTGGACCCACGGCAAGTTCACCGAAGCTGACTTCTACGCTGCTTGGGAGTGGATGGCGACCCGCTATAAAAACAACGATACCCTGGTTGCCTTCGACCTGAAAAACGAGCCACATGGCAAGGCTTATCAGGAAACTGAATTCGCCATCTGGGATAACTCCAGTGCTTCTAACAACTGGAAACGTGTTGCCCAGGAAGCGGCTACTCGCATCCTCAATATCAACCCTAATGTGCTGATTCTGGTAGAAGGTATCGAAGCTTATCCAAAAGAGGGGGTGCCCTGGACATCGCGCGATGTACACCAGTATTACAGCACCTGGTGGGGCGGCAGCTTGCGCGGCGTGACTGATTATCCGGTGACTGTGCCAGGCCACCAGAGCCAGATCATGTACTCACCACACGACTACGGGCCATCCGTGTATGACCAATCCTGGTTCTACGCCGGCTTCAATATGGATACGTTGATCAAAGACGCCTGGTACGACAACTGGCTGTACATCCACGACAAGCGCATAGCGCCGCTGCTGATCGGTGAGTGGGGTGGCTTTATGGATGCTGGTCGCAACCAGGCCTGGATGGGTTACCTGCGCGACCTGTTGGTCCAGAAGAAAATTCACCACACCTTTTGGTGCCTGAACCCCAACTCTGGCGATACCGGTGGCCTGATCGGTTACGACTGGGCGACCTGGGATGCAGCCAAGTACAACCTGGTGAAACCTTCACTCTGGCAACTGAGCGGCAAGTTCGTCGGCCTCGACCACGACACGCCACTGGGTGAAGGGCTGTCGATCAACCAGTACTACTCGGCGGGCGGTGTGGAACCTATTGGCAACTAAGCCGATTGGCAATTACTGATCACAAGTCTATAAACATAAAAAAACCGGCTCACAAGGCCGGTTTTTTTATGGGCAGTGTGATTAACGCGGCGAACTGCTCGCGGTTACCTGTTGTGAACAACCTGTGATCAACGGACGCACCCAGTTGCCGTGGTCGCAATGGTTGTGCTGCCCTGGCTCGGTGACAAAGCTCAATTGCTTGGGGTTATTGAGCGGTATACGCGCGAAACGCAAGGTGTCGCCCATTACACGGCCGGAATCGAACAGGGTTTTGCCATCGGCGATGACCTTGAAGGTCATACCATCCGTACAGGCGTTGTTATCGGCGATGCCGTAGCCAATATCCAGCTCCTGCGCTGGCTGGGCGATTGGCATGCTCCAACTACTTTTGCCATGTACACCAAAACCGAAGGGGAAGTATTGGCCCGAGGTCATCATGCCTGTGTAGCTACCGGAGACTTCGCCATTAATCCTGATGGTGTCGAAATCCTGGCTGCCCGTAAGCATATTGGTAGCCAGCGGTTGGGTGCAGGCCAACTGTTCCAGCGGACGGCGGGATACGGCTGAGTAGTCGCCAAAGGATTCGATCTGGAAGCTGCTGTCATTAAACATGCCCAGCTCGCGCTTGTGGACGACCCAATAGTTTTGTTGACTGAAGTTTTGGCCAGAGAGCCCGATGGTGAAGCGATCAAAACCGTTTACGCCCTGGAAAGCTGCCTGGCGGTCGGGAATTACCGCCGTTTTCACATAGTTCTCCACCGGCGTTTTGGCGAAGAAGAGCACGGTGATGTAAGGCATATTGGCATTGCTAGTGACACTGATAGGTGCATCTTTAGGGGCGATTTCCACGATGCGTTTAACTGCAGGGCCGAAGCCATCGAAGAAATCGGAGGTGATTTTTTCTGACCAGCTGGTGAAATATTGCATCCCGAAAAACAGGCAACAGATGAGCAAGATTGCCTGGGTGGCGTAGTTGAGTGAGCGCTCCTGGGCAATCAGGTGCAAGCCGCGAGCTGCCAGCCAGAGCGAGGGCAGCCATACGAGGTTAATACGGTTGATATTGGCATCGGTGCAAAACGCTGTAATCAGCGCGCAGAGCATCCAGGCCAGCATCAGGTGATCAACCAGTGAACTGCTGCGTCGGGCAATGAGGATCGCACCTATTACCACAAAAGGTGTGAGGAACACATACTGTGGCCCCCATGAAGGCATGGCGTTCCAGGGCAAGCCATCATCCTTGCCACCAAACAACATACGAATGACGTTGATGGTGTTATCGGGGATTCGCTCCCAACCACCTTGGGCAAAGGGCAAAAAGATATTGCTGTAGCGCGCTTCACTGGGGTAGTGGGGGATGGTGATAAACCACAGGTGCCAGTGGCCGTGGCCAATGGCATTGTTGAGGATAAACAGCATCATTGGCAGCGCCACCACGAAAGAACTGGCAGCACTGATCAAAAAGGTGCGCAGGCTGATACGCGATTCAAGGTGGATCAGAATCAGGGCGCAAAGCAAAAACACAGGCGCAAACAAATAAGCGGGGCCATAAGCGTAGATGGACATGGTCAGCGCCACGCAGGCCCAGGGCAGACGACGGCTGAGGTTTTCCGGCGAGCGCACCAGCAGATACACGGCAACCAGCACCACGGCAGGCACTATGTTGGATTCCAGCGCCCAGCGCGATGCCATGATATGCCATGGGCTGGTAACCAGTACTAACAGCGCCAGTATGCCCATGGTTTGGTCGCGGCGATTGCCCAGTTGCCAGAACAACCAGAGGCACACTACCCCCCAGAAAGCTGATGTCAGGCGCAGGCTGAAGACCGACAAATCAAAGAGCGCAATAAACGGCATGGACAAATAGCCGTAAAGTACATTCTGGCCGCTACCCCAAGCGATAAAGTTGACCGGCCAGGACACGCCGTTGCGATCCATCCCCCCATGCAAAAGTGCCCAGGCGTCGTAGCCGATGGAGGCTTCGTCCTGATTGAGGCCACCGGGAATGTCACCCAGGAACAGCAACCGTAGGGCGGCACCTATGGCGAGTAATAGTAGCGCCCAGTGTTTGGTGCTCCAATGTTTAAGGGAGGGCATGCTAACTCCTTGTGTTTTTATTGTTCGCCGTGAGCGATTCAGATGATTGTTCATGGCGCATCCGCGGACGCCGCGCGCCGGGTGTTGGCAATTGGTGACGGCGTTCGACCGCGATTCGCTCGGAAAATTTGCGATAGTGGCGTATTTTTTGGCGTTCCGGGCGCGCTGGTTTATGGCGGCGTATCCAGTTGGCCAGTTTGGGGGCTGCCGCTATGGCGGGCGACTCTATCAGTTGCCAGCTAAGGGCGGATACCCCCACCAATATGACGGTGGCCACAAAAACCACACCCCAGTATTGGGGTACGGTCATAGTCAGGCGCCAGCTTTCGGGTACCAGGAACATCAGCACTACGTGCAGCACAATTCCCTGTAGCAAATAAACTCCGTAACTCACTGCACTGAGGGCACGTATGGGGCGCATGCTCAGCAATCCGTAAAGGTCCGCGCCGCAGGCCAACAGTGTCAGAGCGGTTGCAAATACCAGCAGGCAGGGGAAGGAGCCATAGTCAAAGCAGGTGAATCCCATCACCAGGCAGACAATCGCCGCCGGGTTGGAGGCCGGCCCGCGCAGGGCATCGCGCAGCCTCGGTGTGCGCACTATGGCCGCGGCTGCACCGCCGCCGGCAAAAGCAATAAACATCATATTGTCCAACTGCCAGGCTTCAAAGAAAATCACGCACAGCATGCTCATGGTCAACCATATGCCGGAGCCGGCTTTGTTTTTGGTGCCTATCAATAACCCCAGGCAAGGCAGAATCAGGTAGAAATACCATTCGTAGGGCAGAGTCCAGATCACACCGGCGGTGATCAGATGAGTTTCCGTGCGCAGGTTAATATCCGGGTGGCCGGGGATGGTAAATAGCAGCCAGGAGCGAAGTTCACGCATCAGGGTAAATGCGTCTTCGTTGATGCGGAAACGGCTGTCCACAATCACGACCAGCACCACACCGAGCACCAGGCAAAGATAGAGTGGTGTCAGGCGCATAAAGCGCGAACAGTAGACTTTCAGCCAGTCCACTTCTCGAGTGCGGCCATCAATCAGCTTGAGTGAAAAGAGAAAGCCCGTCAGCATAAAAAACATGTTTACGCTGGCATGGCCGAAGCTCATATAGAGGCCGGAAGAATAGAAATACCAGTTGCCGTTGGTGGCGTAACTGTAAAAGTAAACGGCGTGGTGCAGGAACACGCCGAGCGCCAGCAGGCCGCGCAGGCCGTCGATACTGGCAAATTCATGATCCTGGGTGCTGGCGAGGTTCCTGACAAA
This sequence comes from Cellvibrionaceae bacterium, assembly GCA_021151695.1. GTDB lineage: Bacteria > Pseudomonadota > Gammaproteobacteria > Pseudomonadales > Cellvibrionaceae > Cellvibrio. The sequence goes on along the minus strand of JAGKWU010000004.1, from coordinate 209,309 downwards.
AAACTGCGCGCACAAGAGAGCGATCAATAAAACGATAGACGCGGGCAAAAGGCCCGATAAGGTAAATAGGTCCACAACATACTCCGGAGCTATACAACAGCCACAATTATTATTAGATAAAGCCGATTTGTTAGGTTTTACGGTTAGGTAAAACGGATAGTTCGCTAGTTGATGAGTATTTGGTTTTTATCGTTATAGTGACGCCGTCAGGAGGCGTTGGGCAGTCAGCTTAACCGCCCGAAGCTGCCCCACAAGGTTTTCCACAGTCGTGTAAATACCTTGTGGGCTTGTACACATTATCAGCTTTTGGCGGTCGTGTGCAGATTTTTCATGGCGCTATTCCAGTCGCCTTTGGCTGCTTCAGGCAGGCATTGGATGGCCCTCTCAATGGCCTCATCCGTTAATTGTTGTTCAGTTGACGGAGCGCGTTTGAGCACAAAATTGGCTACCAAAGGCGCAGCGCCCGGATGGCCAATACCCAAACGCAAACGCGGGAAGTTCTGGTTGTTGCCCAGGGCGGCAATGATGTCCCGCAAGCCGTTGTGGCCACCGTGGCCGCCATTAAGTTTGAAGCGGGCTACGCCGGGCGCCAGATCCAATTCATCGTGGGCCACCAGTATGGCTTCCGGTGGAATCTTGAAGAAATTCGCCATGGCACCCACCGCCTGGCCGCTGCGGTTCATATAGGTAGTGGGGATCAGCAACCGCAGGTCGCGCCCCTGGTAACTGGCTCGCGCGGTTAAGCCAAAGTATTTGCTGTCGACCACCAGGTTTACCCCCAGTTTGCGCGCGAGCTGTTCGACAAAATCCGCCCCCGCGTTGTGGCGGGTGCGGTCATATTCACTACCGGGATTGCCGAGGCCGACAATCAACTGCAGGGCTTGGGACATTCAAGGGCCTATTTTTTCTTGAGACGGTTTTCTCTAAAACGGTCTTTCTCTAAACACATTTCGCTAATGCGTATCTATGCGGCTGCCGGTGCCTGACCAGACTCCTGGTTGGAATCCGGAGAAAGAAGGGCTGGCTTGGTTTCTGGTTTGGCATGCGTGAGGAAGCGCTTTTCAACCAGGTTCCATGATAAATACGCCAGCGGCAATGTACAGAGAATGTTTAGCAAGATAAATGACCAGAGCCCGAGTTTTCCCTGAAAACCGAGCATTTGCAGCGTTAAACGCACGGGCCAGTGATAAAGATAAACACCGAAGGAGAGATCGCCGATTTTTTTGCCTATATTTTTAAAGGGCAACATAAAACACAGGGATACCACCAGGTAGACAAAGCAGAAAGGGAACACTACCGGAAGGTAATCCGTCTTGGTGGCAATCATTAATACCACTAGGCTGACAAAGGCACCCGCCCAGCTCGGAACCAGCAAATCCTTGTACAAATTCAACGTCGCCCCCCACATAAACACCACCATAAACAACAGGAAGCGCTCGTCGCCAAACCAGTTGCCATAGGCATTTTTAAAATCGGCGTCGTAGTTGTACATAAGGCGAACAGCGCTCAAGCCCAGGGTTATTGCTAATAGGCTATGGCGCTGCAAATTTCGGCTCGCAAATTTGAGTGAGCCCAGCAGGGTGAGAATAATCCCCAAAATAATGTAGCAACTGATTTCGTGGCGAATGGTCCATAAGGGGCCATTGACCTGATCATTGGCGACTTCGCCAATCGATTGGATTTGGATTGCGGCATCCAGATTGGTGGTAATAAATTTCCACACATGGATGGCGTTGATATCCCAAAAGCCGGCGAGAGTGTTGAGCTTTAAAAAATACCAGAGCGGTGCAAACACCAATCCGCACATCAGTAGTGCGCACCAGAAACCGGGGAAAATACGTTTAAACCGTTTGGTGAGGAAATCTGTCAGGCCTTTTGAGTTGGAAAAGCTGCCTGCCACCAAAAATCCCGAAATGGCAAAAAAGCCCCAAAGGCCGACCGTGCCTGCATGCAGGTTGTCAAAGCCGGTGGCTTCCCAATGCAAAATATCGGGGGCTCCGTACAAATAGCGTGAGTGCGCGTAAACCACAAAAAAAGCAAATAGCAGCCGTGCAAAATCAAATGCGTTATTTTTGAAATCAGGTTTTGTCGTGGAAAGCATGGGAATTCCTTTTGGAAGAGGCCTGTCGGATTACTATTGTTATTTTTAATCGCTGTTGTTCATGCCAGTGAAACTTCTTCTGGCGTGCATTTTTAACATCGCGTTGTTTATTTATTGGTCGAGTAAAAATGCGGGCGGAGGATAAACGCTTGGCTGCTATTTGTGAAGCCCGCAAAAATCAGGATTCAGGGCCAATTGTGCCGTTCAATTTGCAAGCAAATGCTTTTCTGTGTGATTAAGCGACAGGTGAATTTGTTGGGTGAAAACGGTGAGCAGAAAAAATCAAATTTTCATGTGAAAAAGTAAACTAAATCACAAAAATTGATGGGTGAAAATTATAAAAGGCAAATGAAATCAAAAACAGTCAAATGGAGCTAATTTAAAATGTCGCCAGATAAAAATGCGTGGCCAATAAAAATCCAGGGCAATAAAAAAGGGCAGAAGAAAATCTTCTGCCCTTTTCGCATAAGCTTGATTCGTAAGAATTAAGCTTCGGTAGTTTCTTCTGCTGCGCCTTTTGGCTTAACAACAGTAGCAACCGCCAAATCGTGATCTGCGCCTTGAGCCAGGGCAACAGAAGTTACACCGCTTGGCAGTTTCAGGTCAGAAATGTGGATGATAGTGCCCACTTCGGCGTTAGCCAGGTCAACTTCGATGAATTCTGGCAGGTTGTGTGGCAAGCAAGAAACGTCGATTTGAGTCAGGTTGTGTACTACTTTACCGCCCTGGATTTTCACGCCTTTTGAAGTCGCTTCGTTGATGAAGTGCAGAGGTACGTGAGTGGTCAGGCGAGTGTTGCGGTCGATACGCAGGAAGTCAGCGTGCAGAACCACTGGCTTGGCTGGGTGACGTTGCAGATCTTTCAGGATCACGTCTTGCGCTACGCCATCAACGCTCAGGCTGATGATGTGAGAGTAAAACGCTTCGTGTTCCAGGTGCTTGATCAGCTCGTTGTGAGACACGCTTACGTTCAGTGGAGCTACGTTACCGCCGTAAATGATGGCAGGAACTTGGTCAGCCAAACGACGCAGGCGGCGGCTCGCACCTTTCCCCAGATCGTTACGTGCTGTTGCATCTAATTTAAAGTCTTCTTGAGACATGGTTACTTCCTCAATTTTCTACCAGATCCGCGACCAGAACCTGGCAGGTTTCAATAACCGCGCTGCATGTCTGTTATGAACGGTGCGGCGCGGCGCTTTTCCAAAGTGAATATCCGTTATTAGCGGAACATTGCACTCAGGGATTCTTCATTGCTCAAGCGGCGCATGGCTTCCGCGAGCATTTTGGACAAGGTGAGTTGACGAACCTTGTTGCAATTCAATATGGCATCACTTAGTGGAATGGAGTCTGCTACGACCAGCTCATCCAGCACAGAGTTATTCAGGTTTTCCACGGCCTTGCCGGACAGAACCGGGTGAGTTGCATAGGCAACTACGCGCTTGGCGCCGTGTTCTTTCAGTGCCTTGGCGGCGCTGCACAGGGTGCCGGCGGTGTCGACCATGTCGTCTACCAGCAGGCAGGTGCGGCCTTCTACTTCACCGATAATGTGCATCACCTCGGCCACATTGGCGCGCGGGCGGCGCTTATCAATAATCGCCAGGTCAATGCCTAATTGTTTGGCTACTGCACGGGCACGAACTACACCGCCAATGTCAGGGGAAACCACAATCAGGTTTTCAAATTTTTGCTGTTCAATATCTTCCAGCAGCACGGGTGAGCCGTAGACGTTATCCACTGGCACATCAAAGAAGCCCTGGATCTGCTCGGCATGCAGGTCAACGGTCAGTACACGGTCGACACCTACACCTACCATCATGTCCGCTACGACTTTGGCTGTGATAGGTACACGCGCTGAACGTACACGGCGATCCTGGCGGGCGTAGCCGAAGTAGGGCACTACCGCCGTGATGCGACCAGCGGATGCGCGACGCAGGGCGTCGACCATCACGATCAGTTCCATAAGGTTGTCGTTGGTGGGTGCGCAAGTGGGTTGCACCACAAACACATCGCGACCGCGAACATTTACATTCAGCTCTACCGCGATTTCACCGTCGGAGAACTGGTCTACCGAAGCATCGCCCAGGGATATGCCCAGGTGCTCAACGATTTTTTTAGCCAAATCAGGGTTAGCGTTACCGGTAAAGACCATTAAGTCAGTCACGTCGAATACCTTTATCAGAGCTATGAAAATAAACGCTATGGAACTTGATGCTGGATGCAGTCACGCGCAAAGCTGGGGTTTTTACCCTTTGGGTTCGCGGGATTAACTGCGCTTCATCATCTGCGTATGTTGATTGGAGAGAGATGAGGATAGTAGATGTTGAGATCATTGTGGGCTCTTGTTGTTACGAGCAGCGTTTGCTGAATACACAATGACTCTTGAAAATGGCAGGGGCGGAAGGACTCGAACCTACGAATGGCGGGATCAAAACCCGCTGCCTTACCACTTGGCGACGCCCCTGTTGTTCTTGATCAGTCAGTTGTCGGTAGCAGTTTATATAGCGGCGATTGATTGACGCCTTGGGCTATAAAACCGGGCAGTTGTTTGGGTAAACGTTGAAGCACTTGTTGGGCTTCATCTGCCGTGGTGAATTGTGCAAAAACACAAGCACCAGTTCCCGTCATCTGTGCGTGGATGCCTTCTTGCTCGAACCAGCTAAGAGCCTGATTTACCTCAGGGTAAAGTTCTCTTACCAGGCCTTGGCAGTCGTTTTTGGCACCCCGCTCAAGGAAGGCCGCCACTTTAATGGCGAGCGTGTCTCTTGTCAAACGTTTATTTGAAAAAATTTGCGCCGTGGATACATGGCAATCAGGTTGTACAACAAGGAACCAATTTTGAGGCATTTCAATGGCTTGGAGATCTTCACCTACGCCTTCAGCCCATGCCGTTTGGGCAAAAATGAACACGGGAACATCGGCGCCCAGCTGCAACCCAAGTGCTTGTAATTGGTTGCGGTTAAGTCCGCATTGCCATAGGTGGTTAAGCGCCACCAGTGTTGTTGCGGCGTTGCTGCTGCCACCACCTATACCGCCGCCCATGGGTAGTCGTTTGTGGAGGTGGATATCTGCACCGGCAGGCTGTTTTGCATGGGGTTGCAGCAAGCGGGCGGCGCGGATAATGAGATTATCGTCAAAAGGCACGCCGGGTAGTTCGGGTGCAAGCGTTAATTGGTCGTCACTGCGCAGGGTAAAATCCAGCGTGTCGCCATAGTTAAGCAACTGAAACAGGGTTTGCAGAGTGTGATAGCCGTCGGGACGGCGACCAGTGATGTGCAAAAACAGGTTGAGCTTGGCGGGCGATAACAGGCTGAGGGTCTGAGTCATAGGTTTTTTTAATTATGGTTGAGGCTGTTGGCCAAAGGTCCACTCGCGCACCACCAGTGTGAGGCGCACATCTTTATATTCCGCGACTATACGGCCCGGCATGGCCAGTGAGCCTTGCTGGCTGTTGCTGGTGAGGTAGTCACCATAGGTCAGAGTCCAGCCCTGTTGCTCCAGCGTGGCGATCAAACCCTGGGTGTTGGGGGTGAAACCGGTGACCTTGCTGGCGGGATCGGGCAGGCCGCGCACCCACCAGGCGAGCTGGGTGACGGGAATCGTCCAGCCGGTATTTTTGCGGATCAACTCTTCGGCGGTTTTGGCATTTTGTGGCGGCTGGCCGGCTTCAGTCAGGGTGACGTTTCCGGGTTTTCCGCTGATATTGAGTTTGCCGGAGCCGAAAGGGCCTTTCAGGTCTATCTCGTATTGGTTGCCGGTTTGCTGCCACTGGAGATTGGCGCTGCCGCCATCATTTGGCACCTTAACGGCGAGCTTGCCCACCGCTTGCCAGCTGTTTTGGGCTTCTACCTGCGCCTTGTGTTGTGGCCAGTCCTCGCTGATCAGCGGCGCTTTGACGGCTTTGTGGGCGCAGCCGCTGAGTAATACAGCGAGGGCGATAATCTTGAATAATGTTTTCATAGCAATCTGGTTCGGGCGAATTATTCGACTTTAAGCCGCTTCATGGTTGCGGTAATGGTTGGGTCGTCTGGCGACTGGCGAATGCCCTCCTGCCAAATCTGGCGCGCTTCTTCGGCAGAGCCTGTTACCCAGAGCGCTTCACCCAGGTGGGCTGCCACAGCTGGCTCGGGATAACTGGTATAGGCCTGACGCAACTCTCGCAGGGCCTCTGTGTATTTGCCTTGCTTGAAGTGCAGCCAGCCCAGGCTGTCGAGTATGACCGGGTCATCCGGCTTCAGGCTGTTGGCGCGGGTAAGTAGTTCTTCAGCTTCGCGCTGGCGTTGGGGGTTGTCCGTCAGCAGATAGCCCAGTGAGTTGAGTGCTACCGCATTATCCGGTTCCAACTGCAGGATACGGCGCAGGTCGCGCTCGGTATCCACCAGCTGGCCGCGCTTGGAGTAAAGCATCGCGCGGGCATAGAGAATTTTGCTGTTGTTGGGCAGGTTTTGCTGGGCTTCACTAAGTACCTTTTCTGCCTCACTCAAATTGTTGTGCTTGATTAACGCCTGTGCATGTAAAAGATAAAGGCTTTCCGATTGGTCGGGAAAGCGAATTCGCACCCGGTTCATATGTTGCTGGGCGCTGATGAAGTCGCCCTTGCTGATAAAGATATCCAGCAAGCTGATAGTTGCCGACAGAAAATCATTGCCGCGCTCTACCTGCAAATAATTAAAGATGGCTTCCTGCCAATCTTGCTGATCTTCGGCCAGTCGGCCCAGGTAGTAGTGGGCGGTGGATGCGTGTTGGTCCGAGTCCAGCAGCTTTTCAAACGCGCGAGTAGCCGCTTTGTAGTCTTTGCGCTCCATGGCGATGATGCCGAGCGACAAAACAGCGTCCAGGTTTTTCGGCTGCTGTTGGGCAATGATCGCAAACTGCTGTTGTGCCAGCGCCATATCATAGTGAGTGAGTATGTGAGCATACTGGTTGCGCAGGCTGATGTTGTCTGGATAGTAGGCCAGCAGGTCACCCATCTTGATGATAGCTTCGCGATCGCGCTTGAGTTCGTGTAGCAAGTTGGCTTCGAGTACGGCAGCGGGAATACTGCGTGGATAGAGGTTGAGCGCCTTTTGTGCGTAGATCATGGCCTCATCAAAGTTATTTTGCTGCTGTAATAACAGGCCGATACCTACCAGTAATTGTTCATCGCGGTTGTAGCGCGGCAGCAGGTTTTTATAGCTCTGCAACAAACGCTCGCGCTGGGTTTTGGTCAAGCTGGTGGCATTGGCGGCGATGTTTTGGTAGAGCGGTTCACCGCCGCGGGCTTGCAGTCGGCGCGACATATCAAAGGCTTCTTGCAGGCGGCCAGCTTGCATCAATCCGAGGGAGGCATTCGCCAGGGCTTCTTTGTCGCGGGGGGCGGATTCTACCCAGATCAGCGACATCTCCAGGCCAGTCTGGGTTGCCCCTAGATAGCGGGCGATCATGGTTGCGCGAGCGGCCACCTGGGGATCGCGGGTGATTCTTGCCTGCTGCACATAATTATTGAGTGCAACATCATACTGCTGGCGACTGCCGGCGATTTCGGCGGTGAGCAGTGAGTAGAGTGTATCTACCGGGAATTTGCGCTCTTGCGGTTTTGCCGGCAGTGCTTGTGGTGGCGGTGTATTAAGTTCAGCCGCTTCCTGTTGCTGAGCCCGGCTGGAGGCGCTCCAGGTCAATAGGCTGCCCAGCGCCAGGGTCAGTGCCAGGTGCTTGGGGGATTGAGTGGGGAGTCTTAAAGTGCGTAGCGTCATAAACCGGGCTTTAGCTAATACAGCCGCAAACAGCGGCCGCTCATAATAAACACCCGTGCCGCTGAGCGCGAGTGATATATTGCGCGCTGCTGGCTTTCACGCCGCTTTCTTTGCGCGTTTTTTTGTTTTGCGCCTGTTTCTTTTTGCCTAAAGGACTCTCCATGGAACAACACCAAAGTCTCCTCCATGCCATTTATTACTTGTTGGCTGCGGTCATTGCCGTGCCTATTTTTCGGCGCTGGGGCCTGGGGGCGATTTTGGGTTACCTGGCAGCGGGTGTGGTGATTGGCCCGCAAGCCCTGGGTTTGATTTTTGAGCCCCAGGCCGCCATGCACTTGTCGGAATTCGGTGTGGTGATGCTGTTGTTTGTGATTGGCCTTGAGCTCAATCCAGAGCAGCTGTGGAAGATGCGTATCGAAGTGGGGCTGCTCGGCGGTGCCCAACTGCTGCTTACCGCACTGCTCATTACCTTGGTGCTGGGGTTGGGTGTCAAGTTTGGCACCAGTCTCGGGTTGGGTTGGCAGCAGAGTTTTATTATAGGTTTGACCCTCGCGCTTTCATCTACCGCCTTTGCTATTCCTTTAATGGAAGAGCACAAAATCATGGCTCTGCCTTTGGGGCGTAAAGGCTTCTCTATATTGCTGCTGCAAGATATGGCGGTGATCCCCATTCTATTGCTGCTTTCAAGCTGGGCGCCCGAGGCTAGTGATCACGGCAGTCGCCAGCCCTGGTGGGTAGGTGTGTTAACCGTGATCGGGGTGATTGCGTCGGCGCGTCTCCTGTTCAATCCGCTGCTGAAAGTCGCTGCCAAATACGGTAGCCGCGAGATTCTTACTGCCGCCGGCCTGCTGATTGTCTTGGGCGTATCTCTGTTGATGCAGATGGTGGGGCTGTCTATGAGTCTCGGTGCCTTTTTGGCGGGTTTGCTGCTGGCGCAATCCAGCTTTCGCCATCAATTGGCGGCGGATATTGAACCCTTCAAGGGCTTGCTGCTGGGATTGTTTTTTATCGCCGTGGGGATGTCGCTTAATATCAGATTGCTGTTTGAGCACCCGGTGCTGGTCATCGCGCTGGCGTTGGGTTTGATGGCGATCAAGATTGCAGTGGTTGCCGGCATTATGCGGTTGCGCAAGTTTTCCAAGCGCGAGAGCGCATTGCTGGGGATTATGCTGGCGCAGGGCGGTGAGTTCGCGTTTGTGTTGATGGCGTCGGCCGATGAAATTGGCTTTTTGCCCACTGAAGTCACCAACCTGGCAGTGCTGGTCGTGGGTATTTCCATGGCCTTAACCGGTCCACTGGTATTGTTGTTTCAATCGATTGTGTACCGCACAAGCTCCCAGCGTAAAGCGCGCCTGCGCCAGCAAGAACACCAACGCACCCTGGCCGAGCTGGAGCAAAACGGCGTACACAAACCCGAGGTGGTGGTGGCAGGCTTTGGCCGTTTTGGGCAAATCATTGGTCGTATCCTCACCGCCAACAGCATTCCGTACAACGCGTTGGATAAAAATGCAGACCATATAGAATTCCTCAAACAATTCGGGGTGCAGAGCTTTTATGGCGACCCGGCGCGGCTGGATCTGCTGGAGGCGGCAGGTATTCGCGATGCCAAAGTCCTGGTGGTGGCGGTGGATCGGTTGGAGGATTCGCTCAACATAGTGCGCAAAATGAAAGAGCACTATCCCGAGGTGGCGCTCATAGTGCGTGCCCGCGACCGTGCGCATGCCTATCACCTGGCGGATTTGGGGGTGACGAATTATGTGCGCGAGATTTTCGAATCCAGCATGGAGGCGGGGCGACTCACGCTGATGGAGCTGGGCATGAGCGATACCCAGGCGCAGCACACTATAGACATCTTCCGTGATCACGATGAGGAACTGTTGCGACGCTCGTCAGCGGTCAAAGACGATATGAAAGCACTGGTTAAAGTGGCGGAAGAGGGCCGGCGCGAACTGAAAGACTTGTTCGCCCGGGATACGGAAATTCAGTAGCCGATTGCTGGCTGCAGCCGACAGGCTGCGGGAAATTCCGGCGACATTACACTTTTTTCTTGTCATGGCGAGGTGAGGGCAGGACAATACCGCCCTTTGCACTTTCGGCGCTAGCTTTCGCATTTATGACGTTATTGGCTTTTGGCATCAACCACACAACAGCTTCGCTCGCCGTGCGCGAGCGGATGGCCTTTGCGCCTGAGGATGTGGCCAACGCCCTGCATTCTGCCAGCCAGGAGGCGGGCCTTAACGAAGTAGCCATACTCTCCACCTGCAACCGCACCGAAATCTACGCCACCAGCGAACAAGAGCTGGATCTGCTCACCCGCTGGCTCACCGCTCACACCAATATCAGTGCCGAAGAGTTAGCCAAGTGCTACTACTGCCATCAAGGCGACGAAGCAGTACGCCATATGATGAAGGTTGCCGGTGGCCTGGATTCGCTGGTATTGGGCGAGCCGCAAATCCTCGGTCAGATGAAATCCGCCTACGCTGCCGCTGTGGATGCCGGCACCATAGGCGCGGATCTGCATTCCACTTTCCAGCAGGTTTTCAGCATCGCCAAGCGTGTGCGCACTGAAACGGCCATTGGCGAAAACCCGGTATCGGTTGCTTACGCGGCGGTATCCCTCGCCCAGCAAATTTTCTCCAACCTGAAGGACGATACCGCGCTCTTGATCGGTGCCGGTGAAACCATTGAGCTGGTTGCCCGCCATCTGGCGGAACAGGGTATCAAGCGCATCATAGTGGCCAACCGTACGCTCGATCGCGCCCAGCGCCTGGCGCGCGAGTTTGATGGCGAAGCGATTTTGCTGTCTGAGATTCCCGAGTATCTGCACCTTGCCGATATAGTGATTTCCTCCACCGCCAGCCAGTTGCCGTTGTTGGGCAAAGGTGCGGTGGAATCCGCGCTGAAAAAACGCAAACACAAACCCATGTTTATGCTCGATATAGCCGTGCCGCGCGATATTGAAGAGCAGGTAAGCGAGCTGGACGATGTGTTCCTCTACACAGTCGACGACCTGCACGCGGTGATCGACGAAAATAAAAAGTCGCGTGTGGCGGCTGCCGATCAAGCCGAAGAAATTATCAATGAAGGCGTCGAGCTTTACGCGCGTCAGCAACGCGCGCTCAATGCGCTCAGCACCGTCAAAGCTTTCCGTAAAAAAGCCGAAAACCTGCGCGATGTTGAATTGCAAAAAGCATTGCACGCGCTTGAGTTGGGCAATGATCCGCAAGCTGTGTTGCAACAACTTGCGCGCAATCTCACCAATAAAATTATTCACGCCCCCACCACAGTGCTGAAAAATGCCAGCGCCAATGGCCGCCCCCAAGTGATACAAGTTGCTCAGGAATTGTTTGAGCTGACTACCGCGGACATTGAGCAAAGCGATATTTAGCAAACGCTATTGACCATTAAGAGCTATTGGCCATGAAACCCTCTATTTTAGAAAAACTCGACCGTCTCAAAGAGCGCTATGAAGAAGTGAGCGCGCTCTTGTCTGAAGCGGACATCATTAATAATCAAAATAAATTCCGCGAGCTTTCCAAGGAGTATGCCGAGCTTGAGCCGGTGGTGATTGGTTACAAAAATTACCAGCAACTGCTTGCTGATATCGAAGAAGCCAGGCACCTGATCGCCGATGGCGATGCCGACATGAAGGCAATGGCGGAAGAAGAATTGGCTGACTGCCAAGCCAGAATCGAACCGACTCAGCTTGAACTGCAGCGTTTGCTCTTGCCGAAAGATCCCAACGACGAGAAAAACTGCTACCTCGAAATTCGTGCCGGTACCGGTGGCGATGAAGCGGCGATTTTCTCTGGCGATTTATTCCGCATGTATTCCAAATACGCTGAATCCCAGGGCTGGCGCGTGGAGGTATTAAGCCAGAGCGATGGTGAGCACGGCGGCTTTAAAGAAATTATTACCTTGGTGAGCGGTCAGGGCGTTTACTCGCGATTGAAGTTTGAATCTGGCGCGCACCGTGTACAGCGTGTACCCGCGACTGAGACGCAAGGTCGTATCCATACCTCTGCTTGTACTGTGGCAATTATTCCCGAAGCGGATGAGATGGAAGAGATCAACATCAACAAAGCGGATTTGCGTATCGATACTTTCCGCTCCTCGGGTGCCGGTGGTCAGCACGTTAACAAAACTGACTCGGCGATTCGTATCGTGCATATTCCCACTGGCTTGGTAGTGGAATGTCAGGACGAGCGTTCGCAACACAAAAACCGTGCACGGGCGATGAGCGTATTGGCCTCGCGCCTGAAGGCCATGCAGGAAGAGGCGGCTCACAAATCCATCGCGGAAGAGCGCCGCAATTTGGTAGGCAGCGGCGATCGCTCCGAGCGCATTCGCACTTACAACTATCCGCAAGGCCGAGTGACGGATCACCGCATCAACCTGACGTTGTATTCCCTCGATGCGGTTATGCAAGGTGATCTGGGTGACATCATCCAACCGCTGTCAAATGAATACCAGGCCGATCAATTGGCCGCGATTTCGGATTAAGTTGGTTTAGGATTGAACATGTACTCAGCCACTTTCATATTTGATAAAAAACAATTCGATGACGATTTTTATCGTCTCGATGAAAGTATTGCCGTATTCGCCAAGCAAACCACTGGATACATTGGTGAAGAAAGCTGGGAAAACCCGCAGACTGGCCGCGTATCCAATGTGTACTATTGGGAATCCATGGATGGCTTGCAAGAGTTGATGAAGCTTCCACAGCATCTGGAAGCAAAATCAAAGCACAGCAATTGGTTGAGTGGTTATCAAGTGGTTATTGCGCAGGTCATGCGAGCCTATGGCGATGGCGCGATTGAGCATCCAACGGCGGATTTTGTGAATCCTTAAGGTTTGCAGGTTGTAGCTGCCTCATTTTTTTCAGATTGTGTAAGACGTGTAGAGTGATGAAAGTTAAGCAAGTGTTATTAGTTATTGGTGTTGTCGGTTGTGTACTTTTGTCATGGCCTGGTTATAGATTTGTGCAGTTGCAAAATTTATCCAAACATCCCGCGGAATCTTTTGTCGAGGTTACCGGAAAGAAATTGCCAGCGGATATTCAGGTGCTGGCACACAGCTGGCGAGTGAAGGATCTATTTTTTAATGTCAGCCACGCCTGGCGTTTTAGCGGCGATGCATTTGCCTTAAGGCGCTTGGCAACGGATATGTCGCTGACACTGTCAGCAGATGCTGTAGCTCAATACCCGGAGGCGGTCCAGTTGTCGGGTTTGCAGATGACCAGCCAAAATGCCATTCGAGGTTTTGAAAATGTCGAAGGCTCCAGCTGGTATTGGATTTGCGCTGGCGAAACTGAGGCGTTGTTTAAATACCATTGAGTGTATCTGGCCCAACCTGCTCGGGAAAAGATTGAGATGCAAAACATCACTATTGCCAGTTGTTTAAAACTCGCCCCCCAACTCACCTCTGTGAGTGACAGCCCGCGCCTTGATATCGAAATTTTCCTCACTCATATTCTCAACCAAAATCGTACCTGGTTATTGACCTGGTCGGACAACGAGCTCACCGTCGAACAAGCAAAAACGTTTGATGCATTTTTTCAGCGTCGTCTACTCGGTGAACCGGTTGCGCATATTATTGGCCAGCGTGAGTTCTGGTCATTGCCCTTGTCCGTCAATAATTCCACGCTAATCCCGCGTCCTGATACTGAGTTGTTAGTGGAGGCTGTACTGGGATTATTTCCCGATGATCAGCCGCGTCGCCTGCTCGATTTAGGTACGGGTACCGGCGCTATAGTGCTGGCATTGGCCCACGAGAAAAAGCGATGGCAGTGTGTTGGTGTGGATCGCGAATTGGCTGCGGTGGAGTTGGCGGAAAAAAATCGCCAACAGTTGCAGTTACCCAATGTGAACATTTTGCAGAGTGATTGGTTCGCGGCGCTTACCGATGAACCGCCCTTTGATGTGATTGTGAGTAACCCACCTTATATAGATCCTACCGATGAACATTTAACCCAGGGTGATGTGCGCTTTGAGCCGTTGTCTGCATTGATTGCGGATAACCAGGGCCTCGCTGATCTGGAATTTATCATTGCTCATGCGCCTAAGTATTTAACGACTGGTGGTTGGCTGCTGGTTGAGCATGGTTATGATCAGGGCGCTGCTGTGCGCGATTTGTTTGCGGCTAATCAGTTTGATGAGTTGAATACGTTTCGGGATTATGGTGGGAATGAGCGGGTTACTGTTGGGTGTAAGGCTACCGCATAACCGAAGGCGCCTAATTTTCTGTACAATAAATTTAACAGGGAGTCGTCATCCTTGAGCTAGGCGCCTCCGCTAGTCGGGGATCCAGTTCTTGCTTTTTGATAGTGCCGAATGCTGTAGGCTTTTTAAGAACTGGATCCCCGCTCCGCGAGGATGACGACTCCCCAGCCTGTGAGTTACTATGAACGATCAACAACTCCTTCGCTATTCCCGCCAAATCATGCTTCCCGATGTCGACATAGATGGACAGGAAAAATTATTGGCGGCGCGCGTGCTGATCATCGGCCTCGGTGGTTTAGGCTCACCTGTAGCTATGTATCTTGCTGCTGCTGGTGTTGGCCACTTGATCCTGGCTGATTTCGATACCGTTGATCTCTCCAACCTGCAGCGCCAGATTGCGCACACCACTGATCGTATCGGGCAAAGCAAAGTCAAATCCGCCGCACAAACCCTGCGTGCTTTAAATCCAGATGTGCAAATTACTTGTGTGAACGAAGTGCTGGATGCAGATGCATTGCAAGCGCAAATCGCCAACGTGGATTTAGTCGTAGATTGTTGCGATAACTTTCAAACACGTTTTGCGGTGAATGCGGCCTGCGTTGCGGCACGCGTACCTTTGGTATCCGGCGCCGCCATTAGATTGGAAGGGCAGGTGGCGGTGTTTGATTCTCGCAAGCCACATTGTCCCTGCTACCGCTGCTTGTACGACGAAGAATCTGAGGAAAATACCACTTGTGCGGCTAATGGTGTGTTGGCACCTTTGGTAGGAATTATTGGCAGCATGCAGGCGCTCGAAGCCATCAAATTGATTGTCGGCTTTGGCACTAGCCTCGCAGGTAAGCTGCTCGTCTTCGATGCGCGCCACAGCCAGTGGCGTGAGCTCAAATTACCAAAAGACCCCCAATGCCCGGTTTGTTCTGCTAGCGCGTAAGTGTTACCCGGTAACAGGATTGCACTTTTTAGTTCATCGAAATCGGCCAATGGATCTAAAGTCGACGAATAAATAGGCTGTTCGCGAGAAATTTGTTAGCATCCCGCCGGTTCGCTAAATAAAACAGCTTAATTCTAAAAAATGTCTACATGGAGTTTATATGTCCGATGCCCAATTTGATGTAGTGCTTAAAGGCGTGATACCCGGCTTTGATATTGAACAAGCCAAAAATGATTTCGCCGCACTCTTTTCTCTTGATCTCGAAAAAGTAACCCGCCTGTTCTCTGCCCAGCGCACAGTACTTAAGGCAGGTGTGGATGAACAGACTGCTCATAAATACAAAGCGCGTTTGGCGGGCATAGGCGTTGACGCAGCAGCGGAGGCAGTGAACAAGCCAGAAACGATCGAGTCCCTTGCTACACCTGCGAGTGCAGTATCTGCACAGGCTGATGCTGATCCCCTGGCATTGGTACCGATTGAATCCACAACCTCTGCGCAAGAAGATGACGTCGATGCAGCAGTATCTGGTAGTGGTGATGCTAATGATCATTACGTCGAATCGGAAGATGCTCCTTCCGTCGCTCGTCAAGAATTTAAATTTACCGGTTCGGGTTTTGAATACTTCAAAATCTGGATTGTTAACTTGCTGCTGAATATTGTCACCATCGGCATTTATTCCGCCTGGGCAAAGGTGCGCAACAAACAATATTTTTATGGCAATACCCATATTGCCGGCAGCAGTTTTGAATACACAGCGCAACCGCTAAAAATATTAATTGGTCGTGTTATCGCTATAGCCCTTTACGGTGCGCTGGGTTATTCCAGCCATTTTGCGCCAAAACTGTATCTGGTGTTGTCACTGGTTTTCCTGGCCTTTATTCCCTGGATTATTGTGTCGTCCCTGCGTTTTAACGCTCGCCATACCAGTTACCGCAACATTCCCTTCCGCTTCCAGGGAACTGTGTTGAGTGCTTTTGTAAATTTCCTGATTCTGCCTTTTGTGGGAATATTTACGCTCTTCCTGTTGATGCCCTGGGTGTGGAAAAAGCAGGTGCAATATGTCACCAACAACCACAGCTACGGCAACGAGCCGTTTCATTTTGATATTCCTGTCAGCGCCTATTACAAAATACTCGGCATTATGTTGGGGGCCAGCATTGTATTTTTTGCGGCGCTCGCGATGTTCTTTGGGCCGTCACTTAAGGACGTTATTATGCAAGGCCGGAATGTTGATCCCATGGAATTTTTAAAACTTGTTCCTATGGTAGTGGCCTATTTCTTTTTCAGTTTCGTGCTGGGTGCTTATCTGGTTACCTCCATGGCCAACCTGCACTTCAACAATACCAGCTTGCAGAATCACCACTTTGAATCCGATTGGGCAACGCTCTCTTATCTGGCATTAACGGTTACTAACACTATAGGTATTTTGTTGACTCTGGGGCTTTTCATTCCTTTCGCCAAAGTCCGCACGGCAGCTTACAAGGCCGAACATACATCGCTGTTTGTATCCGGTGATCTGGATAATTTTGTCGCACGCGAATTGGAGCAATCCAACTCCGTCGGTGAAGGCGTGCACGATATTTTTGATATAGACATCAGTATTTAAGTTTGCGGGAAAAGTGTTATGGCATTGCAGGGAAAATGGTTTGACGGTAAAACCTCGGTCGCCCGACCGGTACTACTGGATGTAGATGAAAGTGGGATGGTGTCGGTGAGCGATGCGCAATCATCGTCTGCCGACAATCCTGAATGCCTGCTGCAATTGCCATTTGCCGATCTGCGCATTAGTTCGCGGATCGGCAATACTCCTCGCTATATTTATTTTCCCTCTGGTCAAAAAATAGAAACCAACGATCACGTACTATTGGATCAATGGCTGCGCGAGCATAGCGATTCATGGTGGAACGGGCTGATACACCAGCTGGAGTCTCATAGTTATTTTGTAGCACTGACACTGGTTCTGGTCATCAGTTTTACCTATGCCATGATTGTCTATGGTTTACCAGCTGCAACCCGTTATGTCGCCTTCCAGATTCCGCCCACCATTATGGATCGCGCTGCCGGCGAAACCCTGGAGTTTCTCGACAAGGTTTATCTAAACCCCACAACACTTGACGCAGCTACCCAAGCCAGATTGCAACAACATTTTTCACCAGCTGTTGCGCAAAATCCTGATTTACACCTCAAGGTTGAGTTTCGCCATGGCGGGAGTATTGGTGCCAACGCCTTTGCGCTGCCCGATGGCACTATGATATTTACCGACGAAATCGTTTATCTCTCGCGCAATGACGATGAATTACTAGCCGTACTCGCCCATGAAATTGGTCACGTTAAATATCGCCATTCATTGCGAGCGGCCATTCAGGGTTCGGTAATCAGCTTTGGTGTAGCCATGTTGACGGGCGATCTGTCTGCGGCATCCAATATGTTGGCGACCTTGCCAACACTGATTGCTACTATGTCCTACTCGCGCGACTTTGAGCGCGAGGCGGATGACAACTCGCTGGTATTCCTTGATGCCAACCATGTCCCGCGTCATCACTTTGTGGATTTGATGGAGCGCCTGAGTTATCACGCTGAATGTCGCCATCTGCTTGGTATGGATGCGCTTTCCAAAAAATGGCGCAAGCAGTCGTCTTCCTCTTCATCCGGCGCAAGCAGTGCAGATATAGCCGCTGATAGCCAATCATCGCAGCAATCAGAATTGATCTCTTCTGAAGACACCGAGAAGGCCAGCAACCCAGATAGTGAAGATGATACCGTGCTAAAAGCGGAAGCCCAAAAAATCGCCGAGGGCAAGCAATTAGCAGAACAGTATTCGGATACGTGGATTCAAGAGCACAAAGGCGAATGTGACAAGCTCATGGCTGTACAAAAAAATGATTTCTTTGATAAAAAGTTAGGCGGCTATTTTGCATCCCATCCCGCCACCGCCGAGCGCACGGCTAAATTTAAAGCAGAGGCGAAAAACACAAATACAGAGTGGACAACTCACTAATCACTGGAATATTGAAAACAATAACAAACTGACCAGTGACACTGCTCACAGTGCGATAAAAAATCAGTAGAATGGCCGGCATAAAAATTTCGGGATAAGTTTATGCCATTCGGGCAGTTTGACATTGTGTTTTGCGGTGTGCGCGACGGGTTTGCCGAGGAGCAGGTGCAGGCAAACTTTGCCACTCTGTTTAAATTGGATGCCGCCAAAACTCGCCGCCTGTTCGCGGCGAAAAAAGTCACGCTCAAAACCAATATTGCTGAACCCCTGGTTGACAAATATATAGCGCGCCTGGCGGCTATAGGTGTTATTGCCGATAAGCTGGCTGTCGCCCCGGAGTTTTATCGCGAAACAACAGCGGCCTCCACTGCGTCAATTATTTCCAAGGCTATTTATTACCGCGATGACGGCGAAGAGTCCTGTGAATCTTCGTCCATGCATCAAGCGGTTGACTTCGTGTATGGACAAGAGATTCGTCGAATCCCTTTTGTATTTGATGCTCGCGCCCTGGATTACGCCAGGCTCTGGTTGGTAAATGTGTTGGTGTGCCTGTTGAGTGCCGGTTTACTGTGGCCTTGGGCACGTGCGCGCTCACAGCGATTTTTCTATCAGCACACCCGTCTGGACGGCATTGAATTTGGTTACAGGTCGCATATCAGTAAGGTGTTATTAATCCAACTGGCGCTAGTTGCTGCGCTATTAGGTTTGCTCATCAGTCTGTTAGTGTGGCCCTGGTATGCTGCTTCAGGTGCTGTCTTGCTCTTTGCAGTCTTACCCTTGGCGCTGCAAAAATTACAAGAGTTTCAATTGCGGAATGCTTTTTACGGCGAACAAGCCTGGCATTACACCGCCAGTATCAAATCCACTTATGTCGCTTTACTGGCTTGGCCATTGTTGATTCTCCTGACTCTCGGTTTGGCGGCGCCTTGGGCTGTCATGCAAATACAGCGGCATTTGGTTGAGAGTCGTAGCTGCGGTCAGATCAAGTTCACATTCCATCCACATTTGAAGCAATATTTGTCGCTGTTGCCACCACTGTTGCTGGCGAATAGTTTGAGTTTACCTGTCCTGTATTTTCATACGATTTTTCCAAAACCGGCAGTGGTATTTGTGGTGGTTTTATCCTGGCTTTTGGTTGCTGTACGTTGGCGAGTACTCCTCAACAATTTATTCTGGAATTCAACTCGCTGTTCCCTTGGCTATTTTGTCGCCAGCGAAGATTTGCGCTCGTATCAAAAATTATGGGTACGCAATAATCTTTATTGTGTGATTTCATTTGGGCTTTACTGGCCTTGGGCAAAAATCGCGCGCGCCCAATATAAGGCTCAGCATCTCGCGTTTTTTGCCAACGCCCGCTACAAAAAATGGCAGCAGACGTTGATCGAACAATAATTTATCCGATACAAACAAAATATCTGTCCGCATGCTCCTGTAAAAGTGTCCGCGGTCACTGCGCGGACACTCTTCGTAAAATTCCATTTCTTTTAAAAACAATAAGTTAAGCATTAACTTTCGGTTGGCATAAAGCCTGCAAAAGCCATTGCATCTTTTTAAGAGGATGCAGTGATGATTCAAGGCACTGAACAACAGGATATTTATTTAGCTTCCCGCGCGAAAACGCTAAGCCGTGCGCCGATCATTATTGCGCTAGCCATAGGTGTTGTTGCATTGATTGTTACGTTGGTAAGACTCGGTCCCAACGCCGCTGTGGTATTGCCAAAAAAGCAGGTGCAAATTGCCACCGTTATTCGCGGTGATCTGGTGCGCGATCTTGCTGTGCAGGGCAAGGTAGTCGCTTCCAAAGCACCGACCTTGTTTAGCCAGGTCGAAGGCTTGATTAATTTCATCAAGCAGCCGGGGGAAGCTGTTGCAGTGGGAGATTTACTGGCGGTTATTGAGAGCCCCGAACTGGAAAATCTCGTCAAGCAACATAAGTTATTGTTGGCCGGTATGAAAGCCGAGATGGAGCGCACGCAATTAGTGGCGCGCGAGCAAAAACTGGATACGGAGCAACTGCGCGATTCCGCCAAAGTTAATTTGCAAACCGCCAAGCGCGATTTAAACAGGGCTGAACAATCTATCGCCCTGGGTGTGATCCGCAAAATCGATTACGAAACCGCCAAAGACAATATGGATAAGGCGGAAATGGAATACAGCCATATGAATAAAAAATTGGCACTCGTGATCGACAAGCTCGCTTTTGAACATCGCGCAGCGGAGCAGGCCTTAGCTCGTCAACAGTTGGTAGTAAATGATCTGGAGGCGAAACAGGCCGCGCTGCAAATCAAAGCGCCGGTTACCGGGCAGGTCGGCAATTGGCTGGTACCGCAACAGAGCCGCGTAGTGACCGGCAGCAGTCTGTTAACCGTGATAGACCTTGGCCAGTATGAAGCTGAAATTTTTGTGTCTGAAAATTATGCGGGCGATTTGCGCCCCGGCCTTGCAGTGGAAGTGACACTCAATGGTGCAATGATCATGGGCCAGTTGCGTCACATAGCGCCAGAAGTGAAGGATGGTAATGTCACAGCGCGGGTTGCCTTTAATCAAAATGATGCGCAGTCGCTGCGCCAAAACCAGCGTGTATCGGCGCGTGTGCTAATCGAAGAGAAGCGCAATGTATTGCGGGTTGCGCGTGGCGATTTCATCAGCTCGGGCGGAGGCCAAAGTGTTTATAAGCTTGAGCAAAACATCGCGGTGCGTGTGCCCGTGCAATTAGGTGCGCTCTCGGTGCAATGGGTTGAGCTGGTCAAGGGTGTTAGTGAAGGTGACCAGTTGGTGGTATCCAATGTACAGGCTTTTAAAAATGCCGAGCGCGTGCGCTTGAATTAAATCAGGTTTGAGAAATAAAGGAGAACAGCATGATACAGATTAACAATTTACATAAATCTTTTCGCACGGATTTAATTGAAACCCATGCATTACGCAATATAAATCTGGGTGTTGCCGAAGGTGAATTTGTTGCGCTTACCGGGCCATCGGGCTCCGGTAAATCGACGCTGCTCAATGTGTTGGGAACTCTGGAATCTTTCGATAGCGGCGATTATCTGCTCGATGGAAAATCACTGAAAGGATTAAGTGATAGGGAGTTATCCAGAATTCGCAACGAAAAAATCGGATTTATCTTCCAGGGCTTCAATCTGATCAAGGATTACAGCATCAGTGACAATATAGAACTGCCACTGCGCTATCGCGGTTTCACCTCTGCCGAGCGTCAGCGTCGCGTTGCGCGCGTATTGGAATTGGTAGGCTTGGCCGCACGGCGCGACTATTTTCCCTCACAATTATCCGGCGGTCAGCAGCAGCGCGTTGCCATTGCGCGCGCACTCGCCGGCGAGCCGCGTATTTTATTGGCGGATGAGCCCACCGGAAATCTGGATTCGCTAATGGCTCGCCAGGTTATGGAGTTGCTCGCTGAGCTTAACCAGCAGGGGTGCACCATTTTAATGGTGACTCATGATCTGGATCAGGCGCGTCGCGCCCATCGTCAAATACAGATTGTGGATGGCCATCTCACCGACGCGGCGCTCTATGAACCGCTGGCGCAAAACGCTGTTGAAAAAGCTTACGCTTGAGGTGAAACATGGAACAATTTTTTCATTATCTTAAATCTAGTTGGATAAGCATCAAGCGTGCACCTTTACCCTACGCGCTCACCGTATTAATTATGAGTTTGGGTGTCGGTGTTTTCTTTAGTAATGTAACTATTTCCTATTGGATTAACCACGATCCCTTACCGCATAAAAGCGATAAATTATTTTTTCCGCGTTTGGCGAGCTTTCCGTTTGATTGTGGCAAATGCGAAGCGCATCGGATATTAAGCTACCGCGATATTACAAAGCTGAGCAACACAGATATTCCCAGTGCGAAGGCCGCCATGTATCGCAGTGGTGGTTACGCACGGCTGGATGCCCAACATTTGGCGAGTCCAGTCAATATACGTTTTACACAGCGCGATTTTTTCCGGTTGTTTGATGTTCCTGTATTGGCCGGGCAAATATGGCCGGACAATAATGCGCGTCATGAGGTTATTCTCAGCCGAAAATTCGCGCAGAAATTGTTTGGCGATGATCAAGTGGTCGGCAAGGGTCAGGTGATAGGAAAAGACATATTACTTGATGATCGTCCGCTCAAGGTAATTGCTGTGCTGGACGATTGGGAAATGGCGCCCAAGCTGTTTGATCCTAATGCCGATGGCTATCATGAACCTATGGAAGATGTCTATGCCCCTCTTGAACTTGGTTACGACCTTAATTACATGAGTAATAGCCAGGTATCTTTTCACGAAGCTATTAACTTTAAAAAGCTGTCGACTGAAGGCCGCGAAAAATCTATGCATCAACTGCAATTTTGGGTGCAGTTGGATACCCCTGAGCAACAAGCTGCTTATCGCCAATTTATGAAAAACCTGGTGGCTGATGAAAAGGCTGCCGGCCGTCATCCCAGTCCCGATGCGAGCAGCCTCTATTCAATGGACCATATTCTGGAAGGGTTCCATATCGAAAATAAAGAGATAGATGTTTACCTGCTCATTACTTTTTTATTTTTGCTAGTGTGTTTGTTTAATGCCAGCCACTTGACGTTAAACCGTTATATCGCGAATCAATTTGAATTTGGTTTACGGCGCGCACTCGGCGCATCTGGCTGGCAATTGCAGATGCAGTTATTGGCCGATGTACTTTTGGGGAGCCTGTTTATCCTGGCATTGGCAAGTGTCATTGCTGTGTTTGGGGTAATGATGATCAACCACACCTTGCCCGGTTATAGCACCATCATTGGTGTTGATTTCCGGTTGGTGGGGATGCTGGTTATTATTGTAGTTGTTGCAAACTACCTGATTGCACTTTACCCATCGCTACGCGCCACCTTTGGCAATCTCAGCTTTCAACTTAAATCCTAGGTGATGCCATGTCTTTTAAATTAATTGTTAAATCCCTGCTGCGCCGCAAACTGGTAACCTGCCTGCTATTGGTTCAACTGGTTGTTACTTTGGCTTTCCTGGTGAACAGTACGCTGATGGCGTTACATGCGCGTGAATTGTTGAATCGTGATACAGGATTGGATCTGGAAAATACACTGATGGTAAGTATAAAGCCAACATCGCCGGCGATGGTTGAGGAACCTTTCCTTTCTCACTTTCTTGAACGCCAGTTGGATGCATTACATAAAATAGATGGCGTGAGTTCAGCGGCTTATATGAGTCAGGCGTTACTCACCAGATACGGTTCTAATGGCGATGTTTATGATCTTGAAAATGAAAAAACGTTCAAGGTTGACATGGCTCCCTTTACCGAAGCATCTACCGGTATTTTTTCTGTGTTGGGTGTAAAGCTTATCTCAGGCACTTTGCCTGATCAGTTGGGCGAACTCATTGATTTTAATAGCGTGGATGTTTCAACGCTGGATATTAAAACGCGCAAAGTCGTGATCACTGACAGCCTTGCAAAGCGTCTCTACGGCGATATACCGGCGGTGGGTCGTTTTACCAATCGCGGGCAGGTGGTGGCTGTGGTATCAAATTTTACCGGGCAAGTGGGGGGCGAGGACAAAAACTTTCATGTGCTATCCATTGAACATTTGCAGTTGGGTAGCCAGCCTTATGTGTTAATGGTGCGTGTGAAGCCGGGCATGGCAGAATCTGTGCGTCCACAGCTCGCCGAGAAACTGCGCGCCGTTGATCCTAATATCGATCTCCTTGAGACGAAAACGCTGAAAGAACAAAAATACGATCTCTATAAATACCAGCGAGGTTTGGCGACGCTATTGCTAGTGCTTAGCGTACTTATGTTGGTGGTGGCCATGATCTCCGCATACAGCAATGCTTTTTTCCATGCCTTGCAACAGCACCAGGAGATTGGGATCAAGCGCGCCTTGGGTGCTGATAAACAATTGATCTTTCGCGAGCTGCTAACGGAATCCTGGTTAACGACAACCCTGGGCTCGGTATTGGGTTTGGTGGGAGCGCTGGTGTTAAATCGCACCCTGGCACTGACTCTGGAGATTCCTGCGATTCCCTTGTGGCTACCGCTGCTTGCAGTTGCACTTCTGATGCTTTGCGTTACAGTGGCGAGCTGGTATCCCACATGGATTGCAGTCAATATTTCACCCGTAAGTGCAACCAAATCTGTATAGCAATCAGGAAATTGTTTTGAGTTATGGCGACTATTCTTGTCATTGACGATTCGCAAGCCGTTTGCTCGGCGCTGGCAGTATTGTTTGAACTGCATGGCTATGAGGTGGTACTTGCTGATTCACCCGAGCAAGCTATGCGTGTTGTGCGCAGCCAGCCCATCGATTTGATTTTGCAAGACATGAATTTTGCCAAAGGTGAAATGAGTGGTGCCCAGGGCAAGCAATTGTTTTACACATTGCGGGCTGCCTTTCCAGAAATTCCCCTGATTATTATGACTGCCTGGGCTGCGTTGGATACCGCCGTGGAATTAGTGAAGGCCGGGGCTACAGACTACATTGCCAAACCATGGGATGACCAGCGCTTGCTGATTACCTTGAACAATGCGCTTAAGTTAAAACTTTTGCAGGACCAACAGCGCGTTAACGAGCGTCAGGCGCAGGAGCGGCAAGCCAGTTTTACAGGCCGCGATCTGTGTGGGTTAGTGTTTGCAAGTACCGCTATGGATCAACTATTGCGCATGGCGATTCAACTGGCGGCTTCAAATGCATCCGTATTGATCACTGGTGAAAATGGCACTGGTAAAGAAGGTATTGCCCAGGTGCTGCACGCCAACTCACCGCGCCGCAACAAACCTTTTATTAAAGTGAATATGGGGGCGCTGCCCGCCGATTTAATTGAAGCTGAATTGTTTGGTGCAGAGGCCGGGGCTTATACAGGATCAACCAAGGCGCGCATTGGCAGATTTGAGGCAGCCGATGGTGGCACATTATTTTTGGATGAAATTGGCAACTTGCCGCTTTCGGGGCAAATTAAATTATTGCGCGTGTTGCAAACGGGTGAGTTCGAACGACTGGGTTCCAGCCAGACACGCAAGGTGGATGTGCGACTGTTAAGTGCGACTAATGCCAATTTACCTGAGGCGATTCAGGCGGGCCTGTTTCGCCAGGACTTGTACTATCGCATTAATGTGGTTGAACTTCATTTGCCGCCGCTGGCAAAACGCAACGATGATATCTTGCCGCTCGCCCGATATTTTCTCGCGGGTCAGAAAAGTTTATCGCGCGAGGCAGAGCAAAAACTCCTGGTATATCACTGGCCCGGTAATGTGCGCGAGTTGCAGAATGTTTGCCAGCGCGCACTTTTGCTATCGGAGGGAAATGTTATCCAGGTTGATGATTTGCAATTGCAAGTTTTATCCGCAGCTACCAACAGCCCAGCGGCTGAATCGAATGCAAATAAAAACCGCGTGCTGGACGATATAGATCAACCAACACTTGAAAAGGCATTGGCCGAAAACCAGGGCATTATTTCGCGAGCTGCAAAACAATTGGGTATTACTCGTCAAGCACTTTACCGCCGTCTGGAATTTTATGGCCTTGATAAAGCATAAAAACACAAAACCTAAAAAAAAATCGCTCAGGCAACGTTGGCGATGGTCGCTTGCAATAGTTTTTTGCCTTTGGGCAATAGTGATTTGGCATCTGCAGGGGCTACAGCTTGCCACTAATGACCTGCAACAAAATCTCGCTTGGCTAACCTGGTTGCTCACACTGGTGATCTTGTGTGTTTGGCAGGGACGGGCACTCAAGGCGCTGGAGCAAGAAATTCAGGCCATTAATTTGCACGCCGATAGTTTGCGCGATAATGCTTTTAATCTCGCTGCCAACTCTCATTTGATTTCCGAGTTGTCGCCCCTTGCGCAAACATTGGTGACCATGTCGGAGCAGCTACAGCAGGAGCGTGCAAGCCTTTATCAGCGCGAATTGTTATTGGATACAGTTTTACAAACCAGCCCCAGCGCGTTGGTGTTAACTGATGAGGATGACAGGGTACTTTTGGCCAACCCGGCGGCGCGAAGCTTGTTGAACCAGGGGCGCAGTTTTCAGGGCAGTTTATTTTTTTCGGTGTTGGAGGCTCGGCCGGAATTATCTGCCGCTATCAGACAGCGCGAGAGCCTGGTGTTCTTTGAGGATGCAGCATCTATTTGGCATTTATCCATCGGCCAATTTCAGCTCAACCAACGTCGTCATTGCCTCTATCAATTCAAACCCATTACCAAAGAAATTCATCAGGAAGAAATTAAAGCCTGGAAAAAACTGCTGCGGGTGATCAGTCACGAGTTGAACAATAGTCTCGCACCTATGTCATCTCTTGCTTATTCAGGGCGATTGCAGGCTGAAACCCAGGGGCAGCAAAAGCTGGCGGATATGTTTAGTAGCATTGGCGAGCGCTGTCAGCATCTCAACCGGTTTTTACAGGATTATCTTGTACTGGCTAAATTACCGGCTCCACAACGTCAGCTAGTGAACTGGGCCCACCTTGTTAATGAGTTGCAGGATCACTATGAGTTTGAGTTGGTTGGCGATTTGCCGCAATTT
This sequence comes from Cellvibrionaceae bacterium, assembly GCA_021151695.1. Classification (GTDB taxonomy): domain Bacteria; phylum Pseudomonadota; class Gammaproteobacteria; order Pseudomonadales; family Cellvibrionaceae; genus Cellvibrio. The sequence goes on along the minus strand of JAGKWU010000004.1, from coordinate 182,821 downwards.
GAATGGCTGTTCGATCAGGGGCAGCTTGCGCAGCTGTTATTAAACTGCCTTAAAAATGCGCAGGAAGCCGGTGCCACTGAAAATGGTACCCGATTAGCATTCGTTGAAGCTTCCACGCAGTTATTCATAGAGTTACAAGATGATGCCGGTGGGATGAGTGAGGAAATTTTGGCTCATGCGTTAGTACCTTTTTATACAACGAAAGAAAAGGGAACAGGCATCGGCTTAACCCTTTGTCAGGATATTGCCCATGGACATGGTGGGCGTATTGAATTGCTGAATCATGAACCAGGGTTGTTGGTGCGAATAATGTTGCCCAGGCTGTAGTAGAACCTTTGTGAGTTTTACAGGTCCAGAGAGAACCTGAATCCAGAATAAAACTCACGGAGCAATAAATGGAATTGGCAATCCAGCCGAAAGGATTTGCTGCACGATCCAGTGCATTAACCATCGTTGTTGTTTTTCATATTATTTTTGCGTTGTTGGCTGGTAAAAGTTTCTCGGTGAGAAAGCAGATGGATAGTGAGGAGCAGCCGTTGCTCTATATTAATCCTCCGCTAAAACCAGCTCCTTCCAATCCGGATGTTATCCTTCCTGATTTTTCGCATTCACGCCTTTCTATTTCTGTCGATTCGCCTGTTATAAATCCAGTTCCGATTGAATTGGATGCTGAGGCGATTAATGCAGAATCATCAAATTATACAATTTCCTCTGCGAAGACTGAGAAATACCAACACCTTTTCGATCCGCGTCTGCGCGAACGTTTGCAAAATCTTAAACATTTCACCAAAAGCAAAACCAGATCTATTGGTGACACCCAGATTTTAGATCTTGGTAATGGGCAGTGTGAATATACCTGGGTGAGCTCATCACGCACCGGACCGCCTTCTGTATCTGTGCAGGTGAAATGCGGTAACAACGAAAGCGAGCAGATGATTGAGAATATGGAAAAGGCGTTGGCAGATCCCTTGGGGCTTAAATAAAAACAGGCCGGCATTGCCGGCCTGTTTTTATTTATAGCGGTCAGTCAAATCAAGCAAAGAATGCTTTCTTCAACTCTGCATGCTGCTCTGCTTTCAAGCGTGGACCAAATTGTGAAACAACTTTGCTGGCCGCAAGGCTGGCGAAGTCGCCGGCGGTTTTAAAGTCGTGGCCTTGCGAAATGGCGTAGAGGAATGCACCGGCAAACATATCGCCTGCGCCGTTAGTATCTACTGCTGTCACTTTGTTGCCAGCGACTTTGATCAATTGCTTGCCGTCAAACAACAGTGCACCATCGCCGCCGCAAGTGATTGCAAATTGCTTGCAGTGTTTTTTCAGTGCTTCAGCAGCTTCATCCAGAGTTTGGGTTTGGGTGAAGCCTATGGCTTCGTCGCGGTTGCAGAAAAGAATATCTACACCCTTGCCAATCATTTCCAGCAAGCCATCGCGGAAGAATTGCACCATGGCGGGGTCGGACAAACTTAATGCTGTAAAGGTGCCAGCGGCCTCCGCGTGTTCGCGCAATGCAATAGCGGCCGCGCGTCCCGTGGGGGAAGTTACCAGGTAACCTTCAATGTAGGCGAAGGTGGATTCGGCAATGGCGGCTGGGTCCAGCTCGGCAACCGAGAGAGTTTCGCTAATACCGAGAAAGGTATTCATAGTGCGCTCGGCGTCGGGGGTAACCATTACCAGGCATTTGCCTGTGGTCCCACTGGGTGGTTGGATGTGCGCTGGATAAGTGACACCCGCGGCTTTGATATCATTGATGTAAAACTGACCATTTTCGTCGTCTGCCACCTTGCAGGAGTAGACGTTATTACAGCCGAAATAACTGGCTGCAATAATGGTGTTGGCTGCCGAACCGCCGCTGGCCCGGCGCGACGCTACTATATGGTCCGCAAGATAGCTGATGATGTGATGCTGGCGGGCTTCGTCCACCAGGGTCATTACACCTTTATCAACTTTCATAGCCTCCAGATCTGCGTCCTGCAGGGTAATTTCGGTATCGACCAAGGCCGCGCCTATGCCGTAAATGTGATATTGCTTGCTCATGAATAATCCTTATTGGGATTGTGAAGGAGGGATTTGTGAAGTTGGGCATTATGCTCAAAAGGTTTGGCTCGATAAAGGTCTTGCTTACCAGTAAAATGCAGCGCGTTTCGCGTAGATCATCTTATCTATCAAGCTCTTATTCGTATCTATCAATCCATTCTGGATGTAATTGATGACCAAACGTCGTTTTCTCAGCCGCAGTAAAAAGTCTTCCGGTAGCCGTTTTCCAAAATTTAACTGGAAATACCTGCTGTTAGCACTGTTGGCACTGGCCGTTATTGGCGCCTTGATTCTGGGGATCTGGGCCCTGTATCTGGACAAGGTTGTACGCGAGAAATTTGATGGCAAGAAATGGTCGCTGCCGGCGCGTGTCTATTCCCGTCCACTTGAGCTTTATGAAGGCCTGCCACTTACGCCCGCGCTCTTCGAGCAGGAGATGGAAGCCCTGGGCTATCGCACCGTCTCCAGTCTTGCCGCCTCTGGCCAGATGACCCGTCGCGCCGCCAGCAGCCAGGAAGTCACTTACGAACTCTTCACTCGTGGCTTTGATTTTTGGGATAAGCACGAAGAACCACAGAAACTCACCCTGCGGATTGATGCCGGCAAAGTGATCTCCCTGATGGACGCCAAGGGTGCAGCGCTTCCCCTGGTGCGTATGGAGCCGGAAGAAATCGGCGGTATCTATCCCAACAACATTGAAGACCGTGTGCTGGTTAAACTCGACCAGTTACCGCCACTGCTGGGCGAAACCCTGCTGGCGGTGGAAGACAAGCATTTTATGGAACACCACGGCGTATCGCCCGAGGCCATATTGCGGGCCATGTGGGTGAATGCGCGCGAAGGCGAAGTAGTGCAGGGCGGTAGTACCTTGACCCAGCAGCTGGTAAAAAACTTCTATCTGACGTCGGAGCAAAGCCTCACACGTAAGATCCCCGAGGCCATCATGGCGGTGTTGCTGGAGTTGCACTACGGCAAGTCGCAAATCCTCGAAACCTATGTCAATGAAGTCTATCTGGGGCGCAGTGGCTCCCGTGAGATCCACGGTTTTGGCCTGGCGTCGCAGCACTATTTCCGCAAACCGTTACAGGAGCTTGATGCCGAAGAGGTGGCGTTGCTGGTCGGTCTGGTGAAAGGGGCGTCTTACTACAATCCCTGGCGCAATCCCGAGCGCGCCAAAAAGCGTCGCAATCTGGTGTTGACGGTGATGCATGAGGAAGGTTTGATCGACGACAAACAATTCGCCGCCGCCCAGGCGACGCCCTTGGGTTTGGCTGCCGAAACCGATGTCAGTTTGATCAACTATCCTGCCTTTGTGGATCTGGTACGTCGCCAGCTCAAGCAGGATTATCAGGATGACGACTTGCGCAAAGAGGGGTTGCGTATCTTTACCACCCTTGCACCCATGGTGCAGCGATTGGCAGAAAAAGCGGTAGCCTCGCGTGTTGTACAGTTACAAAAGCAGTACAAGGTTAAAGATTTACAAACCGGTATGGTGGTGACCTCGGTCGGTAGCGGCGAAATACTGGCGTTGATTGGCGATAAAAATCCGCGCTTCCCCGGCCTGAATCGCGCACTGGATGCCCATCGCCAGATTGGCTCGCTGGTGAAACCTTTTGTATATCTCACCGCACTTGAGCAGCCACAGACTTATCATTTGGGGACACCCATCAGCGATGATCCAGTCAGTATCAAAGGCGGTGATGGCAAACTCTGGGAGCCCAAGAACGCGGACAACCAAAGTCACGGCATAATGCCGCTCTACCGTGCGCTGGCCCACTCGGAAAACCAGGCGACTGTGCGCTTGGGTATGCAGCTGACGGTGAAATCGGTTGCCCGGACGATCAAGCAGGCGGGTTATCCCGGCGATTTACCGCAAGTACCGTCACTGTTGATTGGCTCCGTAGACATGACACCCATGGAAGTGACCGGCATGTATCACACCTTGGCCGCCGATGGCGTCTACACTCCATTGCATGCCATTCGTGAGGTGCTCAATGCCGAGGGGCAGCCGCTTAAGCGCTACCCGTTGGAATTGGACCAGCGTTTCTCGGTACAAAGCACTTTTGAGCTGCAATATGCGCTGCAAGCTGTGTTACGTGAAGGTACCGGGCGCAGTGTGTACAACTCCTTCCCCGAGTCACTGCAGTTAGCCGGTAAAACAGGCACTACTAACGATCAACGCGATAGCTGGTTTGCGGGCTTCAGTGGCGAGCATCTGGCGGTTGTCTGGTTAGGTAAGGACGACAACTCACAGACGCCGCTTAGCGGCGCAGCGGGTGCCTTGCAAATCTGGGCCGACCTTATGCGCCAATTGCCGACGCAGGGTGTCAACGAGCAGGCGCCGGAAGGTGTGAGTTACGACTGGATTGACTCTGCAACTGGCCAGTTAAGTGCGGAACAGTGTGAGGGCGCCCTGTGGCTGCCATTGCACAATGATTTCAAACCGAAGGAATCGGCCGAGTGCCATATCAAGGCGAGTGGTGAAGAGCATTGGTGGCAAAAGATTTTTCATTAAGCCAACGATTTAATTAACAGGAAAACATCAGGAAGTTTTTGATCCATGATTGCGAACAAACATTTAACGATTGCCGCTTTGGCTTTTGCGCTCACCCAACTGGTGGGTTGCGCCACTAACACGGAAACCCGTACCCCGGCGCCTGTGGTTGAGACAGCTCCGCCTGTCGCCAAACCCGAAGTAAAGCAGCCGGAAAAACCTGTTGAGCCTCCGCAGGTGCCGCAGGCAGTTCCGCAAACCCAGGCTCCGGCGCCATCGGCTGCGAGCAAAGCAGTCGGCAGCCTCGCCGACCAGGCGCGCACGCAATACAAAGCAAAAAATTATCAAGGCGCTGTAGCCACCGCTGAACGCGCGCTGAAAATTGATCGCCGCTCACCCGAGGTGTATTTGATTCTGGCGCAGAGTTACGTGCAACTTGCCAATAAACAATTGGCTTTGCAGTTTGTGCAGCAGGGGATTCGTTACGCGCAAGCGGGGAGTGAGTTGGCCACTTCGCTGTTGCAGATGCGCGATTCGTTGTCGAAGTGAAGAGTTGGAATTTACTCGATTGCGAGTTTGACGTTAGGGGCTAAACGTTTCGAAATCCTCAAGTCACGGACGACTTGAGGGAGCTATATGGGTGGAGCACGCCGTAAGCAAAACATGTTTTGCGCGTGCGGAACGCCAGCAAGTAATTGCTGGCAGGTCCCGCTTGCGGGTATTCATGCGTTTTCGAAACGTTTAGCCCCTAATGGCAAACGAATTCGAAGCACAGCTTTTAACTTAGCTTTTTTTCTCTTTATTCATCAAAAACAGCAGTATAAAAACACCCGCCATAATCGCCATATCCGCCACATTAAAAATCCCGGTGCGCAGGCTGCCGATCCCCATATTCATAAAGTCCACGACACCGCCGTTGTTGGTAATGCGGTCATAAAGATTGCTTAAGCCGCCGCTGATAATCAAACCGCAGGCAATGTTTTGCAGCGTACCCATCGTTTTATCGCGCACGGCATAGATGATAAAGCCCAGGAGAAACAGGCCAACAAGCCCGCTAAAAATCAAATCGCGGATATGCTCGGGCAGCGAATTACCCAAGCCTAAAAATGCCCCGTGATTGATGGAGTAAGTGAGCACAAAAAAATCATTCCACCAGCTCAGCTCTTCGTGGCCAAGCAAATGCCGCGTGGCGAGATATTTGGTGTATTGATCCAGTGCAATAGAAATAACCGAGGTAATACCGAGTAACGCCACTTTATTTTTCATCAGGATCTTCCCGAAAAAGCCAAAACCAGGCCCGCTGCCATCAGCACCAGGCCGGAGATTATATTGAAATATTTGTGATGCCTGGGCTCGTTCATCCAACGCATGATGCTACTGCCGGCAGCGGCGTAGATCGTCATCCAGATAAGGTCCGTCAGCAAAAAAATACAGGTGAGAATAAAAAACTGGATAAACAGCGGCTGCTGGTAATTCACAAATTGTGGAAAGAGTGCGCCAAAATAAATTAACCCTTTAGGGTTGCTGATGGCGACAAATAGCGAGCTGATAAAAATGGCCTTTTCACTCGCCGGTGCAACCTCCACAGCATCTGTGTGAGCAACCGGTGCCCGCATAATTTGCCAGCCGAGATACACCAGATAAGCCGCCCCCGCCCATTTCACCAGATTGAACAAAGTATCGTTCTGGCTGACCAGCAAGCCTAATCCCAGGGCGGATAACAACATCAGCACCAGATTGCCCGCGCTACCGCCCAACATAGCGGCGAAGGCTTTTTTCATCCCATAGCGGCCGCCATAGGTCATGCAGGACAGCATCATGGGGCCTGGGCTGGCCGATACTACCAAAGTGACGGAAATAAAAAGGCTGAGTTCGCTGATGGGCACAGAATCAGAGGCTTATGGTTGGTGAGGCTGGCTATCTTAGTGCAAGGAACCCTAAGGGGCTAGGGCCGTCCAGGCTGAAAATCTCTTCTATACTCAAACATTATTGCGACAGAAAGGTGATTTATGGCAACTAGCATTGCGAAAGCGGTAAGGGCTCTGCAGGAGTTATTGGCTGGCCTCGACCAGGCCTATTGGGAAGCTAACAGCATAGAGCGTAAGGATTTTTTCTACGACATCATCAGCGCAGTGAATGGCGAATTGTCTGAGTTGGGCAAGTTGAGCGTGCAGGATCACGATCTCGATTACGAGCCCATCACCAGTGAGTTTCGCAATGCCCGGGCAAAGCTGAGCCGGTTACGCAAAATGGTGGATGACTATGTACAGCGAGCTAGCACTGCAGTACGTCTTGAGCATTTAATCAGTGAGGCCGTGAGCTTATCGGTCCGTTAACCGGATGTTTTTGGGGGATTTCGATTGTTTTATAGCCGAATTAAATGAGCCAGTTCACATTATTGCCAATCAGTTTAAAAATCAGTCAGCGAAGGGGTGGAAATTTCGGCATCTGCGCCAATACTTAAGTTACTGATAGGTGCATTGAGTTGCACGTAGCCGTCGGTTGGGATTGATTGCCCAGTTGGAACTCCCCTTTATTTTGTACTCTAGTATGGTCTTGGCCGGTGCTGTTAACAGTACCGGCTTTTTTTATGTGCGTTTGAAAGTGAATTGCCAATATTTATATTCAAAACTGATTTTTATATTTGGAATTTTGTAGATGAAATTATTGACTGCTGTGAGCTTGGCACTGGTGAGTGCACAGGTCTGTGCCAATAGCTGTTTACCCGTAGAAGAATTATTTGTGCGCGATGCTCACTATGAAGAGGCAACACGCATTGGCGATGCCGCTTTTTTAAATGATTTGCTCGCCGATGATTTTGTATGGGTACACAACCAGGCATCGGCGATTGAAGATAAATCAGTCATTATCAAACGCGCGCAACAACCAACGGAAATTCCCAAGGCGAGAACCATCAGTGATCTTCATGCTCACGTATTGGATAATACCGTTGTGTTGCGCGGGTTAAGTAATGTGGATAAATGGAATCCCGATGGCAAAACCTGGCGCACGTCGCGCTACCAGTTTATGCGTACCTATGTGAGCACCGCTAAAGGCTGCAAACTGTTAGCGGTGCAAACCATGAAGGTGTGGTCGAGCGATGGTAAATAACTCGCTCGCCAATATGTTGTAGTGTTATTGCGGCATTGGATGCGTTTGAGACCAGTGCTGATAATTCTCCAGCAATTTATTTCCCGCGGTGTTGTACCAGGCATAGCCTTTGCGACGTTCTTCTGAAATTTCTGACAGCTTGTAGTGAATACTGTTATCGCGATCACCAAACAGTGGCTTGTTGGTACCTATCTCATAAAAGCGCGCCCAGAGTGGTGGTGCGCTTGCGTCATCAACTACATCTGCCTGGTTACGATCCCAGCGTTTGCCGATCATTTTATTGCTATTGATCCAGCCTGCTGCAGCATGAATGGCGTTAACTATACGCGCGTCCGGTTGCTCCAATGTCATTAAAAACTGCACCAGCGCCACACTTTCGGATGTGGCCAATGACACCATTTCAAAGTTGCGTGCCTTTGCAGATGCCAAGGTAATACGATCATGCTGTGCGCCCCAGATGGTTAATTTTCTGTCCACAATTACTTGTGTTTTCACAATACAATCCAGACCTTTTACGAGGCCTGCATGTGCGGCTTTGCGCTGTTGAATTGTGGTAAACGCGTAGTCACCTTTGCCGTCGCTGATCTGTTTGAGTAGCACCAGCAAGTTGCGCATAAGGTTGTCGTTATAGGTAATGTGATCGTGGTAGCCGCCGACCAAAGGATAATTCTGCGGCCAACCGCCATTGGGATATTGCGCATCCAGAATCAACTGCAAGCCGCGCGCAAATGCATTCTCATAGATTTTATTTTGGGTGATGCTGTAAGCGCGGGCGAGTAACTGTAACTGAAAACTGGTGGCGTCGTTATCGAAGGTGGGGATGTATTCCTCCTCCACACCAAAAGCCTGCCCCGGTTGGCGAAGCTTGCTCATGTCGGTGCGTTTGGACCAACCGCCCGACGGTGTTTGAAAAGAGAGAATTGCAGCCAAAATCTGCGTGCCTTCCTGGCTCGTAAACCAGCTCGCATCTTCCGATGGCTCAAAACCAAATCTGGTTGTGTTTGTTGGCTGCTCAGGTTTTTGTAGTCCTAGTTTCTTTAATTCTTTTGCAAGTGCAGCTGCATCAACCTCGTGCCAGTGAGCTGATTTTTTGTAATAGCTTTTCCATTCGGCGCTATTGGGGATTGGATTGGAATCAGTGGCGAGTACTGTCGTACTGAAAATAAAGAGTAGTCCAGCAAATGCGCGAAGCAGGTGCGCAGGGGAAAGTCTGGTTGTCATAGGTCACCGTCAAATTTTTGATCGTTGTTCTGCTTAAAGCAGTTATTGTTTTGGTATGACCGAAAGTGACTGCTGTCGAATCCCTTCGACGTTATATTGAATTATCTAATTAAAAATATTATCGGGGCCAGGAAAAATACCTGCCTTTACGTCCGCTACATATTTTTGCATTGCACCGGGAATATCATTGGTTTCGAGCAAAAAGTTTTTGGAGAATTTGGGCGGTTGTTGGGTCAATCCGAGAATGTCGTTGATCACTAACACTTGTGCGTCTGTGTCTTTGCCCGCGCCGATACCCACAGTGGGGATTTGCAGTTCGCGAGTAACCTGCGCAGCCAGTGCGGCGGGCATGCATTCCATCAACAACACGTCGGCACCGGCTTGTTCAAGTAATTTGGCATCATTGAGTAGTTTGTCTGCTTGGTTTTGATCGCGGCCTTGCACACGAAAGCCGCCAAATTTATTGACGGATTGCGGCGTTAAACCTATGTGTGCGCAAACGGGTATACCGCGATCTGACAGCATATGGACTGTCTCCGCCAACCATTCCCCGCCTTCGAGTTTCACCATATGGGCACCGGCTTGCATGATGCGAGCGGAGTTGCGCAGTGCGTCTTCAGGCGTGGCGTAAGTCATGAATGGCAGATCGCCCATGATCAGGGATTTTTTATTGCCGCGCGCTACAGCTTCTACGTGGTAAATCATGTGTTCCATGGTCACGGGAATAGTGCTGTCATAACCCAGCACTGTCATGCCCAGTGAATCGCCTACCAATACCACCTCTACGCCGCAGCGCTCAGCCATGGCCGCCATATGTGCATCGTAAAGCGAAATTACAACAAATTTTTCTTGATTGGCTTTGAGCTTGTGCAGTGTATTAACTGTTACCTGGCGAGTGAGTGCACTCTGGCTGGTAGAGGTGCTGCTAATGGTTCCGTAAGGCATAGGACTGCTCCTGCTCGGACGATGCTGTAAGCGACTTTGCTTTAAAACGACAGTGCTTTAAAGCGACAGCGCCTTAAAGCGACAGCGCCTTAAAGCATAGGTGTCGGGTTGTAATAGTGACGGCCGCTTTTGATGGTGAGTATGTATTCCACCAATTGTTTGAAATGCTCGCGGTTTTTCGCCAGGTTTAAATCCTTGGCGTTGACGATCAGCAGCGGCGCACCGTCGTAGTAATGGAAGAATTCTGTATAGGCATCGTTGAGTGCCTTTAAGTATTCGGTACTGATGTACTGCTCGCTGGGAATGCCGCGCTGGCGAATGCGATCCACCAATACATCCAGCGGTGCCTGCAGGTAAATAACCAGATCGGGGCGCGGTGCATTGATGGCCAGTTTGTCATAGACCTGGCGGTAAATATTCAGTTCGTCATCGTCGAGGATAACGCTGGCAAATAGCTGGTCTTTTTCGATCAGGAAATCCGCAATCTGTACCGGCGTAAACATATCGTCCTGGCGCAGGCTTTGGAGCTGGTTGGCGCGCTGGAACAGGAAAAACAACTGGGTGGGCAGGGCGGTAGTTTTAGGGTCTTTGTAGAAGCGCTCAAGGAACGGATTTTCGCCCGGCTGCTCCAGCAGCGTGTCGTAGTTGAACAGGCTGGCCAGGTTGCGCGCGAGCGTCGTTTTGCCCACACCTATACAGCCTTCCACGGCTATATAACGCGGCAGGTTGGTGTTGAGGTTGAGCGATATGTCTTCAAAAACCGGGTTCAAGCTTGGCTCCTAAAATAAATCCGTTACAACGCACTTAGGCAATTTGCTCAAGGCCATCGCGCGCGCAGGCTTGCAGTAGCTGGTTCAGGTGGGTGCCATCGGGCAATACCAGTTCCGGCGCTATATCCGCCAAGGGATAAAGTACAAAACTGCGCTGGGTAAGATAGGGATGGGGCACTGTCAGCCGCTCGCTGGCGATGGTCTGCTGGTCGATCAGCAATATATCCAGGTCAAGTGTGCGCGGGCCCCAACGCTCGATACGCACACGCTGATGGGCTTGCTCTATGGCTTGCAGTGCGTCCAGCAGCTCCAACGGATTAAGGCTGGTTTCCAGCAGTGCGGCGGCATTGACATAGTCTGGCTGCTCACCCGGCCCAACAGGCGCGCTGCGATAAAGCGGGGATTGAGCGATCAGCCTGGTATTGGGAATCTGATCCAGCTCGATAAACGCGCGTTCCACTTGGTCACGCGGATTATCCAAGTTGCCGCCGAGGCCAATATAGGCAAGCGTCATGGGTTAGTCAGCACCACTGTCAAACAGATCGCCAGTGCTGCCCTCGCTACCTTTGGGTTTGCGTGGGCGGCGACGGCGCGGGCGACTGCTGCTGTTTTGCTTGCCCAGATCTTTCACCATCTGCTCGCGGGCTTCATCATCGGCGCTTTGGAAGCTGGTCCACCATTGGCCAAGGCCGTTAAGGTTTTCGCCGGCGTCTTCACGCATCAGCAGGAAATCATAGGATGCGCGGAAACGCGGGTGATCCAGCAGGCGCAAGGCGCGTAAGCCCTGGCGGCTTGGCAGGCGGCCCTGCAAATCCCAAATCTCGCGCATGGGAATCAGGAAGCGCTTGGGAATGGAGGTGCGCGTCAGCTGTTGGCTAATAACATTCTGGCACGCCTGCATATAAGCGCTGGTGGGTGGCAACTCGGCAGCCAGTCGTTTTTGCTCTGCCTGCAAGGCGGGCCAGAGCAGGGCGGCATAAATAAACGCCGGTGTTACCGTTTTTTCAGCGCGGATGCGCTTGTCGGTATTCACCATGGACAATTCGATCAGCGCTGCGCCTAAGTCATCGCCGGCTTTGAGTGCGGCATCGGCACCGGGAAAGAGTTGTTTGAGCAGATCGTATTCACGCAGCAGGTTAAATGTCGCCGTAGCAGAGCCGTTCAGAAATAGTTTGAGGACTTCTTCAAACAGGCGGGCGTCCGACACATTATTAAGCAGATTGCCCAGTTCGCGGATAGGTTTGGCTGTGCCTGGCTCAATACCAAAGCCCAATTTAGCCGCAAACCGGACGGCACGCAGCATACGCACAGGGTCTTCTTTGTAGCGGGTGGTTGGGTCGCCGATCATGCGCAGGGTGCGGTTTTTAATATCTTCCAAACCATTGCAGTAATCGTGTACCGAGAAATCGCGGGTGGTGTAGTAGAGCGCATTGACGGTGAAGTCGCGGCGGGCTGCATCGGTTTCTACGGTGCCGTAAACATTGTCACGCAGCAACATGCCATCGTCGTTCTTGGCTTTCGCGTGGGCTTCGTCTTCATGGTGGCCGCGGAAGGTGGTGACCTCGATAATCTCGCGGCCCATACGCACGTGGACTATCTGGAAACGGCGGCCAATAATCCGTGCTCCGCGGAATAGTTTGCGCACTTCTTCCGGCTTCGCATCTGTCGCCACATCAAAATCTTTCGGGTGTCCGCCAAGCAGTAAATCACGTACACCACCACCTACCAGATAAGCGCTAAAACCGGCTTCTTCCAGTTGTCGGATCACTTTGACGGCGGCAGGGCTAATGTTTTTGCGCGAGATATTGTGCTGGTCGCGGGGGATCACTATGGGCCCTTCGGACTTGGCAGTCGCCGGGCGCGAAGAGAGGAAACTGAACAAACGTTTTAGCATAGTGTTTTGTACGCTGACTAAGTGGAAAAGCGGCGCGCCGCTCGCGATGGGCAGCGAGTGTAGCAGAAGCACTCTGGCAGGGGAAACCTGAGGGCTCCCAAGGATCTGTAATGCGTAAAGATATCCTTACAATTGCACAAGTATAGTTGCCGGATGGAACTGATCACGGATTAGGTGAGTCAGTGATGCAGGTTGGTAATGGTAGTATTAGTTGGAGTATCCGCAAGGGCTTTATTAAGGGCATCGGTCAGCGGCGGGCCCAAAGGGCAAAGCCGAAACCATCAAGAGGAGCTACGTTGAGAGATTGTCCCGGATTCGAATGACAAAAATGCAAGGATGCATTTTTGCGCAGCCGTCAGGCTGCCCGGAGGGTGAGCGCCACGGAAGGCGCGAATGACTAAATGCAAGGATGCATTTTTGCACAGCCGTCAGGCTGCCCCGGAGGGGTTTGCAACATGGATGTTGCAAATGAAAACGGGAAAGCTTTTGGCTTTCCCGTCCGGAGGGTAGCACAACTGAGGTGCTCATAAGGCAATTAGTGGGTTGTATCCATACACAACTTCCAAACTCGCTTGCTATCCCATCCTGCCTAATTGGGTCTTCCGCTTTATTTTTGTATCTTATTGCTTTTGTCTTCTAGCGCTGGTCTTGCTTAGTCTTTCTATTCGTTATTTTTATATTTCTGCTTCTTATTGTTTTTTGTTGTTATTGCGTATTTTCAGTTTTTTATTGTTTCTTGTTGTTATTAATAATCTTCAGTTTTTTATTATTTGTTGTTCTTATTTTAAAGTTTTCAGTTTTTTATTATTTGTTGTTTTTATTGGTATTAAGGCTTTTTTTATTATTGTTTATTGTTTTTAGTGCTCGACATAGAGCAGGTTGCGTGCCAGAAAAAAAATTTCCTTTGTAAACAAAGTGTTAAGTTTTTTTAAGCAGTTTTAATAACTTTTCGTTATGTACAAAGGTTACAAATTTCTTGATGTTTGTTACCGGCACCCCAGGATGCGGTAACACTTTGGTCGCGGTAACAGTTTGGTGATCGGGGGTAACGTTGTGGCGCATTAATCATTGTGATTAATTAATCACCAGTTTGGCGAGCTATTGAGGGTGTAAAAGGGTAACAATTTGTCAGATAAATAAAACCCCGCAGAAGCGGGGTTTTTGGGTTTTATCGGCCGGTGGTGCAGATTACTTCGCGAGGCTGGCGGCGCTGCTCTTGGTACGGGGGATGCCCAGGCGCTGGCGTCGTTCCCACAAGCACTTGCGGCTGACGCCCAGTTTGCGCGCTAGCTCGGTTTCACTCATGGAGTCCTGGTGCTCCAGTACAAAGCGCTGGAAGTAATCTTCCAGTGACAAGTCTTCGCTGGCTTCTTTCGGGCGACTGGCACTGCCAAGGGTGCGACTTTGGCCAAAGATCATATTGCCTGTATCGGCTGCGATTTCAGGTGCGGCGGCTTCGGCGTCAATAGAGAGCAGGTGAGAGCCTATCTCCTGGCTATCTTCACAGAGAATTACCGCGCGCTGCATGGCGTTTTCCAATTCACGCACATTGCCTGGCCATTGGTAGGCCATGATGGCATCTATAGCGTCGGAGGAAAGGCGCAGCTGTGGTTTGCCAAACTGGCTACAGTAGCGCTGCAGCAGGGATTCGGCGATGTTGATGATGTCGCGACCACGCTCGCGCAATGGCGGTAAGGTCAGCTGGACCACGTTGATACGGAAATAAAGGTCTTCGCGGAATTTGCCTTCTTTGGCCAGCTTGCGCAGATCGCGGTGAGTAGCCGCTACCAGGCGCACATCAACTTTGCGGGATTCAACCGAGCCAAGGGGGCGCACTTCGCCTTCTTGCAGCACACGCAACAGGCGGGCTTGGGCTTCCAGCGGCAACTCGCCGATTTCATCAAGGAAGAGGGTGCCACCGTCTGCGGCGGCTACCAGGCCTTCGCGGTTGCTCTGCGCACCGGTGAAAGCGCCTTTTTCGTGGCCGAAGAGTTCGGATTCAATCAGTGTGTCGGGAATAGCGGCGCAGTTTACCGAAATCATCAGGTGGTTATTGCGCTGGCTTTCCTCGTGGAGGGCGCGGGCGACCAGTTCTTTACCGGTACCTGTCTCGCCGTGAATAAGTACAGTTGCCGCCGTTGGGGCGACCTTATGGATGCGGTTGTAGAGATCCTGCATAACATCGCTACTGCCAATCATGCCCGCAATCGCTTTACTGGCGGTGAGGCCTTGGGGCGCGACGGTTTTGTTGGCAGCCTTGGCTTTGCCGATGACGCGTTTGACGGCGTTGACCATTTCATCGTGATCGAAGGGTTTGGCGACATAGTCGACCGCGCCCATGCGCATGGAATCTACTGCAGAGCGCAGGCTGGCGTAGCTGGTCATGATCAGCACCGGGGTTTCGCCGGCGAGTTTGATCAGGTCGGTGCCTGGTGCGCCGGGTAAGCGCAGGTCACTGACGATCAAGTCAAAATCCTTGAGGTTGAACTTGGAAGTCGCCTCTTTGACCGAGGGGGCTTCGCTGACTTCATACTGATTGCGCTCTAACAGCTTGCGCAACGCGTTGCGAATGATGGTTTCATCTTCAACAATCAGAATCTTGCTCATAGCGATCGACTTGTCTACACAGTTTTGAGTTACTCATGCACCATCGGAATGCGGTAAAGCATGACATTGGCGCAACAACCTGGACGGCTATCCTACCTTAAATATCCACTAAAGAATCAACATGGCGCGGCAATTTAACGATGAATTGTGCACCACGATTGCGCTCCAGATCCACAGGGCTGACGATATCCAGCAATCCGCCGTGGTCTTCTACAATGCTATAAACCATGGCCAAGCCCAAGCCTGTGCCTTCGCCGGGTTCCTTGGTGGTGAAAAAAGGTTCCAGAATTCGGTCTTGAATATGGGGCGGAATACCGCTGCCCTCATCGGTGACGGTAATTTCTACCGAGTATTCATCCTCACCGCTGGCAAGCACTACGCGGCCATTTTCGGGGCTGGCGTCGCGCGCGTTGGACAGCAGGTTGATGAATACTTGAATCATACGCTGTGTATCGCCGCCGACAATGGCATTTGGCGCGATTTCGTTAATAAATTGCACCTGTTGCTTGTCTTTTTGCAGCGATAAGAGGCTGATGGCCTCCTGTGCGCAATCGCGCAGCTTCACCGGCTGGAATTCGCTCTTGGCGGTGTGGCCCGTGTGGGAGAAGCCCACTAGCGACTGCACAATACGGGTGACGCGGTCGGTCTGGCTGAGGATCTGATCGGCGGTATCCAGTACGTCGGGGTTGTCGGAATCATAGCGCAGGTTTTGCGCCAGGCAAGCGATGCCGGTGATCGGGTTGCCTATTTCATGAGCAACGCCGGCGGCCAGGCGGCCCACAGATGCCAGGCGTTCACTGTGTACCAGCTCCTGTTCCAGCAGTTGGGTTTCGGTCACGTCCTCCAGCATCATCACCTGGTCGTAAACGCCTTCGGTAATGGGGCCTTCGATGGTGGCCTTGTGCAGACTGATCCAGTGGGGGTGGCTTTCAAACTCAATCTCGCGCCGGTAATAGTGCATCTCGCGGCTTTCGCTGAAGTCCATCAGCAAGCTGCGCCAGGGCTCGGCTATGTCGGTGAGATAGGAGCCGGTCACTTCATCGCTGGGGATCTGGGTCAGGCGCGACATGGCGTGGTTCCACATCAGGATTTCCATATCCGGTCCCAGGGAGCAGACCGCCATAGGCAGTTCCTGCAGGGTCTTACGATGGTAGAGGCGCAAGTTATTCAGCTCTGCCGCCATACCGGTGAGGTGGTTCTGGTATTGCGACAGACGGTTTTCAATCAGGTTGATGTCGAGCGTTTCACGCACTTCCGCCACCTTAAAGGGCAGGTGCTTATCCATGATTTCACTGGCGACGTGGATGCCCATTAATGCAGAGAGGTTTCCTTCCAGCTGGTCGCGCAGGCGGCGCAGAGCGTAGGGGCGACGCTCGTTGATGCTGAGTTCCAGTTGCTTGAGTGCCGTATCCACCTCGCGGCTGGCGGTGACTTTGCCCAGAGGCTTGGCGAGGCGATCTTTGAATTCCGCCGCTGAGTAGACGTCCAGTGCCTGGCGAACCGGGTGACTAAGTTCGTCGGCGGCGCAGAGGTCGGCACTATAGTGTTCTTCCTCGGATTGTTCGGTCACCAGGGATACACCGATAAACATGGCGGTGTTCAGGCCCAATGAGAAGAGGGTGATGCTGTTCCAGTAATCCAGCCCCACGCCTACATCCATGTGCAGGAAAGGGATATGCCAACTGTTGATGCCGCTGAGCATGGGTACTAGCAAGCCGAAGAACCAGAAGAGGGTGCCGACCGACAGGCCTGCCAGTAATCCGCGGCGATTGCCCGGGCTCCAGAAAATAATGGCGAAGGTGCCCGGTAAGAACTGCAGGGTTTCGATAAAGGTAACGAAGGCCAGGTCGGTCAGGCTGTAGCGGTTGTTGAGCGCCCAGTAGAAGAGGTAGCCACCCAGGAAAATGGTGGTGATCAATATGCGGCGCATCCACACCAATTGTGTGTAGAGATCGCGGCGCACTGTGAGGCGCAGGCTGGGCAGTAACCAGTGGTTCATCACCATGGTGGCCAGCGCCAGGGTGATGATAATCATGGCGCCAGTGGCGGCTGACAGGCCACCAATAAAGGCCAACACTGTCAGGCTGGGCGAGTCGAACATAATCGGAACGCCCAGGGTGAAGTATTGCGCTGGCAGCGGTACTCCCAGTTCAGAGCCGGCCCAGAGGATCGGAAATATGGGCAGCGCCATCAACAACAGGAAGAGCGGGAAGGCCCAGGTGACCGTACGCGAATTGCGCATCAGCGGGTTCTCCGCCAAGCCCAAGTGGAAAATGTGCGGCATAGTCACTGCGGTGGAGACAAACATCAGCAGCAGCGTATGCGATGAACCGTCTTGAATAGGCGTGTGTAACAGGGCGAAGTTTTCAGGGTGGTCGGCCAACCATTCATCCAAACCATCCAGGCCGTGGAAAACACCGAAGAGGGCGGTGAGGCCCACGGCGCAGAGCGCAAATACTTTGATCAGGGACTCGAAGGCCATGGCGGTAACCAGACCGCGGTGTTGGTCGCGATTGGAGCCGAACAAAATGGTAAAGAGCGCGAGAATGGCGCAGTAGCAAAGTGCCAATACGTCTTTAAAGGTGAGGCCGGTATCTTCGAGCGAGAGCGAAGGCGTGCCCGAGCCGCTCACCGTAAGAATGTGCATAGTGTCGGCGATGGCCTGAATCTGCATGGCCATAAGCGGCATGATACCCAGCAGCATGCAGAGGGTTGTAAGCGCACCCACCGCATTGCTGTGGTAGCGAAATACCAGTAAGTCTGCCAACGAATGCACCTGATGGCGGCGGGCCAATTCGGCCAGGGGCGCGAGTGCAATGGGGGCAAACAGGAAGAGCGCGCCGGTTCCTAAATAATAGGCAAGGGCGCCATAGCCAAACTGGAAGGCGAGGTCCACTACGCCATAAAACGCCCAGGCACTGGCGAAGATCCCCAGTGAAAGTATGTAGGTAACGGGATGGCTGGTAATGCGCTCGGGAATCCAGCCGCGCTCGGTGATATAGGCAATGCCAAACAGCAGCAGGAGATAACCTACGCCGAGGGCGGCAACCTGGCTTAAATCAAAGGTCATGGGGTGTCTTGTTTGCTATGAAATTAGTCGAGGTTCTGGGGTTTTTTGCGTCCCCACTGGAAGATAAAGGTAACGAGTATGACCACCATCCAGAAAATATACGGGCGATACCAGGCTCCGTAGGGGCTGATAATCCAGGTAAACAGGGATGGTGAAAATAAATAGGCTATCAACAATAGCAAGATAATCAGGCGTTGATGATTCATGGTTTGGCGTTAGTCATTAATATTTTTGCCTACTATAGCGGTTTGCGAGCCTGTTTGCGCCTGAAGTAGCGAGTTTCCAAGTCAATGCTATGGGTTTGTGTAGATTGCACTCAAGCCGTGGATTGCACCCAATTGCCAGTTGGCGCTTGCCCAGGTCAGTAATTCAGCCGGCGGTGCACCGTTCAATTCCTGTGGCGGTTGCTGCTGCAGGAATGCCAGCGCGAGCCAAAGATTGTGGCTCGCGTCCTTGGCATCCAGTGCTGGTGCCAGGTTTTGTTTGGACAGCTTCTGGCCATTAGGTTGGGTGGCGAGAGTGACATGGCCAAATTCTGGCACTGGCGCTCCCAATAACTTGAACAGGAAAATCTGGCGGGCGGTAACTTCCAGCAGGTCTGCACCGCGAATGATATGGGTGATGCGTTGCTCTATATCGTCCACCACCACACCCAATTGATAGGCATAGAGGCCATCTTTGCGCTTGAGTATCTGATCGCCCGCCTCTAGCCGCAACTGCTGGCATTGCGAGCCCTGGATCAGGTCGATAAAACAGAGTTCTTCTGCGGTTTGCTGGCTTCCATGGTGTTGGCCAGGCAAATCATAGAGTTTTAGTCTCAGTGCATGGGGTTTGCTGATGTCTACCTGGCGATGGCGGCAGCGACCGTTGTAGATGCCACCCATAGCCTGCAAATCTTGCCGGGTGCAATCGCAAGGGTAGAGCAACTGGTGCTCGCGCAGCCGGCCCAGATAATCCTCATAGAGCGCGTAGCGCTGGCTTTGATAGGCGACAGTTTCGTCCCAATGCAATCCATGGTCTTCCAGGCAGCGCAAAATGCTATCGGCAGCACCTGCCTGTTCGCGCGGCGGATCAAGATCCTCCATACGCACCAGCCATTGGCCATGGTGATGGCGGGCATCAAGATAACTGGCGAGAGCGCTCACCAGAGAGCCAAAGTGCAGTGGACCTGTTGGTGAAGGGGCGAAACGGCCGCGATAAGGAAGGTGGGATTTGTGCATAAGGCTGAAATAAAAACGGCGGGATCAACCCGCCGTTTGTGTCTGGATTAGCCGCCGATCTGCTTTTCTTTGATTTCGGCGAGGGTTTTGCAATCCACGCAGAGAGTTGCGGTTGGGCGGGCCTCCAGGCGACGAATACCGATTTCAACACCGCAGGCGTTGCAGTAGCCGTAATCATCGTTCTCGATCAGCTCGAGGGTAGTGTCGATCTTCTTGATCAGTTTGCGCTCGCGGTCGCGCGTACGCAGTTCCAGGCTGAATTCTTCTTCCTGGCTGGCGCGGTCGGCTGGATCTGGAAAGTTGGCTGCCTCGTCTTTCATGTGGCTTACGGTGCGATCAACTTCTTCCATCAACTCGGAGCGCCAGTTCAACAACAGATTGCGGAAATGCTGCTTCTGGTTGTCATTCATGTACTCCTCGCCTTTTTTCTCCTCGTAAGGAGTGAAAGGACGCAGAGCAAAGGTTTCAGTTGAAGGAGTTTTTTTCGCCATATTTTTAGCGCCTCGTGAGCTGTTATCCTATTTGTCGATCCGCTGGCCAGCTAATGCCAGTGCGACCTTGGACAGCATTTTGCCGCCACAAAGAATTTGAAGGGGAGGCAAGCTACCAGATAATAAAACCCTGTGCCAGCGATTTTTCTCCCCGCCTGCGATAACTGCTAAGGATGCGCCAAAATTGCGCCATCCGGGGTAAATATATGCTTCAATCCTACCCACTTTGGGCGATATATCCGTCTGTAAATGTATAGCAGGTTTCTAATTTATGACATCTTTAACGTCAGTTGTATCCCCCTTTCAGCCCGCCCGACTCATCCAGCGCTACAAGCGTTTTCTGGCCGATGTGGCGCTGCCAACTGGCGAGATCATCACCATCCACTGCCCCAATACCGGCTCCATGAAAAACTGCCTGCTGCCGGACAGCCCCTGTTGGTATTCAACCTCCGCCAGCGCCGCCCGTAAATATCCTCACACGCTGGAAATTGTCACCACACCCCATGGCTATTTGGCGGGTATCAACACCGCGCGTGCCAATAGTTTGGTGGAGTGCGCCATTACCACAGGTGTGATTGCAGAGCTGCAGGGCTACACAAGCTTGCGGCGCGAAGTGGTTTACGGCAATGAAAAATCCCGCATCGATTTTTTGCTGGAGAACGAGGCAGGTAAATGCTACGTCGAAGTCAAAAATGTCACCTTGATGGACGCCGAAGGGCAGGGCTTATTTCCTGACGCCGTCAGCGAGCGCGGCAGCAAACACCTGCGCGAATTGATGCAAATGAAACACGAAGGCCATCGTGCAGTGCTGTTATTTTGTGTGCAGCACACTGGCATACAATGGGTGGAACCTGCAGATTTAATTGATTCGGTTTACGGCAAAACCCTGCGTGAAGCTATTACCCAAGGCGTAGAAGTAATTGCTTATCAAGCGGAGATTTTTCCAGCTTTAGGTGCTATTAGGTTGCGCAATCCATTACCGGTACGTAGCTGAAAAGAGTGCCAGTTAAGAGGCGGGTTTAATGTTGTAGAGATAATGGATATATACCTGTTCCCCATCTGACGTTGACGATGCGATAGCGTCTTGAAGATAGTCACGATAAGGTGTCATAAGTTTGAAGACGGTTGGCATGGTTTGGTTGACTGCTTGCTCTATCAGCCGCACTTCACACAATCCCGCTTTGCAGCCAATAAAATTGACTTCTGCGATACCGGCTAACTGACCGTGATTCAGAGCATCATTTAAAAAATTTTCCGCTCGTTTATCCGCATCATTTTGATTTTCAGTGAGCAAATAATTGGCGTATTTGCTTTTTAACTCTGGAGTAAGATGTTTAACGCTGTTATTAAACGGCTTGGGTATTAGTTCGTCGATAGATTCGTCTGAAATTTCTGTACGTTGTGTATATTTTAATTTGCCAATATTTCCCGCTGACGCTTTGATATCACTTTTGTCGGGGGTTGTGGTTGATATTTTATTGGATGACTCGTCTTGCTTGTTGATGCTGCTGGCAGTTTGAGTGATGCGGGTCAAGGTAGCATTACTGGTTTCAGGGAGGGTGGAAGCAGGTTTAGACGAAGTAGTTTGCGATTTTTCGATTGGGTGTTCGACGACAGCCGTTTGCGATGATGCTGTGGTCAGGCTTCCCTTGGATAAAACTAGATGGGTACCAAACCCCAGTGCAAAACAAATTGCGCCTGTTGCAATCAATTGTCGATTCATTTTTTTCCTTTGATTTATTCCATCCAACGCGCGCTGTATCAGCGCGCGTTGGTAGAATGCAATTTACGCTGCAGCTTGCAAAATCTTGCGCGTAACCTCCGCCGTAATATCGCTGTGTTCACCAAGTGGATTGGGATTATGGGTAATCACTTTTTCCACCAGTTGTGGAATAGAGCTGCCATCCAATCCGTAACCTTTAAAGGTGGTGGGTACACCCATTTGCTCAAAGAAATTTTTGGTAGCGGCAATAGCGGCATCAATCAGCTCATCTTCATTGGCGTTGTTCAAACCCCACACACGTTGACCGTATTGAATAAGTTTGCCGCGCTTTTGCTGGCGCTGCTGGTTCATCACCGATGGCAATACAATCGCTAATGTTTGTGCGTGATCCAAACCGTGCATGGCGGTAAGTTCGTGGCCGATCATATGCGTGGCCCAATCTTGTGGGACGCCCACGCCAATTAAACCATTCAGTGCCATTGTTGCGGCCCACATAACATTCGAGCGAACTTCGTAATCTTTGGGATTAGCGAGTGCTTTTGGTCCCTCTTCAATCAAGGTCAATAACAAACCTTCCGCAAAACGATCCTGCACTTTGGCATTCACGGGATAAGTCAGGTATTGCTCCATGATATGCACATAGGCATCCACTACACCGTTGGCGATCTGGCGCGGTGGCAATGTGTAAGTGGTGGTGGGGTCGAGTATGGCAAATTGCGGATACACCAGCGGGCTACCAAATGCTAATTTTTGGTGGGTGGAGGCTTTGGTGACGACCGAATTGCCATTGCTCTCGGTGCCAGTGGCGGGCAATGTGAGTACACAGCCGAGGGGCAGGGCGCTGGTAACGGGCGCATGTTTTTCCAGAATGTCCCAAGGCTCGCCATCAAAATGTGCAGCGGCGGCAATTAATTTGGAGCCGTCAATCACGCTGCCACCACCCACAGCCAAAATAAAATCCAGTTGCTTTTCTTTTACCAAGGCGACTGCATTCATCAAGGTTTCGTAGTGGGGGTTTGGCTCAATACCGGAAAATTCAAAATAAATTTTGCCCTTGAGTGCAGCAATTACCTGATCGTAAACGCCATTGGTTTTGATAGAGCCGCCGCCGTAAGTCAGCAATACGCGGGCATTATCAGGTACAAGTGTAGCGAGTGCGCTTATCTGGCCTTCGCCGAAAACAATCTTGGTGGGGTTGTGAAAGCTGAAATTATTCATGATGAAATCCTGTCTCGAAATAGAGTCACAGTTGTCAAAAGCAAATGCGTTGCTTTTATGAGAATTGCGGATGTTTAGCCCAGCATCCGGTTGGATATGAACGCCTTTCTACAGAAGGCTTTAGTCGTCGTGAATTTTTTGTCGTTAGCTTTTGTATCTTGGCGTAGCGGTATCAAACTGCGTAAATAATATCGTCCACAATCTGCAGGGCAAGAGACATAAGCTTTTGTCCGCTGCAGGGGCCGGCTACACACTTGCCGGTCTCTATGACAAAAAGTGCGCCGTGGTTGGCGCACTGAATCATGCTGCAACTGCTGTCGAGAAACTGGTTTTCCACCCATTCCAAACCCACACCTATGTGCGGGCAGGAATTTTTGTAGGCGTAAATCTTGCCAAATTTTTTGACTGCAAAATATTTTTCGCCGTTGTGATCAAAAGCGCGACTGCTGCCTTCTGCTATCTCGCTGGCGCGTAATCCTATCGCTTGTCGTTGAGATGGCTGCATTAGTTGGGCGGTGCCATCAATGCGAGCTTGCGTTTGATAACCTCTCCATCGCGCACCAGTTGTACTTCTATCTGGTCACCGGGTTTGTGATTTTCCAGAATGCTCATAAACGCATCGTTGTCGGGCGTGAGCTTGCCATCTATAGCGACTATCACATCACCCAAAATCAGCTGGCCCCAATTGTTGCGTCTTACACCCTGCAAGCCGGCAGCAGCGGCAGGCGTATTGCTGATCACGCGCAAAATCGGCAGGCCTTCGATGCCGCTTTGTTGCGCCCATTTTTCGGGTGCCGTTTCCACACCAATCACCGGCCTGATGATGCGACCATTTTTAATCAACTGCGGCACTACATCTTTAACGGTGTTTACCGGTATCGCAAAACCTATACCGGCGCTGGCACCGCTGGGGCTGTAAATCATGGTATTAACGCCGATCAGCTGGCCTTGTGAGTTGAGCAGCGGCCCGCCCGAGTTGCCGGGGTTAATCGCTGCATCGGTTTGGATTACGTTGCCGATCTTGCGCTGGTTGGGCGATACGATTTCGCGACCAAGGGCACTCACCACACCTGTCGTGAGTGTTGCATCCAGGCCAAAGGGATTGCCTATGGCGAGTACCTTGCGGCCCACCGTGAGGTCCTTGGAGTCGCCCAGTGGCAAACTGGTGAGTTTTTCATTGGGGATGGATATTTTCAGCACGGCCAAATCACGCTCTGGCGCCAATCCAACAACTTTGGCTGGCCAGGAGGATTGGTCTTGCAGGGTGATCATGACTTTATTCGCACCTTCCACCACATGGTAGTTGGTGACTATGTAGCCATCGTTGCTCCAGACAAAGCCCGTACCGGCGCCAGCAGGTACGGTCATGATGTCGTAGGAACGCGGGTCGCGTGCAAGCTGTTCATTGGTGACGAACACCACGCTGGGGCGAGCGCGTTCAAACACTTGCATGCTGTTGCGCTCGTCGTCTGTGGCGAAATCCGGGGTTGCCGCCATAACGCCATTGGCAGCGACCAGGCTTAACGCCAGGCCGCTTAGCCACTTCTTACCGGACAAGATTGTCTTGCCAGCCGATTTGATATTACCTGATAACATCGCGATCTCCTTGCAACTATAGTACTTAGGAAATACTGCGATTCAGCGCGTCGGGGCTGTTATGGCCATTGCGCAGTGCCTGGATACGATCTTCCAGCGGCGGATGGCTTGCAAACAGGCGACCCATGCCGCCAGCAATACCAAAAGCTTGCATGCTGGCAGGCATTGAACTCTCGGCGCCGTGGCCGCTTTCAACCTGCAGGCGTTGCAGAGCGCGGATCATGGCGTTGCGGTCAGCCAGGTTTGCCCCTGCTTCATCGGCGCGGTATTCGCGGTAGCGGGAAAAGGCGGCAACCAACATGGAGGCCAGAATGCCGAAGATGATTTCGGCTACAAAACTGCCGATGTAGTAACCAATACCTGGGCCACTGCTCTCGCGGTCGTTGTTCCCCTGCAAGGCTCTATCAATGATGAAGCCGACAATGCGGGCGAAGAACATCACAAAGGTATTCACCACGCCCTGGATCAGGCTCAGCGTCACCATATCGCCGTTGGCGACGTGGCCGATTTCATGAGCCAGCACCGCGCGTACTTCATCGCGCTCAAAGCGTTGCAACAGGCCAAGGCTCACCGCAACCAAGGCATCGTTACGATTCCAGCCAGTGGCAAAGGCGTTGGATTCTGGCGCAGGGAAAACGCCCACTTCCGGCATTTTGATCCCTGCCTTCTCCGACAGCTCGGCAACCGTGTTCATCAGCCATTGCTCGTCGGCGTTGCGTGGGGTTTCAATCAACTCCACGCCCATGGAGCGCTTGGCCATCCACTTGGAAATAAACAGTGAGAAGAGCGAGCCGGTAAATCCAAACACGGCGCAGAAGATAAACAGGCTTTGCAGGTTCATGTGGCCATGGGCAATAAAGTGGTTGACGCCCAGGATATTAACCACCACACCTGCGACCAGCATGACAGCCAGGTTGGTTAACAAAAAGAGTGCAATGCGCAACACGATAGTCTCTCCTCAAGATGAAATAGGTGACCACCTAACGGCGATCCAGAGGCTATATAAGGCTGGCAGCAGGGGAATTCAATACGGGGGAAGGTAAAAGGCTGTAAAGAAAAAAGGCCACTGGAGTGGCCTAAGCAACCGTGTTAGCCGAGGGAAAACCCTCTGATGGATGATCAACTTGCAGGATGCTCGCCCATCGCCAGCAGGTGACTAATCCGCTGGCAAGTCAAATAATATAGATTCTCATTTGAAAGTCAATAGAAATGAGAATTATTCTTATTGGCTCTTAAGGGTTAGCAGTTGGCTATTAAGCTGGTTGATCTTGGCTGCCATTTCTTCAATCAGACCCAGGCAAATCTGGGGTTGGTGATCAATCAAATCCACGAACTCTTCCTTTCGTACCGCCAGCACTGTGCAATCGCTGGTGGCCACGACAGACGCCATGCGGGGTTGGCGGGTAAAAACAGCGAGGGCACCAAAGATTTCATTGGCATTGACTTCGCCTACTTTGACGCCATCGCAGATAGCATCGGCGCTGCCTTCCAGCAGGGTGTAGACTTTATCGGCTGCTTCGCCCTGGGTGATGATAGTGTCGCCAGCGGCAAAACTCAGGAATCCCGCCATGGGCTGGAATTCGGCGCGTATCTCCTGGGCCAGTGCTTGTTGGTAGTAAGCTTGCGTACAGACCAGATAGTGAGCCCAGTTCTTTTGCAGTTTGAGATCGTCATTGACATGAGCGATAAGCTCATCGCGGTCGTAGGGCACCAGTTGTACGGGTTCATCACAACTGAAAACGCCCTCGTTGAGGTTGAGTGAACGGGTCAGGCCGAGGAGGTCGCCCTCTTCAAAAATCGCGACTAACTTGCCGCGTACCCTGTAGTGCACCAAGCCCTGCTCCAGCTTGAACAGGCGTACCGTTGGCTGGTCTGCGAACAGGTCGCTACTCGTATTCAGCTCCACTGTGGGGCCGCAGGGCAGGAGGTTGGTGAGCAGAAGGTCAGTCAGGTTGCGGGATTTGGTGGCTATAAGAGTGATGGAATCGGACTGTTTGGTGGGTAAATGCATGGAATCCTCGGTAAACAACAACACTGTATTATCTGGCTAAGTGTAGCTGGTTACCGAGGAAAAACTGCGCGCCAGGCCAAAATCTATGATTAAGCCAAGGCTTCCTGGTTGTTATTATTGCTGCAGCCTTGTTCTGCGTCGGCAACTAGCTGGATTTTGGTTTCGGGAGGTAGATCATTCCAATGGACATCTTTCAGAGCCCCTTCCAGGGCATACAGCATGACTTTGGAAACATTGATATCGCGTGCTTTAATGCGCAGGTAGGCTTCCACTGCTCCCACCCGTTGCAGATCGGCAAACGTATTAATGCCGACGGCATGGAGAATGTTGACCGAAGCCATGCCAAGATTTTTCAACTGTAAAAGTTCACTTTGATTTGTCGTCATGAAGGTCCCGCTCCGTACATGAAGTTATATTATTTGTCCCCGTCTACCAATAAACTTCCCTTTTGTTGTGAAGTGCGATCCCTATATAGCACCTCGGTATAGTAGCGACTTAACTTGCCGGTGCAATTATTTTTTGCAACTAAAAAGCAATTTATTGCTTAAAAAGAATGTAAAGAAACATCTTGGCATGAAAAACTGCCGCGATTATGAGGCTTAATGTGCAAGCAGATATTTTATTGGGGCTGGATGATCAGCAACTGGAGGATATGTCGACGTTTTCAGCGCGTTTACATCCCGAGGCTGCAAGCGCTTTGCGCTTACTGGCGACAAGTGCGCAACAAGCTGGTTTTGAGTTGACAGTAGCGAGCAGTTACCGCAGCTTTGAGCGGCAGTTATTTATCTGGAATGCAAAAGCGCTCGGTAATCGGCCAGTATTGGATGAAGCCAGTCAACCGGTGGCTATGCACAGCCTGAGCGACACCGAAAAAGTATTTGCCATTTTGCGCTGGTCGGCACTGCCGGGTGCATCGCGCCACCACTGGGGTACGGATCTCGATGTCTATGATAGCGCGCACATGCCCCAGGATTATCAGGTGCAATTGACAGTAGAGGAAACCCAGGGTGATGGCCCCTTTGCGAGCTTTCACAATTGGTTAACTAACGAACTGCACACTGACGGGAAGGGATTTTATCGCCCCTATGTGACGGGCGTTGGCAGTGTATCACCGGAGCCTTGGCATTTGAGTTACGCACCGCTTGCCGACCAATATGCCGCGCAATTAAGTGTGGTGATGCTGCGCGAAAAAATTCTTGCTACTGACATACAGCTTAAAGATGCCATATTGCAAAATCTCGATGAGATTTACGCAAACTACCTTGCACCCTATAAACCTCAATAAATTTTTTCATGCAGGCGCTCCGCCTGTTAATGGAGTTGCATTTGAATACTATGTCGCCCGCTCAATCTTTGGATCAACCTGGCCCGGTGCGTAAACGCGGCATTATCGGTTGGATGTTTTTTGATTGGGCCGCCCAACCCTTTTTTACCGTAGTGCTCACGTTTATTTTTGGCCCTTATTTTGTATCGCGCTTGCATGATGATGCCGCTCAGGGGCAAGCCATGTGGGCCTACACAGTCACTATCTCTGGAATAGCGATAGCCATATTGTCACCGGTGCTTGGCTCTATTGCAGATGCCACTGGCGGCCGCAAGAAATGGATTGCCAGCTTCGCCTGTTTAAAAATATCAGCGCTGTTATTGCTCTGGTTGGCTGCGCCCGGGTCAGCCATCTGGCTGCCAATGCTGTGCGTTATTCTTGCGTCTATTGCTGCAGAATTTTCCATCGTATTTAACGATTCCATGATGCCGCGTCTTGTCAGTAAAGATGAGGTGGGGCGCATCTCCAATATGGCCTGGGGGTTGGGATACGCTGGGGGGTTAGTTGCGCTTTTTATTATGTTGCTACTGCTTGCGGGCAGTCCCACAACGGGAAAAACCTTATTAGGCATTAGTCCGTTATTTGGTCTTGATCCCGTACAAGGTGAAGATGCTCGCGTTAGCGGTCCTTTATCGGCCTGTTGGTATTTGTTATTTATTTTGCCGATGTTTTTATTCACACCCGATACGCGTACAGGCGCGCCTTTGGGGGTTGCCATCAAAACCGGCTTACATGAATTGGCCGGAACCTTATCAGAATTAAAACAACGTATTGGCATCGTAAAATTTTTAGTGGCGCGCATGATTTACCAGGATGGCATTAACGGTTTGCTCGCCCTCGGTGGCACTTTTGCGGCCGGCATGTTCGGTTGGAAAACCATAGAGATGGGTGTGTACGGCATACTCTTGTTGGTCGTCGCCATAGGCGGTTGTTATGCTGCCGGTAAATTGGATACACGCGTCGGCTCCAAACGGGTCGTCAGTGCAAGCCTCATCTGCTTGATAATTGCCACTCTAGGCATCATATCTACCGGGCCGGGTTATACCTTGTTTGGTTTGTTGTCCTTGTCGGTAGCCGATAGCGGTGGCTTGTTTGGCACAGCGGCGGAAAAAGCCTACATAGTGTTCGGTGCTTTGATCGGTTTGGCCTTTGGCCCTGCGCAGGCATCTTCGCGCTCTTATCTCGCGCGTAGTGTCAGTGTTGATGAAGCGGGCCGTTACTTTGGAATATACGCGTTGTCTGGTCGCGCCACTTCTTTTGCAGCGCCTTTGGGGGTTGCGCTCATCACCAGTTCAACCGGTTCCGCGAGGGCGGGTATGGTTGCATTGGTCGTATTTTTAATGGTTGGTTTTGTATTGTTGCTGGCGACGCCTTATCCCGCGAACGATTCAACCGCCTCTGTCGAGTAGTAGATGTATGTTAGTTATTTTTGATTGTGATGGTGTGTTAGTTGATAGCGAAATTTTGTCAGCGCAAGTATTTTCCGAATGCCTTGCGGAGCAATATGGTTTGCATGTTAGCGAATATTATTCACTGGAAGCCTATCGCGGAAAATCCGTGGCCGATTGCATCAGCATGATCACCGACGAGCTCACTGCCAAATTGGGCTGGCAAGATTTGCCAAAAGCAGAGCGCGATGCACGCGGCCATGCTTTCTGGCGTCATGTGCAATTGCAAACCCTGGTGGCATGTGAAGATCGCCTGTTACCGGTGGAAGGTGTTGAATCAGTATTACAACAATTACAATCTGAAAGAATTCCTTTCTGTGTTGCCTCTAACGGCAAACACGAAAAAATGGCAGTGACCTTGGTGAAAACCAATTTGCTGAAATATGTAGAAGGTAATGTATTCAGCTTTGAAGATGTTGTGCGCGGCAAACCAGCGCCGGATTTATTTTTACACGCTGCAAAAACCATGGGCGTTCCCTCCAATCAGGCTATAGTGGTTGAAGATTCGCTCACAGGCGTTATAGCCGCCAAAGCGGCCGGTATGCGCCCGCTGGCCTATTGCCCACCAGAACACGACGGAAAACCCAATATCCTGTTGCAACCCATGCGTGATCTGGGTGCGGAAACGTTCTTCCATATGAATGAACTTTTGTCGCTTATCTATCTAAGTAAACAATCTACCTAAGTAAATAATCTACAAAAGCAGATAGTCTATAAAGACAAATAGTCCATAAAGGCCAATAAGTGTTATGACTGCAGCGGCATCTTCATCGTCTAACTCCATCAATGTGTGGGACACCATTCGTGCAGAAGCAAAAGCAGCCAGTGCGACTGAACCGGTGCTCGCCAGTTTTTATCATGCGGCGATTTTAAATCACCACAATTTCCAATCGGCGATCAGTTTTCATCTGGCAAACAAGCTGGATTCGCAAACTATGCCGGCACTGATGATTCGCGAAATTTTTATCGAGGCCATGAACGCCGATCCACACATCGAAATCGCCATGCTCGCCGATATTTGTGCTCATCGCGAGCGCGATCCCGCCTGCGACAGCTACAGCATGCCACTGTTATTTTTTAAGGGCTATCAAGCGCTGCAATCACAACGTATTGCGCATTGGTTGTGGTTGCAGGGCCGCGAGAGCCTTGCGCTATTTTTGCAAAATATTATTTCGCAAGAATTTGATGTGGATATCCACCCGGGGGCCACCATAGGTAAAGGCATCATGATTGATCACGCCACAGGTGTGGTCATAGGTGAGACAGTGGTGATTGAAGATAACGTGTCCATGTTGCACAGCGTGACCTTGGGCGGGAGCGGTTCCAGCAAGGGCTTGCGCCATCCGATAGTGCGACGGGGTGTATTGATTGGTGTGGGAGCTAAAATTCTCGGCCATATAGAAATAGGCGAGGGCGCAAAAATTGGTGCGGGTAGTCTGGTGTTGGAGCCAGTAGCACCGCATACAACGGTAGCGGGAGTGCCAGCAAAAGTAGTGGGTAAGCCGGTTGTGGCTGAGCCGGCGCTCAATATGGATCATCGCCTGCAGGATTGATGTTCTTGGTGGCTTTACTGTTTAAGGCATAGGTATTTTAAGGCATAGGTATTTCATTGTTGCCATCCTGCAGCCAAGCCAACACCGACAGGCGACTTTTAAGCATGTTCTCGTAAGTAGTGATTACGATATTGTTGGGGATTTTCTGCTTTTTCATCAGTTCAATCCGGTGCCGTAAAAAAGCAATGTCTTGCTCAACTTTATGTTGTACGCCTGCCGATTCCGCCAATTGGCCATTCACAACCAGTTTTTGCTGATACAAAGCATTCATCGCGCTCTTTACCTCCTTAACCAAGCTGCATGTTATTTACGCGCACATCGAAACAAGTATTAGCCAAACGGCGGAACCTTGCCAGAAAATGCTCATATCGTTTTACCACAACGAATCACTTTCATATGGCTAAATTTAGCGGTCACCTTGGGGATTGGAGGCTTTGGCTGCTATGCTGTATGGATTCTGTGAAAGAGTCGACAAACTATGAACGAACAACAATTCGACATCATCTTCCGTGGCGATATCGTTTTTGGCCATCAACTGGCTGATGTGAAAAATAAGTTACAGCAATTGTTCAAAGCCGATGCTGCCAAAATCGACGCACTTTTTACCGGTCGCCCCGTCCCTTTAAAGCGCGGCCTCGATCAAGCCAGTGCGCAAAAATACAAAGACGTACTTATAAAAGCGGGTGCACAAGTTGAGCTGGTAGCCGTAGGTGCTATCCAGCCATCGGATCCCCAACCCATTAAACCCGAGGCTCGATCACCACAGTCTCAGGTTGCTGCTACCCACACAGTGGCAAGTGCTTCCACTGCAGCGCCTTTGACAATGGCTCAACGCCTGGCGCAGCAAGAGGCCGAGGTTGCGCAAAAAGCAGAGCTTGAAGCAACACAGAAAGCCAAAGCCGAAGCCGACATAAAAGTCCGCGCTGCCGCGCAATCTGCATCACTAGCTCAATCAGCCAGCGCGGTTCAAGTAAACTGGAGTATCGCCCCTGCCGGCGCCGATCTGTTAAACCCAACAGAGAAACACGAATTCGTTCCACGCGATATAGATACCGGTGCCCTGAGTTTGCGCGCATCAACAGGAAATCTCGTTGATGCCAGTGAACAAACTCAGGTAGCCGCCGCAACAATTACCGTACCGAATTATGGCGTTGCCGAGGCTGGCACTAATCTGATTAGTGAAAGCGAAAAATTTGATTTGCCCCTGCTGGAAATAGAATTGGAGGATTGGACAATCGCCGAGGCAGGAACGGATTTAATTGCGGAGTCAGAAAAAAATATCCAGCCCGTAAAAGCCATCCACATTCCTGAGGTAGGGCTTGCTCCCGTAGGTGCTGATCTAGGTCAACTGAAACCCCAGGTTAACGCCGTAGTGCCGGATATCAGCGGTATAAAACTGGCTGATAATTAAGTGGAGGTTGTAGCAGCCAATGCTTCAACCCAGGCGAGTTGTTGGGGCAAACATTGGCTGTGCAAATCATAGCGGCTGATAACCGTTTCACGCGCTGCTGCTCCCAGTCGTTTGCGTTCATCCTGCGATTCCAGCAAATCACACACCGCCTCGCACAAACCCTCCCGGTCAAAAAAATCTACCAGCAAACCATTTTCTTTATGCGTTATTACTTCGCGTACAGGAGCGGTATTGCTGGCCACTATCGCACAACCCAGGCTCATGGCCTCCAGTAAACTCCAGCTCAGCACAAAAGGATAAGTCAAATAAACATGAACACTGGAAATTTGCAGCAGCTTGATAAAATTTGTGTAGGCAAGTTTTCCCACAAAGTGCACGCGGCTCATATCCAGTTGGTCGCGCACTTCGTGTAAAAAAATGTGCTTCCAGCTGGAGCCAGCGGGTGGCTTTGCTCCATAACTGACATCATCGCCACCTACAATAATTACGCGCGCATTGGGCCGCTTGCGCAACATCGCCGGCAGGCTACGCATAAACACGTGATAGCCGCGCATTGGCTCCAGGTTGCGGTTTACAAAGGTAATAATTTCACTGTCTTTGGTTAGCTTTATATTGTCATTTAATTTTAGCTCCACAGCATCGCTGGGTTTTAGTTGTTCGGTATCAATGCCATCGTGAATCACAGAGGTTATCTGTTGTATGGCTTTGGGTAAGCTGGAAATCACATCCGGGTTAAATCCATCATCGCGCAACTTTAACGCTGCATAAAATACAGCTTCAGCGCGAATAAATTTCGATTCCATATCCACCATCCAGGGGTGAAGCCCAGTCGTATTTTTTCGTCTCACCGGGTAGCGTATTAGGTTGATGCTGGAAGGATGATTGTTAATGGCTAACGCCTTCACATCATGGCCACGTTGAGCGAGGGCAGGAGCGAGGTGTTTAAATTGGGCGGGAAAGTTTTGGTGAGTAAAGAGGATTTTCATAAGGGCTGTCCTTAGCGGTCAAGCGTTACAATTTATTTTAATGGCAAATAAATGCGCCATATCAATCATTAATAGGTTTATGGCCAAATAAATAATATAGGTTATAGCTGTGCTGTTTCTCACAAACGCAGAGTAAGCGATAATTTCCTTACACGCTATCTTGCGAAGAGTAATTCCATATGTTTAATATATGGGCCATCTGCCGTCGGGCAGCGAGTGTCATCTCCTTTCAATGGAATCCACCACAGGATCAAGCATGGACGTTATCTACCCCAAAAGTCACCCTTCTTATAAATCAATCACACCTAATCTCTGCGTCAAAAATTCTTGTATTGATGGGGTATGCCTATCTCTATCATTATCAATCGTTTCAATGATTACCTTATGAAAAAGCTGCTAATAATCACTGGCATGGTTTTCCTGTCTATATTTGCTTTTTTCTTTGGCAATATAAAAGGCTATTACCGTTTTAAGCAGTATTGTGAGGTGGAGGGTGGGCTTAGGGTTTATGAACCGTTGGAAAAGAATGTGGGGTGGTTGGCTCAGGATGAGTATGCTGCTAAGCAGGCGGCATTCTTCAGCGGTGTTGGTTTTGTTCGCTATACGGATAAGGCTAATGGTAAAACTTATGATGTTAAATATATAGGAGGGAAGCCGCAAAGAGATGAGTCATATATAAAAGAAGATTCTAATGAGGCTCAAGTAGTTAGGTATGTGTGGAAATTTATTGATTTACCAATTTCGAATGAGCTTCGGTTAAGCCGCTCTGGGTATGAGGTTTTTGACTCGAATAAGAATCAGCTTGCTGTTAGTTTTTATATGATTGGATATTCAATCCTTGATCCAATATACACGATATTGGGCTCTCCATCTGGACAGTTTTGTTTTCATGAAGGAGGGCGTTCCATGGATGATTTACCCCTGTCGCTCAAGGCGATAAGCTCGGCATTCAAAGGCAATTAATCTTTTAAAAAAAGGGGGTGAAAAAATGACAATCACTAGCATTGAAAGCTTAAGAATATTGTTGGGTACGGCTCAGGCTAGCTGCGGAACGCTGAACAGCAATAAGGGTTTTCTTATGGAGAGATTTTTAATCATCATTAGTGTAATTTTTCTATCTATATTTGCCTTTTTCTTTAGTAATGTAAAAGGGTATTATCGTTTTAAGCAGTATTGTGAGGCGCAGGGCGGGCTTAGGATTTATGAGCCGTTGGAAAGGGATGTAGGGTGGTTAGCTGAAGACAATTATGATGCTAAGTACCTAGCTAAATTGGATGGTGTCGGATTCGTTCGATATAAAGATGATAATGGAGATGACCAAGATATTAAGTATCTGAGGGATGGGCATAATGATGCCTCATATACCGTGAACGCTTCTGATTCTTCATATCCAACAAATTATATATGGAGAAGAAGGTGGGAGTTTGTTGATGAAGGCAAAAGAATTAAAAAGTTGGTATGAAATTTCAAATGGTAAAAACAAAGTATTAGTTAAGTTTTACTCGTTTTTCTATTCAAAAAATGATGGGGTTTTAGGTGGGCCTGACTGGGTCTCTTGTAAGAGCAGTAGTGCCAAAATGGAAAGTTGGGCTTTAGAAATGAAGCGTGCTTTTAAAAATTAGGAGATTTTAAATGGAAATTAAAAAATATAGATTAATTAGTTAATTTGACTTCCTGAATCGCTCATGTTTAGTTGTGTTGCATAATTAAACATATGGCTTTTCCGCTATATGCTATCTGTAGCCTCAAAAGGTAGTCATAAACAGTCGACATTAATCATATGAGTCATGGATGTTAAATGAATATGATCTCCCTTCAAATTCCCTCAAGTGTGATCCCCTTCAATTATCAAGTGCCTGCATGCGTGGGATTATACTCGGCCTCTTTGTTTTCGCATTTGACGCTATAGCAATAAGGATTTTCTTATGAAGAAATTTTTAATCATCATTAGTGTAGTTTTTCTGTCCGTGTTCGCTTTCTTTTTTGGCAATATCAAGGGCTATTACCATTTTAAGCAATATTGCGAGTTGGAGGGCGGGCTTAAAGTTTATGAGCCTTTGACGAAAAATTTTGGATGGTTGGCCGAGGATAAGGGGTTGGCAGAAAGTGCTGCAATGTTGAGCGGTGTTTCTTTTGCTAGGTATAGCGATAAATATGACAACGCAAGTTATGACATAAGGTATTTGGGAGGAGATATAAGAAACGATTCTTCTTATAAAATTGAGCCTGCTAGCTCTGAGTTAGATATTTCTTATCTCTTAAAAAGCGAAACCTATTATCTCGATGAAAATAAAAGACTAAAAAAAATTGAGTATTCAATATTTAATTCATTAAACAGCAAGGTGGCTGTATACAGAAATTTTTTTTATTCAAAACAGAGTGGGGCGCTGGGAGGGCCGGACTGGATATCTTGTTCCAGCTATATAAAAAACTTTGATTGGAAAAATTCATTGGAAAACTCTTTTAAAAATTAGTAGGGGCTAAGCATGGCTATTGTTGAAATTAAGGATTTAGTATGTTTGATTTATACTGCACAAGTTGTGCATGGTGAGGTTGATAGGTTCTCTATTTTTTTTGATTAGCACTTAACATCGTTCGCTAAGGTTTTTTTATGAAAAAAATTCTAATGGTTATTGGTTTATTTTTTTTGTCTGTGCTTACTTATTTTTTTAGTAATGTGAAGGAATACTACAAGTTTAAACATTATTGCGAGACTGAGGGGGGGCTTAAAGTTTATGAGCCACTAGAGCGGAATGTGGGTTGGCTGGTAGATGATGATTATGATGCTAGGTTCTTGGCTAAACTGGATGGCGTTGGGTTTGTTCGCTATAAAGACTCTCAAGGGAGTGATCAGGATGTTAGATATATACAGAGAGGGCGTAAAGATAACGCCTATATCTTGAATGCCTCTGATTCATCGTATCCAATAAATTATATATGGAGAAGAAAATGGGAATTTGTCGATGAAAGTAAGAAATTGAAAAAAAGTTGGTATGAGGTTTCAAGTGATAAAAATAAAGTATTAGTTGAATTTTATTCGTTCTTTTATTCAAAAAATGGCGGCTCTTTGGGCGGGCCTGATTGGATTTCTTGTGAAAATACCACTTCCAATATGGAGTCGTGGGCTTCAGAGATGAAACATTCTTTTAAAAATTAGGAGATTCTAAATGGAATTAAAAAATATAGAGATGTTGGTTGATTTGATTTCTACTGCACAGGCATCATATGGCTTCTTGTCTCCTGAGGGTGACCTCAAGTTCGATCTTATAAATAAGTCGGATTTTACAGGGGAACAGGCTAATGAGTTCGTTAAGCGCTATGAAGTTGCTGCGGAAATGGAGTCGGCGGTTTCTGGGTTTCAAGCGGTTTTATTTAGAGATAAAATCGATAAGAAATATGTATTTGCGATACGTGGTAGCGAAGAGTTAAAAGAAGATTTTGTATACGCTGATGCGGGCGATATAGGTCTTTTTGGATTTGCAAAAAAGCAATCTGCTGATTTGTACTTCTATTGGAAAAGGCTTATTACACCCAAGGACGAAAACGTTTATTACAGTGGGGAAGAAATTAAGAATTTATTTCTGATGGCTAGTCCACTGTTGCCGTCTTGGGATATTAATTATACGGCAAGTGAATATATTGAGTTTGCAGATAATTTGTTAAATCAGAAAGGGTTAGGTGCTATTGATGCTAATACCAAGGTAACCGTAACCGGTCACAGCTTAGGTGGCAACCTATCTTATGTTTTTGCCAGTATGTTCTCCGCTAATATTGAAGAAGTTGTAACTATTAATGCCCCAGGTGTAAGGCCAGATGGCCAAGCCTGGTTGTTAGCTATGGGGTATCGAAACATCGATAGTTCAAAAATCACATCAGTCAATGCAGAGGGGGATTTGGTTCATAAATTGAGTGGTGTTCAGCAAGGTAGCTCCTTGGACATTTCTCAGGAAGTTGGCCATTTTCCGTTAATTGATGGTCTTGCTAATAACCATAGCGTAATTAATGGGCTTGATAGTTTAAATTTGATGCGCCTCTTTTCTGCGCTGGATCCTACGCAGGAAAATAATCCATCAGCACTACTGTCGGAAATTATGCGGTGGTCATCTTATCGCAAAGAAAATACCTATGAAAACATGCTGGATGTATTGAGGTTCATGATTGATGGTGGCGAGCTGGAAAAAACGCCTGAAGGCTTAAAGGGCGATTTAGATAAAAGAAATGAGCTGTACAATAATATGTACTCTCTAATGGAATCGGATCAGTTTAAGTCATTGATTGGCAATGTTAAGTTGGTTTTTGCCGACATCTTGCAAGGGAAGTCTGATTATGGTCATTTTTTAGCGTTATATTTTTTATCGCCATTTGCATTAAGTGGTGAAGAGAGTGTATTGGACTCGCTAAATTCGAATTTGTACGAGTTATGGGCAGATGACAGAGATTTAGTGGAGTCTGAAAGAAATATCGGAAAAGAAAATTTCTCAGAGAGTTGGTATCGAGATAGGTCATCAATGCTAACAGCACTGATGTCCCGTAATATGCAAGATTCAGAAAAGGATCAGCTTACCAATACGACCCCTAATGATATTAAATATGTAGATGAGATTTTTGGGGCGGAAGTATATTCTAGCTCAAAACGTATTATTGTAAGAGAGACAGAAACGATAATTTTTGGTGGAAGCAAGTCGGATACGTTAACTGGCTTGATATTCAATGATCATCTTTATGGCGGTGGCGGCAATGATACATTAAATGGGCTGTTAGGCTTCGACTACCTCGAAGGCAATGCCGGCAACGACCTCCTCTACGGCGGTGATGATGCTGACCATCTTTTAGGTGGTACAGGTGATGATCAGCTTGTTGGCGAAGGCGGAAACGATATTTTGGAGGGAGGGCAGGGCAACGACACCTACGCCTTCACCGGCACCTTCGGCCACGACATCATTAAAGATTCTGATGGTATAGGCTCCATCGTCATTTCCGGTGTTACGCTCTCTACACTTACGCAATCCGCGAAAGACAGTATCATCTATTACGACAACCTCACCAACCCCACTCGTAAAGCCATATTAATTCACGAAGGTGATACCGATTCACTGATTATTTCTACTGTCACTAAAACCGGTGATCGCATTGTCGATTCCGGCAATAGCGTTACTATCAAAAATTGGAATTCCCAACTAAGCATTACGCTGCAGGATGCACCTGTTGTTGCAGCAGATACCAATGTATTTACCGCCAATGATAACACTCATAAAAACTCGTTAACGTACTCCAACGCCTTCGATAGCAACCCCAATGCGCGGCAGGCAAATTACACGGCCATCAACGCAACGGGAACGGCTACCAATGATTTATTAATGGGGTTGGACTCCGGTAAAGATACGCTGATTGGTGGAGCTGGAAACGATGTTATCTCCAGCGGCTTTACCGGCGTGTCTGACTACAGTATTGATTCTGCCAATTCTGTCATCAATAACCCGGGTGCTGATAGCATCGATGGTGGGGCGGGTGATGATTATATTGTGGCGACGGCGGGTGCCGTTGCGCACGGTGGCGATGATAACGATGTGCTGGATGCCGGTAAAACTCTCTTTCTGGTTACCGGTAGTGATCAAACCAACCGCGATAAAATTTGGCAAGACCTTCAGCAGATTATCGATACCAAGCCTGCGATTGTACAAAATCAGTCTTCGCAAATAAATTTAATAACTGGTTTAAAATTCAATAAAAATCTTACGGCCACCTACACTGTATTCCCGTCGGCGATTGCCGGTAAAAAATTTATTGCCAAACTCCAAAATAATAAGGTGTGGATTGCCTATTTAGATAGTAACCAAGCCGTTGAGAATAATGTTACCTATGACAGTGCTGGCTTATGGCAATTTGGTGAGAGCAGCATCGTGCCAGCCAGCGGCCACACCTATGAAGAATTTGCAGATCGACCCGGCGCCAATTTATTTGGTGATAAAGGCGATGATTATGTCTTTGGTGGCATCAATGCCGATTATCTGTCCGGTGGTGAGGGTAAAGACACCATCATGGGCGGTGAAGGCAACGACGTTATCGATGGTGGTAGCGAAAACGACAGTATTTCCGGCGGTGAGGGCAATGATTTAATTATTGGCGGTGATGGCAATGATGTGATCTGGGGAAGCAAAGGTAGCCCCCGTGCCAATGCCTCGGATAACGATACGATTTACGGTGGTAAGGGTAACGATACCCTCTATGCTGACGGCGGAAGTGATTACCTCGATGGCGGCACCGGTGCGGACGAACTTAATGGCGGCGATGGCGACGACTATCTTTACGGCGGTGATGATCAAGAAAAGGATTTTTTATACGGCGGTAATAACAACGACACCATGGTGATGGGGCGTTACGATCAAGCGGATGGTGGTACTGGCCAAAATATCTATATCTGGGATACTCATCAGGTCACAACAACCAATGTAACTCCGGCAGCGAGTACAGCCAATCAAAACAATACAACCTCGTCATCTTCTGCGGCCTCTTTTTTAGGTTTCAGCGTAGCAGATACTCTCTCACAGGCTGCGACTAGTAGTTCGCTTGAGGATGTTATTTATATAAAAAATACCGAGGGCAGTAATACGCTTGGCTTTGCAGGCTCCAACGACTTTTCACAGTTTGATGTCAAT
Source organism: Cellvibrionaceae bacterium (assembly GCA_021151695.1). Classification (GTDB taxonomy): domain Bacteria; phylum Pseudomonadota; class Gammaproteobacteria; order Pseudomonadales; family Cellvibrionaceae; genus Cellvibrio. The sequence continues at coordinate 143,038 of JAGKWU010000004.1, read as the reverse complement.
ATCGATACCTCGGGCAATTACCTGGTTCTCACTAACAGCGATGGAAATCGCCTTGCGATAGAAGATTATTCCAAAAATATTCCGCTCCAATTCGTGTTCGGTAACTCCGTCGAGCAGCTCGCCAATACGGCTGTAGCGTTCGATCCCATTACCGATGATCATTTCCTCAATGGCATTGATCCGCTATCACAAACGCAAATCACCAGCGCTGATTTAACCCTGGCCAAACTGGAAGATACGGTTCAGGCAACCGGCGTCGCGGGTGGCTATCTGGCCGGTGGTTTAAACAACGATACCCTCACCGCCAATGTGGCAGGTTCGCGCTTGATTGGTGGTGAAGGCGATGATCAGTATTTAGGTGATATAGGTGATGACACCTATTTAATTCGCAAAGGCGATGGCGCTGATACGATTGTTGAAAAGGGCGGTCAGAGCCACATCAAGCTGGATAAAAATATTGCCCTCAGCGATGTGACCGTTCGTCGCAACGGCGCCGATCTTTTGTTGTCATTACCCGATGACCAAAGCATCACCGTAAAAAATATGTTTGATGCAAACACCGGTGCAGTGATGGCGCAAAACAGCATCACGGATGTGAATTTTTATACCGGTGAATTGTGGAATCTCGACAAGCTCAAGTCACAGGCATTGGTATCCACCGATAACAATGATTCCATTGTCGGATTTGAGAGTGCGGATGTGTTGTCAGGAGGAAAAGGCAACGACCTGCTCGCCGGGGCCGCTGGCAATGATAGCTACGATTACGCATTAGGCGATGGCAATGACACGATTAGCGATACTGCCGGTACCGACACCTTACGCCTCGGCGCTGGTATCACCCAAGCGCAAGTCATGGTGCGCCGCGATACCCTCAACAATTTACTCATCAGCTTTGCCGATGGTGGCAAGATCACTATCGCCAATGCTTTTGATGCATCCGGCAACTTTACCGCCAATGCCATTGAAACCCTTGTCTTCTCCGATACGTCTACATGGAATCTCAGCCAGCTAAAAACGGAGGTACTGAAAAACCAATCGCAAATGATTAGCGGTTCGCTCAGTGATGAAACGCTTTCCGGTGATGCGGGTAATAACACCCTCATCGGCAATAAAGGTAACGACTCTCTGCTGGGTGGTGCTGGTGACGATATTTACCAATATGCGCTGGGCGATGGCAATGACGTGATCACCGACCTCAATGGCGCGGACGCTATTCAATTGGGCACAGGTATCACCGAAAGTAACGTCACGGCCCTGTCAGATGGCAAGGATTTAATCCTGCGCCTGAGTGATGGCGCAACCCTCCGGGTTAAGGATATGTTCGTATCCAAAACCCCCAACACGGTTGACCCGGTCATCCTCTCGTTAATCGACAAATTACAAACCCGCTGGATATCCCAGGCAGAAACCTTAATTGAAAAAGATTTTGGCATGGTGGGCAGCGGTGATCTTGAAATTAATTTTGCGCACAACTTGTCAAACGGTGCGGCCGCACAAGTGAATTTTAAAGTCTCCTCAGATGGCCAATCGACCACGGCGGTATTAGTGTTAAACCTGGACGTCTTTACCAATGGCCTTGAAGGCGTGAGCCCCAACTATTACGACAGAACTATTGCACATGAGATGACCCATGCGGTGATGTCCCGCTACATGAATGTCGTCGCGCTGCCAGGCTGGTTCCAGGAAGGCACTGCGGAATTGATTAAAGGCGGTGATGATCGCGTTAAAAATGATTTAAAACAAATCAACACCCAACAAAACTTTGAAGCGCTGTTCAAAACCACCGCCGGTTCGCCTTCAGTCGCCACGGCTTATTCTGTGTCTTACATCGCCGTAAAAATCCTGGATAACAGTATTCGCAGTTACGGCGGCAATGGCATCCGCGATGTGATGGATTTGTTAAAAGCCGGTAATACGCTCGATCAAAGTTTATCGACTATCAGCACGACTCTAGGTCTGGGTGGTGTATGGACCAATCTCACCAGTTTCGAAAGCTACGTCAAAGCCGTTGGTCTTGACAGCATTAACACCTTACTGACATTGGGGGATAAGGATGTAGGTTCGTTAGAAGGTTCTGATTATGGCTTTGATTCACTCAGTGCAAAATCTGTCGTTCCCGATGCCGTATCCGGCCCGTCAAAACATTTTAACGTGATCATTCCGGCGCAATATATTCCGGTGGGTGACGAGCACAATGCTATTGAGAGCATCAAATTTAGTAATGGCAATGTGTGGAATCGTGCGCGCATTGATCAGGAGATTGCGAGTCACCTGAATTTATTGGTCACTGGCACGAGCGATAATGACACGCTATCGGGCACCACGGGCAATGATACTTTTAGCGGCGGGTTGGGCAATGATTTTCTCACCGACTCTGCCGGGAATGACACCTATCGCTATCAACTGGGTGACGGGCGTGATGTTATCGAGGACATTGGCGGAGCGGACGTGATTGAGCTGGGTAATAAGATATCCAGCAGTCAATACACCGTGAGCCGCGATAACGCCAACAACATCGCAATCATGTTTGCCGATGGTGGCCAGATTCTTGTAAAGGGCGCCTTCTCATCAAACAATTCGGTCAGCCTCTCATCCAATAATGTTGAGCAATTAAAATTTAGTGACGGCATCACTTCCACTATCGCTAACTATATGTTGTCTGCTGGCGTTGGGCTTAATATTTCCGGAACCGGTTTGCAAATTGGAACGGTCAATGCGGACACAATCCGTGGCTCCAATGCAGCGGATACCTTGGTAGGCGGTAGCGGTGACGATCAGCTCTTTGCCGGACAGGGCCAGGATCTTTTGATCGGTGGTATAGGCAACGACACTTACGAATATCGTGGCGCCGGTGTGGTTGTTATTGATGATGCCGCGGGTATTGATCGGCTGAATTTTATCGCCGGTGATTCGGCGACGACACTGTTGTGTAAAAAGGATCTTGATCTCATCGTGCTCGCCGGTGATGGTTCACAAGCAGTTGTGCGCAACGCGTTCGATGCGAATGGTGAGTGGAGCGGCAATGCTATCGAAAACATTATGTTATCCGATGGTGTTGTGTGGGATAGCGCCTATATCAAAGCCCATGCGGCGCCTGCCGGCGTGACGCAGATTATAGGTACAGATGCAATTGATACGCTTAATGGCACTGCAGCAAATGATTTTATTGTCGGTTTAAATGGCGATGATGTGATTAATGGAGGCAAAGGCAACGATACCTTGGCCGGTGGCTTGGGTAATGATGTCTATCAATATGCATTAGGGGATGGGATCGATGTTATTGCTGATGGGGCTGGCAATAGTCGCATTCAATTTGCGGCCAATATTTTGCCATCGCAAGTGTTGGTCAGGGCTGATGCCCATAACAATATGGTCTTAACTCTGCCGGATGGTGGAAGCATCACCTTTAACAATCAATTTATCAGCAATGCCACGGTGCAAAGTATTTTATTTGCGAGTGATGGTACCAGCTGGGATTTTGTGCGCATGGCTGAAGAAGCCGTAAAAGGCACCAGTGGTAACGACACTATTTATACGTTTTATCCCGGTAATCTTAGCCACGCAGGTGATGGAAATGATAGCGTCTATGGTGGATCTGGGGCGGATACTTTACACGGCGATGCAGGCAACGATTATCTCAGCTCGGGCGCGGGTGCTGATTATGTCTACGGTGATACGGGTAATGACATACTGGTGAGTAGTGCCGGTGTAGGTTTTCATGAACTGGATGGTGGCCTGGGTGACGATACCTATCGCATTGAGCGGGGTGCAGCACTCACTTATATCGCCGAGGGGCTTGGATACGGCGGCTCGGGAGCGGATGGTGCTGGCGGTGTGGATACCATTGAGCTGCCAACGGGCATTGACGAAAAAGATGTAAAAGTTCGTGTCAAAGACGTTAACAATAATAATGGTATTCGGTCCTTTATGATCACCTTGGCAACCGGTGAAGTGATCAGCATTGAGACTATGTTCCAAGCAACCAATCTTTCGCTATATCCCACCACCTTAGACACAGTTCGTTCGATTGAAAACCTTAAATTCGCCAATGGCATTGTGTGGGATGCGAACCGTTTATTCAAAGAAGCCACCAAAGGTTCAGCGGTAAATGACACGCTTGTCGGCTTTGCGACGGATGACGTCCTTAACGGTGGGGCTGGCGATGATTCAATTGTAGATGCTAACGGTAACGACACTGTGAGTGGCGATACCGGTAATGATGTTATTCGCGATAGCCGCGGTGACGATGTTTATTTGTTTAATCGCGGCGATGGTTCCGATCAACTCTTTGATAGCAATGGCCGCGATTCACTGGTATTTGGCCAAGGCATCACCCAGGCAGATCTCCTCATGACCCAGCAGGGTGATGACATGGTCATTGCGATTAAAAATACCTCTGATCAAATATTGGTAAAAAATTGGTTTGTAAATGGCGGTAATGTTTACAGCAACGGAAAAATTGAATACTTGAAATTTGCCAATGGCGATGTGCTGGATTTTGATCCAATGAATGTCCCCGTATCGTTACAAGGCGATAGCAGTAGCAACCAACTCTATGGCGGTTTTAAAAATGACACGCTATTGGGTGGCGCTGGTGACGATACCTTACAAGGTGATTTGGGCAGCGATATTTTGCAGGGCGATACTGGGAATGATTATTTGCTCGGTGGTGATGGTGATGATGAATATCGTTTCAACCTGGGTGATGGTAACGACATTATTTCAGATGCCGGTGGCAAGGATAAAATTACCCTTGGAGGTGGGATTACCGCTGATCAGGTGAAGGTAAAGCGCGATGATAGCGCCAATATGATTATTTCAATTGATAGCGCCAATAGTATCAAGATTACTGATTTGGCCGCTGATTGGAATGACCTTACGGCATTAAGGCAAGACCGCCTCGTCGAAGAAGTGCGCTTTGCCAATGGTGATGTCTGGGATTCTGCGAAAATTTTTGCGGAGTCATTCAAGGCTACCAGCGATGCGGATGTTTTGCTGGGCGCAAGCGGCAACGATACCCTCAATGGGGCAGCGGGTAACGATACCATCAGAACGGGACTGGGTAATGATCAGTTAACCGGGGGCATCGGCAATGATTATCTCGATGGCGGCGATGGTGATGATACCTATTACTACATTACTGGCGATGGTGATGATGGTATTTCTGATGCATCAGGTGTTGATACTTTGGAGTTTGGCGCAGGAATATTGCCGACCGATATCAAAGTAGCTCGCGATGAATATAATTTATCCCTGACGGTGAAAAATACTACGCATATCACGGTAAATAACTTTTTTGTCGGGACTGATGTTGATATTGGCGGTGCTGCACAAGGTATTGAAAGTATCAAGTTTTCAAGTGCGGTGTGGGGTGTAAGCGATATTAAAAGTAAGTTTTCCCTCACCGGCACCTCAAGTGCAAATACCATTTATGGATATGAAACTAACGACCAATTAGATGGCGCCGCTGGTAATGACACGCTCTTTGGCGGCGGTGGTAATGACACGCTGATAGGTGGTGTGGGAAATGATCAGTTGTATGGCGGTTTTGGCGATGATGTCCTGCAAGGCGGTGATGGTGCAGATCAGTTCTATGATTACACGGGCAACAATATATATGTGGGAGGAAAGGGAAATGATTGGTTCGCGAAAAGCAACGGCAGTGAAACCTACAAATTTTCCGTCGGCGATGGCGTCGATTATATTTCCAGTAATTATTCCGGTGATTTAAAACGATTTGGTGTTGGGCAAGATAAAATCCAGTTCAGTGCTGAAATAACACCTGAAAAATTATATTTTTCGCGCTCTTACGATGATTTATTGATTTCTGTTATAGGCACCACCGATAGCATTCAGGTTTCTAATTATTTTGTAGCGCAAGTCAATAACTTGAATCCCGCAAACGGCCAGATCGTATTTGATAGCAATGGTGCGAGCTGGGATTACGCCAGGGTTGGGACGGAAGCAAATAAACTCAAAACCATTCTGGATGCAACTTATTCCTCTATTAAAGGTGTTGCCTCTGTCAATGCGACCATTAGCGCTTCTTTTATGCAGAACGGGCAAAAGGTTGAATTGGGTAGTGTGGTAACGGCAGCTGACGGCAGTTATACCTTGACCTTTAGTAGCGCTTTATCGGCACCCGATACATTAGCGGTAAAGTTGATTGATCCTATTACCCACGCAGAATCTTCCGTTGCAGTAATGAAAACACCCGACTGGATTGCCCCTGCACAGCCAACTGCAGTATTTGATGCTGCTTATAAGGTCTTATCCGGCAGTGCTGAAGCAGGTAGTACGGTGCGTATTACCAATAAAAATACCTCGGAAGTGTTTACGACGACGGCTAATGCGTCTAACCAGTACAGTTATACATTCAATAGCCCCTTAGTAAATAAAGAAACAGTTGAAGTGGTCGCGATAGACGCATCCTTGAATGTATCAGCGGCAAAAACCTTGACTACACCTGATCAAACTAAGCCAGGCGTACCTACTGGTAGCTTTCAACCCGATGGAAAAACCATCACCGGATTTGCGGAGCCAGGTAGTACAGTTACCTTCAAAAATAGTGGCGGGACAGCGTTACCCACCACAGTCACTACAATCACGGCAAATGCTACAACGGGTGCATATACTGCTATTTTAAAAACAGCGTTATTGGATTATCAATTGGTTAGCATTTTTGCAAAAGATGCAGCACAAAATACTTCAGATGCGACAACTATTCATGCCCCAGATACCACCAAGCCCCCGGTAACTAACCTGGTGTTGGATAGTACCACCTATAAAACCATCACCGGAAAATCTGAACCGGGCAGCACCATTACCGTTAAGAACAAGGGAACTAATGAAGTATTGCCCGGGGCAGTTGTTAATGCATCGGGTGCATTTACCGTGAATCTCAATGTGCCGTTAAAAAATAAAGAGCTTATCGAGATAACGGCAACGGATATCAGCGGCAATGTCTCTCTGCCGGCGACACTGCAAGCTCCCGATAAAACCCCACCCGTAATTCAGAGTGCCGCCTTTGACCCCACAGGCAAATACATCAATGGAACAACAGAAGCTAATAGCAACATTATTGTTAAAAATGCTTCGGATGTTCAGATCGGCACCATTAAAGCTGACTCGTCAGGTAATTTTAAGGTGACATTAGGTGTGGCGCTAACGCATAAGGAAACCGTCAAGGTGTACGCTCAGGATGATGTGCTGAATACTTCTCCAGCAACATCAATACAGGCGCCTTTATTAGCTGCAGCTCGAGCCATTCATTTGAACAGCCTGAATGAGGTCTCCATCGATATGCAGCTGAATTCGCTTATCCAAACCATGGCAGCTTTCTCGCCCTCACCAGCAGCTGAGTCTCATAAATTAGTCAGTGTTTATGATCACCAGTCGATAATCCTGGCTAGCCAATCCTAAATTGTTTTTCTTTTGAACCGCTATTGCTTTCGAGTAATAGCGGGTTTTTTATTTATCGGAACCCTTATGGAAGAGCATAGTAAAACGCAACAAAAATTTGATTCTGGCTTGATTAGCCTTGTGCTTCTGGCACGTTTTCATGGAATTCCTGTTGAGCCTGAGCAGCTTCTTCATGAGTTTGGGCGGCCTGGCACTTTGTTTAGTGCAGCGGATGTGATGCTCGCTGCCAAAAAATATAAGTTACAAGTCAAAAAAGTTAATACCACGGTTGATCGGCTTGATCGAACGCCTTTGCCGGCGATAGCAATCGATAATGCAGGAAGTTTTTTTGTCATAGCGCAAGCGGATGGCGATAAATTTTTAATTCAGGAAGCTAACAGTCCCAGGCCATTGGTGCTTTCTGCGCTTGAATTAAAAGAGGTTTGGTCGGGCGAGTTAATTCTGGTCGCATCCCGTGCTTCGGTTGTGGGTGATTTGGCTAAATTTGATTTTAGTTGGTTTATTCCCGCTCTGGTTAAATACCGTAAATTGCTTGGCGAGATTTTATTAGTTTCTTTGGCCTTGAATATATTTGCATTGATCACCCCCTTATTTTTTCAGGTGGTAATGGATAAGGTTTTGGTGCATCGCGGTTTAAGCACATTGGATGTGATTGCTGTAGGCCTGTTAGCTGTTTCTATTTTTGAGGTTGTGCTGTCAGGTTTGCGCACCTATGTGTTTGCTCATACCACGAGCCGTATTGATGTCGAGTTGGGTGCGCGGATTTTTCGTCATTTGCTGGCGTTGCCGATGAGTTATTTCAAGGCGCGTCGCGTTGGTGATTCGGTTGCCAGGGTTCGGGAGATCGAAAATATTCGTTCCTTCCTGACGGGAAATGCTATCACCCTGGTTTTGGATGTGGTGTTTTCCATTGTCTTCATTGCTGTGATGCTTTTTTACAGCGGCTGGCTTACGTTGATTGTGCTTGTTTCCCTTCCTCTCTATGCCATTGTTTCTGCGCTCGTCACGCCATTATTACGTGCTCGCTTGCATGAGAAATTTAATCGCAGCGCTGAAAATCAATCGTTCTTGGTAGAAAGCATCTCAGGAATCGATACGCTAAAAAGTATGGCAGTAGAGCCGCAAATGACACGCCACTGGGATAACCAGCTCGCACAATATGTTTCCGCCAGTTTTCGTGCAACTACCCTGGCAACCATGGCCCATGAAAGTGTAAACCTGATTGGCAAGTTAGTTGTGGTGGGCACTTTATGGCTGGGCGCGCGCCTGGTAATTGATGGCGATTTGAGTGTTGGGCAGTTGATTGCTTTTAATATGTTGGCAGGTCGTGTAGCGCAGCCCATTATGAGGTTGGCACAGTTGTGGACCGATTTTCAGCAAGTTGGAATTTCCATGCAGCGTTTGGGTGATATTTTAAATACGCGCACAGAACTTGCGACGGATAATCGTTCCAGTTTGCCGCGGTTGGAAGGACGTGTTGAATTTGATCAGGTTCGCTTTCGCTATAACCCTGATGGGCAGGAAGTGTTGACCGGTTTGAGTTTAAGTATTAACGCTGGCGAAACAATTGGTATCGTAGGGCGTTCTGGCTCAGGTAAAAGTACCTTGACTCGTTTAGTACAGCGTTTATATGTGCCTGAGCGTGGGCGTGTGTTAATTGACGGTATCGACGTGGCGCAGGCAGATACGGTTTCCCTGCGTCGCCAAATCGGTGTGGTTTTGCAGGAGAACGTATTATTCAATCGCACCATTCGAGAAAATATTGCGTTAGTTGATCCCGGTGCACCGATTGAAGATGTTATTGCCGCCGCAAAATTAGCGGGCGCCCATGATTTTATCCTGGAACTACAGGATGGTTACGACACCATGGTAGGTGAGCACGGATCTACCCTGTCTGGCGGGCAGCGTCAGCGTATCGCTATTGCTCGCGCCCTGATGGGTAATCCGCAAATATTAATTTTTGATGAAGCCACCAGTGCGCTCGATTATGAATCCGAACGCATCATTCAAGATAATATGAAAGAAATTTGCAAAGGGCGTACGGTTCTGATCATCGCTCACAGGCTTTCCGCTGTTCGCCATGCTCATCGTATTTTGGTGATGGAGCGCGGCAATATTGTTGAGTCGGGGCATCACAGTGAGTTGGTTGGCAATCACTCGGGGCATTATGCGCGCTTGTTGGAATTACAGGGAGGTTAATATGGGAATTAAAAGCCAGGCAGTGAGCGACCTATGGTTGCGTTATAAAACGGTTTTTATGCAGGCGTGGGGGCAGCGCCATCAGATGAATGAAGTGGCGCGTTTGCCTCACGAATATGAATTTTTACCTTCTACACTCGCACTGCGTGAAACGCCAGTGCATCCCGCACCCAAAGTGTTAATGCGACTCATCATTTTATTTATGGGATTGCTTTTGCTCTGGTCGTTTTTTGGAAAGCTGGATGTTGTAGCAACCGCCGCTGGAAAAGTGGTGCCGGATAGCCGCAGTAAAACTATCCAGCCTTTGGAGACCGCCGCCATTCGCGCTATACATGTTCGCGATGGGCAAGTGGTGCACGCCGGGGATACGTTGATTGAATTGGATTCGACCATAGCGCAAGCGGATATAGACAGGTTGTCCGCGGAATATGAGGCGGCGTTTCTTGATTCAGCTATGTATAAATCCTTGGTAACAAGTTTGGAATATGAAGCGACTGGCAAGCCTGCACAAATGAATTTGGATGTCAGTGGTTTTACCGGTGTTATATCAGCAGAAAGTATGGGGGCACAGAAGCGTTTGGCTAAAGGCCAGTTTGACGCTTATAAAACCAGGAGCTTGCAACTGAATGCCGCTATTATCAGGCATCAGGCGGAGCTGCGTTCTACACAGGCTATTGTTGAAAAATATCAGCAGACATTGCCAATTACGCAACAGCGGGAACAAGACCTTCAGCGGTTGCTCGCACAAAAATATGTTTCGCAACACGATTATCTTGAACTTAAAACCAATTTGATTGAGCAAGAGAGGGATTTGGCTGCAGAGACAGAACATCTTGCTGAAATCTCTGCTTCGCTTTTGGAGGCTGAGCGAGAAAGCAAACAATTTGTGGCTGAGACCCGCCGCTTGTGGTTGGACAAATTGCATGAGGCGGAACAACGCACTTCATCTCTTGCCCAAGAGTATATTAAGGCCGGGTCACGCCGGCAGTTTATGCGTTTGACTGCACCTGTATCCGGGACTGTTCAGCAATTGGCGATTCATACCGTTGGCGGTGTTGTCACACCTGCGCAGCCATTGATGATTGTTGTTCCTGCAGAAAGCCCCGTCGAAGTCGAGGCTTATTTATCCAATCAGGATGTGGGCTTTGTGCATAAAGGCCAGTTGGTAGAAATTAAAGTCGAGACATTTTCTTTTACCAAATATGGCACATTGGATGGAGAGGTGATTAGTGTTTCGTCCGATGCAATTCAGGATGAAAAGTTGGGACTGGTATTTGCTGTCCGCATAAAGCTTAAAAAGAATAGCCTTTGGGTTGATGGTGATAAAATGAATTTAACGCCCGGTATGGCGGTCACTACGGAAATTAAAACAACGCAGCGCCGCGTGATTGAATATTTCCTTGATCCGCTGAAGCGCCACGTGTCGGAAAGTCTTGATGAACGGTAAAGAGTGTTGAAGTGTATAAAGAAAAACGGCCGCATTTGCGGCCGTTTTTGCACGAGGATCTTACACCTCATGTTTGTGATGGAATGGAGCAAACCAGCAAACCAGGAAGGAGGGGATAGTAGCTACCATAACAAAAATAAAGTAGCCGATATAACCCATGTGTTCTTGCAGGTAGCCGCTGACCATACCGGTGAGCATCATGCACAAGCCCATCAGCGCTGTACCGAAGGCGTAGTGACTGGTGGCGTATTTACCAGGAGCCAATTGCTGCATCAGATAGATCATGAAGCCCACGGAGCCTATACCGAAGAAGAATTGCTCGACGATGACGCCCGAAGCAATCACTGCATAGTTCTCGGGTTTGATAATTGCCAACGCGAGGAAGGTTACGTTGGGAATATTGATGGCGCAGCAAAGTGGGAAGAGGGCTGTTTTCAATCCTTTCTTGGCAACGTAGAAGCCGCCGATCAAGGAGCCAATAATGTTGGCACCCAAGCCAAACACAGAGTAGATAAGTCCGAGTTCCTGGTTGCTTAATGCAAGGCCGCCTTTTTCAACAGCATCTTTCATAAACAGTATGCTCGGTGCTTGCAAAAAGCCGTAGCTCAGGCGGAACAGGAAGGCGAAACCTATCATCATCCAGATGCCTTTCTTTTGGAAGAAAGTGATAAATGCATCGACCAATAAACTTCCCGCTTCAGCGACGTTATTAGGTGCATGTTCGGAGCGCGCGCCATCAGGCATGAATTTCCAATGCCAAGCAGCCATGAGAATCATAATGCCGCCCAATAATGCAAAGGCGACTTGCCAGGATTTTTTCCACTCTTCGCCCACAATGTTGGGTGCGAAACCGAAAATATGTTGATGCAAAACGCCGGTCAGGATTACCAGGCCACCAGTGATGGCCAGTTTGCCCAGGTTCCAGCTAAAGCTTTGCACACCGCAGAACTGAGCTTGTTGTTTGCTGTTCATGGAGGTGACGTATACGCCATCGCTGGTGATGTCCTGTACCGAGCCGATAAAGGAGATAATCCAGAAGAGCGTGATCATGGGAATAAAGTAGCTGGGCAGACCAAGCAACAAGGCGATGGCGATAAATCCGATACCTTGCAATATTTGCGAGCTAAGTACGAAAAACTTTTTGGTTTTGTACATCTCCAAAAAGGCGGCGAACAATGGCTTGATGGTATAAGCAAGGCCAAGGGCGCTGGCGTAACCTGCGGCCTCGGTGTTGTTCATGCCCAGGTTGCTAAACATAATCACGCAAGCCGCGGTGAGAATGTTGTAGGTGAGTGCCATGGTGAAATAGCCGGTGGGAACCCAGAGTAAAGGATTTACGCCCAGCTTTGGTGTCGGGATGTTGGGGTTGTTCATTGTATTAGCCCGCTTGTTGCTGAAATTTTTCATGCGTGTCTTCTTATAAGTGAAATACGCACAAGCCTGCTGGTTTTTGTAGTAGGTGCTTTTTCCCTGCGCCTATGAAGGATAGTCTGTTTTTTGCTGGCTCGGCTCTCACCCCGGCCAAAAGTACAACGACCGCTGAGCGGCCGTTGTTTTGTCATATCTTACTGCTTTATTGCGCGGCTTTGTAGCGCTCTGCGGCATCGAGGATCTCTTTGCGCGCAGCTTCCAGGTCGCCCCAGCCTTCTACTTTTACCCACTTGCCTTTTTCCAGGTCTTTGTAGTGTTCAAAGAAGTGGCCAATTTGCTGGGGAATGATTTCTGGCAGGTCGCTCAGGGATTTGATGTTGCTGTACAGCTTGGTCAGTTTATCGTGCGGAACCGCCAGGATCTTGGAATCTTCACCGGCTTCGTCGGTCATTTTCAGTACTGCGATAGGACGGCAGCGAATCACTGAACCGGCTTGTACTGGCTCTGGGAACAATACCAGTACGTCGGCAGCATCGCCATCTCCGCACAGGGTTTGCGGGATATAGCCGTAATTGGCTGGATAGTGCATGGGCGTGCTTACCAGACGGTCAACAAAGAGGGCATCAGCATCTTTGTCGATTTCGTATTTGATGCTGCTGTTCAGCGGGATTTCGATTACAACGTTAAAGTCATCTGGCAGGCTTTTGCCGGCCGGGATTTTTTCAAAGCTCATAGTAAGGTCCTGATGAGGTTGGCGTTTTTCAATTCGGGGGCGGATTCTACCATAACAACTTGCCGCCAATCATGGCTAATGCAACAAGGGATACACCCAGTGCAATCCATTTCCAATTGGCGATGCGGGCTTCCTCATAGGTTGGCTCGATGCGGTTGCCCGGAGAGGTGGGGCGAGTCTTCCAGCGTTTGGGTTCATTGCTGGTTTGTTTGCGTTCGACGGGTTTATTGATGGCGTCTATAGAGGCGCGAATACGGGTTTTATGGGCGTCCGTTTCCGGTGCTATCAGACGAAAGGTATAAACATCCAGGCGCAGGCGGTCTCCATTCTGGGCCACGGCTTCGTCAATGCTTTTGTCATTGAGGAAGGTGCCGTTGGCGGAGCCGAGGTCTTTAATGTGCAGATCGGGCCCTTGAATGTGCAGTTCGGCATGGCGGCGGGAGAGATGGGTGCCGGGAATCGTGATGTCGCACTGGTCTGTACGCCCAATAATGACCGGCCGATCCGGCGGGATAATAAAAGTCTTACCAGGCAGCCAGCTGCTTTCGGATACCAATCGCCAGGGAGCGCTGTGCTGTTCTTCCTCCTCTTCGTGGAGGCGGCGTGGGTCGAGCACTATGAGTTCTGCGGAACCAAGTTTGATGATGTCGCCCGGTACGATTTCTTTTTGGGTGACGCGCTGGCCGTTAATGAAGCAGCCACTGGAGCTGTTATTGTCTTTGAGCAGGAATTTCTCGTCTTCAACAATCAGTTTGGCATGTAGGGGATCAATACTTGAGTCATTGATAATGAGCTGGTTATCTGCAGCGGAGCCTATGCAATACAGCTTCTCCGTCACCCAAAATGCAGGTTGGCGGTTGTCCTTGAAATGGAGCTTTAACATTCGTGAGTTTCCGGGAGGCGGGCTGGCCGATTTATAATGTGACGATTGTACCAATTCAGCACAGGTTTGTTTATGTCCAATTCGAACGATATGTCACCAAATTCATTGCCTGATAGTAACAAGGTTATTATTCATTATTGCAACCAGTGTCGATGGATGTTGCGTTCAGCCTGGCTGGCCCAGGAATTACTCTCCACATTTGATGGCGATCTGCATGAGGTGACGCTCAAGCCGGGTACTGGTGGTGTGTTTGAGGTCTGGTTAAATGGTGAGCTGATTTGGGAGCGCAAGCGCGACAATGGCTTTCCCGAAGCCAAGGAATTAAAGGTGCGTGTACGCGATTTACTCTGGCCCGAGAAACCTCTTGGGCATATCGACGGTCACACAAAAACCGAATAATCCATGGGCGGGCGCTGCTAAAAGGGCTGTTAAGATATTGTTCAGCTTGGCGGCTGATAATTGTCACCCTTTGGCCTGGATCAGGGAATTAAAGATGTTCAAGCCGGCCCTGCTGCCCCATAATGGCAACCGGTTTTTCCCACCCCATGGCCTTACGGGCCCATAATTCCGGTTTTTTCTGTTACGGACGATGTATCAGGATACAACCTGAGCCACAAGCAAATAGAAAAGGTTTCCACCTCATGTTGGATAAGTTGCAAAACGCTATTTCTTCCCTCTACCTGGCCACCATTATCAAACGACCCGCTGTTGTACTTGCCAGCGTGGTGTTGCTGACAGTTGTGGCAATTCTCGGTCTACCCAATTTCAAACTCGATGCCTCTGCGGACGCGCTCACCCTGGAGCACGACAATACCATCGATTATTTTCGCGAGATAAATTCGCGCTACCAGCGCGGTGATTTTCTGGTGGTGACCTATTCACCTAAAGAAGACATGTTTTCCGATGCGGCGATTAATCGCCTGAAGCAAATGCGCGAAGAATTAGCCAAAGTGCAGGGCGTTCAAAGCGTCAATTCCATGATTGATGTCCCGCTAATTTACAGCCCCATGCGCTCGCTGGCCGAGCAAAAAGAATCCACGCGCACACTGTTGAGTGAAGGTGTTGATCGCGAAGCCGCCAAAAAAGAATTTCTGACCAGTCCCATTTATCGCAATATGCTATTGAGCCCCGATGGCAAAACCACAGCATTGCTGCTTAACCTTGATGTTAATAATGAATATATCGCCATGGTGCGCCATCGCGATGCTTTGCGTGCAAAACGCGATGCGGAAGGGTTGAGCGAGGCTGAAAAACAAGACTTGGAAAAAGTATCCGCCGAGTTCCTTAAAGTACGCACCATTGCCGCCGCCAAAGACAGTGAGCGTGTAGAGCAGGTGCGTGCGATTGCAGCGAAATATCGCGACGGAGCAGAAATATTCCTCGGCGGCGTCAGCATGATCACCTCGGATATGCTCACCTACATCAAAAGCGATTTGATTATGTTTGGTGTGGTGCTGGTGGCCTTTATCATCGTTGTACTTGCATTGATTTTCCGTCAGTGGCGCTTCGTGATTTTACCTCTGGGCACTTGTTTGATGTCTGTTGCGCTTATGCTGGGTTGGTTGAGTTGGATCGATTGGCGACTCACCGTTATCTCGTCTAACTTTGTGGCGCTGCTGTTGATCATGGCTTTCGCCTTCACCATTTATGTGGTGGTGCGCTATCGTGAAATCCACGCGCAGCATCCTGAGTGGTCGCAAGAGGAGTTGGTGATGGCGACAGCGCGCGCCATGGCAATTCCCTGTTTCTATTCCGCGTTGACCACTGTTGTGGCTTTTATGTCACTGGTGATGAGTGGCATTCGTCCGGTAATCGATTTTGGCTGGATGATGACTATCGGGCTGGTAGTCGCCTTTATTTTGTCGTTTGTAATAGTGCCCGCAGGTTTGATGCTGTTGCAAAAAGGTGAGCCAAAAGATAAGGGCGATACTTCGGCGCGCTTGACCTTACCTTTTTCGCGTCTGGCGGAATTCCATGGCAACAAAATTTTGTTGGTGACCTTAATTGCGCTGTTGGTGTCTGTATTTGGTTTAACCAAGCTGGAAGTGGAAAACCGCTTTATTGATTACTTCCATTCAGACAGCGAAATTTATCGCGGCCTATCCGTTATCGATAAGCAATTGGGTGGTACTGCAACCCTCGAAATTATTCTGGATGCGCCCACGGCAGCCTTAACGGCAGCGGCGCAAACTTCTTCTGCAAGCAGCGAAGATGATCCATTCGCCGAAACACCAAAAGCGGAAGCTGCACCTGCCAATGATGATCCTTTTGCGGAGACTCCGGCACAGGCAAGTACTGCAAGCAAGCAAGCGGATAGTTACTGGTTTACCACGGTTGGACTCGATCAAATTAAAAAATTACACGAGCACCTTGAATCCCTGCCTGAAGTGGGCAAAGTGCAATCCCTCGCGATTGCTTATCAAGTGGCGAAAGATATTAACGGCGGCAGCATGAGCAATTTTGAGTTGGGTGTAATGCGCAACTCGCTGTCAAACGATATTAAAGATGTGCTGATTAATCCCTACCTGTCGGATGAAAAACAGCAAGCGCGCATTACTCTACGTGTAAAAGAGACCACACCTAATTTGCGTCGTGCAGAGTTGGTGGAGCGCATTAAGCAGTATGCAGTGACTGATGCTGGCTTCCAGCCGGAGCAAGTGCATTTCACCGGTATGTTGGTGCTCTACAACAACATGTTGGCGAGTTTGTTTGAATCGCAAATTGCTACCATCTTTGTGGTATTTATTTCTATCTTGGTGATGATGCTCGGCTTGTTCCGCTCGCTCAGTATTGCGTTGATTGCCATATTCCCCAATATCCTGGCCGCGGGCATTGTGTTAGGTGGTATGGGGCTGGCGCATATTCCGATGGATATGATGACGACGACCATCGCTGCAATTGTGGTAGGTGTTGGTGTGGATCAAGCAATCCAGTATATCTATCGCTTTAAAGAAGAGTTTGCCAAATGCGGTAGCTATATAGAATCCATGCATAGATCCCATGCATCAATTGGACGCGCTATGTTTTATACATCGGCGACGATTGTGATTGGTTTTTCCATTCTTGCGTTGTCGCAATTTATTCCATCGATTTATTTTGGCGTGTTGACGTCATTTGCGATGTTTACGGCGATTGTGGGCACGCTTACTATACTGCCAAAACTAATTTTGATGTTTAAGCCCTTGGGGCCAGAACCTGCAAAATCGTAACGACGAAAAAGGGCGCAATTGCGCCCTTTTTTGTTTTCATCAATTATTACCACTTCATCACTTTCTTCACTTCTGGAATTAAATCTTTTGCCATTGCTGCATGCTGCTCTTTGGTGGGATGTGCATCGGTTTTGTCGCCGGGGTAATAGTTGGATGCAACATAGTGCACACGTTTATCGGCGGTGCGCTTGATGGCTTCGTGCAAATAATCAGTCAGCGCCGTTTTGCTGTCGCCATTCAATATGGCTCCTTCGGTTAACACTATTTCCGCGTGTTTGTTATCAGCGAGTAGCTTGAGCAAAAGCTTTACGTAAGCGCTGACATAGGTCTCACGATCAGGAATGCCTTTGCTGAAATCGTTGGTGCCAATGGCGCTGACAATTACATCTGGTTGATATTGGCTTTGATCCCATTTCACGGGATTGCTTTGGTCTGCGATGGCCAGTTCATAGTAATCCGGCAAATTCAATTCATTGGTTTTGCCATCCCAGCTGCGAATCAAACCATGGCCGCCCATGCACACTAATTGCACTTGTGCATTAAGTGCTTTAGCGGTGAGCATGCCGTAGGATAAGCTGGGGTTCCACCAGCTGGTGTCTTTTTTTCCGCCATCAATGCGTTCAATCGCTTCACCGCAAGTGACTGAATCACCCAGTACTAACATTTTGCGTTTGGGTAGTGAGGGCGCTGCTAAAAACTTCCCGTCAGTGCTTACGCTTTTCAGCGTAACCAATCCATGCCAGGTTTCGCTGCGATGAACTATAGTGACCTGATGTTTTTTCGTGGTGTTATTTTTTACCAAATTAAGTACTGCTGACGACGAAGTAAGTTTGATAACCTTTGGTGTCTGTTTGTCGACAGTGACTTCCAGGTAACTTTGGTTGCTCCCGCTGAATGCCTCCAGATTCAACTCCTTGCCTTCAAAAGTGACAAAAAAGCTAACTCCCGGATAACCGAAGCGGGCGCTACCATCACTCGCTTTTTCGATGCGCCCCATTGTGGCGATATGAGTGTCGGTGATAGGAATGGATTTCAAATTGGGCTCCGCGGTATTCGTTGTCGCCGCAAGATTGTTGGCGATTAAACTTGTGCTTAACAATACAAGGCCCGCATAAAAGAGTTTGCGCATAATTGGTTCCTTATTTCATTAACTGTTGTATGTCGGGCAACATGGTATCTACCCAGATTTGATAACCTTTAGCGGTAGGGTGCAAAAAGTCGCCCATAATTTCTTTGGAAATAGTGCCGTCGGGTTGTAAAAATTTTGCGCCATAGTCTTTTACGAAAACATGTTTGTTATCGGCGAGTTTGGCAACCAACGCATTGGTGGTTTTGACATCGGCACGGCGTTGGCTTTGCGGTGATTCTTCAAAGGGTAATACACCATTCACCAGAATTTTTGCGTTGGGATAGAGTTTGCGCAATTGATTGAGGCAGGCTTTTATACCCTGATAAACCTGCTCGGGATTTTCATGCAGGTGGCCAAAATTATTCACGCCTATCAACATAACCACTGCTTTGGGATGCAGCTTTTCGGTGTGGCCATATTTTAATCGCCACAGCAAATTACCTGTGTGGTCGCCGCCTATGCCAAAGTTGGCGGGATTATATTGGCTGAAATTTTTTTGCCAGATATCCTGATTCCAGCCAGCGGTGATGGAATCGCCAACAAACAACAAATCCACTCCACCTTGTTCGGCGACGGCTATATCTTCAGCAAACATCTTGCTCCAGGTGTCGACTGTCATCCAGGAGTATTCAATCGTGCGTGGTGTTGGATTTGTGCCGGAAGGTGTGAGGTTATCTTCCGCAATGCAGGCATAGCTCGCCAGGGCCAGGCTGGTACCAGCAATAAGAGAGACACTTTTTTTAATTAGCAATGAGTGTTGCCGTCCCATAAATCTTCCTCGTCAGGTTTTTGTAGGAATGCCAGAGCTGAGTCTGGCAGAGGATTTATAGCCGGCTGTTGTTTGGGTTTTTCCGTCCCGGGATTTATAGCGACCGTTTTTCGGTAGCTGTTTTTATATTTTTAAACTTAATTTTTCATTGGTCGGATGCAAGCTTTGCACACCGGCCAGGTTGAGTACCAAATCGAGCAGCTCGTCCCAGGGTTCGGCGTCGCGCATGCCTTTTACTGCTTTGTCGATGCCATTGGCTTTGCGTAGCAGTTGTTGTAATTGCGCGGGTTTCAAACGCTGTAAAGCGCCGCGAAATAAGGGTTGCTTTTTATCCCATACGCCAGCTTGTTTGGCGGCCCAGTCAAAGTTTTTGCCCTGGCTGGTCATCTGGGCGATTTGCACGAGGCTGCGAATGTCGCGCGTTAATGCCCAAAGTACGGCAATAGCTTCGGTGCCTTCTGCCTTTAGGCCGTGCAGTGTTTTTACGGCGGCACGCGCATCACCATGTAAGGCTTTATCGGATAAACCAAATACGTCGTAACGTGCGCTGTCAGCTACCAGGCTGGCCATGAGTTCGGTATTAATCACGCTGCCGGGTGCAAGCAATTTTAATTTTTCAATTTCTTGTACAGCAGCGAGCAAGTTGCCTTCAATGCGCGAGGCGAGTAAATCAATGGCGTTACTGTCAGCTTGTAGGCCAGCTTGTTTCAGGCGCGTACCTATCCAGTGTGGCAAGTTTTCCGCTGTGACTGGCCAGTGTTGGATATGCACGCCCTGGCTTTCCAGTGCGCTGAACCATTTGGATTTTTGCGTGGCGCCGTCAACTTTGTCGGTGATGATCAACAGCAAATTGTCGCTGGAAGGTGATTGCGCATATTCCTGCAATACCTTGCCACCTTTATCGCCGGGCTTGCTGTTGGGGATGCGCACTTCGATAATTTTTTTGTCGGCAAACAAAGACAAGCTATTCGCCGAAGCGAGCAGTTGGCTCCAATCGAAATTGTTGTCGGCGTGGTAGAGATCGCGCTCTATAAAGCCGGCTTTGCGCGCGGCTGTACGTATGGCGTCGCAGCTTTCCTGAATCAGCAGCGGTTCTTCCCCAGTGACTATGTAGATAGGCGCCAGGCCTTTGCCCAGCGCGCTGTGTAATTGCTCGGGGCGCAGCTTAGCCATTGTTTTTATGTTTGGGCTTTTCAACGGGTGGATGTGCAATCACCGCATTCAAGCGGCGCAGCATTTGCTGGGCCAGGTCGCGGCGCATTTCGGTATCCAGCACGGCTTCTTCTTGCGCAGCACTATTGATGGCCGCCGTATTGTAGTTAAAGCTGCGCACGCTAATGGCGGTACCTTTGATAATTTGATTGCTGTCTTTCAGCTGGATTTCGTAGGGCGCTTTTATTGTAATTTCATAAGCGCTACTGAGTGAGTCACCACCTACGCCAGCGCTGCGCTTTTCCTTTTTCTCTTCCAGAATGCGCAGCGAATAATTGGCTGCAGTGGAATCCTCTGTCAGCGTCGCATGGTTGGCATTTAATATTTGACGCAGCTCGGTCATCAGTGCGCCGCGACTGTCAATAGCGGAAATGTACAGCTGTGACAATCGTTGGGCACCATCGACGCTGCCGCGCAGATGCCAATTACAGGCGCTAAGAATGAAACCGAGAGCTAGGCAGGTAAGAATTTTTTTCATAGGTTTACCGCGAAAAATCCGTGACCATGAGGTCACGGATGATTTTTTTAGTTGGCAACGATACTTACCAGTTTGTTGGGCACCACAATCACTTTGCGCACAGTCACACCTTCCAAAAACTTCTGCACGTTTTCTTGCTCAAGTGCGAGTTGCTCCAGTGTTTCTTTCGGTGCATCGAAAGGTGCATCAAGCTTGCCGCGCACTTTGCCATTCACTTGCACTACCACTTCGATAGTGGAGCGAGTCAACGCACTTTCATCAAGCGTTGGCCATGGCTCGTTGAGCGGGATGCTGGTGTGGCCGAGTTCTTTCCACAAGTATTGGGTAATGTGCGGAACAATTGGGGCGAGCAACAGGATTGCCGCTTCCAGGGCTTCGCGCTCCACTGCCAAACCTTGTGGGTTGGCGCGGTCAGACAAGCGACTCACTTCGTTTAGCAATTCCATAGAGGCAGAGACCACGTTGTTAAACGTCTGGCGATTGCCGTATTCGTTGCTGACTTTTTGAATCGTTTCGTGCGTTTTACGGCGCAAATCTTTTTGCTGTTGCGGCAAGCTGGCGACATCCAGCTGACCGGGCGTGCCCGCATTCAAATGGCCTTCAACGGCTTTCCACAGGCGGCGCAAGAAACGGTTGGCACCTTCTACGCCAGAGTCACTCCACTCCAGGCTTTGCTCTGGCGGTGCGGCGAACATGGTGAACAGGCGAACAGTATCGGCGCCGTACTGGTTGATCACGCTTTCTGGATCAACGCCGTTGGCTTTGGATTTGGACATCTTGATCACGCCACCAAACTCCACTGGCTCGCCGGTGGTTTTGTGTTTGGCGGATACCAGGCGGCCTTTGTCATCGCGCTCGATAACAACATTCTCTGGTTCAATCCAGGTTTCCTTGCCTTCGGATTTGGTGAAGAAGGATTCAGCATTCACCATACCCTGGCAGAGCAGGCGCTCGAAAGGTTCGTCGCAGCTCACCAGTCCTTCGTCGCGCATCAGCTTGTGGAAGAAGCGTGCATACAGCAGGTGAAGAATGGCGTGTTCGATACCGCCAACATATTGATCCACTGGCAGCCAGTAATCTGCCGCGGCTTTGTCCAGCATGCCGCCTTCAAAGTTGGGGCATGTGTAACGCGCGTAGTACCAACTGGATTCCATAAAGGTATCGAAGGTGTCTGTCTCTTTCTCAACAGCTTTGCCATCGAGGCTATCTTTTTTCCAGTCCAGATCGGCTTTGATGGGCGATTGCACGCCATTCATCACCACATCTTCTGGCAGTAACACTGGCAGCTTGTGCGCAGGTACGGGAATCTCGCCGCCTTCTGGCAGGTTGAACATGGGAATAGGTGCACCCCAGTAGCGTTGACGGGATACGCCCCAGTCGCGCAGACGGTAATTGGTTTTTACCTGGCCTTTGCCGGCCATTTCCAGCGTGGATGCGATTGCATCGAACGCGGCGTTAAAGTCCAGGCCATCGTATTCGCCGGAATTGACCAGCAGGCCTTTTTCGGTGAAAGCGGCTTTGGTCAGATCAATCTCTTCACCATTCTGCGGTGCGATAACTTGAGAGATAGTCAGGTGATATTTTTGCGCAAATTCATAGTCGCGCTGGTCGTGTGCCGGCACAGCCATCACTGCGCCTGAACCGTAATCCATCAACACATAGTTTGCGACCCACACAGCCACTGGCTCGCCAGTGATAGGGTGCAGGGCTTTGATGCCGGTATCCATGCCGCGTTTTTCCATGGTCGCCATATCGGCTTCGGCCACGGATTGCACTTTGCAGTCGGCGATAAATTGCGCGAGGGTAGGATTAGTTTCAGCCAAGTGCTTGGCGATGGGGTGCTCAGCGGCGAGGCTCACATAGGTCACGCCCATGATGGTATCCGGGCGGGTGGTGTAGACGTCAAAACCGGTAAAGCTGCCAACGGGTGCAGACAGCTCGAAGTGCATGTCCAGTCCGCGGCTCTTGCCGATCCAGTTGCGCTGCATGGTTTTCACTTGTTCTGGCCAGTTGGGCAGCTTGTCCAGGTCGCTGATCAGCTCTTCGGCGTAATCGGTAATTTTGATAAACCACTGGGGAATCTCTTTGCGCTCAACCAATGCACCTGAACGCCAGCCGCGGCCGTCGATGACCTGCTCGTTAGCCAGTACGGTCTGGTCGATAGGGTCCCAGTTAACGGTGGACATTTTCTTGTAAACCAAACCTTTCTCATACAAGCGCGTGAAGAACCATTGTTCCCACTTGTAGTACTCAGGCTTGCAGGTGGCGATTTCGCGCGACCAGTCAAAGCCAAAGCCCAGCTGCTTGAGCTGGTTGCGCATATGGTCGGTGTTGGAATAGGTCCATTTGGCGGGGGCGGTGTTGTGCTTGATTGCCGCGTTTTCGGCAGGAAGGCCGAAGGCGTCCCAACCCATAGGGTGCAATACGTTCTTGCCTTGCATGCGCTGGTAGCGTGCGATCACGTCGGTGATAGTGTAGTTGCGCACGTGGCCCATATGCAGCTTGCCGCTGGGGTAGGGGAACATGGCCAGGCAGTAGAACTTTTCTTTGGTCTTGTCTTCTACCACTTTGAAGCTCTGGTTGGCTTCCCAGTATTGCTGGGCTTCGGCTTCTACTTCGGCGGGATTGTATTGCTCTTGCATTGCGGGTCTCTTGTGTTGTCCAGGCGCTTGTCTTGGCAAGCCGTCCTATACTTAAGGTGTATGTCAGAAAGGCGGTGATTATAGAGGTTGCTTCTTGGTTATGGGTATCTTTTCTTACCGGCGCAAAGCGTAACTTTTTATCGGCATAATTTTGTATCGAGAGGTGAAATCATGGCTGCAACAGATATTTTCCATCACGCCCACATAGGCGAGGGCGACATACTCATAACGGACGATAGCCTGAAGGCTACTGTCCCCGCTGCCATGCAGCACCGGCTGGAGGATTGGCTGGCGCTGGAGTTGACGGCGGAGCGGATGGCCTCGGATGAGTTAATGCTAGTGCGCAACTATGTGGCGAGCGATATGAATGACTTTGTCAGCGATATCAAAACCGGCTGGCGCGCCTGGGAATTGGGCGCTTTGGGCTTTCTGCTCGAAGCTGCTGACCCTACCCTGGTGGAGTGGCAACAGGCCCATTGGTGGGATAGCCCAGGCGAAAGCTTGCACTAGTTATCCACTCAGCTTTCCACGCAGTTTTCCCGGCTCGCCTCCTCAAGTGGCCATAGGCTATGATGCCGGCCACTTGCTTTTCCTATCCATAAAAACAACATCGAGAGTCTTATGGCTAGATCCTTGTATTGCCGGGCGGTTTTGATCTGCTTGCTGTTTACCACCGGAGCCTTTGCCGCTGTGACTGACCCTATCTATTTATGGCCCGAAAAGCCTTCGGTTACCCCTGACCGCGAAACCGTTAAAGACCAGCGCGTTTACTACGTTGATAATCCCAGTATGAAGCCTTATTGGCCAGAAACGCCCAATGGTACGGCGGCGGTGATTTTTCCAGGTGGTGGCTATGTGCGTCTTGCAATAGATAATGAAGGCTACGATCTGGCGCGCTGGCTGGCGGCGCGCGGTGTGACGGCGTTTGTGGTCAAGTATCGGATGCAGGAATACGGCTTTCCCGCCCCTTTGCTGGACGCCCAGCGGGCGGTGCGGCTGGTGCGCCAGCATGCGCAGGAATGGAAGATTGACCCCCATAAAATAGGCGTTATCGGTTTTTCGGCGGGTGGTCATGTGGCAGCCAGCGTGGCGACACGCTTTGATTTTGCGGTTGATAAAGCTGATCCGCTCCTGTCCATTAGTGCCCGGCCAGATTTCGCGGTGCTGGGTTATCCGGTGATTACCCTGGACGGTGAAGCCGCACACGCGGGCTCCCGTAAGGCTTTGTTAGGTGAAAACCCCACAGCGGCATTGGTCCGCGAAAACTCACTGCAATATCAGGTAAAGGCAAATGTGCCGCCAGTCTTTATGTTTCATGGGGTGAGTGACCAGGCGGTGCCTGTGGCCAATAGCCTGATGCTCTTTAATGAAGTGATTAAGTACAGCCCGCAATCTGAATTGCATCTCTACCAAAGCAATATCCACGGTGTGGGTATGGTGGCGGGGCAGGGAACTATCTCCACCTGGCCGCAAGCGCTGGAGGCTTGGCTCCAGCACAACGGTTGGATCAAAAAGTCACCCTGATAACCGTTTTTGAGCCAGGTGGCATTGTCTGTAAAAAAGAATAGCGGATGAGTTTTCATAACTCCCTCGAACATCTATGTGATAGAGGGGCGTGTACGAGGCTTTTCTACCATTACTGTCCAATATATGTGTTAACAAACTTGATTGTTTCCTCAAGTGTCTTTAAGCGAGTTTCGCTTTCTTGAAGATAGTGGCTCTCATCTGTTAACTCAATAAAGGTGACAGGCTTTTTGGCCGCTTTTAGTGCGGAGTTCATCTGCTTTGACTGTTCAATCGGCACTGTTTTGTCGCGTGTGCCGTGAATAAGCAATACGGGTGCCTTAAAGTTTTGTGCAAAATTTTCGGGTGAAATAGCTTCCAACGCGGCGCTATCTATCTCTCCATTGGCAAATTGCCTTTTCCAGTAGCTCACAGTTGAGCTTTTCTCGCCGTGTTCCATTTTTTCCCAATTCAGCATTGACTTTATGTTGCTAACACCTGCTATGGCGACGACGCATTTATACAGTTCAGGTGAGAAGGCTCCTCCTGCTAGCGCCGCATATCCGCCGTAGCTGCTACCAACAATGCAGACTCGATTTGGATCTGTCATTCCCTTTGCTACCGCGAAGTTGACTGCATCGGAGATATCGTCTTGCGCCTTTTTGCCCCATTCGCCATAGCCTGCTTGGATATGTTTCAATCCAAAACCATCGGAGCCGCGAAACTGCGGTTGGATGACAAGATAACCATTATTGGCAAAAGCCTGCGCTTCATAATCGAAGGTAATCTCATCGTGCGATTCTGGGCCGCCGTGAGGCATGATAATAGTGGGTAGGTTTTTCATAGTGCCCACTTTGTCTTTGGGGATCGTTAGGAGAGTGGGAATCTTCAATCCATCGCGGGCTGTAAAGGTAACTTTTCCGATGGGATGTATATCTTCGGATTTTATGGTGGGTCGGGATGAGGTGAGGAACTGAGGAGGCTTGTTATCCGAAAACAAATAGTATTCGCTCGGTGAGTTTGATCCCGAGACATACACCACAAGATGCTTCCAGTCCTCGCTAAAGTCACTTAGATAAACGGATTGTTCGGGAAACTTAGCCATGATGTCTTTCATGCGCTGGTTAAGTTTCGGATCAAAAAATTGGTAGCTTGGATTAAAGCCAGAGTAACGTACTCCATATACTACACGTTGAAAGCTTTTGATGGTCGCTTCTATATCAGCGTCATCGCGACTAAATAATGGCTCTGAAAGTTTGCCGTCGGCAAGTGACATGGTGTAGTAAGCAACACGTCCTGTCTTTTCGTTAGTATCCAGTACCACGAGTGATTTAAAATCTGGTGTAACCCCTACAAAGCTTTTTTCAGGTATTTCTGTCGTTTCTTTAAAAATATCCACCCACTCCTTATTTTGCCGAGCGCGGACGCGATGAATATTGCTTTTTTGGTCATAGCTTACTTGAGCGAGTAGATTGCCGTTGTCATCAACAAAAAAATCATAGGTGGAATGAGTGCCCGTGATAACAATTGACGGTGGCTTTTTTTCTTTCAAGTTAACTTTGAGCAATGAGAAATCTGGATTTTCAAAGCTAACAGTCGTATCTGCGCCGAGCTTTGTTGTAAAGCTATAGGCGGGCATATAGGCATATTTGCCATCTGGGGATAGACCTATCAGGCTCCCTAGTCCTGTTTGTCCTTTAGTGACTGGCTCTTCACCAGGAATGAGCAGCTGCCGAATCGATTTGTCCTTCAGGTTGTATAAGAACGCTGTGCTGACATTGTAGCTGCCGCTAAACCCCTCGATTTTTTTATAGTCAGAGGCAATCAGAACCAATTGTTCTTCATTAAGGAAATATAAGTTTTCAGGTTGTATGCTTTTGACATCAATCGAAGCAAGTTGTTGATGCGATGCAATGGAGATAACGGACAGTCTATCGTATTCGCCTGTGACCTTGCGAAAGGCGACGAGATCGCTGCTGGGTGAGATCGCGATAGATTGAATTTCAGGCAGGTTCCCATAATCCTTTAAGTTGGGGCTCGCTTGGGCTGTGTTGATGGCATTGTATAAACCCAAAAGTGCCAACAGCCCGGTCACGCGGGCCAATGATCTAGTCATAGTGATGCTCCTGATTCAGTTGTTATTATCCTGGGGGGGGAGGCGCTTACGCGTGGCGCCATGGTAGCTGAAAGCCATATTAATATGCAGCTCTTGCCGGCAGCAGCTGATTGAGGTAAGAGGTTGCTTGCTACCCAAGCGCATTTGGCATACAATCGCCGGCCCTGAAAAAGGGTATACGACGCTAGTCACAAACGCCAAGGGCATTCCGCCTGGCTACTTCGTGTCGTCCAAGCGTTATTTGGAGCAAAAATGACTGCATATGCAATTTTTGAAAGCGGTGGTAAGCAACATCGCGTAGTTGTGGGCGAAACCCTCAAACTCGAAAAAATCGAATTCGCCACTGGCGGCACTGTAAGCTTCGACAAGGTATACCTTGTTGCAAACGGCGCAGACATCAAGATTGGTGCTCCCGTAGTAGCTGGCGCTACTGTTACTGCCGAAGTGGTATCTCATGGCCGTGCCGACAAAGTGAAGATCATCAAATTCCGTCGTCGTAAGCACCACATGAAGCGTCAAGGTCATCGTCAGTGGTTCACCGAAGTGAAAATCACTGGTATCAACGGTTAATAGGAGACTGAAAAATGGCTCACAAGAAAGCTGGCGGTAGTACTCGCAACGGTCGCGATTCAGAAGCGAAACGTCTTGGCGTTAAAGTTTTTGGTGGCGAATTGATCCCTGCGGGCAGCATCATTGTTCGTCAACGCGGCACCAAGTTTCACGCTGGTGTGAACGTTGGTCTCGGTAAAGATCACACTTTGTACGCCAAAGCTGATGGTCACGTTAAGTTCGAAATTAAAGGCGCTTTTGGTCGTCAATACGTAAGCATCGTTCCTGTTGCTCAGTAATTGATACCCAGCTAGCCCAACCCGCTGCTTGCAGCGGGTAATGAAGAACAATAAAAGCCCTGTCCTTAACCCGATAGGGCTTTTTTATTTTATTTCGTCGTCATTCCCTACGGGGCGGCCTGCTAGGAATGACGATAGCTAAAACCAAAAAAATTCTTTCCCGGAGATTATTGTGAAATTTGTTGATGAAGCCCCAATCCACGTTGAAGCTGGTAATGGTGGCAATGGCATGATGAGCTTCCGCCGGGAAAAATTTATCTCCAAGGGCGGTCCTGACGGTGGCGACGGCGGTGATGGCGGCAGTGTTTATCTGGTTGCCGATGAAAACCTCAACACCCTGATCGACTATCGCTTCCAGCCCAAATATCGCGCCGAAAATGGCGAGAAGGGCGGCAGTAAAGATTGTACCGGCGCGAAAGGTTCCGACCTCTGCTTGCCTGTCCCGGTAGGTACTACCGTTATAGATACAGATACCGAAGAGATTTTTGGCGATTTGACCGAACACGGCCAAAAACTCAAAGTTGCCCAAGGCGGCTTCCACGGTTTGGGTAATACCCGTTTTAAAACCAGTACTAACCGCACTCCGCGTAAAACGACCCCCGGTACGGAGGGCGAGATGCGCAACCTCAAGCTCGAGCTGAAAGTTCTGGCTGATGTTGGCATGTTGGGTTTGCCCAATGCCGGTAAATCCAGCTTTATTCGTGCGGTAAGTTCGGCCAAGCCGAAAGTGGCTGATTATCCGTTTACCACGCTGATCCCCAACCTGGGTGTGGTAAAAGTGCAACAATACCGCAGTTTTGTGATTGCGGATATTCCTGGCCTGATCGAAGGTGCCTCAGAAGGCGCTGGTCTGGGGGTGCGCTTCCTTAAGCATTTGACGCGCTGCCGCTTGCTGTTGCATGCCGTTGATGTGGCGCCAGTGGATGATTCTGATCCCGTCGAAAATGTAAAAGTGATCGCCAACGAACTGCAAAAATTCAGCCCGACGCTCGCCACTCGTGATCGCTGGTTGCTGCTCAATAAAGTAGATTTGCTTGATCCAGAAGAAGCAGAAGAGCGCTGCAAAGCGATTATTGATGCGCTGCAATGGACTGGCCCCGTGTTCCGTATCTCTGCCTTACATCGCGACGGCACTGGCCCATTAGCGGGTAAGATTATGGATCATCTGGAGGCCATCTGGACCGAAGAAAGCGAAAACCCCGAAGTGCGCGAGCGCGAAGTGGAATTGCAAAATCAAATGGCCCAGGAAGCGCGCGATCGTATTGAAGAGCTTCGTGAGATCCAGCGTCAACAGCGCCTTGCTCGCGGCGAAGACGACGACTTCAACGATGATGACTACGATGTTGAAGTTGAGTATGTGGGTTACTAAATCCTGATCAAAATAAGAGGCCATCACAGCATAATGTGGTGGCTTTTTCGTTTATAGCTTGCGAGCTTTCATCTGGCAGATGTCTCTTATAGGTGTTAAGCGTTGCCTTGTGCAATAATCCGCGGCTCGCAATTGTTTGAATCTATTCCATGAGCAAAAGAGATTTAATTCCCCAGGCCAAGCGCTGGGTCGTGAAAATTGGCAGTGCGCTGCTGACGAATGATGGCCGTGGCCTGGATGCGGATGCTATCGCCGGCTGGGTTGCCCAGATGGCGGAACTGCGCCTGCGCGGCATTGAGCTGGTGCTGGTGTCATCCGGTGCTGTGGCGGCGGGTATGCGCCGTTTGGGATGGACCAGCCGTCCCACTGAAATCCACCAGTTGCAGGCAGCTGCTGCGGTTGGTCAGATGGGGTTGATCCAGACCTACGAAGTGGAATTCCAGCGTTTTGGATTACACACTGCCCAGGTTTTGCTTGATCACGACGACCTCTCCTCCCGCCAGCGCTACCTGAATGCGCGCTCTACCTTAAAAACCCTGATTAGCCTGAGTGTTGTCCCGGTCATTAACGAGAACGACACAGTGGTAACCGATGAAATTCGTTTTGGTGACAACGATACCCTGGGCGCATTGGTTGCTAACCTGATTGAAGCTGATTTGCTGGTGATCCTTACCGATC
This sequence comes from Cellvibrionaceae bacterium, assembly GCA_021151695.1. Lineage (GTDB taxonomy): Bacteria > Pseudomonadota > Gammaproteobacteria > Pseudomonadales > Cellvibrionaceae > Cellvibrio. The sequence continues at coordinate 113,030 of JAGKWU010000004.1, read as the reverse complement.
AGAAAGGTATGTATGACTCGGATCCTCGCTCCAATCCCAATGCACAGTTGCTCAGCGAAATAGCAGCTGACGATGATCGCCTGGAATCTATGGCGGGCGGTACCGGCGGTGCGCTGGGGCGCGGCGGGATGATGACAAAAGTGCGTGCTGCTCGTGTAGCGGCGCGTTCGGGTGCGGATACAGTGATCGTTGGTGGTCGTATTGAAAATGCGCTGTTGCGTGTGGCAGCGGGCGAGGATATTGGCACTTTCCTCTGGGCGGATCAGCAACCACAAGCCGCGCGCAAGCGTTGGTTATCGGGTCAGCTGCAAACCCGAGGTACGCTGGTGTTGGATGACGGCGCAGTGCGTGTCGTTCGCGAGCTGGGTAAAAGTTTATTGCCTGTTGGTGTGAAGGAAGTGCGTGGTGATTTTACCCGCGGTGATATGGTGATCTGCGCTGATAGCAATGGTCATGAAATTGCACGCGGCCTGGTAAATTATCATGCGGACGAAGCACGCAAAATTATTGGTAAGCCCAGTAGCCAGATTGCCGAGTTGCTCGGCTATCGCGATGACAATGAATTGATTCACCGCGATAATCTTGTGCTGTCCTGATTAACAATCAACTATGTAGCTGTAAACGAAAAGAGCCTCATTAAGAGGCTCTTTTGTTATCGGCAGACGTAAACCTCTCGGTTAATTCCTTCCTCTGCGAATACGTGCCAGTGACAATAAACCCAAACCAAATAAAAGCAGGCTGCTGGGTTCAGTCACTTTCATGATTTCAATACCGCTTATATAAAACTGTTCATTGGTGAAGGCGACAACGAAATCATCACCCATTGCAACGGCAAAGGCTCCTACGCCATTACCACCACCTGCGTAGCCAGTTGCAATGTTATAGGGGTTGCCTTGAATCAATGCTTGATCACCGGCCCCCAGCCCACCATCGTGGTTATTGTTAAACCAAACGTTTTTAACCACTACGTCGTGACTAAAGTTAAACACCAAATATTCGCTGCGGGTGACATTGTCATCTTCAGCGGGGTTACATAAATTATTTGGGTTATTGGGGTAAGCGGTGTCTGCATTTTTTGGTGACTTCATTAAATCCCTGCATACTCCCAAGCCTGCATTTTCCCAGTCCAGATAAGCATATTGCTGATTATCATCGTCGGCCCCATAGCCTTTGATCGAAACTGTGACTCCATCACTGACAACATTAAGTGTCGTCCATGCACTTTCACCTAATCCTGTAGGTGACTCGGTTAAGCTGATAAAATTAATAATGCCTGCTTGTACAGGGCCCATGATGAATAAAAATATGCTTGTGAGAGCTGCCTTGATAACTACTTTCATCTTGTCATCCTCCTGTCTACTACGAAAACCTCTGGCCATTCCTTCGGTTTCAGCTCAGAGGAGCCACTTTTAAAAAGCATAAAAGCGGTAAGAATAAAGCAACAAACACGCCATCAAAAAATTTGCCAGCCTAAACAATATGTTTAAATTTAATGACATAGATAGTGTGCGGAAGGATTTATGGTTCTGTAAGGAGCCTCGACGAAGAACTAAAAAAAACTGCCTTCTAGTAATAGGAAAAGATATTAAAAAATGCGCTTAACGCCGGTACATCTATAGGCACACAAATAAACACTTTCGAAAAAAATGCAAGCGGCTAAAAATAGTAATTTTCCATTTAAAGTGTTTAATTTTTCGACAAACGATTAGGTAAAAGCAAATGCTAAAGAGCTTAATATTATGAGCAGTAAATTTTTAACTGTCGGTATGGATAAGCTGACGTCGTGAACAATGACGTCAGCTTATGATGAGCAGATGTAAAGCGGATAAAGAATCTCGTTAACGAAGTTTGAGTTGGCGAAAGCCGAGTGCTATGAGTCCCATCATCAACAGTAGCCATGCGGATGATTCCGGTACTGTTGTCATGTTTCCATCTTCAATGGTTACTGATGCATTGCGTATGTCAGCTGTCAACGCATTACCCCATGCATCGCTAAGTGCATTGATATGCAGACTGAAATCTGCGATCCCAGCATTGCTTGAAGTAAACAATAAACTCAGTAAGGTGAAATTGCCTGCTTGCTGTTGATCGAGATCTTCAGCACTGTCAAAGCTCAACTCAAAAAAATTGAGGCTGCGATTATGCAGGTTAACTGCGTTGTTGATTATATCTTGCAGGCTGCCGAAACCGGCGAGGTCCAGTTGATTGCCCAGTGCTGCGTCGCCCCAGTAAATGGTGGTAAGACTCAGTAAGTCGCTATTAAAATCCAATGCGAGATCATAAGCACCCAGGCTTGGCGCTGATTGATTATTCAATCCATCCACAGTAAGGCTAAGACGTAATGCATCACCTGAATTGACTTGGGTTTGCTCGGGTACCAGTGAGAGCGTAAGAGCCTGCGCATTGAATGCAAGGCTTACGCCTGCCAACATAATTAATCGAATAATTGATTTCATAGTATTTCCTGTTTGATTTTTAATTGTGCGTGATTATTCAGTAGCGCAACCAGCGCGCGTGCACTGCAGGCTCAACAGGCGCGCATCGGTTGCGTCTATTACGCCATCGCGATTGAGGTCGCGTTGGTCAAAACCCGTGACGCGGGTGTTGCGTGCATCAGTAACTATTTTTACGTCTTTGCTGTCCACATCTCCATCGCCGTCGAGGTCTACCACTAATTTGAGTGAAATTACCAGAGGATCGTGATCAGACGAGCGATAGGCATCGCTCGCGTAAAAACTGTTGATCTGATTAGCGGATTTAAATTCAGTGTTGTAATCCAGGCTGATAGGTTCGTCGGCATTGATATGCCAATCGCCGGCGCCCAACACTTGTACGTTGAGTGATGTGCTGGCAAGGCCGTGATCCAGCGAACCTGCCTGGCCATCAAATACGTAAGAGTAGGCGCTGTTGCCTTCGAAGCGACGAGTGAGATCGGTGAAACCATTGCCGGTTAATTTGGTAATAGGATCTTCCATGGAGTAAGCATTGAAGTCGCCAATCAACAAATAATCTTTATCGCTGATGCCGGTGGGGTTGCGACTCAGCCAATTCAGCAGTGCCTGTGCAGCCTGGGTGCGAGTAATATTGCAATTGCCTTGTCCATCACCTGTGTCAACATCGCCCAAATCGTTACAATCAGAGCCTTTGGATTTCAAATGGTTGATTGCAATAGTAATGACACCACCGCCTTGGGTTGCGCGGAAAGTTTGTGCAAGTGTGGGACGGTTTTTGTTATCAATAAATAAGGGTTCTACCGATGAATCCAGAATTGCCGGTGTTCCCAGTGTGCTGGCGCGATCAGTGCGATAAATAAAGCCGATAGCAATCTGGTCGGTGCCGATTTGGCTCAGGCCGGGGTTTACATAAGTCCAAACGCTGCTGTTGCTTGCACTGTTGAGTGAATTCACCAATTCGGCGATAGCGCTGTAGTTGTCATAGCCATCATTTTCCAATTCAGTTAGGCCAATTACATCCGCATTTAATCCGAGAATAGCGCTAACGATTTTTGCTTTTTGACGAGCGAATTCCGTTGCGGTATTGGCACCGCGTGCTGTCGGGAAACCACCGCCCAAACCGTTACCGTTAAAGAAATTCAGCACATTAAAACTGGCTACACGCAGATTGCTGCCAGTGATTGCGGCGGGTGATGTAGTGCGTGGGTTGCTGTGTACAAAATTGGGCGTACTGGTTGGCAACAAGCGGTACTCGCCGAAATCGTAAGTCAACACACCGCTCAGGTTGCTGACGGTATCGCCGCCACGCAACGTGTTGCTCGCCGATAAGCCTGGCGCCGGGAAAATAACCGGATCAGGGTTTTGCACATTGCTAGCATCATCCAGCAATAATTGATTCAAATTATTTTGTGCCTGCAAGGTGAGGGCGGCTGCGCCTGGTGTTGTCACATTGGTTGGTTGCTGCAGGCGACCATTGGATAGCAGGATTTGGCCGTAGCGACCAAGGCCATAAGTCTCGCTCACAGTAAGTGTTTGCGGTACTGATACACGCATAGCTTCCACCGCTTCCAATGCTGTTGCGGAGTTTAATGGTAATTGCAGCGTGGCAGCTGTTGGCAGTGTTTGGTTGCTGGCACAAACAGTGATGTTGCTCGGGGTAATTTGTGTGAGTTGGAAAGTCTCGGCGACCGCGCCACTGACGCGTACCCAATCACCGACATTAACGGCTTGTGTGCTGCTGACAAAAATACCTTCAGAGGTTGCAGGATTACCATCGCTGTTGGCATCTGTCTCTTGCAAAAAGAAACCGCCGATTTGATTCGTGCCCTGGAAGCTTGCCACTACTACAGCTTCAACCGATACATTCTGCCCAACCAAATTGCTGGCAGAGCCACTGCCCTGGATGCTGGAGATGCGGGTAGCTGCACTGCCGCATGCGCTGTTATTCCCACCGCCATTATTCCCACCGCCGTTGCTGCCACCTTGATAGCCGCCGAGGTTATCAACTGCGTCTGTCGCAAATCCTTCCCATTCCAACGCTGGATCAAAGCTATTCGTTGTGTTGGTATCACCGGTAGTTACTGACGTTTTACGGCGTAAGGTATTGTCAGCGGTACTGGTTAAACCTGTACCCCATTCGGTGCCGGGATCAATACCAACCTGGCCAATAGAATCGATAATAGTGTTGCCATTTTTCAGCACAATGGCATCGTCGCCATTAAACCAGCCAGCGCTATTCGTTTGGTTGGCTTTCGCAAGGATGCTGCTGTTGGCGCTGCCATGGGCCAAAACAAAAGTACCTTGCGCAGGAATTTTTCCGTTCAAATTTATCGTAAGGCCCGCACTGGCGCTGCCGTTGAAATACATCTCCACCTTGTAGCTGGTGAGATCCACTTCGCTGTTGCCACTGTTATAAATTTCCAGTGCTTTGTTATTGCTGCTGCCTTCAATGTATTCCGAAAAATAGACATCGGCGCAAACCTGTGTTGCGCTAAAACCAGCGATAAGTGCAGCCAAAGCCGCGGATAGCGGACGACGCGAAAAGGTGGACATAGTGGACTCCTGCAAATAAAAATTATTGGGATGAAGATTTATGTGCAGGGGAGATTAGGTCGCCATTGTTACTAAACGGTGGCGGTATTTAGACGTTTGTATGATGTTTTTGTGACTGTGACTATTTGTGTCAAAAAAAACCGTCACACAGCATTTGGCTGTAGTGACGGTATGCAGGGAAGCGGTGAGGTCAAGCGTTAATAATATTTCAGCTGTGTGGCTTTGCCGGAGAATACTGAGTAAGAGTAAATGGTGTAACCAATAATGGTGGGTAGTACTACAGCAACACCGTACAAAATAAAACGCAGCGATTCCGGTGCGCTCGCGGATTGCCAGATATCCAGAGTATTTGGCACTACAAAGGGAAAGAAGCTGTAGGCCAATCCAACAAAACATAACAGAAAAATCATGATCACCGATGCCAAGGGAATCCAACTGCCAAAATCATTTTGGTAGGGAAAGTTGGCAAGATAGCGATCCACAATAAAAAATAACGTAAAACAAAATGCGGGGATCACCAGCAGTACTAGCACGGTTGGGCTGCCGAACCATTTTTCGTAAATCAACGGATTAATGATGGGATTAACAATGGAAACGGCAGAGATACCAATCGCGGTGAGCCAACCGCAGCGACGCGTCCAGCGCGCGGAGCGCGCCTGCAATTCACCATCTGTTTTGCGCACCAGCCAGGCAGCGCCAATAAAACTGTAGCCGGCAGTCACGCAAATGGCGCTGAGGCTGGAAAATAAAACTGCATTCAAACTGTGCTCAAAACCCATCACATAACTGCCGAGCATATATCCCTGTGCCATAGTGGCTAACAGCGAGCCGACTTTAAAGGTGTGATCCCACAGAGTCTTGTGATCCTCCGGTGCTTTTGCGCGAAAATCGAAAGCAACTCCGCGCAAAATCAAACCGCCGATCATGAGTGTCACCGGCAAATAGAGGTTGTATAAAACCAGGCTGTGCGCTCCGGGAAAGGCAATCAATAAAATGCCGGCACCCATCACCAACCAGGTTTCATTGGCATCCCAGAAGGGGCCAATGGAGGCAATCATGGTGTCGCGCTGTGCTTCGGAGTTGTTGGGCAGCAAAATGCCTACGCCCAAATCGTAACCGTCGAGAATGGCGTAGAGAAAAAACGCCAGCCCCATGAGTCCGATGAAAACAACGGGGAGCCAAAAGGCATCGCCAGTTAAAGACTGAATATCGGTCATGGCTATTCTCCCTGTGTTGATGTGTTTGTGGTTGATTCTTTTACGACGTTGATTTTTTCCTGCAGTGTTTGGTCGTCTTCAGGACGATCAACGAGAATCGCGCGGCGCGCCATCACAAACAATGTACGTATGTAGGCGACCAGCAAAACGGCGTAGAGGCTGAGATAAATCGCCAGCGATAAACCCACATTGGATGATGGCAGCGTCGTCACAGCATCTGCCGTTTTTAAAACGCCAGTCACCAAATAAGGCTGCCGACCAATCTCAGTGACGTACCAGCCAGCGAGCGTGGCTATCCAGCCGGAGAAGGTCATTGCTATAAATACTTTCAACATGCCTGGAGAAATTTCTTCTTTGCGTTTTTGTTGCCAAGCGCCAAACCAGGACACGATCAACATGAGTACGCCCATGCCCACCATAATGCGAAATCCAAAAAATAAAGGTTTCACCGGTGGGTGGCCTTCAGTGAATTCACTCAAACCCTTTAATTCGCCATCGTATTCATGTTTGAGGATCAGGCTGGCACCGTGTGGTATTTCCACTGCAAATTTGTTGTGTTGTGTATGTTCATCGGGCCAGGCAAATAACACGAGCGGCGCGCCTTTCTCGCTGTGCCACACGGCTTCCATGGCGGCAATTTTGGCGGGTTGATGATGGAGTGTATTCAAGCCATGCATGTCGCCGATAACAATTTGCAGTGGAATCAAAATCGCCGTTGCGTAGATGCCAACTTTTAATGCGCGGCGCGGCGCGGGTTTATGGTCGCCTTTCAAAATGCGATAAGCGGACAAGCCTGCAATCAAAAATCCTGCTGTGATTCCTGAGGCGGTAAGCATATGGGCGAGGCGGAAGGGCATAGAGGGATTAAAAATAATCGCCAGCCAATCTACCGGGTGTGCAACTCCGTCGCGCATTTCAAAACCTTGCGGTGTTTGCATCCAGGAATTAAGTGAAATAATCCAGAAGGCCGACATGGTTGTGCCGAAGGCAACCAAAAATGTTGCGAAGGTATGAATGCGATTGGAGACGCGATTAATCCCGAACAACATAATGCCGAGAAAAGTCGCTTCCAGAAAAAATGCGGTGAGCACCTCATAACCCAGCAACGGGCCGGCGATATTGCCCACGGTTTTCATATAGCCAGGCCAGTTAGTGCCAAATTGAAATGACATCGTCAGGCCACTAACAACGCCCACGGCAAAGGTGAGCGCAAATACTTTTACCCAGAAACGGTAAACGCGCATCCAGACTTCGTCGTCGGTGCGGTTGTATTGGATTTTAAAAAATAGCAGGAACCAGCAGAGCGCAATGGTGATGGTGGGAAATAAAATATGAAACGAAATATTTGCGGCGAATTGAATGCGTGAAAGAACCAGTGTATCGAGCATAGCAAGTACCTCTACCAGCGAGAACCGTCAAAGCGAACCGGAACCCGGCGCTGGTTGCAGGGAACCGGTTATGGGTGACCTTATCTCAACTTTGTCGCGTATCTCTCACCTGACTTCTCGGGCTTAGCGATTGAGCAACTTGTCTTTTAAATCGAGAACTTTACCAATGCTGCTGCCAAGCTTCAGTAACTTACCTAGCTTAGCGCTATCGAGCCGTTGGATTTCGCTGGTCCAGAGCGTGAGCATTTCGATGAGTTCGTGCATCTCGCGCATACGCTGTTGCGCATATTCTTCCTCGCTGCTAGCGGGGCTTTCGAGAATTAAATTACGCAAGGTGGAGAGGGTAGGATCTATTTCGCGTTTGCGACGCTGTTCAATCAGGGTTTTGGCGATATCCCAGACATCGCCCGGCGCCGAATAAAACTCGCGGCGTTCACCGGGTAAGTGTTGTAACTTGATCAAATCCCAAGACAGCAATTCTTTAATACCCATGCTGACATTGGAGCGCGAAAAACCCAGCGCTTCGGCAATGTCATCCGCACAAAGCGGCGCCTTGTTAAGCACAATCAACGCGTACATTTGCCCAACAGTACGGTTAATTCCCCAACGGCTGCCCATCTCCCCAAAGTGGAGTACGCAGGATTGAATCATGGGGGTTAAGTTGGCGGGCATGGTGGCTAATTCCTGAGTTTTCAGTAATTACTGAAATTACCGTAAATTAGGTTGAGGGTCAATCACTTCTGTGCTTTTATGCACAATAGGCGGGCGGATTGCGCAGGTGGGTGATAGATCTTGGGGCAATGCCTATCTTAAATTTGCGAGGACTATAGCTATGGAATACGAATTTCGGCCTTGGTTAGTTCGCTGGCTTTATGGTTATGCCTTACTCCATTTCTTGGTCGGAATTGGTATGACCTGGATGATGGAGAGCACGTTTTTCGAAAGTTACCATCAACTTGTACTCGGTAGATTCTGGCCAGAAGGTTCATCGGTAATAGCGCGTGAGCTGCATTTATGGTGGCTTAAATTGTTTGGAGCTACGTTGCAATTTGCGGCCATTTTTATGGCTGTTCTTATTTATATGGGGGATCGCACCCGCCGGGCAGCCGTTTGGTTATGGATGATGATTGGGTTGATGGTCTGGGGGCCGCAAGATATTTATGTGTCGCTACAGCGTGACCTTTGGATGCATTTATGGATGGATTTATTCGTGCTCTCAACCATGCTGCCGCCATTGTTTTTATTGTGGCAATTTGATCGTAGGGAAATGTAATTATGAATACCCAAATTCATTTCAGCGATAACAGCCAAAGTGTGCTGGTAACTGGTGGAACCGGGTTTATTGGCCAGCTGTTGGTGAAGGCGCTTTTAGCGGATGGTCAGCGAGTGACATTATTGACACGTAATCCCAAAAAAGCTTCGTGGATGTTTGACGGCAAAGTGACTTGCATTGCTAACATGAAGGAGTTGCCTGCTGATTATCCTGTCGATGTGATTATCAATCTTGCTGGTGCTCGCGTGCTTGGCAAGTGGTGGACTGACAAGCGCAAATCTGCATTGAGAAAAAGTCGTCTCGGGCTTACACAAACCTTGATCGACTGGATTGCGCAGGCGAAACAAAAACCAACATTATTATTATCTGCTTCGGCGATTGGCTATTACGGTATCCAGAAAATTGGCGACGATACAGAACTGGATGAGAGCGGCCATACTCAATCTATTTTTATGGCCAGCCTTTGCCATGATTGGGAAAAGGTGGCGCAGTCTGCAGCGCAATATGGCGTGACTGTAGCGGCCATGAGATTTGGTTTGGTACTGGGGCGTGGTGGCCCGCTACCTATGATGCTCTTGCCGATAAAATTAGCTATGGGTGGTGCCTTGGGATCAGGTCGCCAGTGGCAGTCGTGGATTCATGTAGAAGATTTGCAGCGAGCGCTGGCGCATTTATGGCGTAAATATGCTGCAGGAGAATCTCTATTGCCTGCTTATAATTTTACTGCTCCAGAAACCTTAACCCAGCTTGATTTTAGTAAAACCGCCGCGCGTATTTTGCACAGGCCCTGCTTTATCCCAATGCCAGCCTGGCCCATGCGTTTGCTACTGGGTGAGCAGGCAGATTTATTGTTAGAAGGGCAGAGGGTTGTGCCAAAAGCACTGTTGGAAAGCGGATTCCAATTTCGCTATCCAACTCTTGATGTCGCGTTGCGTGATTTGGTGTAACTATGAATTCTTTGGTTTCTGGCTCATATCCACCCAAGGTCGAACCAAACGATCAAATCATATTGTTCGATGGTGTCTGCAAGCTCTGCAATGGCTGGAGCCGTTTTATTATCCGCTATGACAGGGAGCATAAGTTCAAGCTCTGCTCGGTCCAGTCAGCTGAAGGGCAGGCGATTTTGCAGTGGTTTGGGTATCCGCTGGATGTATTTGAAACTATGTTGTTGGTCCAGGGCAATCGCGCTCTTGAACGAAGTGATTCGTTTATTGCTGTGATGAAGCAGTTGCCATTACCTTGGCGACTTGCTGGCCTTTTCAGGATTTTCCCCCGAGTGATTCGCGACTGGTGTTACGACCGTGTTGCGCTTAACCGCTATTGGCTATTTGGCAAATACGATTACTGCATGCTGGCGACGCCAGATCATCTGCAGCGGTTTTTATAGATGCGCATTGTGGCAAGAAAAAGCCACCACACTCGTTGAGGCTTCCATTGAAAGCAGTGTGGTGGCGGAAAGAGTCATCCACGCAGGCCGTGGCGCTGCGTGGATGAAGTGGTGTGGGTATTGTTTAATACCCGCTGATGCACTGTGGGGTACACCAGCTTTGTGGCACCGGCGGTTAACCCTCCGGTGGCGCTGGTTGATCTGTGGGGGATACCAGCGCTAACAAACATTGCTGCCGGAGCCTGAACTCCAAATCTGTCCTTGATTAATCCTTGGCGGCAATGCTGGCATTCAGTGTGACTGGCTTTTCGTAGGTGAATGGCTGAAGCAATTCATCCGGTTTTCCTTTACAGGCCTTGGCCAGTAATTCGCGGCGTTGGGCGAGCAGCAGGCCAATGGCCTCACTGTGTTTCTCGTCTATGTCCGGAATATTTTCCTCAATCAGTTGGGTGATATTCGCGGCCAGCTCCAGGTATCTGTCGTGTTCTTCTGCGAGTTTTCTGTCTTCAAACATGCTGCCATCCCGATCACAAAGCCATACGGCGACTACTGCCATGATGTTTCCTCTTTGGTTTTACTGTTTTTATATACAGTATTGGGCCGGGCGCTAAATGTCAAGGCTTGTTTGCGATTAGCACTTTTTACCCGTGTCACTGACATAACGGCGAGTGCGATTAAATACCTACCTGATTTAAGTGATTGATCTGTTTGGGGTAATTATCCAATCGTCTACCTCTTGTGCTGCTTTTTCACCTTGTACTGCCTGGCAGCTCTCTTCGCGTGCGAATAAAAATCGTCTGTTCTTACCTGCGTACGGCTGAATTATTTTGGGCGATTTGCAGCTGCTCAAACTACAGCCAGAAAAAAGCTTTGTAGGCTGGTTTGGTAAATCGGAGGATTTACGGCGGCTATGTAGTAGCTGATCTGGGAATCAATTAAGTCATAACAATCCCGGCCGGCCAAGGCGCCCAATTCAGGAATCACTTTTTTAGCTCGCCTCTCAATAACGAATAACATGAGGACACTATGAATAAACTCTTTAGCCGGGCGGCTGCGTTGGCGTCGCTCAAACACGGGCTTTGCGCCCTGACACTCGCTAGCACATGTCTGTTTGCCGGCAATGCATCTGCCCAATATGTACATACCAGCGGCACCAAAATTGTCGACGAGAAAGGCGCACCGCTTTATCTCAGCGGTATGAACCTGGGGAACTGGTTGCTGTGGGAAGGCTATTTGATGATGGGTGATTTTAACTATCGCACCCACACGCAATTCCTGAACAGCTTGGGAAATGCTTTTGGCGATGCCGCCAAAGCCAAAGAGTTCGAACACCAATGGCGTTTGAATTACGTGACTGAGCAAACCATCATCGATTTGAAAAATCTGGGTTACAACTCGGTGCGGGTGCCTTTTCACTACAACATGTTTTGGCAAAACGGCGCCCTGAGTAACGCGGGCTTTCAATACCTTGATCGTTTGGTAGGCTACTGCAAAACCCACAAGATTTACATTCTTCTGGATATGCATGCCGCCCCCGGTTACCAAAACCCTGGCGACCACAGTGACAATATGGATTCCAACTCCAGCCAGCCGCGCACCTCGGTGAAGTTTTGGGATGGCAATAATATTTCCATCGCCAGTCAGGTATGGAAGCACATAGCCAACTACTACAAAAACGAGCCCATCATTTGGGGTTATGACCTGATTAATGAGCCGGTCACACAACCCAACAGAAGTTATGAATTACTGACTTCTTTGATCACCATGCGTAATGCCATTCGCGAAGTGGATAACAATCACATCATTGTGGCGGAAGGTGATTGGTGGGCATCTGATCTCAACGTGTTGGATTGGACTAATGGCACCACGCAAAACAATACAGGCATTTCCAGCCGCTGGGATAACAACCTGGTGATAGAAACCCACCATTATATTTTCGGCAATACTGCAGCGCTGGCAGATTTGTATGCGCGTGACGACATTACCAACCGCATGGGAGTCCCGCTGATTCTGGGTGAGTATGGTGAGGACACGGCGGCCAATTTGCGTACCATGGCGGACTGGTCGGCTGCAAACATTGCGGGCTCTTTTGCATGGTCGTTTAAGAAAATGAGCCATGATAAAACGCTCTGGACGGTGATGCCTAACTCCGTGTACAGCTCGGTGGTTAATGCCATTAATAGCAACACTAGTGCAGCCTCCGCTTACACAGGCATGATCGATTTTGCCAAAACCAATATCCTCAACGGTGCTGCCGGCTTGGTGTGGCACCAGGATTTTTATGATGGAACAAAACCCGCGTGCAATGTGAGCGGAACGCGTACACCTTTTAATACAACGCCCTACACAATTCCCGGTACGATTGAAGCGGAAAATTTTGACCTGGGTTGTCAGGGGCTCACTTGGTGGGACAGCAGCTCAGGCAACAGTGGCAATGCTTATCGCACCACCGAAGTGGATATTTCTGCAACCAACGACAATGGCGTTGCCGGCTACAATATTGGCTGGGTGGCGCAGGGTGAATGGCTGGAGTACAGCGTTAATGTGCAGCAAGCTGGTAGCTACAACCTGAGCTATCGCGTGGCTACACCACAAACTACCGGGCAAATCCAGTTCTTGCTAAATGGCCAATTGCTGTCGACTACCAGTACTCCTGCCACCGGTGGTTGGGATACCTGGGCTAGTGTTAATTCGAGCAACGTAACCCTGCCAACGGGTAATCAAATTGTTCGTATTTATTTCAGCGGTGCGGAAGTGAATTTGAATAATTTTACGCTGACCCTGGCGAATGCATCATCCAGTCGCACATCGAGTTCGGTCAGCTCAAGTAAAACATCCAGCTCAATCTCCAGTTCAATAAGCTCGACCACGTCAAGCAAAACATCCAGCGCGACCAGTACAAGTAAATCTTCCAGTTCCAGCAGTGTGGTGAGTACCAGCAAGTCATCAAGCTCTAGCTCGACTGTGAGCGGAATTATCTCGGGCCGTAGCTACGCCATCATTTCCAAAAACAGCGGCAAAGCATTGGATGTCACCAACAACTCCACCAGCAACGGCACCAGCATTCAGCAGTGGACTTTTAGCGGTGCTGCCAATCAGTTGTGGACGCTCACCCAGCTTTCTGGCACCACTTACAAAATTATCAGCAACAGCAGTGGGAAATCGCTGGATGTCGCCGGTGTTTCCACCAGCAACGGTGCAACTATCCAGCAGTGGGATTTTACCAATGCGGGCAACCAGCACTGGATTCTCACCGATCTCGGTAATGGTTATTTCAAGATAGTTGCGGAGCACAGTGGTAAATCGCTGGATGTGAAAGATGTCTCTGTCAATGATGGCGCGGGTATCCAGCAGTGGGATTATTCCGGCAGCAACAATCAACAATGGCAACTCCAGCTGAAATAATCATGCGGATAAATAACTGACAACCTGCGAAGCGTAGTTGGTGCTGCGCTTCTATCCCCCCGGCCCTGGTGGCCGGTTTTGCTCCACGCCTTCGGGCGTGGTTTTTTCGTTTTGGATAATGGCTTTTCAGGCTACCTGCTATGAACGCGATATTGTTTAACTTTCATGATGTCTTGATGGTTCTAACCGCATTTGAGTGCTTGCTATTTGCGCTCCTTTTAGCGGCGACCAATAAAGAGCGAAACTTGAGTACCTGGTTTTTGGTGGGCTTTCTGCTCTGCCATTTTTTAATTCCTTTGCATGAACTCACCTTCTGGGGCGCCCAGTTTCGTATCTGGTTGCTGCAAAAATCGCCGGATCTATTTTTTTGGGGAAGCTATGCTTATTTTCTGGATGGACCTCTGCTGTATTTTTTTGTGCGCTCATTGCTATTTCGGGATTTTGCATTGCACAGGCTGCATCTGCTGCATTCGATTCCGGTCGCTTTTTATTTCGTGGCCATGATTTGCATTTTTTATGTGAAGGATCATGACAGCCAATACTGGTTGATCAAGTCACAGCACATAGCTTATTCGGCGCCTTATCTTTACCTGGAGGCCGCAGGCAGGTACTTGCGGCTTGTCTATGCGCTTTTTTGTTTCTCCCTCGTGTTTAACTATCACAAGCAACTACAGAACATTTACTCCAACCTGAAACTGGGTGATCTCGCCTGGCTTAAAATCATGTTGGCTTGCTTTGTGATTTTATTTGCCTGGGATGGTGTGCTGCTGACGATAAAGCTATCGGAGCTGGTTGAGGATTACTTCGATCTTGATTTGCTTAACCTAGTGGGCTTGAGTGGCTACTATTTTAATTTTGCCGTGATCAATGTGCTGATTTTCTTGCGCTTTATTTATTTTGTTTTTGTGCCGGCGGTCAATGAAGAGTCGCCTTTTGCAAAACGTGAGGACAGGCAAGGGCATGTTGATCCGCAGCTGATTGCAAACCTGGAATCAGTCATGCTGGAGCAGCGCTACTACGCCAACCCGGATATCACCCTCGATAAATTATCGGAAGCCGTAAAGCTCCAACCGCGAAAATTATCGCTGGCGATTAAGGCACATTACCAACTGAGTTTTTATGAATTCATTAATAGCTATCGTATCCGAGAGGCAAAGCGCTTGTTGGATGAGCCCGCCAAGTCGCGCAAAAGTATTACCGAGATTTATCTGGAGGTGGGCTTTAACAGCAAGTCAGTGTTTAACAGTTTTTTTAAGCGCACGGAGGGTGTAACACCCAGTGAATATCGTGATCGTTAGCAAATGCCAGTGCCAGGTGAGGCCTACAGTTTTTAACAATTGCGTGCAAATATCGCCTATTTCCCCGAAGGCCATATTTTTATACTGAGCCCATTCCAGTGCAAATGCCGGGATGCGTACCTCAGGTGCGCTTTATAAACTGACAATGGGGAGTTAACTGTGACGAAAGCATTCGCTGTGAAAAAAATGCGTGGTTTATGTGGTGCTGCGGCTGTGGCATTGATGGCGCAAGGTGCGTTAGCGGAAGCTGGACAGTTTTATTTGGGAGTAGATTTACTGGCGACAGATTTTTCTGGTCCCGGACCAAGCGCCAGTAGCAGTTTTGCTCCCGGGCAAAGCTTTGGCGATAGTGATACTGGTTACGGCTTGCACTTGGGGTATAGCTTTAGCAATTGGTTTGCGATTGAGCTGGGGTTGGCGGATTTCGGTAGCGGTACAGACACGTTTAAGTTGAAAGACGGAATCGTTTATATAGTCAAACCCAACGATACCCAGACAATTGATGCCAAGGGCGTGAGCCTTGCCGGTGTGTTTAGCAAACAATTGGGTGAGGATTGGTCTGTGTTTGGTGTGTTGGGTGTGACCGCTATGGATTACAAAAGCACGCTCTCGGGCGGCTTCTCGGAGCAATCCGGCAGCTTACTGGTGCGCAACAGCTATGATGACCAGGGCTTGCTCTACGGCCTGGGTGCCAGTTATCAGTTGAGTGACGAGTTGAAACTGCGTCTGGAGGCGCGCCGCAATGATGTGGGCGATTTCAAGCTGGACACCCTTGGTCTGGCGGTGGAATATCAGTTCTAGTCACTGATTGTTTGGGAGTTCAGCGACTAGAAGATTGAAGGACAACTGGCAGGATCGCTATATCTTGACCGCGAGACAGTAGATAATGCGCGACTTTGATTGTCGCCATTTCATTATTGTCTAAGGATGTGTTGTGTCCGAACCCCAGACTACCCCGCCTATTGTTGCCACACCCAAGCGCAGTATGTTGCGCTCCAGTTTAATCACCGGCTCCATGACCATGATGTCGCGCGTGCTGGGATTGGTGCGCGACCAGGTGCTTGCGCACTTCCTCGGTGCCGGTGGTTCGGCGGATGCGTTTTTCCTCGCCTTTAAAATCCCTAACTTCTTCCGCCGTTTGTTTTCTGAGGGCGCTTTCTCCCAAGCATTTGTGCCTGTGCTTTCGGAGTATCGCGAAAAGGGCTCCCACGCGGCGCTGCAGCATTTGGTCAATCATGTGTCCGGTTGCCTGGGGGCGGCGCTGATGCTGGTGACTTTGCTGGCGGTGATGGGCGCTCCTGTACTGGCCTTTGTTTTCGCTCCCGGCTTTTATGCCAACACGGAAAAGTTTGCACTACTTACCGAGCTGATTCGCATCACCTTTCCTTATTTAATGCTGATTTCGCTCAGCGGTTTTGCCGGGGCCATCCTCAACAGCTATGACCGCTTCGCCATACCGGCCTTTACACCAGTACTGCTTAATATCTGCATGATTTTCGCTGCATTGGTGGCGGCGCCCTGGTTCTCATCGCCTGCTTTTGCCTTGGCCTGGAGTGTATTGATTGCCGGTGTTATCTCTTTTGTCTTCCAGCTGCCGTTCCTCAAGCAGGTTCACCTGCTGCCGGCACCCAAAATCGATTGGAAAGATCCGGGCGTAAAACGCATTTTAGCGCTGATGGCGCCGGCGATTTTCGGGGTGTCAGTCAGTCAGATTAACCTGATGCTGGATTCCATCATCGCCTCCTGGTTGCCCGAAGGTAGTGTGAGCTGGCTGTTTTATTCCGACCGCTTGGTGGAGTTGCCCTTGGGGATTTTCGCCGTGGCTATTGCGACTGTGATTATGCCCAGCCTCTCGCGCCTGCATGCTTCAGCATCGGCCGAGCGCTTTAGCCATACGCTGGATTGGGCGATTCGCCTGATTGTCTTGATCGCCTTGCCGGCCACCCTGGCGCTGGTGATCCTGGCGGAACCCATCATCCTCACGCTTTTCCAGCATGGTCATTTGACCTTGCACGACGCGCTTATGTCGTCCTATAGCTTGCAATCTTATGTGCTTGGGCTGTTGGGTTTTATGCTGATCAAAGTGCTGGCGCCCGGCTACTTTGCCCGTCAGGACATGAAAACCCCGGTGCGTATCGGCATGATCGCCATTGCCTCCAATATCGCTATCAAGGCGGTGATAGTGGTGCCTCTCAATGTTTACTGGCACATAGGCCATGTGGGCTTGGCGCTGTCCACGGCGCTGGCGGCCTACGTTAATGCCTGGTTGCTCTATCGTGGCCTGCATCGCCAGCAGGTTTATATGCCGGCGGCCAACTGGGGCAAAACCTGGCTGCGCTACGGCTTCTCCAACCTGTTAATGGCGATTGTGCTGCTGGTTGGCCTGCATTATTTTAACGACTGGCACGCCTGGGGCATCTGGCCGCGCATACTGCACCTGACGATCTTGTGTGTGGCCGGTATATCAGCCTACCTATTGGGCTTGGTGATATCTGGCTTCCGTCTGAAAGATTTTCGCGCCCCTCATTAGCCGAGGGGCGCAAGCCTCCTGTATACTTCTCGCCCTTTCAATCAGGACAAGCAGGTAGCGGTGCCCGTGCAGCAAGGCCAACGAGAATTCATACGCGGTTTACACAATCTTCGCCCCGCCCACCGCGGCTGTGTGGCGACTATTGGCTCGTTTGACGGGGTGCATTTAGGCCATCAGGCGATACTGCACCAACTGATCGAAACCGCTCGCCAGCGCCAGTTGCCCACCGTGGCTATCGTCTTTGAACCCCAACCCCATGAGTTCTTCTCGGCCGACAAAGCCCCGGCGCGCCTGATGCGCCTGCGCGAAAAGGTCAATGCGCTCTGGGCGGCGGGTGTGGATCGCGTAGTCTGCCTGCACTTTAACCAGCAGATGCGCAGCCTCTCGGCGGAAGACTTTATCCAGCGCGTGTTAGTTGATGGCCTGGATATCAAACATTTGGTCGTCGGTGACGACTTCCGCTTCGGCTGCGACAGGCGCGGTGATTTCGCGCTGCTCCAAAGCAAAGGCCAAGAGCTTGGATTTAGCGTAAGCGACACTCATACACTCGAAATAGATGGTGCGCGGGTCAGCAGCACCCGCATTCGCCAGCTGCTGGAGGCCGGTGATTTTGTCGAAGCCGCCAATCTGCTCGGCAAGGAGTACAGCATTCATGGCCGCGTGGTTTACGGCAAACAATTAGGTCGCCAGTTGGGGGTGCCCACGGCGAACGTAGATCTGCGCCGCTATCGCTCTCCACTGCACGGCGTATTTGCCGTGACAGTGACATTTGTCGATGGTGAACTAG
This sequence comes from Cellvibrionaceae bacterium, assembly GCA_021151695.1. Taxonomy (GTDB): domain Bacteria; phylum Pseudomonadota; class Gammaproteobacteria; order Pseudomonadales; family Cellvibrionaceae; genus Cellvibrio. The sequence continues at coordinate 94,739 of JAGKWU010000004.1, read as the reverse complement.
TGCAGGGTGTTGCCAATATAGGTGTGCGCCCCACGGTGGATGGCAGCAAAAAGCCGCTGTTGGAAGTCCATCTGTTTGATTTTGGTCGCAGCATTTACGGTGCTGTGATCGATGTGGTTTTCAAGCGCAAACTGCGCGACGAACAAAAGTTTGCTTCATTGGATGAATTAAAAGCGCAACTGCAAACCGATATAGCGCAAGCCAGGGATTTTTTTAAACCGGCGTAAATCGTAACTCGAATGTGAATATTTTAGTTTTGACAACATAAGTTGACCGCGATGACTGATTACAAAGCAACATTGAACTTACCCACCACCGGTTTTGCCATGAAGGCAAACCTCGCGCAGCGCGAGCCGGACATGCTTAAACAATGGCAAGCGAATGATGTCTACCAGCAAATTCGCAGCGCCCGCGCCGGCCGTGACCAGTTCATCCTGCACGATGGCCCGCCTTACGCCAACGGCGATATCCATATCGGCCACGCGGTCAACAAAATCCTCAAAGACATTATTGTCAAAAGCAAAACCCTGAGCGGTTTTGATTCGCCCTATGTGCCAGGTTGGGACTGCCACGGTTTGCCCATCGAACACAATGTGGAGAAAAAACTCGGCAAAGCCGGCGATAAAGTGGATGTAAAAACCTTCCGCGATAAATGCCGCGAATACGCCGCCAAACAACTCGCCGGCCAAAAGACTGACTTTGTGCGTCTTGGTGTGCTGGGGGATTGGGATAATCCTTACCTCACCATGGATTACACATTCGAAGCCGACATCATCCGCGCCCTGGGCAAAATCGCCGAGAATGGCCATTTGCACAAAGGTTTCAAGCCTGTGTACTGGAGTGTGGTGGGCGGTTCGGCTTTGGCGGAAGCGGAAGTTGAGTATCAGGATAAAACTTCATTCTCCATCGACGTGAAATTTGTGTTCGTCGATCAAGCAGCTGTTGCCAGCAAAATCGAAGGTCTGAGTGGCTCCGGCGAAATCGCGTTGGTGATTTGGACCACCACTCCATGGACATTGCCTGCGAACCAAGCTGTATCCGCTGGTGCCGAAGTGGATTATGTATTGGTGCAAGTAGGCGATACGCGTTTACTTGTTGCCGAAGCGCTGGTGACAAATGTATTGGGTCGCGCAAAAGCCGAAGCCCATCAAATCGTCGGCCACGTAAAAGGCGCCGCGCTGGAAAATCTGCTGCTGCAACATCCTTTTTACAATCGCCAAGTGCCGGTGATCCTAGGTGATCACGTAACTACCGACGCAGGTACCGGCTTTGTACACACAGCGCCCGACCACGGCGCTGACGACTTTAATGTGGGTGTGAAATACGGAATCGGCACGCTCAACTACATCGACGACAACGGCTACTATCGTCCTAATGTAGAAATTTTCGCTGGCGATCACGTTTACAAAGTCGACGAAAAAGTTATCAATTTGTTGATCGAAAAAAATGCGTTGCTCGCACAGGGCAAGCTGGTGCACAGCTTCCCGCACTGCTGGCGCACCAAGACGCCGCTGATCTTCCGCGCCACGCCACAATGGTTTGTGAGCATGAGCAAAAACAACCTGCGCGATCAGGTTGCTGATGCAGTTGAAGGCGTGCAGTGGGTGCCTGATTGGGGCAAGGCTCGTATCGATGCCATGCTCGCGACCTCGCCTGACTGGTGTATCTCCCGTCAGCGTACCTGGGGTGTGCCTATCGCGCTGTTCGTTCACAAAGAAACCCAAGAGCTGCATCCAAAAACGTCCGAACTGATCGAAGCGGTTGCGAAAAAAGTAGAGCAGGGCGGGATGGACGCTTGGTTCGAATTGGATGCAAAAGAATTGCTCGGCGATGAAGCGGACAGCTACCAAAAAGTGACCGATACGCTGGACGTGTGGTTCGATTCCGGTGTGACTCATTACGCTGTATTGGCCAAGCGCGCTGGCCTGCGCTTCCCTGCAGATTTGTATCTTGAAGGTTCAGATCAACACCGCGGCTGGTTCCAGTCATCGCTCAAGACCTCTATGGCCATGCACGCCGTACCGCCCTACAAAACTGTGCTGACCCACGGCTTTGTGGTAGATGCGGAAGGCCGCAAAATGTCCAAGTCCATCGGTAACGTAATGTCGCCGCAAAAAGTGATGAATGACCTGGGTGCTGATGTGTTGCGTTTGTGGGTTGCTGCCACCGATTTCAGCACTGAGATGAGTGTGTCTGATGAGATCCTCAAGCGCACCGCCGATTCTTATCGTCGTATCCGCAACACGGCACGTTTTATCCTGTCCAATCTCACAGGCTTTAATCCGGCCACTGATGCGGTAGCTATGGAAGATATGTTGCAACTGGATCGCTGGATTGTCGGCCGCACCGCGCAATTGCAACAGGAAATCATCGATGCCTACAACAATTACAACCTGCATTTGATCTACCAAAAATTGCACAACTTCTGTGTGGTTGAGCTGGGCGGTTTCTATCTGGATATCATCAAAGATCGCCAGTACACCATTAAAGCCGATGCGCTTGCGCGTCGCTCCGCGCAAACCGCACTGCAGCATGTGATCGAAGCCATGGTGCGTTGGATTGCGCCCATCCTGAGTTTTACTGCTGACGAAATCTGGAAAGAAATCGCTGGCGAACGCGATGCAACTGTATTCACTGCCGAGTGGTATCAATTGCCATCAGTGCCAGCAGATTCCTTCAGCAGTGAATATTGGGATTTAGTGGCGGAAGTGAAAACTGCCGTAAATAAAGTGCTTGAAGCGAAGCGTGCTGCAGGTGAGGTTGGCGGCTCTCTGGGTGCAGAAGTGGTGCTTTACTGCGATGACAAATTGCAGACCGAGCTGGGCAAGTTGGCGAATGAACTGCGTTTTGTATTGATCACTTCTACTGCCGAACTTCGTTCACTGGGTGAAGCGCAAAATGCCGAAGCCACTGAGGTTGTCGGTTTGCAAGTCGCTGTGAAGAAATCCGAGCACACCAAGTGCGCGCGCTGCTGGCATCACCGTGCGGACGTGGGCGCAAACACTGCCCATGCCGAGATCTGCCTGCGCTGCGTAGAAAATGTAGATGGCAAAGGCGAGCAGCGTTTGTTTGCGTAATTGGTGTTAGTGATGCTTAAAAAGGTTCCTCGTCAGGCCTGGTATTGGTACTTGGCGGCGTTAGCTGTGGTTGTGCTGGATCAGCTCAGTAAATACTGGGCATCCAGCAATTTGGTTTACGATCAACCGATAGTCATTACATCTTTTTTCAATCTGACGCTGCGCCACAATTTCGGTGCAGCGTTCAGTTTTCTCGCAGAAGCGGGCGGCTGGCAACGCTGGTTTTTTGCCGCTATAGCCTTGGGCGCAAGCGTGCTGTTGTCGGGATGGATTGCACGGGTTTGCCGTTCCAACCGACTGGAAGCTTTTGCCTTGTCGTTTATTTTAGGCGGCGCGCTGGGCAATCTGTACGACCGTATTTTGCTGGGCCATGTGGTGGATTTTATTGAGGTCCACTATCAAGATCATTACTGGCCGGCGTTCAACCTGGCGGATTCCGCCATCACACTGGGAGCAGCAATTCTGCTCGCTTTGATGTTTTTAGTAAGAGAAAAGAAGTCCAATGCGTGATTTAGTCATAGGCGAGGGCACTCGCGTAACCCTGCATTTTGCTTTGCGTCTGGCGGATGGCGAAGTTATTGATTCCAACTTTGAGCGTGAGCCAGCCACCTTTACCGTAGGGGATGGCAATTTGCTGCAAGGTTTTGAGCAATCCATTTTTGGGTTGCAAGAAGGCGACCGTAAAACCCTGGTGATTAAGCCGGAGCACGGCTTTGGCCAGCGCAATCCCAATAACATCCAGGAAATCGCACGCAGCCAATTTGGTGCGGATATCCAGTTGGAAGAGGGCTTGATGTTGTCATTCGCCGATGCCCAAAAAACTGAATTGCCCGGCGTGGTCAAACGCTTTAACGACGATGTGGTGGTGGTTGATTTCAACCACCCGCTGGCTGGCCGCGAGATATTTTTTGACGTAGCCATTCTCAAAATCGAACCGGCGCAAGTCCACTGATTGATTTAAGAGGTATCCCCATGACGCAAATTAAACTGGCAAATCCGCGCGGCTTCTGCGCCGGTGTAGATCGCGCCATCGACATAGTTAACCGTGCGCTGGATGTGTTTGGTGCGCCCATCTATGTGCGTCATGAAGTCGTGCACAACAAATTCGTGGTGGATTCCCTGCGTGAGCGCGGTGCTGTTTTTGTTGAAGAGGTAGACCAGGTTCCCGATAACGTCATCCTGATTTTCAGCGCCCACGGCGTATCCCGCGCCGTACGCAGCGAGGCGGAAAATCGTGGCCTGAAAATCTTTGATGCTACCTGTCCGCTAGTCACCAAAGTGCATATCGAGGTTACCCGCTACAGCCGCGAAGGTCGCGAGTGCATCCTGATTGGCCATGAAGGTCATCCTGAAGTGGAGGGCACCATGGGGCAGTACAACACCGATAAAGGTGGCCAGATTTACCTGGTGGAAGATGAAGGTGATGTGGAGGCGTTGGTAGTTCATAACCCGGATGCGCTGGCCTATGTCACCCAGACAACTCTTTCCATGGACGACACTGCCAAGGTCATTGACGCACTGCGCAAGAAATTCCCCAACATTCAGGGGCCGCGTAAAGACGACATCTGCTACGCCACCACCAATCGCCAGGATGCCGTGCGCCAACTGGCATTGGAGTGCGATCTGGTATTGGTAGTAGGCTCTCCCAATTCCTCAAACTCCAACCGCCTGCGTGAGCTTGCTGAGCGTTGCGGTACTGAGGCTTATTTGATTGACGGTCCCGAGGATATCAGCCCGGAATGGATCAAAAATCGCAGCTGTATCGGCATTACCGCCGGCGCATCTGCGCCAGAGGTACTAGTGCGGCAAGTGATCGAAAAGCTGCAAAAATGTGGGGCTACTGTGCCGGAGGAGTTGGATGGAACGCCTGAAAACATAAGCTTCTCTTTGCCGAAAGAATTGCGCTTGCCTGGCTAAAAGCCAGAGCTGGGTAAGTTATTGTTCGAGAGCATTGCATTGTTGCAGGGAGAGGGTTTCCGTTCTCATGCGTCCTGAGGGGGCAAGTATTAATGTATATCCTGAGCCTTGAGCTATAGGGCAAATTTTAAGTGTGCCCGCTTGAAAAGCGCCACTGTTGGCATTACCAGCCATTCGGCTTTGACCTGTACTAATATAAGATATGTAGTTTCGCAGTGGTTGATCTGCTTTAATTTTTACCGAATTGATTTTTTCATGCTTCTGGAGAAGCTCTTCGCCCTCATCTCTTTGGCCATTGTTATTCGTATCGACGAATACTTCCCAGCCGTCTTCCCAGCGACCTGTTTTGCGCAACGTTATACGTTGATTGCCGAAAACGGCGCGTGAACGGGTAAGTTGCACAGAGTCAAACAGGCTCTGCGTCACATTCTCTACTTGGGTTTTATGGAATTGACTGGCTAGGTTCGGTAGGCCATAGGCCAGTGTAATAGCGACGATTGCAATAGCGCAAAGCAGCTCAATTAACGTGTATCCCCGGGGTTGCATTTGTCCTCCTTGTGCATGCCTGACTCCATGTTAATTGGGGCGCCAAGCTAAACCGTTCATCATCCTTGTTGACCAGATATCTCGTGAGAGGCATGAATCCTAGCTGAATATGTTAGGGTTGGCTAATAAAATCGACAGGTTAATCCGATTTGTCGGCAGTTCTTTTATAACGGTGCCCCGCCATGTTCGCAGTTCGCAGCCAAAGAGCGTTTACCCTTATTGAACTCATGATAACTATTGCAGTGGTTAGCATAGTGTTGATAGTGGCAGCCCCAAGATTTGACAGGACTGTTGTTAATAATAAGTCAGTTGCTATTGCCAATGATTTTGTCGCTGCCCTTAATTTCGCTCGTGCGGAAGCGCTTAAGCGTAATAGCTTTGTCACCTTGTGCCCACGCAATGACGATAATAATGGCTGTGGTACCGACTGGGCCAAGGGGTGGCTTGTAGTGAGTGATACAGCAGCATCCCAAAGTCTTACCCCGGTAGTGTCGAATGATGCGGCCATATTGCGAAGATTTGATTTATCAACCACTAATTCGATGTATACCTTCAATCCCACCAGAGATTACATTCGTTTCGCGTCATTAGGCGTATTGGGGGGAACCTCGGCTGTATCCTTAAAGCTTAGTGTATCGCACTGTACTGGTAGTGCTGCCCGGATAATAACTGTGAGTTTGGCCGGAATGATTCGTATTGTGCAAGAACCTTGTTAGAGAATAAGGGCAATTATGAAAATGAAAAAAATAGACGAGGCTGGTATTGGGTTGATTGAGGTATTAATCACAGTGTTATTGCTTGCTACAGCCTTACTGGCTATTTCCACCTTGCAACTTAGGTCATTGCAATTTAACAACGGTGCGTATCTTCGTTCTCAAGCCAATATTCTTGTATACGACATTATTGATCGGATGCGTGTTTCAGAGCTAAATCCAAGTTTGTATAACATTGGTTACACTGATAGCTCTCCCACAGGTAATACTCAACCCAATATTGATGTACGTGAATGGCGTACTGCAATGCAAAATATTATTGCAGATGCGAAAGGCCAGATTAGTTGTGATTCAACCCGTTTTTGTACCATTAGTATCCGTTGGGAAGAAAAACAGTTTGGTCTTGAAACAGATGATCAATCAACTTTTTCGTACACTGTAAGGATCCCCCAATGAAGCGTAGCCATTTAGGTTTTTCATTAGTAGAACTGCTGATCGCTATAGGTTTGGGGGTATTACTTATGACTGGTGTGGTGCAGATGTTTCTTGGGAGTAAGCAAACGTTCAGTACGCAACAGGGTGTTTCCAAAGTGCAGGAAACAGGGCGGCTTGCCATAGAGTTTATTTCTCGCGATTTGCGAGAGGCAGGGTACTACGGTTGTTACTCTCCGATTAATAAAATTATCACCGTAGTACCAAGTAACTTAAATCTTGGTGGGCTTCAGAAGAATTTTGATTTCGGTATAACTGCTTATGAATCGGCTGCTTCTCCTTCGCTAAGTGTCGCGGATGATTTGGGTGCAACTATAGTCCCGGTGGCTAATACCGAGATTTTAGTAGTCAAAAATGCAAGTTCGCAAATTTTTGTTGGAAATACTCCTAATACCGCGAATGCAATATATGCATTTTCAGCGCTCCCGCTGGCCGATAGTTGTGTTGGTGAAATTTGTAATGGCTCAGCGGTAGTGGTTTCAGATTGTTCCAAGGCTCGCGTGTTTCAAGTGTCCGCAACGCCAAGTGTGGCGACAAATACATTAACGCTCCAGCATACGCAAAACTGGGGGGGGGCGGACAAAAAGCCAGAAAATTTTGATCAGCTTTCCGAAGTGTCTGCCCTGCATACGACTGTTTATTTTTTGGCAACAGGTGCTGGTGGTGGTCCGAGTTTATTTCAGCGTATCGATGGTAGACCAGCTACAGAATTGGTCGAGGATGTAGAGAATGTTCATTATACGTTTCGTCTCAATGACACCACTTATAAAACTATTTCCCAAATGAATGCCGATATGAATAACTGGAAACTTGTTTCCGGGGTCAGGGTTGAAATGCTGGTACGTAGCACGTTGGATAACGTTGTTGATCGTCCTCAGTCATATACCTTTGCTGGAACAACAGTTGCGCAGGCAAGCGTCCCGGATCGTAGAATTCGTAAAGTATTTTCCACCACTGTCGGTATTCGAAACCGTTAATTAAATAGGTCTATTCATGAGTGCATCTATCTACTCGAAGCATATGAATAAATACGGTGTTCGCTTGCAAAAGCAGCAAGGTATTGTATTGCTAATTGCTTTAATCATGGTTTTACTAATGGCAATAGTGGGGTTGGCATCTATTCGGGGAAGCGGCTTGCAAGAGAGTATGGCTTCTAATATGCGGGATATGAATGTTTCATTTCAGGCTGCAGAATCTGGTTTAACTGTGTGTGAAGCGGTTGTTGATTTGGAGCAAAATTTAAATTTGCCTGAATTTAACAATCAAAATGGATACATGAAGGACCAAAATGCCACGCCTCAGGACTCTGTGATGAATTGGAATGCGACTACCTGGAATGACAAGGGGATTTTAACAGCGCTTAATCTTGCTGTTGAGACGCAGCCTCGTTGTGTTGTTGAGCGTCTGGAGTATCCGCCAGGGGCATTTTCCGTGGCTAGTTGCCAAGATGTGGGATGTACACAAACGGTGGGTGACCCTCAAATGTTTCGTATTACCTCTGTGAGCATGGGTACTTCAAGCGAAATTCGCAATAATCTTCAGACAACGTACAAACGCCGGTTTCAATAGGAGTTCCAGTTATGCGTATAACTAATTTCATTCAAAAAAGGTTGTTGGCGCCATATTGGTTCTCAATTAAGCGCGGTTGTATGGCAATAATTTCCGCAAGCGTGACAATCTGTATATCTAATGCCGCTTCTGCAGACCCGTCTCAGGCCCCTTTGTTTTTATCTAACCCTGTTGTGCCTCTGGCCATGTTAAATATGACCAAAGATCATCAGCTCTATATGAAGTTATATGATGACTATTCTGATTTGGATGGCGATGGGATTTTGGACATAACCTTCAAGAGCAGCTACTCATATTACGGTTATTTTGATAATAGAAAATGTTACACATATACTACTGATGCCAACAGCGTCAATAACCGATTTGAACCAAGTAAGGTTGCCGATGCGGTCAATATTTGTAATGGCGATTCATGGAGTGGTAATTTCCTGAATTGGGCTACCATGACGCGGATGGATGCTGTTCGTAAAATTCTTTATGGTGGTACTCGCTCCACCGACACAACTACAACTGTATTAGAGCGAGCATTTCTACCTCATGATGCACACTCATTCGCCAAGTATTATAACGGAACCGATTTGCCAAAGCTGATTCCAACAGCTGTTTTGAACAATGCACCTATGGGGCTTGCAAATACTTCAGCAACAGGTATTACTATTTGTAATACAACGCATGCTGCGACCAATGCGGGGTTGCTGTCGCAAAACATTAATACATCAACTTACCCTCCCTTACTTCGTATCGCGAAGGGTAATTATGAGCTTTGGGCCAGTAATGAAACTTGGCAGTGTGCCTGGAATGAAGAGAAAAGTGTTAGCAATAGCAATGTTGCTAATACTAGTCAAATCTATGCATACACTACCAACCCTAGAAAAGATAATTTGAATGCAAATGATACCTCTGGGAAAAAACTGGGTGATGGTGATTACAATGTTAGGATTCAGGTATGTAAAGGCGATCCGGATGATGCAACCCATGGGGCATTACTTGAAAACAATTGTAAAAAATACGCTGCAGGTTATGTGAAGCCCACAGGGTTATTACATAAATATGGTGAGAGGCAGCCTAATGCATTAACGGCCAAAATTAACTTTGGTCTCATTACTGGCTCTTTCACAAATAATAAATCCGGTGGCATATTGCGCAAGAATATCAGTGATATGTCAGATGAGATTGATGGCAGTACAGGAGTGTTTTCAAGTTCGACGTCAGGTATTGTGGCGACTTTAAATAAGCTGCGTATTCATGGTTATAGCTATGATAGTGGTGGGTACACTGGCACAGGGGCTGGCGAAGATAATTGTAACTTTGGCTTGCGCAATTTTGCGAATGGGCAGTGTACTAACTGGGGTAATCCCCAATCTGAAATGTATTTGCAGGCATTGCGTTACTTTGCAGGCAGAACAGGTAGTGACAGCTTTTACCTGGACAGCAGTGGTTCGCTCGCTCCCGATAATACCGCCGCTAAAGGTATAGCTGGGTTACCGGTAATTTTTCCGGCAGGAGTGGCAAGTGTTGCAACAGAAAGTCCCAAGTGGACAGATCCCTTATCGTCTAATAACTATTGTTCGCCATTAAATATTATTCAATTTAACGCGTCCGTTACTTCTTATGATAATGATGACTTGGCTGCATTTAACCAATTTACAACAGATACTTTAAGTAGCTGGGTGGACAAAATTGGTGATAGTACGCATGAAGACTTATATAACAAAAGCTATTTTGTAGGTTCCAATACAGCGCCTGCTAATGATGAAGTAAATCTCTGTACCGCGAAAACATTAACAAGTTTGGCAAGTGTTCATGGAACCTGCCCGGATGCTCCTCACTTGCGCGGCACCTATAATATTGCTGGACTCGCGTATTTTGCCAGAACAACGGATTTACGTCCCTCGTTGACGGATAAGCAAGTTGTCAGAACCTATGGCGTAGAGCTGTCACCGGCTATACCCTCAGTAAAAGTTCCTGTTCCGAGCCTCACAAATCGCTTTATTCAAATTTTTCCGGCCTGCGTGAACCATGGGACAAATGGTAACAACTCGGAAGGCAACTGTGGTTTGGTTGCATTTAAAGTGGTTAGCCAAACTTCTACTGCAACAAAGAATTCGGGCGTACTCTATGTTAACTGGGAGGCCGCCGAGCAGGGGGGCGATTTTGACCAGGATATGTGGGGAGTAATTAAATATGAGGTTACTAATAATAACGTAAAAGTTACAACTGACGTATTGGCTCAATCATCAGGGCGTAGGCTTGGATTTGGTTATGTACTGAGTGGTACGGCTAACTCCGACGGCTTTCATGTATGGTCTGGTACTAATGGGTTTAACTTTCCAACCGTTGATACTACTAACACAAGGTACAAGGGCGAGGAAAATGTGCCTAACGAATGCCAAAACTGTAATGATGGCGATGCCGAGGTTTCTAAAAATTACACCATAAGTGCCCAGAGTTCGAATACGGGAGCTTCGTTCTTGCCAACGCCTCTTTTCTATGCAGCTAAATGGGGCGGTTACTCGAAGGATTTTGAAACAGCAGCTCAGGATGCGGCGGCAACTGCACATGTTACATATAATGATGCTTACTTGACGTCAAGAATTAAGACCAGGGCCACCGACGATACCTACTTCTATGCAACCGACCCATATACACTTCAGGATTCTTTGGATAGAACTTTCTCAAATGTAGCAAATGACACAGGTTCTGCAGCATCTGTAGCTACAAACTCTGCGCGATTGTCAGAGGGGCAATTTGTTTACCAGGCTCAATTCAAGAGTGGCTCGTGGGATGGAAGTATTAAGGGTTACAGGTTTGATGCGTCAGGCCATATAGACCTTACATCTCCTTTGGTGTCAAGCGTACCTACCAACAGAAAAGTCTATATGAAAAGCTCCACGGGTGGGCTTACAGACTTTAATTGGACTAATTTCGCTCCTTACAAAGCGTTACTGAAGACAAGCACGGAAACAGATTACACCAACGCCGAAAAACGGTTGAATTGGATATTGGGTAGTGGTACCGACGAATATTCATTATCAAATACAAGTGGGATTCTTCGCAGTAGGACCTTTACGGTTACTCAGAATTCAGTGACCAGTACGGTGCGTAATTTGTTTGGTGATATGGTTAACTCAAGCCCTGCATATGTGGGTGCGTTTGATTATCGCTATAACAATCTTGCTGATGGTGGTAGTACCTACGCGGCTTATGTTACTGCCAAGCGGGCTAAGCGTCCCAGATTGTTTATTGGTGGCAATGACGGCATGCTGCATGCCTTTAATGCATCCACCTTGGTAGAAGATTTCGCATACGTAGCATCTACAACCTACTCCAAATTAATAAATCCATCTGGGCTTGATTACGGTAAAAGCTCCAATCCTCATCAATATTTGGTAGATGGCCCTGTGATAGCTGGTGATGCCTATTTTAAAGGTGCAAACGAATCGGCAAAGTCTTGGCACTCGGTTGTCGTGGGGACTATGGGGGCGGGAGGAAAAGGAATTTATGCTTTGGATGTGACTGATGTTGATAATCCTAAATTACTTTGGGAGTTGACCGGCGCCGATCTTCCCGACATGGGCTTTATAATGGGCAAACCCTTCCTGATGCCGTTGCGTAATGGACGTTGGGGGGTTGTAGTGGGCAATGGGGATCGCGGTAGTAGTTCAACGTTGAAATCAAAGTTATTGGTCATTGATTTATTGGAGCCATCGACTCGAACCAAGGTGATCGATACGGATGCTGGGACTGGATTGTCCGCTCCCGCCGTTTTGGTGAATGCAATTGGTGAGGCGACGACAGTGTTTGCCGGTGATTTGCAAGGCAATGTATTTAAATTTAATTTAAATGATGCGAGTGAGAATAATTGGACAAAGAGCTTAATGTTCCAAGCGAGAGATAGTGGAAATCGAGTGCAGCCTATTACTGCGGCTCCCACCATTGGTATAAATGATAAACTAGACGGGATTTTCATGGTGTATTTTGGCACCGGAAAATATTATGACGACGGAGATCAGACGGCGAGCGCCACCCCCCAGCACACCTTTTACGCAATACCGGATACGGGAAGTACAATTACTCGTAACGATTTGCTTGCTAAAGATTATTCGGGAGTCTATAGAGCCGTCACAACAGACAATCCTAATTGGACAACCAAAAAAGGTTGGTATTTGGACTTTGATACAGATGCGGGGGAGCGCGTTACGACTAAAGCGTTGTTGATTCAGGACAAACTTATTTTCCCTACATTAATTCCAACTTCAAATTCTTGTCAGTATGGCGGTACCAGTTGGTTAATGGAAATTACCGCTGTAGGGGATAAGTTTATAGGGAATCACGTACTCCAACGGAACGTTAACAATAATTACCTAGTTTTAGGTAATATCAGTTACGGGGTCATTGGGTCGACAGCAGATACCTTAACTACTTCAATTTTGTCCAGCGCAAGTAACGCGCAGCTTATACAGCAGGATACTCAGGAGGACAACACTGTGTACAAACGTCAGTCTTGGCGCCAGCTCAGGTAAAAAAAATGAAAAATAAAGCTCGTGGCTTCACCTTTATCGAAATGATGATTGTAGTTGCAATTATTGGGATTCTTACTGCTATTGCATATCCATCGTATCGTAATTCTGTAATGAAAACGCAGAGGACGGATGCACGTTCTGAATTGCAGATTGATGCACAGATGTTGTTACGTTGCCGATCAACGAATACAACTTATGATACCGCGACCGGAGTATGTCCAATCAAAGATGCGCTGGCCTCAGGTACTACCAGTCGAGGTGGTTTTTACACAATTACTGTTAGTGATTTGGGGGCGTCTACTTATACATTAAAAGCCGTGCCTGTAACCGGACGGAGTCAAAATAAGGACAAGGATTGTAAAGAGTTTACCTTGGATCAGTCTGGAAGGAAGGCTGCAAAAAATAGCAGCAGCCAAGTTACAACGAGTACCTGCTGGCCTTAAAAAAATCCCGCTTCGGCGGGATTTTTTTTGACTACTATTCATCGTCCAAGCCAAGCTTTTGCAGCCTGTAACGTAGGGATCTGAATGTTATACCGAGATTCTTTGCTGCCAGGGTTTTGTTCCAGCGCACTTGTTCCAGTGCGTGGCAGAGGATTTCTTTTTCCACATCCATAAGATATTCATCAAGTGAAGGATACTCAGCGCAGCGTGCGGGATAGTCCAGGCGGTTTTTGCCTTCTTGCTGAGAGCCTGGTGTTGTGCGATTGCTGGGTATTTGTTCATGGACTTGGCTGTCCAGATTTATTCCAGCTTGAAGTTGTAAGTCGTCCGCATCGATTAAATCGTTTTCACAAAGTGTAAAGGCGCGCTCTAAAATATTTTCGAGCTCGCGAACGTTACCTGGAAAGCCGTAGGTATCTAATGCCGCGAGTGCCCTTTCAGAAATTCGTGGCGTAGGGAGCTGCATTTCTCTGGCAATTTTTTTGAGCAAGTAATCCGCTAGTGACGGAATATCCTCGCGACGTTGTCGAAGAGGGGGAACGCTCAGTTGGATTACATTCAACCGGTAAAATAAATCCTGCCGAAATCTACCTTCTTTAACTTCTATATCCAAGGCTTTATGGGTGGCGCAGAGTATACGTGTGTCTATCGCCATTTCTTCGGCTGCACCTACGGGTCGAACGGACTTTTCCTGAATGGCGCGCAGTAGCTTCACTTGCATATCTAATGGAAGGTCGGCAACTTCATCGAAAAATAATGTGCCGCCTTCTGCAGCTTGAAATAAACCTAATTTGTCTTGGTGAGCTCCGGTGAAGCTGCCTTTTTTATGGCCGAAGAATTCGCTTTCCATCAATTCACGTGGAATAGCTCCGCAGTTAACGGCAATAAAAGGTTTGCTCGCACGTGGACCTAATTCATGAATGGAGCGGGCGACTAACTCTTTACCTGAACCTGATTCGCCGCTGATATAAATGGGTGCTTGTGAGCGGGCCAGCTTTTGAATGCTGCGAATCAAATCCTGAATGACTTTGGATTGCCCAATGATAAAACTCTCCACCGGAATTTTGGTGGCAGCGGGCAATTGGCTTGATTGAATGGCGGTGTTTACCAATTTGCGCAACACGGTCAGGTCAACCGGTTTTGAAATAAAATCAAATGCACCGGCTTTCATGGATTCGATGGCGGTATCTATGCTGCCGTGGGCGGTAATCACTGCGACTGGAAGGCCGGGAAGTTGTTGCTGGATAAATTCAACCAGCTCCAGGCCTCTGCCATCAGGAAGATGCATATCGGTGAGGCATAGATCAAAGTTGTTTTGCAAAAGCAACTGTTTAGCTTGTGCGATATTGGCAACTGAATTGGTTTCCAGCTGCATGCGGCCGAGCGTGATTTCCAGAAGTTCGCGGATATCCGGCTCGTCGTCAATAATCAAAACACGTTTATTGCTCATGCGCGATCGTCCGGTTTGTATTGCACCAGTACCCAGGGTTTGATGACCAATGCCCATACAAGCGCATCTTCTTCATACCATTTCTGAGCTTGCGTATCTGTCACTGCATCTACCAAACCCTCGGTCATCCATTCCTTAATTTGCAGTGCGTTGTCTTTGGTAATTTGTGTGGCGACATCAATTAAATCCAGTGACACGTCCACAGCTATGGCATGGCCGCTGGCAAAAAAACGCTGAAGCTCATGCCAGCGGATTTGTGCGGTTTCCTGGTTTAATTCTGAATTGAGTTGTTGGTCATTCATAAAAATACTTAATGGCTGGCGCACTTGGCTGTTATGGCTTGTGCGGCTTTGGATTGGTTGGGCTTGCCTAAAACGTCGCAAATAAAATTGCCTGCCCGTATAAGTTTGTTCAGATCTGAGCCGTGCGCAATACCAAGCCCATTGAGTAAATACACCAGGTCTTCAGTGGCGACGTTACCACTTGCCCCTGCAGCGTAAGGACAGCCGCCAAGCCCGGCGATAGAGCTGTCGATAACACTCACGCCCATCTCCAGCGCCGCGTATATATTGGCGAGGGCTTGTCCATAGGTGTCGTGCATATGCACAGCAATTTTCTCGATAGGGATTTTTTGCGAAACGGCTTCAAGGATGCGTTTGGTTTGTCCGGCATTAGCAACACCAATTGTATCGCCCAATGAAATTTCATAGCAGCCCATGGCAAATAATTGTTTGGCAAGATCAGCGACTAGGGCTGCCTCTACGTCGCCAGAATAGGGGCAACCTGCGACGCAAGAAATATAACCTCGCACGGGGACTCTGGTTTCTTCTGCGGCACGTATCAACGCTTCAAATCGGGCAATACTTTCGCTGATGGAGCAGTTGATATTTTTTTGACTAAAGGCTTCAGATGCTGCCGCAAAAATAGCGACTTCGTTGGCTCCAGCTTTTACGGCTCGCTCAAATCCTTGCAGATTTGGCGTGAGTGCGGCGTAGGTAACGCCTGCTTTACGCTTGATGCCAGTGAAGACTTCACCGCTATCTGCCATTTGTGGAACCCATTTGGGATTTACAAAACTGCCAGCTTCTATGTAATGGAGTCCAGCATCGACGAGCTGTTCAATCAATTGGATTTTTGCAATGGTAGGAATAGTTTGCTTTTCATTTTGCAAACCATCGCGTGGGCCTACTTCTACTATGCGTACTTGCGTTGGCAAACTCATATTGATCCTCGATACTCTTTCTTCATCGTAGCGCTTAATCTTCGCCCCAGCGCGGCATTAAATCTTGTTCGATGCCCAATTGGTCAAGAATACGGGCGACTATAAAATCCACTAACTCGTTAATCGTTTGCGGCTGCATGTAAAAGCCGGGGCTAGCGGGAATAATCATGGCTCCCATACGGGTGAGCTTTAACATGTTTTCCAAGTGGATTTCAGAGTAGGGCGCCTCGCGAGGTACCAGAATCAATTGGCGACGCTCTTTAAGCGCAACGTCGGCGGCGCGTTCGATAAGATTATTGCTCGCCCCGCAGGCAATCGCGGAAAGTGTGCCACCACTGGCAGGACAAATTATCATAGAGCTGGGCGAGCTCGAGCCGGAGGCCACTGGCGAAAACCAATCGTCTTTTGCAAGCAATTGCAGTTGGTCATCGCCAGCTTCAAACATTTCACTCAGGAAGATCTGTTGATCTTCCAGCGTTTCCGGCAGGTCTATATCTGTCTCAGTGCGAATAACAACTTCCGCTGCGCTCGACAGCAATAAATAAACTTTGCAATCGGCGGCGAGTAAACACTGGAGCAAACGCAGTCCGTATTGAGCGCCCGAGGCGCCGGTCATGGCGAGTGTGATGCTGCGTTGTTTCATGGCTCTCTCCATCACCTAAAGCGCATGCTTCGTAAGTTGATCAACCATTTTTTGATGCACACCGCCGAAGCCGCCGTTGCTCATAATCACTATATGCGAATTTTTTTCGCAGAGTGAAATGGCGAAATGGATTAATTCATCCAGATTATTTAACAGCTTTGCTGGCACAGGACTTTTGTTAACAACCTCATCCATGGCCCAGTCTACGTTCGGCGGTTGGTACCAGAGAACATCATCGGCGTCTGTTACGCTTTGGTTGAGCGCACTTTTATGTACACCCATGCGCATGGTGTTGGAGCGAGGTTCAATGACGGCAATAATTTTTTCACTACCAACTTTTGCACGCAGGCCCGCCAATGTGGTTTTGATTGCTGTGGGGTGGTGGGCGAAATCGTCATAGACTTTTATGCTGTGAATGTCAGCGAGAACCTCCATTCGGCGTTTTACACCGGCGAATTGTTCCAGCGCTTTGGCGGAATGTTCCGGTGTTACGCCAACGTGACGTGCGGCGATCATTGCTGCCAATCCGTTGTTGACGTTGTGCATGCCGGTCTGTGCCCAACGGATTTCGGCAACTTGCTCGCCATTATGAATCACTGCGAAAGCAGAGCCGTCGGCGGCCAGTAATTTGGCTTGCCATTCGGCAGCAGGCGTTCGCTCTTCGTTGATTACGGCAAATTGTTGTTGCGGCGTCCAGCAACCTTGCGCGATAACGTCTGCCAGGGCTTTGTCATTGGTAGGCGAAATCAGCAAGCCATTGCGCGGTACTGTGCGTACCAGGTGATGAAATTGTTTTTGGATAGCGGCCAGGTCGGGAAAAATATCCGCGTGATCAAATTCCAGATTATTGAGGATAACGGTGCGCGCATTGTAATGGACAAACTTGGAGCGTTTATCAAAAAACGCGCTGTCGTATTCATCGGCTTCTACCACAAAAAAGGGTGTGGAGCCGAGGCGCGCCGAGGTAGGGAAATTTTTAGTCACACCGCCGATTAAATAACCCGGCTCCATGCCAGCGTATTCCAGAATCCACGCGAGCATAGAGCTGGTGGTGGTTTTGCCATGGGTACCTGCGACAGCCAGTACCCATTTATCTTGCAGCACATGATCGCGCAGCCACTGCGGACCTGATGTGTAGGGAATGCCTTGTTCGAGCACATATTCTACGGCGGGGTTGCCGCGGCTCATGGCGTTGCCAATGATCACCAGGTCTGGTGCCGGTTGCAGGTGGGATGGATCGAAGCCTTGCATAAGGCCAATGCCGGCTTGTTCGAGCTGTGTACTCATGGGGGGATAAACGTTGGCATCGCTGCCGGTGACCTTGTGGCCCAAGGCTTTGGCCAGTTGTGCCAAGCTGCCCATAAAGGTGCCGCAGATGCCGAGTATGTGTAGATGCATAAAAGCTCTCGCCGTTTACAGAATGGCGAGAGCTTATCATGAAGTAGCTCAGCTGTAATGCGCAGCTGGCCTCGTGTCTGGGCAGATCCGGCACGAAAAATCTGCGTACCGTTTGACTGGCTTTTTAGCTGGCTCTTAGTTGGATTTGTCGCCTAGATAGCGCGCGCGTTTTGCATCTTTCATCGCGGTCAAATCGGCCATAAACAATCCGTCAACACAATTGCCAAATTCCGAATCCACAC
The DNA here is from genome assembly GCA_021151695.1 of Cellvibrionaceae bacterium. GTDB lineage: Bacteria > Pseudomonadota > Gammaproteobacteria > Pseudomonadales > Cellvibrionaceae > Cellvibrio. The sequence goes on along the minus strand of JAGKWU010000004.1, from coordinate 76,504 downwards.
TGAAGGCGAGTAATTCATAACCGCCCTCGTGATACAGCGCTGCATATTGTTTAAACAGCACAGGAATCTTCTGGTTTTGGGCGGCGAATTTTTCTTGCAGCACATCGAAACCTTCATCGCGGTTTAGGTTGGCGAATTTGTGTTGCAGATGGATAAGTTCGTCTTCATCTATCTCATGGGGATGCTTGCCATCAGCGAGGCTTTCAGCGGGGAAATCGCCGTTGCGTTGCTCAGGAGCGCAATAATAGCGCTGATAGTAATAGACCAGCGCATCGCGCAAATTTTTGGGATAGTGCGCACTCATACTCACGGGCCCGATCAGGTAGCGAATGTGAGGATTGTGGCGGAGATAGGCTCCCAAACCCTGCCACAAGTAATCCAGGCTGGCTTTGCCCCAGTAGTGTGGATGCACAAAACTACGGCCCAACTCCAGCGATTGCTCAAGGCGCGCCATGACGGTTGGTTGGTAATCAAATAATTCAGCCGTGTATAAACCTTTCAAGCCCTTGCTGTGCAAAATCTTGTCGACTTCGCCCAGGCGGTAAGCGCCGGCGATAGTGAGTTTATCTTCGTCCCAGAGCACCAGGTGGCGATAGTATTGGTCGTATTTGTCCAGGTCGCGGCGGCTGCCGGTGCCTTCACCCACCAGGCGAAAGCTGTGTTCACGCAGGCGGCCCACTTCGCGCAGTACGGTGGGCTGGTCGCGATAATCGCATAAAAAGATTTTATGATTATCGCGTGTGTTACCCAGCAGTTGCGCTTTCTTTAACTCCTTTTTTATAAGGCTGCTGTCCTCCGGGTGGGCGATGGTTTTCTCAGTGACAAAAATGGCTTTTTTATCTTTGCCGATTTTGTAAAGGTGTTTTTTCAGGCGTTTGATCAGCGCTTTGTCAGCGAGCTGATCTGAACTGATTGCGTGCTGTGGAATAACTTCGCCCACGCGGAATTTAATTTCCACGGAGTGCTTGTTAAACATCTCCTGCGCTAAAAGTGCGGTTGCCAGCGGTTTGAACAGCATGGAAGCGCTGTAAAACAGCAGGGAATTTTTGGCGGAGACAAAAATCGGCAGCAGTGGCGATTTGGTTTTGCGTGCAAAATGCAGGAAGCCTGCCTGCCACTTGCCATCGCGAATACCGCGTGGGCTTGCGCGCGATACTTCGCCCGCCGGAAAAATAATGATGGCTTCTTCGTTGTTGAGTGCCTGCAGAATATTTTTGTAACTCTGCTTGTAGGCCGAGCGTGTCATGTTATCGAGTGGAAGCAAAAGTTCATGCAGTGGCTCAAAGGCCATCAGCATATCGTTGGCGACGATTTTGACATCGCGGCGCACCTCACTCACCAAACGCAGTAAGGCGAGTCCATCGAGTGAGCCTATAGGATGATTGGCGATGATGATCAGTCGGCCTTGGGCGGGGATATGGCTGCGGTCGCGCTGGGAAATGTTGTAGCGAAAATCAAAGTAATCAAAGATGCGGTCGATAAAATCTATACCGGTAACGCCTTGATTATCCCGCAAAAAACTATTGATCTCCTGCTCGCGGGTGAGCTTGCGCAAAATCGACAGGGTGGAGTTGCGCACCAGTGGCGATTGACCGGCAAAGCCGGGAAATTTGTTGACGACGGATTGTTCAATATCAAGCATGAGGCACACCTTGCAGGCCGGTTTTCCTACAAGGCTATGACGTCTAAATGACAGTTGGATGAATGCTGTGTGACAGTTTTGTTGCAGTGGTTGTGGGCATATGTTGCAGGTTTTTCACACAGCGCCAATCGTTATTGACGCTGTAATAATTGCTCTTCCTGCTTGGCCAGATAATCGCTGTAAGGTGCTTTGATTTGCAACAATTTGCCGGTTTGCATATCAAATTCCGCCTGCTGTTGTAGATTGCTGTTGAGCAGGTTAGCGCTGAGCAAAATGTCATTTTTAGCGGGAGCGAGCGTAGTCTCTTGTTGGGCCAGGAACTCCTTGAGCAGGGCGCAACTGGAATACTGCTGTTGGCTATTGATGGGCGCTACAGCCGCAGATAACTGCAGGCGAGGGCTTGGGTTGCGCGCGGTCAGGTTCATTAGCATCTGAGCGCAGCAGAGCGCACGGAAGCTGCATTCGTGGAATTCTTCACCGGTGAAATCAATCATCAGCAGATCGCCAGCCAAGGGTTGGCGTTGGCCGTTATACAGGTTGAGCAGGCTGTGCAGCTGCTTGTCGAAGCGGCGCATCACGCCGTTAAAGCCTTCGCTATTGAGCTGTTGGTAGAGACGATTGAGATTGACGATTTGCAGGTTCAAGCGCACGGACACTTGCGCCGGCGGCACGGGTTCGGGTTGCTCGTCAGGAATGGTCGGGATTTTGTCGACGACTGCAGTGACCAGCTCATTTGCCGAGGGCAATTTGCTGCGCAGCGAGGCCCACCATTGGCGATAGATAGACCACCAGATTACCAGCAGGGCGCTAGCAACAGCTGCACCCCAGCAAACCAGAAATAGTTCGTCTTGCTGCGTGCGGCGCGGCACCTCCAGTGTAACCTCAAGATAACCGGCGACATTGTTATGCAGAGCAACAGGTGCCGTGAAGTTATAGCGCTTGCCAAGGCTGGGTTGGTTGGGCTTATAGCCACCTTGAACCAATAATTTATTGTCCACATTGCGCAGGCTGGCGCCTATCACATGGGGATACTGGTTCACTTCCTGCAAAATGGCTTGCAGGCTAACCATGTCCTGGTTGAGCGTTGCTTCGACGGCTTGGCGAGCACTGCTGACAGCCAGTATCTGGCCGTAGCGCTCAATGCTGGCTTGCTGGTTTTGGTCGGCGTTGTAGAGATAAAAAATGGCACCCATGAAACCCAGGAGGAGCAGCAAAAGACTGCACAGGCTCAGTTGGGGCTGGTTGCGGAAGCTGCTAAGCAATGACATGAAACTCTCTTGATAGGTGTTATAGGAACCATCCGTGATTCGCAGCCGCCGCAAAGATGGATGATCGCAACATAGGGGCTCTGCGAATCAATGACGGGGTGGCTGCACAATGGCGGCATTCTAGCCTAAAAGCCCCTGTGGCTGTACCCCGGCCCCGCTTTGCCCGTCGTTTTGCCTATACAGGTGCCTGAAATGGTGTCCTTATAGGTGTAAGGGGCGTTAGGCGCTGGCGTTGATTTGAGCTAGAATGCCGCGCTTTGCAACGGCTGGCGCCGCTAAACAGCCCAGCCCGTAAACCAAGATAGGCCTGGCTGTTAACCAAGAGGCGTAGTGTGAATACTATTTTATTGATCAATGCATCTGGCGTGGATAAACCTGGCATTACCCGCGCTATCACCAATGTCCTGGCTGCCCATCAGGCTAATATTCTGGATATAGGCCAGGCGGTGATTCATGACACCCTGGCTCTGGGTATTCTGGTTGAGCTGGCTATTAGCGACGATGAGCGCAACCGTCTTGAAGCGGATATCCAACAGCGAACAGCGCCCCTGGGGATTCAAGTACGCTTTCAAACTATCAGCCCCGAGAGCTACGCGCAGTGGGTTGAGCAGCAGGGTAAGACCCGTCACATTGTGACTTTGCTGGCGCGTCAGCTGAGTGCTGCACAGATAGCGGAGCTCACGGCCATTACCTCCAAACACGGTTTGAACATTGACAGTATCAATCGCTTGTCTGGTCGTGTCGGGTTAGATGTCATCAACGGTGAAGCCGAAAATACCAGCAATGCCTGTGTTGAGTTTTCGGTGCGTGGCACCCCTGCAGATATAAGCGCGCTACGCGCTGATTTTATGGAGCTGTCCGGCCGTCTTAATGTGGATATCGCTTTTCAGCGCGACACAGTTTACCGCCGCAATCGTCGCTTGGTGTGCTTCGATATGGACTCAACCCTGATCGAAGCTGAAGTTATTGACGAATTGGCCAAGGCTGCTGGCGTAGGTCATATGGTGTCGGAAATCACGGAAGCGGCCATGCGTGGCGAACTGGATTTCAAACAAAGTTTTGCAGCGCGTGTGGCGCTGCTTAAAGGCCTGGATGAATCCGTATTGGCCGGTATTGCCGCTAATCTGCGTTTGACCGAAGGTGCGGAAAAGCTGATAGCGTCGCTCAAAAAGCTCGGCTACAAAACGGCGATTCTCTCTGGCGGCTTCAATTATTTTGGTCGCTATCTGCAAAATAAATTGGGCATAGATTATGTGTATGCCAATGAGCTGGATGTAATCGATGGCAAAGTGACTGGCGAAGTCGTTGGTACTGTCGTCGATGGTCAACGCAAAGCTGAATTGCTAGCCATGCTCGCCCAGCAGGAAGGTATCGCGCTTGAGCAAGTGATTGCCGTGGGTGATGGCGCCAATGATTTGCCAATGCTGAGCGTAGCGGGATTAGGTGTGGCTTTCCGGGCCAAACCGTTAGTGAAAGCTACTGCCGAGCACTCCATATCAACGCTCGGTTTGGATGGCATTTTGTATTTGATGGGCTTTCGCGATCGCGATAAATTGCTCTGATTGATGTGTAAAAAAGCTAGACATAAAAAAACCGGCAATCGCCGGTTTTTTTATGTCTGCAGCAAAGCACGTGTCAGGATTCCATATTGAAATCAAAACTCATACTGTTACTTGGCTCTTGCAGGTAGTGGCCCTGGATATAGTGGGCACCTGCCTGCCACAGTGTGGAGAGTACGCTGGCGTTTTCCACAAAGGGCACAATGGTGATTTTGCTTTCGGCGTGAAGTTTTTCGATCAACTCAATGAGGGCTTTTGAACCTTCATTTTTGTGTTGTATATCCGCCGTAAATGAGCCGTCGATTTTAATCATATTGACGGGCACATGTTTGAGCACGTTGAACGGATTGAGCGAGCAACCAAAGTTGGTGATGGACATCTGCGTTTTCATTTTATGCAGACCTTCCGCAAAACTTTTTGCTGCGTTCATGTAGTTGGTTACATCGACTTCGCTGGCCTGGAAAGTAATTGCATCTGGTGAAAGCTTGGCCGCTTTGAAGGCAACACCCAGCCAGGGCAGAAGTGTTTCGTCACACAGGGATTGTCGCCCAAGATTGACGATCAATTTTGTTTTGTTGCCCTTGCCGCGATGTTGCGACAACATCTTGATGGATTCCAGAATCACCCAGCGATCAATCTTGGTGCTGGCGTTGATTTTGTAAGCTGCCTCAAGGAAATCATCGGGAGAAACATCTTCCCCTTGGGAATTAAGCATGCGCAGATAAACTTCATAATACTCTTCCTCGGATCCGCGCAAACTAATAATCGGCTGAAACAACAGGCGGAACCTGTCATTGTCCAATGCGTGCTGGATTTCGCTCGCTATATCTCTCAGCGCGTTAACGACCGGAGCTTCCGGTTCAAACAGGCTGGCGTTGTTGCCCTGGTCAGTGCGCACTTTTTCCATGGCTGTGCGCGCTTGTTCAATAACAGTGCCTGCATTCGTAGAGGTTTCATTGATAATTGAAATTCCCACGCTGCAGGTGAGTTGCAGTGTTTTGTTTTCAATTTCTACGATATGGTTTTCCAATGCTTTACAGAGCGCTTGAGCACGATTTACTGCTGCATCTGCTTTGATATTGGGAATCAGCAGCGTAAATGTATTATCACTAAAACGCGCCAGGGTATCTGTGGTGTTGATTTTTCCACGCAGCAGGGCGGACACATCGCCCAGCACCAGATCAGCGGCAGCTACACCAAAGGAAGAGGAAACCTTATCGGCAAAGTTATCCAATTCTATGTAAAGGAAGCTGAGCGACTGCTGGTCTTCTATATGACCAATGGTATGTTCCAGCAGCTGCAACATATGCTGGCGATTGTAGAGGCCAGTCACCAGATCCTGCGATTTGATCTGGTTGATTTGGGCTTGCAGCTCTTCATTGTTGGCGGCAACTTCAAAACGGCTTGCGCGCGCAAGGAATTGAATGCAGGGCTCTTCGTCGTAGGTGACGTGAGCCACTTCGAGGTTGACGGCGGTAGGGGTGCCGTCCTGCATAACGCCGAGGAAAGAGAGCTGGCTCGCACCTGCCTCTTCGCCTTTTAAGCTGAACTCTTTCAAAAAGTTTTTCAGGCGCGGTTGCGCTTCGTCCGCCACCATATCCATGATGGGCATGCACTCGATTTCGTCGCGATCTTCGTAACCAAAGAGTTCGGCAAAGGATTCGTTAGCGTAAAGATAAAGGCCATCTTGCACATAGGCGATGGCGTCGCGCGAAGAGTCCAACAGCTGCTGGCTGCGGCGTTCGGCTTCGCGGAAGCGGCGGTCGGCAGCGCGCTTGGCGTGGCGATCCTGGCGGTTGGCGATTTCACGTTGTATCACCAGCAGCAAATGCTGGTCATCATCAAGATTGACTACGTCTACAGCGCCCAGCTTCATACCTTCAACTATTGCAAAAGGTTCTTCGTCTTCATGGAGCAGTACCACGGGCACATCTTTGTTAAGGCGACGGATGTGTTTGATAGCCACTTGCGGGGCAGGATTGGTGGTGTTGTCATTGCCAATCAGGAGGTCCCAGGTTTGCTCTTGCAGGAGCTTTACCAGCGCCTCTTCGCTATCTACATGCTGGGCGCGGCTAGGGCGGCCAGCGTTGTGGAGCATACTGATCAGGCGCTCCGCTTCGGCACGGGAATTATTGAGTATCAGGAGCCGGATGGTTTCGTTGGATGTCATAAATGCGTTCTGCACTGTTCCTTAAACCGCTGGGGATGACAGGCATACCTTGTGTCGGTAACGAGTTGTCAGCGATATTTACTATTGTGTTGGGCTGCTTCGATGGGGCTATCTTACTTAAATCTGCTTCTAGCTCAACTCGCCAGTTGATTTATGCGACCCAGTTATCTTTGTGGCAAATTAATCTAAAAAAAGTTCTTCCTAGTGTAGTTGGACGTTTGGCTTTGGGGGCCGCCGGGGGGAAGTGACGCGCCAGGATTTTAGGAATCCCACACTGAGTCAAAATCGTCACTTTTGGCCGTCTCTTTAGGCTTGCCCGACGCCAGCTCACGGTAGATAAACTGGCTAAAAGCTCCGGTAGCAAAAATCCGCCGGGTAAGCTGTACGTGTTGGTCGTCGCTTGGGCTGGTGTTTTCCGCTTTTTTATAGACGCGCGCTTTACTGTATTCGCGAAATGACACCGCATTGGTGATCAGTGTCGCCGGCTGGTTGATGGCTTTTAATGCCGGCAATTCCAGCGCGCGCAGGTATTCAGAACTGGAGCCGGTCTTGTGGATAATGGCCAGCCCTACAGGTGTTGCCTGGGCGCTAAGTATCTGTATCCCTAGTTGGGTGGCGCCTTTGGACTGGTTGGCCCAGCGCACTACACCCAGGCTCCAGCGATTGCGTGAGGGTTCGCGCAACCCGAGCAATTCACCGGCTTTCACCTGGTTGGGAATAGATTCCTGCCATTCAATACAGTAGCCACCCGGGCTGCTATCAATCAGCGGAACGCTGAATACAGGATGGTTGTCCGGTTGTATTGCCTCCGACTCCTGCTTGCGGATCGCATATTCGATATTGCCTGTGTGGATCTGCCGGCCATCAAGAGGAGTGCCAACGATATCGAAGGCGTCATCCCATGGGTCATCTTTTTTGCGGGTATCTTCTTTCAGTTGAACACCGCGTTTCTGGAAAATAGTGCCCGGCTCATTGCCGCTGCCACCGTGCATCCGGTTGAGGAAGTGGGTGAAATCAACTTTGCCGGCCAGGTGGTAGTGAATGTTGGACAGGCCTACGGTCACCTCCAGCTCTCCGTTTACCTGTTGCCGTTCAAAGTTGCGCTGGGCTAACAGGTTCCAGGCCTGGATCAGATGCAAGGTGAGGGCAGAGGTGAGATGCAGCTCGTTGCGCAAGGTCATGGTTTCACTGCTTTCATTATTGGCGGCAGTATTAACCTCCGTCAGTCGCTTGCAGAGCGGCGAGGTGTTTAGTTCCAGCAATAATTGATTGTCTTCGCTTTTGAAGCGCGAGCGATAGAGCGGTGGGCGGTTGCTGGTAATTGCCACGGCAAACAGATTGTCATGGCTACTGCCTACGGCATCCTGCAGGGATGCCAGTTGAGTGAGGTTATCCAGCGCGTTATAGGTGGCGAGTATTTCGTCCTGGCGCAATTGGTTGGGGCGGGCACAGGACAGCAACAGGGCGCGCATATAGGCAAGATCAATCGTATTGCAATGTTGCTGGTGCGAGTGTTTGTCGGTTACCGGCAATTTATTGAGTTCCAGCTGCATGGCAATCTGGTAAAGGCTGTGCAACTCCGTCCACAATTGGCCAGAGACAGGCACATAGAGTTGATAATAGCGCAACAGCAACAAACCCAGGCCAGTGATGGCTCTGTGAATAGCCAGTGCCAAAAACTCCAGGTTGGGTTTGGGGTCATTACAGAGGTCGCGAATCGCCACCAGATAGCCATTGATCAGATGTTTTTGCAGCGCCTGGGCAACAGTGGCGGTTTTAACCGCGGGTTCAGGCAGTATCAACGGTTGGTTCAAAAAGCTCTGGGCTAAACCATCAATGGCTTGCAGTGTAGAGGGGCGCATGGCCTCTAAAATCTGTAAGCGATTGGTGACATTGGTTTGTAGTCTGCCGACGTCGGGTAATGCTTGATAAAGCAACCCACTCACAAACTGGATTTGTGTAAGTGGCAGCGAGCGCACCCAGGCTTTGATACTTGCTTCCCGGGTGCCGTCGCAAAAACTCAGTTGCGCCAGATCTTGGGTTGGCACGTTGAGTTGGCTGAGTAGCTGGCTGACGGGCTGTAGTTTGATCATGCGATGCTGTGGTTCGCTAGTGGTTGTACTAACTACTATAGCGCAAATCCGCTGTTTGGCATTTGATGCCAACTCAGGTGTACCAGATAAGCTCTTATGGCAGTTAATATTTTTACGTTGCCTTACATACGCTGGATGCATCAGGCGCACAATTAAGTCTGGCTGCCGGCTGTATGCAATCTGCGCAGCCGGACCCACCCCAATGGTTGCGCGCCTGGCGGCTAGTTACTCCTATAACATTCACAGACTTATACACAGCTTCTGTGGGTAAGTAGGCTGTGACGCTTATGGTTTATAAATCCGATTGTTACGCAGCTCGCTATCCAACTCGTGCAGACGTCCCGGTGTACCTATATCGCTCCAGCGACCTTCATAGAGGGAGCCGCTGATGCGCCCCTTCGCAATAGCGTGACGCAATACTTCAACCAGTGGAAACTTGGGGCGTTGGTGCGGGTATTCGCTAATCAACCGCGGATGAATCAGGCTTAAACCAGCAAAGGTGAATCTGGGGCTGTCGGCCTCTTCCATTAATATATTGTCGCTATTGAGGGAGAAATCGCCCTTGGGATGGAAATCCGGATTGGGGACCAGCACCAGGTGGGCATCGATCCCAGCTGCAAGTGTGCTTCTGGACAGTTGGCATAGGTCAAAATCGGTCCAGACATCGCCGTTAATCAACAGAAACGGCTCATTACCGAGCAGGGGAAGTGCCTTGAGCAAGGCGCCGGCTGTCTCCAGGGGTTCTGGCTCCTCCGAGTAGTGAACTTGCAGGCCGAAGCGACTGCCATCGCCCACAAAGTCACGAATCTTGTGGCCCAGGTAAGCAAGATTGATGATGACTTCACTGATGCCCGCCCGGGCCAGCGCCTCCAGGTGATACTGCAGCAAAGGCTTGTCGGCCAGACACAATAAAGGTTTGGGAAGGTGATCGGTCAGGGGGCGCATACGCTGGCCAAGACCAGCAGCCAATATCATGGCCTTCATGGGGCTTCTCCCGCAGTAGCTATATCCGCATACCAGGGTTGTTTGCGGATAATAGGCAGCAGCTTATGCTCAAACCAGGCGACGAAAGGGCGCAGTTCTGCATATTTGCCCGCAACTTCCAGGCAGTAGCGGATAACCAATGGCAGGTCTTTCAGGTAGTTGTGCTTATGGTCGCGAAGGTGCAGGCGGGCAAAAATTCCCAGCACTTTGATATGGCGTTGCAAGCCCATCAAATCAAACCAGCGCTGGAACTCTTCAGCTCCCAGATCTGCCGGTAGCTGATTGCGCGATTGCGCCAGTTGGCGATACTCCTCAGCCCAACGATTTACTTGCTCAGCGGGCCAGCGGATATAACAGTCGCGCAGAAGCGACACCAGATCGTAGGTGCAAGCTCCCCAAAGCGCGCCCTGGAAGTCAATCACGCCCAGTTCGCCGTCGTTGCGCAGCAGTAAGTTGCGTGAATGAAAGTCGCGATGCACCAGGGTTTGCGGTTGGTCGAGTGCGCTGTCTTCAAGCGCTTTGAACAGACCATCCAGCAGGGCACGTTCACCGGCGTCGAGCTGATAGCCCAACAGTGCAGTGACAAACCATTCGCTAAAAATAAGCAGTTCGCGATGCAATAGTTCGCGGTCGTAGCGTGGAATCAGCTCCTGATCATCCGGGCAGTGTTGTAACTTCAACAGAACCCCAAAGCACTGGTGGTAGCGTCGGCCAACACTGTCGGCATGCAGGTGGCGATGGAGAAGTTCATCGCCGAAATCTTCTACCAATAGAAAGCCTGATGACTGGTCTGCAGCCAATATTCGCGGCGTGTTTACGCCATGAATGCTCAGGTGGTGGGCGAGAGCAACGAACTGGCGAGTGTCCTCGGTTTGCGGTGGTGCATCTACCGCCAGCCATGGCGACGATGCTGTAAGGCGAAAATAGCGGCGAAAACCGGCATCATTGCTAATGGGATTGAGTTGGGTTTGTTCAATTGGCTGGTTGAGCTGGGTAGCTACCCATTGGCGTAAAGCCTGGTCGCGTGCCGCGGATTCTTGGGTCATAAAGGGGTCCGGTGGGCCGGTTGATGAAAGAAATGAACACGATTCTACTCAGTCTTGTGGTGCTTCGCCAAAGCAATCTATGGCATTTCTCGCGCGTGTCAGCGCACTTATTTACAGGAGTTGATGTTGTTAAATTGGCCTCGGGGAGGATAAACCACCTAATTCATTTCCCGAGTTCATTCCATGAGGTGGTTGATTGCAGTAGAATCGCCGCAATTTTTGTGCGATGTCACTATCCGCTTATCCATCTAATGCTCGCTTGTTGGCCACTATTTGCCCAAGCTTGTCATCAGCCACAAGTCTGTGGGGTAAGGGGTTGTTGGCATCCCCGCGAACGAGACAGTTGTTAATGGCTCCAACCCAGCAATTTCCCTTAAGGAAACTCTTTGTGCATATGCGCCGCGCCAGTCTGGCTGCGCTTGTGTGTGCTCCTGTGTTCTGTCTGCCTGCAATGGCTGGTGACAAACCCAGTCTTAGCAATCAACCCGCCAATGACCGCACCCTGGACTGGGTGCCGCTGGATGAGCTCACCGAAGAGCAAAAGAAGCTGGTGCCAGACGTCTGCTGTGGTGCCTATGTGCCGCCTCAGCGCACTGATGCCGATGCCAAGCTGGACCCGGCGAATGCGCCTTTTCATGCCTATGCCGATGAAACATCCGCAGAGGACAAGAATAAGATTCGCCTGAATGGTGAGGTTTCCATCACCCAGGGAAATCGTTCGGTCAGCACCGAAAATGTACTCATGGATAATGCCACTGGCCTTATCGATATGAGCGGCGGAATCCAGCTGCGTGATCCCAATATGATGGTGCGCGCTGACAGTGCGCAAATGAATCGCGATACAGGCGAGGCCACGCTCACCAATACGCGCTTTGTGCTCTATGAAACCCGCATCCACGGCATAGCCGAACGGATGCATAAGTTTGGCGATAACGTCATAGATTTGTATGGCAGCGAGATGAGCAGTTGTGAACCGGGGGATAACTCCTGGTCAATTAAAGGCTCGGAAATCTCCCTGCACCCTGATGAACACTACGGTACGGCCCATAATATGCGGGTCAATCTCAAAGATATCCCCGTAGTTTATATGCCCTATGTTCGCTTCCCTTTGGGTAACGAGCGCCTTACCGGGTTTTTGTTTCCCTCATTCAGCCATAACAGCCGCAATGGCTGGGATACCATAGTTCCCTTTTACTGGAACATAGCGCCAGAAATGGATGCCACCATCACACCGCGCTACATGTCCGAGCGCGGTGCCATGATGGAGCTGGACTTGCGCCACATGGCTCCGCATTTTAATACGGAACTGAGCGGAAGCCTGATCAATAACGACCATGGTGGGTTCAGTAGTTATCTCGAACAGCAAATAGAGTCTGGTGCGCTTACAGAAGAGCAAGCTTATCCCTATCGTGGCCACAACCGCTGGTATGCCAAGCTCCAACAACAGGGTGGTATGGGGGAAGCCTGGTCTACCACCATTGATTATGCGGATATGAGTGATCGCGATTACCTGCGTGATATGTACAGCGGTTCCATCGACTCCAACCGTGTGGCCTATGTACGTCAAATGGCATCAGCGGATTATCGCAGCGAGCACTGGTTCAGCGGTGTCATGGTGAATGAATATCGCCTGCTTACCCAATCGCAACAACGCTACCGCGATTTGCCGCGCATCCACATGGATGGCAGTTATCAATTCGATGATTGGGCATTGACCCTCGATAACAAATACGTGAACTTTGCCCAGAACCGTTACTGGGCTGATTCCTTCATAAACCCGGATAACCCGGCCGCTGGTGATGCAGCGCTTATCAAAGCCCTGCAAAGCACAGTGTTTGGCCAACGCGTTAACACCGACTACAGCTTGCAATGGAATAAAAATTCCGCTTGGGGGTTCTTCAAACCGGCAGTGGGGGTGAAAACCCTGAGCTATCAATTCAGCGACTGGAACCTCGCTCCTGATGATAATGCCAGCCCCAGTTTCGTGGTTCCCCAAGGCAGCCTGGATACCGGGCTCTATTTTGAACGCGACAGTAATCTCTTTGGTGAAAGTTATATACAGACGCTGGAACCACGGCTGTTTTATTTTTACAGCCAATATAAAAACCAGCAGTCGCTTTATGGGTTGACGGCCGGCAATAGCTACATCAACTTCGATACCAACCAACTGACCTTTAGTTACGATCAGCTTTTCCGTCGTTCGCGCTTTGCCGGTGGCGACCGTATTGATGACGCCAACCAGGTCACTCTGGCGCTGTCCACGGCTTATATTTCACAAACGACTGGCGCCGAGCGTCTGCGTGTAAGCCTGGGCCAAATTTTTTATGCGGCTGACCGCAAGATCACCGTGTTTGAAGATACGGTCAACGATGATGACAATACGCGCGGTACTTCCGACCTGGCGCTGCAAGTGAGTGGCCAGATAGGTCAGAAGCTGCATATGAGCGCCGACCTGGCTTATGATCGTCGCTCCAGCAATCTGGATAACGCCGCTTTTGGTTTGCATTACCTGGATGAACACTACCGTATTTTCAATCTGGCCTATCGCTACACGCTAAAGCCATTGGTTAGCGACTCGACCGTCATTGACGCGCCGCTCTATCAATCAACTGACGAAATTGATCAGTTAGATGTGTCCATGCTCTGGCCAATTAATAGCCGTTGGAGCGTAGTTGCGCGCAATAACCACGATTTTACCCATGACGTGGAACTCGACACCTTTGCGGGGCTCGAATACAACGATTGTTGCTACCGCCTGCGCATACTGGGTCGTCGCTGGTTGCGGATTGACTATGGTACGCCCAACTTCCTCGCCCACGTTACCAATGACGACTATGAGCCGGGGATCATGTTTGAGCTGGAGCTGAAAGGCTTTGGCAGCATGGATCAGCGCATCAGCCAATTGCTGGACAAAGCCATGCCTGGCTTTGAAGAGCGCAGTAAACATTTACGCTAATACCAAAATAAAGTGATGACTATGCAGATAAAACTGAGCAAAACCTGTTGGAGCCTGTGTGTTGCGGGCCTGTTGCTAATGGCTGGCCCACACGCCATGGCCGCCAAAGCCCAGAACCTCGATAAGGTTGTTGCCATTGTCGATGAAGACGTGGTGCTGGAAAGTGAATTGCGCGATCGTATGCAATCAGTACTCACCCGTTTGAAAGGCCAGTACAACGAACTTCCCGAAGAGTCGGTATTGCGCAAGCAAGTACTGGAGCAACTTATTCTGGAACGCATTGAGCTGGGTTTGGCCAACCGCTATGAAATTAAAGTGGAAGAGGCGGAAGTTGACCAGGCGATTGATCGCATCGCTCAAAAGAACCAGATGACCCATGAACAGTTCATTGCCGATCTCACTCGTCAGGGATTAACCCTGGAGGGTTTGCGCCGCCAGATTCGCGATGAAATTACCATGAACCATTTGCAACAAGGTGTGGTGAGTAGCCGTATTAAAATCAGCCAGCAGGAAATTGATAATTTCCTGGCGTCCAGCGATGGCAAATTTGCCACCTCTCCTGATTACCATATTGGTCATATTTTAATTGCTGTGCCCAGTGGTGCCGATGCGGATACCATTGCAGCAGCGGAGAAAAAAGCCAAAGATATCCAGCAAAAACTACAAGCCGGCGGTGACTTCGCACAATTGGCGATTGCCAACTCCAACGATCAGGCTGCCCTGCAAGGTGGCGATATTGGCTGGCGTAAACTCGCGCAATTACCTGAGCTGTTTGGCAACCAGTTGGCAGGTCTGAAGGTGGGCGAAGTAACAGCGCCTTTCCGCAGTGGTGCTGGCTTCCACATCCTGAAAAATATGGAGCAGCGTGGCGGCGGTGCCCAATTGATTGAGCAGACCCATGCGCGTCACATTCTGGTGAAAACCTCTGAAATCATGGACGACAACCAGGCGCGTGATAAATTACTTGTGTTAAAAGATCGTATCGAAAAAGGCGAGGATTTTGCCAAGCTCGCGAAAGAAAACTCTGAAGATACTGGCTCTATGTTGAGTGGTGGTGATCTGGGTTGGTCTACTCCCGGTATGTTTGTAGCCGCTTTTGAAGAGGCTATGGGTAACACCCAGGTAGGTAAAATCAGTCGCCCTTTCAAGAGCCAATACGGTTGGCACATATTGCAAGTGCTTGAGCGTCGCAAAGAAGACATGAGCGATCAGATGAAGCGCAACCAGGCGCAAAATGTTATTCGCTCTCGTCGTTTTGACGAAGAATACCAATTGTGGCTGACCCAGATTCGCGAAGACGCTTTCGTAGAGATCAAAATATAAATCGTGTCTGGTCTCTAGTTAGTTTCGCAATCCAATAGACGCGGCCGGATAAGTTATACACTTGTCCGGCCGCGTTTTGATTTTTGTGATGAGTCAATATTTTTTTGCTTGCCTACGTGGTTTTTAGCTGATCAAGGTGCGATATGGATACACATTGTTTCCGCTTGGCGCTCACCCCCGGTGAGCCAGCTGGCATAGGTCCGGATTTGGTGGTGACCCTTGCGCAAGAAGCGCAGCCCCACGAAATTGTTGCTATTGCCGATCCTGAATTACTCAAGGCACGCGCGCAAGCCTTGGGGTTGCCACTGGTGCTGCGCGAAATAAATCCTGCGGACAAGCCAAGGCCATCTGCAGCTGGTGAACTTGCTGTATTGCCCGTTGCGCTGGCCGCCCCCGTACAACCCGGCCATCTTAACCTTGCCAATGCACCTTATATTTTGCACACGCTGGACGCCGCGATTGCAGGTTGCAGCAGCGGTGAATTTTCTGCGCTGGTGACGGGGCCGGTGCATAAAAGTGTTATTAACGATGCGGGTATTGCCTTCAGTGGCCACACAGAGTATCTCGCGGATAAAACGGCCACGGAAAAAGTGGTGATGATGTTGGCGACCAAAGGTTTGCGCGTCGCGCTGGCTACTACGCATTTGCCATTGCGCGATGTAGCTGATGCCATTAACGCCACCGAGTTGACCCAGGTTATCCGCATTTTGCATCGCGATTTGCAAATTCAGTTTGGTATCGCCCAACCGCGAATTTATGTCTGCGGACTCAATCCTCACGCTGGCGAAGGTGGTCATTTGGGGCACGAAGAAATCGACGTGATTGAGCCGGTGCTCAAGCAGCTCCGCACAGAAGGTCTGGACTTAATTGGTCCTTTGCCAGCAGATACACTGTTTACCCCTAAATATTTAGATAATGCCGATGCAGTCTTGGCTATGTATCACGATCAGGGATTGCCCGTATTGAAATATAAAGGTTTTGGCCAGGCAGTGAATGTCACCCTGGGTTTACCCATTATTCGCACCTCGGTAGATCACGGCACCGCGCTGGATTTGGCCGCAACCGGTAAAGCGGATCTTGGCAGTTTGCGCACGGCCCTGGCTTATGCGTTGGAAATGGTAGAGGCGCGCGAGCGCGCGCAAAGAACATGACAAAAAAATTATTGAATCACGAATCATCCCATAAAGCGCGTAAGCGTTTTGGGCAAAACTTTTTGATTGATCACGGCATTATCCGCGACATAGTGCGTGCCGTGCATCCGCAACGGCAGGACAACATAGTCGAGATTGGTCCGGGTAAAGGTGCTATCACGCAATTGTTAGCCGATAGCTGCGATAACCTGACGGTTATTGAGCTGGATCGCGATCTGGTTCCCTGGTTAAAAATCAAATTCGAAAAGCATCCGAATTTCCAATTGTTCCAGGCAGACGCGTTGCAATTTGATTTTGCGCAGCTAATTAAAGAAGAGCGGCCGCTGCGTATTGTGGGCAACCTGCCATACAATATTTCCACTCCGCTGATTTTTCATCTGCTGAGCTATAGCGATCGCGTGCAAGACATGCACTTCATGTTGCAAAAAGAAGTGGTTAAGCGCATGGCGGCGCAACCGGGTGAGAGCGCTTACGGGCGCTTGGGTATCATGGTGCAATACTACTGCGCAGTAGAGGATTTGTTTGATGTGCCGCCCACCTCGTTTGACCCTGCGCCCAAAGTAGATTCGGCGATTGTGCGTCTGGTGCCGTACAAAGATTTACCTCACAAAGCGACTAATATCAAAACCCTTGAAAACCTGGTGAATGTTGCGTTTCAGCAGCGTCGCAAAACCTTGCGCAATGCGCTCAAGCAATTGTTGGGCGCCGATGTGATGGAGCAATTGCCAATCGATCTGGGGGCGCGTGCTGAGGAAATTTCGCTGGCCGATTATGTCGCCACCAGTAATTTGCTGGATACTCTGAAACCAACGGCTGATGCCGGGCAATAAGTTTTAATTCTATGTCCCATAAAATTTTGGTGAATGTAACAACCAATTATCTTCCCGAGCAAACGCTGCCACAGCAGCGTTATGTGTATTCCTATACGATTACCATTGCCAACGAGGGCGATGAAGCAGCGCAGCTGATCAGTCGCCATTGGTATATACGCGATGCGCGCGACAAGCTGCAAGAAGTGCAGGGCATTGGTGTTGTGGGGGAACAGCCCAATCTTGCGCCAGGTGAAAGCTTTACCTATACCAGCGGTGTAGTGTTGGAAACCGAAACTGGCATTATGCAGGGCACTTATCAAATGCGCGCCGAGAGCGGCAGTATGTTTGATGCTGAAATCCCTGCGTTCGCGCTGGTTCCGCCTTACGCGATTCACTGATTATTATAAAAACGGAGCTGGGTTTTTATGGCTACCTATGCAATCGGCGATATTCAGGGATGCTACGATGCACTGCAGTGCCTGTTGGAGAAAATTGCATTTAACCCTGAGTTGGATTCGCTTTGGCTGGTCGGCGATTTAATTAATCGTGGCCCGGATTCACTTGCCACTTTGCGATTTTTATATTCCATTCGCTCATCTGTCGAATTCGTGTTGGGAAATCACGATTTGCATTTTATTGCGGTGGCCTACGGTCTGCGCCGCAACGGGCAAAGCGATACATTGCAGTCGCTCATTAATGCGCCTGATCGCCAACAACTAATCGACTGGTTAATTCAGGGCAAACTTTTGCACACAGATGAAAAGTTGGGTTACACCATGGTGCATGCTGGCATTCCACCTATGTGGACTTTGCATCAGGCTCAAACGCATGCGCGTGAAGTGGAAGCTGTTTTGCAAAGCCG
Source organism: Cellvibrionaceae bacterium (assembly GCA_021151695.1). Classification (GTDB taxonomy): domain Bacteria; phylum Pseudomonadota; class Gammaproteobacteria; order Pseudomonadales; family Cellvibrionaceae; genus Cellvibrio. The sequence goes on along the minus strand of JAGKWU010000004.1, from coordinate 58,638 downwards.
ATATTGCAGCGATTTTTTAGCCAATATGTATGGTAACCAACCTAGTCGCTGGAAAAACAAATTGATTGGCATGGAGCGTTTACGGCTCATCACCAATTATTTTACACGTATGCGTTTTTGCACGGACGAAGGTATGCTCGAATTGGAAACCAAGGAAAGTGCAGCGGGTGCACCTTTAGGTTTTTCGCCCTGGTTTGCACACACCGATCGAAAAACTCGCGATGAAAAAATTATCTTTGGCCACTGGGCTGCCCTTGAAGGCAAAGTGGACTACCCCAATGTGTACGCGCTGGATACAGGCTGTGTCTGGGGCGGAGCTCTTACTGCCATGCGTCTGGAAGATGGACAAAAGTTCAGCTGCTATTGTGACGCCTGACACCAATCCAAAACTCTATTCACTTATTGTTCAGCCAAAACTGTTAGGGTTGCACCGATGAATTTTATTGCCGGCTGCAATGGCCGGGTTTTATTGTGTTAGTAAAGAGGGAAATCCTTATGAAAGTAAAAATACTGGTGGCTGCTTGTGGTCTGGTTATGTCTGCTATTGCGGGTGCAGAATCCTATCAAGCAGATGTGCAATTAGTTGCCCAGCGCACAGACTATGATGGTGTCAATAGCGAAGAAAAGGATTACGCATTGATAGGCAAATATTTTTTTAACGCGGTGCGTACCGACAATTTACCCTTGGCTGAAGCGGCTTATCTCGGAAAAAACAGCAATGTATTTGCGGGTGTTGATCATATACCCAAGCAAAACGGCCATAGCGACGCGCAAATTTATTTGGCGGGTGCAGAATTCTATATTCCAGAAAACTTTTTGTATGTAAAGGCGGGTGGCTGGCATGTTGATGGTTCGGATGAAACTTACAACAACTGGTTTACCACTGTTGGTGTGACGCCTATAGACGGTTTATTAGTTACCACAACTTATAATCACGATGAAGGTTACGACGCAAACATACATGCAAAATATGTTACTGCCATTGGCGATCAGTTTATTAATGTGGAAGCTGGTGTAACAAACGGCGATAAAGACACTGAATATGAAATTGGCGGTGATTTTTATTTTGATCGCACCTTCAGTGTAGGCGCCCAATATTCCGATACTGATGATTTTGGCGAGTCATACACAATACGAACAACCAAATTCTTCACTGAAAATATCAGTGGTACTTTGGCTTATACAGATTCTGATGATGACAACACCACCATGCTGGGCGTGAGCTTCCGCTTCTGATGAAACAAAACCGCCAGCATCAAGCTGGCGGTTTTTTCTTGCGCTATTCTTTCGGTCAGCGTTTAGGCTTGCGTCTCTTTAATGGCTGGCTCTTTAGTTGCTGGTTCTTCAGTTGTCGGTTCCTTGTCTGTCAGTCCCAGCATTTTTTCGATAAAGGCTTGCAACCTTGTGCCTTGTTCTTGATCGTCAGTACCCGCCTTGGCTATATCTCCCAGTAATTTTTCGGGTTCCGGGAAAAGGGACGCGTAATTCATGCTGTTCAACAGGTCGCGAATAAAATTGCCCAGCGGTAATAATTGCTCGCTCAAGGCTGGCGACGCGCTTTCTGTGCTTGTTGGCTCGAAAGCTTTGTAGGCTTGGGTAACTTGTTGGATATCTACCTTGGCGAGGTTGAGTGAAAAGCTGCCTATCTGATCCTGGTCGTAACCCAACTCCTGGGCTTGGGCAAAAGCCTTATCCAAGTCGCCGTCAAAAAATTCGCCGGCCAAATCATTCACTTTACCTAACAATTCATTAATAGCGCCCAGCTCTTCATCGCTGAGGTTGCCTTCAACTTGTAATGACATGGCTTGGCTGGTGCTGTAGCTGCCATTCACACTTTTACCTTTGCTGTTTTCATTGGTTTCATAGGCAAAGCCTTCACTGGCGCTCGCGGTAATTTTGACTTTGTCACCTTCTTTGGTGGTCAGCTCAAAACTGAACTCGCGGGCGCGGGCATATTCATAGTTGCTATAGCTGTCTTTGGTTTGTGCTTTGGGAACAAAATCGGGAACGTCCAATGTAGCCGGCGCTTTGGGAGCGGTTTTAACGGTTTGGTTTTCGCCGGTAGCGGGAGTTTGTGGGGCTGTGGCATTGGTAATAAATTTCGAGCGCAAGTCATCTATGCCCTTGAGCACCAAATCGTTGGTTTTGCCTATATCGGCGGCAACCTCGGGTGACAACATATCCAGCGCTTTCAATTGCTCAGAGGCTTCGGCAAAGCCTTTCTTAAAGCCCTTCAGGCCGGCTTCAAGGCGCGATTGCAATTGTTCCTGGGTGGCGCCATCCGCTTTGTCCAACTGTAAGCGGCGCTCGATAAAACCGAGGATATTATTAGCGACTTTTTCGGCTGTTAGCGGCTCGAACGCTGAGTAATCGGCCGTGGCGCTCTGCCCGCGCAAACCCAGTTTTTCGTAGGCTTTTGCCAGGGTGTTGTTCACTACCTGCAAAGCTGTCTGGCGTTTATCCGCACTGGCATCCACTTTCAGCTGGGTTTGTGTGACCGGATTTTTACCCGCATCCGGCTTTTTCCCGACATCCGTTGCAAGTGAGGGCAGGGATTGTTGGGAGCTGATGGTTGGGGTCAGGGCTGAAACGCTCATGTATGCCTCCGGCAGGAATAGATGCAGAAATTCTCACCAATACTTGATGACTAATAGCTTAGCGGCAAAAATTGATTAAACTTCAATCATTCTTTGGTTTGTTTGAAGGCTTTGTTATAACTAATTTATAGATGTTTGATTAAAAATCAGGCGAAACGGGGCTATAAACGGCGATTAAAAGACGGTAGAGGAGTTTTGAGGGGATTGGAAAAGGAGAAGGAATCAAGGCTTTAACGCAGCTGACATCAAAGCCTTGTGGATGGGCTGGTGCCCACAGAGGGGTTAGAAGTCCAGATCAGAAATATCGTCGTAACCCAGCTGATCTTTGATGCGCTTGCGCTCCAGACGATCTTCCAGTTTGCGACGCATTTCCAGCGTATGCTGGCTTGCTTCTTTGCCGGTCAGTTTGGGGGCAACGTCTTCCTCGACATCTATACCAGCATCGCCAATTAAGTCCGAATCTTGAGTATCTACATCAACTGACATCTGAGTGCTCCGGTAATAACAGGTTTTGGGGATCAATTTGACCCGCGCTATTTACCATAGGCTATTTCAAAAAAAAAGAAAAATATTAAAAAAGGCGCTGGAATATTTCTTTTAGTACTTGAAGGGATTAATGACTAAAACCTTCATTTATTACACCTATAATGTAACGAAAGTTCTAAGGAGGCTGGTTTGGACGATCCGCACACATTATTGACCTCCGCTGGTCTACCGGCGCAGAAGCAAATTATTGGCTGGCGCGAATGGGTTGGCCTACCGGATTTGGCGATAGACCATATAAAAGCCAAGGTGGATACAGGGGCTCGTACCAGTGCGCTCCATGCCTTTTACGTACAGCGTTTTGAGCGGGATGGAGTGGCTTGGGTCAAGTTTGGTGTCCATCCATTGCAGGGCTGCAACAGTCAGGTGGTGGAATGTGAGGCAAGGGTAAAGGATGTGCGACGGGTGACGGACTCCGGCGGCCATGCCGAGTGGCGTCCGGTAATCGAAACTACACTAATGATTCGGGGTAATCCGCGCCTTATAGAGGTAACCCTTACTGATCGCGAGACCATGATGTTTCGCATGCTTATTGGCCGCAGTGCGCTCAAGCGGCGCTATCTGGTGGATAGCGGCCGGTCCTTTTTACTGGGTGGGAACAAAAACCTGCCCAACATCGAATAATCTCAGGCCCTATAGGTCAAACGGATAATTAATCCAGGTTCAATCGTTTATGAAAATAGCTATTTTGTCGCGCAACCGCCATCTCTACTCCACCAAACGCTTGGTGGAAGCGTGTCTGGCGCGCGGCCACGAGGTGCGAGTGATAGATATCCTCAAGTGCTATATGGATATCACCTCCGCCAGCCCGGCCATTTGGTATATGGGCGAAAAGCTGGAAGGCTTTGATGCGGTGATCCCGCGTATAGGCGCTTCTGTAACTCACTATGGGCTGGCGGTGATCCGTCAGTTTGAAATGATGGGCGTCTACTGCCTGACGGAATCTGTGGCTCTTGGCCGCTCACGCGACAAGTTGCGAGCTTTGCAGTTGCTTTCGCGCAAAGGTATTGGTCTTCCAAAGACAAGCTTTGCCTACAATGTCCATGACACCAAGGAGTTGATCAAACTGGTAGGCGGTGCACCATTAGTACTTAAGCTTTGTGAAGGTACCCAAGGGCGCGGCATAGTGCTGGCAGAAACCGCCAAGGCGGCAGAGAGTGTGATCGAAGCCTTCCGCGAGCTGGGTGCTGAGTTTCTGGTGCAGGAGTTTATTAAAGAGGCCAACGGTAGCGATGTTCGCTGTTTTGTGGTGGGCGGCAAAGTGGTGGCGTCTATGCAGCGCACGGCGCAGGAAGGAGAGTTTCGCTCCAATCTGCACCGCGGCGGCAGTGCAAGGGTGACCAAACTTTCGCCAGAGGAGCGTACCACGGCCATTAAAGCTGCTCATACCATGGGCTTGCAGGTGGCTGGTGTGGACTTGCTTCGTTCGGCGCGGGGACCTTTGGTGATGGAAGTGAATTCGTCACCAGGGCTGGAGGGCATTGAAGCGGCCACTAAGAAAAATATTGCAGACATCATCATCGCTTTTATTGAAGAGAATGCCCGACCGAACAATAACAAGACGAAAGGCAAGGGGTAGCAGAAGGGCTGGCGATACAAAAATTAGCAATAATCGCATACAAAAAAAGCCGGCAATTTGCCGGCTTTTTTTGCAACTGATGCAGTACGGTTAAGCACCGAGCTTGTAACTTTCCAGTGGAATCACCGTGCCATCAAAACAAAAGCGACCGCCGTGGAAATGGTTTTCAAATTGCTTGGCCGACATAGGTTTGGAGTAGAGGAACCCCTGGGCCTGGTCGCAGCCTTGTTGACGTAACCAATCAGCCTGGTGTTGGGTTTCCACGCCTTCCGCAACGACCCTAAGCTGCATGCTATGCGCGAGGCCGATAATGGTTTTGGTGATGGCGGCGTCGTTGTGATCGTCGTGGATATCATTGACGAAACTGCGGTCGATTTTTAGTTTCTGGATCGGGAAACGCTGCAAATAGGCGAGGGATGAATAGCCAGTGCCAAAGTCATCAATCGCCAGGTACATTCCCATTTGGTTCAACTGATTGAGCTGGTTGATGGTTTCGCCGGCGTGTTCCATCGCGCAGCTCTCGGTGATTTCCAGCTCCAGATGCTCAGGAGATAAGCCTGTTTCACGCAGAATGGCTTCCACTTTACCGGGGAAGTTTTTCTGGCGGAACTGTCGCGGTGACAGGTTGATGGCCATCTTGCCCACACGTTTGCCTGCGTCCAGCCAGAGCTTTTGCTGGCGACAGGCTTCACGCAGTACCCATTCACCGATGGGCACAATCAGGCCGGTTTCTTCTGCAAGCGGAATAAAATGTGCGGGCGAAACCAGGCCGCGATCCGGATGTTGCCAACGCACCAAGGCCTCAACACCCATTAGATCGCCATTGCGCAAATCGATTTGCGGTTGGTAGTGCAGGGTAAATTGGTTGAGTTCAAGTGCGCGGCGCAAATCATTTTCCAACAGCAGATAATTTACTGCCGTGGCGTTCATGCCTTTGGTGTAGAACTGGCAATTGTTTTTGCCGGCCTCTTTCGCTTTGTACATGGCGATATCGGCGTTCTTCAAGAGTTCGTCTGTGTCGGAGCCATCATCAGGGAAAATACTCACGCCGATACTGACCGTTGATGTAATTTCGTGGCCGCTGATTTCTAACGGGCGCGCGAGTGTGACCAGCAATTTGTTGGCTACAAAGCTGACGTCTTCAATATCGTGTACGCCTTCGAGAACCACCACAAATTCGTCGCCGCCCAAACGCGCCACTGTGTCCATATCGCGCACACCTTCATTCAGGCGTGTGGCTATGGCTTTGAGCAGCAAATCGCCGGCGTCGTGGCCCAGGCTGTCATTGATGTTTTTAAAACGATCGATATCCAACAGCATAAGTGCAACTTTGCTGTTTGCGCGGCGCGCACGGGCGAGGCCGTGATAAATACGATCATAAAACAACGAGCGGTTGGGCAGGGCGGTGAGTGCGTCGTGGAAGGCCATGTAGTTGAGGCGCGACTGCTGCTCACGCAAGGCGTTTTCTGCGAGTTTGCGCTCGGAGATGTCGGTGCCTATGGTGCACACGCCAAACACGTTATTTTCTTTATTGCGCAGCGGAAACTTCACCATGAGATAAGTATGCAGGCTGCCATCTTTGTGCATTAAATCCAGCTCGACCTCATAGGTCTGCTGTTTGTTTTTGGTGGCGGCGTCTATATCGCAAATGGATTGGGCAACATCTCTCGGGTATACATCAAATACGTTTTTGCCGACGAATCCCGCTTCGTCGATATTCGCCATCTGTTTGAAGTGTTCGCTGGCGAGTACCACGTTGCCGTCCAGGTCTTTTACTGAAATCAGCGCGGGTGAATAACGCAAAATTGCATTGAGGTAAGTTTCGCTCGCCCAGAGCGCTTGTTCAGCGAGGCGGAAACGTTCGGATTGCTCCTCATGGTGCCACATGTCTATCACTTGGCGGACCAGCAATGAGCTGAAGGTCCAGACAGTATCCAGCTCGGCGACTGCCAGGTTGAGATGCGGCAGGCCCAGTTCGGCTTCCATGTAAAACACGGCGATAGTTTTATCGTTTTCCTTAATAGGATGCAGATAGCAGGATTTGCAGCCCTTTTGGGTAAACATGGCGCCCATGAGTTTTATCTCATCGGTATCCAGCCCCAGGGGTTCACCCTTATCAAACACCTGGTGTATGTGATGATGGGGTAAATAGTTAAGGCGTGTCAGGGACGTGGCTATGCCGCTGACTAATAATTCGGCTTCTTGCTGATGGGCTATGGCTTCTACGTAGAGATGGCTATCGCGTTCGACAACCAATACAGCGCGGGAAATAGCGGCTTTGGCGACTACCAGTTTAACGAGTCGCTCGGCAATTTGTTTGTGATTCAGGTTGGTAAAAAGCTGCTGGAATTTTTTAATCAATTCCACAGCGTTGTTCTTGTTCGGCATATTGACCCGCTGGGGGTGATTGTCGGCATGGGGCTACCACATGCACTCATATCACTTAAAACATAAATAGTGATAGCCGCGAGCAGGCTTCTGAAGAGAGTCCTGCTGCTCAAGCGCGGGTTAACCCGGAGCCTGGCGGCCTAGCTACCTTGCAAACATACAATCAAGGCAATGAAACTCCCGGGCCTTACTCCTCACACCGCCAATGAATTAGCGGATATATCTTTTCCTCATCATAAACAAAAACGTTACTCATGTCTGTAATAAAAGATTTCGTTACCGTTCCGGTTACACAGGGTGTTACCGCTGGGCAGACAATAGCCGGGTGAAAAATAATCTTCGTGCCATTCATCAATTTATCTATACTTTTAAAAGACTAGGTTTATTGGCTGTCAATTTTGTGATTGTTATGCCCGATGCGAGAGGTTAACGCTAGATGCGGCGCAATGTGCCCTTTACAGGCGAGAACAATATTACCCGATCTCCCGACGACCAATCCCAAGCCAAAAAGGCGCGTGGTCAGGTTATCGATGATGTGATCAGCACCCAGAATCAACCCACCACCTGGGATGATCATGTTGTCTTTGATGACAATTTTGGGGCTAAAGCACCAGTGGCTGAAGTTAAGCGTCCACCGGCTATGCGCCCTCATGCACCTTCCAAGCCTGTACGTAATATCCCCATTTCCGCCGGGGCAGGACTCAAGCGTGCCGTTATAGAGGCCAACCATGGAGCCAGCGTCGACTGGGTGCCTATTAATAACGGCCATGGTTTGCGAATCAGCATTTCCGGCAGCCTGGATCAAAACATCCGTGGCGAATGGCGCCGTATGATCGATGAAACGGCGGGTACGGGGGCCGAGCAATATGAGTTCAACCTTACCCAAACGCCCAGCCTCACCTTAACCGGCCTTGGCATGCTGCTGATGTTTAAAGAGGAAAAAGGCTCTACGCGCGGCGATATCAAGCTTTGCCATTGCACCAAAGAGGTTTGGGATATTTTGCAGTGGACGGGTATGGACAAGTATTTCACTATTCAGGGTGGTCCAGGTGCGGAGTAGCGCTGCACCCATTTCTCCTCTCCATTAGACCTTCAGATTCCTAATACTCAATCACCATGCGTATGTTGTCGCTATAGATGGCTGCTGCGGGTGTGCTTTGGTTGCTGGTGATTTTCAGCGGAATGGCGAGCGCTTCATCCAGGCCTGTACCTATACGGGAGAGGGGGTTGCTGGAGTTGAGTATCTGGGTGCTGTTGGGTTGTAGAACGTCGTATTGGATGAGTGTGCCTGTTGGGCTTTTCAGATGGCGGACACCCCCGCTGAAGTTATCGCCATTATCCAGATAAAACGCGTAGTCCTCTGATTTTGTACAGCGCAAGATTGCGCTCAATTGTATTGTCCCCGCATTTTCCAAAAAGCTCACTTGTCCAAAGCTGGCACTGGTGGGTGTGCTAATAAACTCACAGCTTTTACTGACCGTTAGCGACAGGTTCATGGTGACTGTCGAATTGACCGGGTTACTCCCTATACATACGTTTCCGACGCTCAAGAGTACGCACATGGTGCCGTCGACTAATAAGGTCTGGGTGCCAGTATAGGTGCCGGCGCTTGGCCAGATACTGGTAGCTGTGGTGGCTATATGCAGCGGTATATCTACCCGACCGAGCGTCAGTAAACCCAGGGTGATCAGGTTGAAGCCAGAGGGACCGCCAATACTGCCGTTTTGCGCGCTGATTGATGGGGTATAGGTGGAGTTGCTGGCGATGATGTAGGAAATGCTGTCAGTGCCGTTGGACATGGTTAGGGGTTGTTGCGCGGTCATGCGCAGCCAAGTAGAACTGTTACTGAGTAAGCCAAGGCTGAGTGCTATGGAGCAGGTCACACTGAAGGTGGCGTCCTGCACTGAGCCATTTGGGGATATGCCCCCCGTGGTGAATGTTTGCGAGGCCAGGCTGCCGAAGCTGACAGTTGCGGGTGATGTAGCCGCACTGGCGGCGCAGGCGGCATGGCTCGACTGGCTGAGCCAGGACAAAGTGCATAGGATTAACCGCCACAGTACTCGCCTCATGGAGCCACCTCTGGATGTTGGCAGTAAAAAGGGCCTAGCTTGGGCAGCGCCTGGGTGTTGTCCTTGGCCGGCGTGACTGTCACCTGGCATTGGCCCTCGGCCCAATAGAGGGTTATGGGTTTATCCAATACTTCTACGTAGATCTCGCCATTCCAACCCGCCAGATATTCCTGGCTGCCATCGGCGGTTTGCAGTTGAGCACCGGCGGGAATGGGCTCATTGGGGGTTGAGTAGATGCTGACAATGGCTGAAGGCGTAAAGCTGATCGGAAACTTCACGTGTATGCCACCGCGACGACGTGGCATCAGATTTTGTTCGACCGAGCCCATGGTCACGTTGGCGGGTAGTTCCAATGGGTCAATAGAAAGGTGGTTTTCCAGATAGCTGTATAAATCCGGCACCAACAACTTGCCATGGTTGTCGGTGGTGCCTATCAGCTTGTTGCCGACCATGACGGGTATATCTTTTTGGCCCGTATCCACCAGTGCAAAGGCGTCGGTTACCGTGCGGCTGGCATAGATATCGCCATCCATAGTGATAAGCGCTCCACTCAACTCGGCCGAATATTGCTGTTCATCGGCCGCTTTGTAGTATCCGGCGGCTAGATCGCACTGTTGCCCGCGCCAATTGGCAACGGCAAACGCCTGGTGATTGCTGCTGTTGTCCGCACCTATATTCCAGCCCAGGCCACCAGCGTAGGGTGCTACCCGCATCGTCTGTATTTGCTGGCTCCACTCGCTATTGGTGTCGCGCACAGCGGCGGCGCTAAGCTGGCTGTCGCTGGCCCCAAGGGGAAGGCTGATTGCCAGTGTAATGGCGTCGCTACCGCGGCTGTTGAGGCGATGGTTGCTGCTGAGGAACAGGCTAAGCCCGGAGCGAAAATATTTGCTCCATGAAAACGTGATGAGTGAAACCGGCGGTTGTTCGCGCTCGGAAATGCGGAAGTAGCCGAGGCTAAAGGTGCCCAGATTGCGGCGCTGCACTGAAAAGGCCAGCTGCGCTTCATCGTTTTGCTGGGCGCTGTGCTCCAGATTGCCCAGGTCATAATAATCGCCGCGCCGTTTTAAATAGCGCCCGTTAACACCTAGAACACTGTTGCTGTAGTTATAGGCGATGCCAGTTTGCGAACCGGATGTTTGCTGGTAATCGCTATAGCTGTGGGATAACTCAACCACACCAAGGTTACCCGCCAGGAAGCTTAACCCGGCACCGGCGAGGTTGAGTCCGTCACCCTGTTGCAGCATGACTTGCGGCGTGAGGCGAGGCGTAAGGCCATAACGCAGGCTGCCGCTAAATACAGGACGGCTACCATAGTGATCTGACGCCAGGCCAAAATCCTCGCGCGCATAGCCAAGGGTCGCATCGTAATCCAGCATGCCGGGTATCAGTAATTCGCTGGAGATATAAAAATTCACGTCGCGTTTTGTCTGCTGGCCCTGGGTGTCGGTTGTGATGACTTGCGCAGTGCCCGCGCCGGAAATATAGGGCATGGCGTCGATCAAAAACGGGCCCGACGTAATAGATTCACGCAGCCGCAGCTGGTCGTTAATCAGCAGTGACAAACTGCCGGGCAGGGCGCTCTCGCCATAAAACTCTGGCAGCGGATAAGTAATCAGGTTAGGTGATAATTCGTAATTGCGCGCAAACCTGACCCCGCCCATGCGAATGCTGCGTCCCCAATTGGGTGTTGCATTGATGACATCGCCGATGGCGGTGGTGCGCAGTGCCTGTTCGTCATCCCATTGGATTGCACTTTCAAAACGCGTGTAATTACTTATCTGTCGCTGCTGTAATTGTTGGCTGGTTTGGGATTGCTCGTCAGCAAACTGGATATGTGTTTGCAGCAAGCCGCTGCTGCTAACAAAAAAGTCTGGAGAAAAATAATAGAGCTCGTGCCAGAGCGATGATTGGCGGATGCGAGGGTTGCCCGCCAGTGAAAAAAAATCGTAATTCACATAAGCGCCATGATCGCGTTGGGCTCGCACACTCGCATCCTGTGATGGGCGCATGGCCAGTCGCTGCAAGGGCAACATATTACTGGGCAAGGTGAGAAACAGTTGTTGTAACTCCGCGTTGTAATTAGCGCGCGCTCCGGCAATCTGGCTTAAGAGTACAAACTCGGTTGCAGGTAAATTGAGTGTTAACCCCAGTGAAAGCAGATCGCTGTAAGTCAACCGCCAATCATTGTTGTCTGTGTGCACTATCTCTATTACCTTTCCCGAGCTGGTATCGTTGACAATAACTTCGAGATAGAGCCGTTCTTCAGCGGCTGCCAAAGGCGAGCAAACTAGCAACAGCAGTGCCCAATATTTAAGGTTCTGCCACAATGCGAAGCTCCATACGATCCTGTTGGAAACTAAGGCTTGCACCAGCATTTTTTAAGCTGGCCAGTTGCTCACTGGTTAACGGCCAGCGGCGGCTGGCAGAAGGCAAAATATAACCGAGCAAACCATCGCTCAGACTGTGTTGCCGCTCGCCATTGATAATGGCGACATTGCTCAGGCGTGAATGGACGTTGCTGCGATTATTGATTTCAATACTCGCGCCTTTATCATCCTGCACAATTTTATAACTCAACCCTTTTGCCATCACTTTTAATTTGTCTTCCTTGCTTTTGTCTTGCAGCCCTATGGGGGTGCCAACAAACAATGGCAGTGAATAGCGCATCTGGAATTTTAATGCGCTGCTGGGTGTGGTTGTTGGTCGGGGGATTTCGTCAATCAATACACGAAAACTTTTTTCCCTGTCGGTGGCAACCAAAGCTCCTGTGCGATTAACGACGCGAAAAATTTGTTGTGCCCCCGGCTTTACTTCAATCATTGGCGGGCTTACTACCAGTTCATCCTGGGCGATAAGTTCATCGTCGTTATTGGTTTGTTGCCACAAAAAAATGCGCGCCTGCAAGGTGACAGTTGCATCGTTACTATTATTTTTTACCCACACCAGTGTTGAAGAGGCGGGTGCATCCAGGCGTGGATTAATGGGCCACACCGCCAGGCTCGCCGCCTGGGCTGCCGCTGCCCACCAGAATGCAAATGACAATATCCAGCGAAAATCCATGATGTATCCCTGCGCACTTTATTTACATCAAAAAATTGCCAGTAATTAAAAACGTTTGTTATTTAATAGCTAATAGTTACCGTTACCTGATCACTGTATTGCCCACTTTGGGGCGTGGATTGCACAGGTATTCGGGCATAAATCGGAAATGATCGGGTGATATCGCTGGTGAAGTTGACTGATATCCCAATGGTGTTATCCCAAACTGTCAGGCGATCAGCTGCTGTGTATAGCTGATAGTTTAAGGTTGCCGCCCCTGTGTTTAATTTCATTTTGCGATTATTAACATCGCTACCATAGAGGCCGGCATTTAGCGTAATTTTTGCCGTGGTACCAGGTGTACATCGCAATTCAATGGTGCCGTTGCCCGATGTAGATACCGCATCTTTAAGCGCGTTGAGGTTATACACCTGGCCAAAATCCAGCGTGCCTAATACGGCATTAGCACTGCTATTGTTGAGCAGGCAGCCATTGATAACTTCCAATTGCACGCTGGTTGCTGTGGCTGTTTTTGTTTGGTCATTGGCTGCTAATACAGGACAAACACATAAAGTCAGCATCATTATTAATTTGCTGCTCATTGCTTTGCCCTGCATAACCTATCTATACGCGCATGGTTTACCAGGTGATAACCACATGCACTGTATCCGTATAGCTGCCGGCAGAAATGCCACTCTGTCCGCCCGGAATACGGCCATAAATATTAAAGGTTGTAGGGGCGCCATTGGCTGTACCGGTGAGAGCGCTGGAAGTTGTCCAGGGAACAGTGCGTGCAGAATTTTGATAGAGGGTGTAATTGAGCAGGATAGACGCATTGGCGCCGTTAACCATGGATCTGGTGCCGGCGGCAAAATGCTGGCCATCGTCGAGTGTGATGTTAAAGGTGGTACCGTTCGAACATTCCATCACAATGCCTCCGTTACCTGAGCCGTTGGTTTGTGCGTCTATATTCTGGTTGGAGATAGCATTAATACTGCCAAAGCTTAATGCTCCAAAATCAACAACACCCGAAGTCACATTACTGTTGTTGACCTGGCAACCAGAACCTACGGTAGCGGTAACCGCCACATTGCCATTCACGGTAGCTGTATGGCTTGTGTTGCTAAATAGTAAAAGGAAGCACGTGATTAATGATGAGAAAATCCTTACGGCCTTGTTCATTTTCTCTGTCTCCTATCGAGATTTGTAGTGTCTGGGCATCCAAAGTGGAAGGAGTTGATTCGCGCAATCACGATTCAACTCAAAGTATCTTTGATACTAATCAAAAAATTTAAAAAAGCATTTTTTGCATTAGATGATTACTCCATAAACAAACCACACCCAGTTAAGGAAGGGAAATTAAAAGCAAAAATATGGCATTTAAAGGTGTTTTTTATAGGGAAACCGAGCGATTTCTCAATTTGTTATGAGGAATGATTAAATCCAGAAAATGATTTAGATACAGAGGAAAATAATAATTTTAAATGATACTGGTGTTATTTAGCGTCAAACGTTTATATGCATCAGGAGTCTTGCTATTTACCACTTCGCTTTTAACAGCAAATGGTTTGCTCGGATGGGGGAATATTGAGGTGTTTTGGGGAGGCAAGCGAACCGGCAAGAGTTGCCGGCTCGCGTGTAGATTATTGCGCGCTAAGCACTTCAATCATTTTTTGCATTTGCTCATCGGTACCTATAGTGATTCGCAGGAACTGGTCGATACGCGGTTTGTTAAAATAACGAACCAGGATTTTGTGGTCGCGCAGATACTGGGCAACTTCCGCGGCGTTTTTATCTATAGGTCTGGCAAAGATAAAGTTGGCTTGCGATGGCAAAACCTCAAAGCCCAATTTTTCCAGTTCTGCTACTGTCCATTCGCGAGTTGCAACAATTTTGTCGCGGCAGGCTTTGAAATAATCATCATCCTCAAACGCAACCACGGTCGCCGCTTCAGCAAGACGGTCGAGAGGATAGGAGTTGAACGAATTCTTTACGCGATCCAGCGCATCGATCAAATCCTTGTGTCCCACGGCGAGGCCGACACGCATACCGGCTAGCGAACGCGATTTGGAGAGTGTTTGCACGACTAGCAAGTTAGGGTATTTGTCCACCAGCTTGATGGCAGTCTCGCCGCCAAAATCTATATAGGCTTCATCCACCACAACTACGGATTCGGTATTTTTTTGCAACAGAACTTCTATCTCTGCCAGAGGAATACCAATCGACGTAGGTGCATTGGGGTTAGGGAAAATAATGCCGCCGTTATCACTGCTGTAATCGCTAAAATTGATGGTGAAGTCATCGCGCAGCGCAATAGTTTTAGATTCAATGCCGAACAATTTGCAGTAGACCGGATAAAAACTGTAAGTGATATCCGGGTACAGCAGTGGCTTATCCTGCTGGAAAAATGCCATAAACAGCAGCGCCAGCACTTCATCAGAGCCATTACCCACAAACACTTGCTCGGCCTTAACACGGTAATAGTTGGCGATGGTATTTTTCAGCTTTTGCGAATTGGGATCCGGGTAGAGGCGCAGGCGGTCGATGGCATCATGAGTCATGAGATCGATCACTTTTGGCGAGGGCGGGTAGGGGCTCTCGTTGGTATTCAACTTGATCAGACCATCAATTTGCGGTTGCTCGCCGGGCACATAGGGCTCCAGTTCGCGCACCACCTGACTCCAGAACTTCGACATTACAGGTTCGCTCCTCTCGTGCGGGATAAAAACAATGGAATAAAACAGGGGATAGCTACAAGAGGAGCGAGTATACCGGCTGGAGCTGTTTTTTTGCCGTTTTTTTAGAGTTTTTGCATATTGTCCCAGTGCTCCGCCAGCTTGCCGTTTTCAATGCGGAACATGTCGAACCAAGTGGTGGTGTAGGTTTTGGCAGGATCTTTCGGGTCTTTGTTCTCCGACACAAAGGTAATGGTAACTAGATCGCCTTCGGCGGTAATAGACACTATAGGTGCGGCTACCTTGTCGGCCATCGGCAGCGGTTTTTTAATCTTGCTAAAAAATTCTACAAAAGCTGCACGGCCAGTGGCGACGTTGGGGTTGTGCTGGATATAGCTCTCCGCCATGTATTTGGGGGCAAGCTCCATATGGCCGCCTTCAAATACTTCGCGCCAGAAGTCGTACACCAGCTTTTTGTTGGCCGCCAGTTTGGGATCTTTACTGGCGAGCAGGGCTTTATGGTCAGCGGTTGCTTGTACAGGTACCTGGGCGAATAAGGGCAGTGCCAGACAGGTAAACAATGCGAGTGAGGTGGTCAGGGCTTTTTTCATTGCAAAATCCTTTGGGTTGTATGCGTATTGGCAATCCGGGTGGACGCGAGCCGCGAGTATGTCCTTAAGTATCGCGGCTGATAAGTAGGCATCGGCAAAATTTTCAGGTGAGCCAACGTTTCAACAAAATGCTGGCGTTAACTCCGCCAAAACCAAAACCGTTAGACAGCGCGTATTCAATCGCCGCTGGACGAGCGCTACCAGCGACTATGTCTACACCTGCCGCAGCTTCATCGGGATTCTCCAGGTTGAGGGTGGGGGGAATTATCTGGTCGCGCAGTGCGAGTGCGGTAAAAATCGCCTCTATACCGCCTGCGGCGCCCAGTAAATGGCCGGTGGCAGATTTGGTGGAAGTGACCGCAATAGTGCAGCCATCACCAAAAACACGTTTGATAGCTGCAAGCTCGCCTTTATCGCCAATCTGGGTGGATGTGGCATGGGCGTTCAGGTGTTGCACTTGCCCGGGCAAGACATTTGCCTGACGTAGTGCTGCATCCATTGCGCGTTTTGCTCCATCGCCATCTTCGCTGCCGGAAGTCAGGTGATAGGCATCGGCGCTGGTGCCGTAGCCAACAATTTCGGCAATAGGTTTGGCGCTGCGAGCTAATGCATGTTCGAGCGTTTCCACCACTAGCAGGCCCGCACCTTCGCCCATGACAAAGCCATCGCGATCACGGTCAAAAGGGCGTGAGGCGCGCTCGGGCGTATCATTAAATCCGGTGGAGAGTGCACGTGCGGCGGCAAAACCACCGAGGCTCACGGCGTGTACTGTGGCTTCGGCTCCACCGCATAACGCTATATCGGCTTCACCCGCACGAATCATGCGTACCGCATCTCCAATAGCCTGCACGCCCGCGGCGCAAGCGGTGACCGGTGCACCTATAGGACCTTTCAATCCATACTTAATTGAAACGTGACCTGCCGCCAAATTTACGAGAAATGAAGGAATGGTGAAAGGGGATAGTTTTCGAAGACCGCGTTCATCGGCAGTCCGCACTGCATCGGCGATTGCTGGAAAACCGCCTACACCGGATGCAATGACAGTTGCAGTGCGCGCTTTTTCGTCTTCGGTTTGTGGAAACCAATTGGCTTGTCTCAGTGCTTCATCGGCTGCGGCTAGTGCCAGCAAAATAAACCTGTCCATTTTGCGCTGATCTTTGGGTGATGCCACTTTATCGGGATCAAGCCCGCCCTCGGCGTCCTCCGCAATATCCGGCACCAGGCCGGCGACTTTGGCTGGCATATCCGCTGCCATTTCCTCTGGCAAGCCTCGCAGGCCAGAGCGTCCGGCTAATAAGCGTTGCCATACGGTTTCTACCCCAAGTCCCAAAGGCGAGGCTATCCCCATGCCTGTAATCACAATACGCTGGCTCATTTGGGTTTCCTCTGCTTACATGATGGTCATCATTTATAAAATTATATGATGATCGTCATGTATACTGTCAATCACTATTTCTTATCGGGCCTATAGGCTAAACAGAGGGGGTTATGAGAGTCAGCAGAGAACAGGCAGCTGAAAACCGCGAAAAAATCCTCGCCACTGCGGCCAAACTTTTTCGTGAAAAAGGTTTTGATGGCATAGGTGTAGCCGATTTAATGAAAGCCGCGGGGCTTACCCATGGCGGTTTCTATGGGCACTTTGATTCAAAAGATGATTTGATGGCACAAGCCTGCGAGCGGGCTGTGGATCAATTACTGCAGGATGGCGAAGCGCGGCGCGTTAACTCCAGCGAGGATGCGTTCACCAATTTTATAAAAAATTACTTATCCATAGGTCATCGCGACAATGCCGGGGCGGGATGCCTGATGGCTGCGCTGGGCGCAGAGGCAGCTCGCCAAAATCCAACGGTTCGCGCAGCCTTTACAGCAGCTGCCAAGCGCCTGCATAGCGCGCTGACGGCTATAATTCCCGCCACCAGTAAGAAAAAAGCCCACGAAAAAGCACTGGTGACATTGGCGACTTTAGTGGGTGCGCAGGTGATAGCGCGAGCAGTGGATGATGAAGCGATGTCAGAGGAGGTTTTGGCATTGGTAATGAAGCGGGTTAAGGACATTTCCTGATTATGAAAATAAGAAAAGCAATTGCCAAAGATCTCAATACTATTTACCTGATGGGCTTTGACGCCTGGTCAGGTGAGGACTCAGTTGAAAAATACCTGCAGGGATGCATTGATAGCCCCAAATACAAAATAGGCACCTGGTTTGTGCTAGAGCGGCAGGGTGAAATTATTGCGTCGCTAATTATTTATCGTGATGCTTTGAAATTGCCAAAGCGTAGCTTTGGAATTGGGTCTGTCGCAACCCTGAAAAAATACCAACGTAAGGGTTACGCTTCATTGTTAGTAGAGCAGGTTTGCAAATTGTATAAATCATATGGCTTTGAATTGGCGTATCTGTTTTCAGAAATAGGTAGTGGATTTTATAAGAGACTCGGATTCCATGAATTGGAGGGCGAGTGCATGGTGAAGGCGTTTGATCGATGTGTGAGTATTCCTCAGGTTATACCGTATGGATTTTGAGGGGGCATTTATAATGGCTTGCTAAATGCAGGTAGCTGTGAGGTAACGTTTTTACTCGGTATAGGTTGAGGAGTTTTTGTGATTAACAAATTACCCCGTTGGGTCGAAACCGGTGCATTTTTTCTGGCCTTTATCGCTGGTAGCGTCAATGCCATTGCGCTTTTGGGTTTTAATCATCAGGGTGTTTCTCATCTCACTGGCAGCTCATCGTTGCTCGGGGTTGAGATGGCGAATGGCAACTTTAGTGAGGCCCTTCACCTGCTCTGGATTATCTTGAGTTTTGTTTTGGGGGCAGCGGTAAGCGGTTACTTGATTGGCAATCAATCATTGAAGTTGGGGCGGCGTTATGGCGTGGCTTTATTGTCGGTAGCGCTGCTACTGTTGCTCGCCATGTATTTTTTGTTACACGGAAACAACCTTGGGCATTATCTCGCCTCTGGCGCCTGCGGATTGCAAAACGCCATGACCAGTGCTTTCAGTGGTGCGTTGGTAAGGACAACCCATGTCACAGGATTGTTTACGGATTTGGGGATTATTATTGGTCTGTGGTTGCGCGGGCAAAAAGCCGATAAGCGTCGGGTTATTCTCTATCTAACGCTGATTAGCGGTTTTATCTCGGGTGGTTTGGTGGGGGCGATGAATTTTAACAGCTTCAGCTTTCTGGCCATGCTTGTCCCTGCTGGCCTCGCCGCCGTTATGGCGATTGTCTATTTCATGTTGCGATTGGCAGCCAGGCAAAAAGATCCGATTTAACTGCCTGGCAATATTCCACTGCAGATATTTTTATAAATCCTTCCAGTGGCTAAGCTTGTTTTTGTTTGCGCTGAATTTGAAGTAAATCGCCATGAATATCCCAAAGAACAAGCCAGCGCCAGCGGCGGTCAATATTGCCGTCTGAGCGGACATAGGCTGATTTCTCCAGATTGATATATACATAAACAATCCCCAGACAGCCCCAAAATAGCCGCCCATTAGCAGCGTGTTACCAAAGAAACTATTGTAGTGTGGCGGTGGTACCTTGGCGCCAAGCTTATGGAGAAGCTTGATTAAAGGAGGGTTGTAATTCCATCGTAGAATTTTAGTGGACTCAAGTTCTTTAATAGCGCGCTGGTATTTTTCTTCAAAAGACATGTGCTAATCCTTATTAAGCCTGTTGTTGTGTTGGTTGTCGTTATAGGGTTCATTAATTGAAAACGAATGCTGCCAAAGGTTTGCTGTTTGCCTTCGCAGGCAAAGCCAAATTTTTATAAACCGCTTTGGCTGCGCTTGAGGATCTTACCCAAAAATAACCCGAAGCTCCATATTCGTTTTTCCTTGATCGAATATCCACCTATGGCTAAGCTACGTCAATTCCAATTTCATCGATTTTTATGAGAGGTAAAGGGAAAATGAGCGAAGCCAATCCTGAGGTAGATTTCTTTTTCATTAAAGCCAAAAACTGGCAACAAGAATATGAGCAGCTACGGGCCATTGTGCTGGCTTGCGATTTGGTCGAAGAGTTGAAATGGGGTGTTCCCTGTTATACGCTGGATAATGCCAATGTGGTTTTGATTCACGGTTTTAAAGAATATTGTGCGCTCTTGTTTATGAAGGGCGCCTTGATGAAAGATCCAAAATCCATTCTTATCCAGCAAACTGAAAATGTTCAGTCGGCGCGACAGATCCGGTTTTCGGATGTTAAGCAAATAGAAAAATTGAAAACGGTCATTAAAGCCTATGTCAAAGACGCTATTGCAGTGGAAAAATCCGGCGCAAAAGTGGAGTTTAAAAAGGCGACGGATTTTGTGGTGGTGGAGGAATTTCAACGTCAACTTGACCAAAGCAACCATTTGAAAGAGGCCTTTGAGGCCTTAACCCCTGGTCGCCAAAAGGGATATCTGTTGTACTTTTCATCCGCGAAGCAATCCAAAACCAGAGAGACCCGGGTTGAAAAAGCCATACCAAAAATTCTCGAAGGATTGGGAATAGATGATTAGGTTAATTTGGATTTGTACAACCATCGGGTTTATAAACCCTGGTGGTTGACGCGGGATACTTAAGTAATTTATCGGCGGGCCGAATTGGTCTGCTAACCAGATTACCTTTGCAATTAGGGCAGATGTAATCAAGCTTGTGCTCAGCGCAGTGTTTACAGAAGGTGCACTCAAAGGTGCAAATCAAAGCTTCATTTGATTCGGGTGGAAGATCTTTATTACAGCATTCGCAGTTTGGTCTTAATTCAAGCATATCTATCTCCTTAAGAGTTTTTTTTGCGTATGACGATTCCCACTAACGGGTAGATTTATAAAGTCTCATTAGTTGGAAGCTAATTCCGTTAAAAGTATCTCTCCCACCTTCGGCAACAAAACCAAAGCGTTGATAAGCCCTTACCGCAATACTGGATGATCTCACCCAAAAATGACCTTTAGCGCCTTGTTGCATGGCGCGCTCTTTAGCTGCTTGCCACAGTTGTGTTGCTATTCCTCGCTTTTGCGCTTCTGGCAAAACAAAAAGCTGATCGATTTTTTCATTGTCCTTAATGGATATAAAGCCCAGCACACGGTCGGACTCCATGCAGCAAAAAATGGAAAATGCTGTATCTGTCAGCCGCTTTCGGAATTCATCCGGGGTATTGATGTTGCTAAAACGCTCCCAACCTTCATCATTAAAATCTATGTCTTTCAGTTCCCGCGCAGCCGCCATAGTCACATCGGAAAGTTGTTTGGCGCAATACAATGGGGCAAAGACAATATCCATAACCGTGTTGCTCTTAGGTTTTCATTTCGCTGCATAGCATTGGTTGCTATTTATAAAATATCGCCAGCCATATCGTGATTTGATCTGGATCTGTCCAGCTGACTTTGTGTTTGCAGTGTGCAGGGATATTCAAATAATCGCCTTTTTTAAGGCTCACCGAGCTGCCGTCTTCAAACCCTAATACCGCCGCACCTTCCAGCACCATCACCCATTCATGTTCGTCTTGATCGTACCAACTGCCCTCCGGCGTGGATTGGCCTTTGGAAATAATTCTTTCCACGCGGATGTTAGAGGATTTAATAATGTCTTCGAATATTTCGGGTTCGAGGTTGCTGGGGATTGACTCGAAAATATTGGTTGGGTTCATATTTTTCTCTTGCGACTACAGCGATTTCTCTTCCATAACCCCAATCAAATTACCGTCGGGATCGCGTAAAAAACCAATCCACAATTCGTGGTCGGGCATCTTTGCTGCAAGTTGCGGCTGCCGCTCGTTAACGGCACCACGGGTGATCATAGCCGCATGGGCGCTTTCTATATCGGTTACTTTGAAATAAAGAATTGAATTGGCACCAACAGCGCCAGCGCCTTGTGGTGTCGACAGCATAATACGCACCTGGCCTGCCGAGAGAAAAGCCAGGTTTGGGCTGGGGCTAAAAAGAAAATTCAGGCCAAGCACATCGCGGTAGAAGGGAAGGGCGCTATTTATATCGCTAACAGTAATTGCAATTTGACCAAGTTCCATGGCGCTTCCTTATAGTAGTTAGATTGATGTGATTGTAGAGCGCATTTAAAGCGAAGCGTACGACTGCATGGATGCAGAAGGTAGAGCGAAGCAGGATGCCAGAGCCGAATGCGCCGGATGGGACACGGCTTTAGCCTATAACTCATGCGAACTATAAAGGCATTAGCGAAATTTAAAAAGGTGAATATTAAACGGCAGTAACTGATCGCAGATAAAAGAGATTCGGCGCACCAGGCTTTGCTTTAGGTGCGCCTTGGGTTCACAACAACAAATCATCAGCACTTTTCACTATCACCGCAAACGCATCCCGTAATTCTGCTAGCGCAACTTGCTTGACGATCGCGGCAGGGATTGTATTGCCAAATCCATCGTCCAGATCGCGGCTGGTGGTGGCATCCGCAACGACTGTACTTTGGTAGCCTAAGTCCAATGCTGCCCTTGCTGTGGCAGAAACGCAGACGTGGGTGGTGCAGCCGGCGATGATGAGTTGTTTGCGTCCGGTTTTTTCGATCAGCTCCTGCAAGTTAGTGCCTGCAAAAGAATTGGGTAAAGGTTTTACCACAACCTGCTCACCGGGTTTTGCTGCTATATCGGATAGCTCTGCGTAGTAAGGGCCTTCGGCATTGAACAATAAATTTCCATCGGGACCTTTGTTAACCACGTGAATCACCGGTGTGTTGTGTTCATGGGCGCGGGCAATTAATTGTGCGGCACCTGCGACAGCTGACTGCAAATCTGGCAGCGGCACTGAGCCGTCGAGATATTCGCGCTGCATATCAATGATGATGACTACCGCTTCACTTAAACGGGCGGCGGGATGATTAAAGCCAAAGAGTTCTACGAAGGTTTTATTGCTCATGGTTCAGTTCCTTGTGGTTTGCTCGGGCGCTATGCGCCCGGCGGGAATGTTGAAAATCAGTAGCCCACAGTGAAACGGGTTTGTTTGTACTCGGGCGTTTCCAGTTCATTGATCACGGCGACCGCAAAATCCTGGTTGGAAATACGACTTTCGCCATTTTCGTTAAGCAACAACTGGTCTTTGCCTAAACGGAAGTTGTTGGTGCGTTGGCCGGGCTCGATAAACGCAGATGGTGATACGTAAACCCAGTTAAATTCCTTTTCGCCGCGCAGCAGGTTAAGCAGATGCCTCGCCGCGCCGGCGGTGGCTTTCCATTGTTCGGGAAACTCCGGTGTATCGAACAATTGCACACCGGGTGCAACTTCCAGGCTGGCGGCGCCGCCTACGAAGAGTGCGCGTTTTACACCTGTGGCTTTGATGTTATTGATCAGCTGCTCCAGATTGCGGTTTTCGTAGTGTACGGTTACTACAACGGCATCCTGATCCGCCAGAGTTTGTTTCAGTGCTGCTGCATCGCTGACTTCCACTGCCTGCGCTTTTACGTTGCTGGCCGCAGGCACTTTGGCCGGGTTGCGGACCAAGGCGGTAACCTGGTGTTGGCGGGATACTGCTTCGTTAAAAATGTGTTGGCCGATAAAACCTGTGGCTCCGATGATGGCGATTTTCATGGTGTGTTTCTCCGGTTGGTGGTTGTTTGCTTCAGTGAGGTCAGTATGCCGTCGGAGTATTGTTCTGATAAGCCGGCCAAAGTGTTATTGTATGTTCACTTAAAGTGGACAATACCGTTATGGCTAATCTGATCGACATCAATCTTAACCGCCTGACGGTGTTTGCCGCCGTGGTGGAAACTGGTTCCATTACTGCTGCCGCCAAGCGTTTGGGCTTGGCAAAAACCATGGTGAGCACGCACATGCAGCGGTTGGAGGCTGAGGTAGGCAGCAACTTGCTGGTGCGCACCACCCGCCGTTTGCATCTTACCGAGGCAGGCAGTTTGTTTTATGAGGCCTGCCAGAAAATCCTGCGCGATACAGAAATGGCTATCGCCCAGGCCAGCAGCAATACCCAGCAGTTGCGCGGGATGTTGCGTATTTCCGCTACAGTCGATTTCGGAGCGACCATGATTGCGCCCTTGGCGGCGGAGCTGTGTAGGAGCAATCCGGATTTACGCGTGGAGATTGTTGCCAGCGACAACCGTGTGGACATGGTGGCCGCTGGCATAGATCTGTCGATTCGCGTCGGGCGCCTGGCGGATTCCAGCCATAAAGCGGCTTTGATCGCGAATTTTGAAGAGTGGGTGCTGGCTACGCCGGATTTCTTACAGGACCGCTTACCGCAAACGCCGGAGCAGCTCGAGCAATTGCCATTTGTGGGGTTGTCGGTACTGCCCAATCCGGTTAATTGGACCTTTGTGCAATCGGGTTATGCATCTGTACCTGTACGTTTTAATTCGGCCATCATGGCGAATACATCCGCTGCCGTTAGAGCCGCTGCTATGGCCGGCGCCGGTGTGATGATCCAACCGCATTTTATGGCGTTAGAGGATTTGGCTCAGGGACGCCTGGTGCGATTGCTGCCAGATTGGACCCTGCAGGGCGGTGGTATTTACGCGGTATTTCCGGCGCAGGTGCAACGCTCGCATAAGGTGGCGGTATTTATCGAAGCGCTCAAGCAGCGCTATCAGGATTTGGTTGCACCGGCGGAACGGCAATTTAAGCAGTGAACCCTGGCAGGGCAATTGCTGCAAATCCTGTGTTATCACTGTATTTTTTAACAGCTATAGTTGAAAGCGCATAGACCTTGAGTGTTAACGACAAAAGGAGATAGGCATGACAAATCTGACCTCATGCAAGCTGGTACTGCTGGATTTGGACGGCACGCTTTATATCGGCAAAGAACAAATTCCCGGCGCTGCCGATGCGCTGCAGCAGTTGCGCAAGCGCGGATTGCAATTGCGCTTTCTCACTAACACTACCACCAAATCCCAAGCGGACCTGGTTGCGCAAATGCGCACTATGGGTTTTACGCTGGACGATCACGAACTTATCAGCGCACCGGTCGCCGCGCGTTTGGAGTTGCAGGCACTGCAGCAACAACTTGGTCGCCCGTTGCGTATATGGCCGGTGGTTGCCGAGGGAATAGAGGCTGATTTTGCCGGATTCACTCGCGATGAAATCCAGCCGGATTATGTGGTGCTGGGCGATATAGGCGAGCGTTGGGATTTAACTCTGATCAATCGCTTGTTTAACGTAATGCACAGTGGCGCCGAGCTGATTGCTCTGCACAAAAACCGCTTCTGGCAAACACCGGAAGGTTTAAAAGCGGATATAGGTTTTTTTGTGAGCGGGCTGGAATATGTGTGCAGCAAAAATGCGCGTGTTATGGGCAAGCCCAACCGCGAGTTTTTCCAGCGTGTGCTGGATTCCGCCGGGGTAAGTGCGCAAGGGGCGCTGATGGTCGGGGACGATATCGATAGCGACGTTGGCGGCGCCCAACTGCTGGGCATGAACGGCGCTTTGGTTAAAACCGGCAAGTTTCGCCAAGCGTATTTCGAACAATCGGGCGTCAAGCCTGATTTGTTGTTGTCCTCTGTGGCGGAGTTGCCCAGTCGCTTCTAAGTGCGTTATGGCTGTAACAGTTTTATGACAGGATTTTTAAATTGTAACAATTGCCTTTTACACTGGTGGAAGCTTTGGAGGCTACCAGCAGACCAACAAATGAGTTACAGCAATAACAAACGCCTGATCATCCTCGACGCCGATGGCACCACGATTGATGCCTACAATGCTATCGAAAAAGCTTTTGTTCATCATGGAATGGATTTGGGTGATGAAGAAAGTTTTCAAAAACGTCACAACATCTTCAAATACCTGGGCGGGATAAAACAGTTTCCCTCCAACTTGCGCAAAAATATCACCAAGCACAACCGCAAGCAGATAGTGTCTACGCTCACGGATGTCTATCGCAACGATGCGGCGCTTTATCCTGGTATTGCCGATTTTATCCGCAGTCTTATGGCCGCGCCCAATGTGGTGGTTGGCATGGTAACGCGCAATATTACAGAGGAACCGCTGGAAACTCTGCGCCAGTTGTTTGC
Source organism: Cellvibrionaceae bacterium (assembly GCA_021151695.1). Lineage (GTDB taxonomy): Bacteria > Pseudomonadota > Gammaproteobacteria > Pseudomonadales > Cellvibrionaceae > Cellvibrio. The sequence continues at coordinate 33,184 of JAGKWU010000004.1, read as the reverse complement.
TCGCCACGATATTAATATCGCCGATTTTGATTTTCTGGTGCATGTGCCGCTGGAGGAAAAAAAGACGCCGCATTTTCGCCAGGTTCGCCAACAGTTCGATATAAACCCGGCGCGGGCAAGTGTATGTGGCGATGAGAACAAAGATTACGTGGCAGCAATCAATACAGGCATGCATCCGTTTATGGTGTCTTACGGTTTTGAGAATTTAACGCGCTTGACCAAGAAATTTGAAATCCCGGAAGAGATTATCTCTCGCACGCCGGCAGAATTGATTTTGCGGGTGCAACATGCGCTGGAGATTGGATAGCTGTCTGCTTTTTCTGAAGGTCAGTTTCGCGATGAGCTGAGTTTGCCGTGAGGGTGGAAGTTTCGAAACCCTCGCGTCAGGGATGACGCGAGGGAGCTACAAGGATGTATTCACCGCGTTTTCGAAACTTCCACCCTCATGGCAAACGAATTCGCAGTGAGTTGTCATGACCGCAAAAACTCCGTCGGCTTTTCAATCTCGTAAAGCGCATCCGCAATATCCGCAAGCTTACCTTCAATCACTGCCTGTGCATCGCGCAAACCACGGTTATAAAAGTACGCACCGACTTCTTTAGCGAAAAAATCCAGCAAAAACTCCGCATCAAACTGGCCCAGATCCTGGCCTAATTCCTTATCAAAATATTTTTGTACTTTGCGGATGATGAGGTCTTTTTCAGCTTTGGAAAATTCTATATTTGTCATGAGTCGCGCTGTCATTTATTCAAAACAATGGCGCAGTGCCGCAGGCAGCTGCGCCGGTAAAAAATTATTGTTTATCACTGCTGATAAAATTGTAAATCACAGCACCCAGCGCTGCACCCACTATAGGGGCAACCCAGAACAGCCACAGTTGTGCAATCGCCCAGTCGCCCACGTAGAGTGCAACGCCTGTGCTGCGTGCAGGATTAACGGAGGTATTGGTGACGGGAATACTGATCAAATGAATTAAGGTCAGGCACAACCCTATCGCGATAGGCGCCAGCCCTTGCGGCGCGCGTTTGTCAGTTGCGCCCATGATCACTAATAAAAACATCATGGTCATCACCACTTCAGTCGTCAGTGCTGACAACAGCGAATAGCCACCGGGGGAGTGCGCACCAAAACCATTGGAGGCAAAACCGGCGTTCACATCAAAACCTGCTTTACCGCTGGCGATCAGCAATAAAACGCCGCCGGCAACTATGCCACCCAAAACCTGCGCGGCAATATAAGGCAGCAAATTACTGGCGGGAAAGCGTCCACCAACCCATAAGCCGATAGATACCGCCGGGTTTAAATGGCAACCGGAAATATGCCCTATGGCGAAGGCCATGGTTAATACGGTCAAGCCAAAGGCGAGCGATACGCCCAGCAGGCCTATGCCCACTTGTGGAAAAGCCGCAGCCAAAACCGCACTGCCGCATCCACCCAGGACCAACCAGAAAGTTCCAAAAAATTCTGCAACGTATTTTTTCATAGGAATACCTATCCTCTATTTTTATCCGACATTGTGTTGGTGAAATTACTCAAGCAGGACTTACGGGCCAATCCTTTGTGGTGACCCTTGAAACAATCGCCATTCGACTATAGGCGCAATTGATGACCAATGCTAGTTCGCCCCCCCCGGTAAGCCAGGAGAGTGATGCAGTTGAGAGAATGCGGTGAGATGAGGAAGATGAAAAGTTGATTCGCGCGCTTTTATGTATGTTTAGGTTGACGGGTAAATCTGAATACGCGCCAGCCTAACAAAATGGCGGCGCAGCTTAATCCGAGGATCAGTGCCGTCCAGAATCCACCGGCGCCCATAGGTGTGCCTAGCCAATCTTTGAACGTAAAGATAAAACCAAGGGGCAGGCAAATACACCAGAGCGAGAACAACATTATCAGCATAGGGATGCGAGTGTCTTTGTAACCGCGCAATACGTTGATCATAGTGACTTGCACGACATCAGCAATCTGAAAGGTTGCGGCCAGGGCAAACAAATGAATCGCCACCACTCGCACCTGCTCATCGGTGGTGTAAAGGGAGGTGATGAATTCACGACCAAAAAATAAAATCGGTACGTTCACACAGGCAATAGCGCCAGCTAATAAGAGTGCGCTGCGACCCAGCAGGCGAGCGCGTGCGTGTTCGCCGGCACCGATTAAAAAACTCACGCGCAAGGTGAGTGCCATGCCCAAGCTGAGCGGGACCATAAAGAATAACGAAATGGCGTTGAGCACAACTTGATGTCCCGCTATCACATTGGGCCCCAGTGGCGATAAAAATAACGCAATCGCGCAGAACATGCTGATCTCAATAAAATTGGAAAAGCCGATAGGCAAACCTAAATGCAAAATTTGTTTGATGCCCTGCCATTTGGGGCGTACCCAATCGCCGATCAAATGTAGCTCGCGATAATCCTTGCTGCGATTTAAATAAACCAGCAGTGCGATAACCGCAATCCAGTTCGACAGTGCTGTTGCCCAGCCGCAGCCCACACCGCCCAGCGCGGCAAAGTGATAATCGCCAACAGTGAATCCAAAGATAAATAAATAGTTAAATGGTACGTTGAGCACAGTGCTCACCAACGCAAAAGTCATAATGATGCGGGTGTGGCCCATGCCATCGGTTAAGCCGCGCAGTGCGTTGAGCAGAAGCACGGCGGGAATTCCCCAGGCCAGCGCATCAAGATAGCCTTCGGCGATATCGGCAGTTCGGGTATCGAGCGCAAGCGCCTCGAAAATAGGACGCACGTTGGTGAGTATCAAGGCCATCAGGATTGCACCTGCAAAGGCGATGTATAAACCTTGCCATGTGACGGGCATGATGCGGCTGTGATCATCAGCGCCGCGATGACCGGATATCAGCGGCTGCATGGAGCTGAGCGTACCGAGGAAAAACAGCAACACTGGCCCCCATATCCCCGTTCCTATGCCTACCGCCGCCAAGTCGCGGGCACTGGCGTGGCCCGCCATGAGCGTGTCCACAACGCCATTGGCCATCTGCGCCAATTGCGCCACCAAAATAGGCAGGCCGAGTTGCCCAAGGGCTTTCCATTCGGTCAGGACTTGTACAAGGGTTGAGGGAGGCGTGGTGGCGTTGGGTGAAGAAGTCACAGCGGGGTTCCAGCTAAAGCAAAGTCAGCCGGGCAATATATAGCAATAGGACTAAAAGGAAAGGGTAGTTCTACTTAGGTACATGGCCCCTTTGGTTGGCAGGCTATCGTCCAACCAAAGGGGCCAGCATGGAAATTATTGCGGTTTGGCGGGTGGCGTATCGCCGTTTGAATGATCTTTGTGGTTGCGCTCGGGGCGGCAGGCCAGGGTGGTATTGCCACTATCAGCGGGTGGTAACATACAAACGCCGCTCATTTGTTCGCCGTTGCGACCAGTGAAGGTGCAGGTGGCTTTCTCAGTTAAGTTTTTGCAGGCATCAATGGCCACTTGTGGCGGTTGGCGTTTCCCTTCGTGCTGACGTTGGCCCTCGCCATCGTCAGCAACGGCCAGCAGCGAGCAGCTGCTCAATAATGCGATGCTCACCAAAGCTGAAATTTTTTTCATAAGAAATATCCTCGTTGTAAAAACTGAATCTGTTAAACCCTATAAAGCCTGAGCGCCTGTCCATAAAATAGTCATGCTGCTCTGTTCGCTGATTATGACTGGAATCACTTCATCCGGTTCGATGGTTTGAGTAGCATTCATATTCTTTGTGCATTTGAGGGACTGGCCATGCTGACAGTGACCGAAAACTTCTGGATTAATAAACTGGCGCAACAATTGCGCAATCACGTGCATCAAACAGGCGAGACGCGTCTGCTGCAAAATATCGGCGTATTTCACTGCGTGCACCCACAAGCGCTGCGTAGCGTTCCGCTGCATCAACCGGGTTTTGTATTGGTGGTAACGGGCACCAAACGCGTAGACGATGGCAATCGTGAAATCCTCTATCCGCCCGGCCATTTGCTGTTATTTCCAACGGGAGCTAATTTGCATACAGGTAATATTCCCGCGCCTGATTCGGATTATCTTGCAGTGGCCGTTACCTTCGCACCTGATTTACTCGAACATTTTGTTGCCGCCTATGCGAGCAAACTTGAACTCTGGAGCCAGTTACCCGTAAAGCTGGCCAAGGCGCCGGAGGCTTTATTGCACAGTTTGTCGCAGTGGGTGGATGCATGCGCACAAAAACATCAATCACCGTTGCTGCATAATCATCGCGCGCAAGAGTTACTGTTATTGCTTGCGCAGCATCAATTGGCCGGCAATATTTTTACCCAGCAAGGACCTGACTGGAGTCAAAAGATTTGCGCTTATTTTGCGCTGGATATCAGTCGCGATTGGCGAATGGAAGAAGTGGCCGCCTATTTTGGCTGTAGCGCCGCTACACTCAGGCGCAAGCTCGATGCGGAAAATGCCAGCTTTCGCAATTTGCTTGAAGAGGTTCGATTGAGTCATGGCCTGGGTATGTTGCAGGAAAGTAATTGGACGATCACACGTGTTGCACAAGCCGTCGGCTATGATTCCGCGTCGCGTTTTAGCGAGCGTTTTTCAATGCGCTTTGGTTTGACGCCTACAGATTTGCGTTTGACTCGCCATGCTGCTCAACTTGAGTCGGTAAAATAAAATCTGAACTTGAGCGAATAAAGCGAGCTTATGAGCGCGACAAGCGAAACTGCCCGGTACCATTTGTTATCTTGGTTGGGCTGAATGATGGCTCGCAATGCATTCACCTTGTTTGCGCGCCATACTCGTTGCTCTCCCAATATCGAAGGAAAAATCATGATGAAAACGTTTATCGCTGGCATGGCACTGGCTGTGTCCTTATTATGTTCCGGCGCAGTAGCGGCGGCCGAATTCACGCTTACCAGTAGCGACTTTAAAGCAGGCGATAGTCTGGGTAATGCACAGGTCGCCAATAGTTTTGGTTGCTCCGGCGGCAATGTGTCGCCTGCATTGAGCTGGGCCAATGCCCCCAAAGATACACGCAGTTTTGTATTGATGGTTTATGATCCCGATGCGCCTACTGGCAGTGGTTTTTGGCATTGGGTAGTGTTGAATATTCCTGCAACGGCGACGAATTTGCCCCAGGGAATTGCTGCAGATGATAAAACCCGTTTGCCATCGGGCGCGATTCAAAGCCGCACGGATGTAGGCGCTCCCGGTTTTATTGGCGCTTGTCCGCCGCAAGGTGATAAGCCGCATCGTTACCAATTTACGCTCTACGCCCTGGATGTGGCTAGCTTGCCTCTGACTGCAGAGACAACGCCGGCGGTGGTTGGTTTTAATGTGCATTTCCATACGCTGGCTAAAGCACAATTGCAGGCGGTTTATCAGCGTAAATAATTTTATTGCAGTTACTTTTGTAAGCGGGCATCTGCTGGCAAGCAGATGCCCATTTTTGTTTTGGAATTGTGGTCTAGGAAAAGTTGATGGGTGATTTGCAGTTTTACCAGTATGTATTGATAGCCTTGGTATTTACCTGGAGCGGCTTTGTTCGTTCAGGTTTGGGATTTGGCGGTGCAGTCTTGTCCCTGCCATTCTTATTGCTGATTGATAATCATCCGCTGGTGTATTTGCCCATTATCGCTGTGCATCTGTTGTTTTTCTCGTCAATTACGGTTTGGCAAAATTACCGCAAACACCGCGAGCAAAAAATCGCGGCTGAATCGACGGATGCGGATAGCACAGTTGACTGGGGCTACCTGAAAAAATCCATGAAGGTCATGATTATCCCCAAGTTGATTGGTGTTCTGGGTTTGTTGACCATTCCCGCTGGTATTATGACGGGAATTATTTTTTCCATCGTCTCTGTTTATGCGGTCTCCTACATCATCAACAAACCTTTTAAAAGCAAAAATCCCAAACTGGATAATGTGTTTTTGATTTTAGGGGCTTATATCAGCGGTACGTCCTTAATAGGTGCGCCGCTGATTATTTCGGTGTACGCCAATCATGTCGCCAAAGAGAAATTGCGCGATACGCTGTTTGTGCTCTGGTTTATTTTGGTTGTCATTAAAATGTCCGCGTTTTTGTATGTGGGTGTTGATTTGCAGTTAATACACCACCTCTGGTTATTGCCGGCGGCGACTGTAGGACATTTGATTGGCTTGCGTTTTCATCAGCGCATCGTGAATGGCGATCCGAAAGTGTTTTATCGCGTGCTGGGCGTAACCTTGTTGGTGGTGAGTGCTATGGGCCTAATATCGCTTTTTATAAAATAGGTATCGCTTTTTATAAAATAGGTATCGCTTTTTATAAAATAAATGGCATTGATAAGCGGGAGTTGCTCCCGCTTATTTTTAGCCGTTGCTAGTGGCTGCCGATATATTTGATCAGCGGCAAAAAATCTTTTTGCACTTCAATGCGTGAGTGGCTGGCGTAATCGATCTGTAATTGTTTGAACAGATTGGCATTGTCCCAGTCGATGCTCAGTACGTGAGCGATGATCACGCGAATCACCCCGCCATGACAGACTAATACCAGATGCTGGTGTTGGTTATTTTCCAGCAAATGCTCCCACGCGTTAATTATCCTCTGTGCAAATTGATTGAGGGTTTCGCCCGCCGGTGGATGTATGGCGTGGGGTGAATTGAAAAAGGCTTCCAGGTCGTGCCATACATGGCCCAGCTTATCAAAAGCGACACCATCCCAATCGCCAAAATGCATTTCTTTAAATTGGGCATCCAGGCTGTAATGAATGGCAAGCCTTTCGGCAAAGGCGCTGGAAATTTCGGCGCAGCGTGATAGTGGTGATGAAATAATGGCGTCAATAGGCAATTTGCCGTGGATGTTATCAAGTGCTGCCTGCAAATTAATTCGGCCGATATCGCTGAGGAGTACATCCGTGTGGCCGTAAAGTGCAGCTTCCCCGTCTACCTGACCATGGCGAAGCAGCGTGATGCTTTGTGTTGTCATCTAATCATTATCCTTTATTAATCAATTCAAATTATCCATTCTTGCGTTTTAGTACGAGCGGTAATCCTGCGGCGATAAATATGACCTGATCAGCGGTTTTGGCCAGCAGCTGATTGAGCCTGCCTGCTTCATCTACAAATTGCCGCGTCACCTCGCCCATAGGAATAATCCCTAAGCCAACCTCATTGGCGACAAAAATAATATTGGCCTTGTTTCGGAGGTGGTCGCCGGCAACTGCGGCCACGAGATCGTCAAAAAGTTCGGAAAAATGTTGCTCCGGGCGCTGAAATAATTGGTTATTGAGCCAGAGTGTGAGGCAGTCCACCAGAATGGTTTGCGGTTGGTGCTTTTCTTCGCGCAGCACTTGCGCAAGTTCCAGCGGGCTTTCGCGCAGGCGCCACTCGGCGGGGCGGTCCTGTTGGTGATGGGCAATGCGCGTTGCCATTTCAGCATCGGATGCGGTGGCAGTAGCCACATAGAGCACCGGCAGTCCGTAGCTTGCTGCCAGTTCTTGCGCATGGCGCGATTTACCCGAGCGGGCACCGCCCAAAACGAGAGTGATCATAGAATTAACAGTGCCAGATAAATAGTAAGCTCGGCGATTTGCTGGGTAGCGCCCAGGCAATCGCCCGTGTAACCGCCGATTTGTTTATTGAAATAATACCTTGCGCCAAAGTGCAGTGCCGTCATTAAACATGTGATAACCAATAGCTGTTGCAAACTCACCAGAAAAAATGCGGGCAGGGCGCAGGTAATTAATATCAGCAGGTCTTGCGTTGATTGATTATTCGCCAGGGGCTTACTTTTGCTGGTATCTGTGTCCGCTACATAGCGCATGGAAAAAATCAGGCTGGCTGCGGTAGTGCGTGAGAGCGCATAGGCAAGCATTAAGCTGGTGGCTATATGTTGGTTTTCACTGAGCAGCAAAAACTTGCCGCCAAGTGCCATCAACAATGCGGCGCCACCGTAAGTGCCCAAGCGGCTGTCTTTCATAATGGCGAGCTTTTTTTCGCGCTCGAAGGCGCCACCAAAACCGTCGGCAGTATCAGCCAAACCATCTTCATGAAAGGCGCCGGTCAGCAACAGGCTAAAGGCCATTACCAGCCATATGCTCACATTGCTGGAAAAAAACTGATGGGCAATACAAAAAAATAGCGCCACCAAGGCGCCGAGCAGCCAGCCAACCAGTGTGAAATAACGACTGGCGCGGTTGAGTAGTTCAGGTGAGTATTGCACCCAGGCCGGCAATGGGATGCGGCTGAAAAAGCCCAGGGCAAGCAGGAATAAATTGAGTTGGTATTTGAGATGATTCATGGGCGCCAGTATAGCTGACGCCCACGCAGGGCAGGGAAGCGAAAACGGGATTAGCCGGTAAAATCCACCACCAGCAGATAACCGCTAAAACGTTTTGGCTCCAGCGCATACCACTCCAGCATCTCCACATTCCAGCGTTTGATACATTTGTCGGTGAGGGTGAAAAAAGGATCGCGACCAGGGTCTGCCAGTACCAATTTCTTTACGCCAGCTTTGGCTGCGCGCTTAAGCATGGCAAACCACTCATCAGCCAACTCATCCCAAAAGCAAATGTCGCCGCCTACAATCACGTCGATATTTTCCAGCTCGGCACCCGTGAGTGATTTCATATCGCCCTGGCGGGTTTTGATCTTCACTTCATTGAGTTCAGCTTGCAGGTTTAAAAAGGCAAATACGTCCTCATCCACATCCAGGCCTGTGACCTTATGGCCCTGGTTCGCCATAAAAATCGAGGCGGGGCCCCAGCCGCAGCCAACATCGAGTACGCGGGACTTTTTCTTGAGTGGATGGGTTGAGAAGTAGTCCATCAGCAAATGGCTGGAGTCCCACTGGCGATCACCGTGCACGCTGGGTGCGACGGTTTTCTTAAGGGCTTTGATCGCCGGGCTCTTCTCGCGATAGAGCCAGACACCATAGGCAGAAAAGCAATTTTTAGCAGGAGCAGCAGATAATTGGGGCACGATCAATTCTCACTGAAAATAAGTTGCCGCAGCTTAACGGGTGCAGATTGCAATTTTATTAAATTAGACGACTACACCCGCACTCTCAAAGGTTGCCATTTCATTGTAAAAACTCACTGCCGCGCGCAGGACAGGTAGCGCCAGCGCAGCGCCCGTGCCTTCGCCCAGGCGCAAGCCAAGGTTGAGCAGCGGTTGTGCGGATAATAATTTCAGCATCAGCTGATGACCAGCTTCTTCTGACTGATGTGCAAAAATCATGTAGTCGCGCGCATTGGGCTGCAGCTTAACAGCGAGTAATGCGGCAGCGGTAGCAATAAAACCATCTACTAAAATAATTTTTTGCTCAGCTGCCGTTGCCAGCATGGCGCCGCAGATTTGTGCAATTTCAAAACCGCCAACTTCAGCAAGCACATTAAGAGGACTTGGGTCGGTAATGCGTGCGAGCGCCTGTTCTACCAACGCAATTTTTTTGGCGAGCTGCGCTGCATTTATCCCTGTGCCCAGTCCCACACATTCGGTGGCTGATGCGCCGCTAATCGCTGCCAATATAGCGGCAGCGGAGCTGGAGTTGCCTATGCCCATTTCACCAAAGGCGAGCAGGTCACAACCATCGGCAATTTCGCCTTGCGCCAGCTCTGCACCCAGTGCCAGCGCTTGCTCAGCCTGCGCGCGACTCATCGCCGGTTGCTGCGCAAAGTTAGCGGTACCGGCGGCTATGCGTTGGTTAATCAATCCATCCGGCTGGGGTGTAATTTCGTATTTGATACCGGCATCCACCACCTTGAGTGGCAAGTTATTACTGCGGCAAAAACAATTGATGGCGCCGCCGCCGGCGAGAAAGTTTTTCACCATCTGCTGTGTAACGCTGCTGGGTGCAATGCTCACACCTTCGTCGGCAATGCCGTGATCGCCGGCGAAAACCAGCATCAGTGGTTTCTTAATGGCAATAGTATCCGTCTGTTGGATTAAGGCGATTTGCAGCGCGAGGGCTTCAAGCTGGCCGAGGGCGCCGGGTGGTTTGGTTTTTTGGTCGATTCTGGCGCTGATATTGGCGCGAGTGCTTTGGTTGAGGGCAGGGACTTGTTTCATTCGTTATCCATCGTTCGAGTATTTAAGATGCGGGCGATTCTACCCTGCGCTTAGGGTTGCAAACCAGCTGCTGAATCCTGCTACTGCTGTGTATAATCTTGCGCTCTATAAACGCCTGGACGGACCATATCATGTTTGAAACTCTGCCACTCCTGCCTGCCGACCCCATTCTGGGTTTAAGTATTGCCTACGCCAAAGACACTAATCCGCTCAAAGTAGATCTGGGTGTAGGTGTTTATAAAAACGATGCAGGTGTCACGCCAATTATGGCGGCAGTGGCAGAGGCGGAAAAAATTCGCTTTAAAAATGAAACAACCAAGGCCTATACAGCTCCGGCTGGTTATCCCGGTGCTAATGAGGCTTCTACCCGTTTAGTGTTTGGCGAAGGCCATCCCGCGGTGATCGCCAACCGTGTGCGCACTATTCAGGCGCCCGGTGGTTGCGGTGCACTGCGTGTAGCCGCCGAGTTGATCCAGCGCGCCAAGCCAGGTGCAACCCTGTGGGTGAGCACTCCTACTTGGGCCAACCACATACCGCTGTTGGGCAGTGCTGGCTTAAAGTTGCGCGAATATCCCTACTACGACTACCAAAACCACAACATCAATTTCACTGCCATGATGGATACACTTAAACAAGTGCCGCGTGGTGATCTGGTTTTGCTGCACGCTTGCTGCCACAACCCCAGTGGTGCTGATCTGACTCGCGAGCAATGGGATCAAATCGCCGACCTGTGCGAAGCCAATGGCGTTATTCCCTTTGTGGATATGGCCTACCAAGGTTTCGGTGAAAGTTTGGATGAGGACACTTACGGATTACGTTTGCTGTCCAGTCGTTTGCCCGAAGTGATTGTGGCTACCTCGTTCTCCAAAAACTTTGGTCTCTACCGCGAGCGCGCCGCTGCATTGAGCATTGTGTATGCCGATGAGCAACAAGCTAACGCCGGCCAAACGCAAATGCTGAGTGTGACACGCGCTATCTATTCCATGCCGCCCGCCCACGGCTCTGCGATAGTGGATATTATTTTGCACAGCAGCGAACTCACCAAGCTCTGGAGTGACGAGTTGACCACCATGCGCGAACGCATCGCCGGTTTGCGTCAACAACTGGTGCAGTCGCTCAATCAGCTGCAGGACAAGCGCGACTTCACCTTTATTGCGCGAGAGTGCGGCATGTTCTCATTTTTGGGCTTGAGTGTGGAGCAGGTGCACAAGCTGAAAAATGAATACAGCATCTACATGACCGATACCAGCCGCATCAGTGTTGCCGGTTTGGCCGTGCAAAATATTGATTATGTCAGCAAGGCGATAGTGGCTGTTCTCTAAGTCACCCGGCAGCAAAAGGCGAGCTCATCATTTCATTGACGGGTTCGCCTTTTTTGTATCGCGCGGATATGCTGGTGTGTGAATACTTACGCAATCTTTATGGCGACTGTGCCAAGCTGGCAGCATGAGTCCAGACAACTCCTCCAAACTCCAATATCTCACTGGCGCCTTTATTTGGCTGGCGGGATGGCTGTTGCTATTCGCGCTGAATACCAAGCTTGATCTCGCCAATCTGGCGATACTGCTCATTATGATTTCTGCCCTCGCCGCCACTTGTTTGCCGGGGCGAGTTTCCGCCTTGCTGGCGTTAAGCGCAGCCCTCGCGTTTGATTGGTTTTTTATCCCGCCGTTTTTTACGTTTAAAGTAGATGTTCACCAGCATCTCCTGATGTTGTTAGTGATGCTGGTTGTCAATCTGGTGATCATTTTGTTGATGACAGCTCGCCGCACCCAGGTGCAACGTGCAGCACGTCATGCTCATGAAGCAGAATTGTTACGTACCTGGGGCGATGAATTGCATCAGGCGCAAGAGCCGGGTGAATTAAAAAACCGATTGCAACAGCTGCTTGCGCAGATTACCGGCGTGCCAGTGAGTTTGTTGCTGCTTAAACATCCCGCGCCAGCGAGCACGCAACATCCTCAGCAAACAGATGACGTTTGGATATCGGGCGATACCAATCTTGAGCAGCGCCACGCACTGTGGCACTGCCTGCACAATAGCCAACAGCTGGGGCGTGGTACCGGTTATTACGAATTATTTTTCGATGTCTACCTGCCTGTGCGCACTCGTGGCCAGGCGATTGGTGCTGTATTGCTGCACGATTTTGCGGTGCATGATTTTTCTACCCGGGTACATCTGCAAACTATTTGCGATCAATTTGGCAATGCGCTTGAGCGCCGTGATATCCAACTACAAGAGCAGCAGGTGCGCGAGCAAGTGCAAACCCAGTTACTGCGCAATAATTTGCTGGCAGCTATCTCTCACGATTACCGCACGCCCTTGGCAACTATCACCAGCGCGGCGACTTCATTGTATGAGCAACGGGAAAAACTCAGTACTGAACAATCCAAACAATTGGCGATGCGGATTCAGGATGAAGCGGAAAGGCTCAATAAAATCACCAGCAATATTTTGCAGCTGGCGCGTCTCGATAACGGTGGCCAGATCAGTTGCGATTGGCAATCTGCCGAGGAAATTATCGGCGATTTGATGCGGCGCTGGCGTCTGCGCGGATTGGAAAGCCGCCTGCGTATTAATTTGCAACCGGAGTTACCGCTGCTTTGGTGCGATCCCTTATTAATCGGTCAGCTGCTCGAAAACCTGGTGGATAACGCTCTCAAATACGGCCCGGAAAATTCCTGGATTAGTATCAGCTGTCGGCTTCAACGCACACAATTTTTATTGTCGGTAACAGATTCGGGGCCGGGGATTGCACCTGAATTACACGAGGCCATTTTTCAACCCTTTCAGCGCGGTATTCACAGTGTTGGTACGGGCGCCGGAGTTGGTTTGGCGCTGTGCCGCGCTATAGCTCGCGCCCATAACGGCGAGATCAGTGTTTGTTCGCCTATCGATGGTGGTACGTGCTTTGACATTGTTTTGCCTTATAAGGTTCTACCACCGAATTTGCTCCCGCAGGAAAATGTGGAGGAAAAACATCCATGAGCTTGCGAGTTTTATTAGTAGAGGATGACCGCGAACTGCGTGCAACAATTCGCGATGCCTTGCGCCTGGAAGGCTACGATGTGATTACCGCTGCAAGTCTGTCCGAGGCTCAGGCCATTGTGACGCAAGCTGCGAATAGTCCCGGCACGCTGGATTTAATTTTATTGGATCTGGGCCTGCCTGATGGCGAAGGTGAGCAGTTATTGTTGCAATTGCGTCGTCAGCAGAATATTCCGGTTATCGTTGTATCGGCGCGTGAGCAGGAGCAGCAAAAAATCCAATTGCTGGATCTTGGCGCCGATGATTATCTGGTAAAGCCCTTTGGTATAGGTGAGTTGCTGGCGCGCATGCGTGTCGCCCTGCGGCATAAAGGCGTGCCGCTCACGGCCGCGATACTTAGCTATAGCGGCGCTGGTGTGCATATAGATCTTACTCGTCATAAAGTCGATCGCAACGGCGAGCAGGTGCACCTTACTCCCATCGAATTCAAGTTGCTGGCGCGGCTTGTGCGTAGCACTGGGAGAGTGGTGACGCACCGGCAATTGCTCACGGATGTCTGGGGTGCAGAATTTATCGATCACACCCACTATTTGCGTTTATACATGGCGCAATTGCGCGGCAAGCTTGAACTGAATCCTTCTGATCCTGTGCTCTTATTAACCGAGCCAGGGCTTGGTTATCGTCTCGCCGATATGCCCGACTGAATAAAATCCTTATGCGATCCTGATGTGCAACTTGCGACACTGGTGTCGATATAAATCGCACAGGAGTTTCGCATGTCATCCCTTGTTTCCAGCCAGGTTACACATCAACAACCCAGGCAAAATTTATCGCTACTCACCTTGGGCGCACTGGGTGTTGTCTATGGCGATATAGGCACCAGCCCGCTTTACACCTTTCAAGAAGTATTTCGTCCTGCCACTGGCGTTGGTTTGGAACCTGCACAAATTATAGGTGCGGTATCTGCAATATTTTGGGCACTGATGTTAGTGGTAACCCTGAAATATGTGTTGCTGATTTTGCGCGCTGACAATCGCGGCGAAGGTGGCGTAATGGCGCTGAGTGCGATGGCGGCGCAGGCAGTTGGCGATAAACACAAATTGCGCCCCTGGTTATTGTTGCTCGGCCTTGCAGGCGCCACGTTGTTTTACGGTGACAGCGTTATTACACCGGCGATATCGGTGTTAGGCGCTGTCGAGGGATTAAGTGTGGTCGCCCCCACGTTGAGTAGCTGGATAGTCCCTATCACACTGTTGATATTAGCCAGCTTGTTTGTGATGCAAAAACACGGCACCGGCACCGTTGGAAAAATATTCGGGCCAGTAATGCTCCTTTGGTTTACGGTGTTGGCAGTTTCAGGCGCAGTGCAAGTCATACATCAACCGCAAATTCTCGCTGCGCTTAATCCGGTGTGCGCCCTGGAGTTTTTAGTGGAGCGCGGTTGGAAAGTGTTTGCTGTGCTGGGCGCAATGGTATTAGCGCTCACAGGTGCCGAGGCGCTTTATGCCGATATGGGCCACTTCGGGCGCAAGCCAGTGCAGCTCGCCTGGACCTGGTTAGTAATGCCGGCATTGGCATTAAATTATTTGGGGCAGGGGGCTTTACTGATGGTAAATCCTGCCGCTGTTGCAAATCCCTTTTACCAATTATTTCCCGAGCCCTTGTTGTGGCCAGCGGTGATTATCGCCACGGTTGCCGCAATTATTGCATCGCAAGCGGTTATCTCCGGCGCTTTCTCCATGACTCGCCAAGCGATACAGCTGGGATTTTTGCCGCGTATGCGTGTGCTTCATACATCGGCGCGCGAGCAGGGACAAATTTATTTGCCAGCGGTTAATTGGGTGTTGCTGGCTGGCGTGTTGATCGCGGTTGCAGGGTTTGGCAGCTCGCCTGCATTGGCAGGGGCCTATGGTATTGCAGTGACCTTGACCATGATGATCACTACCTTGTTAACATTTTTTGTAGTGCGTTATCACTGGCGACTGTCAGCGCCGATCGCTATTTTTGCGACGGGCTTTTTTCTGGTGTGTGATCTCGCATTAGTTGCTGGCTGCATCATCAAATTTTTTGATGGTGGTTGGTTTCCTCTCACGCTCGGTGCGTTGTTGTGCTTGTTAATGACAACCTGGCAGCGCGGTCGCAGCATAGTGCTGGAAACAATTCGCAAAGAGGGTGTAGACCTTCGCGCATTTATTGGCACCCTGGATATCAATACTATGGCGCGCGCTGCCCGCGTCGCTGTTTATCTGGTTGCTGATCCACGCACTGTGCCACAGGCACTGCTACACAACTTGAAGCATAACCAGGTGCTGCACGAGCGCAATTTGATTGTGACGGTAAATTTTGCGACAACCCCCTGGATTGATACCAACCAGCGAATTGAGTTGCAGTCGTTGGGAAACAGTTTTTGGCAAATAACTATTCATTACGGATTTATGGAGATGCCAGATATACCCAAAGCGCTTGCTGCCTGTGAGGCGCACGGCCTTAGTGTGCCGCTATTTCAAACCAGTTATTTTTTAAGCCGCGAAACGATTGTTTCAACACCCGGCAGCGGTATGGCAAATTGGCGAGAGAAATTATTTGCTGCTATGAGTCGCAATGCGGGCGGTGTGGTGGAGTTTTTCCGCTTACCCGACAATGCGGTCGTTGAGTTGGGGACACGCGTCCAGATTTAAATAAAGAATCCATCTGGATGCGAGAGCGGCGAGTGTAAAGCTCGCCGCGTTAATTCACTTCCATGCGCGTCAGCTTTACGCGCTCTTCGTGGCGTTCGTGCAAACTTTCTTCCACTGCGGCTTCTTCAGGCTGTTCTATTTTTAACACAGCTTTTTGCAATATCAATGTGTTCGGGTAAGTGATGAGGTTGCCGTCGTCACGTCGGAGGATCACATGGAACATGCTGATTTCCACAATGACACCGCACATGTTGTCATCGCGATCCAGTATGCGAATGCGGTCGCCAACAGAATAGGGAAACGCGAAAAAAATAATCATGCTGGCGGTGATATTGCTCAGGATGGACCACTGCGCAAACATACCAACGCCCACTACCGCGAATATCGATGACAGGAATACCGAGACTTCGCTGTAGCCCAATCCCATCAGCAGGCAGACCACCACCAGGCAGCAAAACACCATGCCGATATTCATCAGCCGCTTGATATAAAACAGGCGTACATCGCCGAGGGCGCGACGCACGCTTATGTCGTGGGTGATTTTGTTTAGCAGCTTGGCTGCCAGGAAAAACAACACTATACAGGCGCCGACGAGCAACAACTTGGTCATGACACTTTCGCTCATAATGTGCTCTTTGTTGAAAATACTGCTCATGAATGGATAACTAACCTTTAAACGCTGCAGAGCGAATCTGCGGTAACAAATTGCTGATGGAAGCCCTGGCTGCCATACTTTGGGGCGCTATTATAGATTTCAAAACGGCATTGCCCAAGGCTTAGTGCCTAAACTTGCGAGAACTTTCATGCCTGCACTCACCTGTATCGCCCACCGTGGCGGCCCCCTGATGTATGAACAACATCTTCCCGAGAACAGTTTGGCGGCTATCGCCAGGGCGCTGGATGCCGGCGTAGATGCGGTGGAAATCGATATTTACCAGGTGGAAGGCGAGTTGTTGGTAACCCATGATCGCCGGTTGGGTCGAGTAGTATCCGGCAGCGGGATTATTACAGAGCTGCCGCTAACCTACCTGCACGACCAGGAGCTGCCCAATGGCGAAAAAATCCCCACCTTAAAAGATGTGTTGCATCTGGTGGGCAATCGCGCGTTGCTCAATATTGAAATTAAAGGTGCTTACACTATGCCGGCGCTTAAGCAGCAATTGGAGGCTTATGTAGGCGATTACCAGGGCAGTTTTGACCAGTACATCATTTCCAGTTTCGATCACCAACAGCTCTATCAGGCATTACATAATCTTCCGCAGGTGCGCCGGGCAGTATTGGTGGAGGGTATTCCGCTGGATTACGCCCAGTGTTGTGAAGCCTTGCGCGCCTATGCCTTTAACACACACCTGAGTTTTATTTCACCTGAGCTCCTGGCAGATGCACGCAAGCGTGGGTTAAAAAATTGGGTTTACACGGTCAATCATCTCGATGATTGGCGCTGGTTGCATGGTTGGGGTGTGGATGGTGTGTTTACCGATAAGCCTGATTTGTTGCTCGAGTTTAACCGCCAACTTTCGTAATCTGCGCATTACCGGCTCGTTTGTTGGCTATCAGCACGGCAAAACTCGCTTTCGCAACTACACTTGATTCACGAACATCAAGGAGTAGCCGCCGTGACCGAGCTTATCAAAGTGCTGATTGTGGATGATGACAAAACCTGGCAAGCCTTTCTCAAAGCTGCCCTGCAGGAGAAGTACGACGTCAAGGTCGCCTCCGATGGTTCGACAGGAGAAGAGCTGGCCGTGGAGTGGCAGCCGGATGCCATATTGCTTGATATAGAAATGCCACGTAAAAGTGGTTACGAGGTGTGTCAGAGGCTGAAAGCCGAAACTCGTACCCGTGATATCCCCATCATTTTCCTTTCTGCTAAAACCAGCCTGCAGGAAAAAATTGCCGGCTTTGAATTGGGCGCCGACGATTATCTGATCAAGCCATGTGAAGCTGAGTTGCTCCAGGCCAAGGTGCTGCGTAGCGCCACTCTTTATCGCGAAAAACGCGCATTGGATGCAAAGGCTAATGATGCGCAGATATTGGCATTTGAGGCGATGACCAGTAGTGCGGACATGGGGCGTTCATTGCGCTTTGCCGAGCGTACCCATGCCATGACCAGCTTTGAAAAATTGGCGGAAGGTCTGTTTCAAACCACGGCCGAATTTGGTTTGGATGCGTCAGTTATGTTTATGACTAACGATGGGCCGCGATTTTTTGCCCATAATCAGTTTGAGATGTCGCCGCTTGAGCAGGATATGTTTACTGCTGTCCATCAAGAGGGACGATTCTGCGACTTCGGGCGGCGAACTTTCTGTAACTTCAAACTTGTGTCTGTACTTATCAAAAATATGCCACTCGAAAATCCCGAGCGCTATGGCCGTATTAAAGATGTATTACCCTGGATTTTGGGGCCTGCCGACGGCAAGGTGGGGGCGCTCAATCTCCACAGCACTCTCGCCAAACAACACGAGCAAGTGGCGCTGACCATTGAGTTGTTGCGCCACAAGCTGGATTCCTTTGCTGAGGGTTTTTCTTTGGGTAACCAGGTATTGGCCAGCAGTGCTTCAGCTATTTACTCCAGTATTCAGGGTGGTAGTGCCGCTAATCCGGCAACTGGCTATCAACAGCTGCTTGATCAGATTGCCCTCAATAATCAATTGGGACAGAACCTGGCCTCGGCGCAGCAGCTATTGGCTCAATTGGCCTCGGAGCAGGAGAGCATCAATAACCTCGTACTAAAAAGTTCACTGGCTGACGAGATTGAGCTGGGGCGGGATGAAGTCTTTTCCAGTGGTGTGGATTTCTTCTGAGGCAATCTGCGTACTTTTCAGCAGCAGTCACCTGTTAATCCCAAGGAGTTGTTTTTTGTGCCGGCGATCCTGGTGTTGGCGCCGGCTGTCCAGCATTGTGTAAAGGAATGAAAATGGGTTGGCAGTCCAACCTTTTTTTGTTATTGTCCTTGTTAGCGCAACCATTCGTGGTGCGCTATTTGTTGTTGGCTAAGTGTTCTAGGCACTTCCTCCTAGTGGATTAGGTTCTTAATACCCAATCTAACGCTGCCTGCGGGGACGCCTGGCAGTGTTAAGCGAGCATTCGATACAGGAAGCTTGGTAGTGCTCGCCTTTTTTTGATGATTAAATGGTTGCGCAATCATAACTATAAATCGAATCATCAATAAGTTTTGTTTGGTGTTTTATTCCCACGCTTGTCGAGCAGTAAATTCAGCGAAAAAATATGATTTTGGCGCCAAAAAGACGGCATAGCGGCAAGATATATTCAGTCTGGCTTACTCCTCACAAATTGCTTTTTTAGCAATGAAATATGGGCTTGTACGCCCCATGATCATTTGATTGGTCATAGCAAGTGAATGCCTCTAGTTTGATGCTCAACGAGGCCTTCTAACATTTTCCAACCATGTGGCGCTGGCGGCATGGCTCTTTATCCCTCAAAGGGGTTGCACGTTTGGCGGAAGCTTCGGCTCCGCCTTTTTTATTTGGGCTGACTGACAACTGGCGTCTTAATCCCCTACAATTGCCCGGCCAATTGGGCATGGCTCTTTCCTGCTCGTCAGGCGATGCCCGTCACTCGATAACAATGCAATGGAATGATTTATGAAATCTCTATTCTCAAGCTGCTTTCCACGCGTTTCCGCATTTTCTTCACTGACCCAATTTCCAGCGTTTGCCCTTGTTGCCTTATTGGCAAGTTCCGGTGCTTTGGCGGCAGATGGTGCTCCTGCGGTAGCACCGACTGAACCGCCTACGGCACAAACTGAACAACCCGCTGTGCAACCGCTTTCTGAAAAAGAAGCCTGGGCTAAAAAATTTTGGGAATCGCTCGACCGCAAAACCGGTGAAATCAAACTGGATAACGGCGTAGCTACTCTTAAAGTGCCGGAAGATTTTTATTTCCTGAATGGCAAAGATGCGGAGCGAGTGCTTACCGAAGCCTGGGGCAACCCTCCCGGCGGCAAGGTGTTGGGCATGTTGTTTCCCGCCAAAGCCACACCTTTTGACAAAGACGCCTGGGCAGTGACGATAGAGTATGAGGAAGACGGCCATGTCTCCGACGAAGATGCTGATAAGATCAATTATGACGAGCTGCTCGCCGACATGAAAAAAGATGTGAACGAATCCAGCAAAGAGCGCGTCAAGCAAGGCTACGAGGCTATAGAGTTGGTGGGTTGGGCATCCAAACCTTATTACGAGCCCATCAGTCACAAATTGCACTGGGCGAAAGAGTTGAAGTTTGGCACTAGTGCTGAGCATACGCTCAACTACAACATTCGTGTGTTGGGCCGCAAAGGTGTGCTGGTACTTAACTTTATTGCAGGCATGGATCAGAAATCACTGATCGACTCAAAGCTTGATCAAGTGTTGGCCATTGCCGAGTTTGATAAGGGGTCAAGTTACACCGACTTTGATCCAAGCATCGACAAGGTTGCTGCTTACGGTTTGGGGGCGTTGGTGGCCGGCAAGTTGTTAGCGAAAACGGGCTTCTTTGTGGTTGCGCTTCTGTTCCTGAAAAAGTTCGGCGTGTTTCTGGTTGTCGGCATTGGGGCTTTGTTCAAAAGGCTCTTTGGTAAAAAAGACGCCGCTTAAACAGGCTCTGGTTTATAAAAAAAGCGCTGGCAACCCAGCGCTTTTTTTATTTTTATCGATTTATCTGCGCGAGCGTATTCTCATGAGTGCGATCAGCGCTATCGCCAATAATCCCAAATTGCCAGGTTCGGGCACTGTTACTGGTGGTGGTATATCTATCGTCGACTTCACGCCTTCGAATAAAAAGATATTGTCATTGAAGTCGTTGTCGCCACCGCCCCAAATATCTTCAAAGCCCACCAGATATTTTCCGTTGCCAAGGTTGAGTGCCTTGGTGTGTACGCGGCCATCATCCCAATGGTGTGAATCGGTATTGTTGGCGGCGGGGCCGCTGAAAAAATAGTTAGTGTTGGGGTAGTGGATGTTGTCTGCGTTGTAATGTAGCACCAGTGCCTGCAAGCCAAACACCAGGTTATCGCCAGGGCTCAAACCGGTAATTTCCCGCGATTGTCCAAGGTTGGTTGGAACGCAGGTATTGCCAGCTTTGGCTTGTGCATAAGTGCAACCGCCGCGCGTTTCAAATAAGGCGTTGGTCGGGTTTACCGGATTAAAGGTATTCAGGTTATTGGTGCCGCCTGAAGCGTAAACCGGATTCCAGAAATTATTGGGGTCAAACGGGTTAGGGCTCGCCTGCGCCAAAAATAAAAACGAATCACGCGCGGCACCTGTGCCCAAAAAGGTGACTTTCACGGTAGATGAAGTCGCAATCAGGCCAGCGCCGTTCTGGTCTTGCATGGGCGCATTTTTAAATTGCGTAAGAATCCCCGCATCTATGTTGAATTTGTCATCGCCGTTGTTAAACGTGTAGCGCGAAAACCATTCGTTAACACCATTTGCCCCTGTGGGGTTGGCAATAATTTGCGAGGGCGCGGTATTGCCCGTCCAACCACTGCCGTTGCTGCTGGCACTAATGGGATTACTAATGCTAAACGCTTGGGCGCCAGCGCTGATCAGGAGCGCGCTGCCCAATAAAAAGTTGAGTTTCATCGTGGATACCTTTCGTCGACGAGCTATGGTCGAGAGTCTTGGGAACAGTGATTGTTTTTATAGCGCTAAACGACTCGTAAAGGCTCCGCTTTGATTGAGCATTTAGCTGGGTGTTTTGTGCGGTTTATGGTTGTAAGTGTGCGATACGTCACAAAACACGGGCAACATAACACGGCTCAAAAAGTCATCGCTTTTGAATACGAATGCAGCAGTGATGTAACCGACTGCATGAAAAATCCGGAGGGAAAATATTGATAAAGCAGATCAGGGAAGAATTTCGATGGGGGTGCCCGCATCAATGGCCATCCATAGCTGATCCATATCTTCGTTGGTGAGTGCTATACAGCCTTTGGGTTGGCTTCCAAAGGTCACATGAAAATCCTTAAAGGCTTTGCCGTTTTTCAATAAAAACAAACGATGTTCGGATTTTTTTACCAGAACGGCATCGGCTTTTTCGATTGCCTGGGCATCAGTTGCCAATGCGTTGGCTGATATTAAAGATGCAATTAATACCAGCCATTTCATAATTATTCCTTCGCTAATTCTGCAAACACTTCTTTCGCGGCTTGCAACGTATCTTGAATATCCTGATCCGTATGCGCGCCAGACATAAAGCCCGCTTCATAGGATGCAGGAGCGAGATAGATACCGCGCGCTAACAAACCGTGGAAAAATTTATTAAAGCGCGGAATATCGCAGGCCATTACTTGTTTGAAGTTGGTGACTTTGGGTTCGCTGGTAAAGAAAAAACCGAACATGCTGCCCACGTGATTGGTGGTGAAGGGAATGCCAGCTTCATCAGCGAGTTTCTGCAAGCCTTCGACCAGTTGTGTGGTGCGCGCGCAAAGGTTTTCGTAAAAACCCGGTGCTTCTAACAACTCCAGAGTTTTCAGACCGGCAGCCATCGCCACCGGGTTACCCGAGAGCGTACCTGCCTGATACACAGGGCCGGAGGGCGCGATCATCGCCATTACATCGCGACGCCCGCCAAAAGCGCCAACCGGCATGCCACCGCCGATTACTTTGCCCAAGGTGATGATGTCAGCTTTGATGTTGTAATGAGCTTGTGCGCCTTTGTGGCCGACACGGAAACCGGTCATCACTTCATCAAAAATCAGCAGGCTGCCATATTGGTCGCACACAGCGCGCAGGGTTTCCAAAAAGCCTGGCACGGGTGGAACGCAATTCATATTGCCCACCACTGGTTCAACAATAATGCAGGCAATTTTATCGCCGTGCTGCGCAAAACATTCGCGCACTTGTGCGGCATCGTTGTAGTCGAGGGTGATGGTGTGATCGGCCAGCACTGCAGGAACGCCGGGTGAGCTGGGCACGCCAAGTGTAAGTGCACCTGAGCCGGCTTTGATCAAAAGCGAATCTGAGTGGCCGTGGTAACAACCTTCAAATTTGATAATTTTGTCACGACTGGTAAAGGCGCGTGCAAGGCGAATTGCACTCATAGTCGCCTCGGTGCCCGAGCTGACAAAGCGCACCATATCCATGTTGGGGATCAGGTTGCACAATTTTTTCGCCAGCGTGGTTTCGCGTTCGGTGGGAGCGCCAAAACTCAAACCGAATTTGGCGGTTTCAATGACGGCGTTGATCACCTCGGGGTGTGCGTGGCCCAACACCATAGGTCCCCAGCTCTGCACGTAATCTATATAGCGCTTGCCATCAGCATCCCAGGCGTAGGCGCCTTGGGCCTTCTCAAAAAACACCGGCGTTCCGCCCACGGCTTTAAACGCGCGTACTGGTGAATTAACACCGCCGGGAATAAAATGTTTTGCTTGTAAAAATAATTCTTCAGAACGGCTCATGGTTGTATTCCAATTCAATAAATAATTTCACTTGCGCTTCTATATCTTCAGCGGCAAATACGTCATTGCACACTGCGATTAAATCGGCGCCTGCTGTTTTAACTGACTGCGCATTCGCCAGGGTGATTCCACCTATGGCGGCGACGGTAGTTAGTGGAAATTTTTCGCGCGCTTCGCCAAGCAAACTGAGTGGGGCAGGACGTGCGTCGGGTTTTGTGCCCGATGGAAAAAATCGGCCAAAGGCAATGTAGCTTGCACCATCGGTTATCGCTTTTTCGGCCAGCACCAATGAATCATGGCAAGTCACGCCTATGATAATTTTCTCACCTAAAAGTGCACGCGCCGCTACTACGTCGCCATCACCTTGGCCGAGATGCACACCTTGCGCGTGAACTGTTCGCGCGAGCTCAACATCATCATTAATAATTAAATTGGCTTGGTATTGATGGCAGATGGCTTGCAGGCGAGTGGCCTCCGCCAAGCGTTTGTCGGCATCGCCGGATTTATCACGATATTGGATGTATTTGCAGCCGCCTTTTAATGCCGCTTCAACACCGGCAAATAGCTTGTCACCGGGTAATAGTTGTGAATCTGTAATGGCGTAGAGCAAAAGTCAGGTCTCTAAAAATGTATTCTCAAAAGGGTTTGACGACTACCAGTATGACGATGCCGATCATCATGAGTACCGGGGCTTCGTTAAACCAGCGAAAGAACACATGGGTTTTTGTGCATTTGTCGTCGCGCAATTGTTTGAAATATCTTATGCAGAGATGATGGTAAATGGTGAGTAAGGTGACCAGTGCCAACTTGCTCCAGTACCAGCCTTGTGCAGAGTAATAACTCCAGCCCAGATAGCTCATCCAGCCACCAAAAATAAATACGGCAATCATCGCCGGGTTGGCTATGCCGCGCAGTAATTTGCGCTCCATCATTTTGAATCGCTCGCGGCTAACCTCATCCTCACTCATGGTGTGATAGACAAAGAGACGAGGCAAATAAAACAGTGCAGCCATCCAGGAGATGACAGCGACAATATGGAAAGCTTTGATCCAGAGCATATTAATCTTGCAGCTTGTAGTAGTTGTCCAGGCGCGCGCGGGTGATGATGCCAAGGCCGGGTTTGCTGGTGATGATTACGTAAGCCGCATCTACCTGCGCCTGGTTCATCGTCAGCAGTGCCTGGTAAAGATTGGTCCGGTCGTCCAGTTCAATCATATCCAGTCGTCGCGCCGGGATAGTCAAAAGGTTGAGCAGTGTATCAGGTGTTGTTGGATTTTCGCTGAGGTGAAGCGCGAGATCGCCGGGATGCAGCAATAGCTTTGGCTCTTTCAGTACTATCCAGTGAGGATGATGCGTCAACAATTGTTGGGCATCACCATAGGTAATTTCGTTGGTGGTTGTGCGGATGTGCTTATCCAGCAGGCTGCGCACGCCGGTGCGGCTGAGCAATTGTTCGTTGGGGGTCATGCTGTTTTTCTTACCTTGGATGGCAAGTAATGTTTGGAATAATCCATCGCAGCCAAACACCCAGCGGGTGGTGAGACAGGCGGCCACAGTTACCAGCATGCTGGGGAATATGACGTGTGGGTTATAGGTTAGTTCGAGTATGGCCACCATCGCGGCTAAAGGAGCGTTAAGCACGGCACCCATCATGGCACCCATCCCCAGGATGACGTAAAAACCTGTGTTGCTCGCCTCATGAGGCATCAAATGATTGGCCAGGATGCCAACGATTCCGCCGATACAGGCCCCCATATAAAGCAGCGGTCCTATGACGCCGCCTGGAATACCAACCCCCAAACTGACGGAGGTAACCACCAGTTTGGCTGTGAGTATTCCTACCAATAACCATAGTCCGATTTGGCCTGCCAGGGCGCTGTCGATAGTGTCGTAGCCCACACCCATGATTTCGGGGGTAAAGACGGAAACCGAACCTGCCAGCAGCCCGGCTATAGCAAAACGCAGTGCAACCGGTTGATTGAGCGAGAGCTCGCTGCTAAGGGCCTGCATGCGGATAAAAAGGGCGGCAAAGGTTGCTACCACCAATCCGGCCATAGCGATAAAGGGCAATTCGAGCAGGCTGTGCAGCTCAACCGCCGGGGGATGGAAGACACTCCCTGAGCCGAACACCATCTGATTGATAGTGGTCCCAGCGACAGCGGCGAGTACAACGGGGATAAAACCACTGGTGCTGTACTCCATCATGACCACTTCCATGGCAAAAATAACGCCTGCCAATGGCGTGTTAAAACAGGCGGCTATGGCTGCCGCTACGCCACAACCGGCGAGCGGGCGCAAACTGTTGTTGGGCAGCCCTAACCATTGGCCAAGCAAGCTGCCGCTGCCAGCGCCGAGATGTACAGCAGGGCCTTCGCGCCCGACGGATTGGCCGGTTGCCAGGCACCAGGCACCGCCCAGCAATTGGTTAATAAAGTTGCCCAGGGGTAAGCGGCTCTGATGGTTGTGGATACGATCCAGCACGTGTGTCACGCTGGCGGCGTGGTGCTTTTTGTTGACGAACTGCAGAATCAATCCAAAGATTGCAGCGCCCAGGAAGGGCAGGGCAAAGCGCCAGTGGTACTCCAATCCTTCAAAGTTCTCGGTGTGTCCTTGCAGCATAAAACCCAACGGGATTTCGGCCAGCAGCCGGAAAATCACAATCACTATTCCGGCCAGTACGCCAGTGATCAGGCCCAATAGAGTGAGCTGTGGTAAGGCATCCATTCCGGCAAGCTGGTCGTGCCAGCGTTCCCTGAGTGTCTTCCAGCGACGAGTGGCGCGCAAAAGCAGCTTGCCGTGGGGGCTATTTGGCATATTTTTACTTTCGGTTTGAATCCAAGCCACTTATCATTAGGGCCTTTCGCCGGGTGGCGGAGCTTGAGTCAGCATGTTTGCCGTGTTACGGGAACTTTCGCTTAAGTTCGCCACCTTAGCTCAGAAGTTATTCGTTAAGCAAATGAAGGGGTTGCACGTGATTAAGGCAGGTATTGTTGGCGGTACAGGTTACACCGGAGTGGAATTACTGCGGTTGTTGGTCAATCACCCTCAGGTGGAGGTGGCGGTGATCACCTCACGCGCTGAAGCTGGTGTAAAAGTGGCTGATATGTACCCAAGCCTGCGCGGCCATATCGACCTCGCATTTACTGAGCCGGATGTTGCTGTATTGGGTGAGCTCGATGTGGTCTTTTTTGCCACTCCTCACGGCGTAGCCCAGAACATGATGCCTGCTTTGATGAAGACCAAAACCCGCATCATTGACCTTTCTGCTGACTTCCGTATCCGCGATGTTCCCCTGTGGGAAAAATGGTACGGCCAGGCTCACGGCGCGCCTGAACTGGTTGAGCAAGCGGTCTATGGTTTACCTGAAGTAAACCGTGAAGCCATCAAGACAGCCAAGCTGATCGCTTGTCCCGGCTGCTATCCCACAGCAACCCAGCTGGGTTTTTTGCCCTTGCTGGAGAACAATTTGGTTGACCCTAGCCGCCTGATTGCCAACGCCGCCAGCGGTGCCAGTGGCGCCGGTCGCCAGGGCAAAATCGATTTCCTGCTTACCGAAATCAGCGATAGCTTTAAGGCCTATGGTGCTGCCGGCCACCGTCACTTGCCCGAAATCGAGCAGGGCTTGCATGACATCCAGCCCGCAGGATCAACGCCTGCGCGCCTGACCTTTGTACCGCATCTGTTGCCTATGATTCGCGGTATCCATGCAACGCTTTACGCCACGGCGTTGGACGTTAAGAATTTGCCTGATCTGCAAGCACTTTATGAGCAGCGCTACGCCAATGAGCCATTTGTCGATGTGCTGCCTGCTGGCCAACTGCCCCAAACCCGGACCGTGAAAGGCTCCAATATTTGCCGCATATCCATATTGCGTCCGCAGGATCGCGACACAATAGTGGTGTTGTCTGTAATTGATAATCTCACCAAAGGCGCATCCGGCCAGGCAGTGCAAAACATGAACATCATGTTCGGTTTTGACGAAAAAGCCGGTTTGAACGTAGTGGCACTTTTGCCCTGATAAACGTAGGGTGGCCTGTAGGTCGCCCTTTTTTATAAAAATAAGGCAGCGCAGCGTGGCAGTTAAAGGCAGCAAATTCACCGCTATGAGAGTTATCCCCCACAGTCCCCGGGCAGCACTGGTGCGCTATGGACTGGTGGTTGTTCTTTTTGCTGTGGCTGTGCCGGCTGCCTACTTCATTGGCGCTTACCAGGTTCGCGAATCTCAAATAGCCCATGATGGTGATGAGGCTCAGCAGCATCAGCAGGCGATAGCGGCTTTCACCCAGCAGCTCACTGTTTTGCGTACCACCACCGAGGTGGATCGTCAGACCATGGAAGATTTACGTCAGCAAGTGATGAGTCAGCGGGCCCAGTTGGCGGCGTCTGAGCGCGACTTACGGGTGTATAAAGATCTGCTTTCCCCTGGTGCCAAAGCCAATCCCCAAGGTATTAGTTTCGGGGTGTTTACGGTGACTCCTTTACCGGAGGCAGGGCACTTTAAATACAGTCTTGCAGTTCAAAAACTGTCTGCCAAAGAAGGGGATTTTACGGGTAACCTGGAGTTCAGAATCGTTGGTCAACAGGGCGACAAAACCTTGCAGCTTTCGCTTTATCAAGTATCTGCCCAAGTTACTTCACCAAGCATTCCATTGAGCTTTAAATACTTTCAAACCCTGGATGGCGATATGACCTTGCCGCAGGATTTTGTTCCGCAGACTGTGGAGTTAGTGGTTAAAACCAATGACCGCAAGCCCCAGCCCCTGGTTGAATCCCAGTTGGAGTGGCCGGCGGCTAGTCGCAAATAAACCAGAGTTCAATCGCAATAATTTTTTGAGAGACGTCTTCATGCTGGTATCCAAAAAGAAAAAGGCATTTACCAATCACCATTCATTGCTTTGTGCAGGAACCAAAATGGTTGGTGATCTGCATTTCAGTGGCGATCTTTACCTGGAGGGCGTGGTGGCCGGTAATATTTACGCTGTAGAGGGCAAGCCGGCCAAGCTGGTAGTGGCCGAAACGGCACTGGTTGAGGGTGAGATCCATGTACCTAACGCTATTATCAATGGTCATGTCAAAGGCACTATTTACTCCAGTAAGCACATTGAACTGGCCGCTAAAGCGGTAGTGGAAGGTACTATCCATTATCAGCTGATTGAGATGGTGAAAGGTTCTCAGTTAATCGGCCAGATGATTTCCAATCAAAGCCTTGCCGCGCAAGTGGAAGTAGAAGCCGTTGAACCTGCAGCTGTAATAGTTGACTAAATTACTCAGGTAAAGGGATAATTCTATTGTTGTTTATGGTTTGTATTTGCCGGAGAAGTTATGTCCACCGCTGAAATCTTTGTGCCTCAGGTTGTTTATGTCACCGATAGTGCCGTCGCCAAGGTGAAAAGCCTGGTTGAGGAGGAGGGCAATGAGGATTTGAAGTTGCGTGTTTATGTCACTGGCGGCGGCTGTTCCGGTTTCCAATACGGCTTTACCTTTGATGAAGCTGTTACCGATGATGACTCCGTGGTTGAAAAAGACGGTGTCAAAGTCGTTGTGGATGCTATGAGCTATCCTTATCTAGTGGGTGCTAAAGTGGATTATGAAGAGGGGCTGCAGGGCTCCAAATTTGTTATCCAAAACCCCAATGCTTCCAGTACGTGCGGTTGCGGTTCTTCCTTCTCTATTTAATGTCTTTTGAGGCCTGCCAACCGGTGGGCTCACGCAAAATAAACTCCGCCTAAAATAACTTCTTCAGCTGCTCCCGTGACGGAGCACAGGTTTCCGCTCTGCCTGTTCATCGTTTGGTGCGCGAGCCAAGCGAAGGCCATCGCCTCTACCCAGTTTGGCGCTATGCCGAGTTGTTCGCTACTGGCAACAGTTGATTCTGGTAACAGGGTTTGTAGTTCCTGCATCAAACGGCTGTTATAAGCGCCACCACCGCACACAAATACCTCCAATGGCTTTGCGCTCAGGCGTTTTATGTCGTTGGTAATGCTGTGGGCGGTCAGAGCTAATAAGCTCGCCTGCACATCGTGCGGACAAGTCTCAAAACCTGACAATTGGGCCTTCAGCCACGCTAGGTTGAATTCCTCGCGTCCCGTACTTTTTGGAGGGTTTTGGTTGAAAAAGGGGTGCTGTAATAGCTGTGCAAGTAGCCCGGAATCAACATGACCGCTGGCTGCCCAAGCGCCATCTCGATCATAGCTCTGTCCTTTATGCTCTAGTATCCAGGCATCCATCAGCACGTTTCCTGGGCCTGTATCAAAGCCCGTAGCTATTCCCTTGGCGGGTAACCAGGTGATATTTGCCATGCCGCCGATATTGACGATGACTCTATCCTGCTTTTTGTCCTGGAATGCAGCACGATGAAACGCTGGCACCAGCGGTGCCCCATGGCCGCCCGCTGCCATATCGCGCCTGCGAAAATCAGCCACAGTGGTGATACCGGTGGTCTGTGCAATGATATTGGGATCGCCAATTTGCAGGGTAAACGGAAATTCAACAGAGCCGGGCGGGCGATGGCGTATAGTCTGGCCATGGCTGCCAATGGCTTTTATCTGATCAGCTTGAATGTTTGCATCGTGCAGTAGTTGCTTGATGGCATTCGCGAATATTCGCCCCAGTTGTTGGTCAAGCTCGCCCATTCGATCAATTTCGTTGTTCCCGGGAGTGGCAAGAGCATGAGTTTGGGTGCGAATGTCTAATCCCAAAGGGGAGGAAAGACTGTGAATCAAGCGAGGTTGTGCAGAAGAGAAGTCGACGAGCACCAGGTCTACGGCATCTGCGCTGGTGCCCGACATAAGTCCAACATAAAGGTCATGCGATTGCATCAGTTGGACTTATACATTAGTTAGATTTGGTTTTGCTCTCACCCATAGCCATACGGCTGTTGCGGCTGGCGGTATCCAGCTGGGCAACCAGTGTTTGGGTGGCAGCCATAAAGCGATCTTTTTCGTTGGCAGCTATACCCATGGACTGTGGCAGGGGTACAGTCACCGGGTCACGCACTTGGCCATTCATATGGAATTCATAGTGCAGGTGAGGGCCGCTTGCCAAGCCGGTCATGCCCACAGTGCCGATAATCTGGCCCTGAGTAACGCGCGAACCAGTAGTAATGCCTTTGGCAAAACTGTTCATATGGCCGTAGCGGGTCTCAAAGCCCTGACCATGCTGAATTACAATCAAATTACCGTAACCACCCTGACGACCTGCAAAAATGACTTTGCCATCGCCCGTTGCACGGATTGGCGTGCCTGTAGCGGCGGCATAATCAGTACCTTTATGGGCGCGGATGGTATTCAAGATTGGATGTAAGCGGCCAAGGCTGAATGACGAACTAATACGAGCAAAATCAACGGGTGTGCGCAGGAAGGCTTTGTTTAAACCTTTGCCATCAGCACCGTAATAACGGGTAATACCCTCTTTATTTGTATAGCGAACAGCGCGATAGGTTTTGCCTTCGTTAGTAAACTCAGCAGACAGAATATCGCCAATGCCGATTCTCTTGCCTTCCAGAAACTGCTCTTCGTAGATAACTTTAAAAGAGTCGCCTTTTTGGATATCCAGCGCAAAGTCGATATCAAAACCAAAGATATTGGCCAGTTCCATCGTCAAGTTATTGGGAATGCCAGCCTGCTTGCCCGCCATAAATAAGGAGCTATTAATGGTGCCTTCACGGAAGGCTTGGTGAACCTCGGGTTTTAAGGAGATCTTCTGGCTGGTAAAACCGGTGTTGTTACGAGTGAAATTGAGTGAATCGAGGGAGTTCTTGAAGTATTTCAGCTCTTGTAGCTTGCCTTGTTCGTCGAGCAGAAAGGCCATTTTTTGGCCTGGGGCGAGACTTTTTAACTCTTTTGCACTTTTGGTTCCATCAAACAGCTCATAAATATCGCGATCATTCAGTCCCGCTCGGCCAAAAATGCTCGACAGGTTGTCGCCCGTTTTAACCGTAAGTTCGCGCCAGCTCGGCTTGTCCGCCACCTTTTCTGTAGCAGGTGCTCCTGGCGCCACCATCATGTCATCAAGCTTCGGAAGAGCAAATGCCGTCTCGGTAGCCTCTCTGTTGGCTGATTCTGGTGCTTTAAGGAGGGAAATCGGGGTATCAATAGCGTCGTCAGTGTCCACTGGCGCTGCATCAATAATAGAAGCAACGTCTTCGGTGGGTACTGGCTCATCATTCGGGGTGATCGCCACAGTAATCAAAAGACTGGCGAGCAGCGAGCCAGCTGCAATCAGGTGGCCACGCGGAATTTGGTTCAAAAGCGTCCCTAACACTTTTTGAGTATCTTTTATGGAGGTCATAAGGGATGCAAACTCAATCTTATGTTAGTTTTTAGGATTGGTATTTATAGCAGAAAAAATTTTTAAAGACATCTTTAAAATTCACTTTCCTGTAACCAGGCCATGCTGCGGTATTGTGTTTGGTGCAGGATGAGGTATCGTGCACAGCTTTTTTAGCCTGGAGACTGGCATACAAATTCTCTAATGGGTGTTTTATGACGACAATTGACAAGCATTTTCTACAAGAGTTGCATGATCGCGGTTTGATTGCGCAGACAACAGCTGGTGAAACTTTAGCCGAACATCTCAACTCCGCAAGTCGCACCCTCTATTGTGGGTTCGATCCCACTGCAGACAGTCTTCATATTGGGAGCTTGGTTCCTCTATTAATGCTGAAGCGTTTCCAGTTGGCGGGGCACAAGCCTATAGCGTTGGTTGGTGGTGCTACTGGTTTGATTGGCGATCCCAGCTTCAAGGCTCAGGAGCGCAAACTCAATACTCCTGACATAGTGGCAAATTGGGTGGACAAGTTGAAAGCCCAGGTTTCGCGCTTTATTGAGTTCAATGCAAGTCCAACGTCCGCCGAGGTGGTTAATAACCTGGATTGGGTTGGCAATATGGATGTGCTGAGCTTCCTGCGTGACGTGGGTAAGCACTTCTCCATTAATAACATGATCAATAAAGAGTCGGTAAAGCAGCGCATAGAGCGCGAAGGTGAGGGCATCTCCTTTACAGAGTTCACTTATATGCTGCTCCAATCCTACGATTTTGCGGAGCTTTACAAGCGTCACGAATGCACCTTACAGATAGGCGGCAGTGACCAGTGGGGGAACATTACTGGCGGTATAGATCTTACTCGTCGTACCCAATCAGTCCAGGTGTTTGGCTTGACCATGCCGCTGGTGACCAAAGCTGATGGCACCAAGTTTGGCAAAACCGAAACGGGTACCATCTGGCTGGATGCTAGCAAAACATCTCCTTATGCCTTTTACCAATTCTGGCTGAATACTGCCGATGCGGATGTCTATAAGTTCCTCCGTTATTTCACGTTCTTAAGTGTTGCGCAGATTGCTGATATAGAGACAGAGGATAAAGCGCGCGAAGCAAAGCCTGAGGCTCAGCGCATTCTTGCTGAGGAAATGACTCGTTTGGTGCATGGTGATGCGGGGTTGTTGGCGGCACAGCGCATCACCCAGGCTTTGTTCAGTGACGACTTGGGTGGCTTGAATGAGTCTGATTTTAAACAGTTGCAGCAAGATGGTCTGCCGTCGTCTCGCCTTGAGCGTAATATTATTGTTGATGTGCCGCTAACCCAAATTTTGGCGGATGCCGAAATGGCGGTTTCTGGTAAGCAGGTAAAGGATGCGCTCCAGCGTAATGCTGTTTTCATTAATGGTGAGGCAAAATCACTGGATGACAATATGAAGTCGGCTGAGGTTTTTGCGGAAGAAAAGGCGTTTTTTGGTGGTTTTTACTTGGCAAAATTAGGTAAGAAAAAGTATCACTTGTTTGAGGTTGCTTAAAAAATATTCGTTGTGGTTGGCGGGTGTACGAAATCACAACTAAAGTAAAAGTCCGCTTAGAAAAAGCTTGCAAAGGCGAAGGTCGGACCCTATAGTTCGCGCCCTCGCCGAGCAGGCCGTTCGAATCTCCGAATCGAATCACCCACTCAGCGAAATTTGTAAAAACTGAATGAAAATAAGGGTTTACAAATCGAAAAAATAGCGTAATATGCGCGCCTCGCCAAACGGCGAGAGGGCAAAGCAAAGTAAGGCTGAGGTCTGAAACGAATTGCCGGCAAGCAGAAAGAAATGAAAAAATCTGCTTGCACTTGAGGTTGGATTCTGTAGAATGCGCCTCCCACG
>JAGKWU010000051.1 GCA_021151695.1 Cellvibrionaceae bacterium | reverse complement strand
ATATAATATATTATACACGTCTAAAGGATTAATGCGAGCCGCAGGTGAGCTAACGTTTAAAATCCTATTTATAAAATACCCTTTTTATTTGCAGACCTATAGAAATTTTACAAGGTGTATTTGTCAAATAATCAAATCCAGAAGTTTTCCCCCTACCCCCCGCAAACAATAACGGCTACAAATTATTACACTTTGTGGTAACCAAACAACGCAATTGTGTGCATAATACGAAGTGTCAGAGATGACACGGCGTAAGCCCCCGATCTTTAATAATCTAATCAAGTGCAGGAAACCTGAAACGAGAGTGAGGCCCATAAAGACTAGCCAGACACCTTGAAACCCTTATGCGCAAAGAACAGAGAGCCACGTTTGAACTCTTCAAGTATTTATGTGACTGGTTTCTAGGAAAACAGAGGCAGACCCGGTAAACGGTGGGGAACATGACTCAAGTAAGGCAAACAGTGTGCTTGACAAGATTACGAAGATGTGCTCTAATGACATCAATCGTTCTTTAACACAGTTAGTCAATCATTTAACCTTGGTGCGTGAGCATGGTTAGGTGTGCTAGTACGGAACGTGTCAGACGTTAGGCTGTGCCCTATCTGATACAGGCAGTCATGCCCTGCGGCGGAAAGCGAATAACACCTTGCAATGTAAACGAACTACACAAAATGGTTGACAAACTGTACAGACTGAGTTAAGATTCAGTCTAACGAATCGCAAGATTCAACAACAGTCAAGATTCTGTGACAGAGAATCGGACTCTAAACAGTAAACGGGCTTTGATCCATGCCGCGCTAGAAAAGTGCATGGGGAGTCACGGGCAAGAGATCCTATTATCTGTAAGATAGGTGAGGGTAATTCCCAAGAACAGTAATAATTAGATTACAATGTAATCTTAAGTGCATTTGTGTGTATTTAAGATTACAACAGTGTAATGAGGTTAACATGCTCGATATCTTTTCTTATGGCTCATGGGATTCTGAAGATACCTGGTGGGATCGCACAATTGTGCGCATCAAGGATAAGTTTTTTCATGAGGAATTGTTGGCTAATTTGTGTGGAGTTGATAATGCGTTCTGAATACGAAGCTAACCTAAGTCTAGTTCCAATGGCAGCACAGCCTACATGGATGAAACCTGTTCGGCATAAGCTAAGGCCAATTCCTTGGTACACCAAGTTATTCATGTGGTTTAAGGGTTGACATTTCAAGTTATAGCTCATACAATGTGAGCTATGCCGTGCAATGTCGCACGAATCTGGAGAACATTATGCGAGTAATCCGTCCTATGGCTTGGGCAATGGCTGATGCTATCGAAAAAGCAAACAAGCATCCTGTAGCCAAGCATGTATCGGCCTGTGTTGGTAAAGACTCTAACTATGGTGTCCAAAACACCTATGCGGTGCGAATCAATGCTCCAAAAGAACTCAAGATTCGTGACTTTCAAATCTAATTACAAATTGTAAAGGTAATATCATGAGCAAGAAAACTGCTGACACACTGGACAATGGCTCTGTTGCACAAGGTGAAGCCCTTGCAGACACATTCATCAAGGCCATTCAAGATCAAGGCAACTCATTGTTGCGCTTTGTCAAGGATCTGTTCGATCTGTCATTGGATGGTCGTAAGTCTTTCCGTGTCAAAATTGAACACGTTCTTCGTGAGCAACGTGCTTTTGTTGCAGAACAAAAAGACACACCTGAACACGCTGTATTAGAAAAGACACTGCGTTCATTCTCTGTTCGTATGAGCGAAGCGGTCACAATCTCTAAAGCATTTGATGCTGGCTTTAATCCAGTATGGGAACAAGACTCCACCGGCAAATGGACTGCAAGCCATGACTCTAAGTATCATGGTTACCATTCTGTTGTGGCCTTGGCTCGTACCTTTTTGGACACTGCGGCAAGTAATGGCCCTACTGCAAAGCGTGGTCGCAAAGCAACACCAGCATTGGAAAAAGCTGTGAACTATATCGCCAAGTTGGGCTTGACTGATCCAGAATTCTCACAATTGATTACTCTGTTGCAAGAAGCTGCACACACTGAAGAGGCCCCGGTATGATGCACACACCAGCCCATAAATTCACCGGCAAAGCAACCCCGGCGCAGACATTGAGGGATCAGATCAACCGCCACATTGGGGCAGCCTTTGAAGCATGGTTCAACAAGGAATACAAGGTTGTAAAACACACCATGAATTCAATGGATTACATGGCACTGCAACAAAACCTTCGTAAAGCATGGTTTGCTAGCCGAGAAAATATGTAATGCGCCCTATTGACTTCGTTGTTCATAGTGGTGACAGTACACCAAACAGACCAGCTTATCAGGTGGCTGAAGCCATGCTTGTTGAACTAGAAGTGCATGATTGTACTGGCGAGAAAACCATCTTGTCATACTACTATGACGAAAACAAGCAACGAATGATCCTAGAGATAGAGTAAGTCAAACGCGTCATTAGCTCAATGGATAGAGCAGCGGAATTCTAGTCCGTAGGTTGGGGGTTCAAGTCCCTCATGACGCACCATTACGAATGGGGCTAGTGCCTAGCAAATATGCCATGTGGTAAATCCATTAAGTATCTGCTTGCAGAGAACAGAATGGTAAGTCCTCTCCCATAAAGCTATTGACTGGCAGTGTGTCAACCATTCACCCTTTAATTACAACTTGTAAATCATATGTTCAAAATCTTTCTGCAATGTTCCCCTGTTGAAATCTCTTACGGTAACTACCGTTCACACTGCATTCAATTGCAAACAAAAGTGCAAGCAACAGACGAGGCTGAAGCCTTGAGTAAAGCACAAGCTGCCTACCCACAATATAAGCATCGGGTGATGGTATGCAAGTAAAACTCAAACAGATTTACAATCGTGTAATTCAGATCCTGGCTGATATTAAACTGTTCTACTGGAGGTAGTATGTTCTTCGTCACACAAAGTGTAGAAGTTAGCAAGAATAAGTACACTGAAAGAAACGTCCGAATTGGTGGGTACAGGTCTATCATTTCTGCCAGCCGTTCTGCTGTGCGAGTTGGTAGCTGCTACAT
>JAGKWU010000020.1 GCA_021151695.1 Cellvibrionaceae bacterium | reverse complement strand
CCGAGCGTGAAGCTGGGGCGAATGACGGTGGGGAAGCCAACGCGCTTTTGCACGTCCCAGGCTTCGTCCATGCTGTGGGCAATGCCCGAGCGCGCAGAACCCAGACCGATCTTGGTCATGGCGTCTTTGAACTTCAGACGGTCTTCGGCTTTGTCAATGGCTTCGGGCGTCGCGCCGATCAGCTCGACTTTGTACTTCTCGAGCACGCCGTTGTGCCACAGGTCCAAAGCGCAATTGAGCGCTGTCTGACCGCCCATGGTGGGCAAAATCGCATCTGGGCGCTCTTTGGCAATGATCTTCTCGACCGTTTGCCAAGTGATGGGCTCGATGTAGGTCACGTCGGCCGTGGCCGGGTCGGTCATGATCGTGGCAGGGTTGCTGTTGATCAGGATGACCTTGTATCCCTCTTCACGCAAAGCTTTGCAGGCTTGCACGCCGGAGTAGTCGAACTCGCAAGCCTGACCAATGATGATCGGGCCGGCGCCAATGATGAGGATGCTTTTGAGGTCGGTGCGCTTTGGCATGTTATTTCGCCTCCATCAGGTTGATGAAGCGGTCAAAGAGGTAAGCAATGTCGTGCGGGCCTGGCGAAGCTTCAGGGTGGCCCTGGAAGCTGAACGCCGGCTTGTCGGTGCGGTGAATACCTTGCAAGGAACCATCAAACAATGACTTGTGCGTGGCTTTGAGGTTAGCTGGCAGGCTCGCCTCTTCCACCGCAAAACCGTGGTTTTGGGCGGTGATCATCACGCGCTTGGTGTCCAGATCCTGTACCGGATGGTTGCCGCCATGGTGGCCGAACTTCATCTTCAATGTCTTGGCACCAGAGGCCAACGCCAACAGTTGGTGGCCGAGGCAGATACCGAATACCGGGGTATCGGTTTCCAGAATTTCTTTAATGGCGTCTATGGCGTAGGTGCATGGCTCCGGATCACCAGGGCCATTGGACAGGAACACGCCATCGGGATTCATCGCCAGCACTTCGGCAGCGGTAGTTTTGGCGGGAACTACAGTGAGTTCGCAGTCGCGGTCAGCCAGCATACGCAGGATGTTGCGCTTAACACCGTAGTCGTAAGCAACTACTTTGAATTTTTTTGCTCCCTCGAGCTTGGTGTGACCTTTACCCAGCTCCCAGCTGCTTTCATCCCAGCTGTAGGCTTGGCTAACGGTCACTTCTTTGGCGAGATCCAGACCTTTCAAACCGCCGAAGGCTTTGGCAGCTTCGAGAGCTTTAGCCAAACCGGCATCTGTACCAGCTTCGTCACCTGCGATAATTGCGCCGTTTTGAGCACCTTTGTCGCGCAGCAGACGAGTCAAGCGACGAGTGTCTATATCGGCGATGCCGACAACGTTGCGCGCTTTGAGGTAGTCAGACAGGCTTTGTTCGTTGCGGAAGTTACTGGCCAGCAGCGGCAGATCGCGAATTACCAGGCCTGAAGCCCAGATGCGCTCGCATTCAGCATCTTCAAAGGTGGTACCGGTATTGCCGATATGGGGATAAGTGAGGGTAACAATCTGTTGTGCGTAAGACGGGTCGGTAAGGATTTCCTGGTATCCGGTAATAGCGGTATTAAACACCACCTCACCTACTGATAAGCCATCGGCACCAATAGCGGTACCACGGAAAACACTACCGTCTGCAAGCACGAGTAGCGCGGGTGTAGAGTCCCGAGTAATCAAGTCAACCTCCTGGGTTTGGCAGTGGTTTTAAATCGTAAAGCTGTGGCGACACCATCCACTTGCCGTTCACTTTCTTTGGGCTCAAAAAGGCAGTCGCACAGACAAAGGCGCGAAATGCGATATGAGTTTCAGGGCTAAAAGTGACAGTAGTACCTGGTTGCAGGTTGTAAAAAAGCGAGATGAAATCAGATCCCATCTCGCTTTTTTAGGTTTGACGCGCTTCTTCGTAAAGAAGGGTCTCGAATTCTGCAACCGGGCGCGGCAGTGCCGGGCGCGATCTGGCTGCGAATTCTACGGGAGTTGCCTCCCAGTGTCCATTGGAAATTCGCCCAATTCGGCTTTAGGTGACGCGACCTGCACCTTTTTCAGGCAATCCGGACTATCCCAGATACTGGAATCAGTGTTTCGCCGGCTTGGATTTGAACAGCTTCCCACCTATTGTCACTATAGCGAGCACTACTGCCCCAGACAGAATACCAAGCAGGATGTTAATCACCATATTGCACAGACCTGCGACAAGGGTACCAGCCGCTTCAAAGTTGTGGGTGAGCTCATGCATAAAAGGGAGTCCGTGAGCCAAAATGCCACCACCTACCAGAAACATGGCAACAGTCCCCAACAGAGCGAGTAATTTCATTAACTGAGGAGCGGTCAGCAGCAACCCTTTGCCAACAGCATGCTGAAGCCCAAGCAAAGCGCCCTGCTCTTTGCGCAACAGGAAGAGCCCCATATCGTCCAGCTTGACAATCAGGGCTACGAATCCATAGACCCCAACTGTCATTATGAAAGCCACTGCTATAACCGCGGCCACCTGAGTAGAAAACACCGCTTGAGCAACAGAACCTAGTGTAATGACGATAATTTCGGCCGAGAGCACAAAATCAGTACGAATCGCACCTTTGATTTTTTCTTTTTCAAACTCAGCCATATCCACATAGGGATTGTGTAGTGCTGCTTTCAGATCATCCTGCTCAGCCTTTTCTTCAGCGTCTGAGTGCAACAATTTATGAGCAATCTTCTCCACGCCTTCGAAGCACAGATAAAGACCACCTAACATCAATAAAGGTGTAATCAGCCAGGGAATGAATGCCGAGATCAACAAAGCCGCCGGAACCAGAATCGCCTTATTAACCAAAGAACCTTTGGCAACCGCCCAAACCACCGGCAATTCGCGCTCGGCTCGCACGCCGGCAACCTGCTCGGCATTGAGCGCAAGATCATCACCCAACACACCCGCCGTTTTCTTGGCGGCGACTTTGGTCATAACAGCTACATCGTCAAGTGCAGCGGCAATATCATCAATCAATAAAAGGAGGCTTGAACCGGCCATATAAAATCCTGTTTTAACATTTGCCTATTATTGGAAAACTTAACGCAAACCCAATACATCCTGCATGTCAAACAGACCGGACTTTTGCTGCTGCAACCACACGGCAGCACGCACGGCACCATTGGCGAACGCCAAACGACTGGAAGCTTTGTGAGTGATCTCAACGCGCTCGCCGTCTGCCATAAACATCACTGTGTGATCACCCACTACATCACCACCACGCACTGTCGCAAAACCGATGGTGTCGCGCGGACGCGGACCGATTTGGCCTTCGCGGCCATAGACAGCCACTTTTTTCAGATCGCGATCCAATGCATTTGCCAATACTTCACCCATACGCACCGCCGTACCAGATGGCGAATCCACTTTGTGGCGATGATGGGCCTCGTAAACTTCTACATCGTATTCATCGCCCAGCACTCGTGCAGCTATGTCGAGCAATTTGAAGCAGAGGTTTACGCCGGTAGAAAAGTTGGCGGAGAGCAACAACGGAATTTGCGCTTGATACGCGAGAAGCTCCGCTTTTTCAGCATCGCTAAAACCTGTGGTGCCCACCACGATGGGTTTATTATGTGCTGCGCAGACT
Source organism: Cellvibrionaceae bacterium (assembly GCA_021151695.1). Classification (GTDB taxonomy): domain Bacteria; phylum Pseudomonadota; class Gammaproteobacteria; order Pseudomonadales; family Cellvibrionaceae; genus Cellvibrio. Next base: position 119,205 of record JAGKWU010000020.1, on the reverse strand, counting down.
TTTACATTGGCCAGAGTTGCTGCAGGCGAACTGAAATCAATCAGCACATCAAAGTGTTCAACTGCTTCAGTAATATCACCGACGATTTTTACATCGAGCTTACCTACGCCACCAAACTCACCAATGTCTACACCAACCAAACTGCTGGTAGGACGCACGGTTGCGCCAGTTAAAGTGGCTTGTGGATTCGCCTGGGTGGCGGTGATCAGGGCTTTGCCCATACGGCCGGCGGCACCGGCGATTGCGATTCTTGTGGTCATTGATTTATCTCTTTTGGGATGCGACGTCAAATATCACATCAATATCGTTTTACGGTGAGTCGTCATCCCCGCAGGGGGATCCAGAGCCTTTAACAGCCTTTTCAAGGCGCTGGATGCCCTGCGGGCATGACAATTACTTAACTATTAATTGTCTTCGTCATCACCAAACAAATGGCCAAGCTTGCCCTGTTTGGTTTCAAGATATTTGGAGTTGTGGGGATTACGCCCCGTCTGGTGCGGCAGACGCTCCACCACATTAATGCCCATATCTTGCAAGGCTTTTACTTTACGCGGATTGTTAGTAAGCAATTTCAGGGATTTAATTTGCAAATGCTCAAGCATGGGTTTGAGTATGCTGTAATCACGCATATCAGCACCAAAGCCCAACTGCTCGTTAGCTTCTACTGTATCAGCGCCGCAATCTTGCAATGCATAGGCGCGGATTTTATTGATCAAACCAATACCACGACCTTCCTGGCGCAAATAAAAAATAACGCCCCGCCCCACTACACCAATCTTGTGCATGGCAGCTTGTAACTGCGGGCCGCAGTCGCAGCGTAAACTGAACAGGCCGTCACCTGTGAGACATTCCGAGTGAATGCGAGCCAGCAGCGGCTCATCGCCGCTGATATCGCCCATGGTCAGTACCACATGCTCTTTTTCTGTTTGGTCGTCAGCAAAACCATGCATCACAAACATGCCAAAAGGTGTTGGCAATTTGCAGGATTGGATAAATTGGATTGTCACGCTATGACCTCACAATATTGAAAAACCTTATCACATTTCTTGCAGGCTCTTTGCCTCACAAGCGGCTTTTCGATTTACACCTAAACTTACAACTACAGGACAGCCGGGCAAAAATGAACGCAGGCTTGTAACACGACAAACGCATAGATACCCGCAAGCACATCATCAATCATAATGCCGAAACCGCCACTGACTTTACGATCCAGCCAGCCGATGGGCCAAGGTTTTATCACATCAAAAAAGCGAAAGAGCACAAAGCCAATCAGCATCCACGTCCAGCCTTTGGGTGCCAGGAACATGGTGATCCAATAGCCGACCAACTCATCCCAAACAATGCCGCCGTGATCATGTACGCCCAATTTTTTTGAGGAGCGATCACACCAATAAACGCCCAGCGCAAAGGTTACCAATAACCAACTCACATACACTGGCCAGGACAAATCCTGAATCAACCAGAACACAGGCACAGCGGCGAGCGTGCCAAATGTACCCGGCGCTTTGGGAGCCAGGCCGCTGCCAAAACCGAAAGCAAAAAGATGATCGGGGTTTTGCAGCAGCTCTTTAAAACTGGGATTCTTCGCTTTCATATTAAAAGTGCTGATAGCCTTGATGTTGCAATTCAAATAAGTCGCCGTTTAATTGGCATTCCACACCTGCTCCGGCAACCATTTCGCCAACCACTGTTGCAGAAATCTTGCCCTGGGCAATCAGCATGGCCAGCTCAGGCATTTTTTCCGGCGATACCGTAAAGCATAATTCGTAGTCATCACCGCCGCTCAACGCCCAGCGACGCGCCTGGTCAAGATTGCTTACCGCTTGCAATGCTGGCGACAAAGGCAGATTTTCCACATCGATAATCGCCCCCAGATCACTGGCTTCACAAATGTGATTAAGATCGGCAACTAGGCCGTCGGAAATATCCAGCGCCGCGCTGGCAATACCACGCAACAATTCAGACTCTTGCAAACGCGGTGTGGGACGATAAAAGCGATTACGCAAATATTTTTCCTGCTCATCACCCAAGGATAATTTTTGCTGGATCACCGCCAATGCCGCCGCCCCATCGCCAACATAATTAGTGACGCACACAAAATCGCCGATGTTTGCACCATCTCGACGAAGCGCGTGATGTGGCTGCACTGCCCCCATCACTTGAATGGTGATACTTAAGCTGCCAGAGGTAGTGTCGCCACCCACCAAGGGGATTTCATACTGGTTAGCTGTACGAAACAAACCGCGGCTGAAATTGCGCAGCCAGTCTTCACTGACGTAGACAGAATTTTTTGGTAGCGTAAGTGCCAGAGTAAACCACAAAGGCTCAGCTCCCATAGCAGCAAGATCGCTCAGGTTAGTGCGCAGCGCACGCTCGGCAATATCGTCTGCAGCAGCGTCCGCAGGAAAGTGCACGTCGGACACCAGGGTATCCACTGAAATTGCCAGCTGTTTACCCTCTGGCAACTGTAGGAGCGCACAGTCGTCGCCAATCCCCAGAACAACGCTCGCTTGCGCTTTTTCCGTCAGCATCAGGTCGGCCTGTGCATCACGAAAAAAACGCTGGATCAGCTGAAACTCATTCATGGGTATTCAACAAAGACTTAGTTGGAGCGTTCAGCTTTCACTTCTAGTGCGCGAGTAACTTCAGCGGTTTTATCGAGCACACCGTTGATAAATTTGTGGCTGTCTTCAGCACCAAATTTTTTGGCGAGGGATACAGCTTCGTTGATAACAACCTTGTAAGGAACATCGATACGGAATTTAAATTCGTAAGTTGCCAAACGCAGCAGCGCTTGGGTGATGGGGTCCAACTCGGAGAGAGAGCGCTCCACCAGGAAAGGCGCAAAGGTTGCCTCTATCTCTTCAAGATGTTCGGGCACACCGTGCAATACTTCGTGGAAATAACCCACATCCACATTACCCATGTCGTTGTCGACACGGAATTCCGCCTCAATTGCATTGAGGCTGGAGCCGGCCATCTGCCATTGATAAAGCGCTTGCATGGCGTAGTGACGAGCCATACGACGAGTGGCTGCCAGTGCACTTTTGCTGATGGGGGCATTTTGATTGGTCATGAGCTATTACCTGAAACAAATACTGATAAAGAACTGAGGCGGATAAATTCAGCCACACGGAAATATTTACGTTCGAAAGCCACTTCCTGTCACACGGATTGCTGTCCATCACAAGGGTGATTTACACCATCCATTACCGGGATTTCACCCAGCGCGTAGGGATCAACTCCTTCAACACAAGCCACATTGAATCCGTATAGATGTGGGTTGGAACGGCGCTGGTGATGGGTATAAATCCCGCACACAGCGCAGAAAAAATGTTTGGCGACCATGGTATTAAATTGATACAAGCTCAATTTATCTTCGCCTTTTACGACTTTTAAATTATCCAGTGTTACCGAGGCCACTATGGCGCCGCGGCGTCGACACATGGAACAGTCACAGCGGCGCAGCTCCTCGAGGCCGTTGGGTAAATTCAACTGCAACTCTACGGCACCGCAGTGACAAGTCGAACGAAAGATCCCTTTTGCATTCATGGATTCATTTCCTGATTAGATATTTCCGATAAGGGAAACCATTTCCAAGGCGGTGGAAGCTGCTTCAACGCCTTTATTGCCCGCTTTAGTGCCGGAGCGTTCGATAGCTTGTTCGATGGAATCGACTGTCAGCACACCGAAGGTTACAGGGACATCATAGTTAAGCGACACTTGCGCCAAACCTTTGGTGCATTCGCCCGCAACATAATCAAAGTGTGGCGTGCCACCGCGAATCACTGCACCCAGCGCAATGATTGCATCAAATTGTTTTTTAGCTGCGATTTTTTGCGCAACCAGTGGGAATTCGAACGCGCCCGGTGCGTAATAAATCGTGACATTTTCATCAGGGATACCATGGCGACGCAGTGTATCCAATGCCCCTTCTTTCAGGCTCTCAACCACAAAACTGTTCCAGCGGCTAACGATCAATGCGTACTTGCCTTTGGAAGCAGCGAAATTTCCTTCGATAACTTTGATGCTCATAATTTTTCTCTGTAACCATTCAAAAAAGTTTTGCGTAGGTTGGCGGTAAGCGTAGCGCACCCCAACATTTGTATTCTTTCCGAGTCTGATTTGTTGGGGTGCGCTTCGCTTACCGCCAACCTACGTTTTTAACCCGCACTCGGGCAAACGTAATCCACCACTTCCAGGTCAAAACCGGACAGCGCCGAGTAGCGCATGGGGGCGGACATCACACGCATTTTGCGTACACCCAGGTCGCGCAATATTTGCGAGCCGGTGCCCACTTGCTTATAGAGCACTTCGGGGCTGCGGCGCTGTTGTTTGCCGGAGAGTAGCCAATCAATACTCTCTTCCACCTCGCTGGTAGATTCGTCGTGGCAAATCAGCAGCACTACGCCTTTACCTTCTTCACTTACGCGCTGGAGCGCTTGCTGGTAAGTCCAGCCTTTGCCGCCAGCGATCGAGGGGCGCTGCAGGCTTAAAATGTCGCGCGCCAGATCCATCACATGCACACGAACCAGCGTTGGCTCAGCGGTAATCTCGCCTTTTACCATCACAAAGTGCAGATCGCCACGAGCCAGGTCTTTGTAGGTGTGCAGGTCAAATTCGCCGTAGAGCGTCTCTACTTTGCGGGTGTTGATGCAGGCTACAGTTTTCTCTTTGGTGGCACGGTAGTGGATAAGGTCGGCAATGGTACCGATTTTCAAGCCATGTTGCTCGGCAAATGCTTCGAGGTCGGCGCGGCGAGCCATGGTTCCGTCGGGATTCATGACTTCAACAATCACCGCCGCTGGCTCGTATCCCGCCAAACGGGCCAGGTCGCAGCCGGCTTCCGTATGGCCGGCGCGGCTCATAACGCCGCCAGGTTGGCTCATAAGCGGGAATATATGGCCGGGCTGGACTATGTCGCTGGCCTTGGCATCGTGACGCACGGCGGCACGTACAGTAAGGGCGCGGTCAGCGGCGGAAATACCTGTGCTCACACCTTCAGCGGCCTCAATAGATACAGTGAAATTGGTGGTGTGTTGGGACTTGTTGTCCGTCACCATCAAGGGCAAATCCAGTTGTTTACAGCGTTCGGGAGTGAGCGTCAGGCAAATCAGGCCACGCGCGTGGGTGGCCATAAAGTTGATGTCTTCGGGACGCACCTGCTCAGCGACCATAATCAGGTCGCCTTCGTTCTCACGGTCTTCGTCATCCATCAGGATAACCATCTTGCCGTGGCGCATATCCTCGATCAGTTCTTCTATGGTATTGAGTTGCATATCTTTTCTCATTAAAGGCTATTCACCGGCTTTGGAAACTGACTTCTTGGGTGTTACCCACTCGCCATCAACGTTTAGGATTTCACAAGGCAACTCGTTTTTCCTCAGACTTTTATTACAGGAAGCCAATGCATCGTCTATTGCCATCTCCACCGTTACCCGGTCGCCTCTCCAGCTCCAGGCCCCTTCGGGGGACTGCGCAAAGGCTTTATGCTGGGGCTTTGGAAGATATTCTTCGTTGTAGCTTTTGAGCGCGGCATTAGTGCGCAATACTCTCTCATTAATAGCAGCAGGATTCGTCGTTGGAGCACCGGACTGATCTGCTTGAATCCCCTGAGATAATACAATGATCACTGCTAATAATTTACCACGCATAAAACATCCGTCCGTTTTGCATCCTGGTTTCGAAATTATTTATTAAAGCCATGCTGGGCCAAAAAAGCCAAGGTAATACCTTCAGGTTGACTTTCAGCCGCCTTTTCCCCAAGCATCAAACGCTCCAGATAGCGAGCAAGAACGTCCACCTCCAGGTTTACAGGTGAACCCGGTTTGTAGCTATCCATAATCGTCTGTTTAAGTGTATGCGGGACTATATTTAATTCAAACTCAGCACCATCGACCTTGTTCACCGTCAGACTGGTGCCGTCGATAGTGATGGAGCCTTTGTGGGCAATGTACTTGGCCAATTCTTTCGGCGCCCTCAGGCGGAAGCGCTCGGAGCGGGCGTCGGGATGACGGCTAACCACTTCACCAACGCCATCCACATGACCACTGACGATATGGCCGCCCAGGCGGGTTTGCGGGGTCAACGCTTTTTCGAGGTTGACGCGCTGGCCGAGCTTCCAACCTGGTAGCGTGGTGTTATCCAGGGTTTCGCGGGAGACATCCGCCCAGTAGCCATCACCCGGCAGCTCTACCACCGTCAAACAGACGCCGTTGGTGGCAATGGAATCACCCAGACGCACATCGCTCAAATCCAACCCATGGGTTTTGATGCGCAGGCGCAAGTCGCCATTTTTGTGTTGGAGGGCGGTAACTTCGCCTATGGCTTCGATAATGCCGGTGAACATGGTGGATTTGCCTTCATTAGTAGGTCACACGAACAGAGTGCGAGTCTAAAAGCCCGCTCGGCAAGATGCGAGCGGGTTTTTGGCGCACTTTGATCGAAAAATTCTATCGTATCGGCGGGTGTATCACGCAATCATGCTATTGCCAGAAACCTGGGGAGCTCCCGAAACCGCTTTTATGCTGAGATCAATCACCTTGGTTTTGGCGAGCAGATCGTGCACGCAGCGGTTTTGATCGTTAAAGAACAGATAGCTGATATCTACCAGAGCCAGCAGTACACCATACCCTGGGATCACACCTATCACCCACTGCGGCAAATAACGGTTGAGGATCAAGGGCGCAAAATCCGGCTTTTTATCATCCATAGTCACTATCGCCAAACCAATAATGCGCTTACCCAAGGTCTGCCCGTAGCGCCACAGCAAAAAGCCATGGAGTACAAAAAACAGGATCAAGCTGTAGATAGTAAGACCTACCACCACCTCATTAGGCAGCTCAGTTCCCTTCACCATCGCCTCCCATACACCGTAATGCTGGTAGACGGGAGATGACAGGAGCATACCCGCCGTACCATCAATCATAGCGGCGAGGAAACGCTTGGGCCGGCTGGCAATGTTATTACCCTGGGGGCCGGGTGTCGGAGCTTCGGACGGTTGGTAGCCGTTGTCGGGGGAATCGCTCAAAACAATACCTTTAATAAGTCGCTAGCGGTTCAATATTCTGTATCGGGGACGGCGGTGATTCGCCAATCTGTACCCACGGCACGCATATCGCTGATCTTCAGTGGTAATGCAGAGGCCATAGTATTCAATGGCAAATCGAACAAAGGTCGAGCATTGCTGCCCAGTAATTTGGGAGCCATATAGATGACAAGCTCATCCACAAGACCGCGCCGCAGGAAACTGCCTGCAAGGCGAGCGCCCGCTTCTACCATTACCTCGTTGCATTGACGCTTACCCAGCTCGCGCAACAATGCATTTAAATCTATACGGCCATCTTTCGCCGGCAATGCGATTAACTCTACATGCTCAGGCCAGTCTGTAAGCTTGTCGGTATTGGCCGCATCGCCATTGTGCACGAGCAATATGGGGGTTTCCTGTTGCAGGATTTTGGCATTGCGCGGCAAACGCAGACGCGAATCTAATACTACACGCAACGGCTGTTTGGCCGCGGCCTCGACAGCGTTATCCAATTCCAACTCATTCACACGCACAGTCAACGAAGAGCTATCCAGCAACACCGAATCTATGCCGCTGACAATGGCGCAACTGCGCGCACGCAAAGCCTGCACATCGGCGCGTGCCTTTTTGCCGGTAACCCATTGCGATTCACCACTGGCCATGGCAGTGCGACCATCCAGGCTCATACCCATCTTGCAGCGCACGAAAGGCAACTTACGGCCCATGCGCTTGATAAAACCGGGATTAAGTGCGCGGGCGCTATCTTCAAGCAGTGGACCAGCCACCTGGATTCCCGCTTCTTGCAAATGTTGGTTGCCGCCACCGGCGACGAGAGGATTGGGGTCTTCCATCCCAAACACCACCCGCGCTACACCAGCCGCGACCAGCGCATGGCTGCAGGGACCGGTTTTGCCTGTGTGATTGCAAGGTTCAAGGGTGACGTAAGCAGTAGCGCCGCGGGCGTGGTCGCCAGCCGCCGCAAGGGCATTCACTTCTGCGTGACCTTCGCCAGCGCGTTGGTGCCAACCTTCACCGACAATCTCGCCATCTTTCACCAGCACACAGCCCACGCGGGGATTCGGCATGGTGGTATAGATGCCGCGCTCAGCCAAACGCAGGGCACGGGCCATAAATTCGTAATCAGTGGGAGTGAAAGCCATAGCAGGTGATATAAATCAGTTGTCCGGTTGTTGTTCCAGGCGATCAATTTCCTGGCGGAATTCGTTCAGGTCTTTAAAGCGACGATAGACAGACGCGAAGCGCACATAGGCCACTTCGTCGAGCTTTTGCAGCTGCTCCATCACCTTTTCACCCACGAGGATGGATTTGACTTCGCGCTCGCCGGTAGCCTGCAAAAAGTGTTTGATATGGTTGATGGCAGATTCGATGGCCTCAATACTCACCGGACGTTTTTCCAGTGCGCGAAGTAAGCCAGCGCGCAATTTGGCTTCATCGAAGGGTTCACGGGTACCGTTTTGTTTGATGATGCGCGGCATCACCAGTTCGGCCACCTCAAAGGTGGTGAAGCGTTCATGGCAAGAGAGGCACTCGCGGCGGCGGCGCACCTGGTCGCCTTCAGCCACCAGGCGGGAATCGATAACTTTGGTATCTTCGGCGCTACAAAAGGGACAATGCATGTGGATTCAACCCGGGCAATAGTAAATAGCCGTTAATTAAGGTATAGCCGTAAAAAAGTGGAGCGCATACTAGCATAAAAAAGCGCTGGGTCGGGCCAGGTTAATATTGCCGTGGCCGTTTAGAAAACCTTTTTAAGCAAGGGCAAACCTGCGAGCAAATAACCCAGGACAAAGCTAAGCGGTACCCCCAGAAGCCCAAGGAGTACAAACTTGAACATGGGCATAAGACTTACGGGTTGCAGTAGCAGTGTTAAACCAACCAACACAGGCGCATGAATAAAAAAAGCGCCATAGGCCGCCCGCGCAGGATAACCCCGCAACCAGGCTCCCAGGTTGGCAAACCTGTAGCAGACCACCAAGGCCACAATGGACAACGCCACCGACATAAAGCCCTGAGACATGGAGTAATAGATCGAATATGGATTAAAGCCTCCTACAAAAGGTCTAGTATCCAAGAGGATGGCAAGTGCAGTCATGAGCCCCGCCATCAGCAGGATTGAAGATATTAACCAAGGCGCACTTTTCTGGCTGGTTACCAATTGCACTACCCTGCCCGGCCCCATCACCACACCGGCAAAAAAATAAAACAGGTATTGCGGCACGTAAGACAACTGAATATTAACAACACTATAGCCGTCGGGAAAAACCAGCCGGGTGATGAAGGACACCATTCCTATCAGGATTCCCACCAACAAATAATCGCCAGCGCGCAATTCAGGAAAGTGTTGGGCGATGCGTGACAAAGGTTTCCAGAGTGCAACGGCTAGCAGATTAAACAACAGCAGCACAGCGACAAACCAGGTAGGCCCTGTGTGAGCCGCATTTATATCGGCCAGCAGCCGCGGCATATCTGCGCAGAAAGAAACCCAGGTAAATGGGTAATAGCCCAACCAAATGGTGAGCGGATACAGCAAACACACAAACAGCAATACAGGCACGCCCAAACGCAGCAATTTATCCCGAATAAACTGCTGCGCCGATTTACGTGCGAGTGAGGCAGCGACAAAGCAGCCCGAAATAAAGAAAAACAATCCCATGAAATAGCATTGGTTAGTCGCCACAAACGCGGTTAACACCAGCGAGTCCGGCAACACTGTGTGCTTGACCTCCTGATAAAACCATCCGCCCGATGCACCATAAGTAATGGCTGCATGATGCAATATCACCAGCAGAGTAAGAAACACTTTGAGATTATCGAGGAACACCAGTTTTGGGGGTTGCAGTGCAACCCGGGGCTCTGGTGGTTTAGGGCTTGGTTTGATGGGCACAACAACCGACATGGGGAACTCCTGTGCAAGGTACTTTCCTTTGACGGCAGATTCCCCTTAGCTGGATTCAACATTGTTGGTTTTTTCCTCCCGGGCGATAAGCATAAAAAAACCCAGCCGAAGCCGGGTTAATTAGGAGTACACAAGCCAGGTTACTGCGGCCGCTGATTATTTCCACGGACGGCCGTTTTGGAATGGATTACTTTTTCGATTTTTGCAAATCGGCAACCACTTTTTGTGCAGCCGTGTAAGCCGCCAGGGTTGTTTTTACTTTTGCTGTTAATTCTGTCGTACGTGCTTTTTCGTTATTCAATGCGGTTACCGCAAGATTGTAGCTGTTAGTAGCTGCGGTAAGTGCCGAGGTCGCTGTCGCCAAGGCGCTTTGTGCTGCAACAGCTGCATTGTAATCAACAATCAGTGATGTCTGTTTTTCTTTATAAGAGGCAACCAGCGTATTGTAATTTTTCGCAGCAGTTGCTCTGGCAGCATCTGTGGTCGCTTTGGTGTAAACCTCTTGCGCGGCTTTCACTTTAGCTTCCAAAGCTTGCAAAGCTACGGAAGAAGCGTTGAATTTTTTCACCGCGGCCTCATAAGTCGCTTTGGCTTTGGTGGCGTTAGTCGTTGCAGTTGTCAGAAGTGTTTTCTTGGTCGCCACTTCTTTGGTTTTAGAGTCTATCGCCGTTTTATTGTCGGCAAGGGCTGCAACGGCTGTATCGTAAGCGGCCTTAGCGGCCGCGAGGCGCGTGTTAGCCTCGTTGATGTCCACTACACCTGTACTGCTTTTTGTTGACGAAGACGCGGCGCTATTGGCAACAGAGGAGTTGGATTCATTTGAACCCGCATAGAAATTGGCAATCTGTGGTCCGGTAATATTGATGGCATAGTGAGCATCGGCACCGCTGCTGGCATTGGTACGCTCAATACCGCAAGGTAAATCGCGGCAACGGGCAGCAGGATCAGAAAACTTATAAACAGTGCCCGTCCAGTAATCCACATTAAATGAAGTTGGGTAAGCCATGATGGTAGTAAATTTGCCATCGACACCATAACCCAAGGCATAAGGGAAGGTGCCGCCTGAGCCATCTTGTTTGCGCGAATGTTTCAAGCCCATGTTGTGGCCCAACTCGTGAGCAGTTACATAGTCGGCACAGGTGTTAATCGCTATGTGCGAAAACATATATTTTTTAACATTTGCACCGGAAAAATCGCCGTTGGTGCCCTGCCCGCCAATCCAGGCCAAACCGCAGCTTGCCTGCACATCTTTGTAAGGACGATAGAGAATGACCATGTCAGCCTTTGCCTGCTCGCGCGCTGCCGCCACTACACTGAAAACGCCAGTGCCGTTGGTGATTGCATTAAGCGCTGTCTCCGCCGTGTTTTCGTCGGTGTAATCTACTTGCAGGGTTTTAGCGAGGCGCAACTCGAGGTTTACACCACTGTCGGCATAAATCTGGTTGGTCACCTGGAACAATTGGTTAATACGCGTGGTTGGATCACCGCTATAAGCACCAGCGGTGCCCGGGGTGTAAACCACCATCACATCAATGACAGAATTAGCGGCATAGACAACAGCCGAGGATAAAAAACAGCTGGCAACTGCCAGGGTTTTAAGCAGTTTTTTTTGTAACATTGTTGTAGACCTCAAAGGTTGACTTTACTTAAAACCCTCCGTGATTAGCAGTTGTGCGCGCATCCATTAAAGCCAAAGCATCGCGACCAAACAGCATCGCGATTTAACATCGCATTTCAGGTTTTCATCATCACTTCCGCCTGAGTGCGAGCAACGCGTTGTAACTAATGAGCAGAATCCACTTCAAGAAAATCGTTAGTTCCTGGCGTGGAAAGTTCGGGGAATGACGGGTTTTTATAAAGCCAACCCAAACCATCCACAGATTCCAGTGTGTAAGCACCATCAGGCGTGGTAATAGTGGCGAAAGTGGAATGCTCGCCATAAGTCATCACTACCGGATAACTATCGCCCTGACCGGTAAGGTGGCCGCGCCAGGTGTAATCGCCATTGGCGCTCACTGATGTGGTTTGCACATCTGCCACAAATTTTTTGCCGTTGAACATTGGCAAGGTCACTTGCTCACCCACAATAGGTAAATCAGTGGGATGTGGATTTAACTGCACAGGTCGATAAACTGAAATGCGATTGTTCAGCGGTATCGAGGGCTCGGGCGCATCATGTGCAGCTGGTTGCCAGGCATCGTCAGTGTCAGAAACTGGCTTGCCCTGGCTAGCAGGTGCAGCGGGCGACTCGGCGGTCGTCGCTGTGGCGGCCGTTGCAATCGCTATGGCTTTGTCAGCACTGGCCATCAAAATTCCCCCATGGGCGCGCATAAGTGCCTGTGCTTCAGGGTTAAGTGGATCAGTCGCATTTCTAGTAGACATAAAGCCATTTAACACAAAACGATCCACCACAAGGATCGCCAGCACTATCAGCGCAGTAGCGATAATGATTTGGCGGGACGAAAAGTAGTAAGCTTTTTTCATGTCATCTGAATACACATGGTGAATTGGTTAAAAGATAGACCAAGCCGCAAGACAAGGCGACTTTTTTTAACCTTCGGGAATAAAGAAATCTAATTCGGGGGATATAAACTGTGTTTGGTTCTAGCATCCGCTCATAAATCGCGGGGATTCACGATACCTAGAACAAAAAAAGCTAAGGCCTTTCTGTAAAAGGGCTCTTAGCTTTTTTTATAGAGCGGACCAGCGGTTAATTATAAATAGCCTTAGTTATGAACAACCCTCACCTCGGAAGTCGCGGCGGTCAAACCTTCACCCCTGGCCTCCAGGCTGATCTTGCCCGGCTCACCGGTCGATTGAACGATCACTTGTGCCAAACCATTGAAAGCCTTGCGCTGCCAGGCGGCCGCAGGCGTGTAAGTACGAACACTTAAAGGGCTAAGTTTGGCTACGCCTTCGCGCATGCCCCAATCCTCATAAGGCACGGCTTCGATACGCAGTTTGTTGCCGGTAGCCTTAAGTGTTTTGTCATTCACGGGAATTTCGATACCCGCTTTTTCGGGGCCAACATTTTCAAACAGTGGCTTGCCATTCAGCACCGCCGTTTGGCTTTTGCCCAGCGCGCTCAACATCAACCAGGCTTGGCTGCCCGCCACTACAGTTGGGCGATCAAAGGTCAATTCAAAAATCACCGGCGCTGTTTTCTCGGATGCTTTTGGCGGTTGCCAATCGCCAGCGAGACTGAAGCCAGAAGTAGATTCCACAAATACATCCGGCTCCAGCGATGAGGGATTGCCATTGCCCACACCAATAATTTTGCCGGGGCCTTTAACTGCAAAGTGCAGATTGTTATCGGCAGTAGGAACAACCCTGCCCTTATCATCCAGCAAGCTCACCGCGTAAACCGCTACAGCGCGACCATCAGCCTGAATAGTATTTTTATGAGCTTGCAGTTGAATACGTTTTGCTTCACCGGTGGTAGCCACCTGGTCCGTTGCGATTTGTTTGCCGTTACGGAAACCTCGCGCAATTAATTCACCTGGTGCGTAAGCAACTTGCCATTCGAGATGGCCATTAACCGGCATGGATTTTTTGCCGAGGGATTTACCATTCAGCGATAACTCCACTTCTTCTGCATTGCTATAAATGCGCACATCCATCAATTCACCATCACGGCCCTTCCAGTTCCAGTGCGGTGTAATTTTTAAGCCTGGCTCAGCTGTCCACCAGGATTTCAAATAGTAGTAACCATCTTTAGGGAAGCCGCAGGTGTCGAGGATACCGAATTGCGATGCAATTCCTGGGAAACCATAAGGCGTTGGCTCGCCGCGATAATCAAAACCTGTCCAATAAAAAACGCCGGCAAGATACGGACGCGCGGCGTAATACTGCCAACCCACTTCAGCGTTGCCACCAGAGGAGCCCTCTTCTTTTGGTGGCAAATGCGCCTGCGCTTTATCTTCAAAATAAATACCACGCGTTTGCTGTGTGGTTGTTTCCTCAGTCCCGACCATGATTTGCCAGGGGAAATCTTTGTGCTGTTGATCGGTGTTCGCCTGCTTCACATAGTTAACACCGGCAACGCCAATCGTCGACGAAATGCCGCCCCAACCACCACTAATTGCCGCTGTATTTAAACGCGATGGATCAAGCCTGCGCGCAACATTTTGCATGGTGGTTGCAATACGCGCGCCCTTGATATTGCCTTCAATCCCCCACTCTTCATTACCGAGTGACCACAAAATAATACTGGGATGATTGCGGTCGCGTTTGATCATGCGTTCTACCGCTTTCAAATGTAGATCGTTAATACCCATCAAACGATTTTCGTCGATCACCAGAATGCCCATACGATCGGCAAGATCGAGCAGCGCAGGCGACGCAGGTGCGTGCGAGGTGCGATAGGCGTTTTGGCCCATCTCTTTAAGCGCTTGCAAGCGGAACTCCAGCAGCGAATCCGGCGTTGCTACACCTACGCCAGCATGATCCTCATGGTTATTGCTGCCTTTTAATTTGATGTGTTCGCCATTCAGGAAAAAACCTTCATTGGGATCAAAACGAATAGTGCGAATACCAAAAGGGGTTTCGTAGGAATCGAGTTGTTTTCCCGTACCGTCTTTGAGCGTGGTAACCAGCTTGTACATGGTGGGCTTGTTGAGCGACCAGAGCTGTGGATTGTTTACCACCAGCGCATCTTTCGCAGTAATTTGTTGGCCGGTTTTGAGCGCGCCGAGATCAGCGCTGACACTCGCCACGGTTTTGCCCGTAGCATCCAAAATGGTTTGCGTACGCGTGACATTCACGGCGGGCAATGCAGCCACAGCGGAATCTTCCTGCTCATTAATAATTTCAGTGCTGACATTAATCGTCGCCTGATCGCCGGCCACATCAGTCACTACCGCCGTGCCATCATGCTCCACATGCACTGGCGAGGTTTTTACCAAATAAGCGTGACGATAAATTCCTGCACCTTCGTAATACCAACCAGCTTCTGTGTAGACATCCGCGCGCACGCTGATAACGTTATCGCCACCGTAATTCAAATACGCCGAAATATCATAGCTTTGGCCGAGGTTGCCGTAGATTTCCTCGCCCACCAGAAAGCCATTAATAAACACACGCGAGCTGCGCTGGATACCATCAAATTCCACGCGAATACGGCGGCCCAAATCCGATTGCGGCACGTTGAAATGATGGCGGTACCAACCGACTGAATGTTGCGGAAAATTCGGGCCTACAGCTTTATAGCCATGACTGTGACTGCCGCTGGGATCGAAAGGCATTTCCACTGCCCAATCGTGGGGAATGGATACATTGCGCCAGCTGCGATCATCAAAATTTGCGGCCGCCGGGCCATCACCAAAACCGGTTTTGGCGAGGTAGGAGAAGTAGCCGGTGCCGTGATTGAAATCCTTACTCACATCGGTGGCGTGGCCCAGGGCAAAGCGCCAGTTGTCGTCGATGGAGATGCGTTCGCGGGATTGCACGTTAGCGCCAGAGGTGGATTGTGCGTTAACGGCTGTGGCGAATAGACATAGAGACAGGATGAATACCTGCCAGGTTGATAGATGGTTGCGCATCTTGCGGCCTCATTCAGGTTGGAATTTTTATTCGAGGCATTAATGGTAGCCCGCCCAGATGAGCGGGGCGGCAACTTTAGGATTACTTTACATTTGGATTTATTTTTATATACAAAATTTAACAGCGACCACGATGCAGGGCAATGGGTAAAACCTTTTAGTAGGGAGTCGTCATCCCCATAGGGGATCCAGCGTGGTTGCGGTATAAAGCCAAAGGCACTGGATCCCCTTCGGGGATGACGACTCCCTATTTAACGGGCCTAAAACTCGGCCCATAAAAAAAGCGGCCACAAGGGCCGCTTCTTCAACTGCATATTACAAACTACTTACGCCGCATAAACCGGGAAGTCTTTGCACAGGGCAGCCACTTTGGTTTTTACGCTGGCGATTACTTCGTCAGCATTGCCAGCTTCCAGCGCTTCAAAAATATCGCAGATCCAGTTGGTCAGCTGCACGCACTCGGCTTCTTTGAAACCGCGAGTGGTGATAGCTGGAGTACCAACACGAATACCGGAAGTTACGAATGGAGAACGTGGGTCGTTAGGTACAGCGTTTTTGTTTACGGTGATGTGCGCTTTGCCCAAGGCTTCGTCAGCATCTTTACCTGAGTAGGATTTACCGATCAAGTTAACCAGCATCAGGTGGTTTTCAGTACCGCCAGATACGATATCGATGCCGCGCTCAAGGAAGGTTTTCGCCATGGCTTTCGCGTTAACCACCACTTGTTGTTGGTAAGCCTTGTACTCAGGAGTCATAGCTTCTTTGAAGCTTATCGCTTTAGCAGCGATTACGTGCATCAACGGGCCACCCTGGCCACCTGGGAATACCGCCGAGTTCAGTTTCTTTTCGATCTCTTCGTTGGCCTTGGCCAAGATCAAACCACCACGTGGACCGCGCAGGGTTTTGTGAGTGGTGGTGGTGGTCACATCGGCAATTTGCACTGGGTTGGGGTACAAACCAGCAGCAACCAAACCGGCAACGTGCGCCATATCTACAAACAGGTAGGCACCTACTTTATCCGCGATCTCACGGAAACGCTGCCAATCCACCACTTGTGAGTACGCAGAGAAACCAGCAACGACTACCTTCGGCTTATGCTCAACGGCCAGACGCTCAACTTCGTCGTAATCGATCAGGCCAGTCTCCGGGTTCAAACCATACTGGATCGCGTTGTAATACTTGCCTGATGAACTCACTTTAGCGCCGTGAGTCAAGTGACCGCCGTGGGCCAGGCTCATACCCAGAATAGTATCGCCTGGAGCACACAGTGCGGCATATACCGCCTGGTTAGCTTGTGAGCCTGCGTGAGGTTGTACGTTGGCGTAGTCGGCACCGAACAATTGCTTGGCGCGCTCGATGGCCAGGGTTTCGGTTACGTCTACGTATTCGCAACCGCCGTAGTAGCGCTTGCCTGGGTAACCTTCGGCGTACTTGTTGGTCAGCTTGGTGCCCTGGGCAGCGATGACCAGCGGGCTGGTGTAGTTTTCGGAGGCGATCAGTTCGATATGGTCTTCCTGACGTTGGCCTTCGTTCTGGATGGAAGCCCAAATATCCGGATCAAATGAAGCGAGAGTCTGGTTCTTATCAAACATAGATAAAGTCCTGAGTTGAGCAGTTTTCAGCAAACCGCCAGGTGGATGGGAAGGGGGAAAAATTTAGGCGCGCATTGTACATCAAGCACCCAAACCGCCGCCATGCAAAAAACTCATCTGGCGCGAGAATCTGGCTCATCATGCCAGGGTATACAAAGTGGCGCCGCTCTTCGCGAAATCCCAGCGCCCGTCAATTAACTGCAATATTGATCTTCTAGTTTTGCACCGATGCAGTGCTCTCCTGCCCCGTAACAAGGCCGTTTTAGGTAAAACTCACGTGAGTGGACGAGACTTGCTCCGCAAGATCAAAAACAGCTGGAAGCTTTAAGCGCTATCAAACCGCTTCTGTCTGGTATCTAACAGTTTAGGCCCTGCTTTTGCAGTACAAATGCTGCGGGCACTTACCTGAATCAGCTGTTCACTACGCAACAGGTACCTTCATTCATTAAGGATTGGGAAGTATGAAAGGGTTCCGACCTAAACAACTCGCATGTTTTACCCTCCTGGCAAGTCTTTTAGTAGAACTTTCTGCCAACGCACAAACTACCTACACCATGGGCGCCGGCGATGAAATTCACCTGACAGTCTATGGCCAGCCAGAACTGACAACCGATGTGCAGATCAGCGCTGATGGCGCCGTGGAAATCCCACTGATTGGCAGCGTTAAGGTCGCCGGCCGCACCAGTGCAGACGCGGCCAAAATGTTGGCTGAGCGCTACCAGAACGGCAATCTGTTGAAAAATGCCCAGGTCAATCTGCTGGTAACCAAATACCGCAGCCAGATTGTGTCCATCCTCGGGAAGGTCAACCGTCCCGGCAAACTGGTGCTGGAAGGTCCCACTTCTCTGACTGAGGCTATTGCCTGGGCAGGCGGTGTCGCCGACAGCGGCAGCGAGCGATTGGTACTGGTACGTAGCGATGCCAGCGGCCGCCAGCAGCGCACCGAATACGATCTGCAAAAACTGCTCGGCCGTCAGGCGGAGGGCAGCCAGCAAACTGTGTGGCTACAAAATGGCGACACGCTTTATATCCCCCCGGCTGATCGCTTTTACGTAAGCGGCGAAGTGCGTTCACCCGGCATGTATGCCCTCGACCGGCCACTCACTGTGATGCAGGCAGTTGGCGTTGGCGGTGGCCCCACTGCCCGCGCCAGTGAACGGTCAGTAAAAGTGTACCGCCGCCAGGCCGATGGTTCCGTTAAGGAGCTGAGCGCCAAACCAGACGAGAAAGTGATGGATGGCGATGTGTTGGTAGTGGCGGAAAGCCTGTTCTAATCCCCGCTTTACCCGGCGATTGCCGGCAGCGACTGATGAAAGGAGATTTACCATGAGCCCGGAAATCCTGCTTCGCATACTCCTGGCCCGCCGTTGGACGCTCATCGGCATTCCCGTTGCGGCTTTGATATTAGCCGGCCTGTTTGTACTGATCAGCCCCCGCAGTTACATGGCCACCACCGATTTGATTGTGGATGGTAAAGGCTCCGACCCGGTCAGCGGCGAGGCAGTGCCCGTACGTACTATGGCTGGCTACTTGGGTACCCAGGCGGAGATTATCCGCAGCCGCAATGTTGCGCTTAAGGTAGTCGACGACCTAAAGCTGGCGGACAACATTGACCTGGTGCGCGAACAGCAATTGGCCGCCATCAGCGACCCGGAGCGCCGTCGCCAACGCTTGGCCTCCTATCTGATTGCTGGCCTGGATGTCACTCCCAAACGCGATAGCAGCATCCTGAGCATCGCCTTCAGTGGCAGCGACCCAGTGCTTTCCACCCAGATCACCAACAGCTTTGCGCAGGCTTATATCCAAACCAACCTGGAGCTACGCATTGACCCGGCCAAACAGGTCACCCGCTGGTACGACCAGCAGCTTGCCGATCTGCGCGCAAGCCTGGTGAACAAACAAAACGCGCTGTCTAATTATCAGGAAAAGCACAATATCGTGGTCACCTCTGACCGCCTCGACCTGGAATCTGCCAAGTTGGCAGAGCTGTCGTCCATGCTGATCGCCGCCCAGAGTGAGCGGGTTACCAATACCAGCCGCGACCAGGCCACGTTGGACAGCCCCCAGGTCCAGCGCATCTCCAACGAACTGGTACAAGCACAGGCCAAGTTGGAAGACCTGGCTACCAAAGTGGGCGAAAACCATCCGCAATACCGCCAAATGCTGGGCGAAGTGGATTCCCTGAAACGTCAACTGGGCCAGTCCATGAGTCTGATCAGCGGCAGCCTCCGCTCGTCGGTGGAGCAAGCCAAGGTGCGCGAAGCACAGCTTGAAGCTGAATTAGCCGCCCAGAAAGAGCGGGTTCTGCAACTGAGCCGCAACCGCAATGAACTGGGTTTGTTGCAACAGGAAGTCCAGACCGCCCAGGCCGCCTATGACGCCGCGCTCGCTCGCGCCGCCCAGACCAAATTGGAAAGCCAGATTTCACTTACCGACATAGCCGTGCTCAACCCCGCGACTGTACCTTCACGTCCCACCAGCCCGCGCGCCGCCATGATCCTGGTGCTGGCGCTACTGGCTGGCGTGTTACTGGCCGTCAGTATCAGCCTGGGCTGGGAATGGCTGGACCGCCGCGTGCGTGACCGCCACGATCTGGAGGTGGATTTGGGTTTGCCCGTACTGGCAGCCATACCTGCCGCTTACACAACGCACAGCAGTAAACCCGGAAGACTGGCCCGTCTCAGCAGCTGGCGCAGCTCCCGCACCAATGAAGTAATGGCGTGACGGAGGAGATGCAATGAATACCTTGAACCAATCGTTTAATTCACAAGCCTCGGTAACGACGGCCGCCGCGGCCACCCAACTGGCCGCCAACGCCAAGATCGGCAGCCTACTGGTCAATCGCGGCAAGATTACTCGCGATGATTTTAAAAACGTCATTGCCTTCCAGCAGGAGCAAGACCTGCGCTTTGGCGATGCCGCCCGTCAGCTCGGGTTAGTGACAGCCGACGATATTACGTCGGTGTTGGAGGAGCAGTTTGGCCATACCGCCACAGCCGACCAAACCGAAAAGCTGCATCCGCAACTGCGCGGCCTGATCTTTCACGACAGCCCTCGCGCCGAGGCATTGCGCAGCCTGCGCAGCGAATTGCTATTGCGCTACTTTGGCCGCTCCGACCAAATCAAAAACCAAACGCTGATTGACCAGGATGAGTTTGCGATTAGCACCAACCGCTCGTTAGCGCTGGTTGGCACCGAGAGCGCTGCCGGTATCGCCATGACGTGCGCCCAACTGGGATTGATGTTCGCCCGCCTGGGCCTGCGCACCTTGTTGATTGACAGCAACCTGCGCCAGCCTCAATTGCACAAACTGTTCGGCATGAGCGAACGCACCCCGGGGCTCACTGACCTGATCGCCAGCCGCCGTCCCGCTGAGCCCTATTCTCCCCTGCGTTTTTTATCGCTGCTGACGGCAGGCACCCAGGTGCCTAATCCACAGGAACTGCTGGCCCAGCGCAGCTGTGCCGAGCAACTACAGCGTTTGGCAGGTGATTTCGATGTAACCCTGGTGAGCACCGCCCCGCAGGACGGAATCCTGGATGCCCAATTGGTCGCCAGTAATGTGGGCGCAGCCCTGGTGGTGGTGAATCAGGACGTTACACGCCTTGAAGCGGTAAGCCGCCTTTGTCACAGCTTGCAGGGCAATGGTGTGCGCTTGCTGGGCGCAGCCTTGCACGAATAACCAAGAGTTTGACGAGCAGGTATTGATGATATGAGCCGGTTTGGTCGCCTGATAGCAGATACTGGAGTTGCCCCCGACAGGGCGAGCGAAGCAGCCCAATTGCAGCGGGACCAGCTCTGGCTTATTGGCGTAGTGCTGGCCACTGTCAGTTACCAAGCTGCCCTCTGCTTCCTGAACACTTACGGCCTGAGCGCTTCGCGCGCACTCCTGGGTTTGAGTGAAGGGCTAATTCTGGCGGCCTGCATGCCGATTATCTTTCGCCGGATACAACCTGGCGTACTCCTGTTAGCCTCCTTTGCTGGAGCGGTTTTTTGTCTACTGGCGTTGGTGAGTGGGCAACTCAATATCAAAACCATCCGCGATCTCGCTATTCCCCTCTGCTACTTCTGGTTGGGTTGCAATCTGGGCAGACCTGAGTTTGCCGACAAAGCCCTGCGCTGGGCCATTGGCCTGGTGCTCGTTATGGGTGTGTTCGAACTGCTCGCGCTGGATGCCTATACCAACCTGTTCAACATTTACAGCTACTACGTCAACACCGGCAACCTGGACCCTACTAACAGCGTTATGAGTGGTAGCAAACTCCAGTTAAACGGCACCCGTCCCGAGGGTATTGGTCGCACGTTGCTGCCGCAGATTTTTGGTAGCCATCGGGTTTCATCCGTGTTCCTTGAGCCTGTTTCCCTCGGTAACTTCGCCACGCTCTGTGCCGCCTGGGGCCTGAGCAAAGAGCGTCACGAGATGCGCTCCATCCTGTTTTTTGTATTCACTGCCGTGACCATGATCGTGATCTCGGATTCGCGCTTTGCGCTTACCAGCGTTGGCCTGATGATCGCGATGAGACTGGTCTTGCGCGGCAAAGCCTACTACCTGCCAATATTCGCGCCCTTCGCCGCGGTAGTCTTGTTGCTGATGCTGGGGGGCGATACGTATCGCCTGATGGAAGACAGTTTTAGCGGGCGATTGGCGCTATCCGGTTCGGCACTCTATGAATTCGGGTTAGATACGCTATTCGCCACTACGGTGCCAGACGCCTATGCCGATATGGGTTACGCCCATTTGATCTCGGCGTTTGGCTTGCCGCTGACGTTGGTGCTCTGGGCCAGCATCTGGCTGTTACCTATGCCCGATATGGCTGGCGAGCGCTTTCGCTCTTTTGCGGCTATCTACATCACCCTGATCCTCTGCGTTAGCGGCTTTTCCCTCTATGCGCTCAAAACCTCCGGCGTACTCTGGTTACTCATGGGCTGCTGCCTGAAAAATCCGGCCCCCCTGCCCACCCGATTATCTCTGACCACCCGATTATCTCTGACCGCCCGACTAAAAGTCTCGCCACCCCCTGCGCCAGGAGTCGACTATGTCCATTAGCGTCACCCATGTTGTACGCCAGTATTTACCTTCCATTGGCGGTATGGAGGAGGTAGTGCGCAATATCGCCCTGCACCAGCTGCATCGCGGCCAGCGCGTGCGCATAGTTACGCTGGATCGCCTGTTCCGCAACGCCAGCGAGCGGCTGCCGGCGTACGAGCAAATCGAAGGTATAGAGGTAGTTCGCCTACCCTACCACGGCAGCAGCCGCTACCCGCTTTGCCCCAGCGTACTCAAAGCACTGGGCGACGCCGAGGTTATCCATGTCCACGGTGTAGACTTTTTTTACGACTATCTCGCCGCAACCCGCTGGCTACACCAGCGCCCGCTACTGCTCTCTACCCACGGCGGCTTCTTCCATACCGCCTTTGCCTCGCGCGCCAAGCTGGCGTATTTCAACAGCGTTACCCGCTTATCGTCCGCCGCTTATAGCAAAGTGGTCGCCACCAGCAGCAACGACGGCCAACTGTTCAGTCGCATAGTGAGCGAGCCCAAGTTGCAGGTGATTGAAAACGGCGTGAACGTGGAGAAATTTGCCGACCAGGGCTCATCGGAGCTGAACCCGGTATTGATTTACTTTGGTCGCTGGTCGGTTAATAAAGGGTTGCTACAGGCGATAGAGTTGTTTAGTCAGTTGCATCAGCTTGCGCCCCAGTGGCGCCTGATCATCGCCGGGCGGGAATACGATCACAGCCTCGCCGAACTACAGGCGGCTGTCGTCAAAGCGGGGCTGGAAACCTGTGTCACCCTGGCAGCCAACCCCAGCGACGACCAGATACGCGCCCTGATCCGCCAGGCTAGTTATTTCGTCTGCC
Organism: Cellvibrionaceae bacterium; assembly: GCA_021151695.1. Lineage (GTDB taxonomy): Bacteria > Pseudomonadota > Gammaproteobacteria > Pseudomonadales > Cellvibrionaceae > Cellvibrio. The sequence goes on along the minus strand of JAGKWU010000020.1, from coordinate 96,267 downwards.
TGTCGCGCCACGAGGGTTTTGGGATAGCGCCAATTGAGGCCATGAGTGCTGGCTTGATTCCTGTATTGAGCGACATTCCACCCTTTCGCCAGTTGGTGGAAAACGCGGGCCTCGGATTGCTGCTGACTAATGGAGAAGCAAGTACAGCATCGGCCGAAGAACTTTTGCAGCTTCACGCCAGTCTCGGAATTAACTACCCATCGATGCGCGCCCAAGCCATGGCAGCCGCCAATCGCTACGCCTGGCCGCAGGTAGCGGATCGCTATCTTGACATTTACCATCAGTTGGCCAACCAGCACACCGTGAAGAGTGCGGCGGCGAGTGCGGCGGACGATAGCCGAAAACAGGAGGGCTAGCCGTGAACAGCCCTGTTAAAAACCTTTCGCGATGGCTGCTAGTCGCCAGCCTTTTCGCCCATGTGCCAGGCTTTGCCGGTTGCCTCGACCAAACCCGATTGACCGGTGTAAACCTGAGCGGAGCCGAATTCAACTCCACCAAATTACCCGGTACCGTCTTTAAGGATTACACCTACCCCACGGATGCGGAGCTCAGTTATATCGCCGCCCAGGGCGCCAATGTTATTCGCTTTCCCTTTCGCTGGGAGCGCGTGCAGCGCACGCCCATGGGCAGTCTGGATATCGACGAACTCACGCGTATGAAAGCCACCGTATCCAAAGCCAACAGCCTGGGCCTGTGCGTCATACTGGACGCGCACAACTACGCCAAGTACGGGGCGAAAGTGCTAAAAGGCGATACGACACTACAAAGCTCGCTGGTCGACTTTTGGGTACGCATGTCGACGGAGTTCAATGATCCCTCAGGTGTTGCCTTTGATTTGATGAACGAACCCAACAACATGCCGCTGGCGGAGTGGGCTGTGCTCGCTAAACGTATATTGGCCGAGCTGCGCAAGGTGGGTAACACCAATCTGATCTTTATCGGCGGAGGCAAATACAGCGGCGTACACGACTGGTTTTCGCTGCAAGACGGTGTGTCCAACGCCACCGCGTTTGCAGACGTGCGCGATCCACTCAATCGTGTGATCCTGCAAGCGCACCAATATCCCGACAAAGACTATTCCGGCACAGGCACCACCTGCCGCCCCGCCGACGAATTCAATGACAAGTTCACCAAGCTGGCGGACTGGGCTACCACCAATCGCCAGCAATTATTCCTTGGGGAGTTCGGTATGCCGTCCAGCGCCGACTGCCTGAATACCATGGACCGCTTTTTAAGCCTGACGGCCAATAGTCCCTGGAAAGGCTGGACTTATTGGGCCGCAGGTGGCTGGTGGGGCAAGTACGCTATGGCGGTCAATACCAATAGCAGTGCTCCCTCGCAGCAATGGCCAACGATGAAGCATTACTTTTTCTCCACCACCAGGAAAAGTCCGCCCAAGGCGCCCGAACCACGCCGGCCCTAATCCCTTAAATACTGAGCCCGATGAATGACGTTAAAAAGGAGTTGTCCATGAGCAGTCACGCCACACAAGCTGCAGCCGCGAGCGGCGCCGCCAAGCCGGTTTTTCTGGTGCTCTCGGCGCACGATTACCGCTCCCCGCGCAAAGCCAATATCCACTTTATTACCGCCGAGTTGGCCAAGCGCGGCACTGCCCGTTTTTTCTCCCTGAGATACAGCCTGCTCTCCAAGCGCACCGGCGACCCACGCCTGAGCCTGGATGCTGAAGCTAACAAAATTGCCAACCACGAGGGCGTGGAGTGCTATCTGTGGAAGACCTTGATCCACCCCTTTAACACCCGACGCGCCTGGCTGCGCCCCGCCGAAAACCTGATGTATCGCTGGTACAGCCAAGGCAATAACCCGGTGCTGCGCCAATGGATTCTGGAGGCCACAGTAATAGTGCTCGAAAGCGGTGTGGCGCCCGTGTTTTTTGATTTGATCAAACAGCTCAACCCAAAAGCACAAGTGCTTTACAGGGCCTCGGACGCGCTCGACACCATCAATGTGGCCGAGTATGTAAACCAGGCTTTTAGCCGCGTCGCCGACCAATTCAATGTTATCGCCCTGCCCTCAAAAGCCCTGGCTGATGGCATTCCCAGCCAGCACAACCTGGCCTTTGTGCCCCAGGGTATAGATCACTCGGTAGCAGACAAAGCCGATCCATCTCCTTACGGTTCGGGAATACATGCTGTGTCAGTCGGCTCCATGTTGTTCGACCCGGATTTTTTTGTACTGGCAGGCAAGCGTTTTCCCGAGATCACATTTCACGTGATCGGCTCCGGCCAAGGCCGCCATCCCGACTATCCGGATAACGTAAAGGTTTATGGCGAGATGCCCTACGCCGAGACACTGCGCTACATCAAACACGCGCAACTGGGTATAGCGCCCTACTCCAGCGTCAACCTGCCGGCCTATTTGCGCGATACCTCCATGAAACTGATCCAGTACGCTTTTTTCGAGCTACCCGCCATTTGCCCGCACTTTATCGCTGGCGATTACAGCAACCGTTTTGGTTACGAGATCGGCAACAGTGACAGCGTTGCTGCCGCTATTGAACGCGCGCTCAATCCATCGGTGCCACTGCACACGCAAGCAGTATTAAGCTGGGGCGAAGTCACCGAGCGATTGCTCAGCCCACAACAATTTGGCGATACACGCATGAGCCTTTAAGGAGAACCAATGACTTCTTTAGCAAAGACGCTCGATGACGTAATTCCGCTTGGTGGTTTTCCCATAGTGCGCACCCATAGTGCACAGCTGATCGATTATCTTGCCCAACACCTCGAAACAGGCGAGCAGCAAATTTTGTGTTTTGCCAACACCAATTTAATTGTGCAATGCCAGCCCATGTTAAATGAAATGAGCAAACCGCCGATGCTGATCGTCAACGACGGTGTAGGCATCGACATAGCCACCTGGCTGATACACAAACAGAAATTTATCGAAAACCTCAACGGCACAGATTTCACGCCGGCATTTCTGCAAGCGGTAAAAGATCGTGCGCAAGTATTTTTATTTGGTGCCAAACCCGGCATTGCGGAACGAGCCGCAAAGGTGCTGGAGGACGCTGGTATCGCGGTGGTTGGATTCAAACACGGCTATGTGCAAGCGCAGGAAACACAGGCATTAATTGAGTTCATCAACAGCAGCGAGGCCAATGTACTGCTGGTTGCCATAGGTAATCCTGCACAGGAACGCTGGTTGCTTGAGCATCATCGGAATTTGCGCGCAACTGTATTGATCGGTGTGGGAGCGCTGCTGGATTTTCTCGCCGGCGACAAACCGCGCGCACCGGCGCTGGTACAAAAACTGCGAATGGAATGGTTTTATCGCCTGTGCCTGGAGCCCACGCGTTTGCTGCGTCGCTACACCATAGACATAGGAAAGTTTCTCGCGCTTTGCTTCAAGCAGGAAAAGCAACGCAAACAATCTATGTCCAACACGTCCATTCACAAAGAATCCATCAACAAAGAATCGAGCGCAAGCTAGCACAGGAAAGGAGACTCTATGCGCATCCTGGCTTCACCGGCATTTGCCAACGAAAAGGTTAACCCCTACAACGCGCTCCTGTATCGCCATATGCTGACGCTTGACGATAACAGCAGCGAAACCCAAAAACCCCAGGTTGAGGATTACAGCCACAAGCGCGCGTTTTCCGGGCGCTACGATATTTTGCATTTCCATTGGCCAGACGGTTATGTCAATAAGCGAGGATGGATTAAAAGCGTGCAGCGCGCATTTCTGTTTGCCGCTGTGTTGCTGTTAAGTAAATTCAAGCACAGCAAAATTGTTTGGACAGTACACAATGCACAACCTCACGATGCTTTTCACCCCGGCTTTTCACGCCGTTTTATGCGCTGGTTTGTGCAACAGTGCGATGGCTTTATTTTTATGAGCGAAGACAGCAAAGGAAAATTCTTGCAGCTGTACCAACCAGTGGCGACAGCCCACTATGCAACCATTCCCCATGGCCACTATCGCGAAAGCTATCCCGCACCTATCGCGCCTGCGACCGCACGCCAGCGTTTGGGCTTACCGCCTCATCAAAAAGTACTGCTGTTCGCCGGCATGATCAAACCCTACAAAAATATTGAAGGCCTCATCACCCTGTTTAATGAAACACGGCCACAGGATTATGTATTGGTTATCGCAGGCAACACGGAGTCGCCCGCTTTGGCCGAGCGTTTGCGCAAGTTGGCAGCGGGCAATCCGGATATTTACCTTTTCCTGCAATTTATTCCCGACAATCAATTACACATCTATTTGAGCGCTGCAGATGCCGTGATATTGCCGTACAAAGCTATTTTAAATTCCGGCGCACTGCTACTTGCACTTTCGTTTAACAAACCAGTAATAGCACCACGCCTCGGTGCATTCAGTGCGCTGCAACAAGAGCTCGGGCTGGAGTGGATTTACTGTTATGACGGCGATCTTTCCGCTGCCGAACTCACGCTGGCACTCAACCATTTACCGCAGCAAGAGCGCCAGGCCCAGTGCCCGCTGGACAATTACGATTGGCAAAAAATTGCAGCGCAAACGTTCCACTTTTACCAACGTCTATTTCATACCCAGACAGTTCCAAGGCCGCAGATAATTTCATGACATTAAAACACCGTTTAGGCAGTAGTACCCTGTGGATGAGCCTGGCCGCTACCGGCACCAGCGCTATCAGCTTTGTTATTTTTATTGTGCTCTCGCGACTCCTGGAGCCGCGCGATATTGGCTTGGTGGCATTTGCGCTTATAGTCGTAGAGCTGGGTAAAATAGTGGTTAACGCGGGAATGTCGCAAGCCATTATCCAGCGTCGCGAATGGGACAATACCTTTGCGGCCACGGGTTTCTACCTCAACTTTTTATTTTCGCTGGCGGTTACTGCCGTTGTCATTTTCCTGTTAGCGCCGCTAATTGCAGCCCATTACGATCCACAAGCGGAAGATATAGTTAAAGTACTTGCATTGATATTTCTGCTCGATGGTATCAATGCCATTCACGACGGAAAATTAAAACGGGACTTTTCATTTCGCACGGTCGCCATACGCACCATTCTCGCCAGCCTCGCATCAGGCGTGTTAGGCGTGTACCTGGCGCTATCGGGTTTTGGTGTTTGGGCATTGGTTGCGCAACAACTCTGCGCACAAGTGTGTGTCACCCTCGTTACGCAGATCTCCGCCCACTGGTGGCCGGGCTTGCGCTTTTCGAAGGTCTACGCCAAAGAATTATTGGGATTCTCTACGCCCTTAATGCTCGCGCAAGTTATTGCCAACTTTGCCTCAAAAATTTTTGAGTTACTGATAGGTTTGGTGATAGGTCCTGCAGCGCTGGGCTTCTTTCGCGTCGGTGGCCGTGCGCTTTATATCTTGCAAGACATACTCATCAAACCACTGGAGACCACCAGCCTGGCGGCGCTCTCGCGCATTGATGAATCGCAACATCAAGGCGAAAGTGTATTGCGCGTGATACGCGTCACCTGCTGCATTATTTTCCCCGTGTTCTTTGGTGCCGCGGCCATTGCCGAAGAATTTATTATCCTCGCCTTCGGCATCAAATGGGCCACCAGCGCCGCACTTATGTGTGTACTGGCGGTTGGGCTTGCGCCTGTGGCCGTTGCCCAACAAATTAACAGTTCACTCACTGCCAGCGGCAATTCGCGCATGGTGATGTGGTTGGCGATGATCGGCCTCACTGGCAACTGCCTGCTTGCACTTTGCACGGTTCCCTTTGGGTTGCTGGCTACCGCCTATGGGTTTGCCGCGCGCACTTACCTCACCATTTTTTGCAATTTCTATTTTTTCAAACGCGTCTATCAAATTGGTATCACACGCGTACTGGGTGTGATAGCACCAGCGTTTATCAGTTCGGCCTTAATGTTAGCAACCGTTTATCTTGTTAAAACGGCTATTGCAGGCAAGCTGCCCATGTTGGTCCAGCTCATGTTATCCGCCGCGTTGGGTGCATTAAGTTATGCATTTTTTATGCGAGTACTTTTCCAGCGTGAAATGCGTATCATCTTTGCCGAAGGTGTCGATCTCGCCCCCGGGAAATTCAAACCCCTGTTGCTGCGTTTGCAGGGCATTATCAAATTAAGTTGATCACTCGATTAAGGAGCAAAGCATGATCAAGTCGTACCTTATCAATCTCGACAAGGATCAGGAGCGTTTGCAGTTCTTTTCACAAAATTTTGCGCGCCTGGGGTTAACCTTTGAGCGCATATCCGCCATCGATGGCCGACTCTATTCCAACCAGGAACACCACGCCTTTGAACTGCCACGCCCACGCAACTACAATCGCACACGTCATAAGCCATGGTTGCGCGGGCAAATGGGTTGCTTCTTAAGCCATATGGAAGCCTGGCGGCGCATAGCCGAAGGTAGTGAAGCATTTTGCGCCGTCTTTGAGGACGACGAACACATGTCGGATGATTTGCGGGATTTGCTATTTGATGGTCAATGGATTCCTCCCGAAGCGGATATTATCCGTTTGGAAACCTCTACAAACCGTGTGCGTTTGAGTGCAAAACCTGTACTGACTTATTTACGCCGCGCGGTCTATCGCGTGAAATCCACCAGCTGGTGTGCAGGTGCTTATATCATCAGTCGCGATACTGCCCGCGCATTGATTGCATTGGATAAAAAATACCACGAACCTGCAGACGTGATTCTGTACAACTTTGAAGAGTCAGTGATTGCCCCCACGTTGAATATCCTGCAATTTAATCCCGCGCTTTGCACTCAGGATAAGCATCTCGCCAGCGGCAACATTCAATTTGCCAGCAATATCGAAGCCGGCACTGGTGCCATTCCCAAAGTAGCGCCATGGAAAAAATATTCACCAGCGTCTATTGCAAATGGTGTGTATAAATCGTTGTTGGGATACAAACGGATTGGATTTTAAAAAAGCAAAGGCGCTGGATGCCCTGCGGGCATGACGATCGGTGAGAGCGTTACACTATTTCCGGGTAATTTATTTTTTGCAGGATGAGCAAACTACATTTACCGTCATGCCCGCAGGGCATCCAGCGCCTTTGCTCTTCAAACTTCCTATAAAAAACAGCGCATAGTAAAAAACCTGCGCTGTTTTCAAAACTCGCTAACCGTTACTACCACCTACAAAAAATTCTTCTCCGACAACTTGATCACCTGCGGCAAGTGGGAAGCAATACGTTCTTTGAGCGGTGCTTTGTATTTCAGGGTATCGATAATTTTCTCGGCCACAGCTGCAGGATCTGTCGCCAACTCCACCGGAGTACTCAACAGTCCCGCCTCTTCAAGCTCAAAAAACTTCATCAAGCCTTCAAATTTGTCCTGATAGGCAAAACAGAAAGATGGTGTACCGCCGCTCAAACCCAGAATCGCGGTGTGCATACGGCCAGTGGCCAACAAGTCCAGCTCCGGTACTACAGCACGCACAACGCCGGGGCTTCTCGGCGCAAGCATGTAGATACGCTCGCGATCTTTGGGCGGCACAAACGCTGTGGCATTTTCCAACAACAACTGATCAGGCACATCCGAACGAGTGTCATGAGGAATTAACAAAATGGACAGGCCGGCAGCAAGCAGTTGCTCTACCAGTACGCGCAAAGCAGCGGGAATTTTCGGATCTTTTTGCGCATGCAAATAATTGGCATTCAAGCCAATCACTTGATCACCCGCCAAGCGGCGCGACGCGATCCAGCTTTTTGCACGAACTGTCAGCGGGTGATCCAGACGCGGTTGCAATAAAAACGCGAGATCAGCCACCTGGCGAATGGGGCGATCCAGTGCCGACTCCATACGCTTGCGCGAAATGGGGTCGCGTGCGCAGAGGGTGACATTGCCGGGCAATTCGCGCAGCGCCTTACGAGTTGTCTCCTCTGGATGCTTGTTATAGCTAGCGCCCAATAAAGTGACTTTTTTACCCAGATGTGCTGCTTCTGCGAGCAGCGAAACGCGCGCGCAGACAGAGCGAGGATTGTATGCACCATCAATAACATCAGCTCCGATAAAATAAACTTCGGAATAACGCGGTAAACGCGATACCAGTAAGGTTTTTTCCAATACCGAACCTTTGTAAAAATAGCGCTCACCGCCGACACGCTTATCAATCGGCTCATCCAGATCCCAGGTTTTTCCATAGAGCAAATCAACACTGGTTGCACCACGCGTGCGCAGTGATTGCGCAGAAGCGGCAATCATGGCGGCATCGCCCAAGCTACCTGGCACAGCCGGTGGAATAATTAAAACGCGCTGCTCGTTTTGCCCGGCAGGGCGAAAATTTGACAGTGCACGGCCCACGGCCACGGAAAGGTTTTGCATAGCATCACTCCTTAAAAAATCCCAAGGGATTCAGTTGCGAATTCTCTCGCAGATTCTCTTGCAAAAAAATTACCAATTCTGTTGGTCAGCACGCTTAACGCGCAATTAACTGTTCACCATTTTCAAATGCTTATCACTATGCCCAGCGACGCAGTGCGGGAGGTATATTGGCGCTGTTCCAATGGCGACTCGTTTTTTCGCCAGCCACTATCCGCGCGAATTTGCCAGTGGTCACCAATGTTGTAGCTAATACTCAGCGGCAAGAAAATATAAAGATGTTCATCGCGCACCAGATTAGCATTGAGGCTTTCGTAGCGGCGCAAGCTATATCGCCAATTGGAGGCTATGCTCAAACGGTGCGAAACGTCCCATTGCAAAGCGACAAAGCTCTCCTGGATTTTCGCTGGAGAATCGCTGGATTCCCCCAGCGCCGGCTCGCGATAACTATAGCCACCAGTGAAGCCCATCTTTTCGGTTACCTGCCACTTGCCTTCCAGTGTCGCCAGTGAACCAGTGGCTTCGTTGAGATCGCCCTCACGCTTATAGCGCGCCAGCGTAAATGAAACGCGAGTTTTGGGAGAGAGCACCCACTCCGTTTCCAGTTCGGCCTGGTTGTAATCAAAATCCAGATCGCGCTTCTGATCAGATGGAGGAAGTTGGGTTGCCGGATCAAGCAGATCGCTTGCAAAGGGATCATTGATGTAAGAGCGGTTACCACTACGAGCACGCAAAGTAACTGTTGAACGGCTACTGGTTTGATAGCCTATATCAACAAAACCTTCTTGCTCATCGTAATCCAGTCCTTCGCGAAGTCCGTTGGAGTGGCGCTGATGTGTTTCGCGACCACCAATATGAAATGTCAGGCGCTGGTTATTACCGAAACCAAGTCGACCGTTAAGCTCATCGCGATCCACACGGTCATTGCCGAAAAATTCGAACCTGTCCACCATGTAAGAATCGCGCGACAAACTCAATTGCGTATTTAATTGGCTGCCCAATTCTCCTTTCCAATTGATATCACCGGAATGGGTTGTGCCATTAAAATCTGTGTAGGTTTGGTAATCGTATTTATGCACTTGCCAGTTAACGGTAAGCAGCTGACGACCAAAAGTCTCACGCACACTGACACTTGCTGTGGAATGTAGCACTTCCTCTTCATCAGCAATGGGTTTGCGCGAAAAATTACTATCCCACACTTCGCGCGCACCCGCTGACGCATGCCAGAAATCATCATCAGCCTGCACCAGCGGAGCACTGAGGACGCAGCCGAGTAATATTAAGTGTCGCCCGGCTGCGTGAATTACATATCCCGCAGGAATACAAGTTCGTTTAAGCCAGAATATATTAGTAGGCATGCTGCCCCACAAACCCTTTAAAGATAGTGAGCCAGAGGATTTTTATATCCAGGGTCAACGACCAATGACGAATATATTCCAGGTCATACGCGATGCGGCCAGACATTTTGTCGAGTGTTTCTGTCTCACCGCGAAAGCCATTGATCTGCGCCAAACCGGTAATACCGGGTTTGACTTTGTGACGCAGCATGTAGCCTTTGATTTGTCCGCGATAATACTCATTGTGCGCCACCGCGTGAGGGCGAGGCCCAACCAGCGACATACTGCCTGAGAGCACGTTGAATAATTGCGGCAATTCATCCAGCGACGTGCGACGTAAAAAATTGCCGAAAGGGGTAACGCGCATATCACCTTTTTTAGCCTGGGTAACAGCATCGCCATCTTCGCACACGGTCATGGAACGAAACTTCCAAACCTTAATGCGCTCACCGCTCATACCGTAACGGGTCTGTTTAAAAAACACCGGCCCTGCTGATGTTAATTTAACACCCAGTGCAATAAGCAACATGGGAATACCCACCAAGGCCATGATGCCCAAGCCCAATACCAGATCTTCCAGGCGTTTGGTCCAGCTATTATCTACCAGCGGCGAATCGTAAATACTCAGCGCGGGAATGCCCTGGAAACAGGTCAAACGCGAGTGAAGCAAATCAAAATTAAAGACATCGGGAATCACATAGGGCGAGACTGTGGTATCCGCAAGACGATCCATTAAAGCGTGCATGCGCATTTCGGCTCGCATGGGTAGCGTGACAAACACTATATCAATTTTACCGTCGTGCGCATCCCGAACCATTTGCTCAATATCGCCTTCCACCGATTGATCGATCAGCCGGCGATCAGCGTTATCACTGGCAAAACGGTCGTCGTATATCCCCACCAGGCGATAACCTAACCAGGGCATATCTTTAATGGAATTGATCATGCGCAATCCCAGTTCAGTGGAGCCCACAATAGCCACACGACGCGGCTCTGACGGGTTTGCACGAATCTTTGCCAGTATTAGCCGGCGACCTATGTGCAAACCAATCACGGCGAACGGTGTAGCGACAAACCAACTTACAATGGCCAGCAAATCCGGTTCGTCAAAATTATAAATAAACAATACCGGCATACTGATAATGGATGCAGCACCCAACCAGGCAAACATTAACCGCGAGGCCAGATCCGCCATTGCATAGCCGCGCCAGTGGTAATAGACCTCATTACTTTCAGCAAAAAAACCAAAAATAATAATGCCGCTGAGCGCGAAAGCGGTGTAGATATTGTTCCAATCCAGTTGTGAAAATTGCAGGATCAGCCAAAGCATACCTGCGATAAGCAAACTATCGAGCGTTCTAAACAGAGCTAATATTTTTGAATGATGCAACCTAATAGGTGCTTGTGACGGTAACGCGATTGGGCTCAAGGCGACACCCGGAAGATGAGGACTATTCATTACAACCTCCATGCAATTACTACTTTGCCAAGTGGTCTGCTGCATTATTCAAGCCAACACAAATTAAATACTTGAATAATGCGAACAAATTAACGACACGAAAATTCAAAGAAACCCGAACAAATCACCAAAAAATCATTGACACGCCAAGATTAATTTCTTTAAATCACGCGCCTGCAAATAAACGGCCCTGTTGTGTTCCAAATTAACGCATATCTGCCTTCCAATGCCCCAGATGGGGGAACGCAACCCCCGCAACAACTTGTGGGGGTAACGCGACTGAGGCGAAGGTTCACATAATTCACCACAGCGTTTTGTTCGCTGCCGAACAGACTTCAAGTTTTGTAAAAATTGTGCGACTTCGTTTTAATTTTAAGAGGATTTCGACGTAGCCTATGTTCGGCAGCAAACGCAGTATTTTTATAACCCACACAAAAATAACTTGATGGCCGTCACACTCAAGCCAAACGCTGACGCCATTCAAAATACATGTCTGGCACAAAGAGACTAAACCGGTTTTTTTTCATATTCGTGACGACTTGTCCGATAAAAGATTAATTCGCAACACGCTGCTACTATGACGACACTTAAATATCTCACCGGTTATCCGGCAGAAACCATCGCACAAGTCACGCAAATCATCAGCGACAATCGCCTTGCTGACATTTTGCTCAAACGCTATCCCGAAGCACATCAAATTCGTAGCGACAAACAACTGTACGACTATGCCTGGTCACTTAAAAACCAATACATGAGCAAAGCCCAACCACTGAGTCGCGCGAGCTACGATGCAAAAATTAAAGTGATCCAACATGCGCTTGGGCAACATCATTACATCAGTCGCCTGCAGGGCAGCAAATTAAAAACAGTTAACGAAATTAAAATCGCCAGTCTATTTCGCATAGTGCCGGAAGCTTTTTTAAAAATGATTGTGGTGCACGAGCTGGCACATTTTAAAGAGAAGGAGCACAACAAGTCTTTTTATCAACTTTGCCGTCACATGGAACCCAACTACCATCAATATGAACTTGACTTACGTCTTTATCTTACCCACATGGATTTGCATGGCGCGCTTTACCGCTAACCCCGCAGACTCTCTCTCGCTATCCCCTCAGTAATTAACTCATATGCCTTGAGTGGGAATCCCATGGAGTTTAACGGCGAGCTGGTAACGAATTACATCACCTACCCTACCGATAACGCCGATTTGTTTGTGGTTTACAGCAGCGGAGCCAATCGCTACGTCAACCTACCCGCTGGCAACTGGACGCAAGTACTCAATAGTACCGGAGCCAGCAACGTAACAGGCTTGTCATCTGCGGTTATGGTGGAGGGCACATCGGTAACCGTCTTTGCCAAAGCTCACTAATCCGTGAGTTCGTAAAAACAGGTTCATTGACTAGCAGCGGCCGTTGAGGCTGCTGCTATTTCTCTACTAATCGCATTTCAGAAGGTGTTCAGTCCTTGAACATGAACCTCCTATAAAAATTTTATCTCGTTAAGCTAGTAAAAATACTATTGAGCCTCACTGACATTGGTAATGTCCCCCCAAATGGGAGCATTGGTACTTTTCGGCGCGACGTTGTCGCCACCTTGTAAATCAAAAAAAGTGATTTTATTGGAGCCTTTTTTTAGCCAAGGCGCTGGTAAATAGGATGAGTAAACAGGGCCGATAGACCAAAAGCGTCCAATATTATATTTATTTAACCAAAGTTGGCCTTTGTGCAATCCTCTCGTATCGAGCCAGGTATCTGCGCGCTTACCCACCTTCATTGTCGTTTGGTAGAAGCAAGGCCCCGAACATGCTTTCTTCGAAAATTTAATATTGCTGATGTTATCCATAGGCAAGGAATACATTTTCCAGCCTTCCTTAACCGTTCCATCAAGAATAACGTCGCCCGTCAGACCGGCTCTCTCTTCCCGAATAATTTTGGAATAATTAACTCGCCCGGTATTTTCCACCAAAATATCCAACACAGAATCTTTCGCGACTCGCGGTAACTCCAACGTATAATTTTCACTACGGCGATCAATTACACCCACCAGTTCACGATCAATATAAATTTGTGCGTAGCTATGCAAACCGTTCAACACTAATTTTCCGCCGTCACCTTTCGCCAGTGAAGTTTGGTAGAGAACATAACCAAAATTTTGATCGAGCTCTTCAAAGGTCATTGGTTTTTTGGACTCCACAGGTACTGGCAACATATCCCACAGAGAAGCACTGAGCTTAATCGCATCTACGGGATAGCTGACATGAGGTGTTAGCGAAGGAAGCTCAGGCGGTGTTATTTTGGTAACATCTATAATTGCCTGTCGCAACAAATTAAATTTATAACGCGGGGTACCGCTTTCATCAAGCGGGGCATCATAGTCGTAACTGCTAGTATCCGGATGATAGTCATGACCATAGTGAGTGTCCGCGCCGTTCATCCAGCCAAATGTCGTTCCCCCATGAAACATATAGAGAGAAACCGAATACCCGCGCTCAATCATCCAGCGAAATTCTTCTGCCTCTTTCTTACCGTCGGTTTCATGATGAGCCTCACCCCATTTATCAAACCAGCCAGCCCAATACTCACCGGTCATGCGGGGACCATCAGGGCGGGCCTGCTCTAACATCTGGTAGGCTTTTTGCGCATTACCCACACCAAAATTTACAACCGTAGGAATGCCGGCCAGAGAACCTTTCTCAATATCAGAGGGTTGATTAGAGGTAAACAATTGAACATCACCGAGCCCAACAGCAACCATATCCTCTTTCAGATTTTTAAGGTACTCAATATCCTCGCCCAACGCACCAAATTCATTTTCCACTTGTATGGCGATAATAGGACCACCATTTTTTAATAATAAGGGGTTGATTTCTTGCGCTAACCGGGAAAACCAATTCTTTACCGCAGCTCTATGCTTGGGGTCTGAAGAGCGAAGCACCGTGCTACGATCTTTTAGTAGCCATGAAGGGTAGCCACCCAATTCCCACTCGGCACATACATAAGGCCCCGGGCGCAAAATAACATTTAACCCTTCTTTCTGAGCACTGCGAATAAACTTCGCTATATCATTTTGTCCAGAAAAATTATATACACCAGGCTTCTGTTCATGAACATTCCAAAATGAATACATTGTCACCGTATTCAGTCCCATGGCTTTCGCTTTTTTAAAACGATCCGACCAATATTCACGGGGGATTCGGGGGTAATGCATATCGCCAGCAATAATTTGGTACGGCTTGCCATCCATTAAAAATTGCGACCCGGAGACAACAAAGCTATGAGTTGTGGGGTTTTCTTTAGCTTCACTATAGATCGCACCTCCCAAACTCAGGGAAATCAAGAGTTGAGCTGTCGCCCTGGATGTTATCTTTTTTAGACCTGACATAGTTTTCTTCTCCACTTTAATAATCACCGCCCGGATGCTATAGGCTTGCAGGGTAAATAACCAGACTCATTCATTTGCGATATCTCGCGATGAATCGATATTTTTTCCTTTAACAAATCAATCAATAATTCCACATTATTGCTTAGGCAACCCAGCCCACCGGCATAGAGGTGTCGGCTGCCAATAAAAAATGACTTCCAAAAAGAGTCCGAAAAAATTTCGTGATCTTCCGTAAACACAAACCCTGTTTTTGAAAACACCAGTAATCGCTCACGAATTTCATGAGGAATACGATACAGGGATTTTTGATCCTTGAAATCAATCATCATCTGGTGAAAATGTATGGCCATCCAGTTAAAGGTGTACAACCAATACAACTGTTGGTGTGTGGCCCGATTAAAATACTGTTGCTTCAGAGGGGAAACCTTCGAATGGGGAAAAGCTTCAATAAGCAGTCTGGTTTGAGTGATAACCAAATCTAACTCACTATAAACAACCTTTGGAAAGCTCCCCGAAGCCTCCCCAAGGGCAATCAGGTTATTGACCCAGGGTTTTGCAAAAATAAAAGCCTCTGACTGCTGCCCCAGGGAAAAGCTTGTGTCCTGGCTATATGTGCCGATGGTTGCGCGTTTGGAAAGCACGCCATCGTTATATACACAATCCGCCACAACGGCCTCCCTGGATTTGGCATTCAACAAACAACTAACATCCATTCCCATTGCCGGATAGCTGTCCTTTTTTCCCAACCGATTTATCAATAGGGCTGATTTACCAGTAACATCTATGTATAAATCAGCCTCACACAAGCTGCCATCAAAATACACCACTATATTGCCATCCGGGTTTACTTCTGTTGCCAGATCGCAGTATTCCAGATATGCGAAGTACTCTTCTTTTCTTGCACCCTTCAGCAATTCCTGGAGCGAGTTCTTAAGGAATGAAACACCCAAGCCATTCAATAGCCCACCATTTTCCTGAATATTCTCTTTTGAATAAAATTTTCCTTGCAACGCCATTTGGGCAGTGAATGAGAAATCCTGATACTCCAGATCCGGCATCAGCTGCTTCAACAGGGGAACCATATCATCGTTTATTCTGCGCCCATAACTGCGCTCGTATCCGGTAAAGCTATGGATAAAATCAACGTTTCTCCCAGCGTCCATATACCTGTTGCCGACATAGGGCACCGCATCGCAACAATTGAAGAATTTTTTTATATCGACATCTGCCAAATTTAACAGTGGATGTAAATCAGCGTAGTTGGAAACAGATGTGATAACTTGATCCCTGGCCGACGAGTCAGCAGAGCTCGCATAAGTCACGCGTATATCCAGCCGCGAGAATGCAGACGCCAACATATAGGCAACCATCCACCCCTCTGTTCCGTTACCAACAACCACTATATTTTTTACGTTTTCGTCACTCATGTTGAGTCTCTCCACTATAGATAGCGCTCAATAAAATGTTTGTGAGTCTCCATCTCCCCGGCCAAACCAGAAACGTTACTCGCCAACAATACCAATTGCTCCGCAATGTATTCAGGGTCGGCTCCGTTTACTCGAATGTCAGAGTACCTTGGTTGAAGCCCTTGCCCGATAAAAACGCTCAGCCAACTAGGAATTTGGAACAAACCATGGTTATAGTTTTCTATAAGCCCGCATTCTTCAAAGAGATCCAGCTTGTAGGCAAGGGAATCGGGAATGTCCATATTTTTACAATATCGCCAAAACTCGGAGTCATCCCGTTTGGTTAGTACATAGTGAAGAATAATAAAATCCCTAATTCGATCGTATTCAAGATCTATCAATTTGTTATAGGTATTTATAGCTATCTGGCAAAGGTTTTGATTTTTTAAAAAATCGATCAGTTTTAAAATAGACTCCTGAATCAAATAAATACTGGTTGACTCAAGGGGCTCAAGAAAGCCGCCGGACAATCCAATGGCCACACAGTTGTTGTGCCACGCTTTAATACGTTTTCCGGCTTTGAATTTTAGATGTATTGGATCCCGCAAAGGGGCGCCAGGTAAATTTTTGGTTAGAAACTCTTCGGCAGAAGTCTTGGTCATAAAATCCGAGGAGTACACCAAGCCATTACCAGAGCGATGCTGTAAAGGGATGCACCACTGCCATCCGGCCGATCGCGCAACCGCGCGGGTGTAGGGGGAAGAGTGTTGATTTTCGGCAGGAATAGCGACAGCGGAATCGCAAATCAAATAACGCGACCAATCCTCAAATTCAATATTCAATGCCTTACCCATCAACAACGAGCCAAATCCACTCGCATCAATATACAAGTCCGCCGCTATAGTGGTGCCCTCCACCACCAGCCCTGTTATTGCATCCTGCTCAGTTAAAACCTGTTGGATAACGCCTTCTTTGCGCACCACACCGTTGGTTTCAGCATAAGTTCGCAAAAACCTGGCATAGGCAGAGGCATCAATGTGATATGCATAATTAAATGTAGAGCGCAAATCCCGCCTATCGGTTTGCGGTAGTTCAAATTTATTTTGGCGGCACATTTGCACGGGAAGGCTTAAGCTTTCAAACACCTCTGTGTAGCCGCCTTTTTTTGCATGCATCCAAAAGTGATGGATGCCGACGGGCATTCCATTCAGGCTATATCGATAATCCCCGAAGGGATGAATGTAGTTATCGCCCAGCGCGCCCCAATTTTCGAATTGAATACCCAACTTAAAAGTGGCCGATGTGCATTTCATAAATTCTGACTCATCGATGTCGAGGAGTCTGTTGAAATAACGAATACTCGGAATAGTTGCCTCCCCTACCCCAACTGTGCCAATTTTTTCCGATTCGATTAAGGTTAAATCGAACCAGGCTTTGGGAAGGAGCTTCGAAAATGCAGCGGCAGCCATCCAGCCCGCCGTTCCACCTCCGACAATGACGATAGATATCTTTTTCATGCTTGGATTTTTTAGTAGATTCGTGGCACACAAGGTGCCACGAATTTATTATTGAGATGGATTAAAACTTCACACGAACACCAAGGGTATAGCGAGTACCTGTATCCTGAAGTGTCAACAAACGATTTTCATATACCTGGTACGAACGACGCATTGAGTCAGTGAGATTTACGCCCTCTAACATCAAGGTTACGTTATCGTTCAACTCATAACTTGCACTGGCATCAATCTGTCCATAGGCCTCTTGTGTTTCCGGTTGGGCGGCCGCTCCTGACATGGATTGCAGGTAAGCATCGCGCCAGTTGTAGGCCACGCGAATCTGCAAACCATTGTGCTCATAAAAGCCAACGAGGTTAGCTGAATCCGACAAACCAATTAAACCAAAGCTATTTTCCGGGTTGAATGGATCAAATTCTTTGGAAGGTTTTACGTAGGTATAGTTGGCCTGCACACCAAAGCCGTTAGCGAAAGTATGTTGAACCGCAGCTTCAATACCGTCCAAGGAAACCGCGCGGTTGTTACGTGGACGATTTACTAACCACTCAACCTGGTTGGGCAAAAAGCTCTCCAGCTTATTTTCGAAAATAACAAAGTTATCCGTATTTTTGTGGAAGTATGCCAAACTGATGTAGCTCGCATCGGCGTAATACCACTCATAAGATACGTCAAAGTTTTGTGATTCGTAGGGCTTCAGCTTGGGGTTTCCCGCTGATGCGGTTGGGTTAGGTTTACGCGGATTGAAACCGTTCGTGGATGGGTTCAACGCAGACAAAGATGGGCGAGTCATAGTTTCCGAAAAGGCAAACCGCAACATCATCTCATCATTTAAATTCAAACTTAAGTTAGCTGATGGCAACAAGTTGTTGTAACTGTTGTAACCCCAAACAGGTGCGACGGCATCGGAGAGGCGCAGATAATAAACTTCGTTATCACCGCGATCTTCGAAGGTTTCTACATTTTGTTGGTAGCCGTAAGCAGAGATATCTGTCTGGACATAGCGGGCGCCGACATTACCGGACCACTCAAGGCCAAATAGATCATCACCTTTAAAATCGAATCGTGTATAGAACTCTTTTGCACTTTCAGTTTGCGCATTTGAGTTACCATCCTGTCTCACGGGAGTCAGGTAACCATACTTACCACCCAAACCGTCACGCAGCCCACGAATAAATGCTTGTTTGCCGGGATCCAGCTGATTAATTGCCTCATCCGTATTCAGGTACGCCAAATATTTATCCGCATCCACTTTGATCATGGTTGGGTAGCGGCCACCCATAAAGCCTTTTGATGATACGTAAGTAAAGAACTCATCGGGAAGATCAATCTTATGATCCCAATACAAATCCCAGGTATTGTTGCTGGAGCTAACGTTATAGAATTCTTTCGTACGACCAGACTGATAGAAGCCAGCCTTGATTTTTGTCAGGATGCCTGCATCAGCTGAATATTCAACATCCAGTTTTTGCTGCCATAAATGATCGAAGTGGTTACCACCTTCGATCTTCACACCATGGCTGCCCATACCGGGAATTGAATAAAGTGCAGATGGATCAGACTCAATAGCGCCATTGAGTTGGTTGATAGATGGACTATAAGAATATGAAGGGAATTCTTTGCCCTGGCCCTCACCCAAATCAACCGCTGCGTTTGCGTACCAATCTTTAGCAATTACAAAACGATCACGGCCAGCTGCAGTGTCTTCCGACGAAGATTTGGATACGTCGTAGGTAACTTTTAATTCATCCTGAACCCATTCGGCATTAAGGCCAAATTCTTTGGTCAAGGTTGGACGGTCCGTTTTTTTCGCCACTGTATCAACAGACATTACGCGGTACTTTGGATCCCACCCGGTATTCCATTTGGGTGAATAGCTGAACGCCGTTAAGGTCTGATTCTTGTCGATATTGGCAGTTTTCCAACCAGTTTGTTCAGGCAAACCGGATTGATCCAGAGACCAGTCGTTAGTCCATGCGCCGGTATATAACACATCAGAATCCACAACAAATTTGGAGTAAAGTGCGTCGGCGGTTAATGTCAGATTTTCTGTTGGTTTAACCTGGAATACGGCTGTGCCTGTATTACGTGTGCGCTCACCGGTATCGTGATTCATTGCCAATGTACGAGGGAAATAAACATCCTTTTTCAAGTCGCCCTCGCCTGTTACAGACAACAATTGGCTTGAAGGATTATTGGGATCAACATAAGTGGCTGCACGATTAAAATTAATTGCACCACCATTGGCATCATAGGCTGAAAGCTTGTTCCAACCTTCAGTGCTGATATTGTCATCCTCGTATTTGCGCTTGCTGTGACTCAGAGAAACCAGCGCACCCAATGTATCATTTGACCAGCTGGCTACGCCTGAAAACGATGGGCTAATTTCCCCGCGTAAACGGTCGTCAGTTGCCTTTGCCGTAAAGGATGAGCGAAAGCCTTCTTTATCCATGGGCTTAGCTGTTGTCAAATTAATGGTCGCGCCAATACCGCCAGCCAATATATCGGCGGTATTGGTTTTATAAGCGTTTGCACCACTGATTAAATCGGCCGGCAGGATATCAAAACTAAAATCCCTATTGCCTCCATCGGTGGCCATCACACGACCATTCAATAACACCGCGTTAAATTCAGGCCCAAAGCCACGCACTGTAACAGAGCGACCTTCACCACCATCGCGGTCAATCGAAATACCGGTAATCCGCTGAAGCGATTCCGCTACGTTTTGATCTGGAAATTTACCCAAGTCTTCAGAGGCAATGCCATCGGAAATTACATCGCTTGAGCGTTTGTTTTCCATTGATGTTTTAACACTTTGCAGAATGCCCGTTACGATTACCTCATCAATGGCACCTTCGCTTTGCGCCATAGCTGAACCTGATACTAAACCGGCACTACCTGTAAGCACTAATCCAATTGCTAGGGACAATTTATTGTTTTCGAATTTCACTTTTAACCACTCCCAACTTAATGTGGAAAATCTATAGATAAATTTGAATATCATTCAAATTTGTTGAGTGCATGATCCGTTTTCCATCAAGAAAATATTTCGGACATCTATTAGATTCTTTGGTTAAAAAAATCCCCTAGGCGTTTAAAAAAACTAGCACCTATTTCTAGGTGCTAGACACCCTGGTAAGAGAGGGGACCAGGCAAGCATGAAACAATGTACCCTAACAGTTAAGATACGCAGACTAAGATACATCCTGAGAAAATATCCCCTAACAAATAGTAAATTTTTTGGAGTAAAGGTTTTTGGGGTTGCGAAACGGAGAGAAAATGGCGATGGCTGCAGTATTAAAATGTTCCTTTAATACCAATGGAATAGCGAGCACCGGAATCTGTATATTCAAGCAAGCGCTCTTTAAAAATGGAATAGGATCTACGTTTTTCCTGGGACAGGTTTACCGCGTCCAGATTTATTGAAATATTTTTAGATAGCTTGTAATCCGCACTGAAGTCTAGCTGACCATATCCCTCAACCATCTCGGGCTGACTTTGCTCACCTACAGATCTGGCCAGGAATGGCAATCTAAAATTATAGGACAACCGGGTTTGCCACCGACTATTTTCGAAATACAAGATCACATTGTACGAGTCAGACAGTCCCTCAAACGGCGCCTTACTATTGGAAAAATCAACTTCCCGCTGGCTATAACCTTCCGCAATCCAGGTGTAGTTTGCGATAAATCCAAAGCCATTGGTAAAGCCGATAGCTGCGTTCGCCTCCACACCTTCAACCTTATATTGCTCTGAGTTTTCAGGCCTGGTCACGTAAAAATTTCCAAGGGGCCCACTGACCACAGATTCTATCCGAGTTATGGATCGCACAAAATCCGATATGGATTTATGAAAATAATTAACCCCAATAAAGTTGTTTTTATCGAGATAGTCAGACCAGGCCAAATCTATGTTAGTGGACTTATAGGGCTGCAAGTCCAGATTTCCACCCCACGCCTGAGCTGCACCAACGCGACCAACATAACTATTTAATCCGGGCGTAAGAAATTTAAATGTCGGGCGAGTTAATGTTTTGGATAAACCGAACTCCAGATTCTGGCTATCCGTTAAATTGAATTTAAGATTCGCCAAGGGCGACAAATTGGAGTAACGATGCTGGTTTTCTACCCGCATGGCATCGCTAAGCGATAAATCAAGCGATGTTGGATCATTCGCATTTTCCTCCACACCCAATAGTTGCTGTTGATTACCCAGTGTTCCAATTTGCGTATCCGCGTAACGCGCACCCAGATTCCCTGTAAAAGGCACCCCCCATAGTTCTCCCTGCCCATTCAATTGAAGGTAGATTTCTCGCGGATCCTCACTCACCCTCCAGGTATCGAACGGTTGATTAACAGGTGAGAATCCGCTCTGACCACCAGCGCCTCCAGCAGCAGATTGCGACCAAAGATAATCGGCAATTTTGTGAGGATCAAACTTATACCAAGGACCGGAAACACTTTTCCCCAAAAATTGGGTTATCCGAATCGGCTTAAACATGGTTTCAGGCAAAGGAACCTTGTAACCAATAAAATCTGCACCTGCATCACCGAGCGTCTTGTAAGAGAGTTGGGATTTAGTACGGGATAACGACATTAAACCCAATTCAACGGAGGTTAAAAAATCCCCACCCAAGGAATATTTAAAATCCAGGCGTAACTGGTTAATTGAATCGCGCGTGTCATCGCCCTCAAATATCACCAGATGACTTCTGGCAGCGCTCAGCTCAGGGGCGTTTTCTAATAAAACCTTGGGATAGGCGAAACGATCACCGCCAACATATTGGGGGCGGGCATTGGGGAAACCAGCAACGACAAAATAATTATTACCGCCATTGTCATTAAACGATTCGGAATATGCATAGTCAGCACGGAACTCTAGTTCATCCAGAGGGCTCCATTGCAAATTAACACCTATTTCTTTTGTCTCAGTTGGCCTATTTTGCGATGTAGCCACTATGTCCGTTGGTTCAGAAAGCCCTTTTTTGTAGGAGTAACCAATGAGGGTATTATTTTTGTTGAGTTCAACCTGTCCAAATGCCTGATTTCCGTTTTGGGTCCAGTTAGCTTGGGAATAAATCTTTGAGGAAATTGAATAATCTGATACCAAACCATCGACGGTTAAGTGAAAGTTTTCTTGCGGTTTCCACTCCACAACAAGCGTACCACCCAGGCGTTTCCGTTCGCCTGTCTCCAATCGCAAATCAAAATTACGAGGGACTCTCGCATGAGCAAAATCCCCTGCTCCCTTTTTATCAGGAACATAGGATAAATCGTCCAAAAACCACCCCTGGGTAACGGCTCTATCTACACGATATTCCGCATCGCGATAATTAACAGAAACTAACGCACCCCAGGTATCTTCACTATAGCTAGCCAGCCCATACAAATGCGGAGAAATAGTATCCGCCAAATTATCGTATTCACCTTCTACCCTATAAACTCCCTTCATGCCCTTATAAGCCAAAGGCTTCGGTATTTGTAAATCTATTGTTGCACCTATGCCACCTGTCGGCATTTTGGCTGTCGTACTTTTATAAACATCAGCTCCGCTGATAGCTTCAGCCGCCAATACGTCAAAGCTAAATTCCCGCCCCTGATTTTCGCTGGCAATCACGCGACCGGCATACAACACAGTGTTAAACTGAGGGCCAAATCCCCTCACCGTAACAAATTGCCCCTCACCTCTACTCCGATCGACCGAAACGCCCGTTAGGCGCTGCAGGGATTCCGCTACGTTTTGGTCCGGGTATTTACCCAAATCCTCACTGGAAACGCTCTCTACAATTGAATCTGCATTTCGCTTACGCTCAAGTGACCGCTGCAAGCTTCCCCGGTAACCAGTGACCAGAATTTCATCAAGATCCTGGTTAACATACGCCCCCTGTGGATGCGCCTTTTCCTGCCCCACAATGGTTATTGCATTGACATAAATAATTTGATCACTTTCATAGTGATATGTCAGACCAGTACCTGATAGCAGGTTTGTTAGTGATTCATCAAAAGACAGATTTTCATCAGGTTTATTCACCTGAATGGTATTCACCTGGTCGTAATTAAACACAACGGATATTTTATGGCGATGCCCAAGCTCAATAAGCGCGTCATTTAACGCAATTGAAGCATTAGCAAAGGCACAGCTGGTCTGCGCCATCATGTAGGACAGCCCAATTACTTTTCCAATAGTGCGAATTGAGCATAAGGATGTGAACGATATGCGAAAAAAATAGCACATAACTGCCATCACTTTTTTATAAAGCTTCTGCGGCCTATTATGATTTTTCATCACCGCATAACTTTATTTCATTGACATCCATTTCATAAAAGAAACGATTTTAGATAAGCATCTTTAATCATTTGCTAAAAATAATAGTTTTATCGTCGGGGTATGAAACCTTAATATTCAACGATTTCCCCATAGACTGGGCCAGCCCCTCAATATCGCCAGTTTGATACCTGCCGCCTACACGCAAGGATTTGATAGAATCATCGGAAATGACAATTTTCTTGTCCGTATAACGAGATAGCTCATCTACTGTAATACCGAGTGTCTCACCATTGAACACCAGTGAGCCCGACATCCAGGAGGACAATTGTTCTGCTTCGCTAGCCGTCAGTTTTTTAGCGGCTTCGACTTTGTTTGTATAAGCAGTTGCCTGTCCAGCCCTAACAACAACCACATCTCCAGATTTATCCGTAAGCGTTTTATTGGCAAACTCTTCATCTACATTTGCTTTATTTGATAAAACTTTCACTACGCCTTCATTGACATAAACACTGACTGATGGATCGGTATAGCGCACCACAAATTCAGTGCCCACAGCCATAACCACACCCTTATTGGCTTCAACCAGAAATGGGCGCTCTTTATTTTTGGCGACTTTAAAATCACCTTCACCATACTCAAGAATCAGGCTTCTTTTCGCGCGCGTATAGTCAACGCTAATTCGCGATCGAGTATTCAAACTGACAATACTACCGTCGGATAAAGTAAAGCTTCGTTGCTCACCAACGGCAGTCTGATAAACCATCCGCTCATGGGCGTCCCTTTGCATGGGAAATATAAATATCGCCAGCATTAATACCGCCGCCGCTGCAAAACCAGCTTTAACCAACCCGGGCATATCGAAGCGCAACCAAGATCCGCTCCTGGTTGTATTCACCGACGCACTGGCCGTTTTAAATTGGTGTGGGTAATGTTCCGCAAGAGCAGTCAACCCGGCGGCAGCGTCCCATGCCTGAGAGATTTTATGAAAATAAAAGGCGTTTAAGGGATGCTTATTAATCCATAATTGGAAGTCGGCCAAATCACTTTCACAAGCCTGAGCGTGATCGAGCTTTAATAGCCAAGCCACCGCTTCAGACTCAACAGAGCCATGGTTTTCTTGATTGCTTTCGGTCATAGAGTTATTTCCTCATTCTTTTCAATTACGAACCGGCTATCGGCTCTCTCCTTCCGAATTCACCCTTTTCATAAACTCAGTGCAATGTAGAATGGCTCTTGTTAAATGTATCTCAACCGTGTTGACGCTTATGCCCATTTCCTCTGCTATCTCTTTTTGAGAGTAACCATAAATACGCTTCAAAACGAAAGCTCGTTGACACTTTGGCGGCAATTCTCGCACCGCCTCCAATACCAGACCCAATTGTTCTCTGGATTCATACTCTTGTTCCAATGAGGGCCCATATAAAGAGATATCTTCCTCGGCAAAATCCCCTACCAGATCAGTCAATTTATTTACGTTTTTACTGATTTCCTTTAGCGCCAGGTTTTTAGCCGTTTGATATATATAGCTTTTTGGGGTATCGATTGATCGGGACTTGGTGGCCTCCAGAACCTTGACGAAGGCTTCCTGAACCACATCCTCCACGTCGTGGGGGCGCTTGAAATAGCGCCCGGCAAAACGCATTAGCGAGGATCGAATCTCACTATAGATGCTTTCATAATTATGGAATTTGTCGTCCGACATATTATTCTCGTTAGTATTCCGCAAGGCTTAATTTAAAATATAAGTAATATATATCACACTTTTACTTGAAACAGCTACAAGTTGCGAATGTTGGCGGAGGCGCCCATTTCCTCTTTTCAGTATAGAAGACCTTAGGAGAAAATTTATTCAGCCCTTCAAATGGATAGCTGCACCTCTTCAGCCTGAAAATAACCTTTGCCAACTGACAATTCGCCTAGGGGAAAAGGGTATTTTTCGCATCATAACAATAGAAAAAACGGATTCCCCTTCAGCATCTTCGGAAAAGATATGTTTGATTCTTGTCGCAACCTTACCTACAACATGACCCATGAAATCGGCATACGCATCATTCGAGGCGTATATTGTGAAAGCAATAATTTCCCTACTGAGGCAGCCTTATCTGCAGAGTTTGGCGTTAGCCGCAATGTAACTCGCGAAGCAATAAAAATTCTCGCTGCCAAAGGATTGATAGCATCCCGTCCACGCAAAGGTATAAGCGTGATGCCCACATCTAATTGGAATTTATTTGACTCAGACATACTGCACTGGACAATTGATCACGCGCAAACAAGCAAGCTTTACAATCAACTCCAGCAATTACGCCTGGCGATAGAGCCCGAAGCAATACGAATTATTTGTTTTGTTCATGACCAGGCCACAATAGGTCAGATTGGTTTGAATCTGCAAAAAATGAAACACCATAAAAATAGCAGGCAGAGATTTTCCAATGCGCAAATTAACTTCCACCAATTTATTCTTGCGTCTTGCAACAACCCCTACTTTGAAGGTTTTAATGAACTGATTGCAGCGTCCATAAGATTCGACTCTGAGGGGTACGACGCTCAAGACCTATTTATCGAGCGAATCATTTCACTCTATGAAAATATGGTTGATGGGCTATACAACAACGAACCAGCCATTTCAGAAAATTTGTATCGCGACATTTTAGAAGTGTCTTTTTCGCGTCAATAAAAATCTTCATATACCAGACAATACACAAAGAGAAAATGAAAAAAGGGCAGCATAAATGCTGCCCAAAAAACGACAAACAGATTTATTGTACGGTTTCAATTAACCAGCGCTGGCTGGATAAATTCACCTGGTAATCACCCTGTTCAATTTGAGCACCATTGCCATTAGAACCTGCTCTTACCTGCATTGATTTTCCGCTATAGGAGTTCCAAACGGTATAACCATCCGAGCCTTCTATAAAGTGCCAACGTTGGTTGTCGCCATCGTTTTTAGACCACTGGTCCAGAGCAGCACCTGCGTAAGAAGCACCAGAGACGTCCAGATATTGATTACTCTTTTTGTTACGCAGACGGAATTTTTTGGTGAATCCCTGTATCGGATTGTTACGCGTAAGATCGATAGTCAGGGTGTTATTCCAGTCCATAGACATGCTGGTGTTTGTTGGGAAGTTGATCGGTGACCATACGTAGCCAGAACCATCATTTACCGATCTATTCCATGCACCAGCCCAACGATCGCCCATATACAGATAAGACGTAGACCCGGTAGACGATTGCACGGGTAAGACGAAAGCTGTCTGTGAGGCGAAACCCCAAAAATCGCCGAGATTACTCAAGCCAGACCAACCGGAACTCAATGAACTTGAATAGGCGTACTTTTGTTGATTAGGCGCCCAACCCGTTGTGGTGGAACTTACAAAGAAATACACACCATTACGCTTAAACACAGCGGGAGATTCACGATACTGATTAACAAACTGCGCACCAATCATTTCTTCAACATCCAGGAAGTCAGGCGTTAAGCGATAGAAACGGGTAGTCGCGTTTTCATCAGAAGAGGAAATAAAATAGCCTTTGCCATCATCATCGAGGAACAGTGTGGAATCGCGAGACATATAGCCAAATGGGCGGAAGCTGCGCACATAAGTATAGGGACCAGCGACTGTGCTTGACCAAGCAACGGCCGCACGAGCCTCACCATAATGGTCGCCATTTTCCCAATGCATCCACATGACATACTTGCCTGTTGCCGCGTTGTAAATTACTTTTGGACGTTCAATCCAGCTGTAATTTAACTCGGCATTTGAATCCTTGGTTAAGGCATCAGATACTTTTGTCCAATTGAGCAAGTCGGATGAGCGATAGCAGGATACCGAAAGGAAATGATTATCAGGCTGACGATTTTCACCAAACCAATAGTAATACTGCCCTACTTTGATGACGCCGCCACCATGGGCATCAATTGGCTTTCCGGAGGTATCGGACCATTGAAATCCGTTAATCAATTCATTGCTTCCCGGCAAGGGAGCAGCATCTGCAACAGAAGTAACAAAAGGCAATATCAATAAAGCTCCACACGAGAAAGCTTTCCACTGGCCCATTGCCGAGCGCCATATCTTACTAACCACATTTTTATCAGTTGACATAGGGTTAACCTCGAATTAAACCTGAACGGTTGATTTTTTGAGTGATTCGAAGTCCGTATTGTTATTATGTGAATCCATCGCATTTATATAAATACTTAAGCGACGATTTACCCCTATAAAATTTATCTCAAATTGATTTTCTTCCGTTAAAAAACGGGTCTATTAAGGATTTTGTTACACTTCTACTCAATATTGTATTTATTCATCTGAACATAAAGAACGCAATGACGTGATAGCTGAAATGCTTTTATCAATTATTTTGTTCAGGCTTCTTACTTATTTAGGAAATAAATCCTACAAATGTGTTTCTAGCTCATGCATCACCCAAATAGTCATATAAGCCAAAAGGAATATTAAAAAAGATTAATGGGTTCAAGGCTGGATATATTGGGTTATATACTGCATATGCGTTGGCAGCGCTTGCACAGTGTTACGCATCCCCTCCAAGCCAATTCGTAAAATCTGTTTAACCTTCGCGAAATCGGAAGCATCAACTGAATGGTCATAGCCGCTTGGCCGCAAACCCATGCCCTCAAAAACCGCATACCAGCTGTCGGTAGAAAAAAGATCCAGGGGGTTTTTAAGTAACCTGCCCTGACTTTTAAAATAATCGATTTTTTCCTGAAGCGAATCAGGAATTTTAGCGTCCTTCCAATACCGCCAAAATTTCGAATCAGTCCGTTGGCTGATACAATAATGCAAAACAATAAAATCTCGTATACATTCATATTCCAGATCCATTAAGCGGTTGTATTCATTTATTGTGACGGATGCCAACAATGAGTTAGGAAACAACTGTACAAAATTCAGAATACCTTTCATCGCCAAATAAATGCTGGTGGATTCCAGTGGCTCCAGGAAGCCAGACGAGAGACCTACCGCCAAACAGTTTTTATTCCAAATTTTTTTTCGCTTTCCTGTGCAAAAATGAATAAACCGAGGATCATTACAGGGATTGCTTCCCAGATTATCAATTAGCTGCTCTGCTGCTTTTGATTTGGACACAAATTGACTGGAAAAAACATAACCATTGCCCATTCTGTGTTGCAGCGGAATTTCCCACCGCCAGCCATGTTCATGTGCTGTTGCGGTTGTATAGGGTGATAGCTCTTTGGTTAATTCTGATTGGATAACTACGGCGGTGTCAGCGGGAAGATACTGGCTCCAATTTTCATATTCCACCGCCATAGCCTTGTCAATTAATAGGCCATGAGATCCACTCGCATCAATAAAAAAGTCGGCCGCTATTGTTTGCCCGGATGCAAGCCTTAGCTCACCAATAAATTCTGACGGCGTTAAATCTACATTAACCACTTCATCTTTCAGATGAAAAACCCCTTTGCTTATTGCATAGGCGGCCAAATACTGTGCTGCCAATCCTGCATCAAAGTGCAATGCATAAGCTGATTTGGACAGATTATTTGGACGGAGGGGATCTGGAATAAAGAATCGCTCTTGTTGGGCCATGGCAGCAGCCGGAGAAAAATCAGCCAAAGGCCAATCGTTACCATGAAATATGGTTTTTAACCAATGCTGGTAAAAATCCTTGCCATCTATTTTGCTACCTATGACACCAAAAGGATGCCAATAACTTTCACCTTTTATTTTCCAATCGACAAACTTTATACCGAGTTTGAACGTGGCTTGGGTTTTAACAATGAAATCCTGCTCGTTTATATTTAAAAATTTCAACAAATCAACGAATGAGGGAATCGTTGCTTCGCCAACACCGATAATAGGTATGTGCGGCGATTCTATCAGGGTAATTTTACATCCCGTATTTTGCAAAACATGAGAAAGAACGCTGGCGGATATCCATCCCGCGGTTCCACCACCCACAATAACAATAGATTTTATAGGTTCAGGGCCTTGATATTTCATTTTCAATCTTCATAAAAAAAGGCAGGGCAAAGCCCTGCCAAACCAGAGGAACATTCTTGCTTAGAATCGCGCACGAACACCTAATTGGTAACGAGCCCCCGTGTATTGAACGAGTGTTACGCGACTAGGAACATCTACATATTGCAACAAGCGTTCGTTAGCCAGGTTAATGGCCTCTGCTGAAAGAGTTACGCTGTCAGTAAGATCGTATGACAAGCTCATATCTATTTGGCCATAGGCAGCGGTATGCACAGGTAAAGCGGCGGCGATGTTATCGGCGGCTCCATCACGCGCATGCATAAAGTCACCTCGCCAGTTGTAAGCTACGCGCGCCTGCAGCCCCTGATACTCATAGAAAGCAGTAACGTTGTAGCTTTGTCTGGCAAAGCCTTCTAACGCACTGCCAGGCTCTGCAATCGCCGGCTGATTGACCGGATCAGCACCATCATCTTTACTCGTAGCATAGGTATAGTTTGCCTGCACACCGAAACCACTTAACCAACCAGGCAAGTAATCCATGTGATGTAACGCTGCTACTTCCCAACCCTTAACGGAGCCACCAGCCCGATTTTGTTTAAGCGTTGATGTTTCGCGCAGCCCTGAAGATGGATAAGCGGGATGGGAGATAACCGCTGCATCGACGTGACCCGTGTAGTTAGACAGACTGCTGATGGTTGAAATAAAACTGCTAATTTGTTTATCGAAATAAGCAATCGAATAGGCATCGCTATTGTCTGCGTAATATTCGAGAGACAAGTCGAACTGATTTACCTCGTAAGGTTTGAGGTACGGGTTGCCACCTGTTCTGGTAATCGAACCGGCATTGTCCACCGTAATGTTTTGATTCACTCCCACATCGCTCATCGCAGGACGAGTAATTGTTTTTGCGGCTGCAGTTCGAAGATACAGGCCATCGTTCACTTCAATACTGAAATTGCCACTAGGTAACCAATAGGAATCGTCAGAGGTTGCTTCGAGTGCTTTTGGCTGAGACCGTACTACATCAAGTCGTAACTCGGAAATATTACTACTTGGATTAAGCGTAATATTTTCGACTGTTTGGCCGTAGCCCTTCGATGTACTTTCAGTGGTTACATAACGCAGACCAAGGTTTCCTGTCCAATGACGCTCCGCCAGATCTCCGGCAAAATCCAGCTGACCATAGGCGGAGGTTGAAGCCTCTTCATTTGCATAAGATGCGCCTGAATCAAGAAAATCCTGATTCCATTTCGTACCTGCAGCAATCAAAGGTTTGCCCAAGGTACCGTCATCAGTATGCCAAACGCCGTTGGTATCTTTATACCAATTGCGTTCCATAATTTCCTGGATCCCCGCAATGTAGGCATTCAGGTTTTTTATCACTAGCCACTCGCGTGGAAAATTACCCTTTTCCTCGCTCATATAATCGCTATATTTTAAGCGTCCAAAAATAGCCTCGGGATTCTTAAACGTAGCTGCCAGCTCACCGCCACAAGGTGCACACTGGTAGTTTCGCTCACCGCCTGACCAGGCATCATAGGCATCATCACTTTTTTTACGATTTGAGTGACTCACACCCATCTCGACTGATTTAAGCACATCGGCATCTACATCATAAATACCATCAAATTTGAATTCGCCAACCTTATCATTTATTTCATTGTGGCCAGGGCCATTCCAATGCGCGCGAATGCTATTGATGTCATTAACATCAATCGTACTGGTAACATTTAAAACGTCACCAGCAGCATAATCCAAATCAATTCGACGATTACCCGGATTGCTTGGCAAATTGAAATGCGGTACATATTCATTAACGCGCGGCTCTGATTCCGCCTCTGAATACGAAGCATCAAATTTCAGTGTTAATTTATCTTTCGTAAATACGGAATTGAAACCGAAAGCCTTGGTGGTTGAATCCTGGCCCACCTGCCGATCCAGTAAATCAATATTATTTTGCGTGATAGTCGCAGAAACCAGGGTTTCATTTTTATCGATAACAACATTGCTGTATTGGGTCGCTTGCGTTGGAATCTGAACTCCCATGCTCATAGCCTGACGACTTAAATCAGAATATATTGCATCGAATGTTGAAACCCAATTTTCATTTGGCGCCCATTGCATTACAAAGTTTGCGCCAGTGCGTTCACGCTTTTCATCCTGAACTTCAAATACGGCGCGCCCTGGCCTACGGAAGCCGTCGGCATCAACAATATTGCCTGACTCATCTTTTACAGGACCACTTAACCCCGCAGGCAGCGCATAGAGTTCGTGCCAACGATTGGTGCGATAGTTATCAATGCGGTTGTTTGCACTTTTATGCGAGAAACCCAATAAAACGCCAAAGGTATCATCAGCAAAGGTATTGCTGATTACACCGGAGTACTCCGGATCCGTTTTACCGGATAGGTCACCATAAGCCAGATTCACCGAGCCCGTTGCCTTAAACCCTTTGGCATCCAGTGGGCGTGCGGTACGGATATTTACGTAGGCACCAATGCTACCAGCATCCAAATTCGCCGTTGGGGACTTCACAACATCAGCACCGGCGATTAACTCTGAAGGCAACACCTGAAAATCAAACTCACGACCACCTTCGCTGGTGGCCAACGTGCGATTATTTACCCTGACCGTATTAAAAGCAGGGCCAAAACCGCGAACGGTAATCTTCGAACCCTCGCCATTTGTTCTGGAAATAGATACGCCAGTAATACGCTGTAAAGATTCAGCAACGTTTTGGTCAGGAAACTTACCAATATCCTCAGCAACAATACTGTCCTGAATACTTGATGCTTCACGTTTTTGCTCAGACGCCTTGGCCAGGCTTGCGCGAAACCCTTGCACGATCAATTCTTCTGGCTCACCTGCAGATTCTTGCGCATAACTTTGAACCGCGGCAAAAGAAGCGGTGATCGCAATTATCGCGCTTGATAATTTATTTTTATAAAACATGTATTTCCCTTAATTGATATGGTTGATTTATTTTTTGGCCGACATTATTTTTTCAGCCTCATTATATTTATAAGTTACGCAACTATCTGATTGCAATAGCCTCATCTTTCCCGAAAAAACCAGAAACTGATCTTTCAATCAATCCACAACAATCGCAGTATTAATTCCATTAATCCCATATATTCTTAACAGCCATTGATTTAATTGGTGTTTTAAAATCACACAAAAAAAACTTAAATATATGTAGGGGAACAAATAACCGACAGGGATCTTTATAGCCTCAAGCAGAAAACCAAAAAAATCCCTGAAATAGGAAAATTGAAAATTTAACTATTTATTAAATTTTTTATGCTGGAAGTTTTAAATATCAAAAAAAGTTCCGACACCCACTCAATTACACCGGGTTCGTGTCCGTACAGCAGATGGCAAGAATTGAAAAAACGACCTTAATAGACCAATAACAAACTCAATCAAATTGGATGCTTTAGGGTTTGGCGAACGGTCGGACTAACCATTCCCATCAGTTTTGAAAACGGCCCGTAAAGAAGATGACGTGAAAACGATGACGGCTCGGCCATTTATGATTAGAATCGCTCCCTTTTTCTTGGCTTATCCCTTTACCATACCCACATGGATTTGTACGGAGCGCTTATCAGTGATTAATTCCAGCCATTACACCAAGGGCATAATGTTTATTGTGCTGGGCACCTTTTGTTTTGCAGCAAAAGGCATTTTGATTAAATTAGCCTACGGCTTTGGCATAACCGCAACACCGCTGCTGATGTTGCGCATGTTGTTTGCATTGCCCTTTTATGTTGGCTTTGCACTATGGCTGCAAACCCGTGAGCAAACACCACTCACCCAACGCGAGCTGGCAAAAATTATCGGCCTTGGTTTACTAAGCTATTACATTTCCAGCCTGTTTGATTTTATGGGGTTGCAATATATTTCGGCGGGACTTGAGCGTTTGATTCTCTATGTGTATCCCACGTTGGTGCTCATACTCAATGCCGTGATTTACGCGCGCCGCATTTCTATTGCCGAAAAATTCGCCATCGGCCTGGCCTATGCCGGCATGTTGCTGGTATTTGCGCACGACCTCCATTTAAGCAATTCATGGCAACTCACCGCATTGGGTACAGGATTGGTATTGGTTAGCACCATCACCTTTGCAGTGTTTGTTGTGATGGCTGGCGATACGATTCCCAAAGTGGGTTCACTGCGATTTACCTCTTACGGCATGATGTCTGCCTGCTTGGGAGTCATTGCACATAATCTGGTAGTGCAAGGGACGCAGAGTATTGCGCAACCCATGCCGGTTTACGGATTGGCACTTGCCATCGCGGTGTTTTGCACGGTCATTCCTTCATTTCTGATGAATGAAGGCATACGTATTGTGGGTAGCAATCGCGCTGCCATCCTTGGGTCTATTGGCCCCGTAGTAACACTCTTTCTGGGCGCATTGATGTTGAACGAAGCTATAGGTGCTATCCAACTCGCGGGTGCAGTGCTGGTGATTGGTGGTGTAGCCATAGCCACGGCTAACAGAAAATAATTTTTTTGTGCGCTTGATAACAGCTGCGCAAAAAATTCCCTTTCAATAACCTCCTTTAACGATTACTCATAAAGCCGCTATAAAACTTAACGCTTCTTAGCGGTGCTTTACTTCGTTTCATATTATTTTTGCACCTGTAAAAATTATCGCAGGATTGAAAAAACCTGCCATTTGAACAGTTATTGCCTGATGTAACCGTTTTCATTTATAGTCGCCGCTACCTTTAGGTCTCGTCGACCTTGAGCGATTAATGCTAGTTGATGTCCGGTTTTTAGCTATCGCAACCGGATAGCGGACTACACTTAGCGGCAATACAAAAATACAAACACAAGAATGAGAGCTCTCCATGAACAAGATAATAAGCTTATCTGCCAGCTGCGCCCTGTTAGCGCTTTACGCTTGCTCAGCCCAGGCAGCCAGCAGCAGCTCGGCTGGCAAAGAACCCTGGCAACTGGCCGAAGAAACCGAGGTATGGTCACCTGTACCACCGGTGGTCGATACCAGCGGCGATATCCCCTCCGATGCAATAGCCTTGTTTAACGGCAAATCCCTCGACCTATGGGAATCTGCAAAAGGCGGCGCAGCGCCCTGGAAATTGCAAGATGGCGCACTCACTGTAACGCCACAAAGCGGCGATATCAGAACCAAAGATTCTTTCTGCGATGTGCAATTGCACGTTGAATGGAAAATGCCCACCAAAATCACCGACGATAATGGCAAGCTTTTAGAAAGCCAGGCGCGCAATAACAGCGGTATCTTTTTGCAGGAAAAATACGAAGTCCAGGTGTTGGATTCCTATCAAAATAAAACCTACTCGAATGGCCAGGCCGGCTCCATTTACAAGCAATCTATTCCACTCGTGAACGCCTCGCGCGCGCCAGGCCAATGGCAAGCCTACGATATTATTTTTAGCGCGCCGCAATTTGATGCCACACCAAAACTTACCAAGCCTGGCTATGTGACAGTGCTGCACAATGGTGTGCTGGTGCAAAACCATTTTGAAATCCAGGGCGCTACCGAGTGGATTGGCAAGCCGCAATACAAAGCCCACGGTTGCGCGCCCATTCGCTTGCAAGACCACGGCAATCCCGTTAGCTATCGCAATATCTGGGTACGCAAACTCTAATCAACCTTTGCCAGTTTAAAAAACGAAAAACCTATCAACTTGACGGCGACTCAGGTCGCTGTCAGTACACCTCTATTCGAAATAATTATGGCACCCGGAAATATTATGAAATCTATTTACGGCAAATACCTGCAGGTGGGCCTCTTGTTGCTCGGCACCAGCGCTGTGTTTAGCAGCGCCGCCTGGTCGGCAGATACCCTGGATGCGTTTAAAGAACACAACAATTGGGTTACCACCAGCAAAGCCAGCGCTGTGGGTAAAAAGATCCAATTCGCCAAAGAAAATGGCGAGATTATTGGCAACGGCAGCGACGCTGGGGCGAGTGGTTTTTTAGTCCACCGCGCTTACTATGCAGACCAGATTATCGACATGGATTATCTGGTTGCCGAAGGCTCCACCACCAAATTATTTTTACAAGGCAAATTTGCCCTGCCACTGGTCAACAAAAATAACGAGTGGCAACACTTGCAACTTAAACTGCGCGCCGCGCGTTTTGATGCAGCGCGCAATAAATTGCAAAGCGCGCTCTTAATGGAGATGCGCATTAACGGTGAGCTGGCGGTAATTGATGGTGTGCCGCAAAAAAATATCCTGCTGCAACTCACTCCCAATGCGCCCACAGGTTGGGAAGATTTTATGGGCAATCTGGTGATAGTCGCCCAGCAGGGACAATTCGCCCTGCGCAATCTGAAAATCAGCCCCGCTGATTTCACCGCAATTACACCACCCCCACAAAGCGGCGGCGAGACTAACGAAAAAGAATTGATTGATTATGTAGCGCTCGGCAAAGAGACGTTTGAATCTTTTGGTTGCAGTGTTTGTCACGGCATACAAGCGGATGCATCTGTCGCGACAACTGGCCCTAATCTTTACGGGCTCTTTCAATCCACTCCGCGTAATCGCGACGTAATCGAAGGTGGCGAAGGCCATAAATTTACTATCAAGGCGGACACCAACTATTTGCACCGCAGCGTGCGTACACCGACGGAGCAGCTTGCAATAGGCGAGACGGGAGCCAAAGCGGGCGAAACCTATCCTCCCATAATGCCGCCCTTCTCTACCCAGGTGCTAAGTGATGTGCAGATAGACGCTGTAGGCGCCTATTTGATGACACTCAACAAACCGCAACAACGCGGTCCGGAAATAAAATTAATGACTAAAGGCGTACAACAGGCTTACGACCCTGTAGCCGATGGATTGCAATTGTTGGTGGATAACAAAACCCGTATCCAGCGCGGCCCTTTGGCTGACCCTTCAGGTCGCAGCTTGTCGGGGCGCGCCATACATGTTGGCTTTGCCAGCGGCCTTAATTACAGTTTTGATCCACGCTTGCTGGGTATCGCCAAAATCTGGCAAGGCGGTTTCCTGGACATGAGCGGCGAATGGCTCAACCGCGGCGGCAAAGGTTTAAAGCCCGGCTATGAGAGTCGCGAGATTGAACTGGGTGACATGCAGGTGCTGATGGCGCCGCTCAACAATCAAGGCAAACCAGTGGACTTCTCGTTCAAAGACGCGAAATTCGGCGATGCCGAGACCGGCCGCCAATCGCTCTATAGCAAACAAGATCATCTGGATCGCCTGGCCCAGGAGGATGCACAATTCCTCGGCTATGAGTTGGATTCCAAAAACCCACAATCGGCACCGAGCTTTAAATATCGTGTGGGACAAAACACTATCAGCCTGCAAACCAGCATAGATGCCAAAGGCAACACCCTGATCAGCCTGAAAGGCGAACTCAAAACCAGCCAGAGCTTCCGTGTTAACAACCAAACATTGAAAAATGCCAGCACCAGTCGCGGTGACTTGGCCGATGGTCGTTGGACTTTGCCAGCGGGTACTAAATCAGCCGAGCTTAAAGCGCAAATCGCCCTGGCAGATAAAGTCTGGCATCCGCGCGCATCCACCTTCGATTACCGCAAGCAGCCATTAAATGTCGAAGCTGCAAAAGCAAACATGCCGGCCGGCTACAGCATCGAAAACTACTACGCCCCCAAAGATAACTATGGTCGCGACCAATTGTTTGAGGCCCTGGGCCTAGCCGTTGCGCCTGACGGTACGCTGGTTGTTTCGACCCGTACCGCCGGCGTCTGGCGCCTGGTGAAAGACAAATCGGGTAAAGGCGAGTGGCAGCAATTTGCAGAGGGCAGTTTCGACAGCCTGGGTGTTGTCATTGAAGACAAAAAAGGCCTGCAGATTGTTATTGGCCAGAAAGCCGAACTGACCCGTATCAGCGACACCAATGGTGACGGCGTGGCAGACAGCTACCAAACCCTGTTCGACGCCCACAGCTATCACGGTAACTATCACGCTTATATGCACGGCCCGGTACGCGGTGGCGATGGAGCTTATTACATCAACATCAACCTGGCAGACGGCGGCAACGACGGCTCGGCCTATAAAGCCAATGGCCTTTACATGGGCTCAACCGGCGGCTTTAGTGGCTGGAGTTTCCGTGTGCAACCCGATGGCAAATTCGAACCTTGGGCAAACGGTTTACGCAGCCCGGCAGGTTTAGGTACAGACCCACAAGGCCAGGTGTGGTATTCGGATAACCAGGGTGAGTATGTAGCCACGTCTAAAATCTTCCGTCTGAAAAAGAATGCCTTCTATGGCCATCCTGCCAGCTTGGTCGATTTGCCAGGCATGACACCCGATTCACCGGAGATTACTTGGGATAAAGTCTCCGCCAAACGCGAGCAAGCTGCCGTTTTACTGCCCCACAACAAGCTTGCCAACTCACCTGGCAACCTCGCCTGGGATACCACCAAAGGTAAATTTGGTGTATTCACTGGCCAGATGCTGGTGGGTGACCAAACCCAATCCAACCTGTTGCGAGTAATTACCGAAACTGTGGGCGACCATGAACAAGGCGTGGCGATTCCGTTTATGGATGGTTTGGAATCAGGTGTGATGCGCCCGGTATTTTTACCGGATGGCAGCCTGCTGCTCGGCCAGACCGGTCGCGGCTGGCAAGCCAAAGGCGGCCACGTCGCCAGCCTGCAGCACATTACCTGGGATGGCAAAACCATAGCGCCGGCGATCAAAACCCTGCAGGCCACTCGCGACGGCTTTAACCTGCAATTGACGCAGCCTCTCGCCGCATCCATCACCGAGAGTAATTTGCCTGTCTTGCTGGGCCTGGAATCCTGGACCTATCGCGACGCACCAGACTACGGATCCGACGAACTGGATCTCAAAAAGGAAACTATTACAAAAATCAGTATCAGCGAAGACCGCAAGCAAATTACTATGGCGCTCGCGCAACTGGAGCAACCGAAGGTTCACCCGCAACAAACAGCCCGCGTCTACCACCTGACGCTCGCCACCCAAGGGGTGTTTAATGCGGCAGCACCTGCTCAGCTTCAGGCCTATTACACACTCTATGAATTTGCGCACTGATTTTTTTCCGCGCGTATCGCTCAACGCCTGACAACTTGAGCAATGCGCACCGCTCGTCAGATGGCCACCCAGGTGGCCATCCTCTCTCCTGAAGGACCCTTACCTATGTCAACCACCTTAAAAAAATTACCGCTTGTGATTGCTGCCATTATCAGCGCTCCGGTTTTCGCCGCGACAGAAGAAGTTGTCGTCACCGGCACCTACAGCCCGGTAACCAGCGAGCAGCTGAACTCCTCTGTCACAGTGGTGGATCACGAAGAATTATTAGCATTGAGCAGCCACAGCTTGGTAGATGCCCTGCGCCAAGTGCCCAGCCTCTGGGTTGAAGAACAAGGCGGCCCGGGCGGCATTACTGCTATCGCCCTGCGCGGTGCCGAGAGCAATCACACGCTGGTGCTGCTTGACGGTGTGCAATTGAACGACCCCACCAACACTCGCGGTGGTGCATTTGATCTCAACAACATCAATATTGATTCGGTAAAACGCATCGAAATTATTCGCGGTGCACAATCCGCGATTTATGGCCCGGATGCGCTGGCCGGTGTGATCCACATCATCACCCTGGAGCCTACTGATAAATTCCAACACCAGTTGTCTGCCACTGTGGGTGAAGACGGCTACAGAACTGGCAGCTTTGCCAGCTCGGGCAAGATCGACAACCTGGGTTACGCGATAAAACTGCAACACAAAGATGCCGGTGAGCCAGTTGCAGGCAGCACTGCAGAAAATAAAGAAGCACTGGTCAAACTGAATTGGCAACAAGATGCCAACAGCCTGGATTTTTCCTACCGCTATTTTGACGGCGAAAAAACCAATTTCCCCGAGCAAAGCGGCGGCCCTGTATTTGCGCAATCGCGCGATCTGGATAACAGTGACTTCACCGATCAAAATGCGGCCCTCGCCTGGCAATACCAGGTCAATGACAACTGGCGCAGCAAAGTCCAGGCAACCTGGTTTAACCGCGAAGAGAATGCCTTCTCCCCCGGCATTATTCCCTACAACAACGTACCGCCAAACGGTGCAGCGACAGATTTCACTCGCGAATCTTTTAGCTGGGTGAACACCCTGGGCGATGAAAAAAGTTTTTGGGCCAACGTGGGTGTTGAAACCAAACATGAGGACGGTGAAAGCAAAGGTTATATCCTCGGTTTGGATATGCCGCTGGATTTCAGCCTTGAGCGCCGCATCAACAGCGCCTTTATCAATCTCAACAACTACATCAACCCGGATTTGCTGAT
Organism: Cellvibrionaceae bacterium; assembly: GCA_021151695.1. Classification (GTDB taxonomy): domain Bacteria; phylum Pseudomonadota; class Gammaproteobacteria; order Pseudomonadales; family Cellvibrionaceae; genus Cellvibrio. Next base: position 56,427 of record JAGKWU010000020.1, on the reverse strand, counting down.
CCAGGCCAGTGTTCGTCGCGATGATCTCGAAGGCGGCCCCGCACGCAACAGCTCGCAAATTGGTTGGCGCTATCAACTCAACAACCAACTTAGCTGGTATTTCAACCGCGGTGAAGGTTTTAAATTGCCCAGCTTCTCAGCACTCGGCCATCCATTGGTAGGCAATAAAGATCTGCTGCCTGAAACCGTGGAAACCTTTGACACAGGATTTGAGTGGAGCAATCAAAGCACCAGTTTTAACCTGAGCCTGTTCGAAAACCACTACAAAAACCTGATTGATTTTGATGCGGAATCTTTCCGCAATGTGAATCGCCCGCCTATCAGATCACAAGGTGTTGAAACTGAAATTCATTGGCAATCCGCCCAATGGCAATTAGGTGCAAACGCCAGCTACGCCGATATAGACGCGCAGGAACCGCTGATGGGTCGCCCCGAAGTTAAGGCGGGCGGTAATGCAGCCTTTACCCTGAATGAGCATTGGCGCTTCCAGTTAAATTATCTCTGGGTAGATAAACGTTTTGCGACCAGCCTTTACACGGGCGACACGGTACGCGAGACATTGGGAAGTTATGATCGTGTAGATGCCAATATCACCTGGACACTCAACGCCAATGTGAAATTCCATTTGAGCGGCGAAAACCTGGCCAACGAGCGTTACTACAATGATGTGGGTTTCCCCGCTGTTGGTCGCACAGGCTTTGTCGGTGCTGACCTGAGCTTTTAAGTAACACCTTAAAAAAGCTCACAATAAAAAACGCCCGCCGGTTGCTGCAACGGCGGGCGTTTTTTATTACAGAATAAAACTAAAACTTGATACAGAATTCTATTTCGCTACAGGGTTTTAATATATTCCAACAACGCCATACGCTCTGGCTCACTCAAACGCGTACCATATTCGTGGCCACTATTGGAGTTGCCAACCTGGGTCGTATCAAAGAAACTTGCCCCTTCAACCTGCGTGCTATGGTTACCTAACTTAACCGTATCAAGTTCGCGATTGCCCACGTAAAAATTTGTCGGCCGCAAGGATACAGGCAACAACAAATCATACACCGTAGGTACAGAGCCGTTGTGCAGATAAGGTGCTGATGCCCAAATGCCATTGATGGGGCGCGCCTTGTAATAAAGAATATTGTCATCCACTTTGCGCTCGAGGTTACTGGCATATTCTTTAATAATTGCACGTAAAGAATCCCACGGATGACGAGCCAAAGCACCGGCCGTTACATGCATGACAACATCCAATCGTTTGGCCTGAGGCCCGAATTTTTCACCAAACCAAAGCGCAAAATGCTTACCTTCAAGCTCTCCGGTTTTTACCCTCCCTGCGGAAAAATTATTAACCATACGCATGTCGGTCCCCACTTCTGCAGCGGGTACCAGCACAGCGGCCAGCTGGCGTTTTGGATCTTTGTCATTTACCAGGCTGTGACATTGCAGACACTCTTTCTGATAAATTTTTTCGCCCTGCGCACGTAAAGTAGCATCAGGCTCACCCGCCAAATGCGTCGGCCATTTAGGCGCAGTCAGTTGATAAAATACTTTTTGGATGTAACCAAGGTTCTGGATTTGAATACTGGAGGGATAGGTTTGCCCGTGACCGATAACCTCTACAGTTCCATAAACTGCTAGCGCCGTTGTTGCATTTTGTGCAAGTGGGCCTGGCTCTTTGTTAGGTGCGGAAGCATTCCACTGAACCACATCAAGATGGGAGGCATCCCACAACATCGGAAAGCTGGTAGGTGCATCAGGTGTGCGTTTATTTTCGGGAATTCGCAGCGCTTCTGCTGCTACTGCATTAAAAATTTGCCCAAATGCATCCAATCGGCCGTGACCATAGGCAACCTCTGTTGCATTAATGCTGTAACGAATTTCCAATTCTGCAACGCGTTTTTCCATCGACGCTTTGACATCAGCAGCATCAGTGCCCTTAGGCATACGCGCAATAAAGCGCTGCCATTTATCGGGTTGTGCCAGCGCAGCTTTCATAGCGGCGAGCAATTCATCTTCAAATTTGCTGTAGTTGATCAGAGCCTGTCCGCCATCTATACGCAAGCGCTGGCCTTTCAGCTCCAATTCCCCTGTGTGGCACGCCGCGCAGGTCAAGCCTACCCAGGTACGCTTGCCTTCGCGATCACGACTGAAACCGACGGGTAATCCATCTGGATTAAATTCGTTAGGCGTATCATTAATAAATCCCAGCTGATACATATGCTGATCAGTGCGGAATAAGGTTTCTTTATCGGCTTCCTCAAGCGCGAGAAGCCAATCGTAATCGATAAGATGTGAGCCAAAACTGGTGTAGGATAGTTTCTGGCGCTCAGCCATACCCCAACCCTGGCCCAGATAAACTATGCCATTGTCAGTATGGATTTTTTGAGCATTTGGATCGGGAGCCGGACTGCAGCCGGAAAAGGCAACACTAAATAACAGGCTTGTAAATAAGGGGTAGCGCAAATATCTGTAAAGGGTATTTGTATCCATTCGGTCACCAACTTTTGTTTGCGATTATTTTTTAACGCTTCTGAAACTCCGCAAAAACCTCTATTGCAACATCGTCACCTATAGCAGGGATTAAATAATCCACACCAAAACGGGATCTTTTGATTTGGGCTGTCGCACTAAATCCAAGCGTGTAACGGCCAGTCAACATGTTATCGCCAGCACCATTGAACTCCACGGCCAGATCAACCGGCGCCGTCACACCATGCAATGTCAGATTACCGGTAAAAATTGCGCGAGTATCATCAAGCATTTTGACGGAGGTAGTCTCAAACTTTGCTTGTGGATACTTGTCCACATCAAGCCAACTGGACCCACGCAGGCTCTCCTCCAGGTCGCGATTGTTCACATCTACACTCGCCACACTAATAATGGCAGATAATTTCGCATCCGCCATTTTTTTTGGATCAAATTCCAGGCTCGCATCAACTTTATTAAAACGACCGACGAGCGTAGACATTCCCATATGATTAATTTTGAATAACAAACTGGTATGTGCTGGATCTATGTTGTAACTACCGGGCTGAAGATTAACGACACCCGTTTTGACAGTGGGCTTGATCAGATAGCCACAAGCCGATAAACATAAGGTTAGCAATAAGGCGGAAATAATCGAGGTGGATTTAACGCGGGCTGGTTGTAGGAAGGGAGAAATAAAAGAGGCGACTTTGCGCAGTTCCATAAGCTAACTCACGATGGGGAAAGAAACCTGGGAGGCAAACCTTGCCCCCCGCGTAATTACAAACATTTAAACCGTGCCAAATACTGTTCTTGAGTATAGCAACGGATAATGACTGCAGTGTTTCTTCCCTGGAGCGAAATAGCTTATTCCGGCAAAGTAATGTTCAATTCCAATACTGAACAGTGATCACTGTTATCCAGATTCACAGTAACCTGATCAGATTCAATGTGAATATATTTACGAATCACAGCAATAATTTCCTGCTGCATTTGCGGCAGAAAATCCGGTTGCTGCAAATTGCGCTTGTTGCGTTCGTGCGCAACAATAATTTGCAAACGCTCCTTGGCAGTAGCAGCCGAAGTAGGCGCATTTTTTTTACGGAAATAATCGAGCAGGCTCACTATTTACCTCCCAGCAGACGCGCAAGGAAACCTTTCTTCTCAGCCTCAAGGAAACGGTGTGGCAATTCGCTGCCTAACAGACGATCAACAGCGTCGCTATAAGCCTGGCCCGCTTGCGACTGATCATCAAGAATTACCGGCGTACCCTGGTTTGATGCCTTAAGCACTGCTTCTGATTCAGGGATAACACCCAGCAGTGGAATCGCCAAAATCTCTTCCACATCGCTCACGCTCAACATCTCACCGGCGGCTACGCGCGTTGGGTTGTAGCGAGTCAACAGCAAATGCTCTTTAATTGGCTCGTGGTTAAGCTCAGCGCGGCGAGATTTGCTTTGCAGAATGCCGATGATGCGGTCCGAGTCACGCACGGAAGACACTTCCGGGTTGGTTACTACAACCGCGATATCCGCGAAATACAGGGCCATTTGCGCACCTTGCTCGATACCGGCTGGTGAGTCGCACACGATGTAATCAAAATCTTTGGACAGCTCATTCAATACAGCTTCAACACCCTCGCGGCTCAATGCATCTTTGTCGCGGGTTTGGGAGGCTGGCAATACATAGAGGTTATCAGTACGTTTGTCTTTGATCAGCGCCTGGTTGAGTGTGGATTCGCTCTTGATCACGTTGACGAAATCGTAAACCACGCGGCGTTCGCAGCCCATGATCAAATCCAGGTTACGCAGGCCTACGTCGAAATCGATCACCACAGTTTTGTGGCCGCGCAGTGCAAGGCCAGTGCTGATAGCTGCGCTGGTGGTGGTTTTACCTACACCACCTTTACCTGAGGTAACTACGATAATCTTAGCCAAGATAGGCTCCTTAAATTTGCTATGTAAATAAAAAATGTCTGTGCTGCGAGGCAGCTATCAGTGCTATGCGGTTGTCAGCGCATCAATGGCGACCTTCTCGCCTTTGAGCGAAATCTGTGCCGGCTTTTTCAGCAGGTTCTTGGGCAGGGCATCCTGCAACACAAAGTTACCCGCGACTGACACCAGTTCTGCTTCCAACTGCTGGCAAAAAATACGTGCGCTTTCATCACCTTTTACGCCCGCCAACGCGCGGCCACGCAAGGTGCCGTAAATGTGGATGTGGCCATCGGCCAGCACTTCGGCACCCTCACTGACTTGCGCAAGCACAATCAAATCTGCACCTTCAGCGTAAATCTGCTGGCCGGAACGCACCGGGCGAGTTACCACCCTACTCTGGCGCTGAACCAGACGCTCTTCAATCACCGTTTCCACAACGGTTTCTACTACCGTCTCTACGCGCGTTTCTACAACTGGCTCCTGCGCTTTGGCAGCTGGCACTTTCAGAGCGCGTTCGGAGGGTTTGGGCAGTATGGCAAGGCCCGTTTTCTGCACCGCTTCGAGCAGAACTTCGGGTACCGCAGTAAAGCCCAGTGGCTGCAGATCAAGCTGGCGGCAAATTTGAATCAAACCTGATGGATTTTCAAGCAGTGTGATACATGTTTCGGGGCTTTCGAGGCGCTCGAGGCTGATCAGCACAGGGGAATTAACAAAGAAGTGCGGCGCCTGGTCGATCTTTTCTTTTAATTCAGTGGCGAGAGTTGTCGGGTCATAGTCCACCAGGGCTAGCACCACTACGGTCAAGGCACTGCCTTTCAACTGGAAACTCACATCTATCATTGTTGGAAACTCTCACGGCCTTCGGTCAATACAAGGTCGCCATTATCAAGCCAGCGCAGTTTTAGTCAAGCCAAAGCGCTTGCTGGCCTGCATGTGCTACTTCATGATGCAAATTCTTGCCGTTGCGCTTGATCTGAAAGCCAGTTTATTCAGGCCGGATTAAGCCGTTGCAACTTATAAAGAACTTAAGGTGTCAGAGTCGCGCGTTTGGGAGGCTCATGCACCCATACCGCCAGTACCCGTAACCGCCGTTGGGGCACAACACGAGACGTAATCATGAAATCCTTCCCTGATCTGGCAACAACAACCTATCGCCTCGCCCTGGCTGTTATCGCTTGCTTGATAGTGGCTATAGCCCCCTCCGCGTTGGCCGCCCACGAAGACGTAGACTTCAGCGATCGCGAACTCGACCAGATGCTCGCTCCCATAGCTCTCTACCCGGATACACTTTTATCCCAAGTACTTATAGCTTCTACCTACCCACTGGAAGTTATCCAGGCGGATCGCTGGGTTCGCAGCAATGCCGATTTGAAAACCGAAGATGCCCTCAAGTTTGCCCAGAATAAAGACTGGGACCCTAGCGTTAAATCGTTGGTGGCCTTTCCCGATTTGTTAAAGCGCATGAGTGAAGATACAGACTGGACCCAGCGCCTGGGCGATGCCTTCCTGAGCGACGAAGAGGCGGTAATGGACAGCGTGCAACGCCTGCGCAAAAAAGCCAAAGCCGCCGGCAATCTGAACAAAAGCCAATACACCCGCGTTGAAGAAGATGGCGATGAAATTGTCATAGAACCCGCCCAGGAGCGCGTCGTCTACGTGCCGGTTTACGATACCCGTGTGATTTATGGCAGCTGGTGGTACCCGGACTATCCACCCATCTATTGGAGCTACCCGTCCACCTATGTTTACAGTGCCGGCTTTTATTGGGGTCCCTCTATCTATGTAGGTCCAACCTATTTTTACAGCTCATGCCGCTGGCGCGACCGTCGTGTAGTGGTGATAGATCGCGACCGCTACAGTGGTTCACGCTTTTACACTGGCCGCAGCATTGTCTATCACGAAGGCGCGCACGACTGGCATCACGACCCTGTGCACAGACACGGCGTTGCCTATTACAGCGATAATCAACGCAGCACCTACAACAGCAACCGCCCAACCCGCTACAGCGACCGCGTTTACCGCGAGCGCATGGATAATGATCGGGACAATCATCGGCAAAACAATGACCATAGAGGCAATCAAAATGGCCAAAGCGGTACCGACCGAAGCTTCCATGACAACCGTAACACCGTCAATGTGAACAACAGCCAGGACAACAGTCGCTTGCAACGCATCAGGACAACCAACCAGACCGACAATCATTCGGTTGCAAGTCCGCACGTTGATCAACCTGTTAGCCTGCAAGACAGCCAACGCAATACGCAGCCCGCCAGCAACAGCGTTGATCAAACCAATGACAGGTTCAATGCCGACCGCGCGGAACAATTTCGCGAGCGGATGGAGCGTCGCAACAACGACGGCGACAATCGCTGGCGCCATGAGGATCGCAACAATGACAATACGAGAGTAACCAATTTGGGTACTCGCGATAGCACACCGGCGTTTAATCGCACACCTGCCACGGACAATTACGTTACCGGTGGTGATAACAACCAAAACCGCGAGCAGCGCAACGAGCGGGTTATTCAATTGAATAATGATCGCCAGAGCAATCGTTCGACCGATCTGACACCGCCGCCGCGCACCGAAATTCGACAAGAAGCGCGGCAAGAAACACGGCAAGAGACTCGCCAACCACGCCAGGAAGGTGGATCACGGCTGGAGCGGATCAAACGCAACGATGACAAAAACTGATTCGTTCGAATATCACTCAAAAACCTCGCTCCGGCGAGGTTTTTTATTGCCCTCTCAATCCCCTCGCCAAGCGGCGCCTTTCTAATGTAACGCGCTTTCTTTATAGTACGCGCTTTGAAATTTCCCCCGCTAAACGAGGTCTGCCCCATGGCGCAATACGTATTTAGCATGCACAGGCTCGGCAAAATTGTCCCGCCCAAGCGTGAAATCCTTAAAGATATCTCCCTCTCTTTCTTCCCCGGCGCCAAGATCGGTGTACTCGGCCTCAATGGCTCAGGTAAATCCACCCTGCTTAAAATCATGGCTGGTGTAGACCAGGACTTTAACGGCGAAGCCCGCCCCATGCCCGGCATCAAAATCGGCTACCTGCCGCAAGAGCCGCAACTCGACCCAGCCAAAGACGTGCTCGGCAACGTGCAAGACGGCGTGCGCGAAGCTGTGGATGCATTGGAAGAACTCGACCGCATCTATGCCGCTTATGCCGAACCGGATGCCGACTTTGACGATCTGGCCAAGAAGCAAGCCAAATGCGAAGACATCATCCAAGCCTGGGACGCACACAACCTGCAACACACCCTGGAAGTTGCTGCTGACGCCTTGCGCTTGCCGCCATGGGACGCGGACGTGACCGTACTGTCCGGTGGTGAGCGCCGTCGTGTGGCCCTGTGCCGCCTGTTGCTGTCACGCCCTGACATGCTGCTGCTCGACGAACCAACAAACCACCTGGATGCCGAATCGGTTTACTGGCTGGAGCAGTTCCTGCACAGCTTTACCGGCACCGTAGTGGCCATTACCCACGATCGCTACTTCCTCGACAACGCCGCTGGCTGGATTTTGGAACTCGACCGTGGCCACGGCATTCCATACGAAGGTAACTACACCAGCTGGCTGGAGCAGAAAGATGCACGCCTGGAGCAGGAAGCCCGCTCAGAAGCCGCTCACCAAAAAGCACTGAAAACCGAATTGGAATGGGTTCGCCAAAACCCTAAAGGTCGCCAGGCCAAGAGCAAGGCGCGTCTGGCGCGCTTTGATGAGCTGCAATCGCAAGAATTCCAGGCGCGCAACGAGACCAACGAAATCTATATTCCACCAGGTGAACGCCTGGGCGATAAAGTTATCGTGTTTGAAAACGTCAACAAGGGTTATGGCGATCGCCAGCTGATCGATAACCTGTCCTTCACCGTACCCAAAGGCGCGGTAGTCGGTATTGTGGGCGGTAACGGCGCGGGTAAATCTACCCTCTTCCGCATGATCGCCGGCACAGAGAAACCGGATAGCGGCAGCATCTCTCTGGGTGAGACAGTAAAAGTTGCTTACGTAGAACAAAGCCGCGAAAACCTGGACGACAAACACTCCGTGTGGGAAGCCGTTTCCGGTGGTGCCGATATTTTGAAAATTGGCAACTATGAAGTTAGCTCGCGCTCTTATCTGGGCCGCTTCAACTTCAAAGGTGGCGATCAACAAAAACGCGTGGGCGAATTGTCCGGTGGTGAGCGCGGCCGTCTGCATTTGGCCAACACCCTGAAGCAAGGTGCAAACGTACTCTTACTCGACGAACCGTCAAACGATCTGGATATCGAAACTCTGCGTGCCCTGGAAGATGCGATCCTCGCCTATCCGGGTTGCGTATTGGTGATCTCGCATGATCGCTGGTTCCTCGACCGTATTGCCACCCACATACTGGCTTACGAAGGCGATTCAGACATAGTGTTCTTCGAAGGTAACTACACTGATTACCACGAAGACCTGGTCAAGCGTAAAGGTAATGATTCACAACCCAAGCGCATGAAGTACAAACCGCTGAAAGCGTAATTGTGAGTTAGAAATAAAAAAGCCAGTCATATGACTGGCTTTTTTATTGGTGGGACCGCAAATGAAAAATTAATTTTGTAGCGACAAGGCTTTATCAACATCTATGCCCAGAGTCACGACCCCCAAGGGCTTTTGATTTTTATCCAAAATTTGCGTGCTTACTTGCACTTGGAAGCGACGCGAAGAAGCATCGTATTTAATTTGCTCGAAATAAATTGTCGCCGGCTCTTTGTTATATACCTGCAGATATTTATCTTCGTCGCCTTGCCAGTAATCTGAAGTCATCTCAGCCACGGCCAGATTGTAGCCTCGCTCATCCATCACAATAATTTCTGATAACAGATCGTTAGAGCTGGCACGCAGTTGCATTAACAGCCGCGAGACAGGTTTATTCACAATAACCTGAGCGTAATTGAGATTGCCGACTTTAAACGCCAGCTGCCACTGCTCATCAATCTGGCGAAGCTGATTGGTAGTTTTCTCACGGTTGCTGGCATTCTGTCGAATCAGCGCTGCCACCACATCATTATTGCTTTTAATTTTTGCAAACCAGGGGCTTGCCACCTTGCGAATAATGTCCTGTTCACTGGGGGACAAATCAAATCCCTGGGTTGAACAGCTGCTAATGCGTGAATTAAATGCGGGAAGGAAATCCGGATGCTGGAGTAAAAAGGGCGCGCCAAAATAAACACCCAATGGCATGTAACGGAAGAAGCGCGATTTGTAATCCCGTGGTTGCAGGTTCATTTTTTTTAAATTCACTTCAAACTGCTCTTTATCCATGAGCACAACATCAACACGCTTTCCAAATAATAATTTTACCAATTGCTCAGTGTTATTTGCGGTGACAAACTCGGAGTATCCTTCGTTACTCAGAATTGACTCCTGTTGGCTTCCCAAAATAACACCCACTTGAAATCCATTCTTCCAGGAGTTGGGTGCGGCCATATCCGCTCGCCAAAACCAATACCAATTTTCCAATACCAGCGGTGCAGAAAAGGTGGCAAAATCGCTGGCCTCATCCACCGCAACTGCTGTAAAAAAACCATCAATGACACTGCTGTGCACATCCTGGCGCGCGCGACGCCAGGGTAACGAACGGATTTCATGCTTAACTTGCATGCTGTTCAAAATGCATTTCACATGCTCTACCGAGCCACCTTGTACCGCTTGCGAATGCTGATCCACTTTTTTGGTAGAGACATTCGTCCCCAGCACAACCACTTCCTCAGGCAATGCGCAGGCCATGGGTGTCAACGCCATGAGCACTGCCAGAGTTATCGCGAGATATACAAGGTGATTAAGTGATTGCATTGTGAAAGTGTCCGGACAGAATCCCCTATAGTGTAGCTGGTTATAGGCAGCGGACAGCGACTAATTCTGTTATGAATCCAAGCCTGCCAGGGTTAAATCTACGGCCTCAACGACCGAGGCAGCCAATAATTCCAGAGATTGCTCGCGCATCTGCTCCAAATCCAGTGCCGCAAAATTATCCAATCCACACCAGCGCAAAATCGCATTACAGGCTTCAGGCTGATCAAACAGACCGTGTAAATAGGTGCCTAATACCTGATTGTCCTCACTGATAGCACCATCGGTTTGTGAATTATCATCGGAGAAACGAATGACTGGACGTGCAAGCCCTTGCCCTTCACTAATCCCGCAATGAATCTCGTAGCCTTTGACTTGAGTGACGCCATCCCAGAGTACGCCCTCGCGCTGCCGTAAAATTTTGTTGCCGCGCAATTCTGTACGCAAAGGCAAATAGCCAAGCCCCAATGCTTTAACAATAGGCCCCTCGATTCCTTCAGGATCGCTAATGGATTCCCCTAGCATTTGCATGCCACCGCAAATGCCGATTAATTTGCCGCCGTAACGTAGATGCCGCGCAATGCCCTGATCCCAATGTTGCTGCCGTAAAAAATGTAAATCAGCGCAGCTATTTTTACTACCCGGAATAATAATCAACTCTACCGGGGGAATTGCCTCGCCTGGCCCGACCCAATGGAAATCTATCTGAGGATGTAATCTCAGTGGGTCAAAATCATTGTGATTGGAAATACGTGCAAGCGCCAAAACCGCAACACGAATTTTGCTTTCGGTTTTGGATAGCGCTCTGGTATCCAGCGCATCCTCCGCATCCAGCGCCAATCCATGCAGATAAGGAATGACACCCAGCACGGGCTTACCGGTTTTTTGCTCGAGCCAGTCAAGACCAGATTGCAACAACTTTATATCGCCGCGAAAGCGATTAATGACAAACCCAATTACCCGATTGCGTTCGGATTCGCTCAACAGCTCCAGGGTACCGACTATATGGGCAAAAACACCGCCGCGATCTATATCCGCAATTAAAATTACCGGACAGTCAACTGCTTCCGCAAAACCCATATTAGCAATATCGCGATCGCGCAAATTAATTTCAGCGGGGCTGCCGGCACCTTCCACCAAAATAACGTCGTATTGTTTTTGCAATCGCCGGTATGAATCCAGCACAGCTGCCATGGCGGTAGTTTTATAATCGTGATAAACCGTAGCATCCATATTATTCAGGGCTTTGCCCTGCACAATAATTTGCGCCTTGGTATCGCTGGTGGGTTTGATCAGAATGGGATTCATATCCGTATGTGGATGCAAACCCGCTGCCCGGGCTTGCAACGCTTGCGCACGGCCTATTTCACCACCATCGCTGGTCACCGCCGAATTCAGTGCCATGTTTTGCGGCTTGAAAGGCACAACAGAAACACCGCGATTTTTTAAAATCCGACAGAGTGCTGCAACCAATGTTGTCTTGCCAGCATCCGAGGTAGTGCCCTGAATCATTATCGTTTTAGTCATATCCCTCGCCTCTTTGTTTCAATCGCGATTCGCTGAAGCAACTCGTGGCTCTCACTTACCACTCAATACCTTTTTGCGCTTTGATACCACTATCAAATGCATGCTTGATCGCTTTCACTTCACTAAAGGTATCGGCGAGGTCTTGCAAATATTGCTTGGCGCCACGACCGGTAATAATCACATTCTGGTTAAGCGGACGATTCTGGATGGCGGCAACCACTTTATCTTTATCGAGATATTTAAAGTTGAGCATATAGGTCAATTCATCGAGCAGTACCAGATGAATTTCCGGGTCGTTAAATACATGTTCGCACTCGGCCCATACTTTTTCCGCCGCCTCGCGGTCCTGCTCGGCATTTTGTGTTTCCCAGGTAAAGCCCGTACCCATCACAAAATATTCCAGTTTGGGGTGCTCACCGCGAAAAATGCTTTCAGTTAAAAAATTTTTTTCGCCGCATTCCCAAGTACCTTTAATAAATTGCACTATCGCCACTTTGTAACCATGTCCAAGGCAGCGTAACGCTGTGCCGAATCCAGAGCTGCTTTTACCTTTGCCATCCCCCGTCAACACAATCACTACACCGCGCTCTTCGTTGGCGCGGGCGATCTTGGCATCCACAATTTCCTTGCGTTGCTGCATACGCTCCTGATGGCGTTTGGCTTTGTCGTCAGTCATGATTTTCTCCGTGAGAGGACTAATAAAAAACAGGGCGCGATATACGCGCCCTTTATGTCTTAGAAAGTATAGCTGATATGTGCCGTGTAGGTCTGCTTGGGTTGTGGATACAAATACACACCACTCCAGCTTGTCCCCTCGTAATCCGCATACTGCTCACCCGTGATATTTTTAACGCGCAAGCCCAATTCAAAATCAGCCACATCCCAGAGAAAGTTAACGTTGAACAGAGTGACTGGATCAACCTTGGGCTTGGCATTAGCATTATCGCCAACCAAATAGCGGCTGCCTACATAGTTAGCATCAACGCTGACATGGAGATGTTGTACAAACGTAAAAATGATACCCATGTTAGCGCTGTTTTTTGCAACATAGGGAACATCTTTTCCTTTAAAACTACCGGACGACAACTCAGCATCTGTGTAAGTGTAGTTGCCATGCAACGCAATTTGATCACTTAACGTAACATCGCCATCAAACAGCAAACCTTGTCGCTCAGATTCTGGCAAATTAATATTGGCACCATACTGACCTGCCAGCGGGTCATACATAATCTCATCGTCTACCACCATGTGAAAGAGGCTATATTTCACGCTGGCAGAATCGTCCGCCCAAGCAGCACCCAATTCTTCTGACTGGCTGGTTTGCGCGCGCAAGAAATCTACGCTAGGCAAGACTGCATTGTTTTCATCGGCGTTGGCAAAACGATAGCCATCCGCGTATCGGGCAAAAACTCGCCAAGCCGAATCGATTTGGTAATTCAATCCCAATTCGCCAATATTCAACGAGTCATCGTGAGAGTTACTCAGCGCGTGATTTTTATCGTCTACGGTAGCGTGACGAATACCCGCATTCAGCGTAACTGCTTTGGTAATGGGGTAAATAACCTGACCATAAAAATCCCGCTGGTCTTGCGAAATATCCGTGTAACCACCCGCGGTAGAATAGTCTGCATCAATTTGATCATAACCTACGGTCACTACAGCGTTACCATTAGCAGTAGCAATTTGGCCTACAGCGCGGGGTGTAAAGCTTTTTACTTCCATCTTATAGGCGCTGAAGTAGTCATATGTTTTGTAGAGAGAACTACCGCTTTCATCGCGATCAGAATACTCCGCCAGCAATGACCATTGCTCACCAATTTTGAACTGTCCGCCTACACGCCCGAGATCAACATCCTGATTGGAATAGTCAAAAGGGGTTTTAGTACAGCGCGGATTTACTTGAGCTTCTGTTAATAACAAATTACCCGGCAAACCCAGGTCATCATTAATCTTTTGCTTTTCAACAAATACTGAACCCGCATCAAATTGGTAACCCACACGTCCCAACACATTGGTGGATTCAGAGCGGTTGTTATCGCGATAGTTATCGGTATTACGTTTTTGTGCACTAAGGTTGTAGCTCAACCCGTTCTCAAAACCCTGGCTCAGACTGGCAACATAAGATTCCAGTCCGAAGCTGCCCTGCTCTACCGAGACAGTACCTTTAAACTCACCCACAGCAGGCTTGTGCGTGATGATATTAATTACACCACCCACAGCTTGATCGCCGTAAAGAACACCAGCACTACCTTGAATCACCTCGATGCGCTCAACATCTTTAATTGCCACTGTATTTAGTGCTGGCCCTGCCAGTGTTGGGTTATTGAGTTTACGTCCGTCAACTAACACTAGCGTGTTATTTGACGCATTGGCGGAAAATCCACGCATAGCTGCCGTAACACTGCGACCACCGCTACCATCCAGATCCTGAATTTGGATACCCGCTTGCGTGCGCAGTACTTCGGTAATAGTAGTGGCGCCGCTCAAACGAATTTCTTCTGCGGTCACTACTTTGATTTGCGTTGCCACCGGCATTTGCGGGCCTTCGGCGCGTGTCGCACTCACATACACGGTTTCAATTTTTTCTTCGGCTGCGACGGATGTATTCGCCAATGATGCAGCCAGAATGGCAGCGCTGAGGCTGGTGAGAGAAAAGGTTTTGCTAGACATGAGATTCCTCAATCCAAAATTGGGGATGAGGGAGGGAGTAGCGGAATAATGCGTAGATCCTGCACACAGAATTTCCACCGATGTTGCCCTCCGCGACATCGTGAATAATAGGTTTTGAGGCTGGTATCGGACTTGTTGTGCCGGAGCACACTTACCGTTGCGGGGGCAGTGTTGGCTTTGCCTATCCATTAATTAGAGAGACGCACCAAACTTCCCATTTACTTTGGCCCTTGCACAGCTTGCAGACAGCAGCTGGCACGCCAAACACCTCGGCGCGCAGGGTATGGGTTTAACGGGGTGGAGTCAAGGACAACAAAACCCTTCTTGTTTCAGGGTATTTTGTGGGGTTTGCGTTTTATATACACCGTGCGATGCAGGCGCGCCACCAGGCGCTGTTGATCATCAAAAATTTCCACCACGAAATCCGGCAAATATTTTTCACCAGCCGCGGTTGCTGCGCGAATCTCGTCGATGCGTTCTTGTGTGAGCACAAATTTGGCAGTCACATGGCTGCGGCCAGGTGCAATAAAATCAATCGTCGCTTTTTTATCCCATACGTAATAATCGCGCCCCAGATTTTCCATGATCATCAACATGTACCAGGGATCGGTCATGGCAAACAGGTTGCCGCCAAATTGTGTGCGAACATTGTTACGGTTGTACCAGCGCAATTTGAGTTTTACATCTATCTCGCGGTAGTCATCGCTGATATAGGAAACCGAAATTGCATTAAAAAATAAAGGCGGCCAGAGGTTGATAATACGGCGCAGTGTATTGGCTTTCATTATTTGGCAATCCTCCGGGTCGGGATTATCACTACACCATCATCGCGGCAATCCACATGAGCACTTACACCATAGACTTGTGCCAGGTTTTGCGGCGTTAACACGTCTACCGGTTCGCCGGACGCTACCACTTTCCCTTGATGCATCAACACCAAACGAGAACAAAAGCGCGCTGCCAAACTCAGATCGTGCAGTGCTGCTATAACGGCACCGCCAGATTGTGCATGGGATTGCAATAATTCCATGATATGTAATTGGTGATAAACGTCCAGCGCCGATATGGGTTCATCGGCAAGAATTAAACGCGGTTCGCCTGCAAATACACGAGCCAGCAATACACGCTGCAATTCACCGCCAGATAATTCCGTCACCGGGCGCTCGGACAATTCACTCACTTCTGTCATCTGCATGGCTGTTTGTATGGCAGCTTCATCCAGATTATTTTTATCAATGTTGCTATTCCAGGGCGAGCGCCCCAATGCCACCAGGTTTTTAACACTGAGCGGCCAGGCAGGTGTTTCTTTTTGTGCGAGATAGGCCATAAAGCGCGCTCGCTCCTGCGCCTTGATATTCAGGAGTGACATTGATGTAGTATCGGGTGCAATGTGCACATCTCCCGCCGCAGGCTTTGCCAAACCAGCGAGCATACGCAGCACTGAACTTTTGCCAGCGCCATTGGGACCGATCAAACCGACAAATTCACCGGCAGCAGCCGTGATATTAACCTCAGCAGCCACTTTTTTGCCGTTGAGTATGAGCGTGAGTTGATGAGCGGATATAAATTGATTGACGGATAACAAATTCATATCAAATCCAGCGCGAACGCGTTTTTAAAATCAACATTAAAAAGAAAGGTCCGCCTAACAGTGAGGTAACCACGCCCAATTTAAGCTCGCGTGCGACATCCAACTGACGCACCAAAATATCGGCACCCAATAACAAAAGCGCCCCGCCCAATGCGCTGGCCACCAGCAGACGACCAGGTTTGTAACCCACCAACGGGCGCATCAAATGCGGCACAACCAATCCGATAAACCCTATACTGCCGCTGACAGCTACGGCGGCGCCAACACAAAGCGCCAAGCCCAACAATAAATAATTACGTTCGCGCGCTGGATAAAAGCCCAGCGAATGAGCAGTCTCTTCACCCAGGCTAAGTGCATTTAAAAAACGATAGCGGCTGAGCAATAAAATCCAGCCAACCACGATAAAAGGCGCAGCAATATACACATGGTTGATATTGCGATTGGCCAACGAGCCCATGAGCCAAAACACAATTTCCTGCATAGCAAACAGGCTGGGCGCAAAATTGAGCGCTACCGCAATAAGTGCTCCCGCTATTGCATTAATCGCGACGCCGGCAAGAATCAATGAGAGCACACTGCCGTTTATGCCAGCGAGCAAATAGACAAACACCAACGCAATTAAAGCACCTGTGATAGCCGCGCCCGGCAACCAATACCAGGCTACTGCCGAAAGCCCAAAATAGAGTACAACCACAGCACCTAGTGCTGCCCCGCTGGACACACCGAGGATACCCGGCTCTGCCAAAGGATTGCGCAAAAAACCCTGCATGGCGGCGCCGGCCAACCCCAGAGTCGCACCTACCAATACCGCCAGGATGACGCGCGGCAAACGAATTTCCCACACGACGGTTTGATGTAAGGAAGGCTGGTGCACAAGCAGATCACGCCATGCTTGTATTACAGAAATGGATGCGTTGCCCATAGTGAGCGAAAATGCAAAGGCTACGGCCACTGCAATACAGAGCAAAACAATTAACATAGGAAACGACATTTTCTGCACAAAAAAATCCTTAATTATTTAGCTGTTGTCGCCGTTGCATAAGATCAGCCATGGCTTCAGCCGCCACAGGCGCAATGCATGAGAGCGTGGTGGGTAAGCGAATAATCGTCAAACCATTGCTACGCAATGCGGGATGCTGCACATATTCCTGCGCGAGCGAAAATGCTTGCACGTCCGAGGCTTCCACAATAATCACTTTTGGGCGAGAAAGAATTAATTCTTCCAGGTCCAGCTGTTTGAATCCGCTAATGTGTTTATCCAACGCGAGATTGTGAAAACCTGTGCGCGCCATGATTTCATTTTCGAGCGTATCCGCCCCTACAACCACACCGTTGGATGAATACCAATAGGCAGGGATAGGTTTGAGGCTGGGCAAGAGTGCGTCAAGGCGGGCAAAGGTTTGCTCCACCTCCGCAACCATTACCTCAGCCTTATCGCTATTACCGGTGAGCTGACCAAGGCGACGAATATGGCTGGTGATATCGCCCAGACCACGCGGAAGTGGCAAGTTTTCTACCCGCAAACCCAATTGGGATAACAAACGTTTTAACTCGGCAGAGGTGTAGTCGCCAGACACAATCAAATCCGGATTGCGCGGCACTATATCTTCCGCCAGGCCGCGATTGAGATAAAAATGTTTCGCCTGCTCAGACACGGTTGAAAACTGTGGATTACCTGAAAGGTAATAGAGGGAATTTATTCGCGAAGGCTCAACCAGCTTTAGCAGGAGCGCATCCAGGCAGAGATTAATCGAGACGATTCGCTGTGGGCGGGCATCCGTCTGCGCATTGGCGGCACAGCGGATGGAGAGCGTAGCGACGATAGAAAGAAGCGCAGAGACGATAAAAAAAGAGAGGAACCTGCGCATGATAATCCGTCACTAATTGGCCAAAGACTGACCCGCCGTATGGCAGCGGGTCGCGAGGCCGCGGATTATAGCGGATTAAGCCAGGCTGCGCCGCGCACACCGCTGGAGTCGCCATGGACAGCTTGCACTATGGGGGTATCGCACTCAAAGCCAAATACGTACTTACTGAGCAGTTCGGGTACGGTGGTGTAGATTTCGGCAATATTGGAGGCGCCGCCGCCCAGCACAATAATGTCCGGATCTATGATGTTGATCACCGCCGCCAAACCACGCGCCAATTGATCGAAATAGGCATCCAGCACCTGGCGAGCGTGTATTTCGCCGTTGGTCGCGCGCCCGGCAATTTCGTGGCCTTTGAGCTTGAGGCCAGTGATTATCTCGTAGGAGCGACACAGCCCAGTACCGGAAAGGAAAGTCTCCTGGCAGCCACTCTTTCCACAATAACAGGGGCGCGCCTGAAGCTCGGCATCACTGGTCCAGGGCAGCGAGTTATGGCCCCACTCCCCTGCCACACCGTTTGGTCCCACCAAAGGCTGGCCTTTGTAAGACACGCCAGCCCCGCAGCCGGTCCCTAATATGCCTGCAAAAACCAGATCATAGCCTTTGCCGGCGCCGTCTGTAGCTTCAGAAACGGCCAGACAGTTAGCATCGTTGGTGATTTTGACATCGCGTTTCAAATAGTCGGACAGGTCTTTCTGGAAGGGCTTACCATTCAGCCAGGTGGAATTGGCATTTTTGATAAAGCCTGTCTTGCGCGATACAGTACCGGGAATACCTATACCCACAGGCAATTGGGATTGACCCGCTGCCGCTTCCGCCTGGGCCACCAACCCGGCGATATCGCGCAGGGTTGCAGTGTAGTCATCGCGCACCGTGGGGATGCGGGTGCGGAACAGCTCCTGGCTGCTACCGTTGAGCAAAATCACTTCAGTTTTGGTGCCGCCGAGGTCTATCCCGATACGAAAATCTGTCATCTTTGAACTCGCTTATGAAACCCGTTACATTATTGAAAGGCGATTATAGGGATGGCGCGAACATCAGGCAAATTTACACGCACCCTGCATCAGTATTGGCTTTTATGACAAGCCTTTGCCTATACACGATATTCGCCTGATGAAACATATGGTCAGTTAGAACATCTGGCCATTCATGTCATCTGGGCTACACTCAAATAAACTCTCTGTGAGATAACCTATGACTCAGGAACGCCGCCGTTTTAGCCGTATAGATTTTGATGCACGTGTTGAGCTCGCCCAGGGCGGAACCAACTGGCAAGCACAACTGCTGGATATTTCCCTG
This sequence comes from Cellvibrionaceae bacterium, assembly GCA_021151695.1. Lineage (GTDB taxonomy): Bacteria > Pseudomonadota > Gammaproteobacteria > Pseudomonadales > Cellvibrionaceae > Cellvibrio. The sequence goes on along the minus strand of JAGKWU010000020.1, from coordinate 37,261 downwards.
AAGGGGGTACTACTGGCCAAGCTCGGCCACTACCACTTGCCTCCTACATCCCCGCTTTTGGTAAAAATTATTCTATCGGATCAAACCAGCATTGCAATGACGGCCAATGTCGTGCACCAAACCCTGGAACAGCTTCATTTGAGTTGCATAACAATTGATATTGATAGTATCAGCCATCTGCGTCGGCTGATTGAACTTAACATCGGTGACGCCGCTGCTGCCGAACGCGAACTCACCGAGCTGATTGGCGACGCTACCCGTTAAGCGTTCGTCAACTGCAACCACCCGGCCAAGCCAATGACGATTTATGACTAATCATGAAGATCGCCGTTTAGGTCCGCGCTACCCTTTGCGGGCGTTTGCCCAACTGGGCAAATCCGATAAAGAGTGGGCCGCCCATGTGCTGGATATCTCCTACGAAGGAGCACGCATTGTCTTGCTAGACGATTATCATCTGTGCGCTGGCGATACCGTCATACTGCGCCTGGAAATTCCCGAATTGTATTCACCCACCAATACCATGCCCTACTTGCATTTGCAGGGCACTCTGGTCCACCAACAGGGACATATGCTGGGATTGCAATACGAACCTGAAACCAACCAGGATGCGAGTTTACTCAGGGAATTGATCGCCAGCCTTAATACCAGTGGCTAACCCACAACAGCAGCATTGAAAGTTATGTCTCGCTCTTTTTCACTTAGCGCTCTCTCATCCTCCTCTCGCTGCTTTGACGCAATTCTTATCAGCTTATTTATCTACGCGCTGTTAGCCTCACCTGCGCACGCGCAAGATCCGGACATTATTCGTATCCCAAACTCCGGCCCCAAAAACCCCGATACCGCCAATTACTACTATGAAGAGGTATTGCAACTCGCGCTGCAAAAAACCGAGGCGAGCTACGGCAAAGCGCGCCTGGAATATTATCCCTTTGTTGCCGGTCGAGAGCGCCAACGGGCGCTGTTGAACCAGGGCAAGGATTTGCAAGTACTCTGGAGTTCGACCAACAGCGAGCGCGAAAAAAAATTGCTGGCGATTAAATTTAATTTATTGCGCGGCATTAGCGATTACAAAATCCTGCTGATTCGCCGTGAAGATAAAGACAAATTTGCGAACCTGCACGACCTGACCGACTTGCGTCGCTTCAAAGCCGGCACAGGTACACATTGGCAAGATACTCAAATATTAATAAAAAACGATATGCCAATGGTGACCTCATGGGATTACGAGCCCATGTTTAAAATGCTCGCCGCCAAACGTTTTGATTACATAGTACGCGGTGCGCAGGAAATATGGAGCGAAGTGGATAAACACAAAGATTTGCCGCTTATGGCAGAAGAAACATTACTCTTGCACTATCCTTTGCCAGTATATTTTTTTGTGAATCCGGATAACAAAATCCTGGCAGAGCGTTTGAAAACCGGACTTGAATTAGCAGAGAAAGATGGCAGCCTGGATAAATTATTTTTTAGCGTTCCTGGCTTCCAGCGCGCTTACGACGAAGTGCAACGCAAGCAGCGCCGGTTGATTGAAATGGAATCACCCAATTGATGGAACGACGCAAAACATTAAAGTGCGTCCAATGCTTCCTGCAAATTTTTCACCGCGACAATTTCCATACCTGGATATTTTTCGCGCGGCGCATTGGCAATGGGCACTATGGCTTTTTTAAATCCGTGTTTGGCCGCCTCGCGCAAACGCTCCTGACCGCTGGGCACAGGGCGAATCTCACCCGACAACCCCACTTCACCAAACACCATTAAATCCTGCGGCAAAATACGATCGCGAAAGCTGGATACAATTGCCACCAGCACGGCGAGATCCGCACTGGTTTCTGCGACGCGCACACCACCCACTACGTTCACAAATACATCCTGGTCACCCACCATAATGCCACCGTGGCGATGTAAAACCGCAAGCAACATGGCGAGACGATTTTGATCCATACCCACAGCGACGCGACGAGGATTGCCGAGGTGACTATCGTCTACCAATGCCTGGATTTCAATCAGCAGTGGACGAGTACCTTCCCACATCACCATAACAACTGATCCTGGCGCTGGATCTTCCGCACGCTGCAAAAAAATTGCAGAGGGATTGCTGACTTCGCGCATGCCCTGCTCAGTCATCGCAAATACGCCCAACTCATTCACCGCACCAAAGCGATTTTTGTTACCGCGCAGAGTGCGAAAGCGGGAGTCATTATCGCCTTCCAATAAAATTGAACAATCGATCATATGCTCCAGCACTTTGGGGCCAGCGAGCGAGCCGTCTTTGGTAACGTGCCCCACCAGAATCACCACAGTGCCAGTTTGCTTGGCAAATCGTGTGAGATAAGCAGCACTCTCACGCACTTGCGATACAGAACCGGGGGCAGAGGAAATATCCTCCATATGCACTACCTGGATCGAATCCACCACCAATACTTTGGGGCCGATTTGCTGCGCCGTCGCGCAGATGGCTTCCACATTGGTTTCGCTGAGCATTTGCAATTTATCGGTGGGTAAACCCAAACGCTGGGCACGCATGGCAACCTGTTGCAATGACTCCTCGCCCGTCACATAGAGCGCACTCATATTGCGTGCAAGATAGCAAAGCGTTTGCAGAAGAATCGTACTTTTACCCGCGCCGGGATGGCCGCCAATCAACACGACTGAACCGGGCACAAAGCCACCGCCAAGCACGCGATCAAATTCACTGGTGCCGCTGGAAAAACGTGGCACATCGCTCAATGCAATTTCCGCCAGCGTCTGCACCTTGTTGCCGCTGGCACTGCCAGCATAGCCTTCGAATTTTGCGGAACGGTTTGAGGGTGTGGGGCCGAGGCGAATTTCAGTAATGGAGTTCCAGGCCCCGCAATCGCTGCACTGGCCTTGCCATTTTTTATAGTCAGCGCCGCAGTCGTTACAGACGAAGGCGGTTTTTTGTTTGGTGCTCATTGAGGTTTATTTCTCATCCGTCAGTTTGAGGTAAACACCCAAACCAACCAGCAGCGCCACCGCCGCTACCAACATCAATACTGCGGAGTTGAGGTGGCTCGCATCGCCAAGCAGGGATTTAAACATCAGCAGCAAGGATTCAATCGACACGGCAATCACAATCGCCGACATAAACCGGCTGATAGTGCGGCGCGTTGAGCCTTCATGGTGAATATCTTTGTGCAGTAATACTTCTTCCTCCAGAATGGTTTTCCCGAGATCGAAAATCGCGAGCCCCAAAGTCACCAGTATCACCACCTCAAAAATATTCGTGGTGGCCTGGATGTGTTCATGCACTACATCAAACATATGTTTGCCCGCATAGAACAACAGCAACCCAGCCACCATCACCAACATCACACCTATCACCGCATAGACGATTTGGAACACAGGATGTACGCGGCGACGCAACTCATCGCCGTTCAAAAAGGTAATCAGTTTTTCCAGATTGAAATTGATCACCAGGTAGGCAGTTTTGTTTAGCTCGGTGGTGTAGCGCTGCACTGCCGAAATGGCCAGCTGATGAGTGGCGTTAGACAAATAGGGGGAAGTAACCGTAGAAATTTTTTCGTTTTTTACCGCGGAGGTGTAATAGGCGCGGTTGCTGCGATCAGAACAAATACCAGGCTCAGTGCGCTTGGAGTCATCGATACCGGGAGCAGCCGCCGATACCGTTGTCTGCATGCCATTTTCGTCGATGCAATAAAGCAACTCCACAAACGGATAGGATTTGTGCAAGCGCTCAACCGTCTTGTGTAACTGCGCTTCGTCCGCTTCCAGTTTGCGCGGCATAAGCGCCGTCACAATAGAGTCTAGCAGGCGTTCGATTTGCGGTTGGTATTCTTCGTATTTGCGTAGTAAGTAGAGGTAATTGCGGGGCGTCATAACCTATCTCAGTCAGGATATTGCGTGGTTCATTAGGTCGTTGCTGTCGCGTTAATAGCGAAGCAATCATTGGAGGCATGATACACAAGCCCGACGGGGAAGACTCCATAATCGCCAAAAAAAGTCGCCCTGAAACAACAAACCCGCCAAGGCGGCGGGTTTGTTGTTCAACACCTAAACTAACCTGCATCAATTAGTCTAAAGGTATATCTATGTTACCTGGCGCCTGGCTGCCAACGGCCACTTTCGCACCATTGAGAACGAAGGTCACCACTTGCGCTTGCATTTCTGGAGTCACCTGCGGAGCGCCAGTAGCGGGACGCAACAGAGACACATGATCACCCGCGGTCAGTTTTACAAAGCCGCGACCCAATTGGGTTTCTCCCGGCAGCAAACGCGTAGTACCCAACAGGGTTGCCAGAGCTTCCGTACCAGTCAATGGCGCGCTGTCAGCATGATTGGGGATAACCGTATCGCCATTTACTTGTTGCAGCAGGATTGGGACATTGAGGGCAGACAGTAACTTGGCAAAGTTCACTGGATCAGCCGCATCCACAGCACTTTGGGCAGCATACATGAACTTCTCATAGTTGCTGGTGCCAGCATTTACGCCAGCTTTTTGCAGACCGGCATTAATGATGGGACCAAAAGTTGCCGAGTTAACCAGGATTTGTGATACCTGGGAACCAGCCACTGATGCCACCAGGCTTTTCACCGGGTTCAGATCAGTCGTCAACCCCAGTTTGCCATCATTCGCTATAGCCACCTGGTTAACCGTGGTAAACACCGTACTCAGGATGCCGCCAAGCGACACACCCACCACGTTTACATTGGAGAGATTGAGGCTCATGCCCTCTGACGCCATCAACGAGCTGCTGTTGATATTTTTGAGGCTGGCATTGAGGTTCAGTAAATCCATCACCGCCTGGCGATTGTTGTCGCGGGTATTCAACAAATAGCCCAGGTTGGTGAAATGCACACCGGAGCCATCGTTAGCGGTAGGAGCACTGAAGTTCATTTCCGCTGGAGCACCACCAGCACCGGCAACGTTAAAGTGACGCTCGTGGGGCGCATCTGCACCATAGATAGCCGCAAATGGAATCTGGGTTCCTTTCTCCACGTTCAGCACGGATACCAGCGGGTTGTTAGCAGCCACACCATGCACCGGCAAATCAATTGCCACGGTTGTTATACATTTGCTGGCCAAGGTGTGACCAAGCGCCAACACGGAGCTGCGATCGCTGGTAATGCCGTGTACGTAGATCACTACCGGATAACCGCTGGCGGCGTAGATCTGGCCGCAGTTGAGCGAGGCAGCGTAGCCAGGTACCCAGGTTTTTTGCGGCAGGGTCACTTGCAGAGGAACTATCTCATCGCTGGTTTTGGCAGCGAAAGGATAACGATAGGTCGTGTTGTAGCTACCATTCACATCCGCAGGCACCGTCGCTTTCAAGGCACCTGCCAAGGTAAGATCTGGCGTCCAGTTGCGGGTCAGATAAGTCATGGATGAATCGGTACGTGCAGCTTGGTAGTAAGGTAATTTGATAGAGCCGGTATAAAGCTTGCCAACGTTACCCGCCAAAGCCCCAGCACTCAGGATCGTAAAATCAACACCCGTTAACGGCGACATTTTCACACTGCGCGCCTTGGGCGTAGACAAAAGCCCGCCCGCATCCAGCATGGTTACAGCACCAATTGCAGTAGCAGGCGGTACACCTGCCGCTATCTGACTACTGGCTAAAGCGGCACGTGGCTCACCCATGGCCATGAGTGATGCCTGGGGATCGGTGGTGGTGAAGGTGTAGCTCAATACCAACTTGTCTACAGCGGCGCTGGCGCTCAAACCTGGTGAATTGGCAACAAGGAATGCTGATGCCAGCTTTTCCCAGCCAACAATGGCATTTTGCACAGGAGCAAGGCTGTCGGTTGGAATGTAAGTAGTGTCATGAAGGGCGTTATAGGTCCAGGAGCGTGTAAGCGCCAGGCCAGCAGAATCTTTAATACCGTTGGTGAGAAACACCAGGTACTTGGTTTTGGATTTAAGTGGGGCTGTGGGGCGAATGCGAATCACATTATTAGTCCCGCCATCAAGCGAAACGACTTTAACGTCAAAACTGGCTACGCCCTTAATGCCCACTATGTTGGCTGGATTGAGCGCGTCTTTGCCACCGGCATCCAGTTCTACCAAAAATACAGTTTGATTAGGCAGTGCCGTGTTTGCATCCACGCTACCGGAAATCATCACGTCAAAAAAAGCGGAGGTAGAAAAACCGTCAAGCGCATTGACCGTTGCGCGGACAGCATCTGTAGCTTCGCCAACATGGGCTGTACCATCTGTCGCGGCTGCCGATGCGAACACCAAATCTGTGTTAAAAGGAATGTCTGATATCACGGGGTCAAAACGTGGATGGGTACCCGCAACGAAGGCGGCTGCGCCTGTTACCTCAGGTGTTTTCTCCTTACCGCCACCGCCACACGACGACAGGGCCAGAGTCATCCCTGCTAACAGAACCGTTTTCATCTTATTGTTCATAATGGATTCCTTGGTTTTAAACTTCGATTCGAATGTAAAAGTCACGACGCTTGAGTATAGCCAAGTTTCTGCGAAGGCGATGTGTCAATCACCGCCAGGCTGCAGGCCACCTCAAAAAAAACAACCAACACAAAAAACCAATATCACAACGCAAAATAAAAAGGGCAGCCCGAGCTGCCCTTATAGATCTACACCACTTCCGCCAGATTGCCTTTTTCTTCCAGCCAGTTTTTACGATCATTCGCACGCTTTTTGGCGAGCATCATATCCATCACCTGCGTCGTGCCATCATCATCTTCAATAGTGAGCTGCACCAGGCGACGGGTATCGCGCGCCATGGTAGTTTCGCGCAATTGCAGCGGGTTCATTTCACCCAGCCCTTTAAAGCGCTGCACGTTTACTTTGCCTTTTTTATTTTCCGCTGCAATGCGATTGAGCACGCCATTTTTTTCGCTCTCATCAAGGGCATAATAAACTTCTTTGCCGATGTCGATACGATAGAGCGGCGGCATAGCCACATAGACAAATCCGCCGCGTACCAGCACAGGAAAATGTTTTACAAAAAGCGCACACAGCAAGGTCGCAATGTGCAAGCCGTCCGAGTCGGCGTCGGCGAGGATGCAAATTTTGTGATAGCGCAACTCGCTCAGATCTTCACTGCCAGGGTCCATGCCAATTGCCACAGAAATATCGTGCACTTCCTGGCTCGCGAGGATTTCTTCCGAATTAACTTCCCATGTGTTGAGGATTTTTCCGCGCAGCGGCATGATCGCCTGCGTCTCGCGATCGCGCGCCTGCTTGGCTGAGCCACCCGCCGAATCACCTTCCACTAAAAACAATTCACTCAGTGCCGGTTCGCCGCTGGAACAATCCGCCAATTTACCGGGTAAAGCCGGGCCGGCGGTCACTTTTTTTCGCGCTACTTTTTTGCTGGAGCGCACACGCTTTTGTGCGTTGTTAATGCAGTAATCTGCAATCTTATCGCCATCTTCTGTGTGTTGGTTTAACCAGAGTGCAAACGCATCTTTGGCAATACCTGACACAAACGCCGCCGCTTCGCGCGACGTTAAACGCTCTTTGGTTTGGCCAGAGAATTGTGGATCGTGATGTTTGTAACTGAGCACAAAGCAGCAGTTATTCCACACGTCTTCCGGTGCGAGTTTGATGCCGCGCGGCACCAGATTGCGAAACTCGCAATAATCGCGAATAGCATCCAGCAATCCTGTGCGCAAACCATTAACGTGGGTACCACCCTGGGCAGTCGGGATAAGGTTTACATAAGATTCCTGCACCAACTCGCCGCCTTCCGGCAGCCATTGCACCGCCCAGCTCACTGCTTCGGTGGTGCCGGCAAAATCACCCACAAAGGGCGACTCCGGCAATGTGATCCATTCCTGTGTTGCACCGGCCAAATAATCTTTCAAACCGTCTTCGTAGTACCACTCGTCTTTTTCGCCGGTTTGCTCATCGAGAAAGGTGACTTTTAAACCCGGACACAACACAGCTTTTGCGCGCAGCACATGGCGCAGGCGGCTCACGGAAAACTTGGGCGAATCGAAATAAATCGGATTGGGTAAAAATTTAACGGTGGTGCCCGTCTGGCGTTTCGGGCAAGTATCGATAATCTCCAGATCAGTAGCTTTGTCGCCATTGGCAAAGCCCATACGATAAACATTGCCATCGCGTTTGACTGTCACTTCGAGTTTGTCGGAGAGAGCGTTTACAACAGAAACACCTACACCGTGCAAACCACCGGAGAATTGGTAATTTTTATTGGAAAATTTTCCGCCCGCGTGGAGCGTACAGAGGATAACTTCTACACCCGGTTTGCCCTGCTCGGGATGAATATCCACTGGCATACCGCGACCATCGTCGATAACGCTGAGGGATTGGTCTTTGTGCAAAATCACTTCGATAGATTTGGCGTGGCCCGCCAGGGCTTCGTCCACCGAGTTGTCGATAATTTCCTGCGCCAGGTGGTTGGGACGTGTAGTTTCTGTGTACATGCCCGGGCGCTTTTTTACCGGATCCAGGCCAGTGAGTACTTCAATATCTTCTGCAGAATAATTAGCCATATGTTGATTTCTAGTGTTGAGTTACGAGTCGCGAGTGACTGCGACAGAATTAATTCGTTGATGCGCCGTTAGCGGCCAGGAACTCGATCCCTGTATCCAGATAACGCTCAAAGCCTTGAAAGGCGTGATCACCGCCCTCTTCTATTGTCTGCTTGCAGCCGGCGTATTTTTTAACGGCATCGCGATAATCGAGCGTTTCATCAGCGGTCTGCACCAACAGCCAGTAATTTTGCAAGCGCGCTACCGGACAATCCACCGCATTAATTTCATCGATATGGTCAGCGGTCAGCTGGTAACAATCGTCCGAGTGATAAGCCTTGAGTTCCTGGCCAATATAGCGCGGCATAAAATTGCCTGGACTCACCGCCGGGTTAATCAATAGCGCACGCAGATCATATTTCTCCGCCAGCCAGGTTGCCCAAAAGCCCCCCAGGGAACTGCCCATGAGATAGACAGGTTGTGGCAAAAGCGATTCTACCAACTGCTCCAGTTCCCGCCGGGTCTGCTCGGGATAAGGTGTTAGCTGGGGGCAATAATAGGCGATTTCGGGATGATTTGCCGCAAGCCAGACTTGCGTTTGTCGGGCTTTAAAGGATTGCGGGGAGCTTAGAAAACCGTGGATATAAAGAAGTGCAGCCATAACGTACAAACCGCCGGATTAGTAACCAGCGGATTTGTAGTCTATCTGGTAATCCTTACCGCTTACCCGTGCCACGCCGGTGGTGAAGCTGCCATCCTCGTTGAGGTCAAACCAGCGGTAGCCCGGCATTTGGGTATCCACGGTAAAGTCGTCGCACAAAGGCTTGAACTGGATGCAGGTCGACGGCGTTGCAATCAGTTCCATACCGTTACGCTGAGCGTGGTAATCCTGGTGTACATGACCCCAAACCACTGCTTTCACGTGGGGTTGACCGTCAACCAAAGCCCAAAAGGCGTCGGCATTGCGAATTATGTATTGGTCTATCCAGGCACTGCCCACTGTTACCGGCTGGTGATGGAACATGATAATAAGGTGTTTGTCGCGATTAGCCGCCAGGGCTTCCGCCAAATAATCCAGTTCGGTTTGGGGAAACTCGCCATAAACATGGCCGGGCACTACGGAATCCAACAACAATATCAACCAATTACCCAACTCCATGGTGCGATTTGCCGGCAAATCAGCCGCCTGCAGGTTAGCCATTATGGAGGAACTGTCGTGATTGCCGGGCAACCAGCCCAACGGATGGGAGAAATATTGGCGAACAATATTAATAAAACGATGGTAGCAAGCATTATGGCCTGCGCTGGCGATATCACCGGTACAGACCATAGATTCGAACTCAGGCTCTTTTTGCTGGATCAAGGCCAGCACATCGTGCAGGCTTTGGTCGGTATTGAGCCCCAGCAATGTTTCGCTGGTGAGCGGGCCGAGATGACAGTCAGTGATCTGTATCAGCCGTTTTGTGTTTGCCAATGGTTTTGCCACAGCAGCATCCATCTCGCGGTTGACTCTTCCTTTTATCGTTATAAGAAAAGAGGTATTAGAGAAAAAATCGTCAATTGTTTGCAACGATAACCGCTAACTGGCATTTATTCCACCCTCTATTGCACCTAAATTTGCATTTGCACAAAGTCTTTACAAAAAAACAGCAGAAGTGTGAAAGGGTTAAGAATTATGGAAAAGTCCGGGATTAGTGCAACGCCAGTAGATCGGCTGGCGATTTATCAAACAGACAGCGCAAATCCAATACAGGATAAAGCGCTTTGTCATCTTTGAACGCAGCGTGCGCCAGACGCTGCCAATCTGCATCCAGCTCGCTGGTGGAAACGCTTTGCGCAGGTGCCACCCGGATCAATCTGGGGACGCCTCGCAATAAAATGGCGCCCACCGCCAACTCTCCCATAGCACCTTCGTAGGCGATGATAGCGGCCAACTGCTCCGCCGCAGAGCCAGACATACGCCTGCGTTGGATCAAACTGTGTAAATCCAGCATAGGAACAAAATGATTGCGCCAGACAAAGCCCTGTTCACAAAAGGCGGGCAGGCAAGGTAAAGTCAGGCTGGTGTTGATGAATTCTATGTGCTTCAACTCATAACGCCCTACCGCCACACTGGTACCGGCACTGATGGGTAACACCCAGGCACCTAGCTCCAGGGCATACTGGCCATCCGTCTGGTTATTCTTGAGACTCTCGTTCACGCATTTTCCCCATTATTCAACGGCCGGTCGCCGAATCACTAAAAAGCACCCTGCCGCTTTACCGTTTGCCTTCCCAACAAGTTGACGCCGCGCAGGCGCAGCACTCGCAAGAGTTCTGCTGCGCTGGTTAACCCCACGGCCCGCTGATTGATGACGGCAAACTCGCTAAAGGGTTGTTTGCGACTGCTCATACAAACAGGCACCGGATAAAACACCGGCATACCATCTGACTGTTTTTCCACATTGAGGCAGGCCAACCCGAACCGTTGGGAGCCTGCCGACAAAATGGCCAGCGCAATACACCGTGAGTCCGCTACCGTTTGCAATTGCAAATTGCGATTAAGCGAGAACACAGGCACCAACTCGTCTTCAAACATCAGATACCCACAGGCAAGCTCATCCGCTGCCGGTTGCATCTGATCAGCTGTCAATTGCATCAGGTCTATGGGAGCTAGCGACACAATATCGCCAGATAATAAAAATTGTATTTCAGCCATATCGATTAACACGAGCGAATCGCGTGCCTGTGTCCCGCTTGCCACCGCGTGTAAATTTTTATCGTCCGTCATATCCATGTACCTGTGACTGCGCCTGTGCTTGAGATAGATGCATTGAATCCTGAATATGGTGAAGCAGCTCTTCTTCCGAGAAGGGTTTATTCAAATAGGTATTTACCCCGGCGGCGGCGGCCAGGTTGCGATGTTTTTCAGTATTGCGGGAAGTAATCATGATGACGGGAATATGGCGAGTCGTATCGTTGGCGCGAACGTGTGCCGTTAATTCAAGACCATTCATACGCGGCATTTCCATATCGACCAAAATGATGCTGGGCGTTTGCTCTTGCATAAACTCAATCGCTTCAAAGCCATCTTTCGCGGTATAGACTTCCATTCCCATATCACCCACAAACTGCGCAAGTGAACGGCGCGTGCTGAGCGAATCGTCCACAATCAACGCCATGGGTTTATCAGCCATGGTCTGCTGGCTAATGCGCATGCTCTGTTGCATCCAATCCATTGCACCAGCACCGGCGCTGAGCATATCGGCCACCAATTGTTGAATATCCAGAACAGGCGCTACTTCACCGTCACCGAGAATAGTCGCCCCCAACACACCTGGCACCGGAGGTGTAAAAGCAGTGAGCGGCTTAACCACCATTTCACGGCTGGCAATTACGCGCTCGACAAGCACGCCGACCAATTGGCCCGGGCTGGCTTCCACTACCAACAAGGCGTGGGCATCCATGGTATTAATCGCCAGAGTTTCGGGCAGCATTGCCAATTGGGCGAGATGGAAAACTTCTATTTGCTGCTGATTAAATTCATAGCGAAGGTGCTCCCCCTGATTGCTAAGCGCATCCTCCTCCAAAAATAACAACTGCTCTATACCGCGAGCCGCTATGGCTAACCTGTGTTTGCCGCTGGCCACCAATAACCCCTGCTCCGCAATCATCGGCATGGGTAAACGCAAGGTAAATTCACAACCCTGTTGCGGCTGGCTATCAACATTAATACGACCTTTCATTTCACCCAGTCGATCAGCCACCATATCCAAACCAATACCGCGCCCGGAGGTTTGGCTAACCTGATCACGCGTGGAAAAGCCTGCGGCAAAAATAATTTGTTTAAGCCATTGCTTATTGATATCAGAGTCTTGCTCTCCCGGTGGTGTTAAGCCCAACTCATGAGCTTTATGCGCGATACGTGCAAGATCAAGGCCTGATCCATCATCGCGAACGCGCACCAAAATAGCCTGGCCTTGCAAGGTAAAACTGAGTTCAATGCTGCCCTCGGCAGATTTACCGCACCGCTCGCGCTTGTCAGCTGGTTCTATGCCGTGATCTACCGCATTGCGCAACAAATGCATCAATGGATCTACCAACTTATTGAGCAGACGACTATCGATCATGGTCTCACCACCGCGCAATACAAAACGCGCTTGCTTGCCGGTAAGACGGCAAGCCTGACGAACACAGCGCTCGAAGCGGGCAGAAAAATTGCTGACCGGAACCATGCGCATTTCCAGCAAGTGGTTCTGACTCGCACGATTAGTAACCTGTTGCTCGTAGGTCAAATCTTCCAGTGCGCGCAATTGTCCCTGGGTTTGGTAAATAGCATCGCGGGTGTCAACAGCAAACTCCTGCAGCTGATGAAAAAAGCTGTGCAATTCGTTGTATCTATCCAGTTCCAGTGGGTCCAGTTCCGCTGAGTTAACATCACCGCGGGCTTTCGCTCGCGCACTGAAAAGCTCGCGCACCTCAATCAGGTAACCAAACTCTTCCGTCAAATGCGTCAATTTATTGTGCAACTGACCGATATGTTGCAGTTGCGCCTTCACATCCTGAACCTGTGTCTGCAAGCGGTTGGTTGAAATGGCGCTCTCACCGGCAAGGCGCAATAAATCCTGGGCGGTATCTTCTTTAATACGCAAATGCGCGGCGAGTGATTCTTGCAGATTGGCAACCGGCGCCGGGCCTTCAACCTCCGCCTCAATAGCGGCTGCTCGAGATGGTGGCCTAAGGGGTTGAACAGTAATATCGGCAGGAGCATATGCGGCCAAATCATTACCGCGAACCCCATGGTAAGCGTCGAGCACCCGCTGCAGGATATTGAGTTGGTCGGCAATATCACCTTGCGTACCCTCAATCAAATTATCGAACATGGAGGCCAGCGTATCGCCCATATCCATTAGCAATTGTTGCAATGCGCCGGTGAGCGGCTCTTGATGGCGACTTATTTCTTCCAGCAAATCCTCGCTGAAATGCATAAAATTCGCCAAGCCACTAATACCCACCACATTGCCTGCACCTTTCAACGTATGCGCGATGCGTTGCGCGGCAGCGAGAGAGTCCGGTTGATGACTTAGGATAAATTCGTTGAGGTATTGGGAAAATTGCACGACCTGGCCAGGCAATTCGATCATCAATCCCTCGAATAAATCCGGATTGATATGTTCGCCCGGTACCAACGTTAGCATGGCTGCATCCGCTGTAACGGGCAGCTGATTGGCCGGTTCCTCAACAACGGCAACCTGTGCCGTCTGCAATTGTATCGCCAGATTTTCGCTGGCCTGTCCGGGCATGGGTAAAGGCCAATTCCCGTTGGTCAAAAAGGTCACAAGCGCGTTGACGGTATCATTGGATACCGCACCATCCATCAGCTGCTGCAACACATCCAGAAAATACATAATCCAGGAGTCGATCAATAATTGCTGATCATCCGTCACACTTTCTTTAGCGAGCGCATGAAAATTATCACGCAGACAACGCCAGGCAACGGCCAGACCTTCCAACCCAATCAGCTCTGCCGCATTGGAAAAATTATCCAGCGCCTCAGCGGTGGTTTGCAATTGCTCTGTGTCACCTGCTCCACCGGCGAGCGTCAACTCCAACAATCCCTGCAGCTCGCCCATGAGCATGGAGAGCAATTCCTGCTGTTCGGCAGTGACTTTGTTATTCGCTATCACCTATCGCCCCCGAAATATTGGACTCACGCAATTTTTGCCTGCTGGTTTTGCTCAGCAGGCATCTGGCCCAACGCAATTTTTTCCAAATGAAGTTGGTTAGCGGTAGGTTGTGGCTGAACAATTGACGACGTCAGGTTACGCGTGTCCACCTGGCGATTTTCAGCGCGGAATTCTGGCAAGGTAAATACATTTACACGCTCCACCAACGACGTTGCGTAATTTTTTAACTCATCAGTTTGCAAGCGTTGCTCTTCAAGCTTGCCGTGGGTTTTTTCGGTGGATTGTGTAATAAGGTTGGCGCGATCGCGTACCCGGTTGGCCATGTTGGCCTGGTTCATGGAATTGACCGCAATAGATTTTACGTGGTTCACCAGCTGCCGCGTAGCGGCCTCAGTTTCATGCATACGTTGACCGGAATCTTCCGCCAGGCGTGTACCATCAGCTACCTGGGTGATCAGCTTGTTCATAATATTTACGGTGTCGGATGTTTCCACGCGAATGTTATTTACCATCGCCGAAATTTCCGAGGTTGCGCCGCGGGCGTTTTCCGCCAAACGTTGAACCTCTTCTGCTACCACCGCAAAACCTTTACCCGCTTCACCTGCAGATGCAGCATGCATACTCGCATTGAGCGCGAGAATATGCGTACGTTCAGCGATAGTATTAATCAGGTTTACGATACTGGTAATTTCCTGGGAGCGATCCCCCAGGCGCTTGATACGTTTTTCCGTTTCAGAAATGGTAGACCGAATTGCCTGAATGCCCTCTACGGTTTGCGTTACTGATTGCTGGGCACGCAATGTAAAATCAATAGCAGAGGATGCAATACTGTTTGCCGTGCGAGCCTCCCTTGCCACATCGGTCATGGTTTTAGCTGACTGATCGAGTGCCGTCACCGTATCCGCCACTTGCGAACGCTCTTCTTCCGCAACCTCAAGCACCACCGCAGATTGAGCCTGCAGTTGATCCGAAATGTAATTAATTTTTTCCGAATACCCCTTCACCTGATGCAAGGTGCGCGCAGTTTCCGATGTAAGAAGATTCACGGCGTCGGAAATAGTGCCTGTCACGTCTGCTGAAACGGGCACTTTGATGGACAAGTCTTTTTTCGCAATAGTGCCCAGCGCGCGAATCAAACCGATAATAGAAGTGTTGAGTGTTTCGTTCTCTTGCGATTGCTCTGCCAGTACACGAATACGTTCATCTAGCAGACGGTTAAATGCGCGCCCCAGATCACCCAGCTCATCACTCGCCCGAACAGTTACACGTGCCTGGTCATTACCGCGGTTTTGTTGCGCAATGATGCTCTGCATGTGCCACAACGGAAGTACGATACTGCGATAAATAAAGAACAAACCCAGGGTTGTGCCTATCGCTGTTAAAAAAAGTACAGCCGCAAACATGGTGCGCGCTATATTTAATTCGCGCTCGGCCTGTTCTACACGGCGCTTGACGTTGGCGTCGGCCAGGCGGCGATAATCTTGCAGGCTGGCTGTCATGGTAACAATCATATCGCTGAGTTCAGCCTTGGCAGTATCGCGACGGGTAGCGTCTTTATCTATCTCTGCCTTGGCAGCTACTATCTGATTGATTTTTTCATCAAGCGCTTTCAACGCTGATTTTGCGGTAGCCAGCGCTGTCGTATTTACAAAACGTAAATTGAGCGCACCAAGGCTATTGAGCGTCTCTTGAATCTGGGTTTTTCCAGCGCGAAAATAATTGAGCGCCTGCTCGTCACTGGTATCCAAATAGCTCGGCGTTGCAGTACGTATCTCAGTTGCCGAACTGAGTGTCGATGCAATCAACTGCTCAATGGTTTTGAGATTGCTGTTAGCATCGGCAATTGTTTTTTCCGAGGCGATCTGCGCGTAATAGGCCACCGCCATCAACAGAAAGCCGGCTACCAGGCCAATCATCAAACTACTGATCTTGTGGGATATTTTAATCCCCGATAAGTTTTTCATCATCTCACTCCATCGCAAGGGCAAACGCAATTTTTAAACATAGAGATAGTTATTTTCCACATCAGCTACTACTTTCACTCGCCATCAACAACAAACGCTCTGGCAATGGCTCCACAGCGAGCTCCGCCAATGTTCTGTCTGGTAATAGATAAACCTGGGCAAGTTCTGGCAACTGTGGATGTGGTACCGCCTGCGATCGGGATGCATCCGTCGCCGATGGCAAGGCTATAGAGAGCGATACTGGTAAGCTATCAATTAGCAAGCCTACGGCCCGCTCGCCTTTACCAATAACCAGCACAATTTTTTTTCGAGATGTTTTTTGCCCGTTTGCGGCAGGGGCATTCCCCGTCAAATAACTATGTAATTGATAGACGGGCAACAGCAGGCCACGCAAGTTAACGAGCCCCAGCAAAATATCGGGAGAGTTAGGTAATGGCGCTACTGGAATATCGCAGAACACCTCACAAAAGTGCCGGGCGCTCACCACAAATTCCTCACCATTGATAGAAAATCCAAAATAAGGTTGGGCGACATTTTGTTGCTGCTGTGGTGACTCCAAAAACAAGCCATCCAGTTCGCGATATCGCAATTTATTAAGCGCACTGATCAGATTGTCTTGAGCAACTTCAGTTTCTTGAAGCTGCCCAATGCCATCAACCAATTGCACAGAGTCAGTATGTTGCTCCACGTCGCAGATTACCGATCTTAAAGCGCAGCAATAGTGTCGAGAATTTGTTCCTGCGTGTAGGGCTTGCTGATCATCGCCCTGCCCCCCTGCAGCTCGCCCCAGACTCTATCAGCGCGCTGGTTTTTACTGGTGACAAATACTACCGGGATTGCGCTGAGATCTTTATCGCCAGTAATGTTGCGACAGGCCTCGAAGCCATCAACACCTTCCATAACCACATCCATTAAAATCACGTCGGGACGATAGGTTTTGGCTTTCTCATAGGCCTCCTGGCCATTAACAGCGGTAATCACCTGATAGCCAGCATCGGACACTATTTCTTTTAAGTGCTGCAACTCCACTGGGGAATCATCCACAATCATTACGCGATTAGGTTTCATAAACGTCTCCTTTGAGCGACATCAGTGATTGGTTTTATTCAGGTGTTTTTCGGTCACCTGTTTAAATTCGTTGTGATTAATAGGTTTGGTTAAATAGGTGTCGCAGCCAGCAAGCATGCCTTTGAATTTATCAAAGCTGGAAGATTTACTGGTGAGCATTACCACCGGCGTATTTTTATTGAGGCTGGTGCGCTTGATACTTTTACAGGCGGCGTAGCCATCCATACCAGGCATAACCACATCAAGAAAAATCACGTCGAATTTTTCCTGTTCAGCGGCCTGAACAGCAGCTTCACCATCAGCCACAGCCCTGAGCTGCGCGCTCATCATGTCAAACTCCATTTTCAATTGGCGGCGGACAGTAAGGCTATCATCAGCAATTAGCACACGTACCTGCTGTTCCTGCGAGCTGCCTTGCTGGGCCTGAGTACTTAAATTGATGGCCTTAATATTTTTAACCGTATCCGAGGTAAGTTCCTGCTCAGAGCCAATTTCAAATTCGGGATAATAGTGCAGGTGACGAATCGTATAGTTATCGAGAGACTGCAGCATCTTGGCAGGATTAATTGGCCAGGAAATAGTAAATTCTGAACCCGCTTGCGATGTGGGAACCACTTTGGAAATTTTAAGTACGGGCCTGCGGTGTTCGGCAGCTATATAAGAAGAAACCTTGTGCCAGCATCTGATGGCATTGGGGTTATGCATATTAACGACAAAAATGTCAGCCGAGGCTATGGCTTCCAATTCGACGATTGA
The DNA here is from genome assembly GCA_021151695.1 of Cellvibrionaceae bacterium. Lineage (GTDB taxonomy): Bacteria > Pseudomonadota > Gammaproteobacteria > Pseudomonadales > Cellvibrionaceae > Cellvibrio. Next base: position 19,359 of record JAGKWU010000020.1, on the reverse strand, counting down.
GCTTTTTTCGTTCGCGACTTTTAGTTGATATTGCCGCGCACGATAACGCGTAATACCAAAAATTCGTTCAAAGATTTCCAAGTCGCTATCGCCAGCTCCTATGACAGCAACTTCAAATAATTTACCTGGCTGTTTTGTGGATGACGCTTGAACCACTGTGTTTTCTCCCATGCTGTTTGCATTAACCGCGCTATCCGTCGTGCGGCTTGCGGATACAGCTAGAGTGTAGAACAGGTCGACATTCCGGCAATTTGCAAAAAAGCCGACAAAAAATAGTGGCGCATAAAACTGTTTGGCACGGACGCCATATTTTATTAACTAATGTGACATTTAGAAGACACACGCGACAAATTATTTTTTTTACCCGTTTCGCGCAAACGGTAAACCCTTTAAATAACAGTGATTTAAGAGCCCTAAAGAATAAATTTTGCGTCAGATCACACTTTCTTATCGCAATAAATTTATAAGTTCAAATTTATTTTTTTCATAAAAATTTATGAATAATTAATCTATTAGCATTGCAAGCGGCTAACTAGAATTCTTTTAACGGGGCGGGCACGTGCAACAAAATCCGTATCCGATATCTAATTAATTATCGTCAACTTGCGCTAAGAGGGCATGACCATGGAAATGGAAGCAACCTATAATTGGTTTCTGGTTTCACTATCATTTCTCATTTCAGTGTTCGGATCATTTACCGGCCTGCAAATTACCAATGGTATGAGGTCATCTCCCAACGGGCCGTCAATGCTCTGGATATTTGCAGCAGCGGTTTCACTCGGCGGCGGTGCCATCTGGACAATGCACTTCATTGGCATGCTGGCCTATCAGGTCAACATGGATATAGGTTACAAACCTGGCCTTACCTTTGTGTCCCTGCTCATTGCAATAATTGCCATGGGCATAGGTGTCTATATAGCGGTAACTGGCAAGTTTTCTTTTATTCGCCTGATAGGCGCTGGAATATTTGCCGGTCTGGGCGTAGCCAGCATGCACTATCTGGGTATGGAGGCCATGGTAATGCCAGGCAGCACCATGTCTTACAACCCCGTATTAGTCGGTGTATCCATTGTAATTGCCGTGGTGGCAGCAACAGTCGCACTTTGGCTCGCGGTGAATTTGAAAGGCTCGGGCATCATGTTTGCCAGCGCCATTGTTATGGCTATAGCAGTTTGCGGTATGCACTATACAGGCATGGCCGCTATGACCATGACGCACAACCATGACGCCGACCAAACCATTATTGAAAATTCCATGACCCCCATGACGATGGGTTTATTTATCTTCTGTGCCAGCATGTTGCTGTTGGTCATTTGTTTGATTATGTCGCTCAATCAATTGAGCAATCGCATCCAGGACGAAATGCAGGATGATCTTGGACACTCTGCGAGATGACATTTATATCCCACGCAATTTCACAAACTTTTTTTGCATTGCAATTTTTATCGTCGACATCACTGGAGAAATAGCAGTTGAAAATTTTACTCTTTGCGTCGGCCTATAATGGCATGTGCCAGCGTATTCATCGCGAACTGGAAAGCGACAAGCACAGTGTGTCGATTGAGCTTTCCAGCGGCGAACAGCAGATGATTAATGCTGTTGCGCAATTTCAACCGGACATGATTATCTGCCCCTTTCTCAAACACCGTGTACCTGAGGTTATCTGGCGCGAGCATTTGTGCCTGATAGTACATCCCGGTATTGAAGGTGACCGAGGCCCCTCCTCTCTTGATTGGGCGATAGAAAGCAACCTCACCAGCTGGGGTGTTACGCTTTTACAGGCCGATGCAGAAATGGACGCGGGAGATATTTGGGGCACGCAAAAATTTAATCTGCGCAATACTGCCAAAGCCAGTCTTTATCGCCGCGAGGTAATCACCACGGCAACTCATCTGGTTAAACAAGCGATCCATGATTTTAAAAATGCTGACTTTAAACCTCGCCCGCTAAATTACGACAATCCGAATGTCACAGGTACTTGCCTGCCATTGATGCGACAGGACTCACGTAAAATTAACTGGGCACTGGACACTACCGCCACCATAGTACGCAAGATAAACGCGGCGGATGGTTTTCCCGGTGTGCAGGACAGCATTCTAGGCAACGAGGTCTATCTTTTCGGCGCGAAAGCCGAATACAACATTTATAGCGCATTGCCAGGTGAAATTGTCGGCCACCGCGATGGCGCCATTTGCCGTGCAACAGTTGATGGCAGTGTGTGGATTCGTCAATTAAAAATGGCACAACAAGGCGAACGACGCTTTTTTAAATTGCCGGCCATGCAAGTCGTCACTCAGCAATTTACCAACACTCATAAACTCGCTTTTAATCGCGCGCTGGACTCCAGGGTGCAGAACGACATTAACGTCGTTGTTGAAAATGCCGTTGCCTACCTCAGCTTTGATTTTTACAACGGCGCAATGAATACAGAACAGTGCCATGCATTGCTGGCACGCATCCGCGAACTGCGCGAGCGCGAAGATGTTCGCGTTATAGCATTAATGGGCGGCGATGATTTCTGGAGCAACGGTATACATCTCAATTGCATCCAGGCAGCGCCAGATAGTGCGCGCGAATCATGGCGCAACATCAATGCCATCGATGATGTAGTGCAAGAGATTATTAACATGAGCAACAAGGTTACCGTGGCAGCATTGCGCAATAATGCCGGCGCTGGCGGAGCCATCATGCCGTTGGCGTGTGACAAAGTGATCGCCCGCGATGGTGTGGTGCTCAACCCTCACTATCTGACCATGGGCTTGTACGGCTCGGAATATTGGACTTATCTGCTACCCAAACGTGTGGGCGAAACCCTGGCCAAAGAATTGATTGAGGGCTGCATGCCATTGTTGGTCAGCCAAGCGCAAAAATTTGGCATGGTTGATAAAGTACTGCAGGAAGACTGGGGCGATTATCACGAACTGTTGCAGCGCGAATGTGAAATGCTGGCTGACGACGAAAACTTTTTTGCCATATTGGCCCGCAAACAATACACACGCATGCAGGATGAGGCTAAACGCCCGCTGGAGACTTATCGCCAGGCAGAATTGCAGCGCATGAAAGCTATCTTCGATAACCCAGACAGCGAATATCATTATTTACGCTACAACTTTGTCCATAAAGTCAGCTGTGGCCAAACACCGGCACGCCTGCTTTACAAACCCGCCACCCAGGCGCTGGCACAAACAGCTTAGTAAGGGTAAATATTTTCCATAACAAAAAGCCGCGCATATGCGCGGCTTTTTATCTTCATCTCATTTATGGCTTTAGCAATTGCTCAACGCCATCCACTTCATAGCCTTCACTCAAACAGGCGCTGAGCAGTTCACCTAAAAATTGATTGATCTGCAATTTTTCATCAGCGTAATACATGGTGCGGTTGGGGTACACATAGCGCGGACGTAAACGCTTGTGCCCTTCCCAGGCAAGCACTTCTGCGAGCTTGGCATCGTGATACATGCGCACAGTAAGTTTGGGCAACTGCAACCAGTTACTCTGGCCAGCAACAGCAGCCTGCTGCAATTGAATGGTAATGGTATAGGGGGAGCGCTCCAGTACATGCAGCAAATGCAACCAAGGCTGTGCACCGCGATTCACAAGAAAACGATATTCATCGCCTTCACCCAAATGTGCCATGAGGCGCGACAAGCGCACGTAATTTGCTTCGCATTCCGCCATTTGCCGGGGTAAATCAACCTTGTAACGCTCACGATAAGTAACGTAGTCGGGCTGTGGCTTGGGAACGCGCAGTGTGAACATAGATTCAGTAGTAGTTGAAAACCGTAAACATCCAGGCCAATAAAGCAACCCGATTCAGATGAAGTGTTAGCCAGACGAGTGATTAAGTCAATCACTCGTGGCAGATTTATTATGCGGCCGAATCAGCGCGCAGGCGGGAGCGATTGAGCTGTAACCATTGTAAACAGATCAATGCGGCGGCGTTATTAAAACGGCCGTTTAATAACTCGGCGAATACATCATCTGCAGCCAATACATGCACGCGAATATCTTCACCCTCTTCCGGCAAGCCATATACGCCGCCAGCATCGCTCAAGTCGCAGAGCGCACAATACAAATGCAATTTTTCATCACTGCCGCCGGGGCTGGATAAATAATTACAAATATATTCCATGGAATAAGGTTCAACATTGGCCTCTTCCAGCAATTCGCGACGACCAACCTCCTCAGGAGATTCTCCCTCTTCCACCATGCCGGCAACAACTTCATAACACCAGGGGCCGTCAGGCTCATTAATGGCGCCTATGCGAAATTGCTCAACCATCCCTATAGTGTCGCGCACCGGGTCGTACAGCACTACAGCGACAGCCTCACCACGCACAAATAATTCACGGCCTATTTCTTTACCCCAGCCGCCCTCGAATAACTTATGGCGAAGGAATACTTTTTCGACCCGAAAAAAACGTTTATACAGCTCCTCACTGCGGAGGATTTCAACATCCGCACGAGTAAATTCCGGTTTTTTTATCATCTTTTGTCTTGTGTTGGAGTTTATTGTTGTTGCGTAGAGGCCGGGGCAACCCGGCCTCTAGCGAATTTACACTTTGCGGTAAATCTCTGAGCCTTGTTCGACAAACTCTTTGGCTTTTTGTTGCATTTCAGCTTCGACATCAATCATTTTTATGATGTCTTTCTCACCGATCACCGAAATATCGGTACCGTGCTTGGCCGCAAAATCGCGCACTTCCTGGGTAATTTTCATAGAGCAGAATTTCGGGCCACACATAGAGCAGAAGTGTGCAACCTTGGCTGATTCCTTGGGCAGTGTCTCATCGTGATATGAACGCGCTGTGTCAGGGTCAAGGCCGAGATTGAATTGGTCCTCCCAACGGAATTCAAAGCGCGCTTTCGACAAGGCATTATCGCGCAACTGCGCGCCCGGATGGCCTTTGGCCAAATCGGCAGCGTGCGCGGCAATCTTGTAGGTGATGATGCCTTCTTTCACGTCGTCTTTGTTGGGCAGGCCCAAGTGCTCTTTCGGTGTTACGTAGCAGAGCATGGCACAACCGTACCAACCGATCATGGCAGCACCAATACCGGAAGTGATGTGGTCGTAGCCAGGCGCAATGTCAGTGGTCAATGGGCCGAGGGTGTAGAAAGGCGCTTCATCGCAAACTTCCAGCTGCTTTTCCATGTTCTCTTTGATCATGTGCATAGGCACGTGACCCGGGCCTTCGATCATCACCTGTACATCATGCTTCCAGGCGATTTTGGTCAGTTCGCCCAGAGTTTCCAGCTCGCCGAATTGCGCTTCATCGTTAGCGTCAGCAATAGAGCCCGGACGCAGGCCATCACCCAATGAGAAGCTCACGTCGTAAGCTTTCATGATTTCGCAGATTTCTTCGAAATGGGTGTAGAGGAAGTTTTCTTTGTGATGCGCGAGACACCACTTTGCCATGATAGAACCACCGCGCGACACAATGCCGGTCACGCGCTTGGCAGTGAGCGGAACATAGCGCAACAGTACACCGGCGTGGATGGTGAAATAGTCAACGCCCTGCTCGGCTTGTTCAATCAAGGTATCGCGGAAAATTTCCCAGGTCAGGTCTTCCGCTATGCCGTTAACTTTTTCCAGTGCTTGATAAATAGGTACAGTGCCAATGGGCACGTGGGAGTTGCGGATAATCCACTCGCGGGTTTCATGGATATTTTTGCCAGTGGACAAATCCATCACAGTATCCGCGCCCCAGCGCGCACCCCAGGTGAGTTTTTCCACTTCTTCTTCGATGGAAGAACCCAGTGCCGAGTTACCGATATTGCCGTTGATTTTTACCAAAAAGTTACGGCCGATAATCATTGGCTCAACTTCAGGGTGGTTGATGTTGGCAGGAATAATCGCACGACCGCGAGCCACTTCACTGCGCACAAATTCCGGGGTAATTTCATCGGGAATACTGGCACCGAAGCTCATACCCTGATGCTGTTCATTCAAAATACCCAGCTCACGCGCTTGCGCCAGCGCCATGTTTTCGCGGATAGCGATGTATTCCATTTCGGGCGTGATAATGCCGCGTTTTGCGTAGTGCATTTGCGATACGTTCATACCGGCTTTGGCACGACGTGGCTTGCGGGTGAGATTAAAACGCAGGGCGGCGAGTTTGGGATCATTCAAACGCTCGTTGGTAAATTCGGAGTGGCTTTCCTCCAGAATTTCTGTGTCATTGCGCTCTTCAATCCAGGCAGTGCGTACTTCTGGTAGCCCGGTGCGTAGATCGATTTTTACTGCAGGATCGGTGTAAGGACCAGAAGTATCGTAAACGCGCACCGGTGGATTTTTTTCGCCACCAAAATCGGTCGGTGTATCGGCCAGCGTAATTTCGCGCATAGGTACGCGAATGTCCGGGCGAGAGCCCTCTACATACATTTTTTGCGAGCCGGTAAAGGGTTGGATGGACGCCTTATCGACCTCGGCGCTCTCGCTCAGTATTTTGTCTACGCTGCTGTTCATGGTTAATCCTCAGGTTAAAACTTTAAAGTAGCACTCCACATTTTTGCCAAGGGAGTCGTCATCCCCGTAGGGGATCCAGCGCCATTACTAACAAACCAGCCACACTGGATCCCCTGCGGGGATGACGACTCCCTTTTTCTATTCACTCAGAATGAAAGTGGGAGCTTTTTAGTAAAAAGAATAAAAATGATGCACAGGACCACTGCCCTGCCCAATCGTCAATTTGTCTGCGTGTAACAATGCATTGTGTAAATAGGTTTTCGCTTCTTGCACTGCATCCTGCAGTGATAATTTTTTCGCCAGACCCGCTGCTATGGCCGAGGCCAAGGTGCAACCGGTACCGTGTGTATTTTTTGTGACTATGCGCGAGCTGGAAAATAAAAATTCGCCCTCGCTGGTCAGCAGTAAATCTGTCGCTTGTTCGTCGCTGCTGTGACCGCCCTTCATGAGCACATTGCGTGCGCCCATGGCTAGAAGTTGTTCAGCTTGCTCGCGCATTTGCGCAAGGTTTTGTGCTACGGGTCGATTCAATAATGCGGCCGCCTCATGCAAGTTGGGCGTAATCACCAGCGCCCTGGGTAGCAAGTCGTTGATCAGGGCATCCACCGCGTCTTCCGCTAGCAGGCGATCACCGCTGGTGGCAACCATTACCGGATCGAGCACCAGTGGCAGATGCGGATAAGCCGATAGCGTCTGCGCTACCGCTTGAATAATATCGGCCTGGGCCAACATGCCAGTCTTGATCGCCGCAACCGGGATATCGCCAAGCACCGAGGTAATCTGCGCTTGCACAAACGCGGGTGGTACGGGCAACACGCCCTGCACACCGCAGGTGTTCTGCGCCGTGAGCGAACTTATGGCCGAGCAGCCGTAAACGCCCAGGGCCGCAAAGGTTTTCAAATCTGCCTGTATGCCTGCACCGCCACCGCTGTCGCTGCCGGCGATGGTTAAGGCTATGGGAGTTACTGCTTGCATGAAGATTCCGCATCAAGGGCGCGGAATTGAGAGAGGCGCAGGCGTGGCTGCGGCTTGATGCTCTCGTTCCCTACGCCGGTACTAACCGGATCAGGTCGGCGGGTTTATCTCAGCCCTGGCAAACCAGAGCACCCCGACAAGAAGCTTCGCAGTGTAGTGAACTTGGGGGGCAGATGCTAGCCTTGGGCGCTATTTTGGCTGCTGCAGCCGCCCCCTGAACTAGCGCAACAAACCCAGCTTTCCTGCTAGCCATGCCGTTGTAGGCGCCTGGATGAGTATGGTCCCCAGAATGAAAATAAACGTGATAGCACTGACTACCTCAATTCCCGGCACCCCCATACCAGCGAGAATCCCCACCAGCGCCGCTGGAATAACGCCGGTTTCGCGCGTCCAGCTCATGAAGACCAATTCGCGTAGACTCCAGATGGCGCGCCTGTCTGGCCAGGCACAGATAAACACCGTCAGTGGCCGCGCCACTAATATGAACACTGCCAACAGAGCTAGACCCTGCCAGAGATACTGTCCAAGCAATGAGAAGTTGACCTGTGAACCCAGCAAAATAAAGATAAACATACGCAGCAGGAGCGAAGTATTGCCCACATAATCTTCCAAATATTCGTGCTCATGCTCTGCGAGAGACAGCTTGAAAGCCCCCAGATTGCCGAATACCACGCCGCAAGAAAACACCGCCATAAAGCCAGAGGCGTGGATGTTGTCCGCCGCCAGATAAGCCAGTATCACCGCCAATACCAACAGGAAAGGCGCCTGGTTACGGAAGATTCCCCAACGCTCGTGCGCCATCAACAAGCAGGCGATATAGCCGGCAATAACCCCTAGCACAATCCCGCCACCGGCCTCCCAGAACAGATCCCCTACCATAGACATAATGTCGGGAGCCTCACCGCCACCCATCACCCAAGCCACCACGGCAAAGGTGGCTATAGCACCCATGGCATCGTTGAGGGCAGACTCGCTCATTACGGTTTGGGATACACGATCTTTAACGGGAACCTGGCGAAAGATGGGCACCAGGGTTGCGGGATCCGTAGAGGCAGTCACCGCCCCGAGCAGCACCGCCGTCATCAGCGGCACCCCCAGCCAAGATGCAGCGCCAGCAACCACTGCGCCGGTCATCAACACACCCAGCGTGGCGATCACCAATAGAGTGATCCAGATTTCTTTCAGCACGGAAAATCGCAGGGTCGCCCCGCCTTCAAACAACAGATAGCAGGCGCCTATGGTGAGGATCAATTGATTCATGGTAGAACCCGCCGGCACATTCACCAATCCGCTTGCCGCTGGCCCGAGCAATATCCCCAGAAGCAAAAACAACACTATGTCGGGCACACGAATTTTGCGGGCGCATACAGCCCCTAACAAACCTGCCAGGATAATGATGGCCACGTACAGCAAATCTTGTTTGGCTATGTCGACCGTCGACATTCGCATTCCCCCGCCGTGAATTATGTCGCGCAAGATACTGGCGCCCAGCCTGCAAAACAACCGCTCAGAGAGTGGCAAACTGCGCGATCAGCACAAAACAAACCGATAGGTATGCTGCTTACATTTGTAACTACAACGACTTGGCGCAAGTGTTTACTCTTTTTAACCAGTTGCCAGCCCGCGACGCTCGACCCCTCTCCAGCAACCCGCTACACTCGGCATTTTTTGTGAATCCGAACCTTCGCATGTTGCGTCTAAGTTGTTGCTTATACAGGGTCGTCATCATTTTTTGACTGGACACTTTGGATACATTTACTCCCGGGATCTGTTATGAACGAGTCTTCCTCTATGAAAAAATCAAAGCTTTACCTGGCCATCGGCCTGCTCGCCCTCGCACCGCTGGGAGCCAGCGCCAACAGCCTGATGGATATCTATGACCTCGCACTGAAAAACGATGCGCAACTGAAAGCCGACAAAGCCGGCTACGAAGCAGGTCAGGAATACGCAAGCATTGCCCGCGCCGGCCTTCTGCCACAAATTAATGCCAGCTATAGCCACGCCAAATCCAAAGACGAAACCACCAACAACCTGACCAAGCAAAATTACGGCGAAGATGAAGTCACGCGCAAAGGCTGGCAGGCATCCCTGACCCAACCCCTGTTTGATTTGTCTGCCTGGTACGACTACAAAAACGGTCAAAAACTCAGCGAACAAGCTGAAGCCCAATTTGGCGCCGATCAACAAAGCCTGATCGTACGCGTAGCAACTGCTTACTTTAATGTGTTGCGCGCAGTAGACACTTTGGAAACTGCCACTTCTGAACAAAATGCCTTCGCCCATCGCCTTGAGCAAACCAAACAACGCTTTGATGTAGGCTTGACCGCGATTACCGAAGTACACGAAGCCCAAGCAGCCTATGACAGCGCCGTAGCCGGTGCATTAGAGGCGCGCGGCAGCCTGAGCATCAGCTATGAAGCCCTGGAAGTACTGACCGGTAAACCAGAAGACAGTATTGCTCCTCTCTCTGACAAATTTCCGGTCGTTAACCCAACCCCGGCCGACCGCGCCGAATGGGTTAACTTTGCGCTGAAAAACAACTACTCGCTGAAAGCCACGCGCCTGCGTGCGGATGCCGCATCTGCTACAGCCAATTCACGCCGCGCAGAGCATTTGCCAACCGTAAATGCGCAATTGGGTTACAGCAATATAGACACTGACGGCACCCAATTGAGTCAGGCTAACGCAACCCACTATCCTTTCGATGCCACTGACAAAGGTAGCTCGGTCACTATTGGTGTAAACGTCCCGATCTTCAGCGGTCTGCGCACATCCAGCATGGCTCGTCAGGCAATTTCACAAAGCCTGCAAGCAGAAGAACAGTTCAACAACACCCAACGCAATACCATCCAGAATACTCGTGGTCTGCACTTGTCCGTGGAAACTGACGTGGCTCGTGTAGTAGCTCGCAAACAAGCTGCCATCTCCAACCAGTCTGCTCTGGATGCCACCCAGTCCGGTTACGAAGTAGGTACCCGCAACCTGGTGGAAGTGTTGATTGCCCAGCGCAACTTCTACCAAGCCCGTCGTGACTACTCCAACGCACTCTATGACTATGTGATCGACTCCATCAGACTGCGTGAAGTAGCCGGCATGCTGACTCCAGCTGATATTCAGGAAGTGGATAAGTGGTTGGCTGTAGGTGCCCCGGTGGTACGCAGCAAGTACGAGAAATAATCCTGTAGGCAGCAAACCTGAGCTGTAAATTTGTGTGAAAACACAACACAGCTCTTGTGTAAAAAAAAATCGCGAATAAGCTACACCCAGCGCCAGAATCAACCGGCCAGTGGCAGTAGAACTTATTCGCGATTTTTTTTGTCTGTTGCAAATGCTGTAGAACGGAAACCAAAAACATTTATCCCGACATAACATTAACCACAAAATAATAATGGATGCCCTATGAGTCGCTCCGCCCATGTGGCCTTTGCCTTTTTAGTGCTCAGTTGTTGCTCTGCCGCCAAGGCCCTGGATGCCAGCAGCCAACCGACGGATCGCATGGCCATGCCCAATGCCCGCGCCGTACAGGCTTATCTGGCAGCGCTGACCAACAACCAGACAGACGGTGTGATCGCCGGGCAAAACACCGGTCATAGCGACGACATCAATAACAATACTGGCCTAAGTGGCTACACCCCATTAATTGCCGAGCTGGAAAAACAGACTGGAGAAGCTCCCGGCATCATAGGCGTGGATTACGAGCACAATAAGGTTGCCACCCCGGAGCAATTGCATCAGGTGAACAAACGTCTTATCAGCTGGTGGCAATCGGGAGGATTGGTTGCCATCAATTGGTCTCCGCAAAATCCCTGGTGGAATGATGAAAGCGATATAGCCAATAAACCCGGCTTTTGGACCTTTACCCGCACCAGCGGCGGCGACATGAGCAAGGTCAACCTCAGCCAATTAACCAATCCCCAAAGTGCAATCTATCCCATCTGGCGACACAAGCTGGATCGCGTCGCCAATGCACTGCAAGAGCTGCAAGATGCCGGCGTAGTCGTACTCTGGCGCCCCATGCAGGAGATGAATGGCAACTGGTTCTGGTGGGGCAACAGCGCCGAGCCGAAAAATGCCGAGTCTTACATCATCCTCTGGCAAGACATGTACAAATACTTCACCCAAACCAAAGGCCTGCACAACCTGCTCTGGGTTTATTCGCCCAACCAGGGACCTTCACTGCTGGAACACTTTGCTATCAAGTCGGTGGAGTGGCGCTACCCGGGTAGCGAGTTTGTGGATGTAGTAGCCGGCACCAGCTACAACAATGAATTGAATATCAAGGATTACGAGACATACAAAAGATTCGGAAAGCCAATCGCCATGGCTGAATTTGGCCCCCTGGCCGGCAGCCCGGTGAGCCGTGCAGGCAAGCTGGATACCCAGCTCTACGCCAAACGCTTCCAACAGGATTACCCTGCAATGGCTTACTGGATGAGTTGGTCCAGCTGGAGCAACGGTGATGGCACTCAGGAAAACCAGGCGTTGATCCACAACCAAAACGCCAAACAACTACTCGCCAATCCTGCTGTCATCACCCGCGACCACATTCGCTGGAAGGATTATCTAACCGATCCCAAGCCCTGATTCTACCTATCCGCTGACAGGTAGGGATCAAGTGCTGCCAGCGTGCGAGCCAGTGCGCCACGGTTGTCGTTAGCAACTTGTAAAGCGGCGGCGGCGCGTGTTGCACGTACTTGCGAATCCATTGCCAGCAACTCCACTTCACGCGCTAATTCGGCCGCATTAGCCACCAATTGCAACCCACCTGACTCACGCAGTAAGCGCGCCACTTCGGCAAAATTAAACAGATGCTCGCCACTCAGCAGCGGCAACTCCCATGCGGCTGGCTCGATAAAATTGTGTCCGCCGTTGGGTACCAGGCTACCGCCCACAAAGGCGATATCGCTGGCCCCAAACATCAACATCAATTCGCCCATGGTATCGCCAAGCAAAACCTGGGTATTGGATGGCAAACCGGCACCTTTGGTAAGACTGCGTCGGGCAACGACAAAACCGCGGCCCTCACACAAGCTAGCCACATTGTTAAAACGCTCAGGATGACGCGGCACCAACACCAGCAGCAACGAGCCCAATGCCGGATGCTGGCGAATGCGCGCAAAGGCATCCAGGATAATCTCGTCTTCGCCTTGATGGGTGCTGGCCGCAATCCATACCAGACGCTGCCCCTCTTGACTCCACTCCGCCTTAAGCGCTGCCGACTGCGCGCGCAACTCATCGCTCAGGGTTAAATCGAACTTGATGCTGCCCGTCACTTGCGCCTTGTCCTTTGGCAAACCCAACTCCTGCAAACGCTGCGCATCTGTAGCATTTTGCACAAGCACTTTATCCAGCCGGCGCAGCATGGGAGCGGTAATCGCCGAGAAACGCTTGTAGCCGCGCGCAGAACGCTCTGACATACGCGCATTGATAAGAACAGATGGAATACCACGCTTCGCGCAGGCCGCAATCGTATTGGGCCAAAGTTCGGTTTCCATAATCAGGAACACGTCAGGTTTAACACGATGTAGAAAACGCGCGAGCACACCGGGCAAATCATAGGGTGCATAGACATGGAACACCCTGTCGCCCAGGCTGGCCTTCACTCGCTCAGAGCCGGTAGGCGTCGTGGTGGTAATCAACAATTGCACATTGCCACGTGCGAGCAATTGATTAACCAGTGGTAGAGCGGCAATAAACTCTCCAACAGATACCGTGTGCAGCCACACCAATTTGCGCCCGGCGACCGTGGTTATTGTCGGCACGAATCCAAAACGCTCCGCCCAGCGCCGCGCATAGGCTGGTGCCGCCCAGGCACGCCAGAGCAAGCGCAACAGGATGACGGGAAGCAAGAGATAAAAAACCAGGCTATAGATAAACCGCATGAAGATTCCGGGAGCTGACAAATATCAGGCGCGCAGGATACCAGACTGATGAATACACCCAAAGCCGCTGGCGACCCACCATATCAATCAACCTAACGTCACCAAAAGAAGCAACTAGCGACAAAAAAGCAGAGTAATACGACAAATAAACTGGGCGGACTTAAAAAATCGTTTATAGTTTGATAGCCACAGCGATTACCCGACGTGCAGCCAAATCCCGATAGACGGGTAAGAGCCAATAACAATAACCGTTGAACTGTTCGAGGCGCGACTATGAAAGTGTGGACCCTAGCAGCAATTTTAATGAGCTTTGCCAGCCTGGCATCCGCTCAAAACAAAGTGGTAATTCCGGTCAATGCGGTAGATGACAATGGTGTAGGTGCCCCCGCCGGCCAGGTCATAGTCACCGAATCAAAATATGGATTGATTTTTAAACCTGTGCTCAATGGCCTGCCCATTGGCTTGCACGGCTTCCACATACACGAAAACCCAAGTTGCACTCCAGCGGATAAAGATGGCAAGAAAACGGCCGCCATGTCTGCCGGTGGTCATCTCGACCCACTAAAAGCAGGACATCACGGCGCGCCCTGGGGCGATGGCCATCTGGGTGACTTGCCGGCATTGTTTGTCGATGAAGATGGTAACGCAACGCAGCCAGTACTGGCACCACGATTGAAATTGGCCGATATCAAAGGCCATTCATTGATGATTCACGCCGGCGGCGACAACCACTCAGATCAACCAGCCGCTCTCGGTGGTGGCGGTGCGCGCATTTATTGCGGTGTTATTCCTTAACAATCGATCCCCCTGTTTACACCAGCTGTGCCCTGCCGGGCGCAGCTGATTTATTTTTCACCGCCAACTTCTTACCAACTCCCGCATTACCAGCCCATCTTCTCCTTGATAAAGCTCGTTAATTTGGCAGCATTCGCCTGGTGATGTTTTACACGCGGATGAGCGCCATAACCTGTGAATTCAAAAAATAACGTATCCATTCTCTCTTTCGGATTTTGCTGCTTAATACTCGCCACAGCCGCCTCAATATAACCCGGCCATTTTGAACCAGCTTTAGTCGCGTCCATACTGCCGAGCGCGCAAATAATATAGGCGTTGGGATATTTGCTACGTATCGTCATCACAAAATCACGGTAGGCCTGAACGCGCTGCTCATCACTGGGAGCTGGAGTCAGTTTGTGCTCGCGATCAATCAACCAGCTGTCATTTTGGTAGAGATTGATCACCACCACATCTGGCGTCCATTGCGAAAAATCCCAGCGGGTATCGTTATTGCCCACCGCATTGAGTTGATCGTAAAACTGCGGCATCACAAAGGGAAACCAACTGATGATAATGCCGATACCGCTCTGCGAAGTCACATGCAATTCCGCGTTGAGATTGCGCGCCGTGATTGCGTCATAAGCCATAAAATTATTTTTGTCTTTGAGCAGATGGTCGGGCCCATCGTCAGGGGATTCATTACCCATACCGCTGGTAATGGAATCGCCAAAAAATTCAATCTTGCGCGCAAGGCGTTTAGGTGGCTCCAGCAGCTTCTGATTATCAGCCAACTCAACACCTTTAAAATTGGTTGCCCCCTCCTCACCTTCGGTACGCTTGGTCAACAGGAAGTTATGCTTGCCCGAAGTGAGATTGGCTGCGATCACATAAGTCTTTTGGCCTTTTTCCGCCTGGATAATAACTGGCCTTGTGTAATTATTATCAATAAACACATTGAAATAATTTTTGCCGTATTGGTCATCCAGCGTAACGGCCAGATAAGGGCCGGTAAAATTGCCGGTGATGCTGGTACCGGGCCAGGACATTTGCGGTGCAGCCGCATCGCTAAAATCTATACGACCGGTGTACTGCAGGTTTTTGTCCACCGGAGCAATTACCGTATTGGCAAAGGCGGTGGACGTGAGCAGGGTGTGGATGAAAAAGAGTATCAGGTTTTTTCGCGTTAGTTGTTTAATCATTTCGCTCTCAATTGTGCTTGGTTTTTTATTTATGAACAGGCTATTTTTTATTTGAAAAACCTGTTTTAAAGGCTCGACCAGTTTAACGCAGAGAAGCAAAAGGATTGACGTTATTAACAAACTTTTTCACGAGACCCAGACAGTACCAACAGCGGGCAATTGACTATTTACGCAAACGAAGATTATCCAGATATACAACCTGTGGCTCGCGCAAACGATTTGCACAAATAACCATAGAGGCAACCTCCTCCATATTCATTCGCCTGTGCTCCGGCGCTTTGGCAACCTCGTCCAGATTAATGTTGATGTGATTCCAGCCGGGCTGCATATTGATATAACGGTTATAGCGATCGCTGATACTATTTGTGCCCAAGTCATGTTGCTTGTCGCTGATGCGAACCATCATCAAGAGCGGTATTTGGCTGGGATTGTATAAGTCAAACTCCAAATAAGTGTAAGCACTCCAATCAGTCATCACCTGGTTAAAAGCAACCCCGGCATACCGCTGGTTACCCATCTGGATTTTTAATCCATATTCACCATCGGTCGCATAATCGCGGCTGCGCTCTATTTGCGTTTTAACCAGTGGAGAGGAATTTTCGCCAGCGATAATTTTTCCGGTTTTATCGCGCAATAACTTATCCCGGAGACCATTGGATCTCATGGTTTGTATCGACAGTGGTGATTCAAAGTCAGCCAGCACAGGAAATTCGTGATAGGCATACCAGAGCCCTGTCCCTCCCAGACTCACCCAATAAAGATTCATCGACAGTAAAGCCAGGGCAAGAAAGCGCCCCACATATACCCAGGCTTTTTTGTGGCGAATTAAAAAGAGACCAAGCCAAATACCGGTCAGATCGCGCAGCAAATCTTGCCAGCTTCCACTGCGTCCTGTGTGAGCCTGTACAATTTCTATGGAACCACCCAGCACAAATACCGCCAGCGTTAATAGCAACCAATCCCGCCCGCTGGTCAGCGAAAACTTTTGCACCAACACCAACGCCAGCAAACTAAAAAAAACGATGTGGCCACAATCCCACAAACTATTAAACAGCGGAGTCGCCAGCGGGCTTGGGCCGCCAATAAAAAAGAACGGCGTCAACACCAACAATGCGATGGCTGGCACCAATCTGGCAAATCTGATCAATTCAACAACCTCGACAATATTGTAATGATGGCGAAACGGCCGTTTTTGCTTGTAACGTTTTTTTACAAATTACTGGCATGCAACCAAGCATGCCGCACGAAATTTTTTCTGTTATTGGGTAGCATCTCCAGCGCATTCGGTGTGAATGCAACAATAAATACCCAACAACTGATATCAAAGGAGATTGTTATGAAAAACCTATATGGTTTGACCAAAATGTTACTGGCTTTCGCGGCCGGTTTACTTCTGGCAATGGACGCCACAGCACAAGAGTCAATTAAACCGACACCAGAAAGCGCACTGACTTACAGCGTAAAACCTGACTACAGAAAATGTGCATTTCCGGTTTGCGGTGGCTGGTATATTACCCCTGTAAACCAGTACTCACTGGCACTGGAGGACAGCGACGAAGCCTATCAGCATTCACTTTTGCTGCCCAACAGTATTTATGTGGCTACTATCAACTATAAAGCGTTGGGGTTGACGCCAGATCAAATTGCAACGCTGGAAGATTCGCTGCGTAAAGGCCAAGGTTTATTGCGCGGTGTAGTAAAAACAGCGGCTGCAAAATATTCAACCCTGGTAGCGCAAGCGGCCTGGACCAGCCCGAATGCCAACACACCTGTAGGTCCTTATCTGAACGTATCCAGCTCAGGCATTGTGTGCATTACTACCCCCTGCCCTTACTACAAAGCAGAGTTAATCAACAGCTTCTACTCCAGCAACTTCCACGAGTTGGTATTTGATCAAGCTGGCCTGAATGAAAAGCAGGAGTCAGTGGCTTGGCAAGCAGTTGCTGAAGGTGGCCTGGTGTTAACCGGTGTTAAATATGTATCGCAAGGCCAAGTTGGTACAGGTACTGGTATCAGTGCTAGCAAGGTGTATTTCAGTTATCCGCCCAAGAAATAATTTTACCCCTCACCCTAACCCTCTCCCACAAGGGGAGAGGGGATAGCTCATCGCAAGCATCGAACATTGTGCGAAACCGCTGAACAATTAAGGCGTCTCCAGTTCCCCCCCTTTGCGGCGGGCCGCGCCGGCCAGGGGTAAGGGGTTAATTAATACCGCGAATCGCCCATGCCGTTAAACTGTTTGGCAAGATTAGTCGCATAGTTATCGGTCATACCGCTGATGTAATCAATCACCGCCATAAGCGCCAGGTATTTGTAATTACCTTCGCGCTTTTGCACAAAGGGATGAAAGTTATTGTCACCAATCAATGACATTACGCGATTATCCTTGTACGTCATTTGGCCTTCGCCGAGCGACGTGTAAACCGCACCGCAAATAGTATTGAGCAAAGTACCTATTACCGCATAAGCACCAATTTCCAACTCAACACGACGCGAATGATTAAAAATTTTTCGCTTCGCCAAATCTTTCGCTGCCTGCACAGTGTTCATCACTTTTTCATCGCACAGTGAAATCAAATCGCCTTCCACTTCGCCATTTAAAAATGCGCGTTGGTGTTTGATAAATGCCTGAGTACCTGCCGTGATAAAGGCATCTATCACTTTGCCGCGCACCAACGCAGGCTTGCGACCGTCGTTTACTTTTTTGAGAGTGCGCTCAAGATCGCCAAGCTGAGGGGAATCTTCAATCACAGGCCGCAGCAATTCATAAATTTCCGCCCACTGCAAAATACCCATCTCAAGGCCATCCTCCAGATCGATAATGCCGTAGCAAAAATCGTCTGCCGCTTCCATCAAGTACACCAGCGGATGACGGCAATACCAATTTTTACCTTTTTCAATCAGGCCGGTTTTTTGCGCTATCTCGTGAAAATATTCCAGCTCGGATTGGAACACACCGTACTTATTATTTTTGGGCCGCAGATTTAACGCAGAAGCGGTAGAACACCACGGGTATTTCATGGAGGCACCAAGCGTAGCGTAGGTCAAACGCATGCCTTCGTGATACTGGTGATATTCGGATGTGGTTAATACACGCAAGCCCTGGGCATTGCCTTCAAACAAACGTATATCGTCGCGCTCTTCCGGCGACAGATCCGCCAAAAACGCTGCGCCTTCCTTCTGGAACCAGTTGCGAATCGCATCTTCACCCGTATGCCCAAACGGCGGATTGCCTATATCGTGGGCAAGGCAGCTGGCTTGGACGATATCGCCAATATCCGTTGGCAAAATCTGCCGCGGCAAATCGCCGTTATCTTTCAGCGCTTCGCCCACACGTATACCCAGAGTGCGCCCTACGCAGGCCACCTCAAGACTGTGGGTCATACGGTTGTGGATGTGGTCATTAGTGGCCAGCGGGTGAACTTGCGTCTTGCGAGCGAGCCGGCGAAAAGCCCCGGAGAAAATGATCTTGTCGTGATCCGAGTGAAACGGCGAACGCCCTTCTTCTCGTTTGGTGGTGCGCTTGCCGAGACGCTCAGCGCATAGAAGCTGGTTCCAATTCATGCTCATGACAAATCCCTCCCGAAAGCACCCAGCCGCGAAAAAACCTCACACTTCACGCACACCATAACCTCGATCCTTTTAACAAAACTTGCTAATGCGAAATAACCGACAAAGCCGAGCGCCCCCAGCCTGATTGCCCGCCAGTGTACACGGAGCCCGAGCCTCTGGCAGCTGCTCAAATTCGAGCCATTGCGCTTGAAAACACAGCATTAGCAACCCATATTAACCCTGGCTAAAAACAGAGCAGCCAGGATTGATCGACAACTATGTACCCACAAGGTACAAAAAACTCGTGACTCCCGAGGCTTGGCTCCCTAGAATAGCTGCACTCGCCAACCAGCCTCGGCTCGGTATGGCGACGGGGGCGTTATGGATTCGACGCTGGTAACAAAGCCCAAGGTGCATGTCGTGATGACAGCCAATCACGTTAATCCAAAGCTGTACTTGAATAGTCGCAAACGACGATTCTTACGCTTTAGCAGCTTAATTGCTGCTA
>JAGKWU010000050.1 GCA_021151695.1 Cellvibrionaceae bacterium | reverse complement strand
TGATGCTTCTAAGGCGTTAGATTATTTAAAATCAGAATCAAATAGACTTGGTTTTGATTACATGCAAGCTGCTGCTGGATATAAAAACATTCTTGCAGCCACTGCTAAAACAGAAATTGGTGCTAGAGGTGGTCAACAAATCTTCTCTGGTCTAATGTCATATTTCACAGCATATGGGAGTACAGAGGATCAAAAATCTCGTGGTACAAATGCTGTAGTTCAAATGTTATCTAAGAAGCGTATTTACGCTGAAGAATTGACCCAACAATTAAGTGAGGCTATCCCCGGCGCTCACCAAATTTTTGCTGATGCTTTAACAGGTGGTGATACTGAAAAACTTCTCAATCAGATGAAATCTTCCCAAGGGATTAACTCTATTGAGGCTCTGCCTAAAGTCATTGCATACATGAATGAGATGGTGAAGAAAGGTGGAGCACTAGAAGCTAATGCTGCTACTTTAGCTTTCCATCAAAACAGATTCCATAATTCATGGTTAGAGTTATTCACATTATTCAAGATAAATGGATTTGAGTCTGGACAAGCTAAGATATTCAAGGCAATGACTCATGAAATGGAAATGTCTACAGAACAAGCCAAGAAACTTGGCAAAGTATGGGATGAAGACATTGCTCCTGTAGTGACTAACCTCATTGAAAAGATGGGTAAAGGATTTAGATTTGCTGTAGATAATCCCGGTCAAACAGCAGCCCTTACTGCCGGTGCTGTAGGTGTGTTAGGTGGTGCAACAGGAAGAGCTGCTTTGATGGGTATGGCATCCAGAGTCCCTTATTTTGCTGCTCTACTTGCTGCTGAAGATTTGATCTTAACTTTAAATGACCCTAATGCAGTAACAGGTTTGAATCTGATGAGTGATAAGTTCGCATCAATTAAAGATACGCTTAATGAGATGAGAACTATTTATTCAAATATTGCTGAGATAATCAAAACTATTCAAGGAAGTCTTCCATCCTTCATGGTGAATGGTAGTTTTGCTGACGAATATAACACCAACTATTTCAATCAAAGAGGGAAAGGTTCCGGTGTTATAGCATCACATGCCTCTGCTCTTGGGATGACAATAGGTGAGGGTATTTATCAACAGAATAAAGCTGATCAGTTAAGAGCACAAGCTAGACAGAATAGATGGAATGCAGTTGAAAGTGGAGGTGGGTTTGGAAGTATACAGAGAGGAGGAAATTATTCTCCTGTAGAAAACCCTAACTATATAAATGCAACATTTATTATAGATAATACAGATGGTTCTAGGTCTACTTTCAATAATATGTTTAAACTCTCTGGTGATTCTAATCTTACTTACACAGTACCAAAGATACAATAAATAAGGATAAATATGTTAGCCTTCCAACTACAAAGCGGACAATTTATCTATTTTGATGCCATTACAAGGTATGATAGACGTTATTCAAGTAGTGTGAGTAAGCACCCCATTTCTAAAGGAACAAATATCACTGATAACATTACTAGAGAAAATCCTGAGTTTACTTTCTCAGCTTATGTCTCTAATGGTGCTTGGTCAAATAGCTTTGTTTCTTTAGGTGATGAACAGTTATTTGCTTCTTCTATCGTTAATCCAAAGAAATATGTACCAAAAGTATCTGTTTCTTTGGATACTTCCACATTCACTAAATATCTCCCTGACAGTCTTACACAGTTTTTTAATAGTGGTACGTCTACTATTATTCTCCAAGATAAAGGAGATGATAGATGTAAGATAACCGAGGATTTCCTTATCAATATAAGAGAGAATGAAGAATTATTCACTCTATATGAATTTGATAGCAAAGGGAATATAAGAAAGAGTCATGAGAATGTAACTCTCACTAACTTATCTTTTAATGAAGACCCTGACACAGGTGATGGGCTTAATATAGAAGTCTCTGTAGAGAAGATATTTTTGGTAGAAGCTAAGTCCACTACTATTCCAAAAGATGTAGCTGTTGGTATTAAAGATAAGTCTTCAGGTAAAGAGAAGAAAGGTCAAGTTGGGCCGGGTGTTGTTGGTGGTGATGGTAAGAGTCCTCCTCCTGCTCCTAAACCTAGTAATTCTATTATAGGAGCTTATGCAGAAGGTAAGATAAAATAATGGCATATATAAGTTTACCTTTATACAGTTCTCCTTTCTACTCTTATACTATATCTCTTCAAAATAACAATTATGAGATAACTTTTCTTTGGAATGAGAGAAGCAAGGCTTGGTATTTCGACCTAGCTAAAGAAGATGGAACATTTATAGTTGAAGGGCAAAAAGTAGTCACTAACTACCCTATCCTTTTAAGCTATAGTATTCCTAACCTAACTGGATATTTCTGGCTAGAACCCTATTCAGATAAAACACAATACAGCGAAGATATAGCAAGAGAAATATATAATCACTATTTTTTAAGCTACATCTACTGAGGACTTTATGCCACTTCAATTTGATAGACAATACTCCTTGAAAATTGGAGATTACAATACAGGTAAAGGGAAAGAGTTCACTCAACACCAAATTACATTCGATGTATCAAAATCTGCTAACAATAAAGAGAATTCAAATTCAGCTTCTATTGAGATAACTAATCTATCAAGAAGTGAATTAAAAGAGTTTGAAACAAACTTTCTAGCCATCTCTCTTGATATTGGATACAAAGGGAAAGGTGGAGTAGAAGGCATCCCACTTACTAGACTGTTCTCAGGCCAAGTAGTACAAATGACCACTAGAAGAAGTGGAACAGATGTTGTAACTCAACTTATTCTTGGTAGTGGATATACTGACCTGAACTTTTCTACTATATCAAAAACTGTTCCAGCAGGAACTAAAGTCCAAGATGTATACGATGAGATAGTAAAGAGTGTTCCCGGACTGTCTAAGGGCGTCTTTACGGGTACTAATCTCAATAACCCTGTGATACATGGGTACCCTCTGTCAGGCAGTGCTAGACAAGCTCTCAACCGCATTGCTGATGCCAATGATATGGAATGGCATGAGGAC
>JAGKWU010000019.1 GCA_021151695.1 Cellvibrionaceae bacterium | reverse complement strand
GGACGAACCTTCACCCACGCAGGAGCAACGGGAGCTTGCAGGTTTGCAGCTCCCTTTTTACTCTTTTTCTCTTCCTATGCTTCTTCGGCCACCTTTCTTCTCCCTGATTTACATTCATAAATCCCTGTAACTGAAGGCTTTGTTTTATAATTAGCCTTATTTTTGCGGGATTGAGAATCATGGCAGCCAAAGACAAATTAATCATATTTGATACAACCTTGCGCGACGGCGAACAGAGTCCCGGCGCCTCTATGACACGTGACGAAAAAATCCGCATAGCCAAGATGTTGGAGAAAATGCGGGTTGATGTTATTGAGGCAGGCTTTGCTATCGCGAGCCAAGGTGATTTCGAATCTGTTCGAGCCGTTGCCGAGGTGATTAAAGACTCTACGGTATGCAGTTTGGCTCGCGCAGTACGTGGTGACATCGAACGCGCTGGTGAGGCTATCAAGCCTGCCAACTCTGGTCGTATCCACACTTTTATTGCGACCTCTCCCATCCACATGAAATACAAGTTGCAGATGGAGCCGCCAAAGGTTCTTGAGCAAGCTGTAAACGCTATTAAATTAGCTCGTCAATTTACCGATGACGTAGAGTTTTCATTGGAAGATGCTAGTCGTTCAGAGTTTGAATTCATGTGCCGCATTATCGAGTCAGTGATTGATGCGGGCGCACGCACAATTAACTTGCCAGACACTGTGGGATACGGAGAGCCCGGCGAATATGGTCTGATGTTTAAACGTTTAATTGAAAATATCCCCAATTCTGATAAGGCTATTTTCTCTACGCACTGTCACAACGATTTAGGTTTGGCGGTTGCCAACTCCTTGTCTGCAGTAATTCATGGTGCACGCCAGGTTGAATGTACTATCAATGGTCTGGGTGAGCGTGCAGGCAATGCGGCGTTGGAAGAAATCGTAATGGCGATTAAAACTCGCAAAGATTTATTGCCTGTTGAAACCAATATCGATATTAGCCATATAGTGCCGACGTCGCGCTTGGTTTCCGGTATTACTGGTTTCCCGGTGCAACCTAACAAAGCTATTGTAGGTGCCAATGCGTTTGCACACGAGTCAGGCATTCATCAGGATGGTATTTTGAAGCATCGCGAAACCTACGAGATTATGCGTGCTGAAGATGTCGGTTGGCATACTAATAAATTAGTACTTGGTAAGCATTCCGGTCGTGCTGCAGTTAAGGCTCGCTTTGAAGCTTTGGGGATTACCTTTGAAAATGCTGACGAACTCAATGTGGCTTTCACTAAATTCAAAGATCTCGCTGATAAAAAGCACGAAATTTTTGACGAGGATTTGCAGGCATTGGTGAGTGATGTCCAACCTCATGCGCTCACAGAAACTTATCATCTCGGCGATATGGAAGTTGTCTGTAAAACCGGCCAAAACCCAACAGCCAAATTGGTTTTGAATGTGGATGGTATAGATATTGTCGCCGAGGCTACAGGTTCAGGCCCGGTAGACGCGACTTTCAAAGCTATCGAAAATATTGCTAAAAGTGGCACGCACCTGCAGCTTTATTCTGTGAATGCCATTACAGAGGGGACTGATTCCCAAGGTGATGTGACTGTGCGTTTGGAGCGCGATGGTTACATAGTCAATGGTGTTGGCGCTGATACGGATATCATCACCGCCTCCGCCAAAGCTTACTTGCACGCGCTGAATATCCTGGCATCGCGCAGTGAAAAACATCATCCACAGCACGATGGTATTTAATTCACTATGAATGAATTGCAGCGGCAACAGTATTTATCGGCACTGGGAGTAGATTCCTACATGCCGCGCATTCATTTGCCATTCGCACCTGTATCAATGGTCTGCGATTTACCGATAGCTGAGCTGCAATCCAGTGCCCTGGAACCAGTGACGTTTGCTGAGCCTGTCGCCATAACGCAGCCCCTCGCGCGGCAACCAGTTACCGCGGAAGCTGGCACCTCTCCAGCCAATTTAATTGGCGATTTTCTGGAACCCAAGCGAGCTGTTAAACCAGCGTCGGCAATTGCCAGTGCAGCTGCTATTCTCGCAAGTCTGGATACGAAACCAATTACAATTTCGCCTTTCAGCTTGAGCATCTGGCGTCCGGTAGATGGATTGTTAGTGATAGATTCTCGCAACAGTAAGTTAGCACTACCTACTGAACAATTTTTGAAAAATATTTTGCGAGCTGTTTATGCAAACCAGCCAGTGCAAATGCAGGAAGAAATTCTGCGTTGGCCAATGATCGAAAACAGTTTTGCAAAGCGTACCTTGGCTGATGCGCGCAACGAATTACAAACCTGGCTAGCTGTTCAGTGTGAAATCAGACCCATTAACCATCTCTGGTTGATGGGGAAAAATGCAGCCACCTACTTACTGCCAGAACAAGATAGTTTTTCCGATTCAGTGTTTGGCTTGCGTGACCTTGCTGAAGTCAGAATGACGGCTCTGCTCTTGCCAAGCCTTAATGACCTTTTGCAACAACAGAGCGAAAAGCCTGCATTGTTTAATGCGCTACGTCACTACCATAAACAACAATGAATCAATTCGAATTACCTTTAACGCTGACCAGCGTGGCTGGACTTGAGTTATCCATGCGCTTGCTTACTGAGCAGGATTTGCCTGCGGTGATGGAGCTGGAGCGCTCTGCGCACTCCCATCCATGGCGCCAGTCCAGCTTTGAGGATTGCCTGAAGGGCCGCCAGCGTTGTTGGCTGGCCGAAACCAAACAGCAACTAGCAGGTTATGTGGTGGTGACTCATGCTGGTGGTGATGCAGAGCTATTGAATATTGCCGTCTCGCCCAAATATCAACGAAAGGGTATAGGATCGCTTTTGTTGCAACACGCTATTAATTGTGTCATAGGCCACGCTGATATGTTGTTTTTGGAGGTGCGTGTGTCTAACCGAAAGGCTATTGAACTTTATTCCAAAGAAGGTTTTTTTGAAGTGGGTAATCGCAAAAATTATTATCCCACCCTCAATGGCTATGAAGATGCGCTGCTGATGGCTACCCAGCTTTAGTTATCGAGTTGTTATCCGCTGTTCGCGTTATCCCCTGTGTTTTTAATGGTTGTACTTATTACAGCTGTGTCTCCATGTTTCTGAATAAAAGGAATATCCATGTTATACGCTATTACCGTCACCCAATACCGCAAAATGTTGGATAACCTCAGTCATTTTCTGGATAAGGCCCAAGCTTATGCCGAAGCCAAAAAATTTGATGTTGAGGTGCTGTTGAATTCTCGCTTGGCCCCTGATCAATTTAATCTGATTCGTCAAATACAAATCAGCTGTGACACAGCTAAATTTGGCGCGGCCCGTGTTTGTGGTAAAGAAGCTCCAAGCCATCCGGATACGGAGAAAACCCTCGACGAACTTAAGGCGCGAATTGCAAGTGTGCAGGCCTATCTCGACAGCTTTACGCCAGCGGATTTTGCCGGTGCGGAAGAGCGTCATGTGACTACACCGCGTTGGGATGGAAAATATCTCACCGGTTTGGAATTCGCCACTCAACATTCGATCCCTAATCTCTATTTCCATGTAACTACCGCTTATTCGATCCTGCGTCACAATGGTGTGGATTTAGGTAAGAAAGACTTCCTCGGTCCTATGCCGTTAAAGAGCTAAAATATTGGATTACGAAAAACCCGCTGAATGGCGGGTTTTTTTATTGGCTTTCATTTTATTTGTGTTCTGATGTTGCCGTGTTCAAGTAATCATTTTGATAGTAGTAATGAATGATGGCTTTCTGGTTGTCTCCATCATCATTGGTTACGTTCACCATACCATCAAATTTTTGCAGGCGATGTTGTTGGTCATAGAGCAGTTTGATATTGCCTAAAACCAAACGTAAGAGCGCGTTGTCGATTTCCACCTGAAAGCAAAAGCCTTCACGAACCTGAGCGTCGCATGTTTGTAAAGGTTGATTGCGAATACGCAGGGGTAAAACTTTCAGATGAGCCATGGAGGCAAAATTAATAGGGACGATAGAGCCGCTGACAAGCTCATCCCAATGTAAGCGAACATAATTATCAAAGCCTGCATCCACTACATCGGCTTTATCGGCCGCGATATAGGCCTCGCCAATCTTTTTATGACGGTTGGGCTGGTATCGCAAGATAATCTGATTGCCGACAAGTTTAGCTTCGCGCACTTCACCTGTGCGTGAGTCCTGCTGCAATACCTCAGGCATCTTTAAGCTTTGGCCGTAAGATAGGTGTTTGGTGGCGAATACCTGGTTGTTGCGGCTGTACTCTAGATGTAATTGTTGCTCGGCGGGACGGGATATCATTTCGCAATACAGAAATTGCCCGGCCTTGTCTCTGGCTACACCCACCATGACGACATTATCACCAGGACTACACGTCTGCGTTACTACTGCTGGCCAGAGTGCAGCTGTTAATGCGAGGCTAGCAATCATAAAAAATGTCCTCAAAGTAACGGAGCTTTATCTGTTTCAACAGCATAAGAAATAGTATCCAACTCAGGGTGATTAACAATAGGCTTAACCAATCGGGCTCATTTATTTGAACACTGTTATTTAAATATGTTCCCGCCAGATAACTGCCAGGTATAGCCAAAGCAACGAGGCAATAGCCTAATAGAGGGGTGTGAAAGATAAACGATAGGCATGTACGCAGTGCTACCGCAAAGCATAGCCAAAGCGAAAATAACCAGAGCGGTGGTAGAACAAGTCGGGAGAATAATTCTGGTGGATTTGTCTGGTAAAGGAATCCAGCGCAAAAGAAAAAGGTTTCCATGGCAAAACCCAATGTGCCAACCAGCAATACCCAATAAATTTCGCGTCCTAATCTGTGCTTTGGTTGTAAAGCCCTAACATAGCACACATGAAATATGACTATAGCCTGAGCAAAGAGCAGGGCGACGAGGTCCCCTAGACATACACAAACCAACCAACCGATTTGAAACAGCGCGGCATAAATCAATCGGTGGGTAAGGCTCATATCGAACTTACTCAGCTTGTTATTCGCTTCGCTACCGCAGGCAATAGTCGCGCACCAGGTTTGGCAAAAACATATTGCACAGTGCTTATTGCTCGCTCACGAAAGCCGCCTTCGCAGTAGCATAAATAAAAATCCCACATGCGAATAAAACGTTCACCAAATCCCAGCGCTTTTACATCCTGTATCCGTTCAAAAAAGGCAGCGCGCCAATCTCTTAGTGTGAGAGCATAATCTTTGGTGATATCTTCCAGTCCCACTATTTGCATATCTGTATCGCGGGCAATGTGCTGTGCTACTACACTGGTAGAAGGCAGGCAGCCGCCTGGAAAAATGTAGCGTTGGATGAAATCGCTATTTTTGCGTGCATAATCAAAACGTTGGTCCTGAATGGTAATGGCCTGGATCAACATAATACCGTCGGGTTTTAACAGCGACGAGCAGCGCGAAAAATATTCGCGATAAAATTCGTGGCCAACGGCCTCGATCATTTCTATCGATAAAAGTTTGTCGAATTGTCCTTCTATGAGCCGATAATCCTGCAGTAGTATGTTGACTCTATCTTGCAGACCTTCTCGCATAACCCATTCGATAGCGTAATTAAATTGCTCTTGGGAAATAGTTACACTGGTAACTTTACAACCGGTTGCCTTAGCCGCAAATATCGCCATACCACCCCAGCCAGTACCTATTTCCAATAAATGGTCGCTACTTGTAAGGCCAAGCCGCTGGCAAATATGCGCCATCTTGTATTGTGATGCCTCTGCAAGGCTCGACTCCTGGCTTGGGTAAATGGCAGCTGAGTAGAGCATACTTTTATCAAGGAAGAGACTGAAAAAATCGTTGCCCAAATCATAGTGGGCAGCGATATTTTCACGGGCTATGGCTAGCGTGTTGGGGCGCAAGCGATGGACGAGCTTGCACCCGATATTAAAGAGCGTACTCCATTTAGAGTCCAGTTGTTGCAGCAGTGACATATTCGCAGCCATCAATCGAATGACTTGCACAAGGTCTGGTGACCACCAGGTTTTATCCATATAAGCTTCACCGGCACCTATGCTGCCGCCAAACAGTAGTCGACGATAGAATCCCGGATGACTCACGTTGATGTGTGCAACCAACTCGCTATTGTCTTGTGTCTGGCCAAAATTATAAGTTGTACCATTTTCAGTAATACTGAGTTGGCCGCTCTGAATATCACCCAATAATCCAAGTACCCGGTTGCGCGCGAAATTGTCCAACCAGGAATGCTGGTTTACATCTGCCACTTTCCTGTCAATAAGGCTGATGGATTTCATAAACGTTTTTCCTCTCCCACGGAAATATTGTCTTCTGATGCTGGATGGTTAAATAGGGGAATGCCTTTGCACCAAAGTTTAAGTGCTTGCCAATAAATAGCTGCCACTACTTTTACGGTCATCCAGGGAAAACGGATTAAAATTTTATTCAGGGATGTTGCGGTAATCGCTTCGCGCTCAAGCGTTAAGGTGGCATCCATTATTTTTTTGTCCTGCTGCCAGTTCTCTAAATGTACGGCGAGGGTTTGTGCGGGTGTAGTGGAATACCACTGATAATCCATAGCGATGGGGTTAAAAGGAGATACGTGAAATTGTTTGTTAAAACCGGCTTGTTGTTTTTTTGAGAAATCCTCACCGGTGAGTACATAGCTATGGCGTTCATTCCATGGGGTATTGTGTACTTCCGCCAAAATTGCCAATACCCGGGTGCCGGTTTCATCGAAACAATAGTAGGTACTGAGCGGGTTCATATTGAAACCCCAATAGCGCAGGTTGACCAACATGCGTATGGGGCCGGTTAGCGCTAATCCTGTGTGAGCCAACACAGTGGTGCGGACAGACTCGTCAACGGACGGGAGGGTTTTCCCATTTTCCGTTTGAGCCTGGTTAATGTGAAAATCTTCCCGTGCGAAGCGCACAGGTGCCCAGCGACGGATAGACCAGAAAGGGCTCAACGCAAATATTTCATCCAATTCTCGCGTATCCAGGTACATCATAAATACACGGTAATTAAATGCGTGAGCTTTGGGCAAAAAGCGTCTGTGACGTACTTGCCCCGTATAAATGGCGCTGGCGAGACCACTTGTCATAGGTGACTCTCCAGATGAGCACTGTTGCTGACCTCCGCAGTTTGTTTTATCAAATGCTCTACGACTCGCAGTGCGCTGACGACTCCGTCCTCATGAAAACCGTTTGCACACCAGGCACCGCAAAACCAACTGCGATTAACGCCGTTTATTAATGGCCAAGCTGCTTGTGCTGCTACAGAGGTGCGACTGAATACAGGATGAGAGTATTCATAACTGCCAAGTATTTTGCTGGGATCAATTAAATCCTCGGCATTGAGGGTTACACAAAACTCGGTGGGGCTGGTGATGTCTTGCAAAATATTCATGGAATAGGTAAGTACGGGTGGACGCGAGTTGTTGGGTTGCAATAAATAATTCCAGCTTGACCAGGTGCTGCGTCGACTGGGTAGCAGGCTTGTATCTGTGTGCAGTACTACGGTATTTTTTTGATAGGGAATCGCGCTGAGAATTGTCGTTTCTTCATCGCTCGCATCTCCCAATAGTGCGAGTGCCTGATCGGAGTGGCAGGCGAAAATGACTTCATCAAAATAGTCCGTCTGGTTGTTTGCGGTAATGGCGACTTTGTTTTTTTCGCGCGTCACGCGTGAGACGGGGCAATTGAGCTTTATGTTGTTAGCAAAACCTTTAACCAGAGGATCTATATAGCTGCGCGAACCACCTTTAATGACTCGCCACTGCGGACGATTAACCACATTGAGTAAACCGTGGTTGTTAAAAAAACGCACAAAAAATTCCAGTGGAAACGCCAGCATAGTCTCTTGTGTGGCCGACCAGATGGCGGAGCCCATGGGAATTAAATAATGATCGATAAAGCCGCGACTATAACGGTTGCGAACGAGATATTCACCAAGGGGTTCGTCTTGTAAATGACCTGCTTGCAAATCGGCTACCGCTTCTTTATTAAAGCGCAGTATGTCGCGCAGCATTTGCCAATGGCTGAGTGAAAAGAGATTGCGCTTTTGTGCAAACAGCGTCCCCAGGTTTGTACCTGCATATTCGTAACCGGTAAGTGGATTGCTAACGCTGAAGCCCATATCCGTGGGTTGTGATTGCACACCTAGCTCATTGAGGAGTTTGATGAAGTTGGGATAGGTCCAATCGTTGAAGACAATAAATCCTGTGTCTATAGCGTAATGGTGACCATCGATATGTATGTCTTTGGTGGCTGTATGCCCCCCCAACCGGGAGTCTGCTTCATAGACGCAAATGTCGATGTGTTTATGTAGATAGTAAGCAGCAGTCAATCCCGAAATCCCGCTTCCTATAATGGCGATTTTTTTCATTATTTGTCCTCATCGTGAGCGTGTAGCTTTACCAGTGTTGCAGGCGTGTCATGCGTGGCGCTATCCAACGGCACCAGCTGTTGAAAAAGGCTCCAGCAAGTCGTAATGGCCAACTTAATTTACGTGGAAAATCTATAGCAAATTTTCGTTTGGCCAACTGTTTGATGATATGACTGCTGGCCGATTGTGCAGACTGTATAAATGGCATAGGAAAATCGTTGTGACTAGTCAATGGTGTAGCAATGAAGCCTGGTCGCACCAAACTGAAATCCATAGGTAGCTTGGCAAAGTCAGCGCGCAGGGATTGCATAAAATAATTTAGCGCTGCCTTGGAGGCACCATAGGCTTCCGCGCGAGGCATGCCAACGCAGCTGGACAGACTACTGATAGCAACAAATTGGGGGCGAGCTTGTGCTGCTTGCAATAGCGGCAATGCCAAGTGAAAAACGCGTACTGCGCCGAGAAAGTTCACATCCATTTGTCGCTGATAGCTACCGGGATCAAAACGGAAATTATCTTCATATTCGCAAATGCCCGCCGCGTAGATCACCATATCCAGATAGTCAGTAATATCACGTAACTGGGCGCTGGCAACTATACCGTCCAGCTGTTCGCTTACATCAAGTACAAAAGGTTTAATACGGCCGGGATGCAAGGCAACCAGTTCCGCTAATGCTGGTCTGGATCTGCCGCTGGCAATGATAAAGTTGCCAGCGGCTGCTAATTGCAAGGTCAGCTCG
This sequence comes from Cellvibrionaceae bacterium, assembly GCA_021151695.1. Lineage (GTDB taxonomy): Bacteria > Pseudomonadota > Gammaproteobacteria > Pseudomonadales > Cellvibrionaceae > Cellvibrio. The sequence continues at coordinate 61,781 of JAGKWU010000019.1, read as the reverse complement.
CGGCCCAAGCCAGAGCTGGCACCTGTGATCCATATGCAGCGACCAGTGATCTTGCTCATGCAGATTTACCTGTGGCTGTACTTATGGATGTACCTGCAATCCGCGCATTGATTTTCTTTACGAGAAAGCCCAGCACGGGCATATGTTGGTAAATCATCGCGCCCATATCGTAAAAGTCTTCATGATAAGTAATGCGATCGTTAAATTTGATGAGGGTAGCGCCGTTGAGTGTGAGTGGCAGGCCAGCTTTTATTTGCGGATGACTGTAATGCATGTGCCATTGGAAAAATGCCTGGTGGCTGTTGAGCATCTGGTTGATAAACTCAAACTCGCAATGTACGTCGGGTGCGCAAAAGCCGTGAAAATAGCTATAAAGTTCCTTCAGCCCCTGCAGTTGATGGATGGGGTCTTTAAATACAATGTCCGGGCCGTAGACTTGGTCCAGCTGGGCAAGACTGGATTCGTTAAAGGGTTGGTAGAGTTTTTTAAAACGGTCGATACTAAAGCCGGTAGCCAGCGCTGGTTTTAATACATCCATAATATTTGCCTGTTGTTGGGGCTCCTTACAGGAGCGGGCATGCAGCAGTGTTTTGTTCTACGCTCGCGCTTTAACTCTGGATCACTTACAGAAAAAGTTATATGAGGTGATCCATCTGCCATTCGTAGACGTAGAAGATGGCAACAAGCCAGCTGCTGCAGTATCAGCAGTACAATGATGGGAATACCAGGCGAAGAGAAACCTATGATATCGATCCCCCACTCAGGAGCGGACCCCACGCCGGGTGCCAGTCCACATGCAGGGCAGGGCCAGCGAGATGACACCTGGAGCCGGCTGCTCGAGCAAGTTGGCCAGCAGCGCGACGAGCAGGCCTTTGCGAGCTTGTTTGCGCATTTTGGGCCATTGATTAAAGGATTTTGTCTGGGCAATCTCAACGCGAATTTTCCCCCCGATGCGGCGGAAGAGGTTGTGCAGGAGGTTATGTTTAAAGTCTGGCAAAAGTCACCTGGCTACGACGCCAGCAAAGCCGCTGCTTCCACCTGGATTTTTACGGTCATGCGCAATTGCCGCATAGATATGATTCGCCGTAACCGTCGCACCCCTGCCGACAGTGAAACGATTGAGATAGACGACATCTGGGATGAGGCTGATGACGACCGCGCTTATGTATATATGCAACAGGCTAGCAATGAAGCCTTGATCGATAAATCCTTTACCCAGCTTCCACCGGAGCAGCGCCAGGTATTAACCCAGGTTTATATGCAGGGCAAAACTCACCAGCAAATCGCCATTGAAACCGGCTTGCCGTTGGGAACTGTTAAATCCCGTGTTCGAATTGGTTTAAAGAAAATGCACAGTCTTATTATCGGGGCAGAAAAAAACACCGAGAAAAATCGGGGGAACGCATAATGATCCAGCATCATCCGGACGAAAATATGCTTGTCGAATACGCCAGCGGCAGCATGGCCTGGGCGTTGGGTATCAGCGTGAGTGCGCATTTGCAATTGTGCCCTCAATGTCGCGAGCGTATAGCGGGGCTCAATAAATTGGGCGGCGCTATCTTGTCCCAGAGCGTCGCTGAACCAATAGCCGAAAATAGCTTTTCCGATTTGATGGCGCGTATTCGCCAGCAATCGGCTGCACCAGTTGCTGCACCTGGCGTAAAACCTTTACATCCGATTTATCAACGCAATCCGCTTATGCAAAGCTTGCCTAAAGTCATTGCGCGCTTGTTGCCGGAGGATGGCTCACTCAAATGGCAGCGCGCTTCTATTTCGTTAAAAATCGCCCGTTTGTTTACCGGCCAGCAGCAATACGAAGTTCTCTTTCAGCATATGCGCAGTGGTGGGACTGTGTTTGAACATGATCACAAGGGATTGGAAATTACTCTGGTATTGCAGGGCAGTTTTTCCGACGAGGACGGCATATACCACGAAGGTGATTTTCTGGTGCGCAATCCCGGTGACATTCACAAACCTACGGCGACACTCAATCAGGATTGCTTGTGTTTGTCGATTGCGGAAGCGCCGGTACATATCACCGGGCTGGTGGGGAAACTGGTGAATCCGTTTGTGACCTTTCAGCCGGTTTGATAAAGGTTCAATGCAAAAAGGCGCGAATATTTCCGCGCTTTTTTCTAAATTTACTTTTTATCGCAGCCGCTAAAGTCTGCGGTGAGTAGGTTCACATAAAATTGATCGTTGTCAGTGCCCAGGGGGAACCGTCTCAATTGCTGCTGGTAGTAGGATTCCATTTGCGCAAGTTGCTGCTCGTCTGCGTTATAAAGCCTTTGAAGCATCCCCACGCGTAGGCCGTACTTTGCCTGATCGGGCATTACAAAACCGTAGTGGCGATGAAAGCAGGTGAGCAGGTTTTCATATTGCGTGTCTGTCAGCATCAATTGTTTGCGACGTGAATCCAACAAGCTTGTGTAGTGCTCAAGTAGTTGCTGTTGTTGATTCACCGTTTGTGTTTTGGTGGCGATTGCGGGGGCATTGGGGCTATTTGCATATAGCTGATTGTCCGTCATCCACTTCTGCTTTAGCTCCCAGGCCGTGCGATCATAAGTAATCATCAAATCGGTATTTGGCAACTTGATTGCGCCAGCATAAGGACTGCCTCCAACGAGACTGCGATGGTGATAATCCGCAACGGGCAGGCCCGCAGTTATAGGTTGCTCTGCTAGCGCTTGCTCTACCAGATTGGGTGACAAAATAATAAAAAGATATTGGTAGCTGACTTTAAAGGTCAAGTCAGCCTCCGCCGCTTGCCAATTTTCGTAGTTGGTATTAGGCGAAAAAAATTTATTAATAACAGATGCATTTTTATAAGCGCTTTGTATTTCGGGAAGTTCGTTTGCTGCAGGAGTTGATGTTTTCTCAACTGCAATAACCGCGTTTCCTAATGAATCTTTAAATACAACTACCTTATCCTGATATTGGCCCAGTGCTTCGGCGCCTTGCAGCAGCTTCAGCATGCTTTGGTTTAATATAAATTTTCGTTTTAGCGGATCGTTGTAATTGGTGACGATCAACTTGGCATTAGTGTCTGGATGAACCATGGTTTCTCCTGTCGCACCTGTACTAAATATCGCATCGTCGTATTCAATCAGATACTGCTTTACGATCTGCTGTTGCTCGACAACTGAACGGCTGGCAAAGGCGGGAAGCCTGTTGAACCAGTTGGTGAGTTGCGCTTCGCGCTCTGCTGGCGTATCGGGTGTGTTGGTCTGTGCATAAACACAAACGGTTGTGCAGGAGAACGCCAACACACAAACGGCGACGAAATTTTCCCAAGCTTGTGGAACCACGCGGCGTTGCGAAAATTGGCGTTTGATGCGGTTTAGTAACGACATTTTTTTTCCAATCATCGTCATTGATGTGGCTAATTGATTGGCAATGGCTTTCTTGCTCTGCTCTATCTCAACTACATCCTGTAGAGCGTGGGAAAAAATCATCGGGCTTTGGCAGATATCTACGGCTATATCATCGCAAGCATTTTCGCGCTCTGTGTTTATGATGGATGAAATCCAGAGTGTCATCGGATTAAAAAAGAACAAAATATTGATCAGTATCTGCAATAAGCCAAAGGCATAATCTCTTCGGCGGATATGTGCCAGTTCATGCAATAAGATAACTTCTACGTGTGCCTGCGATATACCTGTAAGCAGGCCTACAGGCAATAAAATGACAGGTTTGAAGTGACCGAGGGTGCAGGGGGATGTGATGCGATTGGAAATGCGCAGGCTGACTTGTTGCACTACCTGCACTTGTGTTTGAAGTGTTGCCAGTGTCTGCTGCCAGTGTGCTGAAACTGCTTCATCTGTACTATCTTTTAAATGCAGGGAACGATAATAGTCTGCCAACCCGCGTAAAGACATAAACGCGCAACCAGTTAGCCAGGACACTACAATCCACACTAAATAATGATCGGCACCGGCAAGCCACTGCTGGAATTGGCTCTGAACATTGACTACGCCGGGAAGCTTAATACCCAGCGCATCCAGCGTTAACGCCAGACGTGCAGCTTTGGCCTGTTCCCAATAACTATGAAACGTGATCAAGCTTATAAAGAAACACAGTAGCAGTGCTGTGTAAGCGAGCAGGTAGCGACTATTACTGGATAATTTTTTGCTGCATTGCAAACCTACAGCCAATAAGGCTGCTATCAACGTGCATTGCCAAAGCGAATGTAAAATCGTCCAACCTAACGCGTAAACAAGTTCACCGTTCAGGACTTTGGTGAAAGGCGTTACTAAATTGTTCATCTTCAATCTCCTTTTCAGCGCAAATTATTTGTGAGGTTTATTATTGTTTTGCTTGTGAGTTTCCACTGGTGCTGTGTCTATGGTGTTTAGGAAGTCTTTGATAGCGGAAAGCTCCTGCCGGGAGATATCCTTGCCACCCAAAAGCTGCATCACCAGTTTTGATTTGGAGCCGCCAAACGCAGTGGAAATTAATTTATCAAGCAGGGATGTCTGGGTGGAATCTTTTTGCACCAAGGGGTAATACTCATGGCTTTTGCCATCCTTGGTGCGGCCAAGCAGGCCTTTTTCCGTCATGCGCTGCATGATTTTGAGTGTGGTGGTGTAACCCACCGGGCGCTCTTCGCACAGTTTGTCATTAACGGCTTGGACCTTGCTCGGCCCCTGTTGCCAGAGGATTTGCAAAATCGCCAGCTCGGCGGGACTGGGGTTACTCATGGGCTTGCCTCCTGCAGATTAACTACGACATGTTTCGTAATTAAGATATACGACAAGTTTCGTAGTTTCAAGTGGTCAGCAGATTTTTCCACCTTGATGGTGGTTTGACCTGTTTGATGGGTTGAGCTCAGGACCGGGTTGCTGTGCTTTTTTATTGCGAGTGATTGTGAAAAAATGGCGCCTTTTTTTACGCAAGGCCGCCGAGGTAATAGATGCAATCGGGTGGCGCAGCAACTTTAGTGCGGAATTATGGATTTTACGAAAATAAAAATAGTGCTGGTGGGTTATGGAAGCATTGGTCAGGCGATCACGCCTTTATTGCTTAACTCTCTATCGATCAAGCCCGCGCAAATTTTAATAATCACGGCGGACGACAGGGGCCGTGATATCGCGGATACCTATGGGATCGAATTTCATCGAGAGCCATTGATGGCGGAAAATTATCAGCATCTGCTGGTAAAATATCTTTCCGGTGGAGATTTGTTGCTTAATCTCTCCGTCGATGTTTCATCCTTGGCATTGTTGCAGTGGTGTCAGGCTCATGATGTTTTCTATTTGGATACCTGTGTCGAGCCCTGGCGAGGCGGCTATAACAATGCTGCGGACGTTGTATCTACCACTAACTTTTTTCTGCGGCACCAGTTATTGGCGAGCGCTAAACATGGCGAGTCAAATAACACTACAGCGATCATTGCCCATGGCGCCAACCCGGGATTGATTTCGCATTTACTCAAAGCCGGTTTGCAGAATCTGGCTGCCTTGAAAAATATAACGCATTGGTTGTCCTGGGCTGATCTCGCTCGTCAGCTGGGTATAAAAGTAGTGCAGATCGCTGAGTGTGATACGCAAGATGTTGAAGCGGATTTGCCGCAAGATTGCTTTGCCAACACCTGGTCTGCCCATGGCTTTGCAGCGGAGGCGGGGCAGATGGCGGAGGCGGGGTGGGGAAGCCATGAAGATAGTTGTGATGAGGTCACGGCATTTTCTGTTGGGGAGACGTCCGGTGTTTATTTCGGGCGCAGAGGGGCGAATGTGTCGGTGAAATCCTGGGTGCCATTCCGGGGTGAAATGACGGGCATGCTGATTTCCCATCACGAAGCTTTTTCCATTGCAGAATTATTGAGTATCCGCGATTCTGAGAATCATCTTACCTACAGGCCCACTGTATATTTTGCCTATCAGCCCGCTCCTCTTGCGTGTAAATCCCTTCAACAATATCGGTTAAATAATTTTATTTTACCGAGGCGGCAATGGTTGCTACGCGATACAGTGGTAACTGGATTTGATCAGCTTGGTGTGTTGTTGGTATTTGAGGGCGGATGCTATTGGTATGGTTCCACCTTATCAATTGCGCAAGCAAGGGCGCTCGCGCCTTATAACAACGCCACCTCACTGCAAGTGGCGGCCGGTATTCTTGGCGCTTTGCGGTGGATGCAAAAAAATCCGAAGCGCGGTGTGGTTGAAGCCGAAGATATGGATCACGAAGATATTCTGCAAACGGCGTTGCCGTTTTTGGGAGATGTCTCGGGCCATTTATCGGATTGGCAACCTGGTGCGCGTGGCGCATTGCAAATGCGCGATTTTTTAGTGATGGATTTTACGGAGGAAAAATGAAACGTTCACAAGCAGTACCCCTGGTGATGATCGGGGCTGTGATAGCGGTTGCCAGATGTGGTCCCTCGGTGGAAACCTCGGTCAGACAACACTCTTATGCATCGCTTTCAGATTGCAAAAAAGATTGGGATGAGAGCCAATGCTCACCCCAAACCTACGCTACAGGATCAGGTTATAGCGGTGGCTATTATGGCCCGCGTTATTACTGGGATCGCGATGCAGGCAAACCAATGGCTGTTGCAACTGATGGCACCGTCACTGAGATATCCAATGCGCAGGTGCGCTCCGAGTACGGATTCTCTGGCAACAGCACGCGCGTGGGCAGCATCAGAACCGGTGGATTTGGTGGTATGGCCCATGGCTTTTCAGGAGGTGGCTAATGGAACGTTTACAGATAGCCGCGCGCCCCGATTTTGGCGCTCGCCTGGAGACACAAGGCTTATCGTTTCACAGTTGGGATAATTACTGGAAAGAAGATGCCTGCTACGGATTTTCGCTCGCACAAATCGAAGAAATCGAAGCCACCACTGAAACCTTGCATCGCATGTGTGTAAGCGCGATGCAATTTGCGGTGCGCAATAATCGCCTGGGGCAATTGGGTATTCCTCGCGCATTTTGGGGCGAGATTGCCGCATCGGTGGAACGCAATGATTTTTCACTCTATGGCCGCTTTGATTTGGCTTATGACGGCAAATCGCCACCGAAAATGCTGGAGTACAACGCCGATACTCCCACCTCACTGCTTGAGTCGGGCGTGTGCCAATGGTATTGGTTGGAGGATGTGTATTCGGAGCTGGATCAATTTAATTCGCTGCATGAAAAACTTGTTGAACGGTGGGCGTTATTATCGGGCGACGATGATATTTATGTCGCATCCATTTCTGATAATGAAGAAGATTGGGTATGCGCCCATTATATTTTGGAAACCATTACCCAAGCGGGGCGCAAGGGTAAGCATATTTATGTTGAAGCTATAGGTTGGGATGAAGATCGTCAGCTGTTTGTGGATGCCGAAAGTGCGCCCATCAAAAACTTGTTCAAGCTTTACCCCTGGGAATGGATGATGCGTGAAGAGTTTGGCCACTATATTGCGCGCTCAAAAACGCGCTTTATTGAGCCCCTGTGGAAATCGGTTATGTCTTGTAAAGGGTTGCTGGCGATTTTATGGGAGCTATATCCGAATCATCCCAATTTACTGGAAGCCTATTTTGAGCCGCGCCATTTGCAATCCTATGCAAAAAAGCCGCTTTATTCTCGTGAGGGCGCGAATGTGCAATTGGTGCGCAATGGCCAGCTGATTGCGGAGGATGATGGCCCTTATGGCGGTGAAGGTTTTATTTATCAGGCGCTGTGTACCCTGCCGGAATTCGCCGGGCGTTATCCGGTCATTGGTGCCTGGGTCGTTGGCGATCAAGCCGCTGGCATGTGTATTCGTGAAGATGTTTCACCTATCACCACTAACATGAGCAATTTTGTTCCGCACTTTTTTACCCCTTAAGGAGATCCACGTGTTTGACTCTTCCATGTTGCATTCGATTGTTGCGTTTTTAAGTTATTTGTTTACTGCTCTTGCGCTGCTGGTTGCGTTTGTTGCTATCTATGTGCGGGTAACACCCTATAAAGAATTTGAATTGATTGCCCTCGACAATAGCGCAGTCGCCATTACCTTGTCTGGCGCAGTTCTGGGCTTTACCTTTCCACTGGTATCGTCAATTTTTTATACCCAGTCGTTGGTGGAGATGTGTTTGTGGGCGGTAATTACCTGCCTGGTGCAGTTGGGGGTGTTTGTGGTGCTGCGCCGCAATGCCAAGCGTATCGAAGAAGGGCATATAGCATCGGCGCTGATGGTAGCTACTTTTTCAGTGGCGGTGGGTTTGCTGAACGCGGTGTGTATTAGTCATTAAGGCTTGACCCGGTATCGATAAAGCCATCGATACCGGGGTAAAAAACATTCTATCCAGATTACATAAACTTTCTATCCAGATTACATATTCAACCAGCTATTCAGCGCGCGCATTTTGAAGGAGAAATTTTCCGCGTGCAGAATGATGCCGTCTTCCAGAACTTTTTCCAGCACTATGCCGTTGGCCACCTGATCGTTTGGGCGTCTGATAACGCCGTTGAGCACTACGCTACCGCCAACGCTGTTAACGTTGTGCTGGCTGTAATTGAGTGAGGGAATTTTATTGAGCTGGTTTTGCGGCAGCTCATTGATATCGGGAATATTGCTGAATTGCGCAAGTGTCAAGGTACCTGATGTTGGGGTGACCAGGGATTGACTCGGTTGCTCGGCGGGTTTTTCAGCGGGTTTTTCTATTGGTGCTTCATTTTTTTGGTAGAGGTCGGCAACAGAATCGTCGGGTGCGTCCGGAGTTGTTGGTGTAATCAAATCCTGGGATGACTGTGTGCCGGCAGCTTGTGGAGTGGCGGGTTTGATTAATGGCTCCGCTGAGGATGCCGCTGCCTTTTGTTGTGCGGGTGCGCTGGCTGTTGCAATTGCCGGCGTTTGTGCGACGGGTTGTGTGCGACCACTGAACAAGAAAAAAGCGGCTGCTACAATGGCGATGGCCACTGCAAAGGTTATCGCCACTATGACTGCCGGGCTGGCCTGGGGGCGATGCTCGGGGTAGGCATCGTGATTGCTATTGATACCGGGAACCATTTCATTGCGTTTGCGTTCCTGGTCGGCTTTGTTGAGTGCATCAAGTAATAGGGACATGGCTTTCTTGTAAAAAAATCGGTTGAGTTAGAAATCGCTGGTTTTAAAAATCGGGAATCAATGTTTTGTCGATGCCGGCAGCTTCGTTGAGCTTCATTAAGGTTGCTTGGTTAATGGTGCCGTCGGGTGTTAAGCCTTTACTGCGCTGGAAAATTTTTACGCGTTCTTCCAATGCCAGACTAAACAAATCGTTAGTGAGTGCATCTTTTTGCTTATCCAGTTTTGCAAACTGATTGGCTACCCATTCGACAGTAGCGCTGCTATCGCCCGGCACTATGGTCTCGCTAAAACTGGCGGGCTTTTTCCATAAATACACAATTTCGCCTGTCCATTCGCGTCCCAGGGTTGCCAGCGGGACCTTGGTTTTCTGTTGGTGCTCGTCCAGTACCAATGCGGTCTCATCATTAAGGCCGAGCAATACCACATAGGTAGAAAACTTCTCCGGTGTGGCCAGCATCAAGATGGCGGGACGATTGATTTCGCCCAATTCTGTCCAGGTGTGGACGCTGGTTTTTTCGCAGTGCAAGGCAGTTTTGGCGTTTTTGCCGCAAGGGCGTGCCTCTGACGTCAACGGAATTCCCAGATAACTGAATAAGCTGTCTTCGGCGCGCTTGTAATTGCGTAGGACAAACGCTGGTGCCGCACTACTGCTCGACGCGCTGGAGCTGCTTAGGCTGCTACTGGATGAGTTGCTCACCGTTTTGGCGATTGTGCTTTTGTTATCAGCATTGGTGTAAGCCGAATTGAAATAGAGCGCATTGCTAATTAAGGCAACACCAAAAACACCTGCAGCAACTTTCCAGTAGAAATCCCGCGGTCTTGAAGGTGGTTGGCTGCCGACAACCTCTTTGCGCGCCGCATTGAAGATATCGTTATCCACACGGATTTTATTGGCCGCATAAGCACCCATCAGGCAGCGCTCGCAAATCACATTGATCAAGCGCGGGATACCACCGGTAAAAGCGTGTATGCGTTTAATGATGGCGAAAGGAAACGGGCTGCGACCTTCCGGCAAACCGGCCACCTTTAGGCGATGGCGGATATAAGCCTGGGTTTCGGTGAGTGTCAGTGGCGTTAAATGGAAGCGTGCGGTAATGCGCTGGGATAACTGGCGCAGCTCGGGTTTGGCGAGCAGGGCTTTGAGTTCCGGCTGGCCTACCAGGATGATATGCAGCAGCTTTTGGGTATTGGTTTCCAGGTTGGTGAGCAGGCGCACTTGCTCCAGGGTTTGGGGCGATAGGAGCTGCGCTTCATCGATGAGCAAAATGGTGTTGCGGCCCTTGGTATGATTCTTTAACAAAAAACTATGGAGCGCGTCTGTGAGATCTTTGGTGCTGGGCTCGTCTTTGAGATAAGCCGCTCCCAGCTCTTCGCATACCGTGGTCAGCAGTTCCTGCACATTGGACATAGGGTTCATGACAATGGCGAGATCGGTGTTTTCCGGTGTTTGCTCAAGCAAGCAGCGAATAATGGTGGTTTTGCCTGTGCCCACTTCGCCGGTCAACATCACAAAGCCGCCACCGCTGACACCATACAGCAGGTGCGCCAGGGCTTCTTTGTGCTGCTGGCTCATATAGAGGTAGCGCGGGTTAACGGCGATGGAAAATGCCGGCTCGCTCAGGCCAAAAAAAGAATGGTACATAATCGCGTTTTTATAAGGTTGCGCTAATGCAAGGGATCAATGCTTGGATCGCAGATAATAGCGGGAAATCAGGCGGCTGTGTTTTAAAAAATACTCAACGCAACGCTGTTGCTAGGTAGCAGAGGTTTCAGCATGTCCGTCATTATGATTTTCACTGTCGAGTGCAACACAATTGCGCCCACGGGCTTTGGCTTCGTACATGGCGCGGTCAGCGCGGATAAACCACTGCTCGCGATCCTCCTGGTGGCGAATACCCGCGCAGCCGAACGAAGCGGTGATATTACCTTCCGGGCCGGTGATTTCCCTGGCGATTTGCTCGCGCATTTGCTCTGCGATGATCTCGGCATCAGCCAGGGAGGTGTTGCGGGCAAGCAGCACGAACTCCTCACCGCCAAAGCGGAAGGCACGGTCGGTTTTGCGTAAACGGCTGAGCATGAGTTGGCCAATTTTGACCAGGATTTCATCGCCAGCATTGTGACCAAAGCGGTCATTAACGGCTTTGAACATATCCAGATCAAACACTATCAGGCTGGCGGGGGTTTTGTAGCGCATATGGTCTTCTGTGCACAGGCGCAGCTCTTCGTCCATAGCGCGGCGGTTACCCAGCTGGGTGAGCGGGTCCTGGGCGGCAAATACCTCCAGCTTTTTACGCTGCTGTTCGGTAATTTGGGCAAACAAAAAAGCCATGGTGCTGCAGATCAGCAATGACGACAGCATGGCGAAAGTATCCAGCGTGTGGTTAAGGTGCAGGGCGATGGGAATCACCAGGCCTATACAGATAACATTGACCACCACAGCAATGCAGGGGCGTAACAAAAAGAAGTTGGAGAGAATGGCGGGGAACACCCAGAACACAAAAATCGGGCTATTCATATACACCACGGCTATGGCGCCCAAGGTGTAAAAACCGGATGCCAAATGCAGTGAGAGGGTAGCTACATAGCCACGCCTGAACGAATCCAGAGCGATACTGACGGCGACTAACACTATGGCGAGGTCGACTACCGCATGGGTGATTTCGCCATTCAAATAGCGCAATACGACAAAGGGGGCTATGCCCACCAAGCCCAGCACGGCAAACAGATAAACCAGTCCCAGTTGAAACTTCTTGAGTGAATGATCAAACATATTCAAAGAGTTGTCCCGCCCATTTCCATTCGATGCCTCGTTTGAGTAATGCCACCTTGGCCACCGCCATCTGGCGGTTTTTTATAATATAGCGGCAAATTATAAATGTGCCGGGATTGTTTGGCACAAAATACTTTGTGTATTGTGCCTGCCTTTGGGTTCTTGGCGAGGCCAAACCGGCGCTATGGCATCTGTTAAGCTGGGGGCTGCGGAGGATTTCATGCATTTTATCGACAGCCGTTTTATTGATAGCCATTGCCATTTTGACTTTGCCGACTTTGATTCGGATCGCACAAGCGTCTGGCAATCCTGTCAGGCATTGGGGGTGAATGGGCTGATGATTCCCGGTGTAAGCCAGGCGGATTGGCCTAAAGCTGATGCCATCAGTGCCAGCAACCCAGGTATTTATTGGGCTGCCGGTTTGCATCCCTGGTGGGTGAAGGACGCCATAGCATTGGATAAATTGGCTGATCAACTTGGTATCGCTGCCCAAGGTGATAAGTGTGTTGCCATAGGCGAGTGCGGGCTCGATGCTGCTATAGATACGCCGCTGGCAACTCAATTACCGGTTTTTGAATTGCACCTGCAGATGGCGAATGAGCTGGGGTTGCCGATTATCATTCACTGCCGCCGTGCGCATAACGAGTTAATCAGCTTGTTAAGGCATAATCCCTTGACCCAGGGCGGTGTAATTCACGCTTTTAGCGGCAGCTACGAAATGGCAAAACAGTATTGGGATATGGGGTTTTATCTTGGAATCGGCGGCACTATTACCTACGAGCGCGCCCACAAAACCCGCGAGGCGGTAAAGCGCATGCCGCTGGAATCCCTGTTGTTGGAAAGCGATGCACCCGATATGCCGCTTGCCGGACGACAAGGCCAGCGTAATAGCCCCGAATATATTCCGCTGATTGCCGACGCGTTGGCGCAGCTGCGCGGTGAGTCAGTTGCCGTTATCGCCGAACGAACCACGCGCAACGCGCAAACACTTTTTAAAATATCGCTGACGTAAGATAAATGCACAACTACGATGATTTAAGTTCGGTTTCCATTGCGGAGCTGATCGCAACCAACAACTGGCAATCGCAATACCGTTTGATTACCCAATGGGGAAAACTGATCCAACCCAAACCGGATCTGCGCATCGCCGACTATTTAATTCGCGGCTGCGAAACTCCCGCCTGGCTTGCGCACAAGGTAGAAAATAATCGCCACCATTTTTTGTTTGATAGCGATAGCAAAATTATCAATGGCTTGGCGGCGTTGGTATTGGCGCAGCTGGAGAATAAAACGACGGCTGAGATTCAGGCGATAGATATAGCCGGGATATTGCATTCTGTGGGGCTGGAAAAACATCTGACGCCTTCGCGTAACAATGGTTTGCAATCCATTCTGGTGAGGGCGAGGGAGTTAATCGAGAATAATTAGTTTTTGGGAGAAAGCGTTTTTTCCAAATAACGCTCAATCGCTTTGGTTGCGGCTACAAACCCAAAGGTTCCCGTCACCATCACGCTGGAGCCGAAGCCGCCAGCGCAATCCAGCTTTACACCCTCCTGCAAAAACTGCTTGTCCATGCAGACGCTGCCATCGGGTTTTGGGTAGACCATTTGCTCGCTGGAGTAGACGGCATCTACCCTGAATTTACGATTTGCGTCGCGCGAGAAATTAAAGTGGCGATAAAGTTGCGTGCGGATTTTGGCAAGCATGGGGTCGCTTTCACTGCGGCCCAAATCATCGACCTTCACCATTTGTGGATTGCTTTTTCCACCAGACGAACCCACGGTAATCAGGCGCACTTTAATGCGCAGGCAATAGGCGACGAGGCGTGCTTTGATATGGGCTGCATCCATCGCATCTATCACGACATGATGTTGCTTGCCGATAAACTGGTTCATATTGTCCTGATCGATAAAATCCTCAATCGAATGGATTTTGATTTCAGGATTTATATCTTTCAGTCGCTCGCTAATGATGCGATTTTTCGATTGGCCGATATTGGATTTCAGCGCATGGGATTGGCGATTGGTATTAGTGACACAAACGTCATCTAACTCAATGAGTGTTAACTCACCCACGCCCGTGCGCGCCAATGCCTCTGCCACCCAGGTGCCCACGCCGCCCAAGCCGATCACTGCAAAATGTGCTTTGTGTAGCGCTTGCAATGCATCTTGCCCGTACAGCCGCGCTATGCCGCCAAAGCGCTGTAAATATTCTGGCGATAACTCACTCATAACTGCTTACACTCGAACCAATTCATACACACACATATTCACTGCTGAGGCGAGGTTGAGTGATTCAATGGCGCCACTGCCGGCGATGGTAAATGCTTGTGCATTCAGCGCAGCAAGTTGCTCGCGCGGAACGCCGCGGGCTTCGTTGCCAAATACAAAGCAATTGAATTGTTTAACGGTGGGATCGCTCAGCGGTTTGCCGGCCATATCCAGGCAAGCGATGTTTTGAAAGCGGGTTTGCAAGTCAGCGAGCGGAATATCCAGCTCAATCGGCAAATGAAAAATCGCGCCCATGCTGGAGCGCACAACTTTGGGATTGTAAGGATCGACCGAGTTGGGGCTGAGCAGCAAACGGAAATGTCCAAACCAGGCGAGGCTGCGCAAAATGGTGCCGAGGTTGCCGGGATCTTGTACTTCGTATAAATAAATTGCGCGTTCGTTTTTTGATGAATCGGTCGCTACGGGTAGTACAGGTACGACAGCAATAATCCCCTGCGGGGTTTTAGTGTCGGAGATTTGCGCCATTTGTTTTTCTGTCACCAGCGTTTTTTTAAAGCTGGTTGGCCATTCCTGATATTTTTCAGTGACCAGCAATTCACTATTGGTCAATGCAGGATTTTGCTGCGCTGCTTTTTGCAGCTCCAAAACCAAATGTTCGCCTTCTACCAGAAAGTGACCGAATTCATCGCGGTATTTTTTCTGGTGGAGCTTTTTAATGTCGTCGAGTTTCATAAAAGAAATCAGATCCCGAGCCGGTGTGGCCGGAATTTATAGGCGTAGGGTTATGAGGGGCGGGATTTTAGCATTTCTGGCAGTGCCAGACAAAGTTGGGTATTTCACCGTCGTCGCCCTAACCGACTGCCCCTGTATGGTTTTAGTGCCTTTTGTTTGCAGTCACTGAGTTCCCTTGCGAAAAAACACATTTGTAATTACTTCGGGAGTCGTCATCCTCGCGCAGCGGGGATCCAGTTCTTGCTTTTGCTTTTTGAATTGCCAGCGTGAGATAGAGCTTGAAGCTAAGTTTTTTTAAGAACTGGATCCCCGCTGCGCGAGGATGACGATTCCCTACTTAATGGGTTGCCGGCAGTGACTGTATCGCCAAATAAAAAGGGACCGCACTTGGCGATCCCTTTGTGATGTTGTTATAGCTAGAAATAACGCTACTTCGCCATCACCACCACATCATCCAAAAACAGATTAACCCCGCTCGCCGGGCCTTCTGCATATATCAGGAAATCGTTGATGGCGCAGTCGGCGGGGATGGCCAGGTCGCCCGTCAGGGTTGTCCAGGCACTGTCGCTGGCTGCCGCGGTGTTGGCCACCCAACTGTAGGTGGTGTTACTGCCGCAGGTCAATTTGCGGGTGATATTAACCGGCGATGTTGCGATGCCCTGGACCCTTACCGCCATGCTCACGCTGTAGGTTTTACCCGCAACCAGCAAGGGTTTCAGGTTGTTGTACACGGCGGGGCCGTTGCCGTTGCGGTTGCTCAGTTTGAGACTGTAGCTACCGGATTTGGCCAGCTCGGTAGTCGCCGCGACGGTACCATTCCAGGATGACCAGCCATTCACGTTGCCTTGCTCGAAATCGCCATTGCCCACCAGGTTGGCGGTGACCACTTCGCGCACGGAAACATCGTCCAGATAAATATCAATACCACCGGCAGGGCCTTCGGCGTAGATCAACAAATCTGTCAGGTCGCACTGGGGCACATTGAGTTCACCTGATAGTTCAACCCACTGCAAATTGTTGATGGTGACCGGGCTTACCAACCATGAATAAGTATCGCTATTGGCACAGCCAATCTTGGTGGTGACGTTCACGTTGGCAGAGGTGGCGCCAGCAATACTTGCCCAGAGTTTTACGGCATATTTGCTGCCGGGTTTCACCAGGGATTTCAAACTGTAAGCAACGGGGCCATTGCCATTGCGATTGCCGAGTTTGAGCGCGTAACTGCCGTTGTGTGGATTCAATGTATCGGCGGTGATAGTGCCGTTCCAGGTAAACCAGCCATTAGTAGTACCGTCTTCAAAGTTGGCGTTGTTGATCAGGTTTGCGCCAAAGCCGGTAGCGGCATCCGGTGCGTGAAAACGCACGGCATCCAGGTTGGCCACACCGTACACATTATTAAACTTGATGTAGAGATCATGTTGGCCACTCACAGCAGGCCAGGCGATATCCAGGGTTTTGCTGGTATTCCAGCCACCAGTGGGCTCCAGGGTTTGTTCTACAAGCGCAGGTGCGTCCGGGCTATCCAGGTGGAACGACACTGAACCTATATCGGTATTGCCTTTGATATAGGTAATGGCGAGCTTGTCCCAGGCTGTTTTGAAGTTTGCTTTCTTGAAGGCAATCCAATCGCCTGCATCTGTGTAAGACACCACATTGCCCGACGCAATAATACCTTTGCCATCGTCATACTCTTCCGCTTGCAAGGTCAGGCTGGAGTTGTCGCCAGTCCAACCCGTTGGCTCGTACACAGGCACTGAACAGTTGGTGCCACCGGCGTAATAACACAGCAGCCATTCCATGCCGGGGCGCAGGGATTTATTAGTGCGAATCAGGTAGCCGTTTTCTCTCCAGGTATAGCCCTGCAAATGCCCCCAATGGGTTACGCCCACAACAGACGGGTTGTTCCAAAAGATAGTGAACAGATCGCGGAAACGATTCGCATGTTGCGCGTCGTTTTTAAAGTTGAGATCGAATTCAGAGATGTAAATCGGCAAGCCTGTGGCGGCCAGCGCATCCAGGTTTTGTTTGACTTCAGTTAACTCGGCGCGCTCAAGAAAATGCGCTTGCAAACCTATACCGTCGATCAGATCGCGCTCTTTTAACAGGTTGATAATTCTCAGGTAATCCTGGGTGAAGGAAGAATAGATTTCGATGTTGTAGTCGTTAATCAACAGCTGCGCGTTGGGGAAATACTGGCGCGCCAGCTCGTAGGATTTGATGACCCAATCCCAGCCTGTTACACCGGCGCCGCCCAGGGCATTTCTATAGGTCGCAGGCGCATGCAGTGCTTCGTTAACCACATCGATCATTTCGAGGTCGGGGTAGCGTTGAGCAACGGCGGCCATCCATTCGTTGATTTCTTTCAACTGGTCTTCAGCACTCAGGCTGTCCATCCAGGTTGGATACTGCTGGCCCCAGATAAGCGTGTGCATCTTGAAGGGCATGTGGTTGGCTTTCGCAAAGTTGTAGGCGTAATCCAACTGGGTCCAGTTCATCACATTGCGTGTGGCTTCCACGCTGCCCCATTTGCCAGCGTTACCGGGGGTGAGTTGGTTGAAATAAGTGGGCGCATCGACAAATTCAGCAGGGTTATCCACGGCAGTACCGAGGAAGCGATTGCCAATCGCGGTGAATACGCGTGCAAGTTTGGAGGACGAGGTGTTGCCGCTGGGGTCGTAGGCTTTGGCGGTGTAGTTGTGGCGGCCGTTGTCCGCTTTGGCCATAGATACCGTTAGGGTGAACGGCGCTTTGGTGGCTTGGCCAATAACTTTTCCGTTGTCTTCAAACACGACTTTACGCACAGCAACATTGTCGCTCGCCTGGGCGGTAAGGGTGATCTGTTCGGCGGTGGTTACCAGGCGCTTGCTGGCGGTGAGTGAGACGGTTGGTGCCTCTGTGTCACAAGGTTTACCGTTGATAGAAATCACATAGGCATTAACACCCGTGAAATTACCGGTAACCATGTAACCAAAGCGAAACTCCGTGTTTTGGCGAATGGGTTGGTTGGGCAGCCAGCTTGGTGATGTGATCAGATAACCGTCCTCAACTACCTCGAAAGTAGCCAGGTTGCCATTACTGATTGCCGTGTTGCCTGGGGCGAGAAAAAGTTTAAAGCTGGTGGCAACGTCGCCTGTTTTATTGGTAAGGGCGGTCCAACCTTTATTAACAGTGGTGCTTGATGTGGTGTAGGCGCCAGAACTTGTACTATAGCCACAACTGGCAGAGTTATTGATTTGCGCATAAGAACTTGGGGCACACGTAAGTGCGCCCGCTGCACATAGCAGCGGGAGGAGTTTGAAAGACATGTTAGCTCTCCGGATATTATTGATTATTACGATGGAGCCAGGGCTATTCCTTTTACCGCACCGGATGTCGTTAGCTGTTCCGTAAACGTAAAGACTGCATAAATAACCTTATGGTCACTTATACTAGTAGGCAAGTGCTACCAAAGGCAATAGCACTTGTATGCAAGATGTGAATTTATCTGCCTTTGCCCGATAAGCTTTTATTGACAGATGAACTTTTTATGACGCCAAATCCGCCAGCATAGCCTTGGCAACTGCCTCCGCCACTTTGATTCCATCTACACCGGCCGACAGAATCCCGCCCGCATAACCAGCGCCTTCACCAGCAGGGTACAAGCCGCGCGTGTTGAGGCTTTGTAATGTCTCGTTGTCACGCGTAATGCGAACGGGGGAAGAGGTACGGGTTTCAATGCCGGTGAGTATCGCGTCCTTGCGATCAAAGCCGCGGATCTGCTTGCCGAAAGCCGGCAGGGCTTCGCGAATGGCTTCAATGGCGTAATCCGGCAGCGATGGCGCAAGGTCGCCCAGTTTTACACCTGGCTTATAGGAAGGTTCTACCTCACCAAATTCGGTGGAGGGTTTCTTGCGGATAAAGTCGCCCACCAATTGGCCGGGCGCGCAGTAGTCACTGCCGCCGAGGATGTAAGCGGCAGATTCGAGTTTTTCCTGTAATTCCACGCCAGCGAGCGGGCCGCCGGGGAAATCCTGCTCGGGGTTAATACCCACCACAATACCGGCATTGGCATTGCGTTCGTTGCGCGAGTACTGGCTCATGCCATTGGTGACAACGCGCTCTGGTTCCGAAGTGGCAGCAACGACAGTTCCCCCGGGACACATGCAGAAGCTATAAACAGCGCGGCCATTTTTCGCGTGATAAACCAGCTTGTAATCCGCCGCCCCAAGATCCGGGTGACCCGCGTATTTGCCGAGGCGCGCATGGTCGATCAATGATTGGGGGTGTTCGATACGGAAGCCCACGGCAAAGGGCTTTGCCTCTACATAAATGCCGCGCTCATGGAGTTTACGGAAGGTATCGCGCGAGCTGTGACCCAGTGCCAGCACCACATAGCGGCTGCGGATCTCTTCGCCGTTGGCCATGATCACACCCTGGATGCGGCCATCTTCCACAATAAAATCGGCAACTTTGCTTTCAAACCGCACGTCACCGCCGAGCGTTTTGATCTCTTCGCGCATGGTGGATACCACGCCGGTCAAGCGGAAGGTACCTATGTGCGGCTTGCTCACATACATGATTTCCTCGGGTGCACCGGCGCGCACAAACTCATGCATCACCTTGCGGCCGTAAAATTTCGGGTCTTTGATCTGACTGTAGAGCTTCCCGTCTGAAAACAAACCGGCGCCGCCCTCGCCAAATTGCACGTTGGATTCCGGTGTGAGTACTTTGTTACGCCAGAGCGCCCAGGTGTCTTTGGTGCGGCGACGAACATCTTTACCTCGCTCCAGCACGATTGGTTTAAAGCCCATTTGCGCCAGTGTCAGAGCCGCAAACAAACCGCAGGGGCCAAAGCCGATCACCAACGGGCGCTCATTCAGGCCTTCGGGAGCCTGGCCAACGGGGTAGTAATTGGTATCCGGCGCTGGGCGCACATTATTGTCATCGCTAAAACCCGCAAGGATTTTCTCCTCGTTGCGCGCGCTCAAATCAATGATGTAGATGAATGTGATCTCGCTGTTCTTTTTGCGCGCATCATAGCTGCGCTTGAACACGGTGAAATCCAGCAAATCGGCATCGTTAATTTTTAAACGCTTGAGGATGGCGGCACGCAGGGCTTCTGCGGGATGGTCCAGGGGCAGGGCGAGTTCGGTAATACGGATCATAAATGCAGTCCTGGCCGGTAACTTTCCGGCAGAGGTTAAAGACGGACGCGCATTTTACGCGGGTTGGTTTCGGGCGTCACCGCCTTCTACCTTCTTTCACCATCCTTCATAAATCGGTCCCTGAAGTTAATAACCTGAACAGGTTTTTGACGCATCCTTTTATTAGGCTTGGTATTAAAGGAATTGTGCCACCTTATTGGCATAAACGTGAGCCATCCCATGTTCCAGTTTCGCGTAAATCTGGGACGAACTGCTTCCTTCCAGAATGACATGGTGCTGCAGTTGTGCGGTTCATAACTCCACGACACGACTTTTTAAAACAATAAGAATTACTCCTGAGTTTGGCAAAAGCCTCCGGCATTAATAACAATAATCCTCATACAAGGTACGACAAATGAGCAACTACACATTGAACTTTATAGCCAGGACACGCGTGGCCCTGCTGGCTGGTGCTATGGCGCTGACGGGTGTGTCTGCCATGGCAGATGTGCTAAACCCGGTAATTGGCCCGCTTTTATATGAAGAGAACTTCGATACGCTGGACTCCACTGTGTGGAATTCCATCGATAGCGATGGCTGCAGCATCGGGCTCTGCGGTTGGGGTAACCAGGAGCTTGAATACTACCGTCCAGGTAACCTCAGTATTGAGAACGTACCTTTTGAGCCCGCTACCAAGGCGCTGGCAATCCAGGCGCGCCGCGAAGCGTTTGGCGGTAAACCGTTTACCTCCGGCAAAATCACCACCGAAGGCAAGCTGCAAGTGAAATACGGTTTGGTGGAATTCCGTATGAGCACACCGCAAGTGGGTACTGGTTTGTGGCCAGCAGGTTGGATGCTGGGCACTACGCTCGCCACCTGGCCAGCGAAAGGTGAGTTGGACATTATGGAAATGGGCCATCGCTTGTCGTCCATGATTCCACTGGGTTCAGATATCAATAGTTACACCGCATCCAATGCCATTTTCTATGCATCTGCCGCTTGTGTTCCAGGCAATGAATCTTGCGCGGCCTCTACTGCCTGGCAAACCAAAAACTCTTATGTGGCGAGTACACCGCTGACGAACCGTTTTGTGGTTTACCGTATGTATTGGACGGATACGCAAATTCGTTTCACGGTAGTTGATAACGGTATTGAGCACGACATGTATGCCGCACCGATTCCTGTGGGTGGTGAAGCGTCTGAGTTCCAGGCGCCGTTCTATTTCCTCTTTAACCTGGCGGTGGGTGGGAACTTTACTGACGCCGCTAACGACGCCCAGGTGACGGCACCACTGCCAGCCAAGATGTACATCGACTATGTTCGCGTTTATCAATTGAACGGTTTGGGTGAAGTTAAGCTCGGCAACCAAACCCAAAAAGAAACCGGCACCTTTGGTGTATTTACGGATGCAAACGTCACGAATAAACAAGAGATTGGCGGCAGCGCCGATTTGTGGGTATGGAATCCGGCTTCATTGAGCGCTGGCAATACACCGGCGGCAGAAGGTACAAATGTTATTGCCTGGAACTACACCCCATCGCAATGGTTTGGTGCTGGTATTGCCTCTCGCCAACCACGCGATATGAGTAACTTCGGCAATGGTACTTTGAAGTTCAAAATCAAGATTCCGGCCAACGTTGGCTTTAAAATTGGTATTGCCGATACTTACACCAACGAAAAATGGGTAAATTTCCCGGCGAATACTACTGCCTATGGTTTGGTGCGTAATGGCGATTGGGCGCAAGCATCCATCCCGATTTCCGAAATTCGTGGCATTAATGCGCTGCAATCCATGTCGCAGCTGTTCATGATTGCGAGTCTTGATCCAACCCCAACGTCTGCTTTCCCAATGGCGATCGACGATATAGTTTGGGATTGTGGAAGCGATGCAGCTTGCCAGGCAATGGGCAGCTCTTCATCGAGTGGCAATGTGGGTTCCAGTAGCTCTTCTGTTACAAGTTCAATCGCTACCAGTTCAAGCAGTTTATCGGTTGCAAGCAGTGTTGCTTCCAGCTCCAGCAGTGCAGCAACCTCGTCTGCCAGCAGTTCTCCATCCGTCAGTTCTTCGTCCAGTGCAAACAATGCGTTTAACTGGTTGATGCAAGCTGAAGCATTTATGGCGACCTCAGGTGTGCAGGTGATTAGCACGCAAGATGTTGGTGGTGGCCAAAACCTTAACAACGTAGGTGCGGGCAATTGGGTGGCTTACACAGGCCTGACTATTCCAACCTCTGGCTTGTATCAAATTGAATACCGTGTTGCGAGCCCGAATGCCACTATGTTCTCGTCCGATTTAAATGCGGGAAGCATTCAATTGGGCAGTGTTAATGTACCTGCAACAGGCGGCAGCCAAACCTGGACCACTATCACCCAAATCGTGAGTCTCAATGCCGGTTCTTACAACTTCGGTATATACGCACAGCAAGGTGGTTGGAGCCTTAACTGGTTCCGCATTTCCAATGTGACGGCGGCTAGCAGTTCATCATCTGTTGCCAGTTCAGCAGTCAGCAGTGTGGCGAGTTCTTCCGCAAGCAGTGTTGCGTCATCAACCTCCAGCGCCTCTTCAACCTCAAGTGCCTCTTCGTCAAATGCTTATGGCTATACAGTGTTGTCGAGCAGCAGTGTTAAATTCTATGTTAACAATGCGGCCTGGGTTGATGTTCATTACATCGTGAATAACGAAGGCCAACAAAATTTCCGCATGACCCACAACGCGGATAACACCAATGTATTCACCCTGGGCAATATCCCCACGGGTGCAACGGTGAAGTACTTCTTTACGGTTGGTCCCTTGGTCGACGGTGCATTTGATACGGCCTGGCAAACATTCACCATGAGTGCAGCGAGTTCCAGCTCAAGTTCAAGCTCTTCGGCAGCGCCATTGCTGTGTGACTTCAACGGCAGCAACACCGTTAATCTGGATGATATCGACATGATCCTTGCGCGCAAGAATCTTCCAGCGCCTGCGGGCAGCCCTTACGACGTTAATAACGACGGCGTGATTAACCTGCTGGATGCACGTGTCTGCACCCTCAAATGTACCAAAGCAGCATGCGCGCGTTAATCAATAACACACATAAAAACAGGAATTAAAAAATGAAAATGTTTCAAAAAATCCTGGCAGTGAGCGCACTTATAAGTGCGTTCAGCTCCAACGTATTCGCAACGCCGGTACTATCGTTTGGCAATTCGGGCGGCGATGTTGCCCAGTCTTATAATCTGGGCGACACAGTGTCGCTCGATGTTTGGATTTCGGGTTTGGAAGCCACCGATCTCGGTGGGTTTGATATGAACCTGTCGTTTAACGGCGCTGTGACGGGTTACCAACAAACGGTATTTAGCACCGATTTGGATGACTCGGTTTTCTACGGACTCGCAGCCGTCCCAACGTCCAGTAACAGCCTGAATCTTTCGGGTTTCTCCTTGTTGGCCGACTTGTCTACCCAGGCAGATGCCTTGAAGCTTTTCACCCTGGTGTTTACCGCTGGTGAGGCGGGTACAAGTACCCTCAAGCTGGATGATGTTCTCCTCTCCGATGCTATGGGGTTAGAGTTGGCAAGCGAAAGTTACCTTGCTGAAATTACCGTCAACGGCACGCCTGCCTCAGTGCCTGAACCTGGCGCACTTGGCTTGATACTGGGGGCTTTGGCGTTGGTGTGGGGCTGTCGTCGCCTGGTGTAATCTGGCTTGCGTCACCTAACGAAAGGGCGAACCTTTGCGGGTTCGCCCTTTTTTGTAACTGGTTTTTCGGGCGGGGAAAGGCATACAATTACAGCCTCTCAAGGCATATGCGCCTTCAAGGCACATGCGAACTGGCGAAGATGCGCCCTGCAATGCCTGTCTCCTCTCGATAGTGGTTTATGTTCATGGCTCGATCAAAAAGCAGCAACCGTTGGCTCGAAGAGCACGTCAACGACCCTTATGTTAAACAAGCGCAGATTGATGGCTACCGTGCGCGTGCCGCTTATAAGCTGTTGGAGCTGAACGAAAAAGATAAGTTGATTCGCTCAGGTTCGCTGGTGGTGGATTTGGGTTCTGCGCCCGGCAGTTGGTCGCAAATTGCCGGCCGGTTGGTGGGGGTGAAGGGGCGTGTGGTTGCCTCTGATATTTTGCCGATGGATTCCCTCGAAAATGTGGATTTTATCCAGGGCGATTTCACCGAAGAGGCCGTGTTCAACCAGATTATGGATTTGCTCGGCGACCGCAAAGCCGATGTGGTTATCTCCGATATGGCCCCCAACATCAGCGGCGTAGATGTAGCTGACCAGGCGGCGTCCATGTACCTTGTGGAGCTGGCGTTGGACATGGCGCGCCAGGTGTTAAAACCCAAAGGTGATTTTGTGGCCAAGGTTTTTCAGGGCGACGGCTTTGATGATTATGTAAAAGACGCCCGCACCAGTTTTGAAAAAGTTGTTATCCGCAAACCCAATGCCTCGCGCCCTCGCTCGCGCGAAGTTTATGTGGTGGGTAAGGGCTTTAAAAACCAATAAGCTTTTAAAAAAATCGTTCTACGCCGTTTGTTGGGTATTAAATTGTTCAACAAACGGTGAGTGTTTCTGCACAGTTAATTAACGTACAGAAGCACCGGCTTGCTCGCCCCATGCTGATATACCAACGTCACTAATGATGTATATCAGGAGGCCAACATGAGCAGCCGCGATCAATTCACCATGCAAGATCCTCGTCACCAGTATTCCACTCCCCACGTTAAGCCAGACAGCAAGCAACCCGAGCCGGGGTTGGATTCTATTTTAAAACCCCAAGCGGATCACGGCGAAATAACCTATCGCGGCAGCAATCGTTTATCAGGACGCAAAGCACTCATCACAGGTGGCGATTCGGGTATTGGCCGTGCAGTTGCTATTGCGTTTGCGCGGGAAGGTGCGGATGTGGTGATTAATTATTTGCCGAGCGAAGAGGTCGATGGTAATGAGACGCTGCGCCAGATTAAAGTAGAAGATCACAAAGCCGTGGCTATTCCCGGCGATATCAATGACGAACGTTTTTGCAAAGTTCTTATTGAAAAAACCGTGGAAAAATTGGGTGGTATCGACATTCTTGTCAACAACGCAGGCAAACAGCAGCACACAGAAAAGCTTGAAGATATTTCCAGTGAACAGTTTGTAAAAACCTTTACGACCAATGTATTTGCCATGTTCTGGCTGACCAAAGCTGCTGTGCCTTATATGCCGCCCGGTGCCAGTATTATCAATACCACGTCTATTCAATCTTATCAGCCATCAGCGGGTCTTCTCGATTACGCTTCAACGAAAGGAGCCATTACTGCTTTTACCAAGAGTCTGGCCAAAATGCTGATTGAAAAAGGCATTCGTGTTAATGCCGTTGCGCCTGGTCCTGTGTGGACGCCCTTGCAGCAGAGCGGCGGGCAACCGCCAGAAAAGCTGGAGCACTTTGGCGAGAAAACGCCAATGGGACGTCCCGGCCAACCGGCAGAGGTTGCGCCGGCCTTTGTGTTCCTGGCTTCGCAAGAATCCAGTTATATCACTGCCGAGGTGATTGGCGTAACGGGCGGGCAACACACGCCTTAGAGGGGCAGGCTGTTAGTTAGCGAACCGAACCCATAAACCGTCGGGATTAAGCTGGTGGGAAATTCACAGCCAGTGGTTAGTCCCTGCGGGTTTTGATATGACAGCAACAGTCATTTTTATCGGCGCTGTTTTTTTAGCGGCATTCCTGGCCTTTAAATTTGGCTCTGTGGTATCACAAGCGCTCCTTGGCAATTTTTCCGAAAGAAAACCCAGATTCAGTACCGCCCAAAAATCGCGGCTTAATAAAGTCGAAGGGATTTTTTTTCACACTGTATTTATTTTATTAGGCTATATCGCCAAAAGTGATGGCAAGGTTAATCAGGTCGAAGTTAATCTCACCGAAACCTATATGGAAAATATGGGTTTGAATCAGGGGCGCCGCCGTGAGGCAATTGATCTGTTCAAAATAGGCGCAAAACCCGCGTTTGATTTCAACGAAACACTGGCGGAGTTTCATCAGCTCTCCGAAAAAAATCCAAACCAGACAGAAATCCTGTTGGTCTACCTTATTGGTCTTGCGCGCAAAGATGGCTTGTTGGTTAATCCTGAGGTGGAGATTATCCAGCGGGTTGCCAAAGGCTTGGGATTTTCCAGCATTGCATTCGATTATTTGCTGCGTATGATTTCAGCCCAGTTCGAGTATTCCGATTATGCCGCTGGCCGAAAACCTCATCCTGAAACTGATAAGGCTAAACCGGGTGAAAGTGAAGAGGATAAAGAAGAGCGCCAATTTGAAGAGGCCAAGTCGGAGCAGCAAGAAGAAAAATCGGAAAGAGAGCAAGCCTTTCACCATACACCCGATGACGGCTTGACTATGGCGTATCACGCACTGGGGTTAACGGCGAGCGCCAGTGATGCGGAGGTTAAAAAAGCCTATCGTCGCCTGGCCAATCAATTCCACCCGGATAAACTTGCCAGCCGTGGTCTGCCAGATTTTATGGTGGAAGCCATGGAAGAAAATTTTAAACAGGTGGTGGCAGCTTATCGCCATATTAAAAAATTTCGTCCTGGCATGTAGTGTTGGTGCTGCTCAATCAATTTTGGTCCAGCTTCCACCAAGTGGGTAGCAATGCCTGGATTTCCGCTTGTGCAAAACGGTCATCCAACAACCATAAATAACCGTTGTCTTTTTTGGTGCGAACCACACGTCCGGCCGCCTGAATCACTTTTTGTATGCCGGGATAGATATAGGTAAAGTTGTAACCCTGCTGAAATTCTTTTTGGAAAAACTGCCGCATATATTCATTCACCGGATTTACTTGCGGTAGCCCCAAGGTGGCAATAAACACACCGGTAAGATTGTCACCCGCCAGATCCACCCCTTCACTGAAAACGCCACCCAACACTGCCAGCCCCAAAAGGTTGCGGTGTTGGCTAAACTGCTGCAAAAAATCTTGCCGCTCGCTTTCGCTCATATGGCGCGCCTGGGTGAGCAATTGCACGGGGCTATCGTGCAGTTGTATTTCCAGTTGTTGTTTTACCTGCTGCAAAAATTCATAGCTGGAAAAAAATATCAGTGCATTGCCCGGTTGCGTCGCTAATTGCTCGCGCACTATAGCGCAGATGGGATCTATAGCGCGCAGCCGGTCGCGGTAACGTGTACTCAGCTGCGCTATATGGACTTGCAATTGGTCGGCGTTAAACGGCGAGTCCACTTGCAGGTGTACTGCATCATCCGGTAACCCCAGCAGTGTGTGATAAAAATAAGCCGGCTGCAGCGTGGCGGAAAAAAAGCAAGCGCAGTGCGCGCTGGCAAGTCGCTGTGCTAACAGACGTGCCGGTATCAGGTTACGCAAATTCAGGTATTCATCTTTTTCGGCGGGTTGCTGCATGTCTATGCAATAGTCGTAATCCACCAGCTCAAGTTTGGCGAGATAATCCAGCGCGGCAAAAAAGAACTCCTGGGCGACCGTATGTTGTATAGGGTGATCCGGCTGCTTTTGCAAAAGCTCCAGATACTGATTGGTAAATTCCAGCAGCGCCAGATTAATTTTTTCGGGCGATGAGGGCAGCAGGCAAAGTTGCTCGGTGTTAAAGTCCAGGGTTTTATTCAGCTCGCGCCAGAGCCGGTTTATCTTGTCCATTATTTTATGCAGGTTTTTAGGCGCGTTTTGTTTTGCGCCGAGCAACTGGCTGCGGCTCAGGCTGGCGCTGTACATTTGCCGGCCGCGATCAAGCAGGTTATGGCTTTCATCAATCAATAAACAAGGGCGCCAATTGAATTCTTTCGTGAGTCCAAGCAAGAGCGCATTGCCATCAAAATAATAATTAAAGTCCGCCACTACCACATCTACCCAGCGGCTCATTTCCATGCTCAGGTAAAAAGGGCAGAGTTGGTGTTCCTCGGCCAGTTGTGCAAGTGCAGCTTTGTTAAGTAATGGAGTTTGTGCCGCGGCTGCGCGTGCATTCGTCAGCTTGTCGTAAAAATTAAATGCGTAAATGCAGCTGTCGCCTGTGCATTGCTTGTCGGGTTGCAAGCAGGCTTTTTCCTGCGCAGTGAGTTCCAAGGTTCGCAGTGGCGTGGCATCTGTGGCAATGAGTTGCAAATTCTCCAGTGCCAAATGTTTGCCAGTGGTTTTGGCGGTGAGATAAAAAATTTTATCCACCGGCGTTTTTCCCAGGGCTTTAATCGCAGGAAATAAACTGGCGAGGGTTTTACCTGTGCCTGTGGGAGCCTCTGCCAACAGTACGCGTCCTGTCGCTGCGGTTTTGTATACCGCCTCGGCCATTTGGCGCTGGGTTGGGTGCAGTTCAGGGTAGGGAAATTGCAAATCGACTGCCCATTTATGCAGCCTGTTCATACGGGTAAGCTGCTGCCTGTGCCAACGATAATAATTTTCTGCCAAGGCGGTGCCATAGTGAGCAAGTTCAGCGGCATTAAATTGTTCTTCTATGCGATGTTCCTTTTGATCACCTAAATGGAAATACACCAGCGCCAGGTTTATTTGCTCATAGCCTTCCTGCTCGCACAGCATCCAACCATAGAGTTTCGCTTGCGCCCAATGCAGTTGGCGATAATTGTGGGGGATTTTATCGAAATCGCCGTAAAAGGTTTTTACTTCTTCGATGCAATGATGAACCGGATCATAACCATCGGCGCGGCCGCGAATCAGCAGGTCGCGATAATGGAGTTTTAAACTGAGCTCGCACTGATAATATTCCGGGCGATTGGCTGCAACCCGCTGGTGCCCTTCAATACCTTCAAGTGCGCTGGGGCCAGGTGTAAATTTACGATCAAGACTGCCGCATTTGGCCGAAAATTCAGCCAGGGCTTTTACCGAAACAGGCGATAAACGGGCCTCGATATCGTCTATGTCTTGTTCAACTCCAGCTGACATAACACACCTCGGCGGGAATCTTGTGTAACGCAAAATAATCCAGCCAGCGCCGCTGGTTATCCTGCACACGGTCGCCCGGGCCTTTGACCTCAATCATGCGATACGTATTTTGTGCCGGAAAAAACTGAATCAAATCCGGCAGGCCGCTGCGATTGTTTTTGATATCAAACAACAAGCGTTCAAAAATAGCTTTTAAATGCGTGGCAGGAATGCATTGGAGCGCCAGTTGCAACAGCGGCTCATCCAATAGCGGCCAGCTGACAAAGTGATTGGTTATGCCTTGTTTGAGCTGCCAGTAGTCGCGTATGTGTTGGTGGTGGGTATCGCTCTCCAATAATTGCCACAGCTGCGCCAGGCCCGGACGACGCTGTGCAAAATCTTCCTGATACAAATCCAGCGGCGCCGCCTGAAAGGGATTGGCAAAAGCACCATCAATATTGCGAAACATCTCCGGCCACAACCATAAACCAAACAAGCCATTGAGTAATTGGTTTTCTACATAAAAACAGGGTGCACCAGCTCGGTCGAAATGCAGGCGGGCGATTTCTTCCACATTGTGAAGCTCTCCATCGTCATTGTGCAGTTGCACGAGCGATAGTTTTTGCTCAAGCAAGATGCTTGTTGTTTTTTTCGAAAATAAAACGCTGGCTTTTTTAGCGAGGCGAGGGGCCATGCGCTCGCCAATTTGTAACTCTTCTTCGCTCGTGGGTGATTGTAATAGCTCGCTCAACAATTGCCAGGCCTGCTGATAATCGCCCGCTTTTTCCAGCAAGCGAATACGGCGTTCCCGTGCGGGCGGCAGTTGGGTTTGTTGATAGAGTTGTACAGCCAAATTCAATTCGCCAGCGCGTTCCAATTCATAAGCGAGCTGGTTGCACAAGCGCCCGCGACGGCGCTCCATGGTGGTGCTTGCGTAGGCCTGTGGCATGAGCGTGTTGAGCTGTTGCAAGTCTTCGGTGGTTTGCGCTTGCTCAAGCAGGTCGCGCAGCAACAACAGTTGTTGATATTGCAAAAGTTCTTCGCGGCTTTTGAAGATGCGATGCTGGTGATCAATCAGGTATTGTTCGTAGCGGTAAAGTCCCAGGTCTTGCAGCACAAATTCGGTAAGGTCTTGCCAGGGATTGCCAAAAAAGAGCAGTAAGAAACGCGCAATTATGTCTTGTAGGGCTACTGTGTAAAGTTCACCGAAGCGATTACCTGTCCACTCAGACCAGCATTGTGGCTGTGTGTATGCATCGCTCAGCAATAATACCAGGGTTTCTTTTCGCTCACTTTTGTAGGGGCGTAACTCGGCGGTGAATAGCTCCAGCAACTCGGGTTTGGTGAGGAGTGCCGCCAGCTCATCCAGCGCGAGCTGTGCATCGACGTGCAGGAGTTGTTGATTTACTAATTGCGCTGCGCACTCTGTTAGCTGATCAATTTCCTCATAGCGCAATTTATCGGCGCGAAAGTGCGGGCCCTTGCGTCCCAGTAATCTCACTAATAAGCATTGGCTGCCTTTACTATTTTGAGAGGGTGGGCTGTTTGGGGATAGCTGATTAAAGCGAGCGATAAAATCCCGATCCTCGTCGCCCAGTAAATCCTGGTAATGGCGGTTAACCCAATCCAGCAGGAATTGGAAATTATCCAGGTAATAATGAGGAGGAAGGTCGGGAGTGGTATCGCTCATGGATTCTTCATAACAGTGAGATTATTCCTTCACAGGAACAACCAGATCAGCTTTTTTGTTTTTCACAAAAAAGACTAAAAATTTGGCGGGCTCGGTTTCGCTCGCGTTTTTCCCAACTACGTGAATATCGTTGGGGTCTTCATAAAAAGTATCGCCGGGTTTGAGTGTCACAGGTTCTTTTCCTTTCAGCTGCATAATGACGGAGCCTTCAAGTACATACACAAACGTATGGGCATTGTGGCGATGCATGGAACCCTTGGCGCCCGGCGCGTAGGTTACGGTTAGCATCACACCTTCTTTGCCGGCGATATCGGCAAACTCTTTGGTGAGCAGCGGTTTTATTTCGGTTTCGCTAGCGGCAAACGCATTCAAACTAAATAACGACAGAGCCAGTGGCGCGATAAACTTTTTCATAGACATCTCCTTTGACGTGATTGTTAAGCCTGTGCAATAAATAAAAGACAGGGCGAGGAAATCTAATGAAATTCTGCGCTCGACTCAAGTTCGTCATATCTTTTGCTGGCTATAGCCGCTGCGTCTTTAGTCGCTATTGTTGGACAGCAAGTAACAAATTCAAATCCCGGCTTTAAATGCTTCCAGTCGCAGGATGAAATGTTCTAAGCCCGACTTGCCCCAAAGATGCCCTGGGGGATTATACTGTATATAAACACAGTGTTGCATCCCTTGGTCATGACATCATTCAGCCCTCCATCTACTACGCCTTCTGCCGGGCCTTCTAAATCCGCTGGCACTGGGTCTGGCGAAGCACTGCAACAGCTGTTGCAGCGGCAGGATATATGGCGCGGTTGTAGCGGCGAGCTATTGTCGGCGTTGGCACAACCGGTAGATACGGGCTTTGCAGCGCTCAATGCCGGTTTGCGGCAGGGTGGTTGGCCGCGCAGCAGTCTGATCGAAATCTGCCAGCAAAACCTTAACCATGGCGAATGGCAACTGCTGACACCGGCGCTGTTGAATCTGAAAAGCGGCTTTATTGTGCTGCTCAACCCGCCAGCAGTGCCTTTTGCCCAGGGGTTGTTACAGGCGGGGCTGGATCTGGATCGCATCATCATCGTCCAAGCCAGCACCAAGGCGGATTTTCTGGCGAGCTTTTACGAGTTGACCCGTGCCCAGGCCTGCGACGCCGTGCTGGGGTGGCAGCCTACGCAGGCACTTAGCTATGCCGAGCTGCGCAAATGTCAGTTGGCGGCGGCTGATGGTGCCGGTTTGTATCTGCTGTTTCGCCCCGCCAGTATGCGCAGCCAAAGTTCGCCAGCCAGTTTGCGCTTGTGGCTGGAATTGGGCTCGACGGCCTTGCAGGTCACTCTTTTTAAACAGAAAGGCATGTTACAAACGCATGATGCCAAACCTGTCCAGCTCGCGCTGCCTGAGCTTTGGCAAGGGCTGTTGCCGCACCGTTTATTGGATCAGCCTTTCAAGCGCAAACCGGTTGTGACGCCTTTGCGACGTGGCAAATCCTGATGCGAACTATTCAGTCTTGTGTGCAAAAGCCGGGTGAATCCCTGTGGCTAGCATTGCGCTTGCCATCTTTGCCTGCCATGGCGTTGAACGTCGTGGATATAAACGTTCCATCGCCGCTGGCGGTTGCCGAAAAGCAGCGGGTGATTTATGCCAACAAAACGGCGCGTGCGGCGGGCGTGGTGCGTGGTATGGATATCACTACCGCGACCCTGTTGAGCAATTGCGAAATGCTCAATCGCGACCCGGCAGCAGAAGCATTGCTGCTGGATCAACTTTGCGAGCACCTCTATCAATTCACGCCCTATATTGAAACTTATCTGTGCGAGCCCATCAGCCAGGGCGGTTTGTTATTGGAACTCTCTAGCTGTCTTTTTTTATTTGAAAGCCTGCAAAAACTCAGTGCGCAGATTTTTGCGTTTATGCAGGATAATTTTTACGACTATATTCCAGGGTTGGCCCATACCGCACGCGGCGCCTGGTTGTTATCTTTTTCTGGGCGAGACATTGATTGTGGTGACAATAAAGCTTTATTTATCGAGCGCCTTAAGCAATTACCTATAGAGCTGTTGCATGACTTTCCCGCTGCAGTGGATGGGTTATACAAAATGGGCTTTACCAGCCTTGGCGATCTCGTCCGGCAAATAGAGGCAAAATCCCTTGGCAGTATTACCAAACGGTTTGGGCATGAATTTACCGATGCATTGAGTGAGATCTTTGCGCTGGATCATCAGTTCCATCAATCGAGTTTGTTTCAAAAACCGCCGGAGATGTACAAACCGGTGGAATATTTTGTCGAAACCTTGCAATTTGATTACCCCTTGCGCCAGCTGGATCAATTGCACCATCCCATAGAAAATCTTTTACAAAAGCTCAGTGGTTATCTGCGCAAACGCCAGCAGCAAACCCAATTGATTGAGTGGACGCTGGCGGATATTTATCATAACCGCGCGCCTTTAGCGGTGCGCAGCGATAATCCGCAAACTCACTGGCAATTATTGTTCGACCTGAGCTTGATCAAACTGGAACAGCATCAATTACCCTTTGAAGTGGATACATTAGAGCTGCGCTGCAATAGCACCTCGCCGCTGCAAAATTCCAACGAAACCCTGGATTTTAACCAAACCCGCAAAAGCGACAGGCGTACCCGCGATTTCGCTATCACCGCCGCCAAATTAAAAGCGCGGCTGGGCGAGGCGGCTATTTATAAATTGAGTTATTGCGATAGCTATCTGCCTGATGTGAGCAACCAAAAAATTTCACTGGCAGAGACTCCCAATCAGCAATTACCACCCGCGCATACCAAAGGGCTGCGCCCCACCTGGTTATTGCCGCAACCCATAGCAATGGAACAGCGGGGCGACCAGCTTTATTGGCGCGGACAGGTGGAGTTGTTAGTGGGGCCGGAGCGTATCCAGAATAATTGGTGGCGCACACCCATTGCGCGAGATTATTTTTTGGCGCAGCGCAGCGATCATTTGCGCTTGTGGATTTACCGCGATCTGCACAGCCAGCAGTGGTATGTGCAGGGCATCTTCGGATAATCGCGAGGTGATCAAATATGGGCTATGCACATCTACACACTATTACCAATTTCACTTTCTTAACCGGTGCATCCCATCCGCCGGAATATATTTATCGCGCTGTTGAGCTGGGTTACAGCGCATTGGCTATTACCGATGAGTGCTCCCTGGCGGGCATAGTCAAAGCCTACAATGCCATTAAAGAATTAACAGAACTTGATATTACCTTTAAATTAATTGTCGGCAGTCGCTTCCAACTGTCTAACGGCATGCAGCTGATTGCAATTGCGCCTACGCGACAGGCTTACGCAGAGCTCTCCGGTTTTATCACCCTTGCACGTCGACGCGCACCCAAAGGTGAATACGAAGCTCATTTTGAAGACCTGCGGTTTCGCTTGCAAAACTGCCTGATTATTTGGGTGGGGCAAGCCAATGCGGATATCGAAAATCCGCTATCACTTTTGCAATCCCTCCAGCAGGGGTTTCCTGATCGCTTATGGTTTGGTGTCAATCACCAATTAAGAGGAGGGGAGCAGCAAGCGTTTCAACAATGGTATCCACAGGCCCAGGCATTGGGCGTGCCGCTGGTGGCCTGCGGAGAAGCGCTGATGCACGAACAAAAACGTAAGCCCTTGCAAGATGTGCTCACCGCTATTCGCCACAACACAACCCTGGCTGATATGGGGACGCAGCTGTGTAGCAATGCTGAGGCTTATTTAAAATCCCTGCCTGAGCTGGTGGGGATTTATCCGGATGAGTTGTTGTTGGAAACGGCGGTTATTGCGGATCAATGTGTTTTTCAAATGAAGGATCTCCAATATCAATATCCCGCAGAGCTGGTTCCGGCGGGCCTGACTCCCACTGATTATTTGCGGCAATTGGTTGGTACAGGAAAACATAAACGATGGCCGAAGGGGACTCCTGAACGAATAGAGAAAATAATTGAAAAGGAGTTGTCTCTCGTTGAATGTAAAAATTACGAGTACTTCTTTCTTACCGTGTATGACATAGTGGAGTTTGCGCGTAGCCAAAAGATTCTTTGTCAAGGTAGGGGGTCGGCGGCCAACTCTGTAGTTTGTTATTGCTTAGGGATAACTGAAATTTCCCCTGAAAAAATCAATGTGTTGTTTGAGCGTTTTATTTCTGAAGGGCGTGATGAAGCACCTGATATAGATGTTGACTTTGAGCATTCTCGACGTGAAGAAGTTATTCAATATGTTTATCGAAAATATGGACGTGAACGTGCGGCTATAGCGGCTACGGTAATCTGTTATCGAACTCGCAGCGCAATACGTGATGTGGGTAAAGCCATGGGGATGGAGCAATCGTTAGTTGATCATCTGGCTAAGTCAACTGCGTGGTGGGACAAGTCGGTGGATTTGCAACAGCGTATAGTGGCCGCAGGACTGCAAATGCACCAAAAATTATTGCAGCAATTTTTTATCCTGGTGGATCAGATTCGTGGTTTCCCTCGTCATTTGTCGCAACACGTGGGTGGTTTTGTTATTGCCGAAACGCGAGTCAGTGATCTGGTGCCGGTAGAAAATGCCAGTATGCCGGATCGCACCTTAATTCAATGGGATAAAGATGACTTGGAATCTTTGGGATTGTTAAAGGTTGATGTGTTGGCGTTGGGGATGCTAACAGCTCTCCGTAAAGGGCTTGATTATGTTCATAGCTATGAGCCAACTATAAAGCAATTAAGTGATATCCCGGAAGAAGACCCGGCAACCTATAAAATGCTTTGTGATGCTAACAGTGTTGGGGTATTCCAAGTGGAATCACGTGCGCAGATGGCTATGTTGCCACGTCTGCAACCAAAAGAGTTTTATGATTTGGTCATTCAAATCGCGATAGTGCGGCCTGGCCCAATACAGGGCGGAATGGTGCATCCCTATTTGCGTCGCCGTCATGGGCTGGAGAAGATAGAGAAATCAAAACCAGAAGTTGAGGCAGTCTTGAAAGATACTAAGGGGATTCCTATCTTTCAGGAGCAGGTTATTCGTTTGGCTATGGTTGCTGCTGGCTTTACAGGAAGTGAGGCTGATCAGTTGCGGCGCGCCATGGCGAGCTGGGGTAAAACTGGTACGCTCATGAAATTTGAAAAAAAATTTATTAAAGGAATGACCGATAATGGCCATCCATTGGAGTTTGCTCAGCGGTTGTTTGAGCAAATAAAAGGTTTCGGTGGTTATGGCTTCCCTGAGTCACATTCCGCCAGTTTTGCGTTACTTTGTTACAGCTCTTCATGGCTAAAATGCCATCACCCGGCTGCTTTTTATTGTGCGTTGCTCAATAGTCAACCCATGGGATTTTATTCGCCGTCACAATTAATCCAGGATGCCCGCCGCAATAAAGTTACTATTTATCCAATAGATATTAATTGCAGCAACTACGAACATAAACTCGATAAAAATCCTGATGGCACTTACGGTGTCCGCCTTGGTTTTTGCGAGATTAAATCACTGGATCACAACAAAGCGATGCAAATTGAGTTGTTGCGCGGTGAAAAGCCGTTTTGCTCACTGCAAGATCTCGCTCGTCGCACCGATTTGACCCAGTTGGATTTACAATATCTCGCCTCCGCAGATGTGCTCTTATCGCTCAGTGGAAATCGTCACCTGGCGCGTTGGCAAGCGGCAGCCATAGCGCCTTATTCCGCCTTGCTGGATCAAGCTGAGGGAGAAGATGACGATTTATTTATGTTGGCTCCCGGCATCGAAAAGGAAATGCTCGATGACTATGCAACTTTGGGGTTGAGTTTGCGCGCCCATCCTATGGAATTGCTGCGCAAAGAATATCCTTTTAGTCGTTGTACCAAACAAAGCGATTTAAAAAAATTGCATCAAGGAAGCTTTGTACGCGTCGCCGGCCTTGTCACTGGCCGCCAACGCCCCGGTACTGCGAACGGCACACTCTTTGTTACACTCGAAGACGAAACCGGTAATATGAATATCATCGTTTGGCGTGCTACCCAACAAACCTTTCGCCAGCCATTGCTCACGGCTCGCTTACTCATTATTAAAGGCTCAGTGGAAATCAATACCGATAATCCCAATAATCCGGTGGTCCATATTATTGCGGGGCATCTAGAGGATTGTTCAGCGAGACTGGAAAGCTTTGATATCAAGTCGCGTGATTTTCATTAACAATAAAAATCCAGATTGCAAACTCAAAAGGAGCTATCCCCATGTTTAAGGTAAACAAAACCCAACACGTATTAGCGGTAAATGATTTTGACGAGGCGGTAAGTTATTTTACTGACAAGCTGGGGAACGCCAGGAGTACGTGGCTATTTTTCAAGGCTACAAAAACGGTGTTTTATTCTTTATAGTGGCCGCCTTTACAAAGAGTCCAAGGGATGTTGCAGATGATAAGCACAAGACAGGCTAGGGTAGCTGATGTTCAAGTATTGGCGCCTATGTTCGATGCCTACAGGGTATTTTACGGAAATGCTAGCGACCTGGGGTTGGCGAAGAGATTTCTATTGGAGCGATTTTCCCACAACGAATCTATCATCTTTATTGCCGAAAATGATGGCGGCGATGCTGTTGGTTTCACCCAACTTTATCCCAGCTTTTCATCCGGTGCGGCGGCGCGCATAATTCAGGGAGGCGCGCATCGCTTTAGCGGCGCCTACATGTGTCTCCCCATCCTTGCCAGCACATGCTCTGACATACCATCTGCCAACTGTTGTTCACTTAAGAAAACCTTGCCAATATTTTCCTTTTTCCACAGCGTCGCCTCTTCTTCGTTATGGGTACGAATAACGATTTCTATAGTCGGGTTTAACTTGCGCGCTGTGTCTATCATATTTTTGACGTGAAAAGTGTTTGACGTAGCGGCTATGACCAGGCTGGCATTGGCGATATGGGCCTGGATAAGCACATTGGAATCTGAAGCATCACCGCACACGGCAGGTATATTTTGCGCGCGTAATTGCTCAATAATCTCGCGATTGGTATCGACGACAACGAAGGGAATTTTATGTTCGCTTAAGGTTTTCGCAATCCGGCATCCTACACGACCATAACCAACCAGCACTGCTTGTCCAGTGAGGAATTTCTCTTCGACGCTGGTGGGCAGCGTGGATAATGGGTCTGTGCGCAATTCCAGTGTGCGCGCAAAAGCCGAGTGTTTGCGAATCCAGTTTTGTAGGGGCTCAAGTGCGGCAAACATAACGGAATTGAGTGCAATGGACGCAAGTGCGCCGGCTAATATTAAATTTTGTGTTCTTATATCCATCAATCCAAGATCAATACTGAGTCCCGCGAGGATAAATGAAAATTCGCCGATTTGTGCGAGGCTGGCGCCCACGGTGAGGGCAGTATTCAGTGGATAGCGAAATGCCAGTACCAGGCCCACAGCGGCGATAGTTTTGCCGAACATAATAATGGCAATGACGATCAAGACTTTTACCGGTTCCTCAAGCAGTATTTTGGGATCAAACAACATGCCGACAGAGACGAAAAACAACACAGCAAAAGCGTCGCGCAAGGGCAGGGAATCATCGGCGGCGCGGTGGCTGAATTCTGATTCGCGCAGCATCATGCCGGCAAAAAATGCGCCCAGTGCGAAGGAAACATCAAACAACATAGCGGAGCCGTAAGCAACGCCCACTGCCGTCGCTATCACACACAAACTGAATAATTCACGTGAGCCAGTGCCTGCTGCGGCCCAAAGCAATTTGGGCAAAACGCGTTTGCCTACAATCAACATAAACGCAATAAATGCAACCACTTTTCCAATAGTGATCAGCAAGCTCATGCCCAGGCTATGTTGCGCGGCAGCGTGGTGTGTATCCGCGGAACTGTGGCCGCCGAGCAAGCCAGCTAGTGGTGGCAAGAGCACCAACACCAATACCATCACCAAATCTTCAACCACCAGCCAGCCCACGGCGATTCGCCCATTGATGGTATCAATGGCGCCGAGTGACTCCAGTGCCTTGAGCAATACCACTGTACTAGCCACCGAAAGTGCGAGACCAAATACCAGTGACTCACCAACAGTGAACCCCCAAAATAAACCGGCGCCACCGCCTAATAAAGTGGCGAGTAATATTTGAAATATTGCACCGGGTATGGCTATGCGTTTGACGGAGAGTAGATCTTCAATCGAGAAATGCAGACCCACGCCAAACATCAGCAGCATCACACCAATTTCCGCCAATTGGCTTGCCAGCGCCACATCGGCTACAAAACCGGGCGTGGTGGGTGCCGCTATAATGCCAGCCAGCAGATAACCCACCAGGGGAGGCATACGTAAACGTACAGCCACAAAGCCCAGAATCATTGCTAACCCCAGGCCGGCGGCAATGGTAGTAATTAAACTGATATTGTGAGGCATCGCTGACCCTTATATTGTTTAATGAGATATGACTGTAAAGCGCGGCAGCAAGTTGAAGCAGCATGGCGCTAATAATGAGCAATGAGGGGCGCTCAATGGAATATTGGCATTTATAACACTTGAAAGTTGCGGTGTGCCCGTGTTGCAGAATGAATACTGCGTAAATTTTTATTAAGGAATCTATATGAGTATTCACTTGCCAATTCCGGATCATTACAGATAGAACTGATTGCCCAGCATGATCTGTCTCCGAGTATTTATAAAGAGTTTCTTGATACCGGAGGCGAGGGGTTGCAGCATGTATCTGCCTGGCTCAGCTGCGCAGCGTTTGATCAAAAAAGAGCGCGACTGCTTGAAGATGGCTACGAAATTGCCCAGGAGTGCACTATAGCGTCCAGTGGTGTCCGGCTTGCTTATTTCTCTACAGAGGGTCCAGCTGGTGGCTTTATTTACGAAATCTCTGATCTACGCGATGAAAAACATTATTCGCGTGTGTTAGGGATTCAGCAAGCTGCTGAGGAATGGATAGGCGTGCCCACTTCGATAGAAGTTATAAGATGACTATTATTCGTTGACATAATGGCGCTTTAATATTCGAGAGCTGTAGTTTTTTAAAAGTTCCAGCAGTAGACTTTTACCGATTGATAAGGTTATGGTTTTTATTATTTACTTAAATATTATTAAGGGGACATTACATGAAAGTTTTTAATTTCTTATTGACCGGTACTCTGCTGGGAGCGATGGTAGCGGCCTCTTCGGTGGCTATGGCCGCCGAGAAACACCACCATAAAGCCAAGGTTTTTATTGAATCACCGGCTAATGGTGCAACAGTGCCGACTACCTTTAAAGTTAAGTTTGGCGCTACAGGCGTAGACATAGTCCCCGCGGGTACAAACCAACCTAATTCCGGTCATCATCATTTGCTGATAGATACAGAAACATTGCCGGATTTCCACACCCCGTTGCCAGCATCCCCTACATTGCTCCATTTCGGCAAAGGCCAAACCGAAACCGAAGTTACCCTGACACCCGGCAAGCATACATTGCAGCTGGTATTGGGTGATTATCAACATGTTCCAGGCGACCATCCGTTGGTTTCAAAGAAAATTACTGTAACTGTTAAATAATTAATTTCAAAATTTTAAAAGCCAAAGAGTCTACCTTTATTGGGGCTCTTTGGCTTTTTCTTTTATAGCTATCAATGCATCCACCTATTTAAGGGGATCTCTCTTGATGGGGCAGCGATAATTGCATTGATAGATTTTTCCAGGAAAAATTGAGGTCCTTTGTGTTTCTGGAATTATCGGAGCATGCACCATAAATGTGAGTGGAAATATTACTGTCCGAGCGGAATACTTTATGTTTATCAGGCTTGTTGTCGTGGTTGTCGTAACTGTGGTTATAGGCTGGTTCTTCTATCGTCATCTGGTGCGACAGTGGGGGCAGTTTATTTTGAATTTTACTTTTCCAGAAGGCATTAAACATAAAATCATAACGCGTTACCCACACCTGTCGGAAGATGATGTGAAGCTAGTTGGAAATGCGTTACGCAAGTATTTTTATATTTGCAGTTTGGCAGGAAACCGGAGCGTTTCCATGCCTTCTCATGTGGTTGATGTGGCTTGGCATGAATTCATCTTATATACGCGAGATTATCAACAGTTTTGTGAGAGAGGTTTCGGCCGATTTTTGCATCATCTACCAGCAGAGGCTATGCCTTCCGAGCGGGAATAGTGACAATGGCGCTATGCCCTACTGTGGTGGGGATATAGGTTGCTCTAGTCATCTTGGTGGTATAGATGCCAATGATTCATTCAGTGATGGTATGGGAGGAGGTTGCAGTAGTGATTGATTTTTGACAATTAATGCGTTGGCTCAGTCGCTGCGTTTTGTATTGTGTCTACTCTGGGGGTTAAGTTGCGAGGTAATTGCAATGTAAAAGTTGCACCTTTGCCCGGCTCGCTGGACACGCTTAGATGACCCTCATGCGCTGCGGTCAATTGCATGGCGATATACAGGCCCATGCCCAAACCTTCGCGAATGGATTTATTGCC
The DNA here is from genome assembly GCA_021151695.1 of Cellvibrionaceae bacterium. Taxonomy (GTDB): domain Bacteria; phylum Pseudomonadota; class Gammaproteobacteria; order Pseudomonadales; family Cellvibrionaceae; genus Cellvibrio. The sequence goes on along the minus strand of JAGKWU010000019.1, from coordinate 20,937 downwards.
GCCACGTTCAAATTTTTCAAAGATACGCAACTGATCCTCTTTTGAAATCCCTTCACCTTGATCGTTTACGATGATTTGGGCTGTGTCCTCAGTGGCTGTTAGCCCAACGGTTACCGGGCGGCCACTACCGTAGCGCAATGCATTTGTGAGCAGGTTTACGATAATTTGCTCCACGCGAAAATCATCCCATATTCCAAAGATGTTTTCTTGAAGATTCAATTCAATGCAGCAGCCGCTGGCTTCTGCCTGGGCGGAGAGATCAGTAGCCAAGCGGCGGAGAAGTACAGAGAGGTTGGTCTGCACAGGGCGAATAGAGAGCCTGCCGCTTTGTATCCGCGAAACATCCACCATATCGCTAATTAAATGAATCATGCTTTGCAGCTGTCGCCCATCGCGGGCCAACATGGCGCGAAGTTTTTCTACACTAAACGCCTCTGTGTCGCCTTTGTTCAATTGCATGCTGCGGATCTGGTTTTCCAGATGCAGGGTGTTTAACGGTGTGCGTAATTCATGGGCAACTGTGGACATAAACTCATCGCGCAGCTTCAGCGCGCGCTCAAGTTCCAGTTGGGTTTGACGCAACTCTCGCTGGGTTTGTTCAAGTTCGGCAACGCGTTGTCTTACCTCGCTTCTTTTTTGATGAAGGGAAACAAAGACATTGACTTTACTTTTGACCGTGGTGACGTCCAGGGGCTTATACAAAAAATCTACCGCACCCGCCTCGTAACCGCGAAAAGCAAAATTTAATTCATGGCCACCAGCGCTGACAAATACAATAGGAATATGACGGGTGCGCTTGGTGGCGCGCATAAGCTCGGCGAGCTCAAAACCATTCATCCCGGGCATCATCACATCGAGTATCGCCAATGCAAAATCATGCTCGAGCATAAGTGAGAGCGCCTCGTCGCCCGACTGCGCTTTAAAAATCTCACGACCTTCTTCCGCAATAGCGAAATCAAGTGCCTGCAGGTTTTCTGGTAGGTCGTCGACAATTAATACTTTGGTAATAGGCTGATAGGGCATTAATGATGTTCCCTGAGGTTGAGCAAATGAATTATTTCATTGAGGTTAAGGATAAAATCAGGTTGCGATAATTTAATGGCTGCCAATGGCATTACAGCTATTTCGGCCTCTTGTGGATCTTGCACAATGGTTAAGCCACCAGCGGCGTGGATTTGCGCCATACCTTCGGCGCCGTCCTGATTTGCACCCGTGAGCAGGATGCCCGCAAGTGTCGGGCCGTAAGTATCGGCTGCGGAGGACATAAGTATATCTATGGCAGGGCGAGAAAAATGTAAGGGCTCTTCGCAACTCAGCGAAAAGTGACGATTGGTTTCTACCAGTAAATGATAGCCAGGCGGTGCAAAGTAAACCTTGCCTTTTTCTATCGGCGTTTTATCCAATGCCTGTTGTGCAGGCAGGTTCATGTATTGGTTAAAAATGTGTGGTAGCCGGCTTTCAAACAGCTCAGGCATATGCACGACCACCATGATGGCGAGCGAGTAGTCAGCGGGTAAGCTGGGCAATACATGCAGCAGCGCTTTAATAGCGCCAGCGGAGCCGCCTATAGCGATTGCTTCAAGATTGTTAAGCCTTTGGCGAAGATTCATGGCTATATCTTTTTCACAGCTAAAGTTTACGGTAAATGCGTTGGGCCTTTACCAGTGCTTCAAAATGATTGGCGTAGCAGGAGAACTCCAGGCTCTCTTTGCTGCCCAGCCCGAGGAATCCCCGATGGCAGAGAGATTCGTGGAACAAGCCCAGTGCGCGCTCTTGCAATTCCTGATTAAAATAAATCATTACATTGCGGCAACTAATAAAATGAGTTTCTGAAAATACACTGTCGGTAGCGAGGCTGTGATCGGCAAAGGTGATGTTCTCACACAGGCGGCGATCAAACAGTGCGTTGCGATACGCAGAAGAATAATAATCGGACAGTTGGCGAATGCCACCGGCTTTTAAATAGCTGTCGCTATAGGATTCTACGCGCTCCAGATTGAAAATTCCCTTGCGCGCTTTTTCGAGTGATATGGGATTAATATCCGTTGCATAAATAATACTGCGCTCAAGCAAATCTTCTTCATGCAGTAATATGGCCATGGAATAGAGTTCTTCGCCAGTACTGCAGCCTGCGATCCAGATTTTGAGCGAAGGATAGGTTTTGAGAAAAGGCACTACTTGTTGCCGCAATGCCAGAAAATAACTGGGGTCGCGAAACATTTCAGTAGTGGGAATAGTGATGACCTGCAGCAGCTCGGCAAACGCTTCTGGTGAATGTAGTATTCTGGTTTGTAATTCAGAGATGCTGTTGCATTTAAGTTGGCGTAATGCATGTAAAACACGGCGCTTGATCGAAGCGCCGGCATATTCGCGGAAATCATAATTATATTTCAGGTAAATCGCCTGAAGCAGTAAGGGTAATTCTATATCTGCGTTAGTGTTGTGGAGCATTGATTGATCCTGTTCCAGGTATTAAATGCGTTCCATAGTAGGCATCCATACTTTTAGCAGGGAATAGAGTCTGTCGATGTCTATGGGTTTGGCCAAATAATCGGAAGCTCCGGCTTTCAGGCATTGCTCCTGATCGTCCTTCATGGCTTTGGCGGTAACGGCGATGATAGGCAGTTTTTGGAAGCTCTGGTTTTGGCGAATACGACGCGTGGCTTCCAGGCCGTCCATGCCGGGCATCATGATATCCATCAATACCACATCTATGTCTTTTACTTCATCCAGTTTGTCTATGGCCTCCTGGCCGTCGCGAGCAATTTCAACAACCGCACCTTTTTGCTCAAGCGCACCACTTAATGCAAAAATATTACGCACATCATCATCCACCAGTAATACGCGGCGACCCTCCAGGGCTCGATCGCGACCGCGCAAGGTCTTCAGCATACTTTGACGCTCGCTGGATAGCTGCGACTCCACCTTGTGTAAAAAGAGGGTGACTTCGTCCAGCAAGCGTTCGGGTGAGCGCGCACCTTTGATGATAATTGAGCGGGAGTATTTGAGCAGATTGTTTTCTTCTTCTCGCGTCAGATTGCGACCGGTATAAACGATCACGGGAGGAAAGCAGCAAATGGCTTCGGTGGACATGCGCTGCAATAATTCCGGGCCCTGCATGTCTGGCAATTTCAAATCAATGATCATGCAGTCATAGATATTATTGCGCAGTAAATCTATGGCTTCTCCTCCCAGTGCAACTGCGGTAATTTCCACATCTTCATCGTTGATCAAATGGACTATTGCCTGGCGCTGGGTTGCGTCATCCTCTACCAGCAGGACACGTTTAACCTTTTGTGTGAATTTGTTTTCGAGTTTTTCAAACACCTGCTTCAATCTATCGCGCGTAGTCGGTTTAATTACATAACCCACGGCACCCATTTGCAAGGCGGCAGAAGAACTGTCAGCAGCAGATATAATGTGTACTGGAATATGGCGTGTCGCTGGATTTGTTTTGAGTTTTTGCAGCACGCTCATGCCGGATGCATCAGGCAAACCCAAGTCCAGCAAAATAGCATCCGGCTTGAACTCACTCGCCATCGACATGGCTTCGCCAGCACTTTGGGCGACCAGGCAGCGATATTTTAATTCGCGGGCGAGGTCTAGCAATATGCGGGCAAATCCCGGGTCATCTTCCACTACCAGCACAGTTCGGTCACTATGGATGCTGTTGCCACGGTCATCGTTGAATGGCAGGGCGGCAGGAGCTGTCGCTGTTTCTGTTTCGCTTTCGCGCTTGGTTGGTAGCGCTGATAATTTCTCTCTAGCGGGTACTTTCTGCTCTCTGGCCATTTGCAATTCCGCAGGTAATTGCAGGGTAAAGGTGCTGCCCTGGTTGGGCGCGCTTTGCAAATAAATGGAGCCGCCAAGCAAATGGGCAAGATCACGTGAAATTGAGAGGCCGAGCCCCGTCCCACCATAGCGGCGATTAATGCTGCCATCGGCTTGTTGAAAGGCTTCGAAAATTAATTCTTGCTGATTATCGGCAATGCCTATACCTGTATCGCGTACGGCGAAGTTAACGGCGCCGGTGCCGGCATCGCTGAGGATTAATTCGACTTTGCCGGTATCGGTAAATTTAATGGCATTGGAGATCAGATTTTTTAATATCTGTTCGAGCCGTTGACGATCTGTATAAATACTACCGGCGGTTCCCGCTTCAATGCGGGCACTGAATTCCAGTTGCTTGGCCTGTGCAAGGGGAGTGAAGGTTAATTGCAAACTTTCCACCAATTGTTCCAATGGAATCTGGTCGGGCGCCAGCTCGAGTTTACCAGCCTCTACTTTGGATATATCGAGAATATCATTAATCAAATCGAGCAAATCATTGCCTGAGCCGTAAATAGTTTGTGCAAATTCAACTTGCTCTTTGGTGAGGTTGCCGCCGCTATTTTCGGCAAGTAGTTTTGCCAGGATCATAGCGCTGTTGAGTGGTGTGCGCAGCTCGTGTGACATGTTGGCTAAAAACTCGGACTTGTAACGGCTGGCGCGTTGTAAATCCTGTGCGCGATTTTCCAGCTCTGTTTTCGCACTTACCAATTGGCTGTTGCGTTGGTCGAGGGTGTTAGCCTGCTCTGAGAGTTTTTCGTTGGTTTGTTCCAGTTCGGCTTTCTGGTTTTCTAATATGGATTGCGATTCTTCCAATGCGCGCGATTGCTCTTCCAGTTCTTCGTTGGCTGCGCGTAGCTCTTCCTGTTGCACTTGTAACTCTTCGTTCAGCTGTTGGGTTTCTTCCAGCACTTTTTGCAAACGTTGGCGCGCAAGGGCGGACTCCAGGATGCTTCCGATGTTGCTTGCAATCAGGGTTAAAAAACCTAGCTCACGCGGCGTCGGTGTGCGTAAAAAGCCGAGTTCAAGTACGCCATTAGCCAGACCATCTTGCTCCGTGGGAACCATCACCAGATGCGTTGGTGAGCTGCTGCCCAAGCCTGATTTTATTGTCAACCCTTTGGGGAAATAATCCTCAGGTAGTTGTTGAAGGTGAATCAAGCGGTTGGAGAAAGCCGCCTGGCCAACCAGGCTTTCGGTGCTATCAAACACTTGCTCCTCCTGATTATCAAGCTTGCCGCCGCCGTAAGTTGCCACGCGCAGCAAATCGCTTTGGGATTGTGCGCGTACATAGAGTGCTGCAACACCGTAATCTACATAAAGTGCAAGTGTGTCCAGAATAGTACGGCCCAGTAGTGGCAGAGCCGTCTGTCCGATGCTTTTTTCAGTGAGTTGTGCCTGGCCTGCACGTTGCCACGCCTGTTCTTCCAATGTCTCTGCATGTTGATGTGCCTGGTTAAGTGCGCTGTTAAAACTATTGCTCAAGCGCACCAACTCGCGTCGGCCGGAATAGCTCAACAAACCCGTAAAAAGTGCGAGAAAACCCAGGTAAACGCTGATGGCAATAATGGTGTCGCGGCGCGACTCATCATTGCGTTCTAGCAGTAACCGTTCTTCCAATGCAGTAAATGCGTTGAACTCATCGCGAATGAGATCAAACTCTTGCATGCCGCGTTGCTGCATGGTGCTAATGTAATCGCCATTGGTGCGTTTTTGATTGATCGCTGTGCGCGCGTACTCGTCCCATTGGCCAACTAGCATTTGGATTCGCGCGAGGCGTTCCACTTGCGCCTGGTTATCCTGGACGAGCTGTTTGAGCGCAGTAAGATCGGTAGCGATTTTGGGTTTGGCTGTGCGATAGGGGGTTAAAAAATCTTCCTCTCCGGTTAACAGAAAACCGCGGGTTCCGCTTTGCATTTCAACGGTCAATCGATGGAGTTGATTGATCTCGCTTAATACTTTTTCTGTGTGTTCAACCCAGCTGAGGGAACTTAATAGATTGGCAATTAACAATACAAAGAGGGCTGCGCTGGCGACGCCCGCAATCAGCGGCAATATAAGGTTGCGTCCGAGTACGCGGCGAAACTCGGATTGGTTGAGTCCAGTCAGATTATCCATAGAGATTCCCAAAGACACTTTTATTTCAAGTCGATGATGATTAATGCGCAGCAATGTTTCATGTAAATCAACATTGGGCGTCGCGTTGTTTTTTTCGTGGCAGCTTCTATAAAGAAGACGCAACCGCGAGTCATACTAACTCGCCGCCGTTGCCAAGCGCTAGCAAATTGCAGGTTACATCCGGGCCTTGCCTGCTCGGTCCAATGAGTAAAGTTTTGTATAGCACTTGGCCACAGCCTCATCAAATATAGACCCGCAATGAGCTGCATACGAATTCAGCAGGTTAATCATTGACAGCAGATCGCTTCGGCAACAATTTAGCCGCCACTGGCTATAACAATCTGACGAGGATGTAGTATGAAATATCTTTCCCTTAAGTGTCTGTTGGGTTGCGTACTGGCGCCCATTAGCCTTGCGGTTTCCGCACAAAGCGCCCAGTCTGCTCACGTGCCATCTCCTGATTTACCTATAGCGCCTATGGATTCTTTTTCCCAATTGTTTCAACCCAATCCACTCGAAGCCGGTGGCAAAGTTGAGCAGGTGAATGTCTCTGTCGCCAAAGGGCAGGGGGATTTGCGTCGCTTTACCCTCAGCTCCACCCAACAGCAGCGCGACGATAAAGAAAAAACACGCGAGTTCAGCGAGAGTGCCACCCATCCGCGAGTACATAGCAACAGCCCTTTGTTTGATGCGCTTTTCAGTATGGCTATAGACGACATGCGTCAGGCGAGCGTGACCGCGATTCGCGATGACAGCTACAACAATGGGCAATCGATTCCCTGCGATTGTTTTGAAACGGGTGAGAAATGGCATTACGTGTGGACGCGTGACCTTTCTTATGCGGCCAACCTTGGTCTCGCGCATCTCGATCCGCAGCGCGTGATGAATTCCATGTTGTTTAAGGTTAGTGGCTTTCGCGATAGCGTGAAGCCTCCGGCGGATTTACCGGCCGGAAGTTTGCAAATTCTACAAGACACAGGTTCTGGTGGCAGTTGGCCGGTGAGTACTGATCGCGTGACCTGGGCGCTGGCCGTAAAAGACGTGTTGCAAAGTCTGCAGGGCCCAGCGCGCGCGCAATTTCTGGATAAAGCTTATGCCGCGTTGACCGGAACCCTGGAGGCAGATCGCCTTGCCGTATTTGATAGCAGCGCCGGTTTGTACGGTGGTGAACAATCTTATCTCGACTGGCGCACCCAAACCTACGCGCCCTGGATCGTGAATAATTTAAGTCGTATGTCGGAGAGTAAAGCGCTATCGACTAACGTTGCGCACTATCAAGCGCTGCGTGTCGGTGCCGATCTCGCCCGTGAAAAAAATAATCCGCAGCAGGCTGCAAAATACGATCAATGGGCTGCGCAACTCAAGCAAAAGATCAACGAGGTTTTTTGGCAAGCTGACGCAAATCTCTATGCGACTTCTACTACTTCTGCGCAGGATGCTGTTGCCATTAGTCGATACGATATGCTCGGCAATGCGCTCGCTGTTGTTTACGGTATTGCCAGCCCCGAGCAAGCAAAAAAAGTGGTTGCCACCTATCCCAATACAGCCATGGGCGTGCCGGTTTACTATCCGCAAATGCCCAATATTTTTGTGTATCACAACCGAGCCATGTGGCCCTTTGTTACGGCTTACGCGTTAAAAGCAGCGGTAACAGCAGACAATTATCGCGTGGCAGACAATGCCATCCAATCGCTGGTGCGTGGCTCGGCCTTGCATTTATCCAATATGGAAAATCTGGAATGGTTTACCGGCAAGTCTTTTTATGATGATGGTCCCATGATTAATTCGCGTCGCCAGCTGTGGTCTATAGGCGCTTATCTGGGTATGGGTATTGAAACTATTTTTGGCGTACACCTTAATGATCAGGGGATCGCCATCAAGCCTTATCTGAGTCCTGCCGTTATCGAATTGTTGGGCGGCGGCAAAGAAGCGCGTTTGGATAATCTGGATTACCGTGGTCACAAGATTTCTGTGTTGTTGACCTTGCCCAAGGTAGAGGCCATGGCGGCAGGTTTTTATCCGCTGGCGTCGGTTGCACTTAACGGCAAGCCCATTAAAGGTGATATTAAATTGGCATCGCTGGGCAAAGGCAGCAATCTCATCACTGTCACCTTTGGGGACATTGATAGCCGCGAGCAAACGATTACTATGGCGGATAACGTAAATCCGTTGGAACACAGCAATCCAAAAGTGTTCTCACCGGAAGCGCCAGTCGCGGTAAGTGCGGAATTAAAAGGTGGCAAGTATCAGCTGACGTTTAAAGAGGGCAGCAGCAAGCCGGATGAAAATATTCGCTACAACATTTATAAAAACGGCAAACAGGTCGCCAGCCGTGTTGCGCAGTTGCCCAATAGCATCGCGCAATTACAATGGAATGATGCTGAAAAAGCGAATACAGAATTGCGCACCTGCTACGCGGTGGAAGCTGTGTATATGAGCAGCGGCAACAAATCCCATCACTCGGAACCTTATTGCATCGAGGGGCAACAAAGCCAGCAAATTTCCGTGAGCGATTCTCGCGTGTTGAGTAATCTCAAGCCAGTGACAGATGCGCATTATGCAGCGCCCGTGTTGCTCAATTGGGGCGCGCCGGATGACAAGTTGGAAGTGCGCGATATCAAGATCGACAGTCCCGGCCTGTATGCACTTTATGTTCGCTACAACAATCGCCAGCACACCATAGATTCCGGTGTTACCAATGCAGTGAAGACGCTGAGCATCTTTAACGGCGAGGGCAAATTGCAGCAGCGCTCCGTAGTGCAGATGCCTAACCTGAGCGATGAAAAAGGCCAATATCCGCTGAAAAGTTCCACCGAGATCAAAGTCTGGCTGGATAAGGGCAGCTATAGTCTTGCGGTAGGAGACTTTTTTAATATGAGTTACCTACAGGCCAACAGTAGCTATAAAGGCTCGGGCGGTCTTACTGGTCCGGTTAACAAAGCCAGTATTGCAGGGTTTAGTCTCACGCGAATCGAATAGCGGCGCCTACGGCTGGCGCTGCTCAGGATGCTCGCCAGCCGTCACACAATGTGTAAGGAGTTCCTATGAAGGTCGCCGTTTACAGTACCAAACCTTACGATGAAGAATTTCTGAGCGGCGCCAATCAGGGCCGCCATGAATTGCTGTTCCTCCCGTTCCCTCTCCATGAAAACACGGCTGCGCTGTCACAAGGTTGCGCGGCTGTGTGTTGCTTTGTAAATGACGAACTCTCCGCGCCGGTTTTACAACAACTGGCAAAGGCGGGAATAAAGTTGGTGGCCTTGCGCTGTGCTGGCTATAACCAGGTAGATCTCGTAGCTGCGAAACAAAACGGCATTCTGGTGGCGCGCGTGCCTGAATACTCACCGCACGCTGTGGCAGAGCATTCGTTGGCGTTGATCCTGATGCTCAATCGTCATTTGCACCGAGCCTATCATCGCGTGCGCGAAAACGATTATTCCCTGAATGGTTTGCTGGGGTTTGATCTGGCCGGCAAAACAGTTGCTGTCATTGGTACCGGCAAAATCGGGCAGGTGTTTGCGGGGATTATGCAGGGGCTGGGGTGCAAGCTTATCGCCTACGATCCTTATCCCGCCCAAATACTGCTGGAAAAGGGTGTGGCCTATTATCCGCTTGCCGATATCTGGCCCCGGGCGGATGTTATTTCCCTTCATTGCCCACTCACACCGCAAACCCATCATCTTATTAATGCGCAAACTATCGCCCAGCTTAAAAACGGGGTAATGTTAATCAACACCGGGCGTGGTGGTTTGATAGATACCCCCGCCGTTATTGCGGGCCTTAAAAGTAAAAAGATTGGCTATCTCGGCCTGGATGTTTACGAAGAAGAGGCGGAGCTGTTTTTTGAGGACTATTCCGATGAGCTACTGCAAGACGATGTATTTGCGCGCTTGCTGACGTTCCCTAATGTTGTGATCACCGGCCACCAGGCCTTTTTTACCCGTGAGGCGTTGACGGCAATAGGCAGCATTACGCTGGCCAATATTGATCATTTTGCCGCGGGTGAACTCGATAAAGTCTTCAGGGTCGATTAACCGACAGGATTCAGCCAGGAGTGCTGCATGCCCCCTTTTCACGATCGTCCCCTCCCCAAAACCTTGCAAGTGTTGCACGAGCTGGCGCTGGATTTGCGCTGGAGCTGGAACCACTACGGCGATGTGCTCTGGAGCCGCATCAATCCCGATGTGTGGAACCAGACGCAAAATCCCGTCAGCGTTATACAGCTCACCGGTAGCGAGCAACTTAATCACCTGGCGCAGCAGGAGGATTTTCTGGCGCAATTGGCCGATATAACGGCCGAACGTAAGGAGCACCTGACGCGCCAATCCTGGTATCAGCAGCATTACAGCCAATCCGGCCTGCGCGGTATCGCCTATTTCAGTATGGAGTTTGGCCTCTGCGAAGCCTTGCCACTCTATGCTGGTGGCCTGGGTGTGTTGGCGGGCGATTACCTTAAAACGGCCAGCGATCTGGGCGTGCCGCTGCTGGGCGTTGGCTTGCTCTACCAGCAGGGCTATTTTCACCAGAGTCTTTCCCCCGATGGCCACCAACAGGAAAACTACCTCTATAACGATCCCGCTGGCCTGCCCATAGCGCCGCTATTACGGGCGGACGGCAGCTGGGTGCATGTCAGCCTGGAATTGTTTTCTCGCCAGATTAACTTCCGCATCTGGCGCGTCCAGGTGGGCAGGGTGACGCTCTATCTGCTCGACAGCAACGATCCATCTAACCAGCCGGGCGACCGCTGCATTACTAGCAAACTTTACGGTGGCGGCACCGAGTTGCGGCTATTACAGGAGATTGCCCTGGGCATTGGCGGCTGGCGTTTGATCGAACAGCTTGGTCTGCCGGTGGATATTTGCCATCTCAACGAGGGCCACGCCGCCTTTGCAACCTTGGAGCGCATTCGCTGCTATCAGCAAAAACACGGGCTGGATTTTTGGCAGGCGCTCTGGGCGACGCGTATCGGCAATCTATTCACTACCCACACGCCTGTCGCGGCGGGGTTTGATACTTATCCCGAAACGCTACTCAACCAATATGCGACTCGCTACGCACAGAAGCTGGGCATATCGGTAGCGGAACTTATGCAGCTGGGCCGCGCCAATCCGAATGATGCGGGCGAGCCCTTCAATATGGCCTATCTCGCCATGCGCACCTGCGGTTACAGCAACGGCGTGAGCCAATTGCACGGGCAAGTGAGTCAGCAAATCTTTCAGCCCTTGTTCCCTCGCTGGCCTCAGCGCGAAGTGCCGGTGGGCTTTGTGACTAATGGCGTGCATATGCCAACCTGGGATTCACCGGCAGCAGATGAGCTCTGGACCAACGCCTACGGCCGTCAGCGCTGGCGCGGCGATCTCAAGCTCTTTAATCAATCAGACCGAAATACGCTTACAGATGAGGCGCTGGCTGCCTTGGCTAACAAAGGGCGAGAGCGATTGGTGGACTATGTGCATCGCCGGCTTGGCTGCCAGGGTGATACTTCATCTGATACTGAACGTAAGCGTCGCCTTGATCCGGCCATTTTTACAATGGGCTTTGCCCGCCGCTTTGCCGAATACAAGCGCCCGGATCTATTGCTCACTGATGAAGAGCGCCTGGTGCGGTTACTCAACAATCCCGAGCGGCCCGTGCAGCTCATAATCGCTGGCAAAGCCCATCCAGCTGATCAGCAGGGCAAGCGGGCCCTGGAGCGTTGGCAAACATTCCTGCGCCGGCCAGAAGTGCACGAGCGCGTGGTATTTATTGAGGATTATGATCTGGCGCTTGCGCAGCAACTTGTGCAGGGTGTCGATCTTTGGATTAATACGCCGCGTCGTCCCTGGGAGGCCTGCGGTACCAGCGGTATGAAAGTACTGGTTAACGGCGGCCTCAATCTCTCGTCGCTGGATGGTTGGTGGGCCGAGGCCTATCAACCGGATTTCGGTTGGGCGTTGATGGGACAGGTGCAGGCGACCAATCAATTGCCAGATTCGAATACTATTAGCGAACAAGATACTCGCGATGCTTTGCAGCTTTATCATCTATTAGAAAATGAAGTTATTCCGCGGTTTTATCAATCCGACCAGGCGGGCATGGCTCGCGATTGGCTTGCCATCATGCGCAATAGTATGGTGACGCTCACTCCACGCTTTAGTAGCAACCGCATGCTGCGCGATTATCTCCAACAATATTATTTACCCGCGGCAAACGGCATAAGCAATCGCCAGGCAAATAATAATGAAATTGCCAGACAGCTCCATCAATGGCAGCAACAACTGCAAGCCCAATGGCCACAATTGCACTTCAACAAGGTTGATATAAAAAGGCGCGAGCAGGGCGTGCAAGTGCACGTTGACATCGACTTGGCGCAACTTGATCCTGCCACTATTCGTGTGCAATTAATTGCCGATCCCTGCGTCGCTTCGCCTGCGCTGGTTTTTGATTTGTGTTGGCAATCTGCTGCTGGTCAAAGCCATCAATACACAGCAGATATAAATACAGATCGCCAAGCGGATGATTTTACCTTGCGCCTTATTCCCGCAAATACAAATGCACGAGTCCCGCAAGAAATTTCATTTATAAAATGGCAGCGTTGATTCACATTTGATGAATAAATAATCAATAAAAAATTAAATTGAAAGAATCTTTCGACAGCCTATCAATGAAGCACTATGCTTAGATTAAATGGCAGGAGGAAGATGACTATGAAGATACGTCAATTAGTAAACCACTGGCAAAACACCATCAAGAACGATGCCCCCAAAACCACCTTGCAAGTGCAAATCCCTATTCACGATGCTGCCCGTCTCGCTGCATTAGCCGATTTGTTTCCCGCACTGCGTTATGACGAAGTGGTTGCAGAATTATTGCACTCCGCCCTCGACGAAGCCCAGGAAGCCTTCCCTTATGTGCAGGGCGTAAAACAAACTGGCGAGGATGAATTTGGTAATCCCATTTACGCAGACGATGGTTATACACCCAAATTTCTGGAGCTGATGAAAGAACATCTGCAAAAATTAAGACGCTAGTTTTTGCCCCGGAGGAGGTTTTCCGGTTGGAACCGGATTGGCTCCTCCATTTTTGTTATGCCGCTTATTGTTCATGCGTACAAGGTGGCTGATACGCCTATCTTGTTTCGTCATGGGTTATACTCGTCCCGGGTGCTAATACCGGTCGGGTGTAGCAGGTGTTTGCGTTGGTCGGGCCGCCGCGCAATATTCAAGGACATATCATGACGGCAACCCCAATTCCGCTATCCAATAGTTTTCAACGTTTCTTCAACTCCGAAAAAGCCAGTGGCCTGCTACTGATTTTTTGCACGCTGGTCTCCCTCGCTATTGCCAACAGCCCGTTTGGTAACACTTATCTGGGTTTGTGGCACAGTTACATCGCAGGGCTCAGCATCGAGCATTGGATTAACGATGCCCTGATGGCTATCTTCTTTTTGCTGATTGGCCTTGAGCTGGAACGCGAACTTTACAGCGGTGAATTATCCCAGGTTAAAAAAGCACTGTTGCCAATCGTGGCGGCAGTGGGCGGTATTGCGGTACCGGCACTCATTCATTTTGGCTGGAACGCCGGCACATCAACCCAGCCAGGCTTGGGAATTCCCATGGCAACGGATATTGCATTTGCACTGGGGGTGTTGGCATTACTCGGTAATCATGTGCCCGCGTCCTTAAAAATATTTCTCACAGCACTCGCGGTGATCGACGATCTGGGCGCGATCATTGTCATTGCGATTTTTTACACAGCCAAGCTAAATACATTTTATTTGTTAGGTGCCCTGGGTGTGTTTGGGCTGATGCTCATCATGAATCTCATGTTGCGTATTACCGCGTTGCTCCCCTATTTAATCGGTGGCGCCATCATGTGGTATCTCATGTTCAACTCGGGCGTGCACGCGACTATCGCCGGCGTGCTTCTCGCATTCGCCATTCCTTACTCCAAAAAAGACGAAGATCTCGAATCGCCTTCACACAGGCTCGAACATATATTGCACAAGCCGGTTGCCTTTTTAATTTTGCCGTTATTTGCGCTGGCCAATACGGGCGTTATTATTGGCGCTGGCTGGGCCGACGAATTAGCCGGCACCAATAGCCTTGGCATACTCATGGGGCTCGTTATCGGCAAACCCTTGGGCATTACCTTGTTTGCATTTCTTGCTGTTGCCATCGGCCTCTGCAGTCTACCCGCTGATTTAAAATGGAAGCAGGTCATGGGCGCGGGCGTTCTGGGTGGCATAGGTTTTACTATGTCGATCTTTATCACTAACCTCGCTTTTGTCGGCGATGCGAATATTATTAACGCATCCAAAATGGCGATTTTGCTTGCTTCATTAACAGCAGGGATTATAGGCTTCGTCTGGTTGAGGCTCTGTGGAAAGGCACGTTAAATTCATGCATCGCCATTTCGTCTTATTAACAAAACGCAATACAGGGCCGCGTAAATATCAATGGTCATTTCGTATCGCAAGTATTGCGGCTTGTGTTGTGGCCCAGGCGGCTCTGGCGAAAGAGGTTGGCTACACGCAAGAACAAATGCGCGCTTGCCTTGAGCGCAGTGTGCTCACTGCCGAAAAAAACATGACGGTAAAAAGGCTCGAGGAAGCCTGCGCGCTGTTGCTGAGCAAGCCGGTAGCCGATGACACAAAACCGGGTGAAGTCACCGAGGCGCTCGCCGCTCCCGGTGTGCGCCTGTTGAATGATCGCATAGCGCTGGAATCGTTAAATCGCTCCAATCGCTTTGTACTCACACCGCACAAACGCAATTATATTTTGCCCATCAGTTATGTCGATTCACCCAATAATGAGCCCTATCGCGAAGCAGAAGCGGCAGACGAATCCGAAACAGGTTCCGCCTTTCGCGATTTGCGCCATACAGAGTTCGAGTTCCAGCTCAGTGTAAAAATCCTGCTGCGCGAAAATCTGTTGGGTGACAACGGCCACCTGTTCTTTGGCTACACCAATCATTCCTTCTGGCAGGTGTACAACCGTAAAACCTCCGCGCCTTTTCGCGAAACCAATCACCAACCCGAATTAATTCTCAGTTTTAATAACGATCTCGAAATTTTTGGCTTTCGCAATTTGCTCAACGAAATCAGCCTGACTCATCAATCCAATGGGCAGAGCGGGGTGCTCTCGCGAAGCTGGAACCGTATCATCTTCAATTCAGTATTCGAAGGCGAAAATGTCGGCTTCGCCATAGCGCCTTGGTACAGGTTGCCGGAAGATCGCTCCCGCTACCCCGGCGATCCCGACGGCGACGACAACCCGGATATAGATCACTACATGGGCCACTTCCAATTCACCGGCGCCTACAGGCACAAATCAGATATCTTCAGCATAGAACTGCGCAACAATCTCAAAAGCGACAACCGCGGCGCTGTAGAGTTAGGCTGGACCTTTCCGCTCACATCAACCATGCGCGGCTACCTCAGCTACTTCGATGGCTACGGCCATAGCCTTATCGACTACCAAGTAAAACAACAGGTGGTCGGCTTGGGGATTACGTTTACAGATTTGTTTTAGTTTTCCGTCACACTGAGTGTCTCGAATAATAAAATTTCATTGCACCTGGCTAATTAAAATCAATTTCCCACTTCTCCCCCCAATTGGGGGGTGTGATGGCTTTCTGGTTAATTTAGGCTGCTTGTTAAATACCTGATTACATTAGAGAGGGCATCATGCGTAAGGAAATTCTGATTATCTCAGTTATGCCTCTAGTGTCTGGTTGTGTTAGTACCTTTGAAGCTATAGGGCGAGACCCGGTGCGTGTAGAAAAGGTGGAGGTGGGAGATAAAAACTCTATTACCGCCGTTGCCTTGAGTGCCGAAAAGAGAAATGTGGTTGTGGGCTTGCGTACAGAGGCCGATGAGAAGGGCATTGTTGCTACCAGAGTCTTGTATTGCGCAGAGCCGCCGCCAGAGGTTGCCAAAGCATTTGATATAGACCGTTCCGCAATTCTGAGTGGCAGTAAGAATCTAACCAGTGAAGACAAGGAAGAAATTAAAGCAGACATTAAAAACAAAGTGGTAGAAACAATAACAACCTTGGGACAGCGCACGGCACTTTTGGATGTATACCGCACTGCTACCTATTCTCTATGCCAGTTCTACATGAACGGCGCTATCGATGGAAAAGAACTCTCCAGGCAATTCGATCTTGTGACCAAAAATATTCTAGCAGCCTTTGCGGCTGAAACAGTGAAGCCAGAAGTTGCGGCGAAAAAATAATGAATGAGCTGGCTATTCAAATCGTCCGATAACAATATTCTCGGAAAGCTAAAGTAATGGATTGTCGGTGTCACAGGCGTGGTTTGCAATTAGCCGCTAGTTTTTGTTTTCGCTGCAAAGCTTAAGCCTTAAAAATTACGCAATAAAAATATTCAACTTCTTGCAACTTCAGCGAAATAAATAATATTTGGCGGCAGAAACAACGTGACCAATTATCCCAAAGATTCCCATAAGCGAAGCGGCATTGACAAGGTGATTATTGCGCCTATTCTATAGGCTGCTTTTAAGCAATCGGCGCGAGTGTCAGGAGATGGTGGGTGCTGGGTTAGGGTAGTAGTGATGCGTCCCTCCTTGTAACTCCTTTCAGAATCGCCCCTCAAATTTGATAGCTGTTTTTAACAGGTCTGCTGTGTGCCTAAAGCGGACTCTCGCAATGGATTAGTGAGGCCAACAGTGGCCAGAGAAATTTTCACTTTTGATAGGTATAGATATCTAAGTAATAAATCTGTTGTTATATACAGTGTATTAAGAAATAAGACAAATAACGTGCGCGTTTATCATCTGTACATGCTCAAAAACTCCGCGCACGTGAAAATTAACTCTTTATAGTCAATAAACTACGAGCAGGGCGGGAATGATATTACGCATCCGACTGGTTGGATAACGCGCATGCTCATTTTGTTTTTTCGAGGAAATAAGAAATTTTCTAATAAACATAATGGGATTAAATAATTAGGGAGCTTTTCTAACGACGTAGTTAGGGGATATAACGCGCATGCGCAGTATACAAATGTTATGTTGAAGGAGTGTGTTTAGGCCGATAGGGGTAATAGGTGGGGGCCTGACAACCCCCGTGACGCTTGTTGGCTCCATAGCTCTTCTGCTGGTCTTGTTGCGTTATGTAAGTATTAACTTGGCTCCATCGGGCCATCTCAACATTAAGGAGAAATCTATGGTTAAAACATTAACTGCTCGTACTCGTGTATTTCTAAGCTCTATTTTTGAAACATCATGGGCTATTGGGGTCGGCAGCGTTGTTTCACACCTATCTACCTAAGCACATTCATACATAACAAAGTGTTATCAACCCGCACACTTCGTGTGCTGGACAGTTTTTATCAATCGTTCCATTTAACCAAAACAAGGAAATTACAATTGAGAATCGTTGAACTAAAAATCTGCATCACCGACATTACTGATTCCCTGACGTTGGGCCAAAACACAATCGTTAGCTCCATCATTCACAGGCCAGAGACTTAGTTGCTGCTGGCGGCATTGTTACGATTGAGCGCCGATATGAAAATGCAAGCCCCGATCATCTGGTTAGTTACAGCTCCGTGCAAGAAATTGATGTATGGAAGGAAAAACTAAATGACGTACAAAAAATTCTTGGGCGCGAGAAAGTTGACTGAAAAATAGTCGAAAATCAATCGCATAGCATCAAAATCTTATTCATTGAGGAGCAGTATGGAAATGCAAGAAGTTTCTGTGAAAACAGAGGGCGGTCTTAAAACATACACATGCATTTTAAAAAATGCAGAGCAATCTATTTATCAAATAGTCAATTCTAAAGGTGAAAATAATCCACAATCAATTGAATGGAAAACTGAAGGAAATGTAAAGATCTTCCTTTTTAATGGCCTAAAAATTGTAGGTGAAGAGGTTTTTACATTTACACCTTTTACCAGTGAAAGCTATAAGCTCGGAACCATTATTAAAAATTAAAATGCTAACAAGGCGCTCCAGCAACGCGCACTTCGTGCGCTCGACAGTTTTTTGCTACGCAAAAGGTTTCCACAAAAAACCAACTTACAAACTGCGGCTGAGCTTAGCGTTAGATTTACCAATAATCATAATTATCGCAAGTTAAATTAAAAATGGAGATTTAAAATGAAAGCACTAAGAAAAGTCTGCGTCTTCGTCTATTTATCTGTTTTATTTTCTGCTATTGCTCATGCAGAAGGCGTTCCAAAAAAAGTAGATATCGAAAAGCTGGTGCCTACAAAAAGTTATGACATGATTAAACGAGTTGATATGGAAGAGGCATTTGATCTAGAAAAGGATTCGGCCAAAGGAAAATCTTTGCTCCTACTAAAACCACAATTTGTAGATGCTTTAAATATCGCAGTTGCAGAATCAAGGTTCTTGTCTATTGACGCTTCTGGAAAAGCATCTGGAATATTTGGGAAAGCTAGCGCTGAAACTAAATCTGTTAGAGTTTTAATTGATTATGGCCGTTACATGACAGCTAAGGTCGGAGAAAAATCTGGAAATATCGGTTATTTGTTGAGGCTAGATGCTGAAATAACTAATTTTTCTTCTGACGCTGATTTGTCAAGTGTATTCGCTGTTGGCTTTGCCGCAAAAATGGGGAAAATTCAAGGTAAAATAAAAATTACTACAATTGGTCTTTCAGGGAAAAATCTTGATAATTATATATCCCTCGCCAATAGTATATCCGAAGATTCTTTATTAAAAGCATTAGAAAACTTTGCAATTCTTCGCAGCAAAATTAACACTGATGAAATAACAATTAATCCCGATTGGTTACCAGAAGCAATCTAACAAGCGACTGTGGCAAAAAATCAATACCTGTATCAAAAAGGGGACGGAGGGGGTTAATAGCAATCAACTTGATCAATTAAAAAACTCACCGTCCCCTTTTTGAAACGTTCTAACTATGTGACTTTAAGACCGATAATTTGCTTTACAATCGAACAAATCGACAATTTAATACAATTATATATGTCCTTCATTAATGGGGGAGTGGACATAGCGACGTTTTTGGCATGCGCCAAAAACCCGCCCTTAACTCCAACGTTATACCTAATCAGTAAGGAACGAAGAATTGAGTAATCCGAAGTTATTTATATCTTACAGTTGGTCAAATCACGATCACGAACAACTTATTCTTCAGATAGCAACCGAACTGACTGAATCTGGTGTGGATGTCATTTTAGACAAGTGGGATCTAAAGGAAGGCCACGATGCTTATGCTTTCATGGAAAAGATGGTAACTGACCCAGAAATTAATAAGGTCGCAATAATCTCAGATAGAACTTATGCAGAAAAAGCAGATGGAAGAAGCGGCGGCGTGGGCACTGAGACACAAATTATTTCCCGTGAAGTTTATGAAAAGCAAGAACAAGATAAGTTCGTCGTTGTAGTTACAGAGAGAGATGAAAACGGCAAAGCACACTTGCCAACTTACTATAAGTCCAGAATTTATATTGACCTAAGCGAACCAGATGGATACGCAGATAATTTTGAAAAATTACTAAGATGGATTTACAACAAGCCACTTTATGTAAAGCCTGCGGTTGGGAAGAAGCCCAGCTTTTTAGAGGAAAGTGAGTCAGTCTCACTTGGCACCTCATCTGCTTTTAAGCGTTCTATAGATGCCATAAAGAACGATAAATCTACAGCTTCGGGCTGCTTCGATGAGTACTTGAGCTTGTTCTCGGAAAACCTAGAACGTTTTCGTGTTCATGACGTAGAGGGTGAAATTGATGATGCAATTTTATCAAACATAGAGTCATTTATACCTTCTAGAAACGAGTATGTTCAACTATTGATAGCGGTCGCTCAATACAAACCAATACCTGAGTTTGCTGAACGAATTCACCGTTTTATTGAAAGCCTAATACCATATATGGATAGGCCAGAGCATATAACGTCCCACAATCGCTGGGATTTCGATAACTATAAATTTATAGTTCACGAGATTTTTCTGTACACGCTTGCTGTTTTACTAAAGTACGAGCGTTTTGAGCTGGCTGCGCCATTGTTATTGCAGCAGTATTTTGTTGGTGGTCGTTCTGAATATGGTAGGGATACCATGATTGGCTTCCAAAATATCCGGCAGTATATGGAGTCGCTTAGGCATAGGAATGAGCGGTTAAAAACAAGAAGATTGTCACTGCGAGCAGATCTGTTAAAAGAGCGGTGTCATGGAACTGGCTTGGATTTTAGGTATTTAATGCAAGCGGACTTTGTCGCTTTTATGCGTGCTGAGATAGCTGCAAGCGATGACTATAACCGTTGGTGGCCTGAAACACTTCTGTATTTAGGTCACTATGGTAGTTCTTTTGAAATATTTGCTCGCGCAAAGTCCAAAAGATATTTTGATAGAGTTAAGGCCCTTCTAGGCATTGAGTCACCCAGCGATTTGACTGATCTTTTAGAGTCTTATAAACAAGACCGCAGAAAGCTGCCAAGATGGGAGTTTGAGTCTTTTAGTCCTTCCGCTTTGTTGGGTTACGAAAGCTTAAGCACATTGCCGTAAAGATATAACAAGCGACTGCGGTAAAAAATAGGGAATGTGGCGGCAAAATTATCTTTTTTCTTGCTGAGTATTCTTCCTCCAAGGTCCGCATTTGGCCGATAACTGACCCTCAATATACAAAGCGGCCTCGCGGCCGCTTTCCCATCCTCACCCTAAATTCTTATCACAAAACTCCTGCACCCGGTACATCAAATCCGAGAGGCCATAAAGTGCTTGTTGGGGTAAATCCAGATCGTGGTGGATGTTGCTTAGCAGGCAGCTGACCAGGTGAACATCTTCCCGTAGCTGGTGCTTTGCGTCTTTCTCTACTTCGTAACCTATATGCTGCAAAAGTTTTCCATCGGGCGCGATGATGTTGATGCTGCTTTGTAGGTAAAAAGCGTGTTGATAGTCGTCGAGGGTGATATTGCAGGTTGATTTGGTGCCGTGCACCAGATGGGTAATATTGTCCATAATTTACTCTCACAATGCGGATATTTTTACCGCCCAC
>JAGKWU010000049.1 GCA_021151695.1 Cellvibrionaceae bacterium | reverse complement strand
GCTGAATTGCAAGCTGGCGGCATGGCTGCAAGACAAGCAGGTCAAGCTGCTCGCGCTGGTCTTGATGTTGCTGGCGGTCAAGTTGCCAAGCTAGCACCGAAACCAGCTACGCAGAATGGCGCGTTGTCGGTTGGTGCGGCTGAGGTGCCAGAGGAAGTTGTGCAGTTTCAGAAATTCCAAGAGCTGCCAACGCCAGTTACGCCCACCATGTCTGACTTAGCGACTGGCGATGCTCGCTTTGCGTGGAAACAGTTTGAAAACGAAATTGCAAAAGATGAGCAGTTGGGCAAGGCTAACCGCGATGCCGCAGCACTGAAAAACTCGCAAATCCAGCAAAACCTTGACCAGTTTATCGATATGACTGGCACAGAGCTGCCAGAAACAAACTACCAATACGCCACAGGCAATAAAGTTGTCGATGCACTGTATAAAGGCTTGGAAGCGGATAAAGCTAAAGTAACCAAGGCGTACAAGGCGGCAGAAGCAAATGGTGAATTGCAAGGATTGATTCCGCAAGACAGGCTTGACAGCATCGCCGCTTTTATCAACGAAAACAGAGCCAAGCGCTCTAACACCAACGTTTTAAAAGGTTTTGTTGACGAAGCATTTGTAAAAGAAGTTGGCGAAGGCTCTATCGAAGATGGCACATTTAGACTTAAGCCAATAACCATCAAGCAAGCCGAGGAAATGCGCCAAGAGGTTAACAATCTTGTCAACACGTCAAACGGCAAAGACTTTTATTATGCAGGTGAGTTGCGCCGCATGATTGACGATGCGCAAGAGGGTTTGGGCGGCACTGCGTACAAGATTGCACGCAAGCTCAACAAGCAGATGAAAGACAAGTACGAAAACACGCAGCTGATTGATGCGCTGCTGAGTGAGAAGAAAGGCTACAAAGACGCCAAGGTTGCGCCTGAGCTGGTTGTTCAAAAAGCGGTAATGTCCGGCTCGGTCGATGACTTAAAGCAATTCCGCTCAACGCTGATGAAGTCTGGCGCTGATGGTATGGCGGCATGGAAAGATGTTCGAGCTGCTGTATTGCGCTCGATTCGTGATGAAGCGCTAAAAGGAAAGTCGGTTGTTGACAATACTGGCTTAATTAAGGCGCAGGCTGGCGCACTGAGTAAGGCTATCGGCAATCTTGATAAAAATGGCAAGCTAGATTTGCTGTTTGGCAAGAAAGACGCCGCAAAGCTCAAGCTGCTTGGTGAAGTGTCTGAACGTATCGCCCAGCAAATGACAGGCACATTTAACTCATCCAACAACATGGCTTGGATTAGCATGATGCGCAAAGTTCCTGTGCTGGGCGGTGCGGCAGACGCGCTGGATAACGTTATGAGCATCGTCAAAAACCGCCAACTGAGCAAGAAAGCTCAAGAGGCTGTCAACTTCGAGAAAACACTCAAGAAACAAGGCGTCGACCTTAGCAAGTACAAAGCACAGCCGTCCGAGTGACGGCTTTTTTATGCGCCCATTTCGCGCTATACTGATTTTTATTTATGCAGAGGTCAGACCAGCATGTCTTATCAAGTTATCGACCCGTTTTTAGAATTCACAAACCCAGCAAACGGTCAGCCAATCGGTATTGGCTCCGTTTATTTTGGCCGTCCAGATTCAGACCCGAAAAACCAGCCAGCCAACCGCATCAATGTGTATGCGGTGCAGGATAACGGTACAGAGGTGTTGTTGTCGCAACCAATTACACTCAACGCAGCAGGCCAGCCACAATACAACGGTTCGCCTAAGCAGTTGAAGATTGCGCTTGCAGGCTCCGACACGTCGTATTGCGTGCAGGTGTTCGATAAGAATGGAGCGCAGAAGCTGTACACGGCGCGTGTTGTGCCTGCTGTTGATGTTAATAACCTAGGCGATGTTAACAGCTCCGTTGTTATTGCTGGAGTGCAAGCGCAGTATTTAGCCAGTCAGGTTTTTGATGTCAGGCAGTACGGGGCGAAGGGTGATGGCACGACAAACGATACTGCGGCGGTACAAGCGGCAATCGATGCGGCAGTTGCTAAAGGTGGTGGTACAGTCTACTTCCCTTCTGGCACATACATTGTGCGATCTGTTAATGTCCGATGGGGTGTTACATTACTTGGTGCTGGAAACTCCGTAATTAAACGCCCAAATAATGCAGGTAACTGGGTTCGGACAATCACCACAGAAAACAATCTGTGGGATTCAACTGTAGACAGCCCTCCGCTGGTTTTGCGTAACCTGATTTTAGACGGCAACAGGGACAATCAAGGCCCATACACTTCTTATCAGCTTGAGCAGTCACACCTGCTGTTTATCGTGGCTCAAACCACAAAAGGCGGGCGTCTGCGTTGCTTCGTTGATTCGTGCAGCTTTATCAACAACGTAGCTGATGGTGTTAGTCAGTTCACAAATACTGACCTCAGCATAACAAACAGCTATATGAGCAACTGCTTTCGCGGCGGGCTAGTTGTGACCGGTGGTTTTAGCCGAATCAGAGCAAGCAACCTTATCATCAAGGGCGAAGTGAATTCCCGCGGGATTGATTTTGAAATTGACGGCGGTGGTTTTGGCGGCTCCTTTGATGTTATAGCCGAGCTGTCAAATATTGACGTAAACAGCCATTTTGACCTATCAGTCAAAGGTAATTCTCGTGTTGTCGCAAGCAACATCACGTTTGGCGATATTTCAAACTACAGAGCGTTTTATGTTGCATCAGATGGTAACTCGACAATCCAGATTAGCAACTCAACATTCTTGATTGCTGGCGGCGCTGGCTCACTCAATCAGATAAGATTTTGCAACAACGTGGCATTTGATAACGTAAACTTTGTTCTCACTAATTTTGGCTCCGTTGTTGGCGGAAATATCGGCATCGAAGTGTACTCAAACACCAAGCGATATTTGAGAATGAGCGGCTGCTCTTTTGATATTCAGGCTGGCTCAGCTCTTGGTGATAACTTCTAAAGCTGAGAATTGCTATTTTGATTCAACCACTGCGCTGTCCTTCGGCGGGTTCAGTACCTTTACTTGTGATGCTCAACTGGTTGACTGTGAATACGGCCCTAATAATACGCAGCTTTGGTACTCTGACGGCAACGATGCGGCAATGAGTCTCTACACAAGTGGTCAGATTAATTCCGCAAAATACAACTTTGGGGGAATTGGAGGTTCAAACTGGCTTTACAGGTCTGATATGACTGTTTTCGGCTCGCAGACAAATCCAAACACCCCGCTTGTTAACGGTGTTTCTGGAGATACTTACAAACTGCAAAATCAGCAAATATACACAGCCGGTTCTAATGTGTTTTGGGTTGGTTCAAGAACAGCGGCTAGTCCGTTTTTCGAGTGGGTTCCGGTGAGGAGGGATTGATAAATGATAAACATCAAACGCTGGTACCACAAAGACTGCACTATCGGACGGCTTGCGCTGTCCGGTGGTACGTTTCAATGCTTTACCTTGGAGCTGCCGTGGAAAGAAAACGAGCGCGGCATCAGCTGTATTCCAGCAGGTACTTATGACGCCTTTAAACGCATGTCACCGAAGAATGGCAGCGTGATTGAGCTGTTAAACGTCAAAGACCGCTCCAACATCCAAATACATCGTGGCAACTACACTCGGCAGATTGAAGGTTGTATTTTGGTCGGTGATTCGGTCAAGTTTCTTGACGCTGACTATATTCCTGATGTTACTACATCAGGGCAAACCATGGATAAACTATTGGCGTTATTGCCTAACAGCTTCAAGGTGGTGATTGAATGAATGCACTTATCGCACGACTAAAGAGTAAGACGTACAGACTGCAAATGCTGGTCATGCTGCTTGGCGTTTTGGAGTTAAATTTCCACTTTCTGCAAGCGTATCTTGGCGAGTGGTACGGCGTCAGCTTTATCATCATCTCGGTGTGCGGCGCTGTTGCGCGGGAGCTAACTAAGAATCCCGTGGGTGGCGCGAAATGAGCCTACTAGACAAGCTAGCCGACTTCGTGGGCGGCGGATTATTCAAAGAGGCCAAGGAATTAATCAAGGAGTATTGGCCGCCTGACTTGTCGCCAGAGAAGCGGGCGGAGTTGGAGTTGAGGCTGCAGGAGTCGCAGCACAAGCGTGACCTAGACGCGCAGCGCATGATTATTGAATCAGAGCAGGCTATAACTGAGAGAATTTCGCAGCTTGAAGGCACTGTATCTGAGCTGAAAACCATACCATTTGTCGGTGCAATCGTTATCTTCACTCGCGCCATGCAGCGGCAGGTTTGGGGATACTCAACGCTTTACATCAACTTTCTTTGGTTTAGCGGTCAGTGGAAATTTACCGAGCAGCAAGAATCAGCCATGTGGGTTATTAACCTGCTAGTGCTTGGCTTTCTGTTTGGTGAGCGCGCCATTCAGAACATTGCGCCGCTTATTGCTGAGCTAATGAACAAGCGCGGCGGTGTTAAATGAAACTAATCTTCGGACGCAACAACCTGCCATTCTCTTGGCTTATCCGAATCTTTACGTGGTCGCGCTGGTCGCATGTTGGAATCGTTGTCGGTGATAAAGTCATCGAAGCCACAGCATTGCATGGCGTTGTCATGACGCCAATTGAGGACTTTATCAAGCGGTACAACGACCACAGCTATGCGACTATGCTGAC
>JAGKWU010000139.1 GCA_021151695.1 Cellvibrionaceae bacterium | reverse complement strand
ACTAGCTTATGAGGAGCTTAAATAATGGACATCACTCTTGACACACTGATTGAAAATCCTGAGATTGTATCAGAAGTAGTAAATCTGGTTAAACCAGTCCTTCTTAACGTAGTGAAAGAAGCTCTACCACTCCTTGAAGCTACAGGTGAGTATATTCAGGATAAGCGAATTGAGCGATTCAAGAAGTATGAAGAAGCTATTGGCAAAGAAGCAGCATTAGCTATCATCCTTGCTGAAATGTCACAGCTTAAAGATGCTGCTTCAAATGTAAAACTATCTAATAATAAATAGCCTATGAGGCTTGTTGAACATTCTACTCTTGTGGACTGTTTCACTGTTCATATGACCCGTAAGGAACTAGAGTCTATCCTCTCTGCTTACTTACACGGGTCATTTGATAGTGAGATGTATTACAAAGTGAAGAAGATATTGGAGGAAAACAAATGTGACAACAGCAGTAATTGACGTCATTCTGTAAAACAACTTATTACACGAATAAAGAATGGCTGTAATGCTGATGATGTTGAGATATATTTAGGACAAGGAGAGTCATTTAGAACTCAATTTGATCTTCCAATTAAATATAAGTCAGGGCGATCCTCTCTAAAGCCAATACATAAAGATGAAATAGCTAACTATCTTATCAAGAGATACAACACTCATATTGTTGAAGGAATTGAAGCTGATGACAAAGTAAATATGAGAGGGTATGAAGGATGGAAAAATAAGAAACAAGTTGTTGTATGTTCCACAGATAAAGATGCTAAGCATGGCCCTTGTATCCTTTATAACTGGGATAAGATGTCATCTCCTAAATTGATTCAAGGATTGGGGAATCTCTCAAAGAAAGAAGGGAAATCTAAAGTGGATGGTGAAGGGCGCATGTTCATGTATTTCCAATGGCTGTATGGAGATGACATTGACTGCTACCATTCGACTAATATTTGTAGAAAGAAATTTGGAGAGATTGGTGCATTCAATATTCTGAAGGATTGTGAGACAGACAAAGAAGCTGTTATTGCTGTATTGGATACATTTAAGACATGGTATCCAGAACAGACAACATATACCACTTGGGATGGAAGAGAAGTAACAAAAGACTTTATTCAAATTGCTCAAATGTATCTTGATTGCTGTAGAATGTTAAGGTGGGAAGGAGATATTGTCACTATTGAGAAGATGTGTTCCAACCTTTCAATTGATATTGAGGAGATAAGAAATGACAATTAAAGAGCATCCGAAAGAAGT
>JAGKWU010000138.1 GCA_021151695.1 Cellvibrionaceae bacterium | reverse complement strand
GGAAGATATTGAGCTGCTGTCTTAGCAATACGTTCTACTTGCTCTTTGAAGCTATCAGCTTGATACAGATACTTCTCTTTAAACATTTGCCATCCACCAGTGATGTACCAATCTGGTAGAAGTCCTTTCTCTTGTTGTTCTACTCGTTCTTTTCGTAACTTTGTATAAATACTGTCAGCCATTATTCCTCCGTCTTCCAGATAAAACTATCTTCATCCCAATTACGGTTATATTCTCTACCAATACCAGTGAAGAAATCATTGAACTTGTATGCGTTAATACTTGTGTAAAACCATTCAGCAATAGGATTGTATTCAGGCTTATACACTTTCTCATACCCTAGATTAGATAGACATAGATCAATACGACCGCTTCATCTCGAACACTCATGTCAACACCACGAACAATGTTGATAAGTTTATTCTTTCCACAAGCCTGAAAATGCTTTAAGTAAGCAAAGCTACTATAGAGAACAGCACCTTCAATCATTGAGAAAGCAGCAAGAGCAATTAGTTTATGGGTATAATCATTATGTTCAGATAGTTGTAAACAAAGGTCAATATACTCCATTCTTTCTTGAAGAACAGGGTCATTTACATAACTACTATAAAACTCATCAGTGGCCAATCCCAATACTTCATTAATCTTAGCATAGAATGGAGCATGTACATTCAATTCAAAAAAAGAGAAAGCATTAGCCATCCTCTGAATATCAGGACGTGGGAATTGTTTAGCGATTACACCACCCCAATACTCATTACCTACATTCAACTCGTACAAAGTAAATAGTTTCAGTACAGTGGTTACACCATGTCTTTCAGCTTCAGTGAGATTAACAAGGATGTCTTGAACATCCTTCTCTACTTTAATTTCATCTGGTCGCCAATAAATAGATGCTTGTGTTTCAGCAAAATGAATTGCTTCAGGATAATCTACAGTGTATGTTTCCTTCTTATCTGTAATCATCATTTCTCCTTTTTCTTCTTTTGTTTGCTTGACTTTGATTTCTTAAACTCACTATTCACATCATATTGCCCAGCCATGCGTTGAAGCTCTTTAGTAAGACTATCGTCTTTTGTATACAGAATTGCTTCTTGTGAAGCATACCCACTTTTCAACCATGTCTTATCAAGACGTTCTACACCAATAAAGAAATAATCTTCTTGTAT
>JAGKWU010000048.1 GCA_021151695.1 Cellvibrionaceae bacterium | reverse complement strand
GTGGGCACCATCGGTCACGTAGACCACGGTAAAACCACGCTGACTGCTGCGCTGACTCGCGTTTGCGCAGAAGCATGGGGTGGCAAGGCGGTTGCATTTGACGGTATCGACAATGCTCCAGAAGAGCGTGAGCGCGGTATCACCATTAACACCTCTCACGTTGAGTATGACTCTCCTGTGCGTCACTACGCTCACGTAGATTGTCCAGGCCACGCCGACTATGTGAAAAACATGATCACCGGTGCTGCTCAGATGGACGGCGCAATCCTGGTGTGTGGTGCCACTGACGGTCCAATGCCACAAACGCGCGAGCACATCCTGCTGTCTCGTCAAGTAGGTGTTCCTTACATCGTAGTATTCCTGAATAAAGCTGACCTGCTGGCTGCTGACTGCGGCGGCGTGGGCACCGACGAATACAACGAAATGTTGGAATTGGTAGAGATGGAATTGCGTGAGCTGTTGGGTACTTATGACTTCCCGGCTGACGACACCCCAATCATCCCGGGTTCTGCCCTGATGGCATTGAACGGTGAAGATGAAAACGGTCTGGGTACTTCCGCTGTTAAGAAGCTGGTAGAAACCCTGGACTCTTACATTCCAGAACCAGAACGTGCGATTGACCAGCCATTCCTGATGCCAGTAGAAGACGTGTTCTCTATCTCTGGTCGCGGTACTGTGGTAACGGGTCGTGTAGAGCGCGGCATCATCAAAGTAGGTGAAGAGATCCAGATCGTTGGTATCGCTGAAACCCAAAAATCTACCTGTACTGGTGTAGAGATGTTCCGCAAGCTGCTCGACGAAGGTCGTGCTGGTGAGAACGTTGGTGTTCTGTTGCGTGGTACCAAGCGTGACGACGTGCAGCGTGGTCAAGTGCTGTGCAAGCCAAACTCAGTAACTCCGCACACCAAGTTCGTAGCAGAATGATTCACCCCATCGCGATGGAAGAAGGCTTGCGCTTCGCCATCCGTGAAGGTGGTCGTACTGTTGGTGCTGGCGTTGTGGCCAAAATCATTCAGTAATATCTGTAGGTAATAAGAGGGGCGCTTTCGGCGTCCTTTTTATTTAATTCAGATCCCAGGTGACGGGTTTGGCGGTTGTCGCCTGCCTGTCGAAAAATGATCAACATTCTGTTGACAACCCTATGCTAGGTCTTTAAGATTGCGCCTCCTTTTGAGGAGCTCTCTTTTGAGCGCTTAGAGGGTGTTCTTTAAAGTTAATAATTGGAGTTTGGTTCATGCAGAATCAACGCATTCGTATTCGCCTGAAGGCTTTCGATCACAAACTGATTGATGCGTCTACTCAGGAAATTGTTGAGACCGCCAAGCGCACTGGTGCGCAAGTTCGTGGCCCAATTCCGCTGCCGACTCGTAAAGAGCGCTTCACTGTATTGATTTCTCCGCATGTTAACAAAGATGCGCGTGATCAATACGAGATACGTACACACAAGCGTTTGCTCGATATTGTTGAGCCTACTGAAAAAACTGTAGATGCCCTGATGAAGCTGGATTTGGCTGCAGGCGTTGAGGTTCAAATTAGTCTCGGTTAATAAGTAAATGTTTAAGTTTTGAGGCAATGGTGTCTCAAAACTGTGTAACGCTCTGAAATGGGCGGCCATAGCGGGTAAAAGCCCCGTACACTATAGAGGTTAGTAAAATGACGATTGGTATTGTCGGCCGCAAAAGCGGTATGACTCGTATTTTTACCGATGATGGTGTTTCCATTCCTGTTACAGTAATCGAGGTTGCTCCTAACCGCGTTACTCAGGTCAAGAATGTCGAAACTGACGGTTATTCTGCTGTGCAGGTGACTATTGGTTCTCGTCGTGCCTCCCGTGTTACCAAGTCAGAAGCTGGTCACTTTGCCAAGGCAAATGTTGAGGCTGGTCATGCTTCTTACGAATTGCGTAACAATGCTCAAGAAGCTTTCGAAGTTGGTGCATCAATTACTGTTGAGTCTTTCTCTGCAGGTCAAGTTGTTGATGTAACTGGCACATCAAAAGGTAAGGGTTTCGCTGGTTCAATCAAGCGTTGGAATTTCGGTATGCAAGATGCGACTCACGGTAACAGCCGTTCGCACCGCGTATTGGGTTCTACCGGCCAGTGTCAAACTCCAGGTCGCGTATTCAAAGGCAAAAAAATGGCTGGTCACTTGGGTGCTGAACGTGTAACCGTTCAAAACCTTGAGATCGTCCGTGTTGATGCTGAGCGCAACCTGCTTCTGGTTAAGGGTGCTATTCCAGGTGCTCCAGGTGGTGACGTGTTTGTACGTCCTGCTGTTAAAGCGCGCACTAACGGTTAAGTATCCGAGGGGAATCGACAATGGAAATAAAAATTGTTAGTCCCGCAGGCGCGCAAGGTACAGTAAATGTATCTGAGGTCGCCTTCGGTCGTGAGTTCAACCAAGATCTGGTTCACCAAGCTGTTGTCGCTTACATGGCTGGTGGTCGTCAAGGTACTAAGGCTCAAAAAACTCGCTCTGAAGTTTCTGGCGGTGGCAAAAAGCCATGGCGTCAGAAGGGTACTGGTCGCGCTCGCGCTGGTACTATCCGCAGCCCAATCTGGCGTGGCGGTGGCGTAACTTTCGCTGCTAAACCACGTGATTTCGAACAAAAGCTCAACAAGAAAATGTATCGCGCTGCGCTGCAGTGCATTCTGTCTGAGCTGAACCGTCAAGACCGTTTGGTTGTTGTTGACAGTTTTGATATCGAAGCGCCTAAAACCAAAGCGCTGGTGCAGAAACTGGCTCAGTTCAACCTGTCAGACGTGCTCATCGTAACTGAAGAAATCAGCGAAAACCTGTACCTGGCTGCACGTAACCTCTACAAGGTTGGTGTTTCTGATGTGCAAGGCGTTGATCCAGTTAGCCTGATCGGTTTCGACAAAGTTGTTGTGACTGTACCGGCTCTCAAAAAGTTTGAGGAGATACTGGGATGAACCAAGAGCGTATTTATAAAGTCATTCTCGGCCCAGTGATTTCTGAGAAATCTGCTGCAGCTGGTGAATCTGGCAATCAAGTAGTTTTCAAGGTTCTGCCTTCTGCAAACAAGCTTGAGATCAAAGCGGCTATCCAGGCGTTGTTCGGCACTAAAGTAGAAAGTATTTCTGTGCTGAATGTTAAAGGCAAGACCAAGCGTACTCGTCATGGTCTTGGCAAAAGAAGCGACTGGAAAAAAGCCTACGTACGTCTTGCGCCAGGTCAAGAAATTGATCTCGCGGCAAATGCTGAGTAAGGGGATAAGACATGGCTATCGTAAAACGTAAACCCACATCTCCTGGCCGTCGCTTTGTTGTAAGCATTGTTAACCCTGATCTGTACAAGGGTGATGCCTACGCTCCGCTGCTTGAGAAAAAATCCAAAACTGGCGGTCGTAACAACGCCGGTCGTATCACTACCCGTCATATCGGTGGTGGTCACAAGCATCATTACCGTGTTGTTGACTTCCGTCGCAACAAAGATGGTATTCCAGCCACTGTAGAGCGTATTGAGTACGATCCAAACCGTACCGCCTACATCGCCCTGGTTTGCTATGCCGATGGTGAGCGTCGTTACATTATCGCTCCTAAAGGTCTGGTAGTTGGTGACAAGATCGAATCTGGCAATGCTGCTGCAATTAAAGTGGGTAACACCATGCCATTGCGCAATATTCCACTCGGTTCTGTTGTTCACTGTGTTGAGCTCAAGCCTGGCAAAGGTGCTCAGATCGCTCGTTCGGCTGGTGCTTCTGCCCAGTTGGTTGCGCGTGACGGTGCTTATGCAACCCTGCGTCTGCGCAGCGGTGAAATGCGCAAGGTGTTGAGTGATTGTCGCGCTACTTTTGGTGAGGTTTCCAACAGTGAGCACAATCTGCGTTCCTTGGGTAAAGCTGGTGCTAAACGCTGGCGTGGTGTTCGTCCTACCGTTCGCGGTGTGGCGATGAACCCTGTAGATCACCCAATGGGTGGTGGTGAGGGACGTACGTCGGGTGGTCGTCACCCAGTTTCACCATGGGGTGTTCCTACCAAGGGATACAAAACGCGCAGCAACAAGCGCACAGACAAGATGATTGTTCGTCGTCGCGATAAGAAGTAATCGCGTACACAACAGCGCAGAGAGGAAGTAGCAGTGCCACGTTCACTGAAAAAAGGTCCTTTTATCGATCTTCACCTTATTAAGAAGGTCGAAGCAGCCATTGCGGCCAATGATCGTCGTCCAATTAAGACATGGTCACGTCGCTCCATGATCATGCCAGAAATGGTTGGTCTGACCCTGGCTGTACACAATGGTCGTCAACACGTACCAGTTTTGGTCAACGAAGAAATGGTTGGTCACAAGCTGGGCGAATTTGCAGCAACTCGCACTTATCGTGGCCATGCCGCTGATAAGAAAGCGAAAAAACGCTAATCGAGGTATACGATGGAAGTAGCAGCAAAATTAAGCGGTGCTCGTCTGTCG
>JAGKWU010000018.1 GCA_021151695.1 Cellvibrionaceae bacterium | reverse complement strand
CGGAAGCACAGGGTCTGCGTCATTTGGCATTTGAGGTAGATAACGTGGGCGAATGGAAAGCGGGATTGGAAGCGAAAGGGGTTTATGTGGAGGACATTCGGGTGGATGAATATACGGGAAGGAGATTTACGTTTTTTGCGGACCCGGATGGGTTGCCGTTGGAGTTGTATGAAAGAAAGTGAAATCTATCTGACCGTCATCCTCAGCTAGGCGCCACCGCTTGCGGGGATCCAGCTCTTAAGAAGCTGAAAAACAACGTCAAGAACTGGATCCCCGGCTTCGCCGAGGATGACGACTACCTACTAAACAAGCTGCTTAGACGAAACGACAGGCGGAGAGACTCGAACTCTCACACCTCGCAACAAAGCTAAATCGCCCGATAAAGAATCCCCGGCTCGCAGCGCACCATCTCAAACAAATCCGCAGCGCCCGCCAATCCCTCAGACGATCCCAAATAGAGAATCCCCTGCGGCTTCAACGCGGCATGGATTTTTTGCAAGATTTGCCGCTTCAAGTCGGCATTGAAATAGATAAGTACATTGCGGCAAAACACTATATCGAATTTGCCGAGGGCCGCGTAGGAATCCATCAGGTTGATGGGGCGAAAATCGATGCGATCGCGCAGCATAGATTTAACTCGCCAATTGCCCTCTGGCATCTTGTCAAAAAACTTCTCCAGACGCTCGTTGGACAACCCTCGCATTACCGACAATTTGTCGTATTCACCTTTACGGGCCTGATCCAGAACGGTAGTCGACAAATCCGTCGCCACAACTTGTATCTGGCGCGGCAAAGTCCCCATATTTTTGTATTTGAACTCTTCCGCCATGATGCTGATGGAGTAAGGCTCCTGTCCGGACGAACAGGCAGCCGACCAGATGCGAATCGGCCCGAACATTTTATTGTTGCCGCTCATCAGCTGGGGAAAGAGGATATTTTTCAGGTGGTCGTAAGGATAGATATCGCGAAACCAAAAGGTTTCGTTAGTTGTCATGGCATCAATCACTTGCTCTTTTAGCTTGCGATTTATACCTAACTTTAAATTGCGCACAAGCTCACCAAAATTGGAAATCTTGTGATCATCCATTAAGCGGCGCATACGGTTAGTAACAAGATACTGCTTGTTATCACCTAAAGAGATACCGCAGGCATCCTCTAAAAACTGCCTGAATTGATCAAACTCTGCCTGATCAACATTGTCGCGCGCCGCCAATCGGGCAAATACATCACTGCCTGAATCGTTATTTATCATGTCAGCTCTATAACATCACTGCGTTGAAGGCGTCCGCTAGGCCTCGTCGGGCGGCAGCAAACTTTCCCCTGTAATCGCCAGGACTCGGTCATTAACCCGGCGTGCCAGTTCATCAGGGTGGAACTTGGCCAAAAAGTCGTCGGCGCCCACCTTGCGCACCATGGCCTCGTTAAATACCCCACTGAGAGAAGTATGTAGAACTATGTGTAATTTTTTAAGGGCGGGATTGTTACGCACCTCGGCGGTAAAGGTATAACCGTCCATTTCAGGCATTTCAATATCGCAGATAATCATTACCAGCTCGGCATAAGGGTCTTTACCTGCTGAGATCATATCCTGCAAATAATGTAGCGCCTCCTGACCATCTTTTTTGATAGTGGTGCGAATCCCCATACCCTCAACAACACGCTGGATTTGCTTGCGGGCGATAGTTGAGTCATCAACGATCAACACATGTTTTTGCACAACCCTGTCGGCTATACCATCTTCTATAACACCGGCAGAAACCTCTTCCTTCATGGGAGACACTTCGGCCAGGATTTTTTCCACATCAATAATTTCAACCAACTGGCCATCCACCTGGGTAACTGCCGTCAGGTAATGTTCTTTACCAGCACCCTTTGGTGGAGGATGTATGTCGCCCCAGTTCATATTCACAATGCGCTCAACGGAGCGCACTAAAAAACCCTGAGCAGTGCGATTGTATTCGGTGATGATCACAAAGCAGTTTTCAATGTCAGGAAGTTCGCGCTTACCTATGGCGAGGTTCATGTCCATGATAGGAATGGTACCGCCACGAATATGGGCCACACCACGCACCACGGAATTGCGACCGGGGATGGCATTCAACTGGGGACACTGCAGCACTTCTTTGACTTTAAATACGTTAATACCGTAAATCTGTTGGCCGCCCAGCCGAAACAGCAATAACTCCAAGCGATTTTGTCCAACCAGTTGCGTACGTTGGTTGACGCTATCCATTACACCGGCCATGCCACCACCTCTTCATTAATACTCATCAAGACTGCGCTCATTGCCTGAAGCCCTGCGGCATAGTCTTTGCTTTGTTCATAGTTGCCAGCTTTAACGGCTGAACTTTGACAGTCTTTAGGACCGGTCATCAGGAAGCTCAGGTAAAAACGCATCCAGTCGTCCTCAACAGCGGCCACCCGTTTAATGAGGATAGGACAAAATATGAATTTTCGTAGTTTTTATAGCATTTTCTTTTTCAGACGAGACGAGTCTTTGCGTCGCCTGTTACCGCATCTGAAATGGTTG
Source organism: Cellvibrionaceae bacterium (assembly GCA_021151695.1). Lineage (GTDB taxonomy): Bacteria > Pseudomonadota > Gammaproteobacteria > Pseudomonadales > Cellvibrionaceae > Cellvibrio. The sequence continues at coordinate 81,683 of JAGKWU010000018.1, read as the reverse complement.
CTGTTAAGCACAAGCCTTTTGGCATCTTTTGTCCACGCCCAATCCGCTGACGAAGGAACCAGAATTGAGAACATTGGCCAGCTTCGCGAAAAAGTTACCCAATTTCTGGATAACGAATACCAAACCTTGCAAGCCTCCAAAGTACAAATAAAGGTTGGCACCCTCGATCCCCGCCTTCGTCTGGCCGTTTGCAGCGAAACCTTGGCATTCAATTTGCTGGATACATCGGGCAATGGCGGAAACGTCAATGTTCAGGTGGTCTGCAACCGCGCCGCTACTGCATCCGGGCGCTGGACCATACTGGTTCCCGCCCTGGCGACAGTTTTCCGCCCTGTGGCAATAGCTGGCCGATCCCTGCAGCGAGGCGAACAAATTGCTGCCGCTGACGTGACGACTGAAATCCGTGACATGAGCCAGTACCGACAAGGTTTTGCCCTTCAGCCTGAATTGATCATAGGTAAAGAGGCGAAATACCCGGTAGCCAAAGGTGAAGCCTTCCGTACTTCTGCGCTGGCTTCTCCACTGGTTATCAAGCGTGGCGATGAGGTAAGCATCCAGGCAACTGTAGGTGCAATTAGCGTAGTAACAAACGGCACAGCCACCGGCGACGGCAGGCTTGGCCAGCAGATCCGGGTTAAAAACAATCAGTCTGAGCGGGTAATTAACGCCAGGGTGGTCGGACCCGGCCAGGTTCAAAGCCTGATGTGAGCCGCTATCACCCTGTTGGGTAGCCAGCGACAATCCTGGGCAGAGACTTAACCGCTTTAATTGGTAATTTATTGCTAAAGTTCCACTGGAGTCAGCCGACAACCCTAATAGGAAGTCTCTATCCCCGCCACCACGGGGCCGGCCAACCACCGGGGCTCCTGAACTCATAGCAATCGTTGGGGAACGAATATCATGGTTATAGATACAAACAACATTGGCTCATCAGGTGGTGCCAATAGCACGCGTCGCAGTAGCGCGCCTGCCACACCGACCACCACCAAGACAACCCAGCCGAGCACTGTTGAAACTGCCGTTACCAGCAGCAAAGACAATGTGGTACTCAGTGCGGAGGGCCAGAACTTGAGCCGCCTGCAAGCCAAAATCGACAGTTCATCCGATGTGAATTACGACCGGGTGGCAGCGCTTAAACAAGCTATTGCCGAAGGCCGTTTTGAAATCAATCCCGAGCGTATTGCCGAAAATATGCTCAACCAGGATGAGCTATTTAACTAAAACTGTTATTCCGTTTAAACATGGCCACTCCCCCAACGGTGGCCGGTTTACTTAACATCAGTAAGCCATGACCTGTGAGGTTGCTATGTCGTTCAACATCCAATTACTGCGCGATATGCTCGCCCAGGATTCCGCCGCTGTTAGCCAATTAAAATCCTTGTTGCTCAACGAGCGCGAACTGCTTGAGCAGCGTAAGCTAGCCGGCATGCAGGACATAGTGGCCCAAAAAGACCAGCTCCTCGGCAACCTCGCCTTCACCGCGAAACAACGTGCTCAACTGCTGCGCACCTTGGGCTTATCAACTGATCTGGCAGGTTGGATCAGCTTTCTGGAGCGCGACCCCACAACCCGCGCCCTGGTTCCGGAATGGCAACGGCTTACCGAACATTTCGTAGAGTGTCAGGAAGCCAACGAAGTTAACGGCCGCATGATCAACCGCTCCAAACAGACCCTGACTCAATTGTTGAATTTGATCCGTGGTCAGGTGGCTGCGCCATCGCTTTACACCCAAAAAGGCAGCACTACCAATCACAACAGCTCTTATACAGTGGCAAAAGCCTGATACCGCTTTACGGCTGAAGCAACCGTCACTCTGATGGTTGCTCTTCATGCTAAATCACGCCTTGGTTTATCTGCAAAAAATCCCTACAATGCGCCCGCGTTAATATCCTCCCCTGCTCCGGTAGCTCAGTTGGATAGAGCAGCCGCCTCCTAAGCGGCAGGTCGGACGTTCAAATCGTCTCCGGGGCGCCATTTTTATGAACCTGATTCTTGTTTCTGACAGCGACTTTTCTGGCCAACATTTGGTCAGCATTCGCGATCCTCGTCGACTCCAGCATATTTTCGAAATTCACCAGATTAAAACTGGCGATGAAATGAAAGTGGGCCAACTCAATGGCCTTATGGGTGCTGGCAAAGTGTTGCTCTGCAATCCTGACGAAATTCAGTTGGAAGTTGCCTTTAATCGCCCACCGCCACCGCCACTACCTCTCACGCTGGTGCTAGCGCTGCCACGCCCCAAAATGCTCAAGCGCACACTGCAAACAATTGCGACCCTGGGCGTTAAAAAAATTTATTTAATCAACTCGTATCGCGTTGAAAAAAGTTACTGGCAAACGCCGTTGCTTTCACCTGAAGCCATTCACGAACATTTATTGCTGGGTCTGGAACAAGGATGCGACACACTGCTACCAGAGGTTCAACTCGTCAAACGCTTTAAACCTTTTGTGGAAGACGACTTACCGACAATTGTTGGAAATACTCGCGCGTTGGTCGCACACCCCTATACAGAAGAAATTTGCCCCGCGCAGATTGATTATGAAATTACCCTGGCAATAGGCCCTGAAGGCGGATTTATTCCCTATGAAATAAATCTGCTGCAGCAGTCCTGCGGGTTTCAGCCAGTGAATTTGGGAGAGAGGATTATGCGAGTGGAAACCGTAGTTCCCTATCTGTTGGGCCGGCTCTATCCTTAAGCCGCACCACAAAAAAATTAGCTATCGAATTGCTGATGGTTAATGATCAAAATGTCTTCAAATTTCTCAAGGGCAACGGCAGGGCTGGATAAATAACCTTGATAGAAGTGACAGCCAAACTGTTGCAAAATTTTAAGCTGATCACTCTGCTCTACCCCTTCCGCCACCAACTCCATATCCAGCAGGCGACCCATGGTAATAATGGTTTCCACCAATACGCGGTCGTTGCGGTCATCGATAATATCGCGCACAAAACCTTTATCGATTTTAAGTGTACTTACTGGCAAACGCTTGAGATAACTGATGGAAGAATAACCCGTACCAAAGTCATCAAGCGAGAAGCTGACACCTTTTTCAGACAGCAAGGTCATGGTAGTGATCGCATCGTCAACACGCTGGATAACAATGCCCTCCGTAATTTCCATATCGAGTGAGTTCGCAGGAATTTTGTACTTGGTCAATGTCTGCATCACATCATCCACAAACGCATTGCGACGGAATTGACGTGGACTGATATTGATACTCAAGCGCATACCATCTCGCCACAGACCTTTGTTGTGCCAAAGCTCAAGCGTTTTGCAGGCCTCTTCCAACACCCATTGGCCCACCTCGATAATCATGCCTGAAGTTTCCAACACGGGAATAAAATCAATTGGCGACACCATGCCCTTAGTGGGATGTTGCCAGCGCAACAATGCCTCTGCACCAACGACGGCACCGGTCATCACATCAATTTTGGGCTGGTAATGCAGCGCAAATTGCTGCTCGTCCAGTGCACGGTGCAGGTCGCCTTCCATCACCAATTGACGACTGACTTTATCGGCCATCTCTTCGTTAAAGAATTCGATGGAGTCACGGCCTTTTTCTTTTACTTGATACATGGCGGTATCAGCGTAACGCAGCAGCTCGTGCACCGAATTATTTTTATCCGGATAAACCACCACCCCCACACTACAGGTTACACGCAGCTCCATATTGTCATAGAGGCATGGCTGAGAAATAACCGTGCGGATCTTTTCACTCACTTCACCAGCGCGCAATGCGGCCGTTTCCATATTTTGATCAAGTACGGTGAGTACAACGACGAATTCATCGCCACTAAGACGCGCCACCAGATCCTCTTCGCGCACGGTGTTTTGCAAGCGAGTTGCCACCTCTTGCAACACGCGGTCACCTACAGGATGGCCGAGGGAATCGTTGATGTTCTTAAACTGATCGAGATCGATAAACAACACAGCACCAAAATAGCCATGGCGCTCGGCGCGGCGCAATTCATGCTCAAGGCGCTCTACCAATTGCAGGCGATTGGGCAAACCTGTCAGCGAGTCATGATGAGCCATAAACTCCATTTTCGCCTGGGCATTTTTGCGCTCCGTGATATCCACGGAAACGATGAGCGCAACTTTCTCATCGTAAAACGCCAGCGGCATTATGTGGGTTTGCAAAAATAACTGGCGACCTGTGGCGGTGATAAAACGTTCTTCGATAACATCAAGCTCTTCGTTACCGCGAATTACGCGGTAATCATTTTGCAGCATGGTATCTATATCGAAGACGGAATTTTTCAGCAATTGGCGTACATGCAAATTACGCATTTGCTCAGGAGTAAAACCCAATTCATCGGCGAGGGCCTTGTTAGCGAATAAATAGTAGCCGGCAATATTGCGCGCGCCGATCATCACAGGAAGGTTATCGATAATCTGGCGCAGATGCTCCTCGCTTTTACGCAGTGCTAATTCAACAGCACGGCGTTTGGCAAGGGAAAGCTCCACTACATCCAGCAAATGATTGGAGCTGACAATTAGCTGTGCAAGTTCATCGCGACGTTTGGGGGGAAGCAGCGTTAACCGGTTAACGCCAGGGTGATCAGGATTTATGTTGTTAATCTCACGTGATAGCTTAACCAGTGGCTTGGTGAGCGTGAAATAAAACACAATAAACAGCAGCATCACCAGTACCATGTTGCGCAAGATACCGGTGAACACGTTCAAATAAGAGCGTGAATAAAAACCAGCCAACCAGCGGTCCATATCCACTTTAAACCTTATGCTACCAGCGGTACCTTCCGCATAACCGGGGATTTCCAAATCCGCTTTACGTTCAAACGTCGGCTCGGCAATTTTTTGCGTCACCCAGCGCGTAGCAGCCGGCTCCCGACGATTACTGGCCTGTGAGAGGATATTGCCCTGTTCGTCGGCAATAACCACTTCATAAATAAAATCATATTTAAGCAGGCCATTAACCACCTCTTCCGAAAGCTCTTCGTCGAGGGTGGCCACCGAGCGGGCAGCAGGCGGCTTGGCAACTTCAATCACTTGATTGAGCAGTTTGGTCAATTCCTTTTGCTGATTGTGATAATCCAGATATAGCTGGGCAGTGCTCATGATAAAACTGAGCACAAAAGCCAAAATAATACCTATTTTGGCCAGTTGGAAAGAGATGCCATGGAAAAACGATGGGATCTTGTCTCGCATGAATTAAGTTAATCCACTCGGTGTAATGTTGTTATTCTCTGCAGATACTGGCAGGCTCGATACCTTGAGGTACCTGTTGGAAATGTCCTTGCAGTGAGTATAGATTAAAGCCCGCCAATGGCATAACCCGACGCTTAAATATACCTCTATGATAGCTCACTTATTCTCGCCACTTCATTCCCAGTGATATTCCAACCGCTTTATTGCGTAGTTCGCCCTGATAAACATTCAGGCCGGAATAAATCTCCGAATGCGACAGCAAGTCCTTATCGTCCAGTGATGCCAGCAGCAAAACATAAGGAAAAATGGCATTACTGAGTGCACAACTTGCTGTACGTGCCACCGCACTCGGAATATTCGTTACACAATAATGAATGACCCCCTGCTCCTGATAAGTCGGATGCTGATGGGTCGTAGGCCGGGAGCTCTCAAAACAGCCGCCCTGGTCGATAGCCACATCCACCAAGACACTTCCGCGTTGCATGCGTGCAAGCTGTGCGCGGCTAAGGAGCTTCGGGGCTGCAGCACCCACCACCAATACGGCTCCTACCACCAAATCCGCCTGCTCGCTCAGCTCATCTATGCGTGCCTGGGTAGCGAATTCTGTGATGAGTCGCCCCTGATAGTGATTATCCAGTTCGCGGAGTCGTATCAACGACTTATCCATGACACGCACCTGGGCGCCCATACCTACCGCAATTTTTGCAGCCTGCGCGCCGACAACACCACCTCCCAGAATCAATACATTGGCCGGTTCCACGCCGGGTACGCCACCCAACAGAACCCCTCGCCCTCCCTGCGCCATACTCAAGTGGTGTGCTCCAGCCTGTACAGCCAAACGCCCCGCCACCTCGGACATGGGCGCCAACAACGGCAGACGCCCGTGAGAATCGGTAATGGTTTCGAAGGCAATACAGCTGGCGCCGGATTGGATTAGCGCATGGGTTAAGTGCGGCTCAGCCGCAAGGTGCAAATAGGAGAAGAGACGATGGTGAGGCTTGAGCAAGGCAAACTCGTCAGGCTGCAGCTCTTTCACTTTGACGATCAATTCTGCACTGGCAAAAACGGCCTCATTTGTCGGCACTATGTGCGCACCGGCACGCTGGTAAAGCTCATCGCTAAAACCAATCGCAAGCCCGGCATCTGCCACAACCGACACCTGATGCCCCATAGCAACTGCATCATTCACAGCTGCGGGAGTAAGGCTGACTCGATGTTCGCCGGATTTACACTCCCGGGGAATGCCGATTTTCATAAGCTCCTCCTGGATTCAGCTCACAGACATATGCGTTGAGTATAGTGAGTAATAAGAGCAAAGGAATTGGATGTTTTTTTGTTGGGCGACGCTGTTTTACTGCATCCGTTTTACGCAATCTGGCGTAACCATTGCAAAGGAATATACAAGAGCTCTACTTAGCCAAAGACCTGACGTTTAAAAGCTAAAGCTGGCGCTTAAAACTGGAAGATATGTAGAGGTAGTCGCGCAATTTAGTAAATTTATTACCAAAATTGGCAATAGCAACAAAACACAGCTACATATTAATTGTAAGAAAAATTTTCTCGACGACGTTGGAGCGGGAAATAGAGGTAAAAAATGGGCATTTTTGCGACTGATTTGCGCTCTCTGGTAATTCGTCCGACCTTGGAACAATTAGATGACTGGTCGCCCGCTGCTGAAAATCTGTTACTCGGTACAGCAGCGCAGGAATCCCAACTGGGGTTCAGGTTGCACAATAGCCACCTCCAGTCCAGCCAGAACCAGGGCCAAGGGCTTTACCGTATTTCTCCAAACACACATATACAAGTCTGGGACGAATTTCTGATTACTGATCCCGAACTTGCCTCCCGCCTTCGCGGACTCGCCAGCCAGCAACAATTCTTGAAAGCTCCTCACCAGGAACTAATCACTAACCTAAGCTATGCCACCGGTGTTGCCTGGATGATCTACAAGCGCCACAGAGTCGCGCTGCCAGATGCCAATGATATTGAGGCGATGGGGGCATATTGGCTGCAATATTTTTCCAAACGCGATGCCAATGAATTGTGTTTTAACAGTGATCTACCCTTGGAAAAGTTCGAAACCAATTACCGTAAACTGGTATTGCGCGAGCATAAAACCCTGGCAGCCTGATTTGCTTTTACACCGATGCTTTCGCCCAGGTGGCGTCATATAAGAACGGTCAGTGAAGAGCTTTCGCTCATTTTGTGCAGCCGCTTCGCGCAACTAAAAATACACTCAAAAGTTGCTGTTTTTTTAAGCAATACTACACTCCTCTTTTCACAAAGCTCTCTGCAGGTTTTTTTATTTACCGGATTTGCTGCATTTTAAGTGCACAGCGCAAGGTGGGGATGTTTATACTTACGCAGACCAGAAACGCCGATGGTAAAACGATGGCGTTATATAACTTGTGAAAAATCATTTCGTGGCTCGTCTGCACACCAAGTCTTTGCATGGTGGACGCCGTAGTAGAAAGATGCTGTATGAGGTTGCTTAATATGTACCCCCTGCTCCCCTTTGTGATGCGCAGCCTGCTGATAGCCAGTTGTCTATTAAGCGGCGCCTTTGTGACTACTGCTGCTACCCAGGCAGAAACCCAGAAATCCCCGGCAAAATCCAAAGCAAAAACCCAAACGGCCGCCAAACCTGCAGCCACGCCCTCCCCACAATTGGCAACGCCTCTGCCCGGTGCCGTTAACCTGCCAGTATCAAGCGCCCGCAAAGCTGAGCGGCTCTATTACCTGGAGGCGCAAAAAGCGTTGGATAAAAATCAGCTGGCCCGCTATCAGCTGATAGTTCCGAAACTGAAAAGCTACCCGCTTTTGCCTTATCTTGAGTATCAGGAACTGGGCGACCGTCTTATGGCGTTGCCGCGCGCTGAAGTAGATCAATTTTTTGCGCGTCATAACAACACCTGGCTCGGCGAACGCATGCGCCACCGCTGGTTGCGCACGCTTGCTATTAAGGAACTCTGGCCAGATTACCTGCGCTACTACGATGCCAATCTGACTGATCCTGAACTCGCCTGCCTTAATATTCGCGCCCGTCTGGCTACGGGTGATAAAGGGGCATTGAAGGACGTTGAAACCCTGTGGAATGTCGGCCACCCACAATCCAAATCCTGCGATCCGGTGTTTGCCGAATGGCGCAAGGCCGGTATGTTGACACCAGCATTACTCTGGAGCCGTCACGCCAAAGCGGTTAAGAACGATGAAATTGCCCTGGCGACCAGCTTGGTGCAGGACATGGAACCGGAGCAGCAAAAGCTCGCCATCCAATATGAAAACGTGGCGCAAAACCCGCGTTTGATTCTACAACCCGAACGCTTTAACAACGTCAACTCCGAGGCACGCGCCGTTACCGTTTTGGGCCTGGAGAACTACGCGCAAACCAGCGCTACCGAAGCGCTGCGACTCTGGCAAGTCTTTGCCAGTCGCAGCCACTTTAGCGATAGCGAACGCTCCCAGGTTAACTACACCATAGCGCGCCAATTGTTGCGTCAGGACCAGGGTGATTTAGCGGAGCGCTTGGTGGCTGACAGCCCCGGTCTCAGCCAACCGGATCTGCTGGAAGCATTGATTCGCGAAGCTTTGCATCGTCAGGATTGGGAAAAATCCCTGCACTGGATTCTTCGTTTGCCCACCGAAAGCCGCAACAGCGAACGCTGGAGCTACTGGCTGGCCCGCGTTATGGAAGAGTTGAAGATGCCTGAGACAGGAGGCAAAAAGCCGCGCGATCTCTACACAGAAGTGGCAAGTACGCGTAGCTTTTACGGTTTCATGGCCTCAGATCACCTCGGGCTCGCTTACAGCTTGCGCGACAACCCATTGACGCTCTCAAAAGAGTTAATGAACCAGGTAGAAACCAACCCTGGCATTGAGCGCGCCCGCGAGTTTTATTCCCTGGGCGATTACGCTGCTGCGACCCGCGAATGGGTTTATACCACCCATCATTTTGAGTCGACAGAAAAAATGGTGGCGGCCGGCCGAATTGCCGATCGCTGGGGTTGGTATCGCCAGGCGATACAGACTATGCAAGATTCCGACTACATGGATGATCTCTCAGTGCGCTTCCCAATTCCCTTCCATGAAAACGTGAAAGCAGCAGCGCGTCAGGCAGAGATAGATCCGCACTTTATTTTTGCCATTACCAAGCAGGAAAGTGCGTTTAATACCGACGCCAAATCGCCCGTAGGCGCTATGGGTTTGATGCAGCTGATGCCAACCACAGCCAAGTCCACCGCCAAAAAAGCAGGGCTCAACTTTAACCAACAGGATTTATTGCGCGCGGATAAAAATATCGTGCTCGGTAGCCGCTATCTTAATGAGTTACTGGTGGGTTTTTCTGGCAACCGCATATTGGTTGCCGCCGCTTACAACGCTGGTCCAACCCGGGTAAAGCAGTGGTTGAATAAAGATGGCGATAAGCTGCCCTACGATGTCTGGATAGAGACGATTCCCTACAAAGAGACGCGCCTCTACGTGCAAAATATTTTGTCTTTTGCAGTCATTTATGGATACCGCACCGGGAATAAACAATCCTTCTTGACCCCGCAGGAATTGGCGCAACAGCTTTAATATTGCAGACAATCCCGCTAAAAAAACAAAAGCCCCAATCGGGGCTTTTGTTTTTTTGATAATCGGTTTTTTTGGCGATCAGCCCTTTATTGATTGCTTCTATGTTGCCGACAACACCTGCCGCAGCCGCTTTTGAACCACTTTTGCCAATTCATCTGGCTGGAATTTGGAAAGGAAATCATCGCAGCCCACCTTCTCCACCATGGCTTTGTTAAAGCTACCGCTCAGAGAGGTGTGAAGTACTACGTACAAATCTTTCAGCGCAGGATCTTTGCGCACCTCAGCCGTGAGCCTATAGCCATCCATCTCGGGCATTTCAGCATCAGTAACCAGCATGAGTATTTCGTCACTCACCTTGCGTCCCTCTTTTGCCCAATGCTGCAGTTGCCTGAGCGCTTGCAAACCATCCTGCACAAAGAGAACCTCCACCCCAATATTGCCGAGCGTTTCCTGTACTTGTTTGACGGCTGTAGACGAGTCATCGGCAAGCAATATCTTCAACTTGCGCTTGCGCGCTTCACTGGCAAGATCAGCGTCCAATACCTCGGCAGATACGCGGGTGTTATAGGGGATTATGTCCGCCAACACCCGTTCAACATCAAGTATCTCCACCAGTTGGTCATCAACCTTGGTGATGGCCGTGAGGAAGTGAGCGCGCCCGGTACCTTTGGGCGGCGGCAATATGACATCCCAGTTGAGGTTGATAATGCGATCTACCGCACCGATCAAAAACGCCTGCACCGAGCGATTGTACTCGGCCACTATAAGGTTGGCATTGGCGGTATCTGTCAGAGGATTTCCTCCGATGGCAGCGCTCAAATCAATTACCGGCACCGTCTGACCACGCAACCAGGCGACGCCGCGTACGTGGGGATGACTGTGGGGAACGGGGCGTAGTGGCGGCAGCTTCACCACCTCTTGTACCTTGAATACGTTGATGGCGAATAGCTGGCGGCCTCGCAAGCGGAACATCAGCAGTTCCAGCCGGTTTTCGCCCACCAGCCGGGTGCGCTGATCGATGGAATCCAATAGCTTTGACATACAACTCACTTGTTGATTGGTGCGCCCAAGGCGGCTTCTCGCTCAAGTATAGGCAAAATAACGGGCGATACGGGTAAAAATTTGGCGTCAAAATTTGTATAGCTGCCATCTGGGGCTACACTAATTGTAATATCTTTTGGACTGCCGCTATGTCTGACGCTTTGCCGCTACTCGCGCGCCAACCCATCTTTAATACCAAGATGAAGGTGGTGGCCTACGAACTCTTGTGCCGTTCCAGCAATGTCAATCAGGCCAGCTTTTCCAACGGCGACGCCGCCAGTTCCCAGGTATTGCTCAACGCCTTTACCGAGCTTTCGATCAATACGGTCGTGGGCCATCATCTGGCATTTATCAACTTTACCCGCAACCTGCTACAAGAGCCCCCACCCTTTGATCGCAAGCAATTGGTCGTAGAGGTATTGGAAGGCCAGCGTGTAGATTCCGCCATGTTGCATGCCCTTAAAGTGCTACGTGAGCACAATTACACTATCGCACTGGACGATTTTGTACTCACACCCGATAGCCAAACCCTCCTGCCCTATGCCGATATCGTCAAGCTGGATGTGCTCCAACTGACCCAGCCCCAGTTGTTCGCCCATATCAAATTCCTCAAGCAATTTGATATCAAACTGTTGGCTGAAAAAGTGGAAACCTACGAGATGCTGGAGTTTTGCAAAGCGGCCGGCTTCGATTTGTTTCAGGGCTATTTTCTGGCCAAACCGCAGATTATCAGCGGTCGCAAAATGTCTGACAGCAAGCAATCCGCCCTGCAGCTGTTAGCCGCCTTGCAAGATCCGGATGTGCCTATAGAAACCGTGGAAAAAATGATTGCACGCGACACCGTGCTCAGTTTCAAGCTGCTGCGCCTGATCAATTCCGCCGCCTTCGGACTAACACGCAAAGTTGATTCGCTCAAACAGGCCATCATGCTGCTAGGGCTAAACAAGATCAGGAATTGGGTGAACATATTGGTGATGTCCAACCTGGGCGGCAAACCTCACGAATTGAGCGTGTCGGCGCTGGTGCGCGCCCGCATGTGCGAGACCATCGCCAATAAACTTAGCAATCGCAAAGCCGATGGCTTTTTCACCGTCGGACTGCTCTCGACACTGGACGCTTTTATGGATGTGCCTTTGAGCACACTATTGGGGACTATTTCGCTCAGTGCTCATATCAACGACGCCATACTGCATCAATCAGGTACTGAGGGTAAGGTGCTGGAAATCACCACTTTCTATGAGAAAGGGGATTGGGAAAAAATCGATTGGGATTACCTGGAGGCCCAAGGCCTAAACGCCGAAGAGGTAGCCCAAATCTACCTCGACACCTTGAGCTGGGTTGAGCAGACAATGAATGACCTGGGTATTACCGAGAATACCAGGCATTGAGTATCGCCTAAAGCTGCGCCTTTAACCCCACCAGGAAATCGCTGGCCTGTTGCTCATCAAAAGGCCAGTTGAGTTCGCACGAGAGGTCTTCCGCCACCAGTACCGGAATCCGAATACCGTAGGCTTCAATCAGCGCATCATCATCCGCAATATCTTTCTCCAGTAACTTAAAGCCGTGGTAGGCCAACACCGGCCACAACAGGGTTTTTGCCTTCTCGCAGAGATGGCAACCCAGAGTTGAATAGAGAAAAACAGTAGCCACCAGGCAATCTCACCATCGATAAATTATTTGCGGAAAATCAGCGCCGCTATCACCACGGCGGCCAAAATTCCCAACACGATCAAACCGCGAATACCATTGCCAGATTTTGGCTCAGGTTCTTTCTTGTTCTGGCTAAAGCTGTGCTGGGTAGAAAATTTGGTGGCCTGTACGCTGGGCTTGGGAGCAGGCTTTGCTGGCGCTGGCTCTGCATTGGGTACAGCGCGCACAGTGGTTTTGGCCATTTCATCAGCGGGGCCCATCACCCCAAAACTCAACGCATCAAAGCGCAGTTCATCGCCGCGTTTTACGCGAGCTTCCATCACTTGCTTGCCATTGAGGAAAGTACCATTGGCGGAGCCCAGATCTTTTACATAGAGCGCGCCATCCACGATAGTTAATTGTGCGTGACGACGGGATAAGTGAGCGGCAGCCAAGCTGATATCACAGTCAGTCGAGCGCCCTATCACAGTCACATCTTTCAGCGGGAATACCCGGTTGGCGAGCGCAGTATGGTTGGCTTTGAGCGCCCAACCGCTGCTGGCATTGGGACGCATCTGGGTCGCATTATTGTTTTCCGCGGCAGCCGCTTTGGATTCGCGCTTGGGATCTATGACTACCAACTCCACAGTACCCAAGGTAATTTCGTCATCCACTTTGAGGGTGCAAGCACCTATCACATCCACCGTATTTACGCGGATAGGCTTAAGCGATTGCAGGTTTTTAAGGGTGAGTGTCTCGTGGGAGACGTGGACTTCAAAATGCTTATCGGCCACATAAGGGTCGTCAACCACCAGATCATTAGTCGCCGAACGACCTACGCTGATCATCGGCTCAACCAGCCAGACCGAATTGTATTTATTATTTTTGTAGCGGATTTTTAACATGGTTTATGCAATCCCAGGCAACATAAAGCAGGGATAATGCTATAGGCGACACCTATTTTTCAAGCTTTGAAACAGGCTAAATTCCCTGATGGCACACCAATTTGATGTTTTGATAGGTCGTCCCGGGAAATGTCAGCGATCAGGGTAGATAGAGCTCAAAGCTGCCTCCGCCAAGGGAGCTGCCATTGGCTAACTGGATATAGCCCTGGCGATCTTTGTTGCGATGCAGTAGCGCAATTTTATTGGCAAAGAGCAAACCCAAATGGGGGCGCCCCTGCGCAAAGCTCAGGTCTTCCGGCGCTTCCAGCATATGTTGCGGATAGCCTGGGCCATCATCCTCAATACGAACGCATAACCCCTGCGATGTCTGGCTGGCAGACACGCGCAAGCGTTGACGACAATAGCGCGCACAATTGACCAGCAGGTTATTGACAAGCCCGCCGATAAGATCGTAATCAAAATAGGCCTGCAATTCTTCCTCGCACTCCAGCTCCAACTGGATGTGGCGGCTTTGCAGCAAGCCGTGATTGCGCGCTATTTGTTCGCGCAATAAATCCACCACCAAATGCTCATCCAGATGAACACGAATCTGATCGTGATCGAGACGATAAAGCGAGAGCAATTGAATCAGCTCGCTGTTAATGCGCGCTGTCTCATACTCCAGCACGGCATAGGCGCGCGACTGTGCTGCGTCCTGCGGCGGATATTTTTCCATCACTTCCGCCAGCGTATTCAGTAACATTCCCAGAGAATTTTTCATATCGTGCACACCCGAAGCCAGCACAAACGAAAAATCAATGTTCGGGACTTCGCGCGCACCCGGCGTTGTTGTCCGCACGTCAGGATTGCCGCCAGAGGGATTGTTAGTTACGTTTTTTTTACTGGTCATACACTTGGTTCACTCAAAAAATTCAACAACCCTATTTACTGACGGGGGCCAGCGCGCAATAAATCGTCCAATTGGCGATAGCGGCGATATTGCGGGTGACTGGGAGTAATGATGGTCTTGATATAGTCGAGCCCCTGTTGTGCCTGGGTAACCCACTGGGGCTTGTCTTTTTCCAGCATGGACTGTCCAACCAGTGCCTGTACCATGTTCAGTCGCAGGCCAATGTGTTGCGGCAAATCTTGCAATGCACTATTAAAAGCTTCCACCGCATGCAGGTATTCTTTGGCTTCGTAGCTCGCAATACCTTCTTTGTTAATTTTTGCCACCAGCGCTTTGTTTTTGGCGCTGCGAGGTTCCTCAAGTAAACAATCGATTTGCTGCATCTCTGCCTCTTGCCCGGCGTAGTCAGCTAATAGCTGTGCTGTAAGCTTTTCACAGGCCGCCGTCTTACCCAGCTCACGAAAAGTTTTGGCCAATTCGATTTGTATTTCCAATGAAGGCTCTTCACCAACCATCAATTTTTGCGCAGCGGCCAGAGCCTCACGACCGCGGCGCTCCTCGCCGGTGACCTGCTGTAATTGTGCTTCTAACAAATAAGATTCAATGCGGTTCTCGCTGGATTTACCAAATTTATCTGGCATCTCATCAAGGGCTTTAAGCACATCACGCAGCAAAGGTTTAGCAGCCTGCTTATCAAGCTTGGCCAGTTGGATACTAGCGCGTGCAAAATTGCTGTGCGCTTCTTGCGCGTCGTGACAGGAGTTTTCGCCGAGTTTTACCGCCCTGCGATAAGCATTGGCCGACGCTGCCAGATCATTATTTTTTAATGCAACAGCACCCAGCGATTGCTGGCGCAAAATGGCCAGCGGCGAAATATCCACGACCTGCTGCAGCAATTTTTGCTGGCTTTGGTGATCGCCACGCTCGGCGAGAATTTCGCTGAGCACATCGTAGGCCTTCAAGCACAGGGGATTTAACTGGATGATTTCCTCCAACCATTGCTGTGCACTCAAGCTATCGCCCTGTTGGCGTTTCACTTGTGCCATACCCAGCATGGCCCAATCCAGTTGACGCAATTCAAGAATATCGCGATAGAGTTTTTCCGCCTCGTCCAGGCGACTCAGCTCAAGCAGCAACTGCCCCAAAAATTTTTGGCAACTACCACTGTAACGCCCATTGCCGGCAATGTGCTCGCGACATAGCGCTACAGCATCTTCACGGCGTTCTTCTTTCAGTGCGGCGTATACAGGCGCAAGCGCAATGCGTTGGGCAAACAAGCGCTCAAGGCGTTGGTTCAACGCCTGGGCAGTAATTGGTTTGGTGAGATAAGCATCAGGCTCATAGTCGTAAGCCGCCATGATGATGCTCTTATTGGATTCCGCGGATACCAGAACGAACAGACAATCGCTGTTGGGATTGGGCGTATGACGCAGCACTTCCAATATTTGCTGGCCAGTTTTGCCTTTGCCGAGATTCTGGTCGCACAAGATAATATCGTAGGCTTTCGCCTGACAAAAACGCAAAGCCTCAGCACTACTTGCCGCCGCATCGACATTGCCAATACCAAAATCCATCAGCATCCGGCCAACGGCAATGCGAAAGCTCTCAAAGTCATCTACGACCAGCGCCTGCAATTTGCTGTAATTCTTGTCGATCATGGCTGTTGAAGGCTTCCTTTGAAGGTAGGAGAACACCTTAAGCCAGTGTAGCAGCCAACCTGCCCTCTGCAAACGCAGGCCCGGAGCCGGCTAGTTTAAAGGGGTGAGTTCTGCGACAGGCACAGGCGCCTGACGGCGACGGGACTCAAAGATCGCATTGCCGCCAAGCTGTTTAGCGCTGCGTTTGGCATCCGCTAATAACAACGATACTTGGTGATGGGTTGTACAAGAACGACTGTCGGGAAATACGCAGCCAATCGCGAGCGTCAATTCGCCATAGCGCTGGCGTTTGCCATCGCGATCATGGCTCCAGAACTCGGTTTCCGTGCGCGGCAACAATTGACGGTAAGCCGCGCTGAATTCGCTAAAAATTTGCTCGCAACGCGAGCGCCAATCGGAGCTGCGAAACACAACGATAAAATCGTCGCCGCCCACATGGCCAATAAAATCCCGGCTGCGATCCAGGGTGCGCGTGAGGATATTACCCAACTCCAAAATAATCTCATCGCCGTAGCTGTAACCAAAGGCATCGTTAAATGGCTTGAAGTGATTGATATCCACGTAAGCCACTACAAAACTTTCCTGTGCATGCAACAAGTGATCAATCCACTCATAGAGCGGTACATTGCCTGGCAATTGGGTGAGCGGATTACTGTGTTTTGCCGCGCGCAATTTTTCTTCGGTGATGCAGCGCAGCAGGTGACGAATCTTGCCTACACCGGCATAAGCGCCCTGCTTGCTCACAATAAAATCCACACTCAGGTTTTGATTGGGATCTTCGGTGACCAGCTGACCGACAGTTTTCAAATCCGTATCTACATCCACCGTTAGTGAAGAAGAGCTGATAAATTCTACAATGGATTTTTTAGCGTAAAGATCGTGGGCAAAAGGCTGGGAAAAAACATTGAGCAATTCAGCGCGACTGACCATACCCAAGGGCTTATCGCCATCAACGACGGGTAAACAGGTAAGGCGCACATCAGCGCGAAACATTTTTACGACTGTCTCAGCGCTGACCTTGGGCGCGACAACTTCCACTTTCACCATGATTTCACCCACCGTACGGCGAAAAAAATCCTGCTGGCGAAAATGTCGTGGCTGCTGCAATTGCGGGATATGATCAGGGAACTGTCGAATAGGATTTTTGGCAGGCTTCGCCAAAAAATAACCCTGCAAGTTTTCGATACCCATCGCGACCAGCGTATTGAACTCTTCGCTGGTCTCTATGCCTTCGGCGATCACCTTATTACCCATGCGATGGGCAATATCCAGCATAGCGCGCACAAATTCGCGCTTCACCGGATCTTTATCGACGCCGGAAATAAAGTGGCGATCAATCTTCACATAATCCGGGCATAGCTCGCTCCAGACACGCAGACCGGCATAGCCAGCCCCGAGATCATCCAACGCCACCGCAAACCCCTGGCGCTGGAAGTGTTCGGATGCCGCCCGCAGCAAATCAAACTGGTCCAGCGGCTGGCTCTCGGTTAACTCAAATACCACGCGTTCCGGGCTCAGGCCCACTCGCTGCAATATTTCGCGAGTTACACCATCGCGATATTGGCTGTCGGTAAAGCTCAACGGGGTGGTGTTAAGGAACAATTTTCCACTCAAGCCCAACTCGGCGAACTTTTCGCAGGAGGCAGCGCGGCAGGCGAACTCCAGCGCAGCAAGGAGCTTGCTGCTGCGAGCCACGCCAAATAACTGGTCGGGGGTATGCAGTGGGCTATCTTGAGGGCCGCGGATCAGGGCTTCATAGCCGAGAATACGCTGTCCTTCGAGAGAGATAATGGGTTGGAAAACAGGCTCCAGCAGGCGAAACTCAATCAAGCGCTGCAACTCTGCCTGCATATATGCCTCGGATAACGCCGACGGGTCGGTCGAACAAAAAGTCTCTTGCGGGTAAAAATAACGAAGGGGATCAGCTTTACTCATAGACGGCTATAGTCAGCCGATTTCATGACAATCTGATGACAAACGGGAAAAAACGCCAGGCCAGGTCTTTGTCCAGACGGAGCTGCCGAGTACAATGGGCGCCGTTTTCAAGCCAGTAGCCGCACTCATGTCAGATCACGATAACCTTTACGCCAACCCGCTTCCACAGGTCTCCGCCTTCGCCTTTGACGAATCGGTCGTTAATGTATTCCCCGATATGATCAAGCGCTCGGTGCCTGGCTACGCCACCATCATCAATATGATTGGCAACCTGGCGGAGCGCTACGCCCAAGCCGACAGTTACTGCTATGACCTGGGCTGCTCACTGGGTGCCGCTACCCTGGCAATGCGCCATCGCATACAGGCCGCCAATTGCAGCATTATCGGGGTAGATAACTCACCGGCGATGATCGCTCGCTGCGAACAAGTCATAGCTGCAGATAGCGCCGAGATAGATGTCGCGCTCCAATGCGCCGATCTGCTTGAACAGCCCATCGAAAATGCTTCGGTTGTGGTGCTGAATTTTACCTTGCAGTTTATCGCTATCGAAAAACGCGCTGAGATTTTGCAGAGAATTTATCGCGGCCTCAAACCCGGCGGTGTATTGATACTGTCAGAAAAACTTGCGTTTGATGACGAGCAGCACCAGGCACTCATGATTGAGTTGCACCACAACTTCAAGCGCGCCAACGGTTATAGTGACCTTGAAATTGCGCAAAAGCGCAGCGCCATTGAAAACGTACTGATTCCCGAAACTCTCGCCACCCATCGCCAGCGTTTGAAAGACGCCGGTTTTGCCAGCGTGGATGTGTGGTTTCAATGTTTTAATTTTGCTTCAATTATCGCGATCAAATGATGGATTACAGCCAACTCCTCGCCTACCTGCCCGACAGCCCTCTCGCTTCCTGGTCCAATAGCCTGCCACAGCAACTAGCCGATGGATTAAGTCATCAACGCTATGGTGACTTGCCCTGCTGGGAAGCTGCACTGGCGCAGCTACCCGGGATTCAGAGCAGCCACAATAATTTTTTCGATAAAGTCGACATCGGCGCACCTATTGATTGCGACCAAGCCACACGTGCGCAGTTGCAACAAGCGCTGGAAGCTTTAATTCCATGGCGAAAAGGTCCCTATTGGATTCACGGCATTCATATAGATACAGAATGGCGCTCCGACTGGAAATGGGACAGGGTTATTCCCCACCTCGCCCCGCTCAAAGATCGCCTGATCCTTGATGTAGGTTGTGGCAACGGCTACCACTGTTGGAGGATGTTGGGCGAAGGAGCCAAGCGTGTGATTGGTATAGACCCTTCACCGCGTTTTGTTGTGCAATTCCATATGATCAAACAACTTGCCGGTACTAATCACCCAATCGATGTAGTGCCAGTGGGCATTGAAGATTTACCGCCCAAACTACAAGCATTTGATACCGTGTTTTCAATGGGCGTTTTTTATCATCGCCGCTCACCCATGGACCATTTGCGCGAGTTGAAAGAAGCTCTGCGCCCCGGCGGCCAATTGGTGTTGGAAACCTTAGTAATTGAAGGCGGTTTAGGTGATGTGCTGGTGCCTGAAGAGCGCTACGCAAAGATGAACAATGTATGGTTTTTGCCTAGCTGCGACACCATGATCAGCTGGATGCGTAAAATGGGATTTCGCGATCCACGAGTGGTGGACGTTTGCAAAACTACGAGAGAAGAGCAGCGATCCACTCCCTGGATGAAATTTCATTCCCTGCCGGAATTTCTCGATCCCAATAATCCGGATATCACTGCTGAAGGACATCCCGCGCCAATTCGTGCGGTATTTGTTGCGGAAGTGTAATTATTAATTTACAGATCTAACGATTCAGTTGGTGCACAAGTTATCTAACGCGCAACAACAATCCCTGACATTGCCCTTCATAAGCAGCTTGTTCGAGCTGCTTGAACTCTTTTTCAGTCAATTTGCCCGGGCTGGAAATCACCGTGTGGCTGTTACCTGCAGACAGCGCCTCCCAGGTAATCCATAAACGACTGGCTTCGTCATCACAGTGGATCAAACGCAAATAACGCGTATCAACACCATAGGATTCCAAAAATTCACGGGTTAAATGCAGTGGTGCAATCCAGGTCACCCAACGCTCTTCGCGGCTTTGGCTCAAAAAGGCAATCATCGGCATCAAGAGTGAGACTTGCTCAGGCGATGAGTTGGCAATAATTAATTCGGTAATACCACTGGTTCTTACTTGTTGACGCTGTTGTTGTGGCTCTACCTGACGAATTCTATTCACGACGAATCACTCCTACGCTTAAACCTTCGATAGAAAATTCCTGATCGGTGAGATCAACATGGATCACATCGAAATCAGGGTTTTCTGGCCAGAGCTCAACCTGCGAGCGGTTGCCAGTGCGCTTGTAGCGCTTCACAGTTACCTCTTCACCTATACGCGCAACCACTATCTGGCCGCTGCGAACCTGATCTGTACGATGCACTGCCAGTAGGTCACCATCGAGGATGCCGGCGTCTTTCATGCTCATACCATTAACACGCAACAGGTAATCCGCACTGGGTGAAAAAAAGTTCGGGGGGATATTGCAGTAATCTTCGATATGTTCCTGGGCAAGGATTGGGTTTCCTGCTGCAACACGACCAACGATGGGGATACCCTCTTCTTCCGTTGTCTCTGGCAGGCGTATGCCGCGGGAGGCGCCGGGAACGATTTCAATAGCGCCTTTTTTGGCGAGAGCTTTGATGTGCTCTTCAGCAGCGTTGGGAGATTTGTAACCAAGAATGCGGGCGATTTCTGCCCTTGTGGGTGGGTAACCAGTTTCTTCTGCGTAGGTTTTAATAAGCTGTAAAACCTGTTCCTGGCGCGATGTGAGATTGTACATAATTACCCCTTATCTGTTTGTTTATACAGTTATTGGGATTATATACAGTATTCGCACCCTTGCAACAAGTATTTTTTCCGACCAGTTATTTCTCCATTTGGGCAGTTTGCAGGCTTTGGTAGTGCTTCTTTTTGGCGAAGTACATGCGCTCATCCGCCAATGCTATAAGATTTTTCAGCGAATCCAGATCCGCACTGGCAAAGCCAAAACTGAAGGTGATGGCAATGTGCTTATCGCCAATATCCATGAACATATTTTTTTGCAGCTCGCGCAGGCGCTGTGCAAATTGCTCGCAGGTTTTCTGGCTGGCCCGCTCCAGAATCATATAAAACTCGTCGCCACCAACCCGTGCAACCGTATCGCGCGGCCGCACTACCCGGCTTAGTGCCTCGGCAACTTGTCGCAACATCTGGTCGCCATGTTCATGGCCATAATTGTCATTAATTGGTTTGAGGCCGTTAACATCAATGACAAACACGGCGAAATGGGTATGCGCCTGGTCAATATCAAAATGATTTTGTCTGTCAGCGAAAACGCTATTGAAGTAATGGCGATTGGGCAAACGAGTGACCGAATCCATGTGCGCCAGTCGATCCAGTCGATTAGTGAGATTGTGCTGCTTTAGCGATGAACCCAATATGCTGCAGAGAACCATTAGGGTTTCATGGACGCGTCCACTCAGTTGGCTTTTAGTCGTCGCCAGAAACCCTTGATAGCTATTAGTAGAGTTGCCTATGGCAAATAGCTGAAGGAATTCGTTAGATTCCACAAGCTCCACCAGCCCCTGGTAATCACGTAATTGATCAGCCCTGTCATTCAGCAACTCGCGAGCTTCCACGGGCAGTGCTTCATAATTGAGGTAACCCGAAAATCCTTCGCCGCGCGCCAGATAAACACCTACGCCCTGCTCGCAAATGTGCTCGGCTAATTGACGTGTTTGTGGACCTATATCATCCATTCCGTCGAGCTGTTGAATAGCGAGAGCGTACTTCACGAGGTTACTGAGTGACTGTTGCTGTTTGTCGAGCAATAAAATATTTCGCTCAAGCGCATCAGTACGCTGCGCAACTTTTTCTTCCAGATGGGCGTTGGCTTCGTAGAGTTGGTCGAACTGCTGGCGAATAGTCGCCTGCATGTTGTTAAGCAGGCTAAATACTTCGGTGAATTCCTGATAGTGAATCGAATCAATACCCTCCAAAGGCTCCATCTGGCCACTGCTGAGATTTCGCGTCAAACGGCTGAGCAGTGAAAGCGGTTTACCCAACTTATCGGCGAGCGATTTGGTGACCAATCCCATAGCCGCTACAAATAACAATGCCATCAAGGCCTGGGCACGGTAGGCCATCAACACTTGCCGCGCTACACCTTGCGACGAACTGCCAAATACCAGGCTCAACGCTTGATCCTCACGCCCCAAATTCACCTCTACACGCTGCTGCTCCTGGATATCCGCATGCAGTTCCGATGAGTAGATCAATTGCTGTTGGCTATAGAGCTGTAACCAGGGAAATCCTACACCATCTTTTTCACGCAATTCGGCGATTAACTTTTCGCTGGAAATAGTGGCAAACAATAAACCTGTCACGACAAAAGGCTGGCTGATGGAATTATTAGCGGTGAGTATGGGACGCACAAAAAGTATCTGGCGAGTGCCGGTGTTTTTGTCGGGAACCGATAAAAACAAACGCGGCCGTGGATCTCGAATAGATTCGGGCGCCGCAATTACTTCATCCATAAAGGTTTTGTAGGCGGAGAGATCCGCCGTCAGCGCCGTGTCGGGCAATATTTCTACCGGAAAAAGCTCACGATCCAGAGAGATGATATTCACCGCTGCGCTATTTTCTTTAAGAAAAGAATCCAGCTTGGCGGATGACAGAGGGCTGAGCATCGGGAAGGACAACGATCGAATTACAGTGCCGTCACTCGCAATCCGATCAAGATCCGACATCATCTGGCGCAGCTCTTGCGCTATCACAAAAGAAGCGCGCTCGGCACGGCGTTCAAGTTCAGCGCGATTACTTGCCAGGCGTTGCTCGTAATCGTCACGCAATTGATAAAGGCAGAGAATCAACACAGGTACAGCAACCGACGCCCACACCAGCGCCACAACCGTAAGTCGGAAGCTCTTTATACCGAAACGCTGACGAAAGACCAGATCGACGACGGACACAAGCTCACCTTAAGGGGTGGCTGCAGTAGAGGCAGCTTGACGCTGGGCGTTACGAATATTGCGAATCGCCATCTGCTGCATAAACTCAGCACTCTCCTGAGCAGTCATAGCGCCTTCCCGGTAACGGATAAACCCTTTGCCGATAGCATCCCAGATAAAACTGATGGCTTCGTCTGACGGCAGAGAGCGCGTTTGCAACATCAAATCCAGCAGAGGTTTGATGTGACCATTGGCCGTTTGTTGCGCATAGGCAAACGACGAGTTCTCAACAGGAATTGCTCCCACGACTTCCCATATCTGGCGCTGTACCTTCGGGCTTTGCAAGTAATTGACCAATTGGATTAAGGCTGCGCGCTTGGGACCGCTCATGCCGTCATTGGGCACCGCAAGGATATAGGTAGAAAAAGTTGGCATCAGTTTTTTTCCATCAATAGAGGGCAGCGGCGCAACACCGAGGTTATCCCCCAAGGCTTCCGCAAAGGCTTTACTCACCCACTCGCCGTTGATGGTGTAAGCCACTTTGCCCGCTTTAAACAACTCAACAGATTGCTCATAGCTGCAGTTGGGATACGGCAGATTTTTTTCGCGCAGGTTTTTATAAAATGCCAGCGCTGATGTCATGGCCGGCGTATTAAGCGAAACCTTGCCATCTGTAATTGGCCAGCCACCGTAGGCACCTAAAAATGGCAGCAACCAATAGGGTTCGTCGTAGCTCCAGGCAATGGTGGCTACGCCTTGCTCCGCCAGGGTTTTCTGCTGGGCAAATAGCCCGGCCCAGTTGGTTGCCGGCGTTTTCACCAGTTTTTTGTTGTAGAAGAGCACCAAGTGATTGCCCTGGGTAACCGGAGCACCGTAAAGCACGCCGTCACTCATACCACTCTGCCAGATACGATCGGCAATTTTTGCGGAAAACCAATGGGGATCCATGGGGCTGTATTTAAGCAACCTGTGCATACCCGCATGATCGGCGGGCATAAGGATGGCGTCAGGCGCAGCCTTCATTTCCATCATTTCCATCATGCCGGACTTGAAGTCGCCCTGGTTGCGGAACTCTACATTGATCTTTACGCCAGATTCCTTGCTGAAATCCCTCAGGATCGAACTGAGGCTTTCCACTCCATAGGTGTATACCAGGCGCAGCTCTTCTGCAGCCGCACAGGTTTGCGCCAGCAGGCAAGCGCTGGCAACGACGAGTGAGCGAAGGAATTTGGTCATTCAGGATCCCAAAAACATAAATCAGACAAAGCAGAGTCTAGTTGGTAATTGGGAGTTTGACGAAATTTAAGCGCCAAAAAGACGCAGATTTTGGCGGTAGCGGGACTGTAACCGGTCACAACACTACATCTTGAAGCGATTAATCAAGATCCAGAGATAGCTTTACCTTGGCAATAAGTTCAACGAACCATCCAAACCAAACTCTGTCAGTATCTGGCCACACCAGGTATTGAGACGATTGGAAGTGAGATCCTCTTGATGATCCTCGTCCAGGGCCAAACCTACGAATAGACCAGCCCCAGGGATTTCCGCTTTGGAAGCAACAAACTCATAACCCTCCGTTGGCCAGTGACCGATAATCTGCGCACCTGACTGGATAATGACATCGTGAAGCATACCCATAGCGTCAAGATAGTAATCGGCATAGCCAAACTGGTCACCCAACCCAAACAGCGCCACCGTTTTGCCGGAAAAATCCACTTCAGCTATATCGCCCCAGAAATCCTCCCAATCACTTTGGATTTGACCAAAGTCCCAGGTAGGTATGCCGAGGATAATCTTGTCATATTGCGTGAATTCAAGTTGGGTGACATCGGCAACATCATAGATATCCACCACACCCTCCCCCAGGCATTTACGGATCTGGTAGGCAACGCGCTCGGTATTACCCTCATCACTTCCAAAAAACAAACCTATGCTGGCCATGGATATCTCACCTTAAAAAACCGAAGGGCCGCGATTTTCCCAACAAGCCGCATCAGGTGCAAGCAGGCCAACTGTGGTCGTACGAACAGTCTGTAACAAATTTTCATTGGTAAATTATGTTAAGAAGGGTTAAACAGCTACAATTCCAATGACACTCCAAAAGAGCTGCTGCAAACTTGCGGCAAATAAATTAGGCGACAGCGTGGATTTACATGAACAAACTGCTTCTAATCGACGATGATAAAGAGCTCAATCAACTGCTCAGCGAATATTTAACCACCGAAGGTTTTGAAGTAACGCCAGCCTACGATGGTGAAACCGGCTTGCAGATTGCCACCCAGGAAAATTTTTCCGCCATAGTGCTGGATGTCATGTTACCGGTGTACAACGGCTTTGAAGTACTCAAAAGCCTGCGCAAAACCCATCAAACACCTGTACTGATGCTCACCGCCAAAGGCGATACGGTCGATCGCGTTATAGGCCTGGAAATAGGCGCTGACGATTATCTACCCAAGCCCTGCGATCCGCGTGAGTTGGTTGCACGTATCCGCGCAATCCTGCGTCGCGCGACCAGCGAACAAGCACCCGTCAAGCTGGATAAAATTTCCTCGGGGTCATTGGTGTTGCACTTGGGCAGCCGCAATGTCACCTGGGATGGCGGCGAGATAGTGTTGACCGGTACTGAGTTCAGCGTGTTGGAAATTCTGGTACGTCAGGCTGGCCAAGTCATCAGCAAAGACGATATGACCGAACAGGCGCTCAATCGCAAACTCACGCCCTATGATCGCAGTATTGACGTGCATGTAAGCAATATCCGTAAAAAGTTAACCGCCGCCGGCGCTAATAAAGAATTGATTATCAACGTGCGCGGCGCAGGCTACATGCTCACTCTGCAAGATGCCTGATAGCTTGTTATGACGCGGTTATACCTCAAAATATTTTTAACCTTTTGGCTGATATCCGCTGTCATCATTGTGGGCACCAACATAGTGGTGCACTGGTTCGATGTAACCCCCGAGGGTACCCGCTTTCGCCACACGGAAGAGCCCGCCAAGCGCCTGCTCTTCCAAATGGCAGGCAGTGTGATCAATCGCACCCAAGGGGAAATCGCGCGCGACCTGACCGCATTACCCGCTTGGTCCTCCCCTTTTATTTTTGCACTGGACAGCAATGACGAAGACTTGCTGCACCGCGCGCTGCCGCCCGGCATTTTGCTGCTCGCATCGCAACTCACCAGCAAACATCCCTACGAAAAAGTGCAGGATCGCAACCGCAAACTTTTTGGCCGCTTCATCACCTTAAATGACGGCAACAATATCAAGCTGATCACCATTTCAGATGGTTTGGAAGAAGGCCCTGATCGCGACATCATCTGGGAATTATTTATTAATAATATCTGGCCCCTGCTGCTGGTTTCCATTCTGGTAAGTGGTAGCGCCTGCTTTTTGTTGGCCCGTCACTTCACAAGTAGTATCAAACGTCTGCAGGAAACTATCCAACAAGTCTCCGCCGGGGATTTGAGCGCACGCGTCAGCAAATATTTTAGCGGCCGCAAAGATGAAATCGCCCTGCTCGGCCAGGACTTTGACCAGATGACCGCGCGGCTGGAAAAAGCCATGCTGGAGCAAAAGCGTCTGATCAAAGACGTATCCCACGAGTTGCGCACGCCATTGGCTCGCCTGCAATTCGCATTGGCTCTCGCCCAGCAACGCAGCAATGGTGTGGTGGATACTGAGCTGGAACGCATCAAACATGCCGCTGATTATCTGGGCAATATCATCACTGAAATCCTGTCCCTGCCTGTTCATCACCAACAGGGCTGGCAACTGGATGACACCATAGATTTACAAGGGCTATTGCATGCAATTCGCGAAGATTACGAACAGATGGCTAGCGAGAAATTTATTACCGTAAATTTTTTTAGCCAGTGTGATGAAGCCTTAGTAGCTACTCACGGCAATATGTTGGTAGGTGTATTTGAAAATATTTTGCGCAACGCGATTCATTACACACCAGCACATGGCGCTATTGATGTTAGCTTGATGCACAACTACGACGATGGCGTGTTCAGTGTTTCGATTGCCGATTCGGGAATCGGTGTGCCAAACGAATTTCTTAGCGATATCTTCCAGCCTTTTTTTCGCACAGACGCGGCTCGCGACCGCGAAAGTGGCGGCCACGGTTTAGGCCTGGCGATAGCTCATCGCAGTGTGACCTTGCATTATGGAAGAATCTGGGCGGAGAACCGCCCCGAGGGAGGATTGAAAATCACTGTAGAAATCCCTGCACTGGACGTGCAGGAAGATTAATAAAGCTGCTTAAGGATCTATCTCGTAGATACCAGGCGCATTGCGCCACCCGCCTTCGTAATCCATGCCATAACCAAAAATATACGCATCTGGTACGTCGACAGCCACATAGTCCGCCGCGATTTCCGCTTCAAAATTAGCGATGTTCTTTTTGCAAAGCACAGCAATTTTTACATCGCGAGCGCCCAAGGCGTAGCATTTCTCAGTAATCGCCTTGAGCGTTATTCCACGATCAAGAATATCATCCACCAGCAAAACCTGCCGATCTTGTAGCGCTACATGAGGCTCGTGGATCCATAGCAGCTCACCAGTACTCAGATTTTTTTTGTAACGGGTCGCGTGCACATAATCGACCTCAGCGTAAAAAGATAATCGCGGCATAATGTAGCCCAACATAGGTAAGGCTCCGCGCATTACACCAAGCACTACCGGTTGGGTATGGGCGAGATCACCCTGAATCTGCAACACAACTTTATCAAGTGCAGCCTCTATTTCTGCCAGATTAAAAAGGCAGCGACTCTGGGATTCCACCGCCGCCAGATCAATTAATGGTTTCATCAAAGTGTTTCCGCTCGTTTTGCCAGATAGCTGTCGTAATCAGGTACTACACGCATACTTTCGCTGCTAAAAAGTGGCGATGCGATTAAAAAATCTGCTGACACCTCGTTACAGGCAACCGGGATGTTCCACACCGCCGCGATGCGCAATAGTGCTTTTACATCGGGATCGTGAGGCAAAGGTTCGAAGGGATCCCAAAAGAAAATCAACACATCAACTGCGCCTTCGGTAATCATGGCTCCAATTTGTTGATCGCCGCCCATGGGACCACTGATCAATTTCCTGATGGGTAAGCCAACCTCTTTCTCAATCAGCAACCCCGTGGTACCAGTGCCACACAGATGGTGCTTTCCAAGTTCAGCCGCATGCTTTCTGCACCAGACAATCATGTCTTTCTTTTTATTGTCGTGGGCAACCAGTGCGATTTTTTTTGTGGCTGAGAGTGCAAGCTGTTTGAACTCCATTGTTATCTCCAAATAAAAAAGCCTTGGCTAGAGTATACCAAGGCTGCGGATTATTCATCGGGCCTGAAGCTTAGTGGCTCAGTTCCAACAAAAGTTTATTCAAACGCTGTACATAAGCAGCAGGATCTTGCAGCTGCGCACCTTCGGCCAGGTTAGCCTGGTCGAACAATATATGAGCCAGATCGCCAAAGCGGGTTTCGTTAGTTTCCTGCTCCAGCTTTTTCACCAGCGGATGATCAGGATTCAACTCAAGAATAGGTTTTGATTCTGGCAACTTCTGGCCGGCTTGCTCCAGGATACGGCGCATTTGCGCACCTATATCATGCTCTGCCACCACTACACAGGCTGGTGAATCGGTCAAACGATCCGTGCTACGCACCTCGGCAACTTCTTCAGCAAGAACAGTTTTAACACGCTCTAACAGCGGTTTGATTTGTTCAGCTACTTTTTCTTTTGCCTGCTTCTCTTCTTCGGTATCCAGTTTGCCAAGATCCAGCTCACCCTTACCTACATCCTGCAAGGATTTACCATCAAACTCGGCAAGGTGACTCATCAACCACTCGTCAACACGGTCAGTTAACAAAAGTACTTCGATTCCTTTTTTGCGGAAGACTTCCAGGTGCGGGCTATTTTTAGCCGTGTTGTAATTTTCCGCTGCAATATAGTAGATCTTTTCCTGACCATCTTTCATGCGGCTGACATAACCCTCGAGCGATTGATCTTGCTCGGCACTATCGCCGTGGGTGGAGGCAAAACGCAGCAGCTTGGCAATTTTTTCACGATTGGCAAAATCTTCGGCCGGACCTTCTTTCAATACCTGGCCAAATTCCTTCCAGAATTTGCTGTAGTTTTCTGGCTCATTCGTCGCGAGTTTGGACAGCATATCCAGCACACGCTTGGTGAGCGCACCGCGCATGGTGTCAATGTTTGGATCCTTCTGCAGTATCTCGCGGGATACGTTCAATGACAGATCATTGGAATCCACCACACCTTTAATAAAGCGCAGATACAAAGGCAGAAATTGCTCGGCATCATCCATAATGAAGGTGCGTTGCACATAAAGTTTTACACCGCGCGATGCGTCGCGGTTATACAGATCGTAGGGCGCGCGGCCAGGGATATACAGCAGGCTAGTGTAATCCAGGTTACCTTCCACACGATTGTGGCTCCAACCCAGGGGCTCGGCAAAATCGTGGCTAACATGTTTGTAAAACTCTTTGTATTCCTCGTCTGAAATATCAGAGCGTGAACGAGTCCAGAGTGCGGTCGCTGTATTGATGACTTCGTCTTCTTCAGCCGTTGCAGCATCCTCATCAACTGCCACCGGCTTTTGCATAACCACCGGGATAGCAATGTGATCAGAATACTTTTTAATGATGGAGCGCAAACGCCAACCATCGGCAAATTCTTCAGCTTCGGACTTCAAATGCAGCTCAACAGTAGTACCGCGGGTGGCTTTCTCAACGGTTTCAACACTGAATTCCGCTTCGCCAGTACACTCCCAACGCACCGCCTGATCAGCTGGTGTGCCAGCGCGGCGAGTGGTCACTACTACGCGGTCAGCCACAATAAATGCTGAGTAAAAACCCACACCAAACTGTCCGATCAATTGTGCATCTTTCTTTTGATCGCCACTCAATTTTTGCATAAAGCTGGCAGTGCCTGACTTGGCGATGGTTCCCAGGTTCTCAATCACCTCATCACGCGACATGCCTATACCGTTGTCGCTGATAGTGATGGTTTTTGCATCCTTATCAAAGTTAACGCGGATTTTCAGCTCGGCATCGCCCTCATACAGATCGCCGTTGGATACAGCCTCAAAACGCAATTTATCTGCTGCGTCAGACGCATTTGATACCAGCTCCCGCAAAAAGATTTCGCGGTTGGAATAAAGCGAATGAATCATCAGGTGCAACAGTTGCTTGGCTTCAGTCTGAAAGCCGCGCGTTTCTTTGCGAGCATCTACGGTCATGGTGAAACTCCTTAAAAATACAAAAAACCAAACAGGGAAGGAGAATGTGTTTTCTGGCTGACCAGAAAGCTATCTCGATAAAAAGCTATGCCAACAAAATGGGGGGAGCGCAGGAGAAATCAAGGGCAGCCATTAAAAATCTGCCAGAAGGAGCGGTAAACTGGGGTCATCCGCATAAATACAGACCCCCAAAAGCAAAAAAACCCGCTATTTGCGGGCTTTTTATACAATTTGCCAAGGCTTTGGCGAATTTGGTAGGACTAAGCAGACTCGAACTGCTGACCCCCACCATGTCAAGGTGGTGCTCTAACCAACTGAGCTATAGTCCTGTTTCAGAGGCGCGCACTTTACCAGTTGCATCAGACTCAGGCAAGCGCGGATAATCATTTTTCTTTCTAACAATATCAATCTCTTACCGCCTCAACTTATATGAAAATTGCTGTGACCGGCGCTACAGGTTTTATCGGAAAAGCCCTCTGTCCCTACCTAACGGACAGGCTTGGCGCCGGGATTATCGCCATTGATCGCCATAACCTCTCTGCCAGCGACGAGCATCTCTCAGCCACCCTGAAAGATGTTGATTGCCTGATCCACCTGGCAGCACGCGCCCATACGAACAATGCGACCACGGAAGATTTTGAGCGCGACAACCAACAACTCTGTCGTCGAATCGCCGCTATAGTCTTGGCTGCCAATATCCCCCGCGTTATTTATCTCAGCAGCATCAAAGTCAATGGCGAATCTACAAAAGATCGCGCACCTTTTACGGCAGAAGATTCACCAGCTCCCGAAGATGACTACGGAAAATCCAAACTCGCTTGTGAAGAGATTCTTCAAAATTCATTCGTAAACTCAAATACCCGGTTAGTTATTATTCGACCACCTTTGGTGTATGGCCATTACAACAAAGGTAACCTAGCAGCATTACAACGGCTGATCCAACACGATATCCCCCTGCCTTTTGCCAATATTCGCAATAAGCGGGACCTGGTATCGATGGAAAATCTTTGCTCACTCATTTCGCTCTGCTGCACAAGCGCTGCAGCAGCGGATCACACTTTTCTGGCAAGTGATGGCGTAAGCCGTACCACCGCCGAAATAGTGGAATTACTGGCGCAGCAGCTAAAGAAGCCCGTGAGACTCTTCAGTGTACCGACGACAGTTTTTAGCCTTCTTGCGATCATAAAACCTGATGCAATTTCACGCCTCACAGGTGATTTGCAGGTCGACATTAATAAAACCAAAAGCCTGCTAGGCTGGAGCCCGGAAAGACCATGACCAGAGTTTCGATAGTAATCTTTGCGTTTATCGTGCTTGCAGTAACAGGTTATTGGTTAACACGATGGCTCATCACCTATGCTCACCGCAAACAACTACTCGATATAGCCAATCATCGCAGCTCACACACATTGGCAACCCCACGTATTGGTGGCTTGGGATTTGTTGCGTTAATCCTTTTACTGTTGCCCATTTTCTGCCTGGTTTACCTTCCCTCACAAATAATGGGTCTGCTTTGTTTTATTTTGCTACCGAGCCTGATTGTGGCCGCAACCGGCTTATTGGATGATATTCGCGGCCTCTCACGTCGACTGCGCTTTTTCTTATATTTCGTCAGCGCCCTACTCGCCCTGGGCAATTTGAAAATACTTGCGGGCTTAGCACTGCCCTTAGCAATTATCAGTGGGATACTCGTTGCCTTTGCCATTAGCTGGCTTATAAATCTGTTTAACTTTATGGATGGCATAGATGGCATAGCCGGCAGCGAAGCCGTATTCCTTCTCGCCACCCTTGCATGGTTTTATGCATCAGCTCTCGCTACACCGCTCGCCGCAGGTATTTTGTTGAGCGCAGCGCCTGTTGTGGGCTTTTTGATGGCAAACTGGCAACCAGCGCGCATTTTTATGGGGGACACCGGCAGCACATTTTTAGGTTGTTTTATCGGCAGCCTGCTGCTTTACGCCATCAATCAATCTTATCTCAGCATTTTTAGCGCTTTGATCCTGACGGCAGGTTTCTGGATAGATGCAAGTTGGACACTTGGTTATCGAATCCTTAGCGGACAACGCTGGTATCAGGCACATCGAAGCCATAGCTATCAAATACTGTCGCGAAAATTTGGCTCCCATCAAACAGTTACCCTGTGCCTTTTAGGCATCAACATCGCCTGGCTATTTCCCTGGGCATTGCTCGCCAACCAATTACCAGGCTACGCATTACTCATTACTACAATTTCATTGTTACCTTTGATAGCCCTGTGCTTTATAATCGGGGCCGGCAAATCGAGCTCTAACTAGAGCGTTCAGTGGCTTGTACAGCATATTTCCCCCCGACCTAAAGCTGGATGCAAAGTTGCCGGCCTTGTACAGATGCAGCCCCACTTCCAAGGCCGCCAACCCCAAAACAGGAGATGCCGATGAATCGCATGCTCGCAAAATTTCTTAACGCACCTCGCCCAATCAAACGAGCCATCAGCGTTACTTATGATGCAACAGCGATTTCCATAGCGTTCTACCTCGCTTACGTTTTACGCCTGAGCCAATTGGAATTTCACTTTACCCTCCAAGAGCTTCTGTGTTTACTCTGCACAATCAGCATCTCTATCGCATTTTTTATACGTATGGGATTGTATCGTGCCATTTTGCGTTACATCCCCCCACAGGCAATCATCACTATCTTAATTGGCATACTCGCGTCCAGTGTCGCCATGATTGCCGCCGGCTTTTATCTGCACGCATTTTTGCCGCGCTCAGTGCCAGTGATTTATTCATTTATTGCACTCTTCCTCATAGGTTTGCCGCGCTTGATGTTCCGCAACCTGTTGAGCTTTCTCGCCCCCAAAGGCAATACCCATGTCATTATTTATGGCGCTGGCGAATCCGGTCATTACCTGTCTGCACAATTACAAAAAAGCGCGCAATATCGCCCCATAGCTTTCGTAGATGATAACCCCAAGCTACATGAAAGCAATTTGCGCGGCATTAAAGTTTATAACCCTGATGACCTGGGTTATTTAATTGCCAAATATCAGGTTAAAAAAATATTGCTCGCACAAGACAAAAGCTCTCCACAGCAAACTGCCCGCATTGTGCGCAACCTGGAAAAACTGAACGTTCAAGTACAGGCCATTCCACCACTGACAGACCTAATCAATGGCACTGCGCAAGTCGACGAGTTTCGCTCCATTCAAATTGAAGAATTACTCGGGCGTGAACCTGTTGCCCCTGCACACTCATTATTAGAGATGAACATTACCGGCAAAGTGGTTATGGTGACGGGGGCCGGAGGCTCCATAGGATCAGAGATTTGCCGACAGGCTATTAAATCCAATCCTAAATCCCTGATTTTGTTTGAGCGCAACGAATTCAATCTCTATCAGATTCAGGAAGAATTAGAACCGCTCATTGCCGAGACGGATATAAAGCTCTATCCAATTCTCGGCTCAATCAACAATGAAACCTTGCTTGAAAATGTAATGAAGAATTTTCAAGTACAAACCTTATATCACGCCGCCGCTTACAAGCATGTTCCTTTAGTTGAATACAATATCCTTGAAGGCACGAATAACAATTTGTTTGGCACTTACAAAACTGCGCAAGCGGCAATCGCCGCCAAGGTTGAGCGTTTTGTATTAATCTCCTCCGACAAAGCCGTTCGCCCAACTAACGTCATGGGCGCCACCAAACGTCTGGCAGAGCTGGTTTTACAGGCTTTTGCAAAACAGTCGTCCACCGTATTTAGTATGGTGCGCTTTGGCAATGTCATGGATTCCTCGGGCAGTGTACTGCCAAAATTTCGCGAGCAAATTAAGCGAGGCGGCCCCGTCACAGTCACCCATCCGGAAATAACACGTTACTTTATGACTATCAGTGAAGCAGCCCAATTGGTCATCCAAGCTGGCGCCATGGCGGAAGGTGGTGACGTGTTTGTGCTGGAAATGGGTGAGCCAGTCAAAATTTTAAATCTGGCATCAGAAATGATTTTTCTCTCTGGCCATAGCTTAAAAACGGCAGACAACCCAGAAGGCGATATAGAAATTCAATTCACCGGTTTACGGCCCGGCGAAAAGCTCTACGAAGAATTATTAGTTGGGGATAACTGCGAAGGGACACCCCATCCGAGAATTTTGCGTGCACACGAACAACATATCAGCTTGCACGAATTAGAAACCTATCTTGATCAATTGCGCTTGCATATCGAGCAATTCAATCACAAAGAGGTGTTTAACACACTGAAATCTTCTTTTGTGGAAGCTAATTTGGCGGGCAGCACCGAAGATCTCTTACATCACGCCAAAAGCTCAAACGTTATTTTGTTAAAAGCAGGCAAGCACAATAAATGACCCCATCCGATTCGCCGCACTCGCCGCACTCGCCGCACTCGCCGCACTCGCCGACAAGTATCAGCATCGGCTGCGTTGTTTATGACACGAGCTTGAACATTCTTGCTACCACGATTAAATCCCTCTTTGAAGCACTCCAAACGGCACAAAACACACATCAAATTAGTAACTACGAATTTTTCCTGATCAATAACCAAACAGAGCTTGCATCTCCGACAAAAGATGCATTTGCCCTGGCCCAGCGATTAATGGGAGAGCAGGCGAAACTAATCAATGGACATGGGAATCTGGGTTATGGAAGAGGCAACAATCTGGCAATTAACCAATGCATTAGCGACTACCACCTTATTCTCAACCCCGATGTTGAAATGGATAAGCACGCCCTGATCGAGGGCATCCAATTCTTACAACGGAACCCCGGGGTTGGCTTGGTCGCACCCAGCGCAACCAACGAAAATAACGAACCAGAATATCTGGCCAAGCGCTCACCCAATCTGCTGATTATTTTTTTACGCGGGATTAACAATAGTTTTCTAAATGGTATTTTCAAAAAACAACTTGATAACTATGCCTATAAAGATAAATTTCCCGTTACATCTCCCATGGAGATAGAGCTGGCCAGCGGCTGCTTTATGCTGTGCCGCACATCAGTTCTCAAGCAAGTGAACGGTTTTTCCCAAGAGTATTTTTTATATTTCGAGGATTTTGATTTATCACGCAAAATCTCTCGCTTGGCCAAAATCTATTTGCTACCTGAAATTCGCATTATTCACCTGGGTGGCAAAGCAGCGAAAAAAGGCTTTAAACATATCAAAATGTTCCTGCGCTCTTACTTTATCTTCAGAGC
The DNA here is from genome assembly GCA_021151695.1 of Cellvibrionaceae bacterium. Classification (GTDB taxonomy): domain Bacteria; phylum Pseudomonadota; class Gammaproteobacteria; order Pseudomonadales; family Cellvibrionaceae; genus Cellvibrio. Next base: position 46,429 of record JAGKWU010000018.1, on the reverse strand, counting down.
AAGCAACTGAAACATTCATCAGAAAATAAACCAGAACGCCCAACCGTAAAACCTTACTCTATAAAACAAGGAGAGAGGCATCACGAGAATTTGATGGACAGGAAACAGAGAATCGAAAGGAGAAACTATGAGAGAGCTTAACAAATACTCTCATTAACGCGATCGCGCATTTCTTTTCCTGGCTTGAAATGCGGAACATATTTGCCTTCGAGCACGACCGACTCACCAGTTTTGGGATTGCGACCGGTACGTGGTGCACGATAATGAAGGGAGAAACTGCCAAAACCGCGAATCTCGATACGCTCGCCGGTTGCCAGGATATCAGACATATAATCCAGCAACAGCTTCACTGCCAGTTCAACATCCTTAACCGGCAATTGATTTTGCTTCTCGGAAATATATTCAATAAGTTCTGATTTTGTCATGACCCACTCTCTAGCTGATCTTACTGGCAAAATTTCTGCAATCCTTTGAAACAACAAAACCCAGGTGCAGTGTCTAAAACGCTATAAACTCTAACCCATTGAATTTATACCGGTTTAGGCACTTTTAGCAAGCCCCTAAAACAACAACGGCTAGAACCAGTCTAGCCGTTGTTTTGCAAAATTACTCTTTATTTTGCATTTGCGCCTTGATCAGGTCGCCCAGAGTTGCTGGTGCTGCCTGCTCAGTTTGCTTGGCACTGTGCTCTTTCAATGCTGATTTTTCATCTTCAACATCTTTAGATTTCACAGACAAGCTGATGCTGCGGTTTTTGCGGTCAACTGCGATGATTTTGGCTTCAACTTCGTCGCCTACTTTCAGCAGATTGCGCGCATCTTCCACTTTCTCACGGCTCAACTCAGAAGCTTTCAGAGTCGCTTCTACGTCAGCAGCCAGAGTGATGGTAGCAGCTTTGGCTTCTACATCTTTCACGATACCTTTAACAACAGCGCCTTTGTCATTTACTGAAACGTATTCAGAGAATGGGTCGGCTTCCAGTTGTTTGATACCCAAAGAAATGCGCTCGCGCTCTGGATCGATGGCCAATACCACGGTTTCCAGCTCGTCGCCTTTCTTGTACTTGCGAACAGCTTCTTCGCCAGCTTCGTGCCAGCTGATGTCTGACAGGTGAACCAGACCGTCGATGCCGCCTTCAAGACCGATGAAGATACCGAAGTCAGTGATTGACTTGATCTTGCCGCTGATCTTGTCGCCTTTGGCGCAAGTGCGTGCAAATGCATCCCATGGGTTTTCCTGGCATTGCTTCAGGCCGAGGGAGATACGACGACGCTCTTCGTCGATATCCAGAACCATAACTTCAATTTCGTCGCCCAGTTGAACAACTTTTGAAGGATGGATGTTCTTGTTAGTCCAATCCATTTCAGAAACGTGGATCAGACCTTCGACGCCCTCTTCCAGCTCAGCGAAGCAACCGTAGTCAGTCAGGTTGGTCACTTTAGCCTTCACGCGAGCGCCTTCCGGGTAACGCTTGGTGATAGCGATCCATGGATCTTCACCGAGTTGTTTCAAGCCGAGAGATACACGGTTGCGCTCACGGTCGAACTTCAGAACTTTAACGTCGATTTCGTCACCAACGTTTACGATCTCGCCTGGGTGCTTGATACGCTTCCAAGCCATGTCGGTAATGTGCAACAGACCATCTACGCCGCCCAGATCAACGAAAGCACCGTAATCGGTCAGGTTCTTAACGATACCTTTAACCGCTTGACCTTCTTGCAGGGTAGCCAACAGCTCATCACGCTCAGCAGAGTTGGTTTGTTCCAACACAGCACGGCGAGAAACAACTACGTTGTTACGCTTTTGGTCCAGCTTGATTACTTTGAATTCCAGTTCTTTACCTTCCAGGTGAGCGGTATCGCGCACTGGACGAACGTCTACCAGAGAACCTGGCAGGAACGCACGGATGCTGGCCACGTCAACGGTGAAACCACCTTTAACTTTGCCATTGATAACACCCTTGATAACTTCTTCTGCTTGATGAGCAGCTTCGAGAACTTTCCAAGCTTCGGAACGCTTGGCCTTCTCGCGAGACAGTTTGGTTTCACCGAAACCGTCTTCTACGCTTTCCAGCGCCACTTGTACTTCGTCGCCGATCTGGAGGTTCAATTCACCCAGTTCGTTACGGAATTGTTCTGCGGGGATTACACCCTCGGATTTCAGGCCGGCGTGAACAGTCACCCAGTCCTTGTCGATGTCGATAACTACACCGGTAACGATGGTGCCTGGCACCATATCAACCGTTTTTAAGCTCTCTTCAAATAATTCGGCAAAACTTTCAGTCATACTCATGGTAATACCTATATATAGACAAGGATGAACCTTGCCACACCGCGCGGCCAGTCAAGCGGGTCAATTAATGGGACGAAGGCTTCCTCTGGCGGGATGCTAGCCCTCTAGCTACAAAAAAGTGAGACTTTTTAGCAGGTGCGGCAGGCTAACAGAATCAACCTTATAGATCAAGAAGTTAGCTACTTGGAAGGGTAAAAACGACGAAAAACTGGCAGAGGAAGAAAACACGCAGGGCACTTAAAACCCCGCGTGCTAATAAAGCAAGTTATTGTATCTGGACGCTTTTGCCGCGGCCTACGGCGTAGTATTCAAAACCGTACTCTTCCATGCGCTCTGGCTCGTAGAGGTTACGACCATCAAAGACAACCGGATTCGCCAATGCGGACTTGAGCAGGTCAAAGTTTGGTGCGCGGAATATTTTCCACTCGGTACAAATGATCAATGCATCAGCCTTCTCAAGAGCCGCCTCTTTAGTGCCCACAAGCTTCAGATCTTCACGCAAACCGTAGATATGCTGGGTTTCATCCATGGCCACCGGGTCATAAGCCTGAACCTTGGCACCCGCTGCCCAAAGCGCCTCCATCAATACCCGACTTGGCGCTTCACGCATGTCGTCAGTATTGGGTTTGAATGCCAACCCCCAGAGAGCAAAAGTCTTACCTTTCAGCTGACCACCGAAGTGGCGGCTAATGTAATTGAACAACTTGCCTTTTTGGGCCTGGTTAACCTTGTCGACCGATTCCATCAAACTGGCTTGATAGTCGACGTTTTTGGCGATATTAATCAGAGCTTTCACATCTTTAGGGAAGCAGGAGCCACCATAGCCGCAACCCGGATAAATGAAGTGGTAACCGATGCGAGGATCAGCACCAATACCATTACGCACCTGCTCAATGTCGGCACCCAGCTTTTCAGCGAGATTAGCCATTTCGTTGATAAAGCTGATTTTGGTTGCCAACATAGCATTGGCCGCATACTTGGTCAGCTCAGCAGAACGCACATCCATAAAAATCATACGATCATGGTTGCGATTGAAGGGAGCATAAAGCTCACGCAAAAGCTTCTCGGCACGCTCACTATCAGTACCTACAACAATACGATCCGGCTTCATAAAGTCGTTAATCGCAGCACCCTCTTTCAAAAACTCAGGGTTGGAAACAACATCAAAAGGCACATTAACGCCACGCGCCGCCAATTCACCAGCCAGTGCGCTGCTCACTTTTTCCGCGGTACCAATAGGCACAGTAGATTTGTTCACTACCACCTTGTATGAATCCATACGCTGACCGATAGTTTTAGCAACCGCAACAACATATTGCAGATCCGCAGAACCATCTTCACCAGAGGGAGTACCCACAGCGATAAATTGCAATTCACCATGCTTTACCGCTGCATCCATATCGGTAGTGAAATTCAGCAAATTGTTTTGCACAGCCTGCTTTACGATTGGCTCCAGTCCTGGCTCAAAAATGGGGATAATGCCATTTTTAAGGTTGTCGACCTTTTTTTGATCAACATCTACACAGAGCACATCATGGCCAACATCAGCCAGACAGGTACCTGTAACCAGACCTACATAGCCTGTTCCAAATACGGTTACTTTCATTGTTAACTCCCTACAAAAAATAAAAAGCGCAAAAATAAAATTAAATCATCAAAGCTACAGACAGGATCAGGAGCGTCCATAGCTATCTTCATAGCGAATCACGTCATCATCATCCAGATAAGGACCCGATTGCACCTCAACAATTTCTAGCGGGATTTTCCCAGGGTTACTCAATCTATGACGTGTTCCCACCGGAATATAGGTAGATTCATTTTCCGAGAGCAACATTATCTCATCACCCTTTTGTACCAGCGCAGTACCTTTCACTACAATCCAATGCTCCGCCCGGTGATGATGGAGCTGCAATGACAAGCTTGCACCTGGCTTAACGCGAATACGATTCACCTGATAGCGATCGCCATTGTCGATAGCATCGTAGCAACCCCAAGGGCGATAAATCTCACGATGCTGCATATGCTCACTGCGATTTTGTTTTTCAATTTGGGAAATAATGGCTTTAACTTGCTGAGCTTGGGATTTATCCGCAACTAATACAGCATCGGGAGTATTGATTATCATCAGATTATCAACTCCGAGAGTTGCCACCAATTTATCCTGACTGAATACCAGGGTATTAGTGGAGCCCACATCTATACTGTCGCCAATAAAACTATTTCCGGATTCGTCCTTCTGGGAAACATCCCAATAGGATTTCCAATCCCCTACATCACTCCAGCCTGCGTCCAGCGGAACGCATACGACATTTTTACTTTTTTCCATCACTGCGTAATCGATGGAAATATTAGGCGATGATGCAAAAGCGTCTTTATCAACACGAATAAAATCAAGATCACGAACAGCCAGCTTGCGCGACTGCTCCGCTGAAGCTACCACATCAGGACTACAGGCTGATAACTCATCTAGAAACACATCTGTCTTAAAAACAAACATACCGCTGTTCCAGTAGTAACAACCCTCAGCAAGATAAGATTTCGCCTTTTCCAAATTAGGCTTTTCAACGAATTGCTCAACCACATAGGCCTCAACCTGATCACTGGGAGCTTTATGGGTTTTGATATAACCGTAACCTGTTTCAGGATGGGTAGGCTGCACACCAAAAGTGACGATATGATTTTTAGCCGCGGCAGCTACAGCAGCTTTTGCAACTCGTTGGAATTCTTCTACGTCGCGAATCATATGATCCGCCGACAACACCAACAACGTGGAATTTGGGTCATTTTCTTTGGCTTGCAAGGCGGCCAGCGCCAGAGCCGGCGCAGTATTGCGAGCTATGGGCTCGAGGATAATTGCTGCATCAGTTATGCCAATTTCATTCAGCTGCTCGGCAACCATAAAGCGATGCTCAACATTGCAAACCACTATAGGGGATGCGAGATCAGGCAATCCTGCGAGACGCAAGATAGTCTGTTGCAACATGGTTTTATCGCCAAATAATTTCAATAATTGCTTGGGATAATGCTGTCGGGATAATGGCCACAAGCGAGTACCGGAACCGCCGGCAAGAATGACAGGAACAATCATTTACGTCCTCCAGTTGTGCAAACAGCTGCGCGAAAAGTCCTTCCGCGCAGCAAGCGTTGCTTTACATGCAGCAATTTATTTACCAAAACTAGCTTGCAAAAACGCTTTGAAATCTTCACCTACACTTCCGTGACGAACGCCGTAAATCACGTTGGCTTGCAGATAGCCCAATTTCGTACCGCAGTCATGACTGCGACCAATTAATTGGTATGCCTCTACAGTCTCCAAGCCCAACAATGCATCAAGCGCATCGGTCAACTGGATTTCACCGCCCGCACCAGGCTGGGTTTGCGCGAGCAATTCCCACACTTTTTTCGACAATACGTAACGACCCACGATCGCCATGTTGGATGGAGCCTCGTCCACCGGGGGCTTTTCTACCATTGCTCTGATAGGTGCTGTATCACCTTCTGCAATTTGCACACCAGAACAGTCAACTACACCGTATTTATCCACTTGATCATGCGGAACTTCTTCAACCAGAATTTGGCTATGACCTGTTTCCTCGAAACGCCTGGTCATACCCGCCAGGTTATCCTGACGCAGGTTGCACTCAACATTGTCGATCAACACGTCCGGCAACAAAACGGCAAAAGGCTCATCACCCACTACTGGTTTGGCCGCCAGGATAGCGTGCCCCAAACCCTTGGCTTCAGCTTGACGCACTGAAATTACTGTCAGGCCGCGCGGAGTAATCGAACGCACCTCACTTAACAATGAACGCTTTAAACGCGCCTCCAATTGAGCTTCCAATTCAAAGCTGGTATCAAAATGGTTTTCAATGGCATTTTTACTTGCGTGAGTCACCAGCACGATTTCCTTAATACCTGCAGCAGCAGCCTCTTCAATCACATATTGAATCAGCGGCTTGTCAACCACCGGCAACATTTCTTTTGGAATGGCTTTGGTCGCGGGCAGCATGCGAGTACCCAAACCGGCAACGGGGATAACAGCTTTTTTAATTTGCATTTTTGTTTCCTTTGATAATTTTCAAACTTTTGCCTGCTCGGGCAACTCGCTTGAGCTGGTCAGGCATTTACTTTAATAGAGCCAGGATTTCCCGGGTTTTTTCTTGCACTAACGCTTTGTCACCGCGACTTTCCACATTGAGGCGCACTACAGGCTCAGTGTTGGACATACGCAAATTGAATCGCCATTCATCAAACTCAAGGCTAATGCCATCAGTTTTATCGATAACTTTTGCTTCAGGACTGTAGAGATCAAACACTTTACCAATCGCTGACTTGGCATCAGCAACATGACTGTTAATTTCACCGGGCGATGGGAATTTCGCAATGCGATCTTCCAACATTGATGACAGTGTTTGCTGCTTGAGACACAAAAGCTCTGCTACCAATAACCAGGGAATCATGCCGCTATCACAATAAAAGAAGTCGCGGAAATAATGATGCGCGCTCATCTCTCCCCCGTATACGGCATCCTCAAGGCGCATGCGTTCCTTAATAAAAGCATGGCCGGTTTTGGATTGAACGGCATTGCCATTATTTTTTTCAGCGATGTCTTGTGTATTCCAGGTCAAACGAGGGTCGTGAATAATTTTTGCACCGGGATTTTTGTTCAAGAAAGACTCGGCAAGTAAGCCAACTATGTAATAGCCCTCTGTGAACTGCCCCTTTTCATCAAACAAGAAACAGCGATCAAAATCGCCATCCCAGGCTATCCCCATATCTGCACCATGCTTAAGCACAGCTGCGCTGGTTACCGGTTGATTTTCATGTAGCAGCGGATTGGGAATACCATTGGGGAAAGTGCCGTCCGGCTCATGATGAATTTTAATAAACTCAAATGGCAGGTATTTTTCGATGGCATCTATCACATGACCAGCAGCACCATTGCCGGCGTTAACCACCAGCTTCAAAGGTTTTAATTTACTGACATCAATGTAAGTCAACAAATGCTGAATATAAGCTTCAAGCGTGCTTTCTTGCTTGTAACTTCCGCGTTTAGTTGAATCGACGGGGGTAAAATTATTCTCTTCAGCCAGACGCTTAATATCATTCAGGCCAGTATCACCACTGATGGGCTGTGAACCAGCACGCACCATTTTCAAACCGTTGTAATCGATTGGATTGTGGCTGGCAGTCACCACACAACCACCGTCAGTTTTTAAATAGCTGGTGGCAAAATAAATTTCTTCCGTTCCACACATGCCAATATCTATAACATCTACGCCCTCGTCGCGCAGACCATCAGCAAATGCAGTTTTCAATTCATTACTGGTGAGGCGGACGTCACCACCCACCACGACAGATTTGGGTTTCAAAAAAACGGCGTAAGCGCGACCAATGCGATACACAATATCAGCGTTTAGCTCAGCGCCAAGTTTGCCGCGGATATCATAGGCTTTAAAACAAGTCAGGTTCATATCTCGTCATCCTTATTGAAAGGCTTGGGTAAATGTGAATGCGCCACTGCAGTTTAATTGCGTTGTTATTGTATAAATTTTTAATGACACTTCTGTACGCTAGGCACCCAAACGGCTACCAGCACGCGCCAAGATTTCTTCCAATACTTGCTCAATACTGAGCGAGGTACTGTCGAGAATATAAGCATCCTCGGCAGGCTTTAACGGCGATGATGAACGATTAGTATCACGCTCATCGCGCGCCTCAATATCTTTAATTAACTCAGCCATATCTACAGCCACACCTTTTTCGGCGAGCTGCTTGTATCTGCGCTCTGCCCTGGCGGCAGCACTGGCTGTTAGAAAAATTTTTACCTGAGCCTGCGGAAATACGGTGGTCCCCATATCACGACCATCCGCCACCAAACCGGGAGCCTGGGCGAAATCACGCTGACGCTGAAGCAACGCAGCTCGCACCATAGGATATGCCGCTACCAGGGACGCATTCATCCCTACCGACTCTTCGCGAATTGCACGGGTGACATCGTCGCCGTCCAGTAAAATACGAGTGGCCTCGCCGGTCACATCAAACTTCACATCAAGATTGGCAGCCACTTGGGCAACACCTGCCTCACTGGACAGATCAACGCCTCTCCTGGTTGCCGAAAGCGCAGTAAGGCGGTAAAGCGCACCACTATCGAGCAAACAGTACCCAAGTTGACGAGCCACTAACTGGCTAAGCGTCCCCTTACCAGCCCCGCTAGGGCCATCAATAGCTATAACAACGGTGGAATTTGTCGTATTACTCAACGAGACAACCTTTTAAGCGCTTACGCGATGGATTGAATAATGGATTTGCAGGTAGCCACAGGATCATGCGCCTTGGTGATTGGACGACCAATTACCAGATAGCTACTGCCAGCTGCGATGGCGGCATGAGGAGTCAAGGTGCGCTTTTGATCGTCAGCCGGGCTGGAATCCAGGCGAATACCGGGAGTGACCAAACAAAAATCCTGACCGAAGCGACTACGCAACAAGCTGGCTTCGCGCGCCGAACACACCACACCATCCAAACCGCACTGTTGCGCGAGATTGGTCAAACGCAGTACATGAGCCTCAGGCTCCTCCATGATACCTATGTTATGCAAATCATGGGCCTCAAGGCTGGTGAGCACCGTCACACCTATAAGAATTGGCTTGTGGCCATTGTGATGGTGAGCATGCTGCTCAAGCGCTTCGCGTGCCGCCATCATCATGCGCTGGCCACCCGAGGCGTGCACATTCACCATCCATACGCCAAGTTGCGCAGCAGCTTTAACCGCTTTGGCCGTAGTGTTGGGAATATCGTGGAATTTAAGATCGAGGAAAACATCAAAACCGAGGCGCATCAAATATTCAACAACGCGTGGTCCGCAAGCTGTAAACAGCTCTTTACCTACCTTCAACCGACAATATTGCGGTGACAGGCGCTTGGCCATGTAGAAACAATCGTCCGCGTTATCAAAATCCATTGCCACAACTATACGTGGGCCTTGAATGTCTATCATGGGAGCCTCGCTAAAATGAAAAAGCCCGGATTTGAATCCAGGCTCCCATTAAATCAAACTTCGCGCCAATTCGCAGCACCTTAATAAAGCAATGCTGGTTGGCGGGCAAGATAACCTGTCCATTTGTTACCTTAATAGAGCCCGCCCTGCCAAATCCGCACAAAAATCACTCATCTGTAACAAATCCTCTGAGACAGGAGTGAGTGACAATTTTTTATTGGAGACGGATATTTTGACGGTTAAGGTCAATGGTTTTGGTACCTATCCCCTTAACCTCGGCCAGTTGATCGATAGTTTTAAAGCTACCATTAGCTTTGCGCCAAGCCACTATAGCTTCAGCTTTTTTAAGACCTATACCCTTGAGTTGCGTTAATGCTTGCGCGTCAGCAGTATTGATATTAACAGCAGCTTGTTGCGCCGCAGGTTTGGCCGCTTGAACTGCAACCGCAGGTTTAGCAGGGGTATCTGCAGCAAAAGAAACAGAGGAAAAAGCCAGCGCGGAAAAAATAAAAGCAGAGAGGATATTTTTCATATGAAAACATTCCTTGTCAGTTGTTAGTGGATTTGATTTTTACTTGCGACTTCCTTACTGCAAGTGATGGAAATCTTACTGGCTTACACAACCCAACGCCAGCCGATAAACGCCAAGTTTTTGCCAACAAGCTCACAAAAAACAAGTTTTCACTTGTAAAAAACCCGGCTATTGCCGGGCTTTTTAAAATGATCCAACACAATTATTTTTTAAGTAATTGCACCAAATCAATCGCTCCCCAATGCGGGAAATGTTTGCGCACTAATGCATTCAACTCCAACTCAAACTCGCTGAAATTGGTTTGCACTGCTATGGCTTTTTCATCCAGACGTTGCGTTACCATGCCCGCACCCACAGTAATATTGGTGATGCGATCAATCACAATAAATGCACCGGTAGCGCGATTGCGCTTATAGTCATCCGCAACAACTGACTGGGTCAGAAGCACATCTACCACTGCAATATCGTTTAACTGTAATTGTTCAGCCGCAATTTCGTCCTGTGTATTTACATCAATGCGATGATGAATTTTTTCTACCTGGCCACTCACCAATTTACTGGCAAACTTAAACCAGTAATCAGAGTTTGGGCGTAACGCCTGCTCAGTCATCCACACCACATGGGCCCGCAGATGATTGGTTAAAGGCACCTCATCATTAGCCTGCACAATAACATCGCCACGACTGATATCGATCTCATCAGCCAATGTGAGAGTCACTGCCTGACCAGCAAATGCTTCTTGCAAATCGCCGTCGTAAGTCACTATAGATTTAACAGTGCTACGCTTGCCAGATGGCAATGCTTTGATTGCATCGCCAACTTTGACAACACCTGAAGATATATTGCCGCAGAAGCCACGGAAATCCAGATTGGGACGATTGACATATTGAACTGGCAAACGGAAATCGGAGAAATTTTTATCGCCAGCAATAGGCACATCTTCAAAAATTTCCATCAGCGTCTGGCCCTTATACCAAGGCGAACGCTCGGAACGATTCACTACGTTGTCGCCATCCAATGCCGAGATAGGCACAAAGAATGGATCAGCCATACCTAACTTGCCGGCGAAAGCCAAGTAATCAGCTTTGATTTTTTCAAATACAGACTCACTGAAATCCAGCAAATCCATTTTGTTGACAGCTACAACAATGTGCTTGATACCCAACAATGACGCTATATAACTGTGGCGGCGGGTTTGAGTTACTACGCCATAGCGCGCATCAATCAGAATTACCGCAAGATCACAGGTGGAAGCACCGGTGGCCATGTTGCGCGTGTACTGCTCGTGACCGGGAGTGTCCGCAATAATAAATTTGCGTTTGCTGGTGGAAAAATAACGGTAGGCAACATCAATAGTAATGCCCTGCTCACGCTCAGCTTGCAGGCCATCCACCAACAAAGCCAAATCAATTTTTTCACCGGTAGTACCATGCTTGGCACTGTCAGCTTGCACGGCGGCGAGCTGATCTTCATAAATCATTTTGGAGTCGTGCAGCAGGCGACCAATCAGGGTGCTCTTGCCATCATCCACACTGCCGCAGGTCAAAAAACGCAGCAGTTCTTTTTGTTCGTGTTGGGCAAGATAGGCGTTGATATCTTGCGCAATCAAATCAGACTGGTGACTCATTAGAAATAACCCTCTTGCTTTTTCTTCTCCATCGACCCGGAACTGTCGTGGTCGATCACACGACCCTGGCGCTCAGAGGTCGTGGTTAACAGCATTTCCTGAATAATTTCTGGCAATGTTTTCGCTTCGGATTCCACTGCACCGGTTAACGGGTAGCAGCCGAGAGTGCGGAAGCGCACCATTTTTTCTTCGACTTTGTCATCCGGGCCAATGGGCATACGATCATCGTCAACCATGATCAAAGTACCATCGCGCTCAACTACAGGGCGCTTGGCCGCAAAGTACAAGGGAACGATGGGTATATTTTCCAAGTGGATGTATTGCCAGATATCCAGCTCAGTCCAGTTAGACAATGGGAACACACGAATACTTTCACCTTTATCTACACGGCCGTTGTAGATATTCCACAACTCGGGGCGTTGGTTTTTGGGATCCCAACGATGGTTTTTATCGCGGAAGGAATAAACGCGCTCTTTTGCGCGGGATTTTTCTTCGTCGCGACGCGCGCCACCAAAAGCTGCATCAAAACCGTATTTGTTGAGTGCTTGCTTCAACGCCTGGGTTTTCATGATATCGGTGTGTTTGGCACTGCCGTGTACGAAGGGGCTAATACCCATGTCCACGCCTTCCTGATTGATGTGCACAATCAAATCCCAACCCAAATCAGCAACGCGCTGATCGCGAAACTCGATCATCTCGCGGAATTTCCAGGTGGTATCAACATGCAACAGCGGGAACGGAGGCTTGCCGGGATAGAAGGCCTTCATGGTGAGATGCATCATCACTGCCGAGTCTTTACCCACAGAGTAAAGCATCACAGGATTATCAAACTCGGCGGCTACTTCACGGATGATGTGAATACTTTCGGCTTCGAGCTGTTTTAAATGGGTGAGTTTGTAGTCGGACATTCCGCATTACCAATGATAAAAAAACATAAATGAATTCTTTACTACTTCTTATCCGCATTTCGCTTGGCGAAATTTGCGGTAAATTCGTCGCGCACCAGCTTTGCGCGCTTGAAGACTTCCAACATGTGCTCGGAATCCTCGTTTTCAATACTGGAGCGCAAGCTCGTGAGGTTGGCGATAAACAGATCGAGCGCATGAAGCACGCCAGATTTATTGGCGCGCATTATGTCGTGCCACATAATCGGGTCGCTGGAGGCGATACGGGTAAAGTCACGAAAGCCACCAGCGGCATAACGGAAGATATTGGGGTTATCTATGTCGTGTGCAAGGGTATCAACCAGCGAATAGGCAATCACATGGGGTAAATGACTGGTAGCGCCCAGCACCTCATCGTGCTCTTCCACTGACATGGTGAGCACTTCTGCGCCGACCGCTTGCCACATACGCGTTACCAGGGTCAGATGATCTGGGGCCGTATCCGGCAATGGAGTCAGAATGCAGCGATGGTTTTCGTACAAATTGGGATTGGCCGCGGTAACGCCGCTTTTTTCCGAACCGGCGATGGGGTGACCCAACACCAGTTGCGGCGGCACCCTACCAAAAACCTGTTCCGCCGCCACCTGCACATTGCCTTTTACGCTGGCACCGTCGGTAATAGTCACACCGGGTGAAATACAGGATTTAATCTCTTCCAAAATCGCTTTCACGGATAAAGTAGGGACGGAAATGAAAATTACATCCCCTGCCCCCAACTCATGGGCGATGTCAGTCAATGAGGTATATGCGCGATTCACCACACCTAATTTTACCGCTTCTTCGCAGGTGTTTTCACGACGGGCAATGCCAATTACCTCACGGCAAGCGCCGCGCGCGCTCAGGCCGGTAGCCAGGCTGCCGCCAATCAGGCCTATGCCTATGACCACCAATTTGTTGATCACTGTTGCAGAAGAAGATGTCGACATCAGAGCACAGCTTTTGGGTAGGAACCGAGCAGTTTCAGATCTGCACAGCGAGTGGCTACTTCGGCCAGCACTTCACTGATCAGTGGATCATTGGCATGGCCGGCAAAATCGATAAAGAACACATAATTCCAAACACCGGTACGCGACGGGCGGGTTTCAACTCGCGTCAGGTCGATACTGTGGCGATGGAAAGGCTCCAGCAGGTTATGCAGCGCGCCCGGTTCATTGCGCATGGCGACCACTATGGATGTTTTATCCACGCCGCTGGCTGGCACCTCTTGTGTACCTATGATCAGGAAGCGCGTGGAATTGTCTGGCTGGTCTTCAATTTTTTCGGCCAGCATTTTCAGACCATAAAGCTCGGCCGCCATGCTGCCGGCAATAGCGGCAGCATTCCACTCACCTTTCAAACGCTTGGCAGCTTCGGCATTGCTGCTAACCGCCACGCGTTCGGCTTTGGGGTAATGAGCATCAAGCCATTTACGGCATTGGGCCAGCGACTGGGAATGAGAATAAATACGGCTGATACTGTTGGTGCTAGTGACATCAGAAACCAGCAAGTTGTGATGAATGCGCAGCTCAACTTCACCACAAATTTTCAGGTTGGACCCCATGAAGTTATCGAGCGTGTGATTAACCACACCTTCAGTAGAGTTCTCTACAGGTACCACACCGTAATTGACGGCACCCGCCTCTACTTCGCGAAAAACTTCGTCGATTGCAGAGAACGGCATCACTACAGCTGAGTGACCAAAATGCTTGAGTGCTGCTTGCTGAGTAAAAGTCCCTTCAGGACCTAAAAACGCTACTTTTACCGGGTTTTCCAGCGCAAGGCAGGCTGACATTATCTCGCGAAACAGGCGCGCCATCTCTTCATTGCTGAGCGGGCCTTTGTTCTGCTCCATCGCCTTACGCAGCACCTGGGCTTCACGCTCGGGGCGATAAAACAGAATCTGCGCATCATCAGGCAGGCTGGCTTTTTTAACTTCAGCAACTTCTTGCGCGCACTCGGCGCGCGCAGAAATCAGACGGCCAATATCTGCGTCGATTGAATCAATTTTATTGCGCAGGGCTAATAGTTTTTCGGCTTCAGTGGACATCTGCTTACTCGTCGTTTGCGTCATCTGCGTCGGCAGCATTATCAACTACATCATCTGCAGCACTGTCATCAATTGCTTCTGCCTCTTCACCTTCGGGCGCTTCCGCACGAGCTAATTCGCGCTTGGCACTTTCGTCAGCGCTCTCTTCTATACGCTCAAGGCCTTGCATACGTTCGCCTTCTTTCAACTTGATCAAGCGTACGCCCTGGGTGTTACGGCTCAGCACAGAGACTTCATCTACGCGGGTGCGAACCATGGTGCCCTGGTCAGAAATCAGCATGATTTCCTCGCCATCAAACACCTGCACCGCACCTACCAGCTCGCCATTACGTTCGGTCGTTTGCATACCGATTACGCCCTGCGAGCCACGGCCTTTGGCTGGGAATTCATTTACTTCGGTACGTTTGCCGTAGCCGTTTTCGCTCACGGTCAGCACCTGGCCATTTTCCATCGGAATAACCATGCCGACGACGCGCTGGCCCTCAACCAGACGAATACCGCGCACACCGCGAGAGGTACGGCCCATGGCGCGCACTTGTGACTCGCGGAAACGCGCAGCTTTACCCGAGCTGGCAAACAGGATCACGTCACAGGAACCATTGGTAATAGCAGTGCCAACCAAGGTGTCACCTTCATCCAGCTCAATCGCACGCAAGCCTACGCTGCGCTGACGAGCGAATTGGGTCAAGGCGGTTTTCTTCACGGTGCCGTTGGCAGTTGCCATGAAAATAAATTTGTCTTCGTCATAAGACTTAACTGGCAGGATCGAGGTAATTTGCTCCCCTTCTTCCAGCGGCAGCAAATTCACCACTGGACGACCACGGGACTGACGGCCCGCCACAGGAATCATATACACCTTCAACCAGTAAACCTTACCGGCGTTGGTGAACAGCAAAATAGTATCGTGGGTGCTGGCCACCAGCAGATGCTGTACATAGTCTTCATCTTTAACAGCGGTGGCAGATTTGCCCATACCGCCGCGACGCTGGGCCTGGTAATCATCCAGCGGCTGGCTCTTCGCGTAGCCGCCATGGGAAATGGTCACCACGCGATCTTCAACGTTGATCAGGTCTTCGGTAGTCAGGTCGAGCGTTGAAGCAACGATTTCAGTGCGACGCTTATCACCGTAGTCGGCAATCACCTGCTCCAGCTCTTCGCGGATAACTTCCATCAGGCGTACAGCATTGCCCAGGATTTCGAGGAACTCGGCGATTTGAACCAGTTTTTCCTCGTATTCAGCCAACAGCTTGTCATGCTCCATACCGGTCAAGCGGTGCAGACGCAATTCCAGAATCGCTTGCGCCTGGGCGGCAGATAAGTAGTAGCGGCCATCGCGCAGGCCAAATTCAGGGCCCAAATCTTCCGGGCGGCAGGCATCTTCACCCGCACGCTCAAGGAATGGCGCCATTTCGGCAGCATCCCAACCGCGGGTCATCAGGCCATCTTTCGCATCAGCCGGCGTGGCTGAGTTTTTAATCAGGGTGATAACTTCGTCGATATTGGAGATAGAAACAGCCAAACCTTCAAGGATATGACCACGCTCACGCGCTTTGCGCAGCAGATATACGGTGCGGCGAGTCACCACTTCACGGCGGTGTTTGACGAAAGCTTCCAGCAGTTGCTTCAGGTTAAGGATCTTGGGCTGGCCTTCATCCAAGGCAACAACGTTCACACCAAAGCTGGTTTGTAGCTGGGTTTGAGAGAAAAGGTTGTTGAGCAGTACTTCGGCAGATTCGTTGCGCTTAACTTCAATAACGATGCGCATACCGTCTTTGTCGGATTCGTCGCGCAGCTCGCTGATGCCTTCGATTTTCTTTTCTTTTACCAGCTCGGCAATACGCTCAATCAGACGCGCCTTGTTCAACTGATAGGGAATTTCGTTGACGATAATCGTCTCACGGCCGGTTTTTTCGTCGCGTTCAATATCGGTTTTGGCGCGAACGATAATGCTGCCGCGACCTGTGCGGTACGCCTGAACTATACCGGCGCGACCATTAATAATGGCACCAGTGGGGAAATCCGGGCCGGGAATATATTCCATCAGTTCATCGATGGTGATATCGGCATTGTCGATCAACGCCAGGCAGCCGCGTACCACTTCGCCCAGGTTGTGGGGCGGAATATTGGTGGCCATACCCACGGCGATGCCGGAGGAGCCGTTAACCAGCAGGTTGGGAATACGCGTGGGGAATACATCAGGGATCTGCTCGGTGCCATCGTAGTTGGGCACGAAATCCACGGTTTCTTTGTCCAGATCGGCCATCAGGTCGTGGGCGATCCTGGCCATACGGATTTCGGTATAACGCATGGCCGCTGCGCGGTCACCGTCCACCGAACCGAAGTTACCCTGGCCATCCACCAGCATGTAACGCAGGGAGAAAGGCTGGGCCATACGCACTATGGTGTCGTACACAGCGGTATCACCGTGCGGGTGATATTTACCGATTACGTCACCCACCACACGGGCGGATTTTTTGTAGGGCTTATTCCAGTCGTTGCTCAGTTCGCTCATGGCAAACAGAACGCGGCGATGTACGGGCTTCAAGCCATCGCGCACATCGGGCAGTGCGCGACCTACGATTACGCTCATGGCGTAGTCGAGGTAGGACTGCTTCATTTCGTCTTCGATACTTACAGGTGAAATTTCTTTAGCGAATTCAACCATGGGAATACAGCTTTCCTTTTGGACTTAAAGCGTTAATAACTCGCCACTCTTCGCAGCGATTAAGGCTTTGTTATATGTCTGTGGTTTGGTAACTGCTGATAATTTGAAGGGTAAAAGGCACTTTGACGCACACCTTTTGGACCCAAAATAAAGGCGGCAATACTATCACAATATCAAGAAGATAAGCACTTTTTAGCGCCTTTCCGACAGCCACCTTTTGTCCTCTTCCGCAGAGCTTTACCAACAAGCCCGCAAATTAAACTCCGGTAGCGGCACTGACTGATCAAAAACCAGTCGCCAAACTTTTGACAAGCGGCAAGCTGTCGCCGCAATGGACGCTGGAGAATTGCCGTGAAAACCCAGCCAAACGGCAACCAAACACCAAGCCGTAACCACAAGACATTGATTTTTATAGAATTTATAACTTTATGTGAGCTATGGCACAAATTTCGCTAAATATCCTGCAGAGGACAATTTTCGTTCAATCCGGGCGAGCATGTCACCACTGAAAAAAATCTACAAACAGGTACACCACTATGCGCGACATGACAATGCTCACAGGCACCCAAGGCCTGGTTATTGGCCAAGCGGCACCGCTGACCCCCGAGCAGGAAACAGAAGCCAGGGCCAAGCTTATCCAGGCACTGCAAATGTCGCTGGAACCCAACGAAATCCTGACCATTTTCTTTCGCCACCTGCAATCACTGGTGACCGTGGGCGGCATCCAGTTTCGCTTTGCCAACAATCGCGATATCACCAAACTGGGTCGCGATGCCCTGCACCACTGCGACTATCGGCTGACTACCGATGAAGGCTACCTGGGCGAGATTATCTTCAGCCGCAGCAAGCGTTTTATTGAGACAGAACTGGCCGCCCTCGAAATCATGCTGGGAGCACTGGTTTACCCATTACGCAATGCGCTGCGCTACCAAGCCGCCATGCAGCTCGCCCTACTAGACCCGCTGACACACCTGGGTAATCGCGCTGCGCTGGATAACGCCCTGCGCCGCGAACTGCAATTGGCAGAGCGCCATCATTACGAGCTTTCACTGCTGATGATCGACGTGGACCACTTCAAAGCGATCAATGATCGTCACGGCCACAGCCAGGGCGATGATGTGTTGCGTGAAATTGCCCGCACCATTGAAAGCGTATGCCGCGAGACCGATATCAGCTTTCGCTATGGTGGTGAGGAGTTTGTCGTATTGCTACGCAAAACCGGCGAAACAGGTGCTCGCACTATCGCCGAACGCCTGCGGCGTACGATTAGCAAACTGGTGATTGGTCACAATGGCAACAGCGTAAGACCAACCGTCAGCATAGGCATCAGCACCCGCACCAGCGAGCAGAAAGAACATATTAACGATTTGTTTGAGCGCGCCGACCAGGCTCTGTACAGAGCCAAAGAAGCGGGCCGGAATTGCGTTCGCGATCTGGCAGAAGCGGAGACGCGCTAGAACATTCAGCCGGTGATATTAAAAAAGGCCGCAGAGGTTTCCCCCTGCGGCCTTTTTGTTTTAACGCGAATTACGAAGATTATTCGGGTTTTGGCTTGCGCGGCGCCGGCTTGGTGCGACGCGGCCCCGCCGTTGATGAGCGCAATTTATTCTCGTGGCGCATACGTTGGCTTTTTTCATCGCGCGTGGGCGCCATGATACGAGTGTGTGCATTGCTATCGAAGCCGGCGGTCAGGCAGAGATCCGCAATTTCGCGCTCGCTCAACTCGGTCCATTGACCAACACGCACATGGGACGGAATAAAAATATTCGCATAGCGCACGCGCTTCAAACGACTCACTTTCACACCTTGGGATTCCCACAGGCGACGCACCTCGCGGTTGCGCCCCTCCATCACCACGCAATAAAACCAGCGATTACTGGATTCACCAGCACCATCCACTATATCGGTAAAACGCGCAACGCCATCATCCAGTAATACACCCTCGAGCAACGCACGCTTCATTTCATCATCAACAGCGCCCTGGATACGCACCAGATATTCGCGGTCAATAACGGACGAAGGGTGCATCAACTTGTTAGCCAGCTCACCATCGTTGGTAAACAGCAGCAAACCGCTGGTGTTGAAGTCGAGACGGCCGATAGAGATCCAGCGCTCACCTTTTAAACCCGGCAAACTGTCATACACCGTGCGACGACCTTCCGGATCTGAGCGAGAGCAGATTTCACCTTCGGGCTTGTTATACAGAATTACACGACGACGGGTAGCTTCAGTGCGAATCGCCACGCGCTTGCCATCGACAAAAATTTTGTCATCCGGCGTAACACGATCGCCCAGTTTGGCAATGCGATCATTCACTTTTACCTGACCAGCTTCAATGGCTCGTTCCATTTCACGGCGCGAACCTATACCGGCGCGAGCGAGCACTTTTTGCAGCTTCTCATCACCGGTTGCCTCAGTCGTCGCATCGGAAGACTCAACGAAGCCTTGTTTGGCGACTTTTTTATCGCCAAATTTTTCGCTACGAGGGTCGCGCTCTTTGAGCGGCAGCGCTTTTTTGGACGAATGTTTCGCTTTGAAATTATCAGAGATTTCTTTTTGCGCTTTTGCACGCGCTGCTTTTTCAGAAGCCGCCGAGAAATATTCGGCAACCGCTGGCTTCACAGCCTTGGCGGATGGATTGCGACCGGCAGGCTTGCTGCCCTCGCCTTTTGGCGTTTTGCCAAAATTATCCTGATCAGTTTTTTTAACCATAAATTGTTACAACGCCTTAGACGTTGCTATGTTCCTCATCAGTATCTTTTTCAACTGCAGCTTGTTCATCTGCAGTGGCTTCATTGGTCGCGACATTTTCATCAGCAGCCTCGTGAGCGTCAGTTTCAGCAGAAACTTCCAGATCCTCGAACGCCTCTTCGCCATCGACAAATTCTTCTGGTTCCTCTTCGCTGGCAGCATCAGCTACCAGCACATCCTTGGCTGCCTCATCGACAGCATCTTCATCCTTTTCACCAATACCTTCTTCATCGCCCAGGTTGAGAACGTTGTTCAGCTCATCCAGGTCACGAATTTCACTCAGTGAAGGCAACTCTTCCAAGCTCTTTAAATTAAAGTAGTCCAAAAACTGGCGGGTAGTAGCATAAAGTGACGGGCGGCCGGGAACATCGCGATGCCCAACCACCTTTACCCAATCGCGCTCCATCAGGGTTTTCATGATATGGGAGCTAACGGCGACACCGCGGATCTCCTCGATATCACCGCGCGTAATTGGCTGGCGATAGGCGATAAGCGCCAGGGTTTCGAGCAGTGCGCGCGAATATTTTTGCGGTTTCTCTTCCCACATGCGGTTTACCCAGGGCGCGGTTTCTTCACGCACCTGGAAGCGCCAGCCTGAGGCAACCTCTTTAACTTGATAACCGCGATCTGCACAGGCGGCTTCTATTTCTTGCAGCGCCGCCAACACCTCTTCTTTGGTGGGGCGAACCTCTTCATCGAACAGCTCCAGCAGACGCGCGATAGTTAACGGCTGGGCGGCAGCGAGAATGGCGCCCTCGACAATCTTGCGCAACATAATGCTGTCGACAGGCTGCTGGGTCACGGTGACGGTTGCAGACTCTTCCGCAACAGTGTCATCCACCTCATTAACAGCCGTCGGCTCAATATTGTCGTGATCAGTGGAATGCTCTTGATCAACAGGATGCTCTTGATCAGCAGTAAGATTTTCGTCGGTCATTGCGTGCGCGCTTTTACGTGTATAGGGCCAAAGGATTCGCTTTGGACGATTTCAACCAGGGATTCTTTGATCAGCTCCATTACCGCCAAAAAAGTCACCACTACCCCCAAACGCCCTTCTTCCACCTTGAACAGGCTGACGAAAGGCACGAAGTGATGATGCGCCAAAGTATCCAACACCTGCGCCATACGTTCACGGGTGGACAGTTTCTCTTTGGATACGTGGTGGCTTTCAAACATATCGGCGCGGCGCAGTACTTCAGACAGCGCCAGCAGCAATTCTTTTAAATCCACGTCCGGGTCAGGACGGGTGAGACTACGATCTGGCGCCTGGGCAGAAGCTTGGTAAATATCACGCCCCACACGCGGTATGGTATTCAGATCCTCGGCGGCCTGCTTAAAACGCTCATACTCTTGTAAACGGCGAATCAATGACGCGCGCGGATCCTCCTCTTCTTCCGCCTCCTCGCTAGAGCGTGGCAGCAGCATGCGCGATTTAATCTCGGCCAACATCGCGGCCATTACCAGGTATTCAGCAGCCAGTTCAAACTGGCTGGCATCCATCAATTCCACATAAGCCATGTATTGGCTGGTGATTTCGGAGACGTTGATATCGAGGATATCGATATTCTGGCGGCGAATCAGATAGAGCAGCAGATCCAGCGGCCCCTCAAACGCTTCGAGGAAAATTTCGAGCGCATCAGGCGGAATGTATAAGTCCTGGGGGATCTGGGTATAGGCTTTGCCGTGGACTATAGCGAAGGGCATTTCACCTTGGGTGGGATGTGCAGGATGTTCTTCAGCTGTTTCTGTAACAGCGACACCTGCCTCACCTTGTTCAGTGTTTTCTAGTCCAGCAATGGCTTGTGTATCAATAACTTGCGCGTCTTCAGCAGCTGGGGCCTGCAGGACAAAATCACTGGTTTCTTCGCTGGATGAATTCACTGCACCAACCCGGTTTATGGACATTGGCGGGCGCTGCCCGCAATCAGGTCGGGCATTATAGCCACATAGCCTGAGTGGGGACAGCTTTGGTTGAGACAGAAGGATTTTAATGCAGCAAACAGGTAGGTTTCCGCTCCTGCCATAATTTTAGTAGAATGGCGCACTTTTTATGTGGATATACCTTTATGAGCAATCTCCCGCCCTGCCCCAAATGCAACTCCGAATACACTTATGAAGACGGCGACATGCTGATTTGCCCTGAATGCGCCCACGAATGGTCCACCACTGGCGGCGATTTGCAGGAAGGCGGAAAAGTTATCAAAGACGCTAACGGCAATCTGCTGCAAGACGGGGACACGGTAACGGTGATTAAGGACCTGAAGGTAAAAGGCACATCATCCACGATCAAAGTTGGCACCAAGGTAAAGAACATCCGCCTGGTGGATGGCGACCACGATATTGACTGCAAAATCGATGGCTTTGGCGCCATGAAGCTGAAGTCGGAATTTGTGAAGAAAGTATAAGACCAGATAACAAAGCGGCGCTCAGAGCGCCGCACATTCTTCGAAGTAACCCCACTCCGCAACCATCATTATGCAAAAGGCGTGAAATCGCCCACTCCCTGACGAACCAACTCGGGAGCCTCGCCCGTCAAGTCGATTACGGTGGTGGCTTCCATGCCGCAGAAGCCGCCATCAATAATCAAATCCACGTGGTGCTCGAGTGAGTCGCGAATGTCATAGGGATCTGTCAGCGGATATTCCTCACCCGGCATTAACAAGCTACTGGTCATGATGGGCTCGCCCAATTCCTCCAGCAATGCCAGGGCTATTTTATTGTCGGGCACGCGCAAACCTATGGTTTTACGTTTGGGGTGCAGCAGGCGACGCGGCACTTCAGCGGTGGCTTCCAATATAAAGGTATAGGCGCCGGGCGTATGGTGTTTGATTTGACGGTAAACAGCGTTGTCCACCCTGGCATAGGTAGCCAGCTCGGAAAGATCGCGGCACATCAAGGTGAAGTTGTGATCTTTATCCAGCTTACGAATGGCGCGAATGCGATCGAGTGCATCTTTATCGCCGATATGGCAACCCAGCGCATAGGCGCAATCGGTGGGGTAAACCACCAGTCCACCCTTGCGGATGATATCCACCGCTTGGGCTATAAGTCGTTGCTGGGGATTATCCGGGTGAATCTGAAAAAATTGAGCCATTAGTGAGATATCCGAAATCAAGCCGCCTCAGCGGCAAACCCTAAAAGCTCCCACACAGGGCGGCAACTTTCAGGCAGCGAAGGGAAACAGCCCAGCTCTTGCCAGGCCTGGTTGGGGATATGGAAGTCGCTGCCACAAGACGCAGCGAGGTTGTGGGTGGCAGCGATACGCGCCAGATCTTCAGTAACCGGATGGGCTTGCATACCGCTAACCACTTCCAGTGCATCACCACCTGCAGCAGCAAAATCCTTAATCAAGGCGACCATTTTGGTTCGCGTGAGTTCGTATTTACAAGGATGGGCCAATACGGCAACGCCACCTGCATCGTGAATCCAGCCTATAACCGTCGTCATATCCGGCCATTGGAATTTCACATCTGCCGGCTTACCTGCACCCAGGTATTTTTTGAAAGCGGCATTGATGTTAGCAACAGCGCCGACATTGACCAGGTATTGCGCAAAATGTGGCCTACCCACATTGGCATCACCCGCCAATGCTTGCGCACCTGCAAGCGCATCTTTAATTCCAGCGCGAGCAAGGCGCAATGCAATCTGCTCAGCGCGACTGTTGCGGGCGATATTTTGAGCATCAACGGCGGCTTGTAATTCAGGAGAATCCAGATCAAAACCCAAACCGACAATATGCACGCCACCCTTGCCCCAGTGACTGGAAAATTCAACGCCATTAATCAGTTGGATACCTTCTTGCGCAGCGGCTTCCCGTGCCAAAAGCAATCCCGCTGTGGTATCGTGGTCAGTTAATGCCAAAACATCTACCTGGCGCTCTTTTGCCCTTGCCACCAGCTGCGCCGGGCTTAAAATGCCGTCAGAAAAATTACTGTGGCTGTGTAAATCGAATTTCACGTGGTCATCCCAAAAGTGGCCTATATTGACCCGAACGCAAGAATTTACCCCAAAATAATTAGGGCCGGCCTACAAAAAGGCTGTCGTGCAACTGCCCAAAAGGCAGCGCCCATACGACCATTATGACTGAGACTTAAGATGACCGATAATCTTTCTGCGGATAAATCAACCGAAAATACCCGCCCGACCAGCAACAACAATGACAAAAAAGAAAACATGCTGGTCAATATCGTCATGAACATTGTGATCCCCACACTGATTCTCACCAAGCTCAGCGGCGATACTTTTATGGGGCACCCTTGGGGTTTGGGGGCAAAGTGGGGCCTGATCGTTGCCCTCGCCTTTCCTATTACCTACGGTCTGCGCGATTTTATCAGCCGTCGCAAATTCAACTTTTTCTCGGCACTGGGTATCGTAAGCGTTCTGCTCACTGGCGGCATTAGCCTGCTGCATCTCGACACCAAATATTACGCCATTAAAGAAGCCGCGATTCCTGGGCTGATTGGCTTGCTGGTTATCATTTCCACCAAAACTCGCTACCCGCTGGTGAAAACCTTTATCTACAATGACACCATTTTGAAAGTAGAGAAAATCGCTGACGCGCTTAAAGAGCGCGGCACCGAGCAGCTATTTGAAACCAAGTTGCGCAATAGCTCATTTTTTATCGCCGGCTCATTTTTTATCTCGGCGGTACTCAATTATGTGTTGGCCAAAATGATTGTGGTAAGCCCCACAGGCACCACAGAATTCAACGCGCAAATTGGCCAAATGCACTATATAGGATTTTTGGTGATAGGCGTGCCCTCCCTGCTGATCATGGTGGCCACCCTGTTTTATATTTTCCGCAGCATTCGTCTCTGCACCGATTTAACAATGGAAGACGTTATGCAAGACGAGAGCGACAAATAGAGAGTTAGTTATGTTTTACGCCATTATCAGTGAAGACGTCAGCAACAGCCTGGACAAACGCAAAGCCGCACGCCCGGATCACCTTGCACGCCTGCAGTTGCTAAAAGAACAAGGCCGCCTGTTACTGGCGGGCCCGCATCCTGCCGTAGACAACGAAGATCCGGGTGAAGCCGGCTTTACTGGTAGCCTGGTGGTCGCAGAGTTTAATTCATTACAAGAAGCGCAAGACTGGGCCGCTGCCGACCCCTATATTGCCGCCGGCGTTTACGCGAAAGTCACCGTAAAACCCTTCAAAAAAGTTTTACCTTAATCCCAAGGACTCCCCGTGAAAAATACCTACCGCAAGATGTCGTTAATCGGATTTACAGGAGCAACCATGCTGGCCGCATGCGTTTCAATGTCGGCCGTTGCAGAAGACAGGTATGTCACAGATACAATTTATATTCCCCTTCGCTCTGACAAAGACAACAGTGCCAACATTGTTAAGAATGGCTTGGTTACAGGCACACGCCTGAAGTTTTTGCGCGAAGAGGAAGACGCTAACAAAAACAAATGGTCACAGGTGATCACACCCGACGGCCTTGAAGGTTGGGTGCGCAGCCAAAACCTGACCAATGAACCTACTGCCGCCATGAAGTTAGAGCTGATCAGCCAGGGTCCTACTGATTTGGTTGAATTGCAAAAACAAAATGCGTCGCTCAAAAGCGAACTGGCCACCACTAAAACGGCCTATGAAACCTTGTTGAAAGAAACCGAAGAAATGCGCAAAACCAGCAACTCGGATATCAACATGGGCCAGGAAAACCAGGCCATGCACGAGCGCAATCAACTGCTACAAACCGAGCGTGATGTACTTAAAGCCGAAAATGACCAGCTGCACAAAAACGACAACTACCATCAACGCATGTATGGCGGCGCCCTGGTGTTAGGCGGTGTACTGCTGTCGTTTATTCTGCAACTTATCGGCAAGCGCAAGCGCCGCTCCGAGTGGAATTAATTTCTGCTGGCGGGGCTTGAACAACAAGCCCCGCTCCTACCAGGTTTCGTTTTTGTCTTTCACGTTTCTCTTTTCCGTTTTTTGTTTTACAGATCGCGAGCAATCCACCATGAACACAGCCCTCAGTGTCAACCTGAATAAAATTGCGCTTATCCGCAACTCCCGCGAAGGCAATTATCCGGATGTCGTCGCTCACGGCAAAATTTGCCTGGCGGCTGGCGCCGATGGCTTGACCGTACATCCGCGCCCCGATCAGCGCCACATTCGCCCCCATGATGTTTACGATCTGGCGGAATTACTGAAAGACAACAAAGCGGCTGAGTTCAATATTGAAGGCAATCCTTTCGCAGAAAAAATTGGCGACTTTCCCGGTTTTATCCAGCTGGTGCTGGACACCAAACCCGAGCAGTGCACGCTGGTACCCGATAGCAATGACCAGCTCACGTCGGATCACGGCTTTGATTTAAAAAAATCCGGTGAGCAATTAAAGCCTGTATTGGAAAAACTCAAAGCCGCCGGCGTGCGTATTAGCCTGTTTATGGACCCGGACCTTGAACAAATAGAGCTTGCCAAGCAATTGGGCGCTGACCGCATTGAGCTTTACACAGGCCCCTACGCCGAAGCTTATAAACACCAGGGGTCAGAATTTGAAGCGCTGTTTCAACGTTATTACGCGGCTGCCAAACATGCTGCAAAAATCGGTATTGGCCTCAACGCCGGCCACGACTTGAACTTGGACAACCTCGCCCGCTTTCGCACAGTGCCGCAACTACTCGAAGTATCTATTGGCCATGCCCTTACAGTTGATGCTATCTCTATGGGCATGGATAAAGCCGTGCGCGCCTATAAAAAACTGTGTTCAGACTAAGCAACTGTTTTCAGACTACTGTAATAGCGATTTAAGAATTCATCATGAAAAAAGATCAGGGCGATAGCCAGGCTTATCTCAACAAAAAGAAACTTTTTGACGGCATGCTTACCGTTTATGGGCGCAAGCCTGTGCTTGAAGCACTGCAGGATAAGGCAACGCAGATTTACCGTTTGCATCTCGCCGATAGCAATAAGCCAGCAGAAATCCTCGACGACATTATCGCGCTTGCCAAAAGCAAAGGCGCGGAAATTGTGCACCACAAGCGCAATGAGCTTTCACGCATTTCCAAAAATGCGAGCCAGGACCAGGGCGTTGCCGCCGATTTAATTTGCCGCGGCTTTCAAACCTATGAAGATTTTTTGCAAGCAAATGCTGGCAAACCATTCAGGTTATTGGCATTGGACGGCATTACCAATCCGCAAAACCTCGGCATGATTATTCGCTCCGCCTGCGCCGGCAACGTGGACGGCATTTTGCTACCCCAGCAGGGCAACGCACAAATTGATCCGCTGGTGATCAAAGCCAGCGCCGGGACCGTATTTCGCGCCTCTATCTTGCGCTGCCAATCACTTGCGGCGGCGCTGAAGGCTTTTAAAAACGAAGGCTCGTTGATTTGCGCGCTTTCATCACATGCAAAAGCCACGCTGAAAGACTTTACCCCCAGCACTTCGTGTATCTATGTGTTGGGCAATGAAACTGAAGGGGTATCCAAAGCTGTTAACGATTTGTGCAACGAGAGTGTTCGTATCCCTATGAAAAATGGGGTGGAATCATTGAACGTTGCTGTGACAGCCGCACTGATTGCCTTTCACCACATGATTTAACAACCCGATAATTTACAAAGAAAAGCCGGTGATCAACACCGGCTTTTTTATTTGTACAAACAAAGTAG
Organism: Cellvibrionaceae bacterium; assembly: GCA_021151695.1. Lineage (GTDB taxonomy): Bacteria > Pseudomonadota > Gammaproteobacteria > Pseudomonadales > Cellvibrionaceae > Cellvibrio. Next base: position 18,966 of record JAGKWU010000018.1, on the reverse strand, counting down.
TTTAATAAAGCGTTGCGCCTGCATTGTAGGCTGCAACAAAACTCTGCCAGTCGTATCCCACCTGGGTAGCATAGTCATAAGCAAAGCTAACAACTTCTGATTTCAACCCACTGGTACTCGTGATTGCATCGGTAACTTGCTTATCAATGCTGTAGCTTACGATGGTGCTATCGTAATCCTGATCTGCCAAAGCATGAGCTGATGCCAGCGCTTGCCCAAGGTAAGTTGCTGCAGTGTTCAATTTAGTGCTGGAATTTAACAAGGTGTAATCAAAATCTTCCTGATAGGGAGATTTTTCATGCAGATAATAAGGCAAGCTATTTACGGTGGTGAAACCTGTGAGCACATCAGTATTTAATTGTTGGCCCTTGGCAGTTTTCACTACACGCTCAGCCTCGTTGTAATCATAGGCACTTGCAGGCAACTGCCCGCTATCAGCAATTGCCACCACACTGGAAGCTTCCTGTTTCATTTCCAGAATCACATCATCCGAGGTACTGGAAGAGGCACCTTCGATCAAAATTAAGTAGCGCAATTTCCCAAGGCTACCAACACCAGAACCCATTTTTTGATGAATGTCTTTTACCGTATAAAAACTGGAGGTGTAGCGTTTGGCGCTGGGAATAGAATTGATATAACTCGTCATTGCCGAGGAGATGTTGTTATAGGTTGTGGAATTGACGGCAATCAGGTTAGAGAGATTTTGAAAGCTGCGTACACTTCCGCTCACTTGCGTGTATTTGGACAACAGTGCTGAGCGAGTGCCATTATCTGCATTGGTGATAGTGTCATCCACTATGCCGGTGGTATTACTTTTTATCAGCTGAAAGCTCAGTTCGCCGCTACTGCCCTTGAAGTTGTTCATCTGATCGACGTAGGCGCCGATCATTGTATTAATAGCAGTCGTGATATTCGTATCTGAAATTCCATTTTCACGCCCACCCAAAATCATACTGACCGCAAGGCGGCGCAAATCCCAAACATATTGACCAAGATAACCTTCATCAAAATCGCTCACCGAAAAAACAGCGGTGCCATTGCTGTCGCGCTGAGCACCAAAATTCCCCAAGTGAGTATCACCGCCCAACCAGGTGTAAGCAGTTTGAGTGGTCACATAGGAGGACGCAGGCAAAGTGAGCATATCCTGATAAAAAATATGATCTGTACCGCGATAAAAACTGTAGGCGCTGGCTGACATGACTGACATTTTGGTGGCGAGATCAGCGCTGTCAGTGGCGGCGAAAGGATGATTGTAATTATAGACCTGCGTTTGTACCCAACTTGAACGCACAGAGGCGGCCTCAGCGGTTACACAACAAACAGTCATTAACGCGAGAAGATTTTTTATCGTGGTTTTTATCATATCGAGTGTTCCTATTGGTTAAAAAACCGAAGGAGTTAACCACCAGATGATGACAATTCTGTGTAAGCCTGTTTCAGGGAGCAACGCGACTACAAACAAAAAAGGCGTGATTTCTCACGCCTTTTTTGGCTGACATTCGTAAAGCACTACAAATTATAACTTGTAGCCTTCCTCTTCATGCAGGCTGATATCCAAACCGGCGGACTCTTCGTCTTTGGTGACACGCAGGCCTTTCGTGAAGACAGCGGTCAACTTCAACAATACATAGGTCACTACAACGGTGAATAGCAATGTCGAAACAATACCGATCAATTGCACCTGTACTTGCTGGCCGATGGTTTCGATACCGGCGCCAAAACCTGAGCCGCTGAACGCACCCAATTGTGTAGAGGCAAAAATACCCGCCATGAAAGTGCCGATAATGCCGCCCACGCCATGCACGGGGAATACGTCGAGGGAGTCGTCAATTTTCCAAACGCGCTTGACCAACTGAGTCATTACAAAACACACCACACCAGCGACCAAACCAATCACCACAGCACCACCCGGGCCAACATAACCGGAGGCCGGTGTGATAGTACCCAAACCAGCCACCATACCGGTCACAATACCCAGCACACTTGGCTTTCTGAATTTGATCCATTCGATGCTCATCCAGGCTAACGCACCTGAAGCGGCAGAAAGATGAGTCACCAGCATAGCCATAGCCGCGCTGCTGTTTGCACCCAAGGCGCTACCCGCATTGAAACCAAACCAACCCACCCAGAGCACGCCTGCACCGGTAACCACCATGGTCATGTTGTGAGGAGGCATTGCCGTGGTGGGAAAACCATTGCGCTTGCCGATAACCAGCGCCGCAACCAGTGCGCCCACACCGGCAGTGATGTGCACCACAGTACCACCGGCAAAATCCAGCAGGCCCATCTTGTACAACCAGCCAGAGCTGCTCCATACCCAGTGACAAACGGGTACGTAGCAAAGCAACAGCCAGAGTGCCGAGAAAATCAGCATGGCAGAAAACTTCATACGCTCAGCAAAGGCACCCACGATCAACGCCGGGGTAATCACCGCGAAGGTCATCTGATACATGGCAAACAGACTTTCAGGGATATCGCCCCACAGCAGGTTTTTGTCCCTGGCGATATCGGCCAGGAATACCTTGCTGAAATCACCGATATATTCATTGCCGACACCAAAGGCCAGACTGTAACCCACCGCAAACCACAGTAAGGATGCTATAGCTGCAATGGCAAAACACTGCATCAACACTGAGAGCACGTTTTTTACGCGCACCAGGCCTGCATAAAACAACGCCAGACCAGGCAAGGTCATAAACAGCACCAATGCACTGGCAGTCAGCATCCATGCGGTATTAGCCGGGTTGACGGCCACAGGGGCGGCATCAGCCAAAGCCAAAGGACTCAGCACCATAGAGGCGCCGAGAGCGAGACAAGCGATCTTCTTCATAATCACACCTTTGGTGTTGTCCACTACAGCGTGGTGTGGACTTTATAGAGTGATAAAACTGCCCCAAATTGATTCAACACAATGAAAATTGAGCCGACTTTATTCAAGAATGGGATTAAAAACGCCTGATTTTTATTTATTGATACCCAAAAAAGGGCAAATTTTTTAAGATTTTTAGCAGGCGAAATGCGTCAGCACAAACCATGCCATAAAAAATTTACTTTATTTTTCAAATAGTTGAAATTTATTTACTTTATGGCGAATAGATTATTTGCACCATAGTGGAACACAAAGAATCCCATTGGCACATAATTGAATCATTCTGGGAAAGTCACCAGAATTTGGCGTTAAAAATCACCAAGTGGCGCGGCTAAAAACGTTTCAATTCCCTGCATGAGGCCATCTAAAGGCAATGCGATAGCCATCAACAGACCTTCAACGGATTCAAGCTCTCCCGCTTGCATAGCCCGCTCCAGATTCGCGGCCGCTGAAAAAAGCGCATCAGCCCCAATATTGCCCGCCAGGCTTTTCAGCGTATGGGCAATACGCATGGCCTCGCCACGATCACCATTGGCCCAGGCTGCCGTTATGCGACCAACTGCATCCCCCTGACGCTGATGAAACATCACCAGTAATTTGCGGTATATGGCCTTGTTGCCATTTAAACGCTTTAGTGCCGTAGCAGTATCCACACCTGCCAAGCTCACACCTGTTTGTGCATCCGCTGTTGATTTGGTTGCTGAAAGCTCGAGGGGGCGCCTTTGGGGTTTGATCCACAGGGCTAAGGTTTTGAACAATTGGGCTACGTTAATTGGCTTGGAGATGTAATCGTCCATACCGGCTTCAAGGCATTTCTCTTTATCGCCTGCCATAACGTTTGCCGACATAGCCAATATAGGCAAACTGGAGAAACGGGTATCTTTACGCATTTCTCGCGTGGTGTCGTAGCCATCCATCACTGGCATTTGGCAATCCATGAGTACGGCGTCGTAGGTTTTGGTCGCCGCCATAGACAGTGCCTCCAGGCCGTTATTGGCGACATCCACCGAGACTCCAGCTGTCGTTAGCAAGCTGACCGCCAACTCCTGGTTAATGTCGTTATCTTCCACCAGCAATACATGGCTGCCAGCGATACGCAGTGCCGCTTCATAGCCTTGATCCAAGCGCTCATAGCGACGTAGCTGTATGTCTTGTTCGGTTTGTAACGCCAGGCGTACCGTAAAGCTGAAGCGGCTGCCCTGTCCCAACGCAGTTTCCACCCAGATGCGCCCGCCCATCATTTCCACCAGCTTTTTGGAGATACTTAACCCAAGCCCGGTACCGCCGAATTTGCGAGCAGTGGAAATATCGGCTTGCTCAAACGGCCTAAACAGGCGCTGACTTTGTTCGCGAGTCATGCCTATGCCCGTATCCGTAACATCAAACTGTAGATATAACTCCCGCGGCGTGCGCTCCAGACAACTGATGTACAGGCTGACTTTGCCGGCCTCGGTAAACTTGACAGCATTGCTCACCAGATTGAGCAATACCTGCCCCAGACGCAGCTCGTCGCCCAATAATCGGGTATTCAGGCCGGGAGCCATGGAGAAGTCCAGCAGCAAACCTTTTTCCTGGGCTTTGACAGCAACCAGGTCGCGCAGATGAATCAGCAGATCATCCAGTACAAAAGGCGCCTGTTCCAAATCCAATTTGCCAGCCTCTATCTTGGATAGATCGAGTATATCGTTGATGATTCCGAGTAATCCCTGGGCAGCGGCATCCACTTTCTTGAGGTAACTTCGTTGTAGCGGATCTATCTCGTTTCTGAGCGCCAGGTAGGTCATCCCCATAATGGCATTCAGCGGCGTACGTATTTCATGGCTCATGTTGGATAAGAATATGCTTTTGGAGCGGTTAGCCTGGTCCGCCTGGTCACGCGCAACAGTGAGCTCGGCGGTACGCTCCGCCACCAATTCCTCCAGATGCAGGCGATGCCTGTTAACCTCCTCCTCTGCCCGGCGACTCTCGGTGATATCCACATTCATACCAATCATTCGCAAAGGCTTGCCGCTGGCATCGCGCAGGGTTTGACCTATGCCCTTGATGACGTGGGTGGAGCCGTCCAGAGGCCAAACGATGGAGAATTCATGGTTGAACTCCCGCTCACCCGACAAAGCAGCCTGAATTGCCTCATGGGCCCTGATCTGCTCATCTGGGTGAACCGAGCTCACCCAGGCCTCATAAGCGCCGCCAAAATCCTCTTTGCGAATACCATAAAGCCCGTACATGGCTTCGTCCCAGATCAATTCGTCATTGATAACGTTCCACTCCCAAATGCCGATGTTCGCGGCACGGGTGGCCAGTTGCAGCCTGTCCGACAACTGGGAAAGTGCCTCTTTCATGCGCGTCTGCTCAGCCACCTCCGCCTCAATGTTGGCCATGGTCCGCTCCAGTCGCTGGGCCATATCATTGAAGTAGCCGGCCAGCATGTCTATTTCTTCCAAACGACTGCTGGTAACCCGCTGGCTCAGGTCGCCATCAGCCAATGCCTGGGCTGAGCGAGACATGCGACGCAGAGGCGCCGCCACCACACCTGCCAACAAAAGTGCGATAAAAAGCGCTGCGGTAAGCGCAATCGCCAGCACCACTGCAGATTGGCTGTTACCTGCTCGCACCTCGCCAAGATAGGCAGATTCAGGCATGGCAGTAATTTCAATCCAGTCGACACGACCACGCCTGTCCGCATAAGGTGTTGCCTGGGCCAGCCAGGTTTCGCGGGAGAGAGGTTTCGCCGTAACTATGTCGAAACGAAAGGGAATAGCTTTATTCACCTGGGCAAGGCTACCGATATGCTGATAAAGAGCGCGGGCGGCCTGATCAATAACCTTGTCCTTATTGTTCCAAGCAGGCTGGCCGCGATAGCTGTCAGGCGAATCCTCCGTTGAGGAGGCTATAAGAACACCTGATCGATCCAGTAGAAAAGCCCGACCGTGGCTGGCAATGCTTGATCCACGCAACAGTAGGCTGATATCCACTGGCGACAAGTCTGTTCCATCGTTTTGATGCTTCTCTAAATAGTCATCCACCAGTAAATCGATATTCAGCGCTATTTCCTGATGCAGGCGGCTCGCCAACATATTGGCCCCTTTTTCACCGCTGTTCAGTGTCAGGAAGGCAACCGAGATAACCAGCACCAGTACCAGCGCCACCAAAGGTGCAGCCAGGAACAGGCGCATGGGAACACCCTGCTGGGCGCTCACAAAATCTTGCGGCTGGGTGTGGCCGCTTTGCCAAACCCAGCCTGTGCGCCAAAAGCGCCGCTCCTTAACGTGACCGGGAATTTCGGCCCAGAAGAGCCCAAAGCGCCGGGCCAATGGCAGAGCCAACAACATGGCAAAAGGGGCGAGCACCCAAGTCACCGAGGTAGTAAAAAAGAGCGCCGGGGTAATGTTGCGATAGGAAATATCCGAGGTGAATTTGTTCGAGCAGATGTAACCCCACAACTGGGGCTCGATACTCATAAAAATCAGTACAAACAGCCCGTACCACGCCCAGGTAGCCCCACGGCGAAAGTCCGGGTTCTTGCCAATCAACTGGAAAGCTACCCAAAAACACGCGGGATTAATAAAGTAACCAAATATCCAATCCCACAGAAAATCAGGCGGCACGCCCTCGGCAAGATCGGAGATGCCGTAGGCGAACGGCACCGCAATTAGCGCTGGTCGCCCCATGAGCACCACGCACAAAAACACTGATAAATCCTTGAGGGATTCGAATGTCTGGGCGCCGGGCACCAACACGATAAAAGATCCAAGATAGCCAGTGCCGATCACCAACACAAACGTCAGGGCCACACTTAAAAGCGCTTTGGTATCCCACTGCTGGCGCTCTCGCCCTAAGCCCCAGCGACCACCCGGGCGAAAGCAAATACCACCAAATGCTGCAAGCATCAGCAGAAAACCAACGGCATAACCAAACCGCCCCCAGCCTTCCAGCAGGGAGATGGGTATGGTGTTAAACAGGCTCTCAAACCAATGGATGATATCGATCATTGCGAAAGCTCGGGTTTGGCATTTCGCCTCCCCTGTTGGACTTAATTGGAAAACACGGGCCGCATCCAATTCCCAGACGTAAAAGCGGCTTACTGCAGTCTAGTCTATTTTTTTACCTGCAATTTCGCGGCTGCCAAAAGCAGCTGTCCGCGCGCAGCCTGATCATCGCCATAGGCCATCAGCTCAAACAAACGCGCTATATGTATGAGAGAGGATGCCATTTCCGGGCGCGCAGCAACAACACGCCGAAAAAACTGCTGGGGCGTTTCACCCGTTTGAGGTACAAAGCCTGCACCCGCTAATTTTTTACACAGTTGCTCGTAAATTTTTCGCTCATCAGACATGGGCGCTTTTTTCAGTCGACCAATTAATAGCACTGATAACAGCAGTAACACAGAACTCAAAACGCCCACCACCCACAACGCCATACGCAGCGGCGACACATCGCCCAGGATTTTTTCAAACAGATGTGATTGCAAGTCCGAATCATAATTCATGACCCAGCGCGTCCATTGATAATTGAGAGCATCCCAGCGCTCGCGCAACATAAATAAAACCTTTACCGACGATCCAAAAGGCTTACCCACCAACTGGCTATCTTTTGCGGATAAAGATTCCGAAATACCTTTGTTGATACGATCAGGCGCCACCGCTGCCGTAGGATCAAACATCACCCAACCGCGATCTTCCAACCACACTTCGGCCCAGGCATGAGCATCGCGCTGATGCACCATCAAATAATTATCAACGCTATTTATATCGCCGCCTTGATAACCCACCACCACTCGCGCCGGCACACCTGCTGCACGCATAAAAAATACGAAACTACCGGCAAAGTGCTCGCAAAATCCCTGGTGACTGCGCCACAAAAAATCATCGACAGAGTTTTCACCTAATGCCGGTGGCGTCACCGTGTAATAAAACTGCCGGTTAAACAAACCAAAAACTCTTTCCATTAATTTTTCCGCGGAGCCCGCTTCTGCCATCCACTCTAGTGCCACGCGGCGAGTTTCCGGATTACCCCCGGCAGGCAACTGTGTATTATCAGCCAGCTCACGATCATCATATTTATTCAACTGATAATGTAATTGCGAAGTCACCGAATAACTTTCACGTTGCGATAACGGATAGGCTTTTTGTATCAGCAAATCGCGTGTAAACATCACAGTGTCCGACCACTCAAAAGGTGCTGCCAGGGTATACAGCCAAGGCGTCCCTTGGGGTTCCGCAATTACCTGATAGCTGACCGTATCACCGAGATAAACCACGTGCTTGTTGCGATTGGTGCTGGCGGAGCTGCGCCATTGCTGACGCTGGCTCACATACCAACGGCGACCATCAAAGGTAGAAAGCACCAACCCACGCCAATACAATTTATCGCGCGCTGGAATTGGTCCATTAAACGTGACACGAAAGGCCAGCTCATCGGATTGCATCAATTGGGTTAGATCACCTGGCGACATGGAGTCCGACATGCCGGTTTTAGCGGCACCCGGCGATGGCACTGCCCAGAAAGAACCCAAACGAGGCACTATCACAAACAGCACCAACATGATCGGAAGTGATTGCAACAATAGCCATAGATTTGGTCGCAACATTTGCCACAACGACATTGAATCACTGCGCTTGTATAGTTGCATAAGAGCAGCACAAACCAACAACAAGCACCAGAAGCCATAAATGGCTGAGGGCATATAGTTGTATTCAATAAATTGGGTAGACAGGATAAACAGCGCGATAAATACCAGGAGTACAAAATCGCGCCGGGTTTTAACTTCCAACAATTTTAAAATAAAACCTGTCAGCAATAAGCTGATCATGGATTCATAACCCAGATGCGCCCCTATACTGACTACAAGCCCAACACAGCAGACAGCCGCACATAAGGTTTTTTTAATTTTATTTGGGTAATTCCAGGCACCTTTAAAAATTTGCCAACGCCATAGAGCGACCACTAGCCAAACAGCAACTAACCAAACCGGCACAGTGAGCAAGTGGGGGGCGATAATAAAAATTTGCAGGGCAAACAACCAGGCGAGGCTGGAACGCGAAATATTTGGCGAGGTAATTTTTGGCAAGGTTGTGCGCGCCATATTAGTCATCCCTCTCCCATCCGAAGAGCGCAAGCGCTGAGAGAGCCTCAAGACGATGCACATCGCCGCCGCCCATAGGAATAGTCACGCCCGGCAGACGCAAACCAAACTCGATATTGCTCTCGGAAAAAAAATTCACCCAATAACTCAGTTGCGATAACCCCAACTCAGTATCCTGCACCTGCAAATATTGCCAGTCCAACCACATTTGCTGGCTTTGCAAGGCGCGATAATCTTTTAAATGTAACCCCGCACCGCGGGCAAATTGCTTCCAGGCAATTTGAGATAAAGGTGAACCGGGTTGATAGGTTTGAAAGCCCTGGAATTCGTCGCCGCGCGCTTGCGCCAATTGCGCACCGTCACTGACATCGCCAGGCCCCAGCGGCGGACGATCTGATTCAATCGGTTTGGGAAATACCAACGCACGGTGGTCAAGCTCTATATAAGCCCAGGCGCGAATCAATCCCAGTGGAAAATAACTTTTCAAGGTTACGCGTGGTAACTTCAACCAACCGCGACGCTTTGCTGGCAAGTCCAGCCGCAGGATTTCCGCTTGACCCGATTCAATATCAACCCGTTCTGGCTCTTCGTCACCCAACGAGAATAACAACCCATGGTGCCCCTGGTTGTATTGCGAGCTAAGCTCTATATCAAAGGCAACAGGATCACCCACAAACGCTTGCTGGACTGTCGCAGACACAAAGGTCAATCCCAGCAAATTTTTAAACGCATGTATAACCGATACCACCATCAGGCTCGTCAAAAAAAATGACAGAGCTAATACCAGGTTGTTCTGGTAGTTAGTCCCCAGCACCCAAATGAGCAAGAGCAACACCAAAAAACCCAACCCCTGACGGCCGGGAAACACATAAATGGTGCGATGCTTGAGCACAACCCTGGCTGCACGCGGCGCGCGTTTGGCAGCCCAGCGCTGGAAATATTGTTTGAATTGAAAATGTTTAGAGAATTGGAACACGCTGGGGCTCCTCATCGTCCGTTAATTACCAACAACCGGAACTGTACTGAGGATTTTTTTCACCAGATGCTCTTGCGCCAAGGCCTGCGCCGCGCCCTTGGTAAGCAAGCGATGAGCAACCACTGGAGGAAACATGTGTTGCACATCTTCAGGAACTACGTAAGTGCGCTCATGCATAAAGGCCCAGGTTTTTGCGGCTTTGATAAGCGCCATGGCGCCGCGCGGCGAGAGTCCGACTTGAATATCATCGGAGGTGCGTGTGTAGTGTACTAACCGCTGTACATAATCCACCAAGCTATCGGAAACCTTCACTGCATTAATAGCCGCTTTGATTTCAGGAATTTTTTCCTGTGGCAAACACACACGCAAGCTCGCTAATTGCTCGCGCGGATCGCCGCCTTTGAATAATAGCTTTTCGGTTTCCGCATCGGGATAACCCAGGCTGATACGCATTAAAAAGCGATCGAGTTGGGATTCAGGTAGAGGATAAGTACCCATTTGTGACATAGGGTTTTGCGTGGCAATAACAAAAAACGGTTGCGGCAGCGGATAGGTTTTACCTTCGTGAGTTACTTGCCGCTCTTCCATGGACTCAAGCAGTGCGCTCTGGGTTTTAGGTGTGGTGCGGTTGATTTCGTCAGCCAATAGAACCTGCGCAAAAATCGGCCCCTGGTGAAAAGTAAATTGCTGTTGCTGAGGATCAAAAATAGAGATACCGAGAATATCGGCGGGCAACATATCACTGGTGAATTGTACGCGGTTGTAACTCAACCCCATGACTTTGGCGAGGGCGTGGGAAAGTGTTGTCTTGCCCATGCCGGGCAAATCTTCAATCAGCAAATGTCCATCAGCCAGCAGACAGGCGAGAGAAAGTTTTATTTTTTCATCTTTCCCTAAAAGAACACGGCCAATCTCATTCACAAGGGTTTCAATGAATTTTCTCACAAGCTCTTCCTTTACATCCTATTGCTGGCAATTGTGCGGAGACCCGGCTGGGTCTCCATTTTTAAAAACGACTACCGATTAGAGTGCGTTTAATCCTCGCTCAAGATCGGCAATCAGATCTTTTACGGACTCCAGGCCGACAGAAATACGAATCAGGTTTTCCGTAATACCCGCTTCGGCTTTTTGCTCAGGTGTAAGGCGACCGTGGGTAGTGGTAGCCGGATGCACAATCGTCGTTTTGGTATCGCCAAGGTTGGCGGTCAACGACATAATTTTTGTAGCATCAATCACCTTCCAGGCGGCTTCACGCTCGCCTTTCACACGAAAGGACAATACGCCGCCAAATGCGGATTGCTGTTTTGCCGCCAGTTCATGCCCAACATGCGTTGGCAAACCGGCGTAGAATACCTTTTCTACTTTGGGATGCTGATGCAACCACTGCGCAAGTTCCAAGGCATTGCGCGAATGCGCTTCCATACGTAAGCGCAAAGTCTCTAAACCCTTTAAAAATACCCAGGCATTAAAAGGACTCAAGCTGGGACCAGCGCTGCGAATAAAACCAAGCACTTCATCCACCAATACTTTAGGACCGGCAACAACACCGCCCAGGCAGCGACCTTGACCATCAATATATTTCGTAGCCGAGTGCACAATCAAATCCGCACCATGTTCCAGCGGGCGCTGCAACGCCGGCGTGCAAAAGCAGTTGTCCACTACCAGCAGCGCATTGCGCGAATGAGCGATATCCGCAAGGCGGGCGATATCAATTACATCACACAGTGGATTTGATGGAGTTTCAACAAACACCAGTTTGGTTGCCGGCGTGAAAGCCGCTTGCCAGGCGCTGTAATCCGTTGGTGGAACAAAAGTGGTAGTCACACCAAATTTTTGCAAAAACTTGGTAAACAAAACTGTCGTAGTACCAAAAACACTGCGCGAGCACACAATATGATCGCCCGCTTTAAGCAGTGCAATGCAGGTACTCAAAATCGCCGCCATACCGGATGATGTCCCCACAGCAGACTCGGCGCCTTCCAGCGCTGCAATTCGCTCTTCAAAAGCGCGTACGGTTGGGTTGGTGTAACGAGAATAAACATTTCCCGGCTGGCTGCCAGCGAAGCGATCTGCAGCTTCTTGCGCGCTGCCAAACACGTAGCTAGACGTTAAAAATAAGGCTTCGCTGTGCTCGCCTTCGTGTGTGCGAGCTTGGCCTGCACGTACGGCCAGCGTATCCAATTCATACTGCAATAATTCTTGTTCGAAATTTTCCATTTTTGTTCTACCTGATCATGTGAGGCAAAAATAAAAAGGGCTGACCATAAATTGCATATTGCGTTTATGGTCAGCCCCCTCGCCTGTCGTTGTTAAATAACGATTAGCTCATAGAGGCGCCATTGTGCAACCCCATAGGTGAGTCTGTGGGCTTGCCGGATTTTTTGCTGGTTTTAGCAGCATCGTTGCGCGCTGCGGCCAGTTTATCGAGATATTCCTGGCTGACATCACCGCCGATATATTCACCGGTAAATACAGCGCAATCGAATTGAGTGACTTTGTTGTTACCTTCAGCAGAAGCAGCAATCAAATCGACGAGATCCTGGTAGATCAACCAGTCAGCACCGATTTCTTTGCAGACTTCCTCATCGGTACGACCGTGGGCGATCAGCTCTTTGGTGGTGGGCATATCAATGCCGTACACATTGGGATACTTAACCGCTGGCGCTGCCGACGCGAAATACACTTTGCGCGCACCTGCATCGCGAGCCATCTGGATAATCTGCTGGCAAGTGGTACCGCGCACAATGGAGTCGTCTACCAATAATACGTTTTTGCCTTTGAATTCCAATTCGATGGGATTCAGTTTTTGACGCACAGATTTTTTGCGCTGCTGTTGGCCCGGCATAATAAAGGTACGACCGATGTAACGGTTTTTCACCAGACCTTCACGAAATTTAACACCCAGCTTTTGCGCCAGCGCCTGACCGGCAACGCGGCTGGAATCCGGAATCGGGATAACCACATCAATATCGTGCTCGGGACGCTCGCGCAGAATTTTTTCTGCAAGCTTCTCACCTTGACGCAAGCGCGCTTTGTACACGGAGATGCCATCCATAATCGAATCGGGACGCGCGAAATACACGTGCTCAAAAATACAGGGAGCCAGGCGCGAATGCTTGGCGCATTGGCGACGATGCAGCTCACCCTCTTCCGTAATATAAATCGCTTCGCCCGGCGCCACATCATCAATCAAATGGAAACCCAGCACATCCAGCGCAACGCTTTCGGAAGCTACCATGTATTCTGTGCCTTCACCGCTTGATGACTCACGCGAGCCGTACACCAGCGGGCGAATGCCATTGGGATCGCGAAACGCAATCAGGCCGTAACCAGCAATCAGAGTCACTACCGCATAGCCGCCAGTGATACGGTTATGCACGCCGGCAACAGCGGCAAAAATATCATCAGCCGTTGGCTTTAATTTGCCTTGCAATTGCAGCTCGTGGGCAAATACGTTGAGCAGGACTTCCGAATCGGAATCTGTGTTCACATGGCGCAGATCGGTTTTGAACAAGTCTTCGCTGAGTTTTTCGGTATTGGTCAGGTTGCCGTTGTGTGCAAGTGCAATACCGTAAGGTGAGTTTACGTAGAAAGGTTGGGCCATGGCTGGGCCGGAGCTGCCTGCCGTCGGGTAGCGAACATGGCCAATCCCCATGTTGCCGACAAGACGCTGCATGTGGCGAGTTCTGAATACATCTTGCACCAGACCGTTAGCTTTTTGCTGGGCCATGCGGCCGTCCTGGCAAGTTACTATCCCGGCGGCATCCTGCCCGCGATGCTGGAGTATGGTCAGTGCATCATACAACTGAACATTCACATCCCGCTTACCGACAATACCTACAATGCCGCACATACTCGCTCACCTTTTTTGCAAAAAATTTAGACGTACTTAAAAAATAAACAGTTCTCAGACGCTCAGCTTTTGAGAGTCGCCCAACAAACTCTGCACCCAACCGCTCACCGCACTGGTGCAGTTCTTTACCGCTGATTCATAGGGTAAAAGATAGGGAATCAATTTGGATTGTTCAAACCAGGGATCATTCTTGATCGGAATATAGGCCGGTACATAAATCAAAATGGCCATCACAATAAACAGGCCGCGCAACAGGCCAAAGACCATGCCTAACAATCGGTCAGTGCCGGATAAGCCGGTCGCTTTTACCATCATGCCTACGCAAAAATTCACTAAAGCCCCAAGCAAAAGTACACCGATAAACACCAGCAAGAATGCGGTGATAGCACGTAGAGAAGGTGTAGTAATGGAGGTGCTCAGGAGGGGTTCAAGGCGATGGCTGAAAATATTGGCACTTACCAGCGCTGCAATCCAGATAACCAGGGAGAGCGCTTCTTTAACGAAACCGCGGACAAGGCTGATAACGCTCGACAGCGTCAAAATCACTACTATGGCCCAATCTGCCCAAATCATGCGCCCGGTTTCCTCAGATGACGTCGCCCCGCGGCCTGGCTGCCGGCGAGGACGCGCATTTTAACAGAGCTGCCCCATATCAGACAGCTCTTTGCAGCGGAAACAAGGTGCAGAATGCAATGACAAGACACAATCAGGGCTGAAACTTCATAACCATGGTTTTTTGCTGCAAGCGCTTGTCCATTTGCTCTTTGAGCGCCATAGCTTGGGCGCGATCCAGCTTGGGACCAATGTAGACGCGACTGATGGAGTTGCCATTGGTCACGACCGTGCGCACATAGGCTTTTTGGCCGTCGGCTTGCAGGTCATCACGCAGTTTGTTCGCGGCTTCTTTGGTCGTAAAACTTCCCACCTGCACCACCCAGGCATCAGGCAATCCCTGCGCATTGAGCGGCATAGCTGGTACAGACGAGGTTTGCGCCTGTGCTTTTGTACTGGATTTGCTGGCTCCGCTGGAGCGGACCGCAACGGCGGGTGCAGAACTGCTATGACTACTCACAACACTGGAAACTGTGGTTGCGACTGGCTCGGACGTTGAGTCCGTTGGCACAAACATGGTTTCTGGCGCTGGCGCAGGCTCTATGTTGGGCACTGGCTGGGGCGGTTTGAATTCCTCCGCCGTCATCGCCGGTTGCGCCGGAATTTGCGAGCGGGTACTTACCTGATAATCCTTTTTTTCCTTGAGAAAACCGGGCAGAAGCAACACGGCTACGGCGGCCAGCACAGCCGCACCTATCAACCGGTGTTTTAAGGTGTATTTCACAAGAACCTCGTTAGTTGTGCGCGTCGGCCTGGACTAACGCCAGCACCGCCGCCACCGTAAAAAATGAACCGAATACCAGAATGCGATCACTCTGCCCGCTTTTGGACAGCAGTTTTGTCAACAAATCCTGGGCGGCTCCGCGCTCACCGACAGTCACACTCAGCGACGCCAAGTCTTCCGCCAACATATCTGGCGTAGCGGCACGCGGTAGAGATGCGAGATCCAGCAAATTCCAATCATCGACCACATCGACCAGATTCACCAAACTGGCGCGGCGATCTTTATCCGCCATCATAGCCACTATGGCGAGAGTGCGACCCTGCGTCGGATCAGCATGCAAGCGCCTGGCAAAATAGTGTGTGGCAGCCGGATTGTGGGCCACATCCAGCACCAGCTCGCGCCCCTGATAAATGAGCTTTTGGAAACGGCCGGGCAACACCAGATTCAGCAGTGTTTGCTCGACCTGCGCTGCCGTGAGCTGCAAACCAAACCACTGCACAACTTGCAGTGCTGCCGCGAGGCTCGGCAATGGCAAATGAGGTTGCGCCATATCGGCAAGCGTAATAGCACCGTTATGCTTAGCAACACCTTGCCAATGCCAACGGTTACCATCCAACTGATAGTTAAACTCGCGACCAAGATAATGGGATTGGGTATTAAGCTTTTGGGCAATATCAACAATGCTTACTGGCGGTTGCTCGTCGGCACATACAAAATATTGTCCTGCACGCAAAATGCCGGCTTTTTCACGACCAATATCCTCGCGATTATCACCTAACCAATCCTGGTGATCCAATGCTATGGAGGTAATCACCGCAACATCGGCATCGATAATATTGACAGCGTCGAGGCGACCACCCAGCCCAACTTCCAGCACCATGACATCAACCGCTTGCTGCGTAAAAATCAGCAAAGCCGCAAGAGTGCCATATTCAAAATAGGTGAGACTGATTTCCGCGGCTGCGTCGGCAATTTGCTCAAAGGCTGCACAAATAAATTCATCAGAAACCGGCTGGCCGTTGATCTGGATGCGCTCGTTATAGCGCAACAAATGTGGCGAGGTATAAACGCCCACCGATTGCCCGGCGGCACGCAGCAGACCGGCCGTTGCAGTAACGCAAGAGCCTTTGCCATTGGTGCCAGCGACAGTGACGACTCTAGCAGAGGGAGTAAGCAGACCCAGACGCTCAGCCACTTGCCTTATGCGGTCAAGGCCGAGGTCTATTTCTTTGGGATGACTTTGCTCAAGCCATCCCAACCAGGCTGTCAGCGATGCAAAGCGCATTAATTGAGGACTGGACGCTTGGTAAATTTGGAGAGAATGCCAGCAATTTTATCGCGCATGTCGCGGCGATGAATGATCATATCGATTGAGCCATGATCCAGCAGGAATTCTGCGCGCTGGAATCCTTTAGGCAATTTCTGGCGAATGGTTTGTTCGATAATACCTGGACCTGCGAAACCGGCACGCGAACCCGGCTCAGCTACGTTGATATCGCCCAGCAGCGCAAGACTTGCGGAAACACCGCCGTACACAGGGTCAGTCATCACTGACACATAAGGTGTGCCCTGCATTTTCAAACGTTCAATAACCGCACTGGTTTTGGCCATTTGCATCAGGGAAATCAAGGCTTCCTGCATACGCGCACCACCGGTGGCGGAGAAGCAAATCAGCGGAATATTTTCTTGCAAAGCGATAGTAGCGGCACGGGTGAAACGCTCGCCCACCACATAACCCATAGAGCCGCCGTGGAAGGCAAATTCAAAAGCCACTGCCACTACCGGCATGCCTTTCAATTCACCGCGCATAGCAACCAGCGCATCTTTTTCGCCGGTGTCTTTTTGCGCAGCGGTCAAACGGTCTTTGTATTTTTTAATGTCTTTGAATTTCAGACGATCAATTGGCTCAACCTCGGTCGCAAGCTCTTTGCGATTTTGCGGATCGAGAAAAATATCCAAACGGGTGCGCGCTCTGACACGCATGTGGTGATCGCACTTGGGGCAGACGTCGAGTGTTTTTTCAAGCTCTGGCTTGTACAACACAGCATCACATTTTGCGCACTTTTCCCACAAACCTTCGGGAACTTTATTCGCGCGCTTGCCTTCCGAACGAACCACACTGGGGATAATTTTTTCTAACCAACTCATTGTCAATTCTCTTCAAGAGTCACTGTGACAACTCATGCATCGTCACAGCAACTGGTTGCTAGTTACTTGTCAGTACGTTGCCAACAATTATTTAATTTCATCGATTGCTGCGCGAATACCACCAACAATCTCACCTACAGCGGCGGCGATTTCAGCAGCAGGCTTGCCTTCGAGCGAACCCATTTTATCCACCAGCACGCTACCTACAACCACACCATCAGCTAGCTGGGCAACAGCTTTGGCAGTTTGCGGATCTTTAATACCAAAACCCACACAAACAGGCAGATCCGTCAATTGACCAAAGGCTGCCAATTTGGATTTCACATCGTCCACATCCAGATGGCCAGCACCTGTCACACCTTTCAGCGATACATAGTAAAGGAAACCGCTGGCGTGCTCGGCGATGCGACGGGCGCGCTCAACCGTCGTGGTTGGTGCCAACAAGAAAATATTATCCAGGCCGGCTGCGTCCAACGCATTTTTCAATACAGAAACTTCTTCCGGCGGCAAATCCACCGTCAGCAAACCATCAGCACCTGCACCTGCAGCCGCCTTGGCAAAGGCTTCGTAACCAAAACGTTCAACCGGGTTTGCATAACCCATCAATACAACAGGAGTTTCATTGTTGGTTTGCCGGAACTGGCGAACAATTTCCAAGGTGCCTTTCAAGCTGGTGTTATGCACCAGCGCACGCTCGTGGGCTTTCTGGATCACCGGGCCTTCAGCCATAGGATCAGAAAAAGGAACACCCAACTCAATAACATCTACACCTTTGGCAGCCAGCTCATGCATGGTTGGCAAGGTCACATCAGGGTGCGGATCACCATTGACAATGTAGGCGACCAAAAGTTTTTTACCCGCGCTTTTGGCTTGGGTTACGCGTTGCTGAATACGGCTCATCTTATTTATATTCCTGCTAAATCTGCCTGGGTTCGCGGCTAATTACACGGTTATGCCGTCGAGGCCGGCGACTGTAAGAATGTCTTTGTCACCGCGACCGGAGAGGTTGGCGATGATGATTTGGTCTTTGCCCATGGAAGGCGCGAGTTTTTCCACATAGGCCATGGCGTGGCTGGATTCCAGCGCCGGCATAATGCCTTCAGTGAGAGTCAGCTTGCGGAAAGCCGCCAAGGCCTCATCGTCGTTGATCGCAACGTAATTAACACGACCAATATCTTTCAACCAGGAGTGCTCAGGGCCAACGCCAGGATAATCCAGGCCGGCAGATACAGAATGAGTCTCGATAATCTGGCCGTTCTCATCTTCCATCAGGTAGGTACGGTTACCGTGCAGAACACCGGGGATACCAGCGCTCAAGGGCGCGGCATGCTTACCGCTCTCAATACCCAAGCCACCGGCTTCAACACCGTACATAGCAACGCCGTTGTCGCTCAGGAAAGGATGGAACAAACCAATAGCGTTAGAACCACCACCTACGCAAGCAACCAACGCATCCGGCAAACGACCGGTTTGCTCCAGGCATTGACTGCGCGCTTCACGGCCGATAATGGATTGGAAATCGCGCACCAATTGCGGATAAGGATGCGGGCCAGCAGCGGTACCGATAATGTAGAAGGTATCATCAACATTGGTAGCCCAATCGCGCATGGCTTCATTCATGGCATCTTTCAGGGTGCGTGAACCGGAGGTTACAGAGAACACTTCCGCGCCCAGCAACTTCATGCGGTATACGTTCAAT
>JAGKWU010000047.1 GCA_021151695.1 Cellvibrionaceae bacterium | reverse complement strand
AAAGCTGTTTTTGAGCGGGTTTTAGCCCGTTTGATTTCATTTGAGATCAAATGATTTAGTGATTTGAGGGGCTGTTGCTAATGTTCGAACACATGAAGTAGTTCACACATCTTCTGGTCTTGCGTCACATGTATCTGCATCAGCCTTATGACTGGCTTACAAGATAAAGGCGACCGAAGGGACGAAAAACTTTAATGAAAATTAATGAAAGCCAAAAAATTCATAGCCAAAGCCTAATAGAAACTTCTATTAGCTAATCCTAATCAGGTATCGGCAGGTCCTAATCAGACAGGAAAGGTGATGACGGTGATGTCCACAAACCAGGCAGCAATCAACCAGACAATCGGCTCTCGCTTCGCTAGCCGCCATGATCGCTTTGCCAACGAGCGCCTGTTCAATGAACCGGTGTTTGATACGCGGGTGGCGGGCGACAAACTGGCCGGCAACAGCAAGCCGATGCGCAGGGTATTGATCCTTGGTCGTGCGCGCGATGAGGCCTATAGCCTGTTGGCCAATAACCTGGAGCGCAGTGGCTGCCAGTTAATGCAGTGCACCGAATTTGGCGAGTTGAGTGCAAGCCTGATCGCCAGCGCCAGTATGGTGTTTGTGTTTGTTAGCAGCTTCCCCGGCTCCAGCCTGTTTGCGCGGGTCGGCGCCCTGATCGCCGAAGCTCCGCAGCTGAATATCATCCCGGTGGTGGAATATGCCGATCAGGAAAAAGCCGCCGCGCTCTTGGAAATGGGTTGCGTGGATTATCTGCTGGCGCCGTTTAGCGGCGCGCAACTCAGTATGTTGCTGCAGCGTTTGGAATCCGCCCTGGCGGCAGAAGAGATTTTTGTTACCCGCTCGCGCGCCGGTCGCCGCTTGTTGGCGATGGCCCAGCGCGTCGCCATGGCCAGTGCACCCATCCTGATTACCGGCGAAACCGGTACCGGTAAAGAGATGATGGCGCGCTACATTCACCGTTTTTCTGCCGCAGACGACGCGCCTTTTATTGCCGTTAACTGCGCCGCGATTCCCGAGCAGATGCTCGAGTCATTGTTATTCGGTCACGAGAAAGGCGCCTTTACCGGTGCAACGGCGGCCCAGCCGGGCAAGTTTGAACTGGCCAATGGCGGCACCTTGCTGCTGGATGAAATCGGCGAGTTGCCGCTCGGCTTGCAAGCCAAGTTGCTGCGCGTACTACAAGAACAAAAAGTGGAGCGCCTGGGCGGCCATAAAGAAATCCCGCTGAATGTACGCATCATCGCCGCCACTAACCGCGACCTTCAGTTGGAAGTGGCCGAAGGCCGCTTCCGCTCCGATTTAATGTTTCGCCTGGATGTTCTGCCCTTGCACATCAGCCCGTTGCGTGAGCGCAAAGATGATGTATTGCCGCTCGCCCATCGCCTGATCCGCAAGCACGCGCCTCATGAACAGCGCGATGACCTCTTAACCCAGGCCGCGTGCGATGCACTGATTGCCCACAACTGGCCGGGCAATGTGCGCGAACTGGAAAACATGTTGCAGCGTGCGCTGGTACTACGCAATGGCTTGTTTATCCAGCCACAGGACCTGGGCTTAATCGCGCCTACTGAAGAAATATTGCAGTCAACAGCGCCGATTGGCAGTGAACTTGGTGCTGAAGTGACTGGTAAAGCGGCACTGCGTGCCAGCGGCAAGTGGGCTGAATACCAACACGTCATAGATACCATTCGCCGCTTTGGCGGCCATAAAGCCAAGGCGGCAGAAAGCCTGGGAATGACCCCGCGCGCATTGCGTTATCGCCTGACGGCCATGCGCGAGCAAGGCGTGCAGATTACTTTTTGATCCCGTTTTTTACATCACACACCGCATTAACTGACGCAGCGTCAACGAGGAATAAACCATGAGTTCAATTGTGCAGGTTCAACAGGAATTGCTTGGCCGCATGGACCAGATCAAGCAGGCAGCTACCGGCCCGGCCATCGCACCGGCTAGCCACTTTGGTGTGGGTGTGGAAGGTGCGAGCAGTGTGGGCAGTGTTCAGGTTGGGAATGAGGAGGGTTTCCGCACTGCTTTTGAGGATGTATTTAAGGCGGTGGATGCCCAGCAACACAAAGCGAGCGCCATGGCGGAAGCGGTGGATTCCGGCGCGAGCGACGACCTGGTGGGCGCTATGGTGGAAAGCCAGAAAGCGAGTGTGGCCTTCTCCGCGTTGATGCAGGTGCGCAACAAGGTTACCGGCGCATTTGAAGAAGTTATGCGCATGCCGCTGTGATTATCGGGTGAGATATCAACATGGTTCAGTTACTTAAAAATCGCTTTGCCGCCAGCAATTTCAAGCTGAGCCCGCGCAGCTCGCTGATGGCACTGGCCGGTATTGCCGCGCTGGTGGCGGTCGGCGTGGTGTTTTACCTATGGCGTGACCAAAGCTCCTATCGCCCTTTGTACGGTGCGGGCGAAGCCTATTCCGCTGCCGATGTTATGCAGGTATTGGATACCGAGGCCATCGCCTACAACCTGCACCCGCAAACCGGGCAGGTGCTGGTGCGTGAGGATCAAATCGCGCGTGCGCGCATGCTGCTTAGTGCCAAGGGTGTGCAGGCGGAAAAGCCGGATGGCTACGAATTGTTTGATAAAGAAGAGCCATTAGGCACCAGCCAGTTTGTGCAGGATGTGCGCCTGAAGCGCAGTATGGAAGGCGAGCTGGCGCGCAGTGTCATGACCATGAAAGGTGTGGAAATGGCGCGCGTGCATCTGGCGCTGCAAGAGAATTCCTCGTTTGTGGTGAGCAAGCGCGACCCGGCCAAGGCCTCGGTGATCCTGCAAGTGGCGCCCGGCTACAAACTCAAACCCGAACAGGTCAGCGCCATTGTGAACCTGGTGGCTAGCAGTGTGCCGCAGCTGGCGGCGAAAGATGTAAGCGTGGTGGATCAACATGGCGTGTTGCTGTCGCGCGGCCTGAATGAAACGGCCGGCCCGGTACAGAGCTGGGATCTGGTCAACGATTACCAAACCAAAGCGGTTACCAATGTGGAGGAAGTGCTGGCGCCCGTGCTGGGTGCAGGCAATTACCGCATCAGCGTGGCGGCGGATGTGGATTTCAGCCAGCGCGAAGAAACCCTCCAGTCATACGGCAATAACCCGCGTCTGCGCTCGGAAATCACACGCGATGAAAGCGTGCTTGATCAGCTTGCCCTGGGTGTTCCCGGCTCCCTGAGCAATCGCCCGGTGCCGCCGGCAGAGCAGGAAAATCAACCGGCCGATGGTGCGGCTGATGGTGAGCTGGCTGCTGAATCGGCCACTGAAAACAAGGCGGCGACTTCGCTGCGTAAAGAATCCAATCGGCAGATGGAGTACGACCAATCGGTTACCCACGTTAAGCACGCGCCTTTTGCTTTGCGTCGCCAAAGCGTGGCGGTGGTGATTAACGCTGCCACCGCGCCTGAAGGTGGCTGGACACCGGAAGCGCGCGCGGAACTGGAATCCATGGTGAAAAGCGCCGTGGGTTTTGATGAGAAACGCGGCGACCTGCTGACCCTGAGCGTGTTTCCTTTTACGGCGACCGAGGCACCGGTTGAAGCCTTGCCCTGGTGGGAGAGT
>JAGKWU010000137.1 GCA_021151695.1 Cellvibrionaceae bacterium | reverse complement strand
ATTCAAGGTGCAATTCACCATATTGGTATCGAAGGTTTTGCGAGCGTATAAGGAATATAAATTATGATGCCTACATATTCTCCTAATGACATTGCTCTTATCATCAACTACAAAGGGATGAGTCATGTTGTTGGTGGTTACACTGAATCAGCTATGCTGACCATTGCTCCAAACAACCAACGTTTCACCATGGGTACTACTGCTGATAATAGGCCATTTCGCATCAAGCATGGTGACAATAGTAAGTCTGTTACTATTTCTTTGATACAGATGTCATACTCAAATGATGTTCTTTGGCAAATTCATTTAGATGATATTGAAACCAATCTTGGTTCTTTTCAACTGATGGATCGCTGGAAACAGTAAGGAATAAGAAATGGCATTACCTACATACTCCCCAGAAGATATACAAATCATAGTAGCAGGAGTATGGAGAATGGAGGGGCTCACCAATGGCTCCTTCATAACCATTTCTAAAGATATACCTGTTACTTCTACAACTAGAAGTAGTGATGGTGAAATAGCTAGAACAATTCGTAGAGATAGTGGATATACATTGAAGCTATCTCTCATTATGACTTCTGTAAGTAATTCTATTATGTCTAGGTTACTAGCTGCTGATAGGGTTACTTACCAAGCTAAATTCCCCATCTTCATTAAAGATAATAATGGGTCAACAGTATTTGCTGCTGGTACATGCTGGATTGTAAGTGAACCAGAAATAGTATATTCAAATGATGTAGAGTCGAGAGAATGGACTATTCAATGCACTGAAGGTGGTTTGTATACTGGCGATAGCGATCCAAGCAGTAATGATATTGTAGATAGTGTTCTTGGGTTAGCAACAGCATTTGCTCCACAACTTAAAGGACTCTTCTAATGGTAAATACATATTCTCCAAATGACATTGTATTATCTATAGGAACATATATTGTAACAGGATGGAACAATATCACAGTTGCTAGAACAGACGTTACAAAGATGGTGAGAGGGATTAGAGGACAAAACACTAGAAGTGTTTCTTTAGATTCTTCTTGTACCATCGCTGTAGAAGTATTGCAAACATCTACAACTAATGATGTATTTTCTGAAATAGTAAGTCAAGATCATGTAAAACAAACAGGAAGAATTGAGCTACAGCTTAAAGATTCCTCTGGGCGTTCTGTACTTAATAGCAATAATGCTTATATCTCAAATTT
>JAGKWU010000017.1 GCA_021151695.1 Cellvibrionaceae bacterium | reverse complement strand
TTGCCCATCTTTGGGTTCCAGTAACGGGTTTGGTGACCGAAGTGGACACCGGCAGACAACATGTCGCGCATGCTTACTTGTGGCATTTTAGTATTCCTATCAATGGGTTAGGCCTCCATATACCCCGCTAACCAACCATCATGTTCGCCGTTGGCGAGCATTGGGCACCCAGGTTTTGCGTATGGATATATGTGTGACGTTTAGTAAGTTAATTGACTCATTTCGGGCCCGGTTCGCGGTCATCCCAAAAATGAGGCGCGCTTTATACCACAAATGCCGCAACAAAAGCCACACCAGGCTACTGCGTCGCCACAACAACCTTAATGATGACAAATGACAGGAATGTGTCGGAAAGACATCTAAATGCGCCACTAACTGCGGCAAAGGTGGCGATTGACCTTAGTCAAACCCTGCTGGAATCGTTTAGAATGCCCTATCTTCCGTTTTCCGAGATAGTCGAATTTCATGTCCGTTACCATCAAAACTCCTGACGATATAGCAAAAATGCGCATTGCCGGCCGTATGGCTGCCGAGGTGCTGGAAATGATCGGTCCCCATGTACAGCCTGGTATCACTACTGCCGAGCTGGACAAAATCTGCCACGACCACATCGTGAATGTGCAAAAAGCCATTCCCGCCTGTTTGGGTTATCGCGGCTTTCCCAAATCCATTTGCACCTCCGTTAACCAGGTGGTTTGCCACGGTATTCCCTCGGACAAGAAAGTGCTCAAAGCGGGCGACATCATCAATATCGACGTAACGGTCATTTACGAAGGTTTCCACGGCGATACCAGCGCTATGTACTTCGTAGGCGCACCCGCTCCCCATGCCGAGCGACTGGTAAAAGTCACCCAGGAATGTATGTATAAAGCTATTGCGCTGGTAAAACCAGGTTGCACCCTGGGCGATATTGGCCACGTCATCCAGCAACACGCCGAAGGCAACTACTACTCGGTAGTGCGCGAATACTGCGGCCACGGCATTGGCAAAGTCTTCCACGAAGAACCACAAATCCTGCACTATGGCCGCCCCGGCACAGGCATGGTATTGAAAGAAGGCATGGCCTTTACCATCGAGCCCATGATCAACGCCGGCAAACCGCAAACCAAACTCAAGAGTGATGGCTGGACGGTAGAAACCAAAGACGGTCGTCTCTCCGCCCAGTGGGAACACACCATGGTGGTTACCGCTACCGGTGTTGAAGTACTCACCGCGCGCAACGACGAACAGTTTTAAACCAAGCCTACGAGACTGACGGGTGTGTCAACACGGCACACCATGCCTGGAACAGCCAATATGCTCACATCAGCGGTGCCCTATTTCGAGCGGCCATTATTTTTCTTTGACCAAAGCCGCTTTCGCCGCGCCTTGGCCGACCAGCCGCCGATCACCGTTTTTAAAGATGCGATCAACGCCGCTAACACCCAGTTCAATCGCCGCTTTATCGAAGGCGAAGATATTCGCACGCTGGTGTACGAGCGCGCGCTCTTTATCGATTGCATCATGCATTACGCCTGGTTTCAGTTTGAATGGCCGGAAAGCATTAGCCTCGAAGCCGTTGGCGGTTATGGCCGCGGCGAATTGCATCCTGCGTCTGATATAGATTTACTCATTCTTTATCGCGATGAAGTGTTTGAAGGCTGCAAAGAAAACGTTGAAAAATTCCTCACCTTTTTGTGGGACATCAAACTCGAAATTGGTAGCAGCGTGCGCACCGTAAAAGAGTGCATTGAAATTGCGCGCAACGATATTACCGTGGCTACCAATATCATGGAGTCGCGCACCCTCGTGGGTGACCAATCCTTACGTCACGAACTGCTGCAACAATCATCCCCCAATCACATGTGGCCCGCCGATGCCTTCTTCCGTGCCAAATGGGATGAGCAGATAGACCGCCACAAAAAATACAACGATACCGAGTACAACCTCGAACCCAATATCAAAAATGCGCCCGGTGGGCTGCGCGACATACAAACCATCAACTGGGTGGCCAAGCGCTACTTCCAGGTGCGCACACTCAAGCAACTTGAAGGTAAAGGTTTTTTTACCGACGAAGAGTTTTCCCTGCTCTACACCGGCGAAGAATATTTGTGGCGTGTGCGCTACGGCCTGCACATGGTCGCCAAGCGCCCGGAAGAGCGGCTGATGTTTGATTACCAGCGCGAACTGGCCACCATGTTCGGCTACGAAGACGAAAAGGGCTCGCTCGCCGTTGAGCAGTTCATGCACAAGTACTATCGCACAGTGCTGGCGCTGCGCGAGCTGAACGACGTGCTGCTGCAGTTTTTGTCGGAAGCGATCCTGCAAAAAGGCAAATGCAAAAGCGTAGCGACAGTTAACGAGCGCTTCCAGCTGCGCGATAACTATATCGAAGCCACTCACACCTACGTGTTTGAGGAAAATCCCTCGGCGCTGCTGGAGATATTTGTGCTTATGGCACAAAACCCGAAGATTGTAGGCGTGCGCGCCTCCACGATTCGGCTGGTGCGCGAGAGCCGTCATTTGATCGATGATAACTTTCGTAACAACCCCAAAAATACCCAGCTGTTTGTCAAACTATTGCAGTACCCCGGTGGTTTGGTTGAGCAATTAAAGCGCATGTTGCGCTATGGCATCCTCGGTTTGTATTTGCCAGAATTCGGGCAAGTTACCGGCCAGATGCAGCATGATTTATTTCATATCTACACTGTGGATGCGCACACGCTCAAAGTAGTGCAAAACATCTGCAATTTCTTGTTGCCCGTTGCGAAAGAAAACTTCCCCATAGCGGCACACATCACCACGCGTATCCCCAAGTTCGAGCTGTTGCTTATGGCGGGCCTCTATCACGATATAGGCAAGGGCCGGGGCGGTGATCACTCAACGCTCGGTGCCGTAGATGCGGAAGAGTTTTGTCAGCGACACGGGGTATCCCCGCGCGAAACCCGGCTGGTAGTCTGGCTGGTAGAAAAGCATTTGTTGATGTCCTCCGTATCGCAAAAGCAGGACCTGTCAGACCCGGATGTGATACGCAACTTTGCACTCACTGTCGGCGACCAAATGCATCTGGATTATCTTTACTGCCTGACCGTGGCCGACATCAATGGCACCAACAAAGAATTGTGGAACACCTGGCGAGCGAGCCTGTTGCGTCAACTCTATCTGGAAACCAAACGCGCCTTGCGCCGTGGCTTGGAAAACAATATAGACAAACAAGAGCTGATCGAAGAGACGCAGCAAGCCGCTATTCGCAAACTCGCGCGCAAAAATATCGGCGACACCCAAGTTCGCAAACTCTGGGGCGATATGGGTGAAGATTACTTTCTGCGCGAAACGGTGCAGGATATTGTCTGGCACACTGAAGCCATCGCAGAGCACACAGATGATTCACCGCTAATTCTGATCAAGAAAACCACCAGCCGTGAGCTGGCTGGCGCCACGCAAATTTTTATTCGCAGCAAGCACCAGAAGAATGTGTTTGTGGCCGCTGCATCAGCACTGGATCATCTCAACCTGAGCATTCAGGATGCGAAGATTTACAGCTCCAAATCCGGCTACACCATAGATACCTTTTTTGTGCTGAATCAGGACGGCGAGCCACTGGGCAACAACCCGGCGCTACTCAAAAAAATCCAACAGACGTTGCAAGGCGAATTGTTATTGGCCGACAACTATTCCGAAGTTGTTGGTCGTCGCACGCCGCGCCGGTTGAAATATTTCGCCATGCCTACGCGCACCAGTCTGACCCAGGACAACCAGCGCAGCTGCAGTGTGCTCGAGGTTATCAGCCCCGATCGTCCTGGCCTGCTGGCGAGCATCGGCCGAGTATTTATGCAATTTGATATACAGTTGATCAACGCCAAAATTGCGACCCTGGGTGAACGCGTGGAAGATATTTTCTTTATCGCCGACAACCAGGGCCAGCCACTGACCGATGAAAAAGTAGCGGAAGATTTGCAGCGCGAAATTCGCGAACAGCTGGACAAGCGCGTTGACATGCAGCAATAACACAACTGATTAAGTAACAGGTAGGCCTTTTGGCCCAACAACAAAAAACGATTTGAAACATGAACCCCGAATTACAGCAATTACATCCTTACCCTTTTGAAAAACTGGCTGCACTCAAAGCCGCGGTAACACCGCCTGCTGAACTGAGCGATATCATGCTGTCTATCGGTGAGCCCAAGCATGAGCCGCCCAAATTTGTGCTGGATACGCTGGTGCAAAATCTCGCGCGTCTGTCCAACTATCCGACAACCAAAGGCTTGCCGGAATTGCGCAATGCTATCGCTAGCTGGGCAACACGCCGCTTTCAGTTAAATGCCGGTAGCTTTACGGCGGATAAACATGTGTTGCCTGTTAACGGCACACGCGAAGCGCTTTTTGCGTTTGCGCAGGCGATTGTCGACCGCAGCAAGCCCGCACCGCTGGTGGTATCACCCAATCCCTTTTACCAAATTTATGAAGGGGCTGCGATTTTATCCGGTGCAGAGCCTTATTTTTTGAACTGCACTGAAACAAACGGCTTCATCCCTGATTTCGCTGCTGTACCTGCCAGTGCGTGGGAACGCTGCCAATTATTATTTGTGTGCTCGCCCGGCAATCCAACCGGCGCCGTCATGAGCACAGCGCAGCTGAAAGAATTGATTGCATTGGCCGACAAGTACGATTTTGTTATCGCCTCGGACGAGTGCTATTCAGAGTTGTATTTTGACGAAGCTAATCCACCTGCGGGCTTGTTGCAAGCTTGCGCCGAATTGGGCCGCGATGATTTTGCGCGCTGCGTGGTTTTCCATAGCTTATCCAAACGCTCCAACCTGCCGGGTTTGCGTTCAGGCTTTGTGGGCGGCGATGCGAAGATCCTCGAAAAATTTTTGCTCTACCGCACTTACCACGGCTGCGCCATGCCAGTGCCAACGCAATTAGCCAGCGTTGCAGCTTGGGAAGATGAAAGCCACGTTCTGGATAACCGCGAAGCCTATCGCCAGAAGTTTGATGCCGTGTTGGAAATTCTTGATGGTGTGTTGCCTGTGAGCAAACCAGACGCCAGTTTTTATCTGTGGCCCAAAACACCAATTAAAGGTGAAGACTTTGCGCAGCAGTTGTATGCCCAGCAAAAGGTAACTGTATTACCTGGCAGTTATTTGGCGCGCAGCGCTGACGGATTAAATCCCGGCGAAGATTATGTGCGACTAGCATTAGTTGCACCGCTGGCGGAATGTATAGAAGCCGCCAAACGCATCAAGGCGTTTGTACAATCGCTATGAATAGCGCAGCAAAAAACTTAAGTAAGGCCGAGCGGGTCGAATTTATTTTGCACAGGTTGCAAGAACTCTATCCGTCACCGCCTATTCCGCTGGAACATGCCGATCCATTTTCATTATTGATCGCCGTATTGTTGTCAGCGCAATGTACTGACGCCCGCGTAAACACGGTAACACCAGCGCTCTTCGCGCTGGCGGACAATCCTTACGATATGGCGAAGGTGCCGGTGGAAAAAATCCAGGAGATCATTCGCCCCTGCGGTTTATCGCCACAAAAATCCAAAGCTATTTCGGTGCTCTCCAAAATGTTGGTGGAAGAACACAACGGTCAGGTGCCCGAAGATTGGGATGCGCTAGAGCGCTTGCCCGGCGTTGGCCACAAAACCGCAAGCGTGGTGATGAGCCAAGCGTTCAAGCATCCGGCATTTCCGGTGGATACCCATATCCATCGCTTAGCGCAGCGTTGGGGCCTGACCAATGGCAAAAATGTAGTGCAGACAGAGAAAGATTTGAAACGCTTGTTCCCCAAAGACAGCTGGAACGATCTGCATTTGCAAATTATTTATTACGGCCGTGAATACTGCTCGGCCCGCGGTTGCGATGGGACTGTCTGCGATATTTGCAGAACCTGCTATCCCACACGCAAGAAAGCAAAAATCGCCTTAAAACCTTAAATGATTGAACATGATGACAACTCTATACGGCATTAAAAACTGCGACACTGTCAAAAAAGCCCGCGACTGGCTGGCGGCAAACAACATCGACTACCGCTTTCACGACTTTCGCGCTGACGGCTTAACTGCAGAGCAAGTTAGCAGTTGGATTGCAGAAATAGGTTTGGATGCATTGGTCAACAAACGCAGCACCACCTGGAAAGAACTGGACGATGCCACCAAACATAATTTTGATGCGCAGGCCGCGCAGGTGATCACCGCGAACCCAACGCTGATCAAGCGCCCGTTGCTAGATACTGGCAAACGAAAACAGGCGGGGTTTAAAGACGCCGACTACGCAAAAATTTTTGGTTAAGCGACCTACAGCGTCATGCCCGTAGGGGCATCCAGCGACTTTAAAGTCAACAGCACTGGATACCCTGCGGGCGCGGCCGGCTAGGATGACGACTCCCAAATTAATTTTATTTGATCTTAAATCAGGAAAAACCATGACAACTCTCTACGCACTCGGTCTCGGCATAGGCACTCAAAACTCTAAAGGCGAATGGCTGGAAGTATTTTACGCCTCACCATTGCTGAACCCATCCGCAGATGTAGCCGCTGCAATTGCGAAAGTAACTGGCTATAGCGAAGGTAACCAGGCAATTGCTATCACCACGGCGCAAGCTGGCGAAATCGCACAGGCGTTGGAAGCTGTTGACGCAGCTCAAGCGGCACTCGCGAAACAATTGGTTAATAGCAAACGTCCACTGGTTGTAACATTGCTGGCAACTGACACTAACCCTGCGTCTGTGCCAGAAGGCTATCTGAAACTCCATCTGCTCTCGCACCGTTTGGTTAAGCCACATAACACCGTGCTGGCTGGCATTTTCGGCTTATTGCCCAATGTAGCCTGGACCAACAAGGGCGCGATTGATGTCAACGAGTTACCCGCCGTACAACTGCAAGCGCGCTTGAATGGCGAAGAGCTGGAAGTATCCTGCGTGGATAAATTCCCTAAAATGACCAACTATGTTGTGCCTAAAGGTGTGCGTGTTGCGCACACGGCACGCGTGCGTTTAGGCGCGTACCTGGGTGAAGGCACCACTATCATGCACGAGGGCTTCGTTAACTTTAACGCGGGTACCGAAGGCCCGGCAATGATCGAAGGCCGTATCTCTGCAGGCGTGTTTGTAGGTGCAGGCTCTGACTTGGGCGGCGGCAGCTCCACTATGGGCACCCTGTCCGGTGGTGGTAATATTGTGATCTCTGTTGGTAAAGAGTCGTTGATCGGTGCCAACGCCGGTACCGGGATTCCGCTGGGCGATCGCTGCAAAATCGAATCCGGCCTCTACATCACCGCAGGAACCAAAGTTGTGGTGCTGGATGACGCGGGCAATGAAGTGAAAACGGTAAAAGCGCGCGAGTTGGCCAACGAATCTGACTTGGTATTCCGCCGCAACTCCATCACCGGCCGTGTGGAAGTGGTTACCAACAAAACAGCCTTGCAATTGAATACTGCACTGCACAAAAACTAATAATTTATGGTGGGCGCAACACTGCGCCCGATCACTCAACACTAATGCGAGATAAACATTATGGGTGCTCAATGGAAAGCCAAAGGTCGCGAAGCCGCGGCCAGTGCCAAGGGTAAACTCTTTACCAAACTCACCAAAGAAATCATGATCGCCGCGCGCAATGGCGCCGATCCAGATATGAACCCACGTTTGCGCCTGGCGATTGTGCAAGCCAAAAAAGCCTCTATGACACGCGAGACACTGGAGCGCGCTATCAAAAAAGGTTCAGGCCAATTAGATGGCGGCATCAGCTACGAAAAAGTAGTTTATGAAGGTTTTGCACCGCACCAAGTACCTGTGATTGTGGAGTGCCTTACCGACAACGTAAACCGCACTATTTCCGACATTCGCGGCCTGTTCCGCAAAGGCCAATTAGGTGCATCAGGTTCGGTGTCTTGGGATTTCGATCACGTAGGTATGATTGAAGCTACGCCAGCCAACCAAGATGCCGATCCGGAAATGGCCGCCATCGAAGCCGGTGCGCAAGATTTCGAAACTGATGATGAAGGCACCACCCTGTTCATCACTGACATTACCGATCTTGATCTGGTGCAAAAAGCACTGCCTGCACAGGGTTTTACCGTAGAATCAGCAAAAATCGGCTATCGCCCGAAAAACCCCGTGAGCCTCTCAGGCGAAGCGCTGGAGGAAGTTGAAGCATTCCTTGCTGCCATTGACGATAACGATGATGTGCATGAGGTTTACGTTGGTTTAGCGGGGGAATAATTAATCCCAACGCCGCTCGCACATTAAAAAAGCCAGGCAATACTGCCTGGCTTTTTTATGCCTGTCTTATTTACAGTGCTGCTTTATTGCAAATTGCAGTAAAACGCGCAGCCATTTCTTGTCATTTTTGATGGGAACACACTGCACAACAAAGTTTCCGTGGAGGATATGAGAGCCAACCCTCTGGCAAATCCCTCATCCCCAACTGACAAAGGAAACTCTTGTGAATATAAAAACGCATCTGCAGACCCTCGGAGGCTGCTTGCTGCTTGCGGCCTGTAGCTTTACCAACGCTCACAACGATCCGTCCGATCTGTGTTTATCTCCGGTCAAGGCTCCGGCCAGCCTTGTTGGCCAGGACCTCGTGTTACAAATCGAGCGCAGCGCCAGCAGCTATTCCAGCGGCTACCCCTATAAAGGCGCAGTCGTAAAACACTATAACCGCAATGGCAAATTTACTGCCCAGGGCACAGGCACCATGCAACCTGGCACGCCAGATAACCAGCAGTTCTTCGCGGGCAGCTTCAAATACCAACGAACGGGCGTCAATACGGCCACTGAACAGGGTATTGATGCAACCGTTAACAATACCGCTTTCACTGTGAAATACACCTTCGTTACTGCCAGCAGCGGGACTTGGGAAGAAGATTTTGATAACGGAAAACTTAAACTCTCCGGCAGTTTTAAATTGGTTCCAACCAATTTGCCTGAAGAACAACACCTGGCTCCGAGCAATATTGCCGACACCACAGTTGCCCTGATTATCAAATCAACCAAATCAGATCTGCCCGCTAATGTTTACCCCACCGGCGGGCTTGCGGTTCAAGCCTATGCCATCGACGGCTCGATGTTTATTAAAGGCACAGGTCCGCGCACGCTGGATTCCACCGGCACTTACAAATACACCAAGGTGGCGCCCAACACGGCCGTTGAAGAAGTCACTCAGGTAAGCCCGCTGTTTACCTTGCCTTACACCATGGTCTACAACTTCGACACGCCTAATTCCGGAACCTGGTTTCAAAACCTGGGCGATGGATTGATACTTTTTTGGGGAACATTTGATTTATTTCCCAGCAAATAAACTTGCCAATAAATATGTGGGTGAGGTTAGATAACCTCACCTTTTTTTGACGATTATCAACTGGAAGATATTTAACCGAGTGCTTATGAGCTACACACTGACAGAATTACTGAAAGCCTGGTTTATTTTTTCATTTAGCCTGGGCTGTTGGACGTGCTTGAATCTTCTTATTAGCCAGCGCGGAGACAAGGCAGTAAAGCACAGCATTTTGGTTTTTGTATTGCTTTTGCTGGTGCCGCCAGTCAATGCCTATATCAGTTTAATCAGCACCCAACCGCTGGGTTGGCTGGAACTGCTCAGCCAAAAACTCACATGGTGCTATGGCCCGATACTGCTCATGCTGATCCATCAAATCAATTTGCAACCCATCAAATCCTGGCACTATGTTTTGCAATTTATTCCCTTCACCTTTTCGTTTGCACATGATTTATTCGATTGGCAATTGATCAGCTTTCCAATGATGGTTGCGCTGTTGTTTACGCAGGTATTTAGCTATTTAGGCAGAGCAATCTGGCTGCTGAAGAAGCATCGCACTCGCCTGCTAAAACTCACCAGCCATTTCAAAAACACTTGTTATTATTGGCTGCTATTTTTGGTGGCCAGCCTCTTTGGGTTGATGATCTATGATCTCGGTATATACACCGCCGCCATGCTCGGCCACCTACCCTCCACTATGTTGCTGGCCAGCGCGGCCTGCCTGGTTGCCATTTATGTCAACAGCATTGCGCTCTTTTCGCTTTATCAGCCGGCGGTATTCTTTCATGAGCTACCCGTAGAAGACGAGCAGCCGATCAATGCCAAACCTGGCCTGCGCAATATCGAATTAAGTCCCTCTGCTGCCGCCGAACTTGATGCACAACTGGATGCGTTGATCGCGAGCCATCAGCCACACCTCGATGAAACTATTTCCCTGCCCAAACTCGCCGCATTGCTCGGCGTTACCACACATCAGCTTTCCGAGTTATTAAACATCCATAAAAACACCAACTTTTACGAATTCCTGAATGATCTACGCTATCGGGAAGCGCTGCGTTATCTGGAAACAAATACGGATGAATTAACTATCGCCGATATCGCCTACAGATCCGGTTTTAACAACCGCAACAGCTTTTATAAAGTCTTTAAAGAAAAAACCGGGCAAACACCCATGCAATACAAAAAAGCCATAGGCCAATAGCAGAATCCGGACGCGGCTGGAGCCAGCCGCCACAAACCTGTAAAATCGCCGCCTGTTTTCTATATCACTCGCGGATTCCTACAATGACACTGACCCCCACCCTGCAACTCGCTATGGACCTCATCCGCTGTCGTTCGGTTACCCCCGAAGACGACGGCTGCCAGGAAATGATGATCAAACGCCTGGAGGCTATAGGTTTTAAAGCGGAGCGTCTCCGCTTTGGCGAGGTGGATAACTTTTGGGCAGTGCGCGGCGATTCCGGCCCCATACTCGCCTTTGCAGGCCACACAGACGTAGTACCCACCGGACCCGAAGCCAATTGGAATAATCCACCCTTTGAGCCGCAAATTATCGATGGCATGTTGCACGGCCGCGGCGCCGCGGATATGAAAGGCTCACTCGCCAGCATGGTGATCGCCTGCGAAGATTTTGTGGCAAAACATCCCAATCACAAAGGTCGTATAGCCTTTCTGATCACCAGTGATGAAGAAGGCCCTTCCGTTAACGGCACTGTAAAAGTGGTGGAATGGCTGGAGGCACGCAATACCAAAATGACCTGGTGCATTGTGGGCGAACCATCCAGTACCAATCATGTCGGCGATGTAATAAAAAATGGTCGCCGCGGTTCACTGGGCGCCGTGTTGAAAGTGAAAGGTATCCAGGGGCATGTGGCCTACCCGCATCTTGCCGACAACCCCATTCACAAATTGGCACCAGCTCTGGCGGAATTAGCGGCGGAACATTGGGATAACGGCAACGAATTTTTCCCCGCCACCAGCTTTCAGGTTTCCAATATCAATGGCGGTACCGGCGCAACCAATGTGATCCCCGGTGAAGTGGAAGTGGTTTTTAATTTCCGTTTCTCTACTGAACTGACGGAGCAAATTCTGCGTGAGCGCACTGAAGCCATCTTCAACAAACACAAACTCAATTACGATTTGAAATGGATTTTGAGCGGCCAACCATTTTTAACGCCGCGTGGCGATCTGGTAAATGCGGTTGTGGATGCGATTAAATCAGAAACTGGATTGGATGCCGAGCTGTCAACTTCCGGTGGAACTTCTGACGGCCGATTTATCGCTCCAACCGGAGCGCAAGTTGTAGAGCTTGGCCCTATCAACGCCACCATTCACAAAGTGAACGAATGCATTAGTGCTGACGACCTCAATAAGCTCACCGCGATTTATGAGCAGACGCTAGCAAAATTGCTCGCGTAAAAAATAAAAAAGGCGGCTATCGATGGATATCGATACCGCCTTTTATTTTCAATCAGTGCAAAATCAACTCACTGCTTTCACTTTTCTCGATGTAAAAATAGCAATTACCCCAACCGCACACGCTATATACCCTACCCAATCGTAATGTAATATTTCACCGCTCGGAGCCTTCACCATAATGGCACCTGCAACCAAAGCCGCGAATCCCGAACCCAGATTTTGCACGGCTGAACTGAAAGCCATCACTCGCCCGCGGAAATGTGGCTGGCAGGAAGAAGTAATCAATGCAGATGCCGGGATAAAACGACCGCTCACAAAGATAAAAAACAAAGTGGCAAAAATCAGCTGCACCCAAAAAGGTGTTTGCAATGTCTGGGTTACCAAAATCATAGGTACAAAGCTTGCCAGCGTAATATAGGTAAATACCGCTGAATGTTTGTGCTTGTCTGTCATGCGTCCAATCCAGGGACGAGTAATCAAGGTAGCGGCTCCACCAGCAAGATATATAAAAGGCAATTGGTGATCTGTCATACCCGTGTTAGACACCAGCGTAGGGGCAATGTAAGGAATCACCATAAAACCGGCCACCATCAGCAAACAGGAAGTGGCAAACGCCCACCAGTGATTGCGCACACTAAATAACTCTACATAGCTCTGGAAAAAATTCACTCGCGGTTGATTCAAATGGCCGCGCACGTTGGGAATCACTTTATAAGCCACTATTAAAATAACCAGGGACGCATAAGCCAATACACTGAAAGGTGTCTGCCAGGAAAAATGGTTGGAAATAAATAATCCCAGTGGCACACCGGCAATTGCAGCAAGCGAAAATGCCAGCATCACAATCCCCATGGCTTTACCGCGTTTTTGTGGTGGGAATACATCACCCACAATCGCGAGCACAATGGAACTTAATACACCACCGAAAAAGCCCGCGACAATACGCGCAACCAACAGCAATTCATAAGTGCTGGCGAAAGCACATCCCAAGGTCGCAATGCCCAGGCCGAGATAGGAAAACAACAATGCATGGCGACGATCAAATCGGTCGCCAAGCGATGATGCCAACAGGGACGAAACGCCCGCAGCAATCGAATAGGAAGACACCAGCAAACCAAACTGGGCAGGCTGGATATCAAAAACTGCCATCAATTGGGATGACAAAGGCATCATGATCATGAAGTCCACAATCATCGTGAACTGCAAAGCCATCAGCGTAAATAACATCAAGCGCTCGCGCGCTGGAGTAAGCTCTAGCGACATAAATAACTACCAGAAATAAAATGGATGCGGGGAGAATCGCGTAGTCTAGCCAAACTATGGCAGCACCGCTAATGACGCTTGTAACCAATTAGATTCATGAAAAATATAAATGGTTATATTGACAGCTCATATTTTCAGCGTATGATCGCGCCCACTTTCAACCAGCAGCCAAAAACTGCCAATTCAGAGGAGTACCCCAAAATGACTTACGCGAGCTATTACTACCGCTAAATCCTTTCGAGTACTCAGACTTGGAAGGTAATAACAACACCTTCCGGTCAGGCCTAACCCAAAGCCCTGATTAGCAAACTAATCGGGGCTTTTTATTTCTACCCGACTCGAAGGTTTCATTTTTAAAGCGAGGCGATTTTCTGCAATGAAAATCGTTTAAAGGATTTTTATGCCTGTAAAAATTGAACTCAATAAAAACGCTGGCAATGGCTTCAAACCAGTAAAGATTTACACCAACGACATAGAAGAGGAAGCGCTCACGCAGCTGAAAAAAATTGCGCAGCTGCCCATAGTGCATTCACATATTGCCGCCATGCCTGACGTGCATTTGGGTATAGGCGCAACCGTCGGCTCGGTGATTCCTACACTCAACGCCATCATTCCAGCCGCAGTGGGTGTGGATATAGGTTGTGGGATGAGTGCGGTGCGTTTGTCGATCAAGTCTTCACAACTGCCCGACAACCTGGGTGCAATGCGCAGCGCTATTGAGCGTGCTGTACCTGTAGGTTTGCAAGCGCATAAAACGATTAATGTGCGCGCCAGTGCTTGTAAAAAAATGGCTGCCGGGGTGGATTGGCTTTTTGAAAAACATCCCTCAGTGATGAAGATGCTAAAACAACCGCAAACCATTTGGACAAAACAAATGGGCACACTCGGTGGAGGAAATCACTTCATCGAAGTGTGTGTGGATGAGAGCAAGGATGTGTGGGTGATGTTGCACTCTGGCAGCCGCGGTATCGGCAACGCCATTGGTCAATATTTTATCGCGCTGGCGAAAAAAGATATGGGGCGGCATATCCATAACTTGCCGGACAAGGACTTGGCTTATTTTACCGAAGGCAGTGAGCACTATGTGGATTACGTCGCAGCGGTAAATTGGGCGCAGGAATACGCGCGCTTAAATCGCGACGAAATGATGGGCTTGGTATTGCGTGCTATAGCACCACTGCTTCCGCCCTTTCGCACTGATCGTCATGCAATTAATTGTCATCACAATTACGTCAGTCGCGAACATCATTTCGGAGCGGATGTGATGGTGACTCGCAAAGGCGCCATAAGTGCAAGAGAGGGTGAGTTGGGTATTATTCCCGGTAGCATGGGTGCGCAATCTTTTATTGTGCGCGGCAAAGGCAATCAAGATTCATTCTGCTCCTGTTCTCATGGCGCGGGCAGAAAAATGAGTCGCACCGCAGCTCGCCATGCGTTTAACCAAAAGGATCTGGCTGAACAAACCAGTGGAGTAGAATGCCGCAAAGACAAAGCGGTGATTGATGAAATACCCGGGGCCTATAAGGATATTCGTCAGGTTATGGAAAACCAATCGGACCTGGTGGAGGTGGTTCATACACTCAAGCAAGTCATCTGTATAAAGGGATAACACCCGGCTTAAAAACGGCGAGCATCGCTCGCCGTTTTTATTGCACAACAATATCAATTAGGCGCAGGCAATGTATCTTTCTTGGGAATATTTTGCGCTTTGTATTGCCCTACAAAAGCTTCAACATCTGAACGTGTCAGGGTTGTGTCTTTGGCGTAGTACACCCAATCCACATCTTGGGCCCAGGTTCTTTGAACACCATTTTGGCCTGCCGCAAACATTTCACCGGAAACCCAAATGTTATACATCAAATACATGGTTGTTTTTGGAATGTAGTCAACATTGGTGTGTTGCACCATCAGCCTGTCATCAATGTAATAAGTAACCGCCGTGGGCGTCACTGTCATCCAGAATGTATGCCATCCGGAAAAGTCAGCCGCTGTGGGTTTGGTTATGCGGGTATCGCGATTTTTCCAGGTTGTATTCCACATGGTCGGGCCAGTGAAACGCCCACCCTCATCTGCGTTCCAACCCGCATTTGGCAAGTACTCAAAATCAAGCTCACCATATTCTGTGTTGGGGACATAGTAGGGAGATATGGTGAAAAAGGTTTCAATCATACGATCACCCGTATCCGGGCCAACAACCTGCGATGGGCCTTCAATAGGTTGATTGTAAAATCTCATGCGTGTTGCATAGGTGCCGTACAGAAATTGCTTTTTACCCTCCACTTCACCCTGGATAGTCGTTTCACGTGAGCCCGCTGTTTTAAACATAATGCGCATTTGTTTATTGCTGGAATTGGTTGGGTCTGGCAAAAACACCACATTATTTTTTGAGAATACTCCCACACCCGGTGCTGCTGGCCCATAGTCGCTAGCTTTCCAATTTAACAAAAAGCTTGCATCGTCCGGAGAGCTGTAGGTGAAATCATCAAATAATAATTGCGCAGGCTCAACACCGTTAAATGGACTGGTTTTTAGAGCAACCGCATTACTGGCGGGCGATAAATTGCCGCTTGCATCAATAGCCTTTACCGTAAAACTATAATCCGTATTACTTGCCAGATTACTGACAACAGCCGTTGTTCCAGTCACATTAATTGAGTTGCTGCCGTAATAGATCACATAACCGGTGACACCAACATTATCAGTAGCTGCCGCCCAGGATAAAGATACACTCGCGGATGTAACTCCCGTTGTGACAAGGTTGCCCGGCGCCGTGGGTGGCGTAGTATCAACAACATTGGGAGCAGTAGTTACATTTAAGGCCGTACTTGCAGGGGAAAAATTACCAGCGACATCTTTTGCCTTTACTGTAAAGCTATAAGCCGTGTTCGCCAGAAGACCGGTAATAGTTGCCGTAGTACCAGTTACATTAACCACGGCAGGTCCACCGCTAATTGCATAGCCGGTCACCGCGACATTATCGCTTGATGCCGCCCAACTTAATGAAACGCTACTGGATGTTTTTCCGGTTAACACAAAAGATTGTGGCGTAGTGGGTGGCGTTGTATCACCAGCACCGCCTTTGGTTACGGTAACCGTTATTGCATCAGACGTTGCAACACCAAATTTATTGATTAGCTTGGTATAGTAATTATAGGTTCCGTTCGCTTTGCCAGTTACATCCAACGATGCATCTTGTTGATAGGGTGAGTTGTCAGAAATAGCGGCGGTATAAAATAAATTGCCATTTTCATATACCTCCCATTTAGAGCCATTATTGCCGTACCACATAGTCATATGTAAATTGTAATTGCTCTCGCCACTCCAATTATTATGGGATAGATGCGGTGTACCAGGGTCGCCTGTTGCTTTAACAATTTCAGATGTTGGTTTTGTCGTAACTTGCAAATTAGGGCTATCACCCGACAAATTGCCTGCCGCATCTTTTGCTTTTACATAAAACGTGTAAGTTGTATCAGGGGATAAACCTGTAATAGTTGCGGTAGTGCCGGTTACCGTTAATGTTTTGGTGCCGAAAGAATAAGTTACAACGTATGAGGCCACTCCAACATTATCCGTTGATGGACTCCAAGCCAGGGCAACACTGGTATCCGTCTGATCTGTTGAATGTAGATTCGCAGGCACCGAGGGAGCAAGGGTATCAGCAGCGCTTGAACTCGAAGAACTTAGAATTGAACTCGACGAACTCACAATTGAGCTGCTGGTTTTTATACTTGATGAACTACTACTGGTTTTGATACTTGTGGCTGTACTGGTAGAGACACTCGTGGCTGTGCTACTACTGGCACCAACAATTCCGTAAGGTGGCGACAAGGTGGCGCAGTAGCTCGCGCTAATGCAATCCTTTCCATTTTCCCATCCCCAATTACCGGGGCTTGTTTGGCACAAGGCATAATAAGTTCCCCACCAATTACATTGCTGGCCACTGGCAATACTTGAACTCGAAACGCTGCTAGCCGAGCTGCTGGCTTTGCTGCTGGAAGTTGCACCACTTGATTGGCTCGTAGCCGTGCTACTTGCCACCGAACTGCTATTACCACCTGCAATTTCATTACTGATTGCAGCCAACAAACTATTTGTGCCCGTCGCATCTTGCGACAACTCCCACACCATTACGCCAGTTCCCTCCTGCAATGCGAGACGGGTTTTATTGCGAATGGTGGGAATGCCGTTGTAGGTAATATAGCTACAGCCAACACACACACTGCCGATATAATCTTGTTGCAAAGCAGAAACGCCGTACTGGTTTACTATATCGTTAATTGTGTATGAGCCTCCGTAATTACCAAAACCATAACCATAAAAAGGCATGCCCAACACCAATTTATTTTTGGTAAGTCCACGTGCCTTCCAGGTATTAATATTGGCAACTGCCTGGTCATAAGACGAATGTTCAATACCTGGAGTCCCCCAACCCGGGCCAACGGCGTCATAGGACATGATATTCACAAAATCAAAATAAGGCAGTGACGAAATGGGAACCATACCGCCGTTGTAACTTGCCGTTGCTGTTGTTAGCAATTTTCCCGCTGGCTTCAAAGCGTTCGATAATAGCTGGATAAACGGCGTGTAATTTCCGGCATTATCTATATTGGTGAGAATCACGCCTTCAATATCGACATCAATGCCATCGAGATTAAAGTCATTAACAAATTGCACCAAATTATTCACCAGGTTTTGACGATTGGCGGGTTGCAATAAGGTTTCCCAGTTACCTGAGCAACCCGGAATAACGCCACCGGCAAGTGAAACCAATACTTTGACATTATTTTGATGCGCTTTTTGAATAACATAATTTAATTCAGACGCGCTGCCACCCTCCATGCAAACCGGCGCACCACCGCTAGTAACAACACCACTGGAGTTTGGATTTAAAAATGACAGATTAAGATGAGTTAACTTTGTAAAATCCGTTTTGTTAGCAACGGCCTGCAGCCCCTTGTATGAGGGAATATAGCCAATCACTTTCGTCTGCGCCAAAACACTATTCGACGCCAAACACATACCAACTATGCTTAATGCGCCACACATCCTTTTTGTGCTCTGGCGCGTTTTTATTAACCTTGTTAGAACTGAAAGCATTTCACGATCTCCGATTTATTGGGTGGTTTATGCAAGATCACATGTGAAAGACGGAAAGCAATCAAAGTAGCAATAACATCTGGCAAGAAAAAACTACGTAATTTTCCTTCCCTGAGATCCGAATTTCAGCCAAGCCACGCTAGCACCCATAAAAATCGGGTTCAAACCCTCTCCATAAAGTCGAACGGGAGTTACCCAAAGTCGCACGAGCATTAATAAAAGAAGAACCACAAAAAGCAAAAGGCTAACCTACCCTGAAAATAAAAAAGCCCGATTGATGGCAATCGAGCAAGAGGGTACAGCATGAAAATGTCATTCGTTTTGAAAATAATTAATGGAGTTTAATGAGCACTCTCTGATGTTTAGAGCTTGGTAAATTTCAGCCAATTAATATTCCAACCGCCAGCGGGTGCATAAATGCCTACCGCATAAGTCCCTGCCGTAATGTTGACCGTTTGGGTAACCGTGACCCAACTTTGCCAGCCACCCGTTGCAGGGACATTGACTTGCCCAAGTTGAATTGCGCCGCCATTTAAATCAAGTGAGAGAGTTGAACCACTTGGGCTGGCCACGCGATATTCCACACGGTAAGAGCCTGTTGTTGGGAAATTAATATTGGCGTAAGCCATCCAATCGCCAGTATCAATCCAGCCCACATTCTGGCCACCGCCTGTGTCAGTGGTCGCTTCCAATTGCACGCCACTCATATTGGAATAGCTTTCGGCTTGAATAAGTGTTGTGAAAGCCGCCGATGAGGAGCTTGAAGAACTTGATCCGCTACTCGAACCTAATTCCGTTTTAATCACACCCAATAAACTGTTGGCTCCCGTCGCATCCTGGGATAACTCCCAAATCATCACACCAGAACCCTGCTGTTTTGCCAATTGGGTTTTACTGCGAATCGTTGGAATACCGTTGTAAGTGATATAGGAACATCCTGCGCAGCGTGTGCCTATCACATCATTTTGCGCTGCCGACGCACCGTATTGCCCAACAATATCTTTAAACGAAATTGAGCTCGGCATTCCATTAAAACCATAACCGTAAAAAGGCACGCCCAATATTAATTTTGATTTGGGCAAACCTCTCGCAAGCCAGGTATTGATATCGGAAACAGCCATGGAATAAGGTGAATGTTCAGCCCCTGATTGCCCCCATCCCGGACCAATAGCGTCATAAGACATGATATTGACGAAATCAAAATAAGTAAGTGATGAGGTAGGAATCATGCCGCCAACGTAAGAGGCAGTCGCCGCCGTTAATAATTTTCCGGCAGGTAAAGTATTTCTCAGGCTCTGGATAAACGGCGTGTAATTTCCAGCGTTGTCGATACTCGTGAGCAAGTCTCCCTCTATATCTATATCCACACCATCGAGATTAAAATCGCTCACAAATTGCGCCACTCGGGTAACCAGTGCGGCGCGATTTGCAGGCTGTAAAAGCGTCTGCCAATTTCCCGCACAAGCAGGCAAGCCGCCCCCCGCCATAGATACCAATACTTTGGCACCTGCTGCATGGGCTTTATTCACCACATAAGTAATTTGTGAGCCAGCGACATTTGTAGCGCCAGACGAATCCAGCATACATACCGGGCTCCCGCCAGATGCCAAAAGACCGCTGGCATTGGGATTGAGAAATGCAATATTGACGTGAGTTAATTTGGTAAAGTCCGTTGCATCCGCCACCGTC
The DNA here is from genome assembly GCA_021151695.1 of Cellvibrionaceae bacterium. Lineage (GTDB taxonomy): Bacteria > Pseudomonadota > Gammaproteobacteria > Pseudomonadales > Cellvibrionaceae > Cellvibrio. The sequence goes on along the minus strand of JAGKWU010000017.1, from coordinate 68,212 downwards.
GCCATATTGCGATAGGAAGGAATATAGCCAATAAGTTTATTGGTTTGCGCCAGCGCCAGGTTAGCTGCGGGCAAGGATAGCAATGCGGTTAAGGCCAATAAGGCAGGTTTGGTAAAAAAGTGGGTTGGCATATTCAGCTCCGTATGTTGGTAATTCATTATTGTTCAAGCTCTCGGGTTATTTGACGCTAGCACTCGCCAGAGTGGTCATCAATAACAAACTGAAACTCAAACCCCAATTACCCAAACTAGAACCTGCCCACTTTTTAAAATTTGAAAGTGAAATACTTTTTTCTAACTACTCGTGAAAAATTGTGCCACTTATACTTTGATAAAAATCCGGCGTCGAAACAAAAAATAGCTCAAACACCAAAACAGACCAACATGAGCCAGGGCGAAGGCAAGTGAAGCGTTCAAGGGTTGCATAAACTTCGCTAACCACAAAAAGCTGGCCTGATAAAAATCCCCAACACCCCGCACGGGAATATAGTTGTAGGCATGCACCCAAAAAGCGGCGACAAAATAAATAAAGAGGGAATTGCTGCCCAACACTAGCAAAGGTTTCGCGATGGCATCCCAGCGCTTTATATCGACCACCCAAATGGCTACCGCTAATACCAGTGAAAAATAACCGGCACTGTAAATAACGTAGGAGCTGGTCCAGAGCGACTTATTAATCGGCAACCACAAGCTCCATAACAACCCAAGGATGACCAGATTTAACCCGGCCACCGTCAATAACCCAACGGCCCGCCAGCGTTGATTTTCAGCGCTGGTATAGCGAGCAATTTCAAAGCCTATCAATACGTTTACGACTGACGGCAAGCTACTCAAAATACCCTCAGGATCAAAAGGGACGCCCTTGCCTTGCCACAAATGCACTGGGCCCAATATAAAAATATCACTGCGTACAACTACATTACTGCTCAGTCCAAAAGGGTCGCTGCCACCTGCAATACAAAGCAACCCCCAGTACCCCAACAGCAGCCCTATCGAAATCAAGTAGATATAAATTCGCCTCACACTGAGCACGATAATGGCCGCTATCACATACGCCAGCGCAATGCGCTGCAGAACACCCATTATGCGTAAATTAGTGAAGGTTTGATGATCGAGAACCGCATTAAAAACCAGGCCCAATAAAAAGATAATCATGCTGCGCCGGCCGATTTTTTCAGCAAGCGGCAGTGACCAGGAAAAGTGATAGGGTCGAAACGCGAAATACATGGCCGCCCCTACCACAAAAAGGAAAAATGGTAGCACCAGATCTGTGGGCGTGCATCCGTTCCAGTCCGCATGGGAGAGTGCGGCATACCTGTGATCCCACGAACCCGGTGTATTTACCAGAATCATCATCGCGATGGTTAAACCGCGCATTACATCAAATACGGGCGAGCGCTTGCTGGAATTCATGTCTGCTGGTTTCATAATATTTTGGTTGTTTGGATACTAATGATTGCAGCACAAAATTATCATCCGAAAAAATACCAAACAACGTGAAATCCAAAACTAGAACTGCAATTACCAAAAGAAGAACGCTCATTTTTGAGCGGAACAGTGTTTCGCAATATAGTCTTCATGGGTTGGCATGGCGTCCGCCGAGCGACGAATAACGGCTTTTATCTCTTCCATAAACTGAATAAATTTATCATCCTCCAGCTCATCCACTAATGGATGGTATTTTGTAGCCTGCAACCCCTGCCCTTGCATAACAGCAAACCAGCTAACATCATCGAATAGCTCATTGTTATCGCGAAACAAGCGCCCACTGGAATGATACAGATTGATCTTTTTCTGCAAGCTTTCCGGAACCTCCATGTGCCTGCAATAATTCCAAAACTCCGAATCCGTGCGCTGGCTGACCTTGTAATGCAGGATAATAAAATCGCGTATTGCCAGCATTTCCGTTGTAAGAATCTGGTTGTATTTATCTATATCTGTTTGATCAAAACTGGCGTGAGGAAAAAATGCGATCAATTTTGAAATGCTGGATTGTATTAAGTGAATACTGGTGGATTCCAACGGTTCCAGGAAACCACTGGATAGGCCTATGGCAACACAATTTTTATTCCAGAACTTCCTGCGCATACCCGTTTTGAAACGCAGGAGTTTAGGCTCAGCCAAAGCCTCACCCTCCAAATTTTCCAGGAGTATTTCTTTAGCTTCGGAATCGCTCATATATTTGCTGCAATACACATGACCATTACCGGTTCTGTGTTGCAATGGGATTCGCCATTGCCATCCTGCACCATGGGCAGTGGACCGGGTAAAAGAGGCTGGTGGAGCTATATTTTCTGTAGGTACGGTCACAGCGCTATCGCATGGCAGCCAGTGGCTCCAGTCTTCATAACCTGTGTTCATCGCTTGCTCGATAAGTAGACCGCGAAAGCCACTGCAATCTATAAATAAATCAGCGCCGATCAGCTCACCATTTTTCAAGCGAACAGACTCTATAAATCCATCTGCCTCTCGCAGATTTACCTTTACAACTTCGCCTTCAATACGCTCGACACCACGGGCCTCCGCAAATTTTCGCAAATATTTAGCGTAGAGCCCCGCATCAAAATGATAGGCATAGGAAATTTTTGACAAGGGAGAATTAGGGATTTGTGCAGGCGGCATAAACTTACCCTTAAGGGCAGCTTGCACGCCGATGGAATATTCGCCGGCATCAGGGCTTTGGGTTTGTGCATGGTATCTCAGCCAGTAGTGATAAAACTCCAGATAGCCCACACTCATACCATAGCCACCAAAGGGATGTATGTAGCTATTACCCAGGCTTCCCCAATTTACAAATTGAATACCTAATTTGAAGGTGCCCTGGGTACTTTTTATAAAATCGTTTTCGTCTATACCTAAAATCTGGTTGAATTTTTGTATGACGGGAATTGTTGCCTCCCCCACACCGACTGTACCTATATGCTCTGATTCAACCAGCCTGATTCTGCAGCCTTTACTAGTGAGCACATGACTCAAACCCGCTGCTGTCATCCAGCCAGCGGTTCCGCCACCTACGATGACTATATCTTTTATCTTGTTGTCTTTTATCGTGTTGTTGTCATTGCTCATATTTTTTTCTCAAAAAAAACGCACTACTTACATAGTGCGTTTTTTATTTCACATCAATTAAAAACTTGCCCTTACCGAAATTGCGTAACGCCTATCCGTTGTGGAGAAAGTTTTTGGTGTAGTCACACCGGCCTGATTAAATTGTGTGGTGGTTTCAGTCATGGTATTGAGCAAGTTACTGCCCTCCACGCCCACACGCCAATTATCATTGATGGTGTACCAAAGTGATGCGTCGAGATAACCTGCCGCTTTTGCGAATATAGGTGCGAAAGCATCTGCATCACGACGAGTTACCAAATACTCCGAACGCCAGTTATAAGCCAACCGCGCTTCTATACCAGCATATTGGTACATACCTGTGAAGTTAAGCGTGTTTTCTGACAACCCCGGCAATGACAAACCCGTAAAATTCCTGAACAAGTTTCTATCGCCACCCACCGACACACTAGTGCTATCACTTTGGTCAGCCAGGTCTTTTGGTTTCACATAGGTATAGTTAATTTGTGATCCCAAACCACTCCAGGCACCCGGTAAGAAATCATAAAATTGTTGATACGCGACTTCGAAGCCGGAAATAGTACCGCTACCCTCGTTCACTTGCTGGCGAATGGTCATATCTACCGAAGTGCCGTTCAGCGGATTCACCACTGTGGTTGCATAGTTGCGGTCGCGGAACAAATTATCCAAATCCTTATAGAACGCGCTAAACGTCAGGGATGTGGATTTGCTGTAATACCACTCCAGGGTTAAATCCAATTGCTTGGATTCTTCCGGCTTCAAATTCGGATTACCACCTGTGCCACTGGGTACCGCCGTCATAGCCGTTGGCACCTGGGTAGAATCGGAAGGTGTGAAGGATGTAGCCAAACTGTAATTGCGGGTATTACGCATATCGTATAGCGATGGGAAATAAATCGCTTTGGATAAAGCAACACGTGCAATTAAATCCTCACGCAAACTCAAACTGAGGTTAAAGGTTGGCAAGGTCGCTGTATATGCATCAGGTTTTTGCGTATCTACTGAAGAGCCATCGCCATTAAAAAACTTCACGTAATCGGGATAATGGCTTTCAAAGAATGCTTTTTGTGTAGTGCTTAAACCTTTGGATGCATCGTTATAAACCGATGTACCCGTCGCTTCTACTTCATAACTCACATGGCGCAAGCCGAGATTTGCTTTAACAGGTATGGCCAGTTCGTCATTCGCAAAATCAAAGCGGACATATTCCTCTACACGATTGATGCTGGTTTTTACCGTTTCAAATGGCAAATAGCCTTTGGCATCCGTCGGCTTTCCATCAATGGTGAAGCGCTCATGTCGGTTGCGCCAGCCGCCGTTACTAATGCCCTTGGACAACAAATATTTATCGTAAGCCAGGAGGCTGCTTTCACGCGTGTCGGATATCTTTGGGAAAAGGAAAGTACGGTTAGCGCCAACCAGACCCTTGCCATTAAAGAAATCCTTGTCGAAGGTAAACTTCTCGGAAATCTCCGGATGATCCGCCAGACCTGACATAGGCAATTGCCCCCAGGTATTGGAAACGTTACCCCAGTTTGCATAGTTGTCATCTTGTGTGGTGCGGTCCACATCAGAAAAATAAGCGCCGCCGCTCACAGACTTCAACCAATCGCCATCGATTTTATATTGCACGTCGGCGGTGAAGGCATCGAGAGTACCCTCAGCATCCACATTGGTATCCATGATGGATACTTGATAATAATTACAGGACCCCTGTGGATCGGATAAATCTGTGGTGCCGGGATTATCACCCGCCGGGCATCCCATCCAGCCCGCCGGCGTTCCCGCCGGGTTATGGTTGGTACCCAGGAATTCAACCTTAGGTGTTTTGCCACGCAAATCCAGGGTCACATCGGATTGCGAGAAGCGGTTGTTAATACTGTTGTTTTGGCGATGGAATCCAGTGTTGAGATGTTGCGCATCCAACTTGATAGCCCACTGATCGTTGGGATTTATTTCCAGTTTAAAACTGGAATCCCTCACGACACTTTCGGTATGGTCGCTGCGCGAGCTGGTTAACATGGCTGTGTTCCAGGGGTAGGTAATAGTACCGCTGGTGAAATAGCCGTTCTCATCAAAGGTGGCGGGCTTGGTTGGATCCAGTTGCACAGCGGTAAAGTCCGGTGCAAAACCTTGTGAATCGTCGGTGGGGAATAAGACGTGCTCACGCCAGTTTTCAACGGATTTCGAACGAATAAATTCGGCGGTCGCTTTAATGGTTTGATCGGGATTTTGCCATTGCAGGGAAGTATCCAAACCAGTACGGCTGCGATCAGAATCGGCCGTGCGTAACCAGAGGCCTACCGGCATATAAAGTTTTTCGTTGGCGTGGCCGGCGAGACTCGTATCCAGACCGGCGAATTCTGTTTGAGTGGCACTGCGCTCATAGAAGTTGGTGAGGTTCATACCGTCACCTCGCGCATTAAATTTGGAAGTAGCACCACTGATCAGGAAACCAAAATCGCCCGCCGATGCTTCCCAGCGATCGCTATAGAGGCCAGACAAAGCCGGTGAATCCGTACCAACCAAATCACCATAGCTATCTTTTACCGACACAAATACTTTGCGCCCCTCACTATCAAAAGGCTTGCGTGTCACCAGATTAACAGTACCCGCAATACCACCGGAGATAATGTCGGAGGTTTGGTTTTTAACAACTTCCACCGAGCCCAATAATTCCGGTGGTACATCTTCAAAACTTAGACCTGCAGCCCAGTTGCCCGCACTAAATGAATCGCGACCATTGAATTGGCTGTGTACGCGATCAAGGCCACGCACTAATACACCGCGACCTTCAGCCGCAAAATGGTTTGGGTCTGAGGACGAGGCGAAGCGACCTACAGTAACACCTGGTACGCGTTGCAAGGCCTCGGTAACGCTCTTGTCCGGCAGAGCACCTATATCAGATGCCGTAATAACATCCTTAACCGTATCGGCATTTTTCTTGATTTCTTGCGCGTTCTCCAAACTGGCGCGAATTCCGCGAACCACAACCTCTTCGACGCCCTCCGGGCCGTTATCCGCCAGCAATAGTGATGGAGAACTCAAGGCCATCACGGAAAATGCGAGCAGTGATCGCTTGAATTTCACGGACCCTATAGGTACACGCCTATTCGTGCGCTTGTTCAACATGGCAAACCCCTTTTTTCGTGTGTACATAATTGTTGATGCATAACTCTCAGCGGCGTGTTTTTTTAAACAAAACTCATGAAATAAAATCTTTCACAATTTTTTTACGCCAACTTGAATCTAACACCACACTTTTTGGGGTTCTAGCGATAGCCAAAAGTCGAACCTTATCTACCTAAAGTATTACCTCCCACTTTGTGCATTTTTATCAATGCGTTTAGATACTCAGCATGTGATGGCATAGCATCTGCCGCCTGTGCCATCAGCGTTTGCATTTTCGTCAGTTGCTCGTTAACCCATTCAGAATCTACAAGGTTTATCAGTGGGTTATAGGATGCAACTGAAAAGCGGCAACCCAGCAGCAACGAAGTCCACATACCCGAAGACACAGTCTCATTTTCGTAAAAAGGAATAGTGGCACGCTCGCGAAAAAGTCTGAGCCGATGCTTGAGTGAATCGGACATATGGCAAGCCGCCTCTCGCCAGAACACGGAAGAAACATCATTTGCCAGGTGGTAATGCAATGCATGGAAGTCTGCCAGATTTGCAAACTCGGCTTGCGTGAGACGATTGTATTCCTGTTGTTGCCAGCCATTAACAAGATCGGAGGGGAACAACTTTAGAAAGCGAAGCACCGCGCTTTGAACCAGATGCAATTTTCCTACAACAAAATTTTCGGCATAACCTGCAGACTGGCCTATAGCCAGGCAATTCCCGGCCCAGGATGTGCGGTCATTACCCGGGCGATAATGTTGCAGTTTAACATCGCCAATATCAGCCCCCGTTTTGTAATGACCATTTATCAACCGCTGTAGTACCAAATCAGATTCAGTTAAATCCCCATTAAAGTAATAACGGGTTTCAAGGAAATTCTGTGCGCTTATTTGTTGGTACCAACCTGCGTCATCCCGGTAGATTTTGCTGGCCGATGGAACGGCGCCCTCTGCCGCCGAGGTAAAGCTCACAGCGCTATTGGTTCCCAACAATGGGCAGCTCTGAAAATCCACAGCTTCAAGTTGGTTTTTAAGCCAGGCCTGTTGGCCCGTGCAATCTATAAATAAATCGCCGTAAATTTTTCCCTCGTTATCCATAGCTGTGCCTGCGTCAGAACCAGCCTCTACTTTTAGATAAGTTAGTAGCCCGTCGGTAGCGGATAATCCCGCTGCTATAACCTTGGCTTGCAGATGCTCAACCCCTATCGCCTTTGCGTAGGCCGATAAATAAATAGTGTAGCTGGCGCCGTTAAGCTGTAAACCATAATCGAGCGTGGACAATAATGAGGAGGGATCATTGGACGGATGACGAAAGCGCCCCATACTTGCCGCCTTGGCAGCTAGCGAATAGGCATCGTAATTCGTTCCTGCTATCGCTTGGCCAACACGACTTACATGGCTTACAAAATATTGCGCGAACTCCATGCGCTGCAACATAAAACCGTGATCAGAGAAGGGTAAAAAGTATCTCTGCTCTTCGTGAGACCAATTGGAATATTCAGTCGCCAGTATATAAGTGGAGCCAGTAGTAGCAATCAACTCCGATTCGTTAATTTCCAGGAATTTGTGGAATGCCTGTATCGATGGCATAGATGCTTCGCAGCAATCATCCTTCTCACACAATACCGGATCATCCACCACCACTATATGAATATTTAAGCCAGCTAAACCCTTGGCTATGCCAGCGGCCACCGTCCAGCCAGTTAAGCCAGCGCCCAAAATAATAATGCGCTTAACGGTTGTGAGTTGATTGGCCTGAATCATCACGAGAACACCTCGTATAAACTCATAGCCGCCGCCGGCCAGGATGGTGAGTTTTTTTGTGCGCTCGCAAATGACGCTAACTGCTGCGCATGGCTTGGCATTTTATTCACTTCAGCAGCGACCAACTCCCTCATCCTGTACAATTGTGTCTGCAGCTCATGAGTTGGCAATGCATTAACTACCGGATGGAAAGTTTTGGGAACTATGCCCTGCCCCAGAGAGACAGCTACCCAACTTGGCTCAAGGAACATGCCCCTGGTGTAGCGCTCAACAGTGCCTTGCACACGAAATAATTCCATTTTATTAGCAAGGCTTTCGGGAATTTTCATGGTTCGACAATAATTCCAAAACTCCGAATCATCCCGCTGGGTAGCGTGATAGTGGAGGATAAGAAAGTCCCTAACCCGCTCATACTCAAGCGTCACCTGGCGATTGAATTCATCCCGCGCTTCTGTGTCGAATTTTCCACTGGGGAAAAACTCGACCAATTGCATAATGGCCACTTGAATTAAATAGATACTGGTGGACTCCAGAGGCTCCAGGAATCCACTGGACAAACCTATGGCCACGCAATTCTTAACCCAGCTTTGTTTGCGCCGACCAGTGGTAAAACGCAGGGCATTAATATTGGCAAGGGGCTTGCCATCCAGATTCATTAGCAAATCCGAGATAGCCTCATCCTCACTCATAAAATCATTGCAATATACATGACCATTGCCTGTGCGGTGACGCAACGGAATACGCCACTGCCAGCCAACACTACGCGCACTCGCCTTGGTATAGGGAATGGGCTCCCCGGTTCTTTCAGAAGGTACAGCAACTGCGCGATTGCACGGCAGCCAATGGCTCCAGTTTTCGAAATCGGTCTTTAAGGTTTGCGCAATTAACAAGCCGCGGAAACCTGAGCAATCGATAAAAAAATCGCCCGTAATTTCCTGACCACTCTCAAGCTTTACGCTTTCAATATCACCTGAATCTGCATTCTGGTTTACGGAAAGAATTTTTCCTTCAATGCGTTTTACGCCGCGCGCTTCGCTGTAGGTGCGTAAAAATTTGGCGTAGAGACTGGCATCTATATGAAAGGCATAACTGTATTTTGACAGTGAGGTTTTTACATCCGCACCCGGATACGCAAACCTGTTTGCCTTGGCCGCCATTACGGCGATTGAATACTCACCGATAGGCGGCCTATCACCTGATTGAAATTGTTTTAACCAATAATGGTGAAAGCTGATATTGTCGATAGGTTGGCCGAACATACCAAAGGGATGAATATAACTATCGCCCAATTTTCCCCAATCTGAAAACTCAATGCCAAGCTTATAGGTGGCATTGGTTTTTTCCATAAACTCCAGCTCATTAATACCAAGGACTTCATTGAAAAACCGCAGATGTGGCACTGTCGCCTCGCCAACACCCACTGTGCCTATCACTTCAGACTCTATGAGCTGGATGTTGTACTTTGGGGATCGCAAAAAGCGAGACAGCGCCGCCGCCGTCATCCAACCAGCTGTGCCGCCGCCTACAACAACAATATTTTGTATCCCCTGAGATTCCATTTATTTACCCGCGGTAAAGTGATCGTCTTGTTTTTGCAAAACCAACGAGTGCAAGCAGCACTATCGCCAAGCCATCAATTGCACCACCAGATGATTTAACGCGTGGGCCAGATATATTACTGATAGCTGACATACTTGATGCAGAAGCGTTGCTACTTATCGAGGACAGGGAACTACTTGCCGAAGCCTTTGAACTGGACGTAGAACTTGAAGCATCGCCGCGCAAAGTGTCATTGATTGTTTTCAATAAACTGGATGGACCTGAAGCATCTTGCGATAACTCCCACATCATTACACCACCCGCTTTCTGCATGGCCAACTGCGTTTTTGCCTGAATGGTGGGGATACCGTTATAGGTGATGTAGCTGCAACCTACACAGGCGTCGCCTACCAGATCTTTTTTGCTGGCTTCTGCACCGAATTTTGCGAGTACCTCTTTGTAAGCAAAATCCGATGGATAGCTGCCAAAGCCATAACCATAAAAGGGAACACCCAAGACCAGTTTTTCAGGTAGCACTCCGCGATGTCGCCAAAGATCAATATCGGATGCCGCCATGGCATAAGTTGAGTGCTCAGCGCCCGCCACGCCCCATGAGGGCCCCACCAAATCGTAAGACATCACGTTGACGTAATCGAAATAGGGAATAGACGATATAGGAATCATCCCTCCCTGGTAGGAGGCTGTCGCACAGGTAAGTAATTTTCCGCGTGCGATTAATTTTTCAGAAAGCGCTTTAACAAAGGGCGTGTAATTTCCCTCCTTATCTATTGCCGTTAATACTTCACCTTCAATATCAACGTCTACACCATCTATGTTGAGTTCATCGATAAGACTAATAAGATTATCAACCAATAGCTGGCGGCTGGCGGGCTTCAGCAAGGTTTGCCAATTACCCGAGCAGACTGGAATCACACCACCTGCAATAGATAGCAACACCTTTACACCTGCTTGATGGGATTTAGTCACCAGATATTGGATATCAGAAACCGGCGTGGGATTGCCCAATGCGTTTGGCATACATTGCAAATTATTATTCTTTATCAATACGGCATCCGCATCAGGATTTGCGAAGGAAATATTGATATGCGTTAACAGCGATAAATCTGTAACGTCGATCGTGCCGATCATGTCGCGAAAACTGGGCACATAACCTATGACTACTGGTTTAGCACTGGCACTGGCATTGAGGCTAATGAGTAATAACCACACGAACCTGCACAGATAATGCCGAACAACTTTATAACCTTTTTCCATAATCATTCTCTTGAGCTAAAAGTGAAAATATCTGACACCCAGACATTTCAACTAAAACTACCTCAACAGATTTTCTGTAACCAGTGCCACCTTAAAATCGAACTCCAACTTCCAAAAGTATTACTGCAGTTTCCAGGTTGCTAGCTACGTGCCAATTGGAAATTGCCGAGATGTTGCTGACGATAGTGACTGGGGGTAACACCAACATCCTTTTTAAAAGCCTGATTGAAAACGGATTTGCTACTGAAGCCGGAATTTTTCATCACTTCGCTAATCGATAAATCTTTGTATTGCGGATCGGCCAATTGCTTTTTGGCTTCTTCGAGGCGATAGCAGCCGATCATCTCAAAAAAGTTTTGATGTAGCTGGCCATTGATAACACTGGACAATAGTTTGGGCGAAACCTGTAACCTGATAGCAAGTCGCTCGACTGTCATGTGCGGCTCCAGATAAGGTTTCTCTTCCAACATATATTGCTGAAGCTTTTCAACCAGCGATTGTTGGGGTAACTCAGGTTCTTGTTTGGTGGCGATAGTGTGCTCAACCTGAATCTCCACAAAACCTAGCGAACCTTGCAACAAATACACAACCAAGGCGCTGTTATATAAAAAGAAAAGGTGGTTTTCGATAACACCTGTAAGGCTATCAAACCCCAAATGGAGGACGCGCGATTCAATCAGCGAAAAAATTCCCCAGCAGCTAATAGCAAAAAAACCGAAAAGTAATAACTTCAGCCAATTCAAATCGACTTTACTCAATGCCGACCAGGTTGATTTTAAATGTCTGACGTAATGATAAAGCGCTGCAACACTCAAGGCGCTGTAAATAAAAATCGCCGAGCGCTGTGCCCATATCAAGTAATCAAAATAAGGATTTTCCCTCACCATATCCCAACTATGCACGTAGGCGAGTTTGTAATCCAAATCCCTATGGTGGTAAATCATATACACATAAAAGGGATAAAAAAGCGCGGGAATTAAATGCAGCAAGCTGGTTTTGGTAAATTCAAAATCGCGGTAAATAACGGCCTTGGTAAACCAATAGAGCAAAGGCCCCTGCAGGAAAAATACAAAACCCAATACGAAAAAAAAGTCGGCAGATATAGCCGATAAAAAATGATTGAGACTGGTGCTCCAATAGATGAGCGTATCCAGCGCATGGAGCGCGCCCAGAAAAAAGAAAATCGCCAGGCCCAACCCATAGGTACGCCTGCCGCGCATCTCCTTACGGCGAACACATAACATGACCCCCAGTACCAGCGACAAAAAGCCGCCAAAGAGCACTGTTATATCATTAATATTAAATAAGGCGACCTCACCCATAAGCAATTCCAAAAAAAACTGCCAATAAAGCAAGCCTAAAAATGAATGAATAGGACAACGTTGTCAAGATAATACTGAAGTTAAGATCCAAAATGCGCATTCCTTCGGGAAGACAAGCTTCTTTCAGTAACACATTCGCCAGCTTGCCTCAAAATGGCGAGTATTTATGATGCTACGCACCAGTTTCGGGCCAGGTTATTAAGGCAAATTTTGAAATTCACAGACAGACATTTTATGATGACGGAGCTTTAACAAGCCCAAAGAGGAAAAGACGATGGCAAAGAAGCAGGAAAGGCGTAACGGACATGCATTCCACCCGATTATGAGCAAGGGTGGTGTGCATGAAAAAACTGAAAAAGCTAAACGTAAGGCGGCCAAGCATGATCTTAACCGCAAGGTTAAGGAGTGGCTTGGCCCCTCCTCCCCAGTAGCTTATGCCGCGTAAGTTTTACCCGCATTACAACCGCAAAAACCAGCGACGCTGATAGCACCAACTCATGAGTAAAAAAATCAAGCCAGTTACCACAAGCGAATAACAAAAGGATGCCAGTGGCGGATTGCCAAGCAATTGCTTAAAAAATGCAAACCCACTATTACGCAAGCTACTCGCCGCATTATTGGTTTCCAGTGGTATATCCATCAGCGGGCCGATCAGTGTAGAGACTGAAAATGCGAGCAGGGCATTAGCGCCAAATACATGAATAGGATAAAGCAGCGCTGTTGTTTTTATCTTGCGTATAACGGCATCGATTGCAGCCAGCAATACCAGTGACACCCCCACACTAAACAGCGCGAAGCTGCCGGTCCAGATTTTTTTAATGATCGGATACACAGGATCAAGCGCGAGTGCCAATAACATCAACACCACACCTGCAACGGTAAACATCAGGTTTTTATAGTGAGTATTGGCCGACAAATAAAAATGGCAGGCTAATGCCCCCACCAATACGTTCACGCACGCTGGCAGTGTTGCTAGCAAGCCTTCGGGATCGTAGGTGACCTTGCCATCCGTTAATCCCCAAGGCCACAGGTGAGCGACAGTAAATACTGAGCGATCCAGCCAGGCTGGCAAACTATTAACCGAATCAAATGCCGGCGCTTGCGCTCCGGGTGCAGCGACCAGCGAGAGCAACAGCCAATAGCCCAATACCAATCCGGCAACGACAGCGACAAGTATCCTGGTATTGAGCCGCAAAATGCCCGCGGGCCCTGGCTGAGCCACCAGCAACAGTAAACTGGCAACCAGCCCATAACAAAGACCAATACGCTGCAAAATGCCAGGTAAGCGCACTTGCGAAAAATCAAATCCAGGAAACGCATTGAGCAAAACACCCAGCAACACTAACACCGCACTGCGCCACAATATGTGGGCCCCTATGCGCACTGCGCTGTCACCACTAACCAGCCGGCGCGCCAGAGAAATAGGCAGCGCCATACCTACACAAAATAAAAATCCGGGGAAAACCATGTCAGCTGCGCCCAGCCCCTGCCAATCAATATGGCTAAGCCAGCTGTATCGCAAATCCCAGGCGCCGGGATTAACGACCAGCAGCATGCCTATCACACTGAGGCCACGCAAAATATCCAATGCCACCCAGCGACCTGCCGCCGGGCTTACAAGAGTTGTCTGTTTCATAGAAATTACTCGGTGGTTACAAGCCTGAATTGTTATGGAGTTAGATTGTCAGGTTGCCGCTGTTAAAACAGCGTGTTGTTGGCGGGAAGCAATATACAAGCTCGCCACAGCCAGCGGCTCGATAGGCGCAACGTTTTTACTGTTCCTTAATCTTTGTTAACCAAAGCCTACATTTATATCCCGGGAAAATACCCTGCAAAAAAAAGCCCCGCATCGCGGGGCTTATTGGATTACTCGCTATTACTACTGTTCTATTTTTACCTTGCCGACAACACCAGACGCTTTTCCAGGCTCCGCCTCTATCAACAATGTCAGCTGACGATACTGTTTGCCCGCCGGTAAGGTCACACTGAAGTTGGTGGTGTCGTATTTGTCAGTTTTGCCAAGCATTTTTCCGTCAAGCCATACTTCTGTTTTACCAACTAAATGATCAAACATAATTTTTGCACGACCATTCGACAGATCAGTACGAGGCGTAAAGGTTGTGCGGAATAAACGCCAGTTGCCTTCCGGTTTCGTTACTTCACGCACAGGGATTTGGCCCCACCCCCAGGAGTTCATATCGTTATCAGACAGCACCTGGTTCGGGTCCAGGCGACCGGATGAAGCGGGGGAGATTCGCCAGTAGTGCAACAAACTGATAGGCACCGGCGATTGCACCTGTGGGATCAAAACTGTTTTGGCTACCGGAATTTTCACACTGGCAGTTTTCAAACCTGGGCTGCTAGCCTGTATTTGCAGATTGCCGCTGGTGTCACCAGCTTGCACGATGAGTTGCGCAAGTCCATGAAAAAGTTCGCGACTACTACCCTTTTCGTCTTCGTGGGAATTTGGATTACCGTTGCCGTGGCCGATAGACTTGCCAGCTCCACTAATCGCAAAGCTCACTTTATTCGCCGCACCAGGCACTACCCTGCCCTTGGCATCCACCGCTTGCACAGTGATTGGCAATGCATCGCGGCCATCGGCTTGCAGGTTTTTGCGGTCGGGAATTAATTGCAGCGCTACAGCGTCACCCGTGGTTTCAACAATGGCCTGTGCCACTTGCTTGTCGCCATTAAAACCTATGGCTTCCAGCTTGCCGGGGGCATAGGGAACACTGAAATAATTCATGCGATAGTGATCCGCTTTTTGCTCACCGATTTCTTTGCCATTGAGTAAAAGCTTCACGCGCTCTGTGTTGGCCATCACCATGACGCGAATGTTTTGGCCTTCTTTACCCGCCCAATTCCAGTGAGGCGCAACATAAATGAGTGGGCGATCCTTAATCCATTGCACTTGATGCATGTAATAAGCATCTTTCGCAAAACCGTTCAAATCCATAATGCCGAATACAGAACTGACGGAAGGCCATTCGTTAGGTGTTGGCTCGCCGCGATAATCAAAGCCTGTCCACACAAAACCACCGGCCACAAAATCGCGCTTGTCGATTAATTCCCAGGCATCGCGGTGGCTGTTACCCCAGGGCGCAAAATCATCGTCGTAACTGGCGATCAGATTTTTTGCGGCATCAGTGGTGTATTCACCGCGGGTCATAAAGGCTGAGGTATCTTCCGAACTCGTCAGCGGCACATTGGGATACAGTTCGTGGAAGCGGTCGTAATCTTTTACTTGATAATTGAAGCCAACCACATCTACTGCCTGGGACACGTTCACGTCGCCAAACATGCCACCATTCATGGCCGCCGTAACAGGGCGTGTATCGTCCAATGCTTTTACCGCGCTCACCATGCGGCGAACCATTTCGTAGCCGACTTCCGTTCCCTGCACCGGTTCTTCGTTAAATACCGACCACAAAATAATGCCAGGGTGATGGCGATCGCGGCGCACCATCCATTCCAATTGCTTCATATAATCCGGCGACGGATTAAAATTGCGGTTTTCATCCATTACCAAAAAGCCCATGCGATCCACCATATCCAACACTTCAGGTGCGGGTGCATTGTGTGAAAAACGAATGGCGTTAACACCCAATTCTTTCAAACGACGCAAGCGGTATTCCCAAATACTATCGGGAATTGCCACACCGACACCGGCGTGATCCTGGTGCATACAAATGCCCTGCAACTTCACATGCTGATCATTGAGGAAGAAACCTTTTTGCGCATCGAAATGAATTTTTCGAAAGCCCGTTTTTAGTGATTGCTCATCAATTGCTTTGCCTGCTTGTAGCACTTTTGCATTAACGCTATAGAGATTGATTTGCTGTAGGGACCAGAGTTGTGGCGATGGAACGCTAATCGCGACCTGTGCAGTAGTAGGTGTAAATAGAGGTACATCGACCGATTGTGTTTGGCGAGCAATTTGTTTGCCCGATGGATCGGCCACAGTAATTTCCACATCCACTTTATTCGCTTGCTTGCCGCTATTATCCAGCGTCACTGCAACCGGCAATTGCCATTCACCACTTGCAGCCTGACGCGGTGTTGCATGTATGCCATCACTGATGATGTGTATGGGATTGGTTTTGGTTAGCCAGCTGTGGCGATAAATACCGGCACCTTCATACCACCAACCTTCCATGGCATTGGCATCAACGCGCACAGCAATTGTGTTGAGTGCATCGCCGTAGCGTAAATAAGGTGTGATATCCACATGGGTCGCGTTGTAGCCAGAGAAATTGTGGGCGACTTCGTTGCCATTTACCCAAATAGTTGCACGTGTGGCTATACCATCGAATTGCAACTCCATATAGCGGCCGCGCTCGCTCTCCTCCACGCGCAAATAACGGCGATACCAGCTGATGCCGCGCGGACGATAGCCTTGGGAAATATTTTCTTTGGGATCAAAGGGGCCTTCTACCGCCCAATCGTGGGGGAGATCCAGGTGACGCCAATCGGAGTCGTCGTATTCCAGCGCCGCAGCACCGCCAGCATTGCCGGCTTTGGCGTTATTGTAGGAGGCACCGTGGGTTTTGATTTCAGGGAAAGGTACATCGCCCAAATGGAACAACCAGCCTCCATCCAGTGATAAACGTTCGCGCGCTGGCGATTCAGCGGCCGCTACCTGCCCGCCCAGGGCCAGCAACGCCAGGCTCACCGCCAGGGTTTTCAGATGCTTCATCATTATTTGTTCTCCCATAGATATTGTTATGCTTAACTTGAATGATAAATCATACAATACATTTGCTGTGAGGGATTTACCGGTTTTTACTTTCCTGAGCAACCTGTATAGCGGCGGGAAAGCGAAGTGCAAGGCTTGCCGACCAGCCTCGTGCTGGTTAGGCTGCGCCATCTTTCTCTGAGACACTCTTATGCGCCTGCCCCCCTATATCCTTTGGCCCTGTATTTTTATTGGGCAACTCCTCGCGACCAGCTTGCTAGCCTGGCACCTGTTAGCCCAAGTCAGCTTCGCCTATCCGCTCGGTTACAAAATGTTGGGGCTGGAGCAGCACATAGCAGAGTTCGCACCCATCAATCGCCACAAACAGGGCTTTGCCACCACCAAGCCAGAGGACCATTGGGAATTGTTTGCGCAAATTACCCATGCCGTGCAACACAGTGGCGAGGGCTTGGAAAAAATCAGCTATCCACTGCCCAACGGTACGCGCGAACCGCTGATGCACCAGGCAGAAATTATTCATTTGCAGGATGTGAGTAATCTCATCAATAAGTTTTATGCGGTGGGTATTGCAGGAGGCGTGCTGTGGATTATCGCGTTTGCACTCGCGCTACGCCAAGGTGCGAAGTTTCCATCAGTGCGCCATATATTGTTTGGATTTTTCGGCGGCTTTTTCGCGATAACTACACTGATTCTGGCCATAGGAGCAACCAAGGTTTTTTACTGGTTTCACACCAAAATATTTCCCGATGGCCATCAGTGGTTTTTTTATTATGAAGATTCTTTGATGACGACCCTGATGAAGGCGCCGGATATTTTTGCATTTATTGCGGTACTTTTATTGGTCCTGCTTACCGTCTTTTGGGCGCTGGGTACTTGGGGCATGTTGCGCCTGCTGAGAAAGAATATGGCAGTTGTCTCGCAAACAATACCATCAGCAACCCAACAAAAAAGCAAGCAACGTAAAAATAAAAAAGCCTCACCTAAGTGAGGCTTAAGAACTACAGGTCGATCACTCTCACACAATCTATTTTCTGTGCGTTAACACCTAGCGCAGATTACCCAACACGCTAATCAACTCGCCGTTAGTGGTATCACCACTCAGTTCCCAGAAGAAAGCGCCGGCCAGGTTTTGTTGGTTTACATAATCCACTTTACCAACCAGGGTTTGTGGAGTGTCGTAGCTCCACCATTCACCGTTGCAGAAACCGTAAGCAGTACCACCTACAGTACCTGTTGCAGGGCATTTGGTTTTCAGGATTTTGTAATCCTCAATACCCGCCTCAACACTGCCTTGTGCCGCGCCAGTTGCACTGCCGCCAGGAGCCGCTTGTGTCACGCCAGTCCAACCACGGCCGTAGAAACCAACACCTAACAAAATTTTGCTGGCAGGTACGCCTTTGGCAAGCAATTGCTTAACCGCGTGGTCGGAATAGTTAGTGGCAATTGGAATACCGCTGTATGAATAGAGTGGAGAATGTGGTGCTGTTGGGCCCGTTTTATCCCATGCGCCAAAGTAGTCGTAGGTCATAGGCATGTAGAAATCCACATACTGCGCTGCACCGGCGTAATCCGCGGCATTGATCTTCGCTTCACCTGCACCAATTGCAGAGCTCACGCTCAAATTACCAAAACGTGCGCGCAATGCTTGCATCAGATTTTTGTACGCTGAGAAACCGCTGGTATCGCAACTCAAACCACATTCGTTAGGATATTCCCAGTCGATATCGATACCGTCAAATACGTCGGCCCAACGCGCATCTTTCACCAGGTTGTAGCAAGAATCTGCAAATCCAGCAGGATTTTGTGCGGCCTGAGTAAAGCCGCCAGACCAGGTCCAGCCACCGAATGACCACACTACTTTCAAACCTGGATGCAATTTTTTCAGCTTGCGCAATTGGTTAAAGCTACCGCGCAATGCACCCGCATCCCAGGTATCTGCCACGCCATCCACGCTGCCGGCAGCATCGTAGGCTTTATCGTAATCCGCGTAGGAATCACCAATCACACATTGTCCGTTGGTGACGTTGCCGAATGCGTAAATAATATGAGTCAGTTTGCTCGCTGCACCACTGGTCTCAATATTTTTTACGTGATAGTTACGGCCGTAAATGCCCCACTCAGGGAAATAACCAATTACTTTTTTACCGCCAGCAACGGAGCTTGAAACTGAGCTGGAGGTTTTTACCGAACTTGTCGCCACTGACGAAGGCGCGCTAGATGAAGTTTTTACGCTGGAGCTGGTTACAACAGACGAGCTGGTTTTGGATGAACTGGTAGCCACTGAAGATGAAGTTCCGCAGGGACCTTGATTTAACCACACACCGTCAGCACCGGAATTTAATGTTGGGTCCTGATTTTGTGTCCACCATTTAGCCTGGTATTTCACACTGTTGTATTGGACTTGATTACCACCGGTGTAAACGCCGGAGCTGGTCCACACTGGCAAACCAGAGCAAGAACCTGTTGAGGTAACACTTGAAGCAGAAGACGTTGCTACAGAGGTAGCTGAAGAAGTTTTTGCCGAGCTGGCAACCGATGAAGCTGTGCTGGAAGTAGAACCATCACACACGCCCAAACCACTCCATGCGTTGCTCCAGGCCCAGCCAGTGCCAGGCGCGTAGGCACCACCCTGTGAACACCAACCTGAAACCGTACAGGAATAAGCGCTGCCACCATTTTTTACGATAGCGCCATTGGTGTAGCTACTGCCGTCAACATAAGCGGCCACAGCACTACAATTGTAGGCGTGGCTCGCTTGTGAAATTCCGGCCAGTAGGCCGAGAACGAGTAAAGCTTTTGTTTTTTTCATGCTATATCCCTCAAGGTTTAAGTTAATCGTTTTTAAAAAAATTGTTTTCGGGCAAGGCTATAAATTACAGGCAATAGCACGCCCGCCCCGGCACAGTTGCGCCGCAGTCAACACAATGGATAAGTGAAAAACTCCCTACCGAAAACTACCGACAAAATGCTCCCGCATTCCGCACAACAAGTAACTGTTTCGGATCAGACTTACGAATGGAACAAACAAAAAACGATGAAGTAGCCTTGATGAGTCAATCTAATTATGTTGCGTTTTTAACGCTGATTATTTTATTTTTTGATGCTGCATGTCGAACAATGTTGATTGTGACAATAGGATGGCAAACACCCTATGAGCGAAAATTACACCCAATAGGACAACGTTGTCAACATCAGATTAATAAATTGTTGTGCGGGCTAATGAAATGCGACTTTATGCACAGGGAAAAATTGAACAGGCACTAGTGCAGTGCAAAATTTACCGCCAAAAGCATGGGATAAATCATACGGATTGAATTTCGGGCGCACTCAAATGACGATATTCACCCGCTGCCAGATGAGGGTCCAACTCGATGTTCCCCATAGACAATCTATGCAAACCGATTACTTCGTTATCAAAGAAACCAAACATGCGTTTGATCTGGTGATAGCGGCCCTCATAGATAGTGAGATAAGCGGTGTGTGAATCTATAGGCTCAAGCAGCGCGGGAGATGTCCAGAGATCTTCAAAACGAAAATAGATGCCCTGCGCAAATGTTTCTACCTGGGCCGTGGTAATTTCATCCTTGGTTTTTACCCAATAAGTCTTGGGAATTTTTTGTTGCGGTTGGGTAACTCGGCGCGACCAGCGGCCGTCGTTGGTGAGTAACATAAGCCCGGTGGTATTAAAATCCAAACGACCGGCGAGATGTAGTTGATCCTTCTCCGGTAAATCAATCAAGTCCAATACTGTGGGATTTTTGTGGTCGCGTGTAGCGCTTACACAACCGACAGGCTTATGCAGCATTACGTAAACCGCTTGGCGAGCTTGCAACAAATCACCTGCAACCTCCACACGGCAAAACTCTGAAATAAGCCCCCTCCCTTCGGCAACAGCTACGCCGTTGAGCAACACCTGGCGCTGCGCAAACATTTCGCGCACGCTGCGCGCCGAGCAAGCCAGGCGGCTTTCAATAAATCTATCGAGACGCATATCAATAACGTAAAAGTTACGCGCGCGATTTCTTAATTAAATCATAAGCGGCTTGAATCTCTTGAGAGCGCTCGGTAGCCGCTTTAATCATGTCTTGCGGAACACCCTGCCCCATGAGTTTATCCGGGTGATACTGGCTCATGAGCTTGCGATAGGCTTTTTTGATATCGGCATCACTCGACTCAGGTGTAACACCCAGAGCCTCGTAGGCCAGTGCCACATCATTTGGCCCAGGCTGATGATCGCGAGTAAACGTATTTTGCGCACCGATCATTCGCAGCAGCTGCTCGAACGCCGTACGCGAAAAGCCAAGGCTGTCCGCTACTTGCTGCAAAATGCGGTGCTCCGCATCATCCAGTTCACCATCAATCATCGCCAGATTCACCAGATATACCAGCAACATCTGGCTCAGGTTAGGGCTTTGGCGACCAAGGCCTTGAAACGCCGAGAGGCTGGCATTCAAATCAAATTCAGGTGCAGCGCCTTCTTTAAACAAACGAATGGCTTCCCGCCTGTGTTCGGGGGTGAGGCCCATTTTATCCATCAGGGCTTCGGTGAGCTTAACTTCCATTTCGCTGACATGGCCGTCAGATTTGGCAATGTGGCCCAGCAAATTAAAAACTGTTTTGAAAAATAATTCCTGCGCCTGGTGCAATTGTTCGCCGGTAACTTGCCCTGCGCGCTGCTGGCGATCATAAAAAAAGTAGCCGAGAAAACCACCCAGGACTGCACCGATAAGTTTGTGGGTCAGCAGAGCGCCAAATAAAAAACCAACCAATGTACCAATCATAAATTGTCCAAAAAACCTGTTAAAAATATCGTTTCAATTGCGCGAGCCTTTCACGCGGATATTGCCAAAAAGCGAGCTTGAATTCTGGCGCCGGACACTCTTGCCCAAAACTTTCGCCCCAGGGAACATAGGCGCCCTGCTTGAGGTAGCGCTGGTAAATAGGTGCAGCATCTTCCGGATAGCGCACTAGCAAATAACGGGTTGCCTCGCAGAGTACAGCGGCAAAGGCTTGTGAGCGCGCGGGCAACATATCTGCCGC
Organism: Cellvibrionaceae bacterium; assembly: GCA_021151695.1. Classification (GTDB taxonomy): domain Bacteria; phylum Pseudomonadota; class Gammaproteobacteria; order Pseudomonadales; family Cellvibrionaceae; genus Cellvibrio. The sequence continues at coordinate 46,365 of JAGKWU010000017.1, read as the reverse complement.
CTGGCTCGCCAATTGCGCTGCCACAAAACGATAGTGAAAGCGTTTTTCCGGTTTGGCTTTGGATGCATCAAAACGCTGCTTTTCGCCGGCACTGATCAGTCCACCCTCTTGAATCTCATCGGGCCAACCATACTCGAACAGGCCATCCCAGGCAGCGTAGTCCGGTGCGCCTTCATAGCCCATTAATTCCATACCGTTGTTGCGCGCGATCTGGCTCGCATTAAATAATGCTTCTGCCTTGTATGTTGCAGGCAACCAAAACAACTGGGCACGCTCCAACTGGTAGGCATAATCGCGCGCTTTTTGTTGCACCTCAGGTTCGCTAAAATAATTCACAGCTTCCTGATAACGCTTGTCACGCATCAGACGACGCGCCAATAAATTGCGAATTTGTACCGGCGGATTAGCATCGCCCCATACATGGCCTGCTGCTCCATCCGCTGATGGTGCGCGCTGATCGACAAACGATTTTAATTCATCCGTAGTAACGACTCGCTCGGCAACATAGGCCGCATCCATCCAATAATCTTTCGAACCCAGATATAAATAATGCAGCGCTTGCAGATATTCATTGCGCTGTAATTGAAGCAATCCCAATTCACTGTTGACCAAACAATTGGGCGTAACGCCCTCCATCATATAATCGTTGGGCTCGGGGCTGGAGGAAGTCCAATTCTCATCTACAGGAAATGCTTTCGCCGCTTGCACATAGGCATCCAGCGCAGCTTTGTTATCGCCCTGCTGTAACGCCAATTTTGCTTTTACCCAAGCCGCCAACGGCGTGTTGGAGTTTTTGACAAAGTGCGCCGCTAAATCCGAGCGCCCCTGACGATAGGCGAAGGCGGCGACCACATCCGGGTCGGGCACATCTGCCTGCTGTTGCTGCTCCAATTTTGCTAATAAATCCAAACGCACCTGATCGCTAAAATAATTACTAAAGGCATAAGCAAAAACAAGTTGCTGGATAAATTTATCGCCCATCAACTGCGCAGTCACTTCAGGTTGTGCCATCAAATGCTCAATAGTCATGCGCAGTGATTGATAGGCAGAAGGTGAGTTGTAAGCAGCCTGCTGTGCATAAAGTTGCAACGCTTTTTGATAAGCCGCTGCAGAAGTTACACCTTCACTCAATGGATGCTTGCCTGTCGCCATCAAATAAAAGGGGCGAGCTTCCAATCCATAAGTTGCCACGGCCAATCCCAAATCATCTTTATAACCAAGCGCGGCTAGCTGACGTACTTGTGAAAAATAATTAGCGGCCTGCTTGTCATCTCCTTCAAAGGTGGCCATGCGGCCCAGCATAAAAGTCGCCCAGAGTGCGCGGGATTTTTTAGCGGCTTCAGGGAGTGCCATTACGGCTAAAAACTTTTCGCGCGCGACGGTAACGGCTTTCGCATCTGTTGCTGCTAATGCCGTTGTCGCGGGGCCTTCTTCACCAGTTTGTTCTTCATATCCCCCACTGTCATCTCGCTTGGCCCAAGCCGCGTTAAAGGCTATGGCGCCTTGGGTGTAAAGACGTACATCCTCTGGCAGCACATCGCCTTTTTCACCTGCAGAATCAGCGCTGGCGCGCAGGGTTTTAAGCTGCGCAGCCTGCTCCGGGGAAAGATCTTTGAGCTCCACCTGCTCAACACTACTGGCCTCATCGGCAACCAGGGCCGCTTCTTTTGCCGGCAGCAGATGTGACAACTGCTGGTAAACATCCCCCTCCGGCAAATAGGCCATATGCGACTGGCGATCAGTCACTAATATGGTGGAAAAAAAGGGGCCACATGCCTGTGCCTGCACGGAAAACAAAATACCGGCCATGGTCGCAGCCAATAGTCGCTTATGGCTGTGCCGATGATTATTCGTGAGCGATAACAATCTTGATTTCATCCTTAGGTAATCCTGGCGGGCAACGCAACCAGCCTATTTGTTGGCGCTGCTGTGGTGATATTTTTGCTCTCTGTTCTGCACTGAATTGCCAGCCGGACTCTACCGGTAGGGCATGGTAAATACCCAGGCCATCGGCAGCCGTACAGGCCGGGTTATCGACTCGCAGGCGTCGTGGCAAGGCGGCGGCTATATTACCCCTATTTGCGATTTCCAGATGTACCAGGCCCGCAATTTTTTGACTATCCACCTCAATCACAGGGCGCACCTGAATATCTGCAACAAGAGGCTTCCCCGCCATAACATCCTGCAATGTAAGCAACGACCAGGCGCGCTGGTCAGTGGCTATGGGCAGGCGAAACCAGATGACTTGTCGTAGCCCGCTCTGTTGAAGATCACCTAAAAAGCGGGCAAGGATTTTCGGATCTGCATCCAGCTCAAGGCTGTGATCAAACTTGAATGCATTGCGCTGTTCGCTTTCAATCGCCAGTATTTTTCCCTCCGCGTTAAAAACCACATTGGAACCATAGGCAGGCAACGCAAGTTGAAAGCGTTTGTGCGTTATTTTTTTATAAGCTATTGCCCAGAGCAGTGCGTCACTGGGATCAAATAATCCCTGCGCCGGATTTGAAACAGCGTGCAATTGCAATACCGATTCATCCGTTTGCGCCAGAAGCGATGGCAGTTCAGGTGAATTCAGCCAGTCAGGCAACGCTGTGTTGGACAGTACAACATTGGCGGGAATTTTTTCGCGCAATTCGCTCAGAAAAAGGCGATAGTTGTTGAGTTGCGATCTGGGGCAGTCAAAATCGATTTCAATTCCCTTTAAGTCGGGTAGTTGCCGCTGCCATTGCTGGAGTATCTGTATCACCGAGTGTTGGGTGGATTGACCCAGCAAGTCACTGCGGCGACCATCCAAACGCATTACTGCATACACAGGCAATTTCGCTACCGCCAACGCACTGAAATCCACTTGCGTAATAACTACAGGCTGGTCGACAGAAAACTCGGCAGCCAGCACACGCAGTTCTGTGAGATCACCGCGTATTTGCTTGAGAGAATCTATCAATGCAGGTGTCCATTGTCGCTGCCAAATATAGATTGAATGCTGCGTCGGGCCTGGCACAGCTTCGCGAGTAATTGTAAATGCGGCGAAAAGTAATAACGCGACCAGAAAGCCAGTGATTCCCCATAAAATTTTGTTCACTAATCGCACCGATTTTCATCCATGCACTGAGTTATTACGAACTACAAGACAACATAGAACAACCCGCTTTAGTACGTGCCCACTCTGGTCGCCGCGCAAAATACATGTCGTACTCGGGCTGCTCGTCGTAAGGGTTGCGCAGCAGTTGCAGCAGTTTATTCACCTCGGAGAAATCGCCTTCGCTCGCCTTATCTATCGCCTGCTGGGCCATATAGTTACGCAGTACATATTTAGGGTTAGCGCGATTCATACGCGCTCTACGCTCAGATTGCATTTCGCCCTTCATCACATAATCCTGTTGCAATCGCTGTTGGTAAGTACGCAACCATTTCACCATAGTGGCTGCAGATTCTGCATCGGGTGTTAGGTAGTAAGCGGGGGAAATAATATCCAGTAATGCAGCATCTTCCTGCTCTTTTTGGCTATCCAGATTGGCCAGCAAGCGAAAGAAAATTGTCATATCCGTCTCTGTGGTCTGCAGCGCTTTAAACAAGTCGCCAACCAATTCCGAATCCTGCTCGCCAAATTCATGTAAGCCCAACTTGTTCGCCATATCCTGCTGCCATTGCTCGGCGTAAGTGCGGCGATAGGAATTCAGGCCCTCTTGCAAAGGCTCAACTTCATCCACCAACGGATAAATAGCATTGCCCAGTTGGGCCAGATTCCAGAGTGCAATTTGTGGCTGGTTGATAAAACGGTAGCGACGCCCCTGAGCGTCGGTGGTGTTGGGAGTCCAATCGGGATCATAGCCTTCCAGCCAGCCATAAGGCCCGTAATCAATGGTTAAACCGAGGATGGACATATTGTCGGTGTTCATCACACCGTGCACAAAACCTACACGCATCCAATGGGCAATCATCTGCGCGGTGCGCACGCAGATTTCATCGAACCATTTGATGTAAGTGTTGCGATCAATGCCCTCGCCCACCAAATGTGGATAATCAGCAGTTATCGTAAAATCGACCAGTGTGCGCAGCAAATCCACATCATTGCGCGCGGATAAAATTTCAAAGTTACCGAAACGAACAAAGCTTGGTGCAACACGGCAAACAACGGCGCCCGGTTCCCATTGCGGATTGCCGTCGTAAAACATATCGCGACGGACCTGCTCACCCGTCAACACTAGGCTTAATGCTCGCGTCGTAGGTACGCCCAAATGGTGCATGGCTTCGCTGCATAAAAATTCACGTACGGATGAACGTAACACGGCCAAACCATCAGCGGTGCGCGAATAAGGCGTTGGTCCTGCGCCTTTTAACTGCAAGGTCCAATGCTCACCGCGAGAATTTTTAACCTCACCCAAATTTATCGCGCGGCCATCACCCAATTGTCCGGCCCAATTGCCAAACTGGTGACCGCCGTAACAAAACGCGTGAGGCTGCATACCATCGAGTAAGTGATTGCCCGCGAAGACTTGCGTGAATAAATCTGTCTGCAATGCACTGTGGTCAAGCTCAATTAAATTCGCCACCTCGACCGCGGCACTGACCAGTTGTGGCGCACTGACAGCGGTGGGTTTCACAAAGGAATAACAAGCGCCCGCAACTTGCCGACGATAATTATCAGCAATAGCATCAGCAGGTAATTCGTGCACAAAGCGGTTATCGAAATGTAACTGTGAGAGAAGTGTCATGTTTAACCTGATGCGTCGAGCGGGACGCTTATGTTTGAGCTGTACTCATATTTACGCTGCGCTTACACCCGACCCCGTACCTGGCCCAACGGGAGGAAAGGCTAAAAATACGAGCGAAGATTCTGCGAATTGAGACAGCTCTTGCAAATGGGGAAATTGTTCAGCGGGAACCACATCCGCCAATACACTTTGGATAAATTGCCATACAACGGCAGAAGTAATCTGTGCTTGATTTAGCGGCTGCGATTCAACGGCAATCGGGTGAGCGCACCATTTTTTCTCAAGTAACAGACATGCCGCTTGCATCTGGCCAGTGACGCGCTCCACCCAGGGTTGATGCTGCTTTTCAACGGGACGCAAATTTTGTTCATAAAACAACTGCACCGCTTTTTCGCAGGCAGCGAGCGCCAGGCTCACAATTTGCAACAAGGGTTGCACCTCTTTTGCTGCGGTTGGCAGCAAGTGGCACTCGGTCGGCACCAGCGATTCGGCGTAGCGAATAATAAGATTGGAATCCATCAGAATGTCGCCGTCATCCAACACCAACGTAGGCGCTTTGACGGCGGGATTTATCTGTTGGAACTCTACAAAATTATTAAAGACGGAAAGCGGTTTGTGCTCAAACTCTACTCCCATGGCTGCCAATGAAATGGCTGTGCGGCGCACATAGGGTGAATCCAGCATGCCAATTAATTGCAGCATGATTGCCTCACTTGTGCCCCAAAAGCTCTACGCGATAGCCATCGGGATCTTCAACAAAAGCCAGTATGGTGGTGCCGTGCATCATAGGGCCGGGTTCGCGCACAACTTTACCGCCCGCCGCGCGAATTTTATCGCAGGTTGCAAACACATCCTCGCAACCTATGGCGATATGACCGTAGCCTTTGCCCAGGTCATAGGATTCAACACCATAGTTGTAAGTGAGTTCAATGACTGTGTGACTGGATTCTTCACCATAACCTACAAAGGCCAAGGTAAATTTTCCGTCGGGGAAATCCTCTTTGCGTAACAGCGTCATGCCCAATATTTGGGTGTAAAACGCAAGGGATTTTTCGAGGTTGCCAACTCGCAGCATGGTATGTAACAGGCGCATTTCTAACTCCAACTAACGGCAGGCTAATGAGCCATGGGACTTGGGAATGCGCCAGCTTAGCTAAAATTTTTGCTCCGCGCCAACGATCAATTGGTATTTGCTAATACCTGAGCGCTCCGCCAGGGGCAGCGCCACATCGACGTGGATAACATTGCCGATGCGCACTTTGGTTGAACTCAGACGAAGACCAAACCCGATATCTGATAGCACCGGTGAATGCGGTTCATTGGGCAAGCCCCAGGCCTTGCCAACGTCCATAAATACAACCCCTCCTACTCGCACCAGATTAAACAAGTGCACATTGGAAAAGTAGCGACGTTCCAAGGTCAACACATAGCGTTTATCACCGCGGGCATAATCAACGGGATAGCCGCGCAGGCCGGTAATTCCTCCCACAGTAAGCTCGTCATACTGTGGCAGGTTTTCGCCAATACCGAATTCTGCACGCGCAAACCAGCGATTTTTTTCGTCCTGGAGATAATGATAGGAGAACGCCGAGGTCAATAAATTAGGATCAAGTTCCTCTATACCCAGGTGCTGGCGACCATCCAACTTAGCTTCTAGTTCAAAGACATGTTTATCGCCCAACTCATAAAATTTTTCGTAGGTTGCTTTGTAGCGCAACACATCGTCGGGGTTGCCAAAATCAGTACCTGCCATACCCAGGCGAACAGTGATTTTTTCCCCAGTTAAAACGTCTTCGGGGCGTTTGATCTGATTGAGATTAATAAAGGTCCCGAATTTATTTTGAATATATTGGTATTCAATCCAGGGATAGGATGCCTTGTCGCGCCCCGGAATAGGTTGCATAGTTTCATCCACAGCATAAAAATTATCTTCCTCCTCTGTATAGCCTAGCAACCAACGCTGGGTAAATTTATGGTTGATATCTGTGGCAATACCGTAGAAAACGGTTGTCTCTTTGTCCTGGTGGCGAAATTTATTGACCATTTCTCCCCGCGAACGAATGGTATCCACTTGCGAGAGATCAGACATTTTTCCACCGGCTGACCAAGGTGTATCCAGCGCATAAAAGGGATGCGATATATCAACTTCCTGATTGCGTCCATCGGATGTGTCGGCATAAAGCAAACTGACCGCGACCGGCAAATTCATAAAATGCGGATTGCTAAAATCATAACTGATAGCGTTGCGCTGCTCGTTATGATCATAGCCAATTGATAAAGCGTTACCTGTACCAAAAATATTGCCGTCAGAAATACCAATACCGCTCTGGTTTTCACCCGATTTATGGCTGTATGACACTTGCGGTTCCAGCGCCCAGGCATCGCGCGTTACCACTAATATATCCACCTGATCACCACATAATTGTTGCGGAACTATATAGGCATCGGACAAATATTTTCGGCTGCGCAGTATGCGTCCGCTCTCTTCAATATTTAAGTAATTAACGGGATCGCCAGGCTTGAACAACAATTGGGGTTTTACAACGCCTTCTCTGGTTTTGATATGCACACCATTGAGAAAACGATAGAGCCGATTGTTTTCATCCGGGTCGTTTTCATCGAATACGTTGAGCTGCTGGTAATTGATATTACGGATTTTTTTGCCCTGTAACTGGCGAAAAATTTTCGCTTCAGGGCGCTTGGAAGTTTCAAAAGCGGTGCAGCCAGCTTCAGTGGAAGGAGTGTTGGAAACCGGTGGCAAATCGCCAGCAGCTGCCAGCAACTGCTCTGTTTGTGACTGCTGTTGCGCTTGTGCTTGGCAGCAACATACCAGCAATGCACCAAGGGCTATGGGTTTACCACTCAACTGCGTTAGGAACGTCGAAATAAGTTGCCGCATAACACCTGCATTACACCTTTGCTACACATTGATTGGTAACTGCAGACCGATAACCGCAAGCTGGCAATTACACACCCGGAATACACTGGAACAATACTTTTGTACCAATGCCGTTGTACCAATACCTTTGTATCAAGGACTTGCTACAAGTATAGGTCGCCCGGGAGAAAACGGCGCCAAAGATCAATGGTGATGATGATGTTCTTCAGTGCCTGCCGCAGAATCCGCCTCAGTTGCTGTTTTATTATTGTCAGGTATTTGCAAGCCCTCATCCGTACGCTGGTTCGCGGAGGAAGCGGAAGCGCTTTGCTCGTGATTCACAGGTTCGTGATGCATATGCTCGTGATCGACATGTTCACTGTGATCCACAGCACTTTGATTATTAGAGTCGGGATTATGAGCGCCGTGATTATGATTACTGTGAGACACAGCCGCCCAAATAACCCACAGCCCCAACAGCATCACCACCGTAGCAAGCAGTAAACGCAGAGGTCGCCGTTGCAGCGCACGCGCCAAGGGCTGCGCCATAATGCCCGCGGCCAACACAGCAGGTAATGTTCCCAAGCCGAAAGCCAACATAACGCCGGCCGCTAATAAGGGAGAGGGTTGTGTAAGCGCGGAGGCAAGCGCAGCGTAAACCAAACCACAGGGTAACCATCCCCAAAGGCCGCCGAGTAATAAAGCGCGCGGAGCGCTGGTCACCGGCATTAATTTTTTGCCCCACGGCTGAATATAGACCCACAGATAGCGACCAAGGTTTTCCAATTTGGTGAGACCGCGCCACCAGTCTGCGAGGTACAACCCCATGGCCACCATCATGGCGCCCGCCAATATTCGCAGCGGACTGCTGCCAATCAATACTTGTAACTTTTCTGAAAAAAAGCCGGCCAAAAACCCCATCAATGCATAGCTGCCAATCCTGCCGATATTGTAAAACACCAGAATGAGCCAACGCCTGCCGCGCGCCTCCGCCGGAATGGCCAGTGACAATGCACCCATGATGCCGCCGCACATCCCCAGGCAATGGGTGCTGCTGACAAGCCCCATAATAAACAGGGAGAAAAATATCGCTAATTGATCCATTACTGCGGCCCGTGTTGCTCGCTACTTTTTTCGTCGGGTGTTTGCGCGGGCGCCTTGGCTTTTTCGTCGTCAAACAAAATGCGATGAGCCTCAGTATCGAGATTATCGTACTGGCCATTATTGATCGCCCAGAATAAAACCTTGATCGCTATAGCGATAAAAATCAGGGCGCAAGGGACAAGAAAGTAGAGACTTTCCATGGAGATTACTCATCAATTCAATTGGATCGCCGCGCTCGCTCGCCAACACAAAACCAGCGAATAATTACGGTGATTTATTTACTTAAACGCAACGCGTTAAATACCACAAACAGCGAGCTGGCGGTCATGCCAATCGCCGCAGCCCAAGGCGCAACATGGCCGCTGGCAGCCAGCGGTAGCGCCACTATATTGTAGCCGAGCGAAAAATATAAATTCTGCTTAATAACCTGGCGCGTGCGCTTGGCCAGCAAAATAGCATGGGGCAATATGGTGAGCTGGTTATTAAGCAACACCGTATCCGCGCGGGTTTGCGCCAAATCCGATGCGCTGGCCATGGCAACAGATACATCTGCCCCCGCCAGCACCGGCACGTCGTTAATACCATCGCCCACCATAAGCACCTGATCGCCTTGCAGTTGGGTCATGCTCATGCGTGCCAGTTTGGCATCTGGTCGCGCGCCCGCAGTAAATTCTGTAATGCCCAATTGATTGGCGACATGAGCAACAGCTCCCGATTGATCGCCACTCAGCAATTCCACCGCTATACCCATGCGACGCAATTCCGCAATAGCATCTGCGGCACCGGGGCGAATTTCATCTTCCAAGGCTATCCAGGCTAAAGCCTTAGCTTGATCGGTAAGTAACAACCACAAGTGTTGCTGATCGGGTGCCGAAAGAGGTGTCTTTGGAGAGTGTGACGACGCCGCAATTATTTTCGCGGCAAATTCTGGTGTGCCAATTCGATAAAGCTCACCATTGATGTCTGCCTCGACACCTGCCGCTGTCGTTTGTTTTACGTCGCTGGCAATCAGCGTTCTTGCTTCGTTAGCAAAGGCTTTGGCAATGGGATGGGTCGATTCGGCCTCAAGCGCCGCCGCAACAGCCAATACTTGCTCGCGGCTCTGCGCCGCCAGTATTTTCACATCGACAATGCGAAAATGGCCGCGAGTAAGCGTGCCGGTTTTATCAAAAATAACTCGAGTAATTCCGGTGAGACTTTCAATAACATGGCCGCGCGTCACTAAAAAACCACGCTGGCGCAAATTGGCGGTAGCCGCCGAGAGTGCCGCCGGCATGGCCAAAGCCAATGCACAAGGACAGGTGACAACCAGTACTGACAAGGTAACCCAAAACGCGCGGCTGGAATCCTTAAACCACCAAAACAAAAATACACCGCAACAAATCACCAGCAAGCGCGCAATAAAAAAACGCGCCATCTTGTCCGCCATCACAACCTGCTTGGGCTTGTCATCTGCCGCTTGAGTTGCGAGTCGCTCAATGCCGGATAATTGGGTGGCGCCACCAATAGCGGTAACACGCACACGCAAAGGGCTCTGGCCATTGATAGTGCCAGCAATCACTCTGTCGCCCGCCTGTTTTTGCACTGGCAAGGATTCGCCGGTAATCAGGGCTTCAACCACATCGCTGCTGCCGCTAGCAACCAGACCATCGCAGGGAAACGTTTCTCCCGCTTTTACCAACACCAAATCGCCGACGGACAATAATTTCAACGGAATATTTTTAGTAATTTCTTCGTCATTTTGTCGGGAGATACAGCAGGCTGTGAGCGGCATTAGCTGCGCGAGATTGCCAAAGGCCAAACGATTGCGGTGACGGGCACGCTGCTCTATATAACGTCCGAGCAACAGGAAAAACGCAAACATGGAGACAGATTCGAAATAGACGTCGCCCGAAGAAGTCACCGTCGCCCAAACGCTAGCGGCGTAGGCAAGACCTATCGCAAGCGCTACAGGCACATCCATAATCAGCTGCCGGCTTTTGATGCTGCGCCAGGCTGCTTTAAAAAAGGGTGATGCAGAAAAGAAAACGACAGGCGTGGCACAGAGCATGCTCAGCCAGCGCAAAAAATCCAGCCACGCGCCTGTAGCGCCAAAGTAAATCCCCACGGCCACCATCATGGCCTGCATCATGCCGAAACCGGCAACACCCAAGCGAAACAGGGCGCGGCGATTTTCCTTTTTATAAAATTCCTGCTGCTGGTCATCCGTTGCAGGCCGTGGCTGGTAACCTATATGGGCAAGCGCGGAAAATAATTCACTCAATAGCATCTGCGCGGGCGACCAGACGATGGCGCAGCGATGTGTACTCACATTGACACTAACGGATTTAACAGCGGGGAATTTTTTCAGATGGGTTTCAATCAACCAGCTGCAGGCTGCACAGGAAATACCTTCCAGCAACAAATTCGCCTGCGAATCATGTTGATCGAGCGGTAATACGAACTCGCCCTGCACTTCCGGTAAATCATAGATTTGCCAATTGGCATTGAGCTGCTGCACCTCCATGCGCTCATTACTGGCCGAACGGAAACGATAAAAGTTTTCGAGCCCGCCATCCACAATAGCGCTGGCCACTGCCTGGCAGCCGGGACAGCACATAAATTCGGTATTGCCGTTGATAGCAACTGTGAAGTGGGAACCAGCGGGAACCGCGAGCCCGCAGTGAAAACAGGCGAGCGGTGCAGCAGAAGGTTCAGTCGTGGACATGGCGATTATTTAACACGCGGTTGCAGCAATGTCTCGCGAGTATTGGCCAGGTTGATGTCGCCGGTCAGCAGCCACTGGGCCTGTTTGCGCTTGCTGATTTCTGTCTCGGGAACCAGGGCGAGATACCAGGAGTAATTAATTGGCCCTGCAAGTTCACCGCGATAATTACCAGCGCTGATTTCTTGCAAAAGTATGTGCTGGTCTTTCGCCGATTTGACCGGATTATCCAGATACAACATTAATTGCTTGGGCTGCTCATTACCCTCCAGATGGACAAGTACTTCGCCGGTATCCTGATCGAATTTAAGCGCAGCTTTCAAACCCAATTGCGCAGCGTGCTCGTCCTGTTGCAGGGTTTGGTTGATCATGACACCGGATTTGTAATAGTTGTCAGTCACTACATCATCGGAATAGCGGAACGCAACAGTCACGGTAACAGCACAGAGCGCAATAATAAAAATAAGCGGCCCGAATACAAACCAGAACCAGAATTGGCGATACCAGGGCAGGATTTTTTCTTCCGCTTGGCTCATGAATTTACCTCGTAAAATAAACATGCTGGCATATTGAACACCAGCCGGACCAAACCCTGACCATTAATGTGATGGACCTATAAATGTACTTGTGTGAGACACTTTAATGTCAGGATTGTCGCGCGCAACCAACGTAAAGGTGACATCATTTTTCTCGCCTTTGAGTTCATTGCGTTTTACCGCAACACGCACCGCCACAGTATATATCTCGCCATCAGCCAGCTCAGGTGCTTTATAGCCCTGCACTTCGTAATGGAAATCGCCGGAGACTTGTATATCGTAGGAGTGCGGCAGGCGATCCATATTATCAATCTTGATGGTGTAGACGTTGGTCACAGTGTCGCTCTGGACACGATACATTTTCGCACCGCGATCACGAATAACATCCACGACCAAGGGCACACGGTTCGCTATGGAGAACACAAACAGGCCAACCATTACCAGCAACATAAAACCATAACCCAGCACACGCGGACGCAGGATTTTCACCTTGCTCTTACCTACCGCACCCTCGGTGGAAAAGCTGATCAGACCGAGCGGGTAATTCATTTTTTCCATCACGCTGTTGCATGCGTCTACGCAAAGGCCGCAGTCGATACACTCGGCTTGCAATCCTTCGCGGATATCAATATTGACCGGACATACCTGCACACACCAGGAGCAATCGATGCAGTCGCCCAAGCCTTGGGCCTTGTAATCTTCGCCGCTTTTGCGCGGGCCGCGCTTTTCACCACGCTCTTTGTTGTACCAGACGGCGAGCGTGTCATGGTCGTACATCACCGACTGGAAACGCGCATAGGGACACATGTATTTGCACACTTGCTCACGCATAAATCCAGCGTTGCCGTAAGTCGCGCCGGCAAAAAATAACACCCAGAAAAGCGCTGTCAGATCCAGGTTAACGGTGAAGAAATCGGCAGTGAGTTCGCGTATAGGCGTGAAATAACCCACGAAAGTCAATGCGGTTACCAGGGCAATTGCCACCCAGATAAATTGGGTTCCGGCTTTGCGCAAAAGCTTTTGCACATTCCAGGGCTGGGCATCGAGTTTGATACGTTTATTGCGGTCGCCTTCGCAGAGAAGCTCGGCCCAGATAAACATCTGGGTCCAAATAGTTTGCGGGCAGGTAAAGCCGCACCAGACACGCCCTACCATGACCGTCACAGTGAATAGCAGAAAGGCCGAAATAATCAGTAACCAGGCGAGATAAAAACCGTCTTGTGGCCAGAAGGTCATCCACAGGATATCGAATTTGCGGGCGGATAAATCAAATAGCATGGCCGGGCGACCATCAATAACCAGCCAGGGCATGAGCAGGAAACCCAGCATTAAAGGTACGCCTGTGTAGCGGCGCAAACGCTGGTAAAAGCCGGTAATACGGCGGATATAAACTTTTTCTTCGGACTCGTACAGGTTGACGTAGCGAATCTCGTTGGACTGTTGTTTTTCGTTAGACTGCTCTTTTGCGTCCTTGGCCCCTTGTACGTATTTCACGGAAGATTGCTGGGACTTGTCGCTCACAAAAGCACCTCTTGCAAAGAGATTAAAAAATAGTCAGGCGAGGCAAAGATGGGGTGTTGCGAGCGCAGATCAAGCCTGCGCTCGCGGTAACGCAGAGATTTATTTAGCAGCGTGCTTGCTAAGCGGCTGACCAGCATCGTCTTGCGACAAGCTGTACACATAAGCCGCCAACAGGTGAATACGCTCTGGCTTCAAGGTCAGCTCGTGAGCTGGCATTTTGCCGCTGCGTCCACCACGGATAGTTTGGCGAATCTCAGCAGGCTCACCGCCGTACAGCCAGATATCGTCAGTCAGGTTAGGTGCACCCACTTGCTGGTTGCCCTTGCCATCAGCGCCGTGGCATGCCACGCAGTTGGTGTTAAACACTTGCTCACCCAAGGCTGCTTTAGCTTCGTCGTGCTCACGACCAGCGCGCTTGAGAACAAACTCGGCAACGTTGGCTACATTGGTTTCACCAAGGATAGGACCCCATACCGGCATTGCCGCCTGGCGACCTTTGGTGATGGTCTCTTCGATGCGCTCTGGAGCACCACCATAGAGCCAATCTTTATCCGTCAGGTTGGGGAAACCAAAGTTACCGCCAGCGTCTGAGCCGTGGCATACAGCGCAGTTGTTGAGGAACAGGCGCTGACCCATTTTCATGGCGTTGCTATCTTTAGCCAGTTCGGCGATAGGTGTTTTGGCAAATACGCCAAAAGTCTCATCAAACTTGGCTTGTGCCTTTTGCTGTTCGGCTTCCAACTGGTTCACCGAAGTCCAGCCAAACACACCCTTCCACAGGCCCATACCTGGGAAAACCACCAGATAAACAGCGGTAAATACGAAGGTTGCCAGGAACAAACCGAACCACCACTTGGGCAGCGGATTGTCGTATTCCTCGATACCGTCGTAGACGTGACCGGTTGTTTTTGTCTCGCCATTTTCATCGCCTTTTACGGCGCGGCGACGGTTGGCCATTAACAGCCAGAACAACAGAATCAGGTTAGTAGAGGTTAAACCTATAACCCAACAGCTCCAAAAAGTACTCATATTCTATTTGCCTTTCCCATCATCAGTTGGATGGTGACCATCAGTCTTATCGTCTTTCTTTTCAGCTACATCATCGTCCGCAAAAGGCAGTTTTGCATCTTCCTCAAAACGGCCTTTCAGCTTGGGCGAGAAAGCCCAGTAACACACACCTATAAAGGCGATGGTTACCAGCACGGTTGAAATAGCACCTAAAGTTCCAACGTCCATTAACGTTTCTCTTTAAGAAGAACGCCCAGCTGTTGCAAGTAAGCTACCAGCGCATCCATTTCGGTTACGCCTTTAACAGCTTTGGCTGCACCGGCGATGTCATCGTCGGTGTAGGGCACACCAACAGATCTCATAGCACGCATTTTATCAGCGGTGTATTTGCCATCCAGCTTGTTCTGATACAGCCATGGGAAAGCCGGCATAATGGACTCAGGCACTACACTGCGAGGATTAAACAAGTGAGCTTTTTGCCAGTCATCAGAGTAACGACCACCTACGCGTGCCAGGTCAGGACCTGTACGCTTGGAACCCCAGAGGAAGGGGTGTTCGTATACTGATTCACCCGCTACCGAGTAGTGGCCATAGCGCTCAACTTCTGCGCGCAGTGGACGCACCATCTGGGTGTGGCACACGTGGCAGCCTTCGCGGATATAAATATCACGACCTTCCAGCACCAATGCTGGCAGCGGCTTGAGCCCTTCAATAGGAGTTGTAGTTTCTTTCAGGAAGAACTGCGGAACAATTTCCACCAATCCACCAAAACTAATGGCTACGATGGCGAGTATCGTCATCAAGCCAATGTTCTGTTCAACAATATCATGACCCTTCATTAATCTACCCTTCTCTTAAACAGCGGCCGGGGCCTGAGGTTGTGTTTCTGCTACATCTACAGTCGCATCACCTTTAACGGTGCGGTAGGTGTTATAAGCCATGATGAACATACCTGTCAGGAAGAAAGCACCACCAACGGCGCGCATCAGGTAGCCATAGTGGCTGTACTGTACAGATTCGAGGAAGCTGTAAGTCAGGGTGCCGTCGGCGTTAAATGCACGCCACATCAGGCCTTGCATAATGCCGTTCACCCACATGGCAACTACGTAGAGCACAGTGCCGATAGTGGCCAACCAGAAATGGATGTTAATCAAACGAGTGCTGTACATAGCATTGCGACCAGAAACGATTGGCAACAGATGATAAACAGAACCGATAGAGATCATGGCAACCCAACCCAGTGCACCAGAGTGTACGTGGCCAACGGTCCAGTCAGTATCGTGCGACAGGGCGTTAACGGTTTTGATTGCCATCATCGGGCCTTCGAAGGTAGACATACCGTAGAAGGACAGAGCTACTACCAGGAAGCGCAGGATTGGGTCGGTGCGCAGTTTGTGCCAGGCGCCAGACAGGGTCATGATGCCGTTGATCATTCCGCCCCAACTTGGAGCCAACAGGATCAGGGACATTACCATGCCGAGCGACTGGGTCCAGTCAGGCAGGGCTGAGTAGTGCAAGTGGTGAGAACCAGCCCAGATGTAGAGGGAGATCAGCGCCCAGAAGTGCACGATAGACAGTTGGTAAGAGTAAACCGGACGACCGGCTTGCTTGGGAACAAAGTAGTACATCATGCCGAGGAAGCCGGCAGTCAGGAAGAAACCTACGGCGTTATGGCCGTACCACCACTGCACCATGGCATCGGCAGCACCGGCATAGGCAGAGTAGGATTTAAACAGGGATACTGGTACAGCAGCGGAGTTCACTATGTGCAGCACAGCTACGGTTACGATAAAGCCGCCGTAGAACCAGTTAGCTACATAGATGTGCGAAGTGGTGCGCTTGACGATCGTACCGAAGAACACAATGGCGTAAGAGATCCACACCAGCCCCAGCAGAATGTCGATTGGCCATTCCAGCTCGGCATATTCTTTCGCCTGGGTCATACCCTGTGGCAGGGTGATTGCCGCCAGAACAATAACCGCTTGCCAGCCCCAGAAGGTGAATGGCACCAACCAGCCGCCAAACAGCTTGGTCTGGCAGGTACGTTGTACAACGTAGTAAGAAGTAGCGAAAAGTGCACAACCGCCGAAAGCGAAGATCACCGCGTTGGTGTGCAGCGGGCGCAAGCGACCGAAGTGAGTGAAAGGTTGGAACAGATCGTTAAGACCTGGCCATACCAGTTCAGACGCGATAAAGACACCCATGCCCATACCAAATATGCCCCAAACTACGGTCATAATGGCGAACTTGCGTACTATATCGAAGTCGTAGGCCGGTGGTGCACCAGCTGCATTTACATGACTACCCATAGGACAATCCCACACTAGTAAATAAAAAAGAAATTGGTAACAAGACAATCCTGGGCTACTGCCCATCCGGCCACTTCTTTGGCCTCATTCTCTATCGTCTTATCTGTAGCTGGCTTGATATCCGTCAAACTGACATCCCTTTTTAGCAAGCGCTAGCTGGTCTTACAGTGCACTGCACAATACTTGAGCAAAGTGTAGGGCAACTTTTTATTTTTGCTGTTTATTCGTACAAATCTTTAGGGGTGCCCGACCAGGGGCACCCGGCTAGGGGCGCCTGGCTAAGGGCGCCCGGCTAGGAACGACCAAGATCAGTCGCTCCTAACACCAACAACCTTATTTAAGGGTGCGGCCTTTGTTGGCAGCAATACGCATACGCAGGGCGTTCAGCTTGATAAAGCCTTCCGCATCTTTCTGGTTGTAAGCGCCAGCGTCATCTTCGAATGTTGCAATCTTCTCGTCGAACAAGCTGTCTGCAGAACGGCGGCCAACCACGTGCACAGCGCCTTTGTACAGCTTCACGCGCACTTCACCATTTACGTAAGTTTGCGACTCGTCGATCATGGTTTGCAGCATCTTGCGCTCCGGGCTCCACCAGTAGCCGTTGTAAATCATGTCGGCGTACTTGGGCATGATGCTGTCTTTCAAGTGAGCAACTTCACGGTCCAGGGTGATGGATTCAATAGCGCGGTGAGCGCGCAGCATGATGGTGCCACCGGGGGTTTCGTAGCAGCCGCGAGACTTCATGCCTACATAACGGTTTTCAACGATATCCAGACGACCAACACCGTTCTCGCCACCCACTTTGTTCAGGTAAGCCAGTACGGTTGCAGGAGACATTTTCTCGCCGTTGATCGCAACCACGTCACCTTTCTCATAGGTCAGGTCGATATAGGTAGCCTTGTCGGGCGCAGCTTCGGGAGAAACACTCCAGCGCCACATGTCTTCTTCAGCTTCAGTCCATGGGTTTTCCAGCACGCCGCCCTCATAAGAGATGTGCAGCAGGTTGGCATCCATGGAGTAAGGGGATTTTTTCTTCTTGTTGAAATCAACCGGAATATTGTTCTTGGCGCAGTATTCCATCAGGGTTTCGCGAGAGGTCAGATCCCACTCGCGCCATGGGGCGATTACCTTGATGCCTGGCTTCAGTGCGTAAGCACCCAGCTCGAAACGCACCTGGTCGTTACCTTTACCGGTAGCGCCGTGGGAGATAGCGTCAGCACCCACTTCGTTGGCAATCTCAATCAAACGCTTGGCGATCAGCGGACGGGCAATGGAGGTGCCCAGCAAGTATTCGCCTTCATAAATGGTGTTAGCGCGGAACATGGGGAACACGAAATCGCGAACAAATTCTTCGCGCAAGTCGTCAATGTAGATTTGTTTAACGCCGAGAGCTTCGGCTTTGGCGCGGGCCGGCTCTACTTCTTCGCCTTGGCCGATATCAGCGGTGAAAGTCACCACCTCGCAGTTATAGTTTTCTTGTAACCACTTAACGATTACTGAAGTATCCAGGCCGCCGGAATAGGCAAGGACTACTTTTTTGATGCTAGACATAGGAGGCTCCCGCTGGAATATCTCAAGGACACTGGCGCGCAATTAGCAGCAGACACAGTTGGGCGCGCGATTGTACTCGCCTGCGGGAAAAATTCCCATAGTCTTATAAGGGATTTATCGCTGACTTGAAGATAGAGCTGCCAGCTGAGCCGGCCGGCAACTCCCACAGAAACTAGAGTTTGAAGGTGGAGACTTTATCGTTGAGCACGTGCGAGTGATCCTGCAGCACCTTGGCGCGCGCCTCGCCCTGGTGGGCTTCGCTGGCAGAGCTGTCGGCCACCTGCTTTATGCTGGTCATATTACGCAGCACTTCTTTTACCACTTGGCTCTGCTCTTCAGCAGCTGTCGCAATTTGCACCGCCATATGGCTAATGGTGCCCACTGCATCATTAATACTCTTGAGCGAGCGCGATGCCTTGTCGGCATTGTCGACGCTACCGGTGGCGAGCACCCTGCCCTCATCCATAATAGCGACCGCATTCTGCGCCGTACCCTGTAATGAACCAATCATCGCTTGAATCTCGCCCGTACTGGCATGGGTGCGCTGGGAAAGGACCCGCACTTCGTCCGCCACCACGGCAAACCCCCTGCCTTGCTCGCCAGCACGCGCCGCCTCAATGGCCGCATTGAGCGCCAGCAGATTGGTCTGCTCGGCAATCCCCTGGATAGTCGCCAAAATGCCGTTGATATCCTGGGCGTGCTTGTTGAGGTTGGAGATTACATTGCCCGCCTGCTCCACTTTATTGGCCAGTACCACAATGGAGTCGCGAGTTTTGTCTACCTGGGTTTTACCCTCTTCGGCACTGTTAACCGACTCCTGCACGGAACTGGCTGTACGCTCAGCGTGGTGGGCGATTTCCTGGGTGGCATTGGTCATTTCAGTCATGGCTTGCGCCACCGCACCGATTTGCTCCTGCTGCGTGCCCAGTTCTTTCACCGAGGTGTAAGCACGCTCAGCCATGGATTTGGCGTTGGAATTCAGCTCGGTGGCCTGGGCACGTATATGACTCACCAAATCGTGCATGTGATCTACAAACAGATTGAAGTTGCGCGCCAGTTCGCCGACTTCGTCCTGGGAGGTAACCGGCAAACGGCGGGAGAGATCACCCCCACCCGAGGCTATATCAGAGAGCGATTGGGATACGCGCAATAGTGGCAGTAGTAACTGACCAATAATCCAGTTAATCGCCAGTATCGCCACCACCAACAGCACAACCACAATCACCATCTGCCCCATCAGGGTGGATTCCACCGGTTTAACCAATAGATCGCGATCCAGCAACATCACCAGGATAAGGCTGGAATTGGGAATAGCACTGGCAAACACCTGACGAGTGCGGCCATCCGCTTTAACCAAATGAAGTTGGTCGTGATGGGCTATGGCGTTGTCGATAAAACTGGAAGTCAGCTCTTCGGACACCTGAGTGACCGGCTTGTTGAGCAGTTTGTCGCTGGCGTGGGCAAAGACAGTACCTTTGCGGGTGGCAATAAACATATAGCCCTCACCCGGCAGGTTGATATCGCGCAGTTGGCTGACGATGGAATCAATGACCACATCTATACCCAGCACACCTTTGACTGAGCCATCACTGTTAAGTACTGCACGCCCAAGGGATACCACAAATTTGCCCGTCGCCGAGGCTACCGAAGGGTTATCAATAAAAGTTTTACGGGTGTCCTTCATTGCCTCTATATACCAGGCCCATTTACGCGGATCGTCGTTGCCCGGCGCCATGACCAGGTTATTGGCATTGACCAGCTTGCCATCGCTAAAGGCCAGAAAGCTGTTATCCACATCGGCGGCAATTTTGAGCTGGACCAGGTGGGCGTTATAGCTGGCGTCATCCGCCGTAGCAGGAAAACTCTCCAACGACTTACCCTTGAGCGCAAACCAGTCGCTCACATATTTACTGAAAGTGGCCGAGATGCCATTTACCTGATTGGTGATATTGCTTTCCATGGCTTTCATGGCCGACGCGTAGGACATATAGGCGACGATAAACCCCATAAGGATCAGCGCCAAGGCTACTGTGGAACAGATTTTACGTTTGAGCGACCAGTTGGAAAACATGAAACCTCCGGGAGGTGTCTGCAGGTTTTTGTCGTTATGGTTTATTTTTCCGGGCAATCACAGCACATCTAATTAATAGCACAGCATACGCAGATCGCTCACTTCGCTAAATAATTAAAAATGCGCCAATTCCCGACAGGGCAGACATGTTAACCGGTTACATTTACAAAAGCATAGTCTGTTTAGCGCTTGATTGGCAGAAATCCATAACTGAATGGTTTCTGCCAATCCGCATCAAATCAATGATTTGTATAGATGATCGGCGTAATCCAGCAACACCTTTAACAGTTGCTGGCGCTCAAGAGTAAGATCGGGCTGGGCTTGCAGCTGCGCTACTCGCTCCTGCAATTGGCTGAGCACCAGGCTGGCACCGGCACTTGGGTCGGTCAGGCGACGCAGGCAGAACTCGCGCCAGCGCTGCTGCTCCGTCGGCGTCAGGCTAGTTGGGAAGTTACGTGCGCGATAGCGAAACAACAGTTCCGGCAGGCGCGCATCGCGAAACGACAGTTCGGCTACGGCGAGCTGTTCGGGCGACAGCTTGCGTACCCGCTGGATCAATTTGCGATCCTCATCCTCAAAAAAGCCTTCGTAGAGCATCTGCTCAGGATCTGTGCGCGAGCCGAAATTGCTCTCGCTGTAGAGCTCATAGAGCTTGCGCTGCAGTTGCTGCTGCTCCTGCTGGCTCAGTTGAAAAAATGCTTGCCAGTGGCGCTCGCAATCCGCGCGCACTATCCCCAAACGCTCGGCTGTGGCGTCGTCAAACATACTTAGCGGCAGCAACATGGGGGTTTTATTGAGGTGGATTTCCTTGAGCGCCAGGCGCACCACCCCCTCGGGCAAGTCTTCGGTGCGGGTGTACAAGCGCTGCCGCAACTCCTCCACCGACAAACTCAAGAGCGCCTGCGGATCGCTCGACAGGTTGTAGGCAATCACCGAGTTCTTATTGGTGGGATGTATCGCCAGCGGCAATACCAACGCCGCATTGCCGTTCTCGCCCGCGAAGCGCGAAGAGATATGCAGCAGCGGCTTGCAGCTGGCGAGATCAATCAAGCTATTGGCAAAACGCTTATCGCGCAGGCGCCAAGCGTAATCGTAGAGCTTGGGTTGGCGGGTTTTGATCAGGCGCGCCAGGGCGATGGTGGCCTTCACATCCGAGAGCGCATCGTGGGCGGCCTCGTGAGCCAGGCCGTTGGCGGCGGTGAGCGCTTCGAGCTTGAAGCAAGGTTTGCCATCATCATAGTTAGGCCAGTTGATACCTTCTGGTCGCAGGGCACGGGTCATGCGCACCACATCGATCAAATCCCAGCGGGAGTTGCCGTTGCGCCATTCGCGTTCGTAGGGATCGTAAAAGTTGCGGTAGAGCGCATAGCGGGTGACTTCATCATCAAAGCGCAAGCTGTTATAACCCACGCCGCAGGTGCCCGGCTGGCTGAGTTCGGCGTGGATGCGCGCGATAAACTGGTATTCCGGCAAGCCTTGCGCCAACGCTAGCTGGGGGCTGATACCGGTGATCAGGCAGGCCTCCGGCTTGGGTAGCGAATCCGGGGCCGGCTGGCAGTAGATCATCAGCGGCTCGCCGATAATGTTGAGGTCTTCATCGGTGCGTACACCGGCAAACTGGGACGGGCGATCCTGCGCCGGCACTTCGCCCCAGGTTTCATAGTCGTGCCAATAGAGAGTGTTGGTCATGGGATTCCTTGATCTAACCAGCTGTTTGAGGACAAGGCTTTGTGCGCTACTGCTCACTAACCGCCAGCCATCATATATACTGCGCCAACTTTTCCAAAGCAGGACAATTCTTATGAGCGATCTCGACAGCCTCTTTGCCAGCAATCTCAAGTGGGCAGAAGACATCAAACAGAAAGACCCGGAGTACTTCTCCACCCTCGCCAAGCAACAAGCGCCGGAGTATCTCTGGATCGGCTGCTCTGACAGCCGTGTGCCCGCCAACCAGATCGTAGACCTGGCTCCCGGCGAACTCTTCGTTCACCGCAATGTGGCCAACGTGGTGATTCACACCGACCTCAACTGCCTGACCGTACTCAACTACGCAGTGGAGTTCCTCAAGGTTAAACACGTGATGGTGACCGGCCACTACGGCTGCGGCGGTGTCAAAGCGTCACTGGAGAACAACAAACTCGGCCTGATCGATTACTGGTTGCGCAATATTCGCGACGTCTACTATGCCAACAAAACAGAAGTCGATGGCATTGCCGATGAAACCTTGCGCCTGCGCCGCATGTGCGAACTGAATGTTATAGCCCAGATGGAAAATGTGTCGCGCTGCAATATCGTCCAGAACGCCTGGGCGCGCGGCCAGGAGCTGAGCATCCACGGCTGGATCTACGATATTCACGACGGCATCCTGCACAAGCTTGCAGCCCCTATCGATAATATCGAGCAGATCCCCGAGCAATATCGCCTCTACTAATGACCAAACACTGGCCGCAGGGATGCGCCAGCGCATATTTATGCCCCTTCGCCGCTTCCGGTTTCAGCCCGGCTAACCCCTCGCAAATCCTCGTCTATACTGCAAAAACAATCACATAACGCAGGTCGCGCCTGGAGCAAACAGGTGTCAGCACAACCGGATCAGGATTCAGCAAGCGATGCCTCCACGCGCGGAACCATCATCCTCCGTCAGCCGCCGACGGCCCAGGCGTTACTACACCCGCATCATTTTCTTTGCGCCTGTTGTTTTATGGGTATTACTGATCAGTGCCGTAGAAATCAGCGTTCACCAGGAACAACTCAGCGCCAAAAGCACCGAATTGCGGGAGCTGGGTGACAGCGCCAATGAGGTTCGCACCCTTTTCGAGTACGAGCTCAATTCCACCTTGCATCTGACATCTGGCCTTATCGCCTATATACAGGCAAAAAACGGGCAATTGGTTGCTCAGGAGCTAGCCCCCTGGCTCAGCCACTTGCAAGAGCGCTCACCTCACATACGCAATATCGCCATAGCGCCAGGCAATCGCATCGAATACATCTACCCGCTCAAAGATAACGAAGCTGCCCTCGGCTTTTTTTATCCGACAGACAAGGTGCAATGGCCAATCGTGGAAAAAACCATACTCAGCCGCCGCGCCATCCTGGCGGGCCCGTTGGAATTACGTCAGGGCGGCCGGGGCATGCTCTACCGGGTGCCGGTATATCTCGCCGATAAAGATTATTGGGGATTGATCAGCACTGTACTCAAATCGGACGACCTGTTTGCGGCCATCAATAGTCGCGCCGAGCAGCTGGGCATCAAGATAGCCATTCAAGATATGGATGACGGTCACAAGATTATTTTTGGCGATGCGTTTGAAGCCGATCATTTACTCAACCTGCGCGTACCAGGACGCAACTGGCAGTTGCTGGCCAGCCCGCTTAAACCCGGTTCCAATAATTTCTTTTACACGCGCCTCGCCGGTTGGTTAATAGCCTTCGCCGCTACCTTGATGCTTTATTACTTGCTGCGCTCTCTCGCTACTCAGCAAGCCACCAGCCAGGAACTGGATGAAAGTAAATATAGATTTACCCAGGCATTTAACAGCGCCCCCCAGGGAATCGCGTTAATAGCTCCCACCGGCGAGTTATTGGACTTTAACAATAGCCTGAGCCAAACCCTGGGCTATAGTCGCAGCGAACTACAACAGCATAATTTTTTCGATTTAACCGCGTCGGACCAGCGCGAACGCCTTCGTGAAAGTATTCTCAAGCGCGATGCGGTGAGTGGAAATCAATATGAGACTTTGCTGCTACACAAAAATGGCCAGCTGCTTCATACACTCCTGAGCCTGGCCCCCACACAGAATCGCTCTGATAGCGAATGGATTTTGCAGATAAGCGATATCAGCCAACGGGTTGCCTTTGAGCACTTACTGCAAGAAGAGGCGCAATACAACCAGGCAATATTCAACGGGGTAATGGACGGCATTTTGATTGTCGACAAGTCTGGCACTATTTGCCTTGCAAACCCTGCAGCCGGCCAGATTTTTGATTGTGACCTGCGCCAGCTACAGTATTTGCCACTCCGCCAGTTTGTGACAGACACAGGCGAAGATGTCATGGCCCGCATCAAATACCTGAGCGAGCACGCTGAAACCCAAGGCAAGTCCCATCACGAAATGCGCGGCACCAAAGCCGATGGTCGGGAGTTTCCACTGGAGCTGCAACTCTCGTCTATTATTCGTAAACAGGAAAAATTATTTATCGTGCTGGTGCGCGACATCAGCGAGCACAAGCGACTGGAGCGAATGAAAAACGAATTTGTCTCCATCATTAGCCATGAGCTGCGCACACCGCTCACGGCGGTGCTGGGAACGCTGCGTCTGCTAGCCGGAGGAGCTTTGGGCGACAAACCTGAGCAGGCCGCCAAAGCGATCAGGATTGCCGATCAAAATGGCCAAAAGCTGGCTCGCCTGATCGACGATCTGCTTGATATGGACAAATTGCTCGCCGGCAAAATGCAATTTGATTTTAAAATTCAGGCACTTTACCCTCTGGTGCTTGAATCCATAGAGCAAAACACCGCCTATGCCGCCCAGCACCGGGTACGCATTGAACTCCACGCAGGAGATGAGCAGCTCAGGGTAAATGTCGATCGTCACAGGTTTCAACAAATCCTGGCCAATCTTATTTCCAATGCGGCTAAATTTTCCGCGCCGGATACAAGCATTAGCGTCACCATAAACCGGGACAATAACCGGGTGCGGATCGCAGTAACCGACACAGGTATAGGTATTCCCAAGGACATGCAAGACAACCTGTTCCAAAAGTTTTACCAGGTAGACAGCTCCAACACGCGCCAGAAAGGCGGCACTGGCCTGGGACTGGCTATCGCCAAACAATTAATCGAAGCCATGCAGGGCAACATTGGCCTCAAGTCGGAAGAAGGCAAAGGCAGCTGTTTTTTTATTGATTTGCCAATAGCGGAACCCACAGTGGCAGCAAATGGATAAACTCAAAGCACCAGAACCGGATTCGCTCGATATAGAGCAAGATAGCCTGGAAGAAGAACAGGTCCGCGTGCTTTATCGCAGCATTCCCCTTTCTATTGCCGCCACTATCCTGATCGATTTAATCCTGAGCATTTCCCATTGGGATGTGGTGGGCCACGGCGAGGTCATTCTGTGGAATATCCTCATGCTGTGCGCCATTTGTTTGCGCATTGCCAACTGGTTTTTCTGGCGCAACACACGCCAGACCATCAAGGCGCAATACTGGCTTACCACCTTCCGCCTGGGCACCTGGCTCGCCGGAATTTTCTGGGGCTGTTCCGCCTACTTTTTATTTGCGAACTTCAATCCTACTTATCAAGCATTGCTGGCGTTTGCGTTGGCAGGTGTCGCCAGTGGTTCGCTTACTACACTGGTCATCGACAAACTTTCCGCTGTTGGTTTTGTCATATTCGCCATAGTGCCGCTCTGCATTCGCCTTCATTTTGAACACGGCCCCATAGCGGTACCCATGACTATCATGGCCGTTTCATTTATTTTATTTGTGCTCTCTTCGGCCAGCCGCGCTGGCAAGCAACTCGAAACCAACTATCGAAAAAACGCTCGCCTGATTGAATGGGGCCATGAACGCCTGCGTCAACAACAGCTCAGCCATATTGTCAGCGCAGCGCAGTCGCGTTTTATTAGCGAGACAGATCAACGCAAAAAATTTGAAGCGCTGCTGGTAGATCTTAACGATTTTACCGGCAGTGAATTTGGCTTCATCGGTGAAGTTCATTACAACGCATCACACCAGCCCTATTTGCGTATGCTGGCGCTCACTGATATTTCGTGGGACAAGTCGAGCAAAGCCAGCTACTCCAAAATGAATAGCGGCGGCATGGAGTTTACCAACCTCAATACGCTGTTTGGCTCGGCGTTACTGAGCGGCCGCCCTATTGTCAGCAACACGCCGACTTATGATATGCGGGCAGCGGGCACACCCAAAGGCCACCCGCCACTCAATGCTTTTTTAGGTATACCCATTTTTAGCGGCGCCACCCAAGTGGCCATGCTTGGCCTGGCGAATAAAAGTGGTGGCTACAGCGAGGAGTATCCTGACCAACTTAAACCGGTGCTGGATTTAATTTCGCAGTTCGTTGTTGCGCTGCGCTTGCAACAACAGCACAAACAGGATGAAGAAATGCTTCGCCGCCAGGCGAAGCACACTCAGGCCATTTTGGATGAGGCCTTTGACGCAATCATCAGCATCAACGACCGCGGTGAAATTATGTCATTTAATCACGCGGCCGAAATTATGTTTGGCTATCGCAGCGAGCAAATTCTGGGCGCGAGTATCAGCAAACTTATGCCCGAGCGCTACGGCACCAAGCACGACGAATATGTACAGCAATTTAATTTTACAAGCCTGCGCGAGCTGGTGGGAACCGAGCGCGAACTTTTGGGGCTGCGCCGCAATGGCAAGGAGTTTCCCATTGAGGTCGCTGTATCAGAAGTGCGCGATGGGAGCCTGAGCTATATAGGCGTTATCCGCGATATCAGCGAGCGCAAGCATACCGAAAAACTAAAAAATGAATTTATCGCCACCGTAAGCCACGAACTGCGAACGCCGTTAACTTCAATAGCCGCATCACTCGCTATTATTGAAAGTGGCTCAGTTGGAAAAATACCGGACAAGGCAAACAGCTTGATACAAATCGCCAAGCAAAACAGCCTGCGCCTGCAAAGCCTGATCAGCGACTTGTTGGACATGGACAAGCTGCTCGCCAATCAAATGGAATTTAATCTCGACAATTACGATGCCCTGGCCACTATGCAGCGCGCTATAGATGCCAACAAATATTATGCCGAGAAGTACCAGATAACTTTTCGTATTACCCAGGTGGAAGAACACACGCTCTTTCACGCGGATATAACACGCGCGCTACAGGTATTGGGACACCTGTTGAGTAACGCCGCCAAGTTTTCACCGGCGCACAGTTCTGTCGATATAGCAATTACACGGAAAACCCGCTGGGTAAGATTTTCGGTGACAGATCACGGCGCCGGGATCCCCAACGAGTTCAAGGCGCAAATATTTAACAGTTTCTCCCAGGCCGATAGTAGCAGTACCCGGACAAAAGATGGCAGCGGCCTGGGCCTGACCATCAGCCGCGAACTGGTAGAAAAAATGGGCGGCAATATAGGTTTTACCAGTAGCCCCGGGCAAGGCAGCTGTTTTTACATCGAATTGCCACTGGCCAAAATTAACTCCACACTTCCCTGAACTCATGGCAAGCAGCAAACATGACTCAAGAAAAAAGTAGTTTTGAACTGCATCTGGAAAAGCTAAAAAAAGATTATGCAGATCAGTTACCCGGCAAGCTCAGCAACATAGAAGCCGACTGGCGGCTGCTGTGCGACGAATGGCTGCCAGAGCGCATATTGGTATTGCATCGCAATGTCCATAGCCTTATAGGCACCAGCGGCACCTTTGGCTTCACCACACTGAGCACCAGCGCGCGCGAACTGGAAATGCTCCTGAAGCCTTTGGTCGATATTAAAGACTCTGGCTTCACACCGGACCAACAACTGTGCGAAGACGTCAATCATCAAATACAAAAGTTGTTCCGCATTTTAAATCCACATAAAAAAGCCGATCCCAATCAACGCGACCGCGCGCTCGGCAATCTCGCACAGCAGCTCTCGGATGCCCGCCAATCTGGCACTGTAGCCCATGACATACTGATTTATTATCTTGACGACGAGCTGGCAGCTCCCGAGTTATTAATCCAGAACCTGATCAGCTACGGCTTCAAATCCAAGCATTTTCGCACCATGCCGCTTTTGCTGGATGCTATACACCAGAATAAGCCCAGCCTGGTTATCCTGGATTTAATGATGCCAGACATTAGCCAGGAAAAAATTTTCACCATAGCGCGCTCTATCGTGAATATGGGTATCAAAGTTTTTATTCTCTCTGGTCACGAAGATTTCCACAGCAGACTTGCCTCTGTTCGCGCCGGGGTGCAAGCCTATATCCTCAAGCCAGCCGATGTCCCCTCACTGGTGGGCAATATCCGCAATGCACTTAATCTAAATATCGATAAGCCAGCTCACATACTCATCATAGATGATCAGGAAGCGGTGGCGAAATTTTATGCCCACATACTTCAGGAAGTGGGCATGAAAGTCACTATTGAAAATAACCCATTGAATGCCTTACAGCTCATGGAGGCTCACATTCCAGATCTATTATTACTGGACTTGAACATGCCAGATTGTAGCGGTGATGAACTGGCGGCAGTCATTCGGCAGTACGAGCAATATCAATCTATCCCCATTTTATTTTTATCGGCAGACGCCGCACCTGAACGCAAAACCAGTTTGCTTGAAGTCGGTTCCGATGATTTGCTCTCCAAAGGCATGCCGCCCACTGAATTGGTTCGCCAGGTAAAAAGCCGCGTAGAAAGAGCCAAGATACTAACCTCCATGATGTATCAGGATAGCCTCACCGGTTTGCTTAACCATGCGCAAATTCAATTGGCGGCCGAGCGCGTATTCTCCCAATGCCAGCGCAATCAGAGCCACTTCACGATTGCCATGATTGACATAGACAGATTTAAATCCATCAATGACAACTACGGCCACCTGACCGGTGATCGCGTTATCAAAGCTCTGGCGCAACTGCTTGAGCAGAGGTTGCGCAGTACAGATTACTTGGGCCGCTTTGGTGGCGAGGAATTTATGTTGGTGATGCCCGACATCAATGTAAATGATGCAGGCAAATTGATTAACAACCTGCGCAAAGCATTTAATGCCATTAACTTTAAGGAAGAAGAAATCATTTTTAACGTGAGCTTTAGCGCGGGTATTGCAGACAACCAAACCATGAAAAATTTTATGGAACAAATAAAGATGGCCGATGAGGCCCTCTATCGTGCCAAACATCGCGGCCGCAATCTTGTGTGTGCGAGTATTCCCGGGGAAGAAAAATAGCAAAATAACTATCCCTTCCTCAATCTCACCTAAAAATAACGGCACTCATCAGGTGCCATTATTTTTTATACTGGGGCGAAACCTACCTGGTTAAATAAAACCAACTTAATGTCTTGCGCCCAAACTTCCTAAATATTTGCATCTTTTTTCAGCACTTCTTAACCAATAAAATTAGATAATAACCTCCACGCCTATTACCAATCCCGGAAAATAACATGCAAAATCAACATGTCCCTACAGTAACCGCCCATTATTGGATTGCGCTTATTCTGGCTAGTATATTTGGTGCGAATACAGGGGATTATCTTTCTGACGGCCTTGGTTTGGGTCATGTTAATGGCTTGCCTCTATTATTTGTATTGTTCGCTGTAATTTTAATTGGAGAGCGTTTTGATAAAACTCAACATCACTTCTATTACTGGGCAGCCATCATTGTTGCACGAACTTCGGCTACCAATATTGGTGATATTTTTCATGATTTACATATCAGCTTCTTAATTTCAATTCCCTGCTTATTTGTTGTTTTATTCAGCCTGTTATTCATATGGAAGTTTTGGCAAAAAGACAGTGCCACTTTTTCCAATAACAGTTCAGCAGGAATCCTGCAAACGAATGGATTCTATTGGGTTTCAATGTTACTGGCCGGCACTTTAGGAACAGTCATCGGTGATTATTTTTCCTATCCATTAAAGTTGGGCAATCTATACGCAACCTTTGTTCTTGGTGGCGCGCTTGCAATAACATTTATATTGGGTCGCAATGGCAAGCTAACTAATTTATTTTACTTTTGGTTTATTGTAGTAATGATTCGCTCGGCGGGAACATCAGGCGGTGATTATTATGCAAATCATGTCTTTGGTCTTCCATTAAGCACCTGCATAACCGGCATCATTTTTGTAGCATTTTTAATATTTGGAAGAAATAGATTAATGTCCAACGCTTAAATATTTGCTAGCGGCCAATTAAGTAGTGAACGGCGGAAAAACTTCTTTCATTTAAATGACGCGGAGAAAGCATTGCTTTCCCCGCGGTACGATACGATTGTTAACGCTCACTAAATACTGTTACCGGAACAACCTTTCAATTTAAAAAGATTCCCAATCATCCTCCTGCGAAGTGGGTGCTTTGGGTGGCAATTTCTTCACTGTTGGACTCACCACAGATTTTGCAAGTGCTTTGGGTGCGACACTGCGACTTTTCATAGCATCACCCGCCAAACGGAAGCGTGCTACTCGTTGCGTCAGCTGTTCAGATTGCGATTGCAAACTCTCGGCCGCGGCCGCGGCCTGTTCAACAAGCGCGGCATTTTGTTGGGTCATCTCATCCATTTGACTAACAGCAGTAGCAACTTCCTCTATACCTGTTGACTGCTCAACAGAGGCAGCAGCAATTTCCGCCATAATATCTTTTACGCGCTTGATGGAGGTCACTATCTCTTTCATGGTATCGCCAGATTGGCCGACCAATTGATTGCCGTTTTCTATCTTCCTCACGGAGTCCGAAATCAAACCCTTGATATCTTTTGCGGCATTGGCAGATCGCTGGGCAAGTGTGCGCACCTCTGAGGCAACCACTGCAAAGCCGCGGCCCTGATCACCGGCGCGGGCAGCTTCAACCGCCGCATTGAGCGCCAGGATATTAGTTTGGAAGGCTATACCATCAATCACGCCAATAATGTCAGCAATTTTCTGTGAAGATTCGTTTATAGCCGTCATGGTATCTACAACTTGTTCAATCAAGTCTCCACCTTCGGTTGCGACTGTTGCTGCCTGTTCAGCCAACACATTAGCCTGGCGGGCATTGTCCGCGTTCAGCTTCACGGTGGAGGTCAACTCCTCCATACTCGAAGCTGTCTCCTCCAGATTGGCAGCCTGCTGTTCGGTGCGCGCCGATAAATCCGAATTGCCCTGCGCAATTTCACTGGCGGCGGTATAAATAATATCGGCGGCGTTACGAATTTCTCCGAGCATTTCCGTGAGATTACTGGTAGTGCCGTTGCTGTAATCTTTAAGCTCACCAAAAGTACCGCGATAATCGCCTTCGATTTTTTCGGTTAGATCACCTTTGGATAAGGCACCCAACACCCGATTTACATCATTCAATCCTGCGTGTGCCGTAGCGGTCAGCTGATTGAGGCCCTCGGCTAATTTCAGGAAGAATCCCGATTTGTTATCAACAGCAATTCGCTCGGTAAAGTTGCCCGCAGTGGCGGCTTCCACCACTTTATTCACTTCTGCTTCTACAGACACTTCCTGGGTGCGATCCAGCCATTCAACCACTGAACCGAGACGCGTGCCGTCTTTCGAAAAAATAGGGTTGGCGACCAAACGGAAATGACGGCGCCCAACCACAATGTTAGAGGTGTAGCTGCTCTGCAAAGATTCGAGCAAACGCATCTGGTGCGCCGGATTTTTATGGAAGATATCCATATTACTGCCCAGCACCCGATCCACCGCAAATTGTGGGAGCACACTGCGAATATCAGATTCAGCATGACGCAACATGGTTTCAACGGATTTGTTCATGTAAATAATTTTACGATCCGTATCCGCGATCATCACATTCGTTGTGGTGGTCTCCAAAGCACCGAGGATACGACTCAACTCATGCTCGGCGGCAACTTCCTTGGTCCGCTCCTGCCATTCCACCACAGACCCCATACGCTCGCCGCTCTCACTAAAAATGGGATTGGCCAACAAACGGAAGCTAAGCCCAGCCACCTGGATATTGCTCACATAAGTGGAGCGCAAATTACTCAGCAAATTGCTCTGGTGCGAGGGATTGCGATGGAATATATCTATATTGCTACCGAGCACCTTATCTACGGCAAAGTGAGGTAAGGCTTTGCGCAATTCGGATTCAACACCACGCAGCATTTTTTCAACTGCGGTATTCATATAGATAATATTTCGCTGGTTATCGGCCAACATCACACAACTGGAAGTAGCATTGAGCGCTTGTTTGATCCGCTGGTTTTCTATCGCAGCAGATTGCGCGTCGCGCAATGACCTCAACATATTGGAAAGTGAGCCGAGCAAAGTCGTGGGTGCTGCAGACGGAAGACTAAACTGTAGGTCGCCGCGGGCAATCCGCTCCGTTATGGATTGCGCATTTTCCGGCTCGGTGCCTAATAGATCCATTACGCTACGTATGATCCACCAGGCGAGAGCACCAAATCCGATGGCAAAGACAATCCCCGCAAATAGGATTCGATTACGGACACTGGCTTCTATTCGGCGTAAATCTGTGTTGGTGGTTTCCATCACCGAGGTGATATTGTCGCTGGAACGAGCCAAAGCCACCTCCAGAGATTCAAAACTCTGGTTGAATTGTGGCATCAGCTCACCTACTCGGTTGGCGTCAGTCAGCGCCTGAGTGTTCAAATTTAATGCCTGCGTCAAATATTGCTCAACAGCCGGTTTAATATTTTCAGATTTAATATTGATTTTTGCACCGAGCTTTTCACTTTCATTCAAATTGGTGCGCAGCTCATCTGCATGCTGGCGGAGCGCCTCCTGAGCCAGGGCAACTTCTTTTTTATCATTATTTTTGCTGGCCAATTGCAATCTAAGTACATCGCCGCGAACAGCATCGTGCATCATATCAGTCAACATCTGATGATGCCTTATGCTGGAAAGTTGTTCCTGTGTGTTATTAGTAGCTATCACCTGATGCACACTGGTGACACCTATTATTCCCAATGC
The DNA here is from genome assembly GCA_021151695.1 of Cellvibrionaceae bacterium. Taxonomy (GTDB): domain Bacteria; phylum Pseudomonadota; class Gammaproteobacteria; order Pseudomonadales; family Cellvibrionaceae; genus Cellvibrio. The sequence continues at coordinate 13,343 of JAGKWU010000017.1, read as the reverse complement.
CACAGCAGACACCAGCCCCGCCAAGGCTAACAAATATAATTTTTGTTTAAAGCTCATTGCGACCACTCCCTTTCAAAATACAAACCAAATGAACTCGTAGCTAATGTTAAAGGCGATTACTCGCCCCCATGCCTTTTAATTTTTCCAGCAGAGCTGTTCCCATGTCATCTAACGATACTATCGCATCGACTGCGCCCATCGCGACCGCCTCGCGCGGCATACCATAAACCACACAACTGGCTTCATCCTGCGCAAAGGTGTAACCACCTTGCGCACGTATATCTGCCATGCCCTGTGCGCCATCTTTCCCCATACCGGTAAGCAATATACCCAATACGTTTTTTCCACCCGCCTGGGCAACAGACTTCATCATTACATCCACCGCAGGCCTGTGGCGATGCACTTGCTCACCATCAGAAAGCTTTACAACATAATCTGCACCGGAACGTTCGACCAGCAAATGGAAATTACCCGGTGCAAGATATGCATGCCCCGGCAAAATACGTTCACCACCAGCAGCTTCTACAACATGCAATCGTGTGAGTCGATCAAGCCGCTGGGCAAAACTGCGCGTAAATCCCGGCGGCATATGCTGGGTAATGACTATGCCGGGCACATTAGCGGGCAATTGCATAAGGACATCTTTAATTGCCTCAGTACCGCCGGTAGACGCGCCAATGGCAATAATTTTTTCTGTGCCTGTCAGTCGACGCGGCGCCAGCTTTTCGCCCGAGGCTACAGATGCGTTTGTTTTTTTGCGTGCACTCGTTACCCGCACACGCGCCACTTCATGGAGTTTTTCAAGAATTAATTCACGATAAGCCTGGATGCCCGCTGCAATACTGAGTTTTGGCTTGGGAATAAAATCTACCGCGCCCAATTCCAATGCCTGCAAGGTTGCTTCTGCACCTGCTTCTGTCAACGTGGAAATCATAAGTACCGGTGTAGGTCGCGCCGCCATTAATTTTTCTAAAAATGACAAGCCATCCATGCGCGGCATTTCTATATCCAGTGTAATAACATCGGGAGAGAATTGTTTTACCATATCGCGCGCCACATAGGCATCTGGAGCCGCACCGACTAATTGCAGGCCCGGATCTGAGCGAATAATTTCCGAAAGGAGACTGCGCACCAAAGCAGAATCATCGACAACGAGCACTTTTACAGTCACCTTTGGCTCCCAGTAAGCGTATTAACAAGCCAGCCTAGAACAAATCCACCTCGCCACTTTTTGGCGTATATTTCACGCGCATACGGTATTCGCTTTCGCGATCAATGATGGTGGTGTTGTGTACTGATTTCAGTTTTTTAACCATCACTTTGCCGGTCTCGGGAAAGAAGTAAACTTTACGTGGATATTCGTCGAGCAGGTCCTGGGCCAGAATTGGAATATTTTCGTTGTACAGATAATCCAACACAAATTCAGCATTTCGCTGCCCCACATTATTCAGCGTCAAACCTCGCATCACATTGCCACCGCCAAATACCTTGGCTTCGAGCCGATTGCGCTGTGCTCCCAGCTTGAGCAGATGATTGATTAATATTTCCATGGCGTAAACGCCGTAGCGCGCCGATTCTGTTAGCAGGCCCGATTCGTTATTGCCGTCATTAGGCAATAAGAAATGATTCATGCCACCGTAGTGATTAGACTTATCGCGCAGACATACAGCCACACAAGAACCAAGCACTGTGACGATAAGCTTGTCTGCGGTAGTCACATAGTATTCACCAGGCAAAATTTTAACCGCCTCCTTATCAAAGTGGCGGTCGTAATACATATTGGGTGACAAGTGTTCGTTGGTGTCAAAATTCATCGGCAATCCTGCAACAACCATCGGGCCTGAAACAACTATCGGGTCTGAAACAACTATCGGATTACAGGTATGTAAGTTGTTTTGGCGACCAGCTTCACGAGATGCGAAGCTTGATTAAAACTCTCTGAGTGGCCCGCGATATAAAGTCCATCTGGCACGAGTAAACCCACCATCCGCTCCAACAGCTTCACCTGGGTTTCCTTATCAAAATAAATCATCACGTTGCGACAAAAAATAACATCCAGTCCAGGCTTAATATTCCAATGTGGATCAAGCAAATTAAGCTGTCGAAACTCAATGCAATGTTTTAACGCTGGCACCACTCGTGCGCGACCAGCATTAGCGCCTTTGCCTCGCTGGAAAAATTCTTTTTTTCGCTCAAGACTCACAGATTCCAACCGCGATAAACTATAGATGCCTGCGCTGGCTTCACGCAGCACATTGCTATCTATATCCGAGGCAATGATTTCAACTGGTGGGGCATAACTGCCAAATACTTCTGCCAAGGTAATTGCAATAGAGTAAGGTTCCTCTCCCGTACTAGCAGCAGCACACCAAATTCGCATAGGTCCCGGTGAGGGCCTCGCACTCCATTTACGAGCAAAATCCGCAAGGGTGTCGAAATGGTGTGGCTCCCGAAAAAATGCTGTCAAATTTGTTGTCAGCGCGTTGACGAATTCCTGCTGCTCCTGATCGTTATCATCCAGATAAGCCAGGTAATCCGGAAAATTTGAAATCCTGAGTGCGCGCAATCGGCGAGCCAACCGGCTATAGACCAATTGCTTTTTACTAGCGGACAAATTAATACCCGCCTTGCGATAAATAATTTTCCGAACGCGCTCAAAATCTGCCTGGCTATAGGCAAACTCCCGCATCTCGTCGTCGGGCATCGTCACCATAATGTTTTAATCTGCTTGACGGCCTGAGATCTTAAAAGGATTCCCACTCATCATCTTGCTGTACTGGCGGCGATAATTTACGTCCGGTTTTGGCTGTGGCCGCACGCGGCGCTCGTGCGCCAGCCCCGGTATTGGCCAAGGTCGCGGGCTTGCGTGTTGTTTTAGCAGGCGCCCGGGATTTAAATTCAGTGACAAGACCTTCCTTCGTCGATGTTTGTTGGCCATCGATAAGAAACATGGAAACGCGCTGGGTCAACTGTGTGGCCTGGGATTGCAAGCTCTCTGCCGCTGCAGCCGCCTCTTCCACCAGCGCCGCATTTTGCTGCGTCATCTCATCCATTTGCGACACCGCCAGTGAAATTTCTTCAATGCCGGTAGATTGTTCAACCGAGGCAGCGGCTATCTCACTCATGATGTCGTTAACGCGTTTGATGGCGGTGACGATTTCTTTCATGGTATCGCCGGATTTCCCCACAAGATTATTGCCACTTTCGATTTTTTTCACTGAATCTGAGATTAGCGCTTTGATATCCTTTGCCGCATTGGCGGAGCGCTGCGCCAGCGTACGCACCTCGGAAGCCACCACGGCAAAGCCACGCCCCTGGTCGCCAGCGCGCGCTGCTTCCACAGCAGCGTTGAGTGCAAGTATATTGGTCTGAAACGCTATGCCATCAATGACACCGATAATGTCGGCGATTTTTTGCGAAGACTCATTGATCGCCGTCATAGTCGTGACAACTTGTTGAATCAACTCACCACCGTCTACGGCCACAGTAGACGCACGCTCTGCCAATTGATTCGCTTGTCGTGCATTGTCAGCATTTAATTTTACTGTAGAAGTCAGTTCCTCCATGCTGGAGGCAGTCTCTTCGAGATTGGCTGCCTGCTGTTCAGTGCGCGCCGACAAATCACTATTACCCGTAGCAATTTCGTTGGCGCCAGTAGATATTTCATCCGCAGCACCTTTAATTTGGCTGACGATATCGCTCATGGTATCGAGCAGTGAATTTATGCCGCTGCACAGAATTTCCAACATGCCGGTTTTACCCGCCATAGGAACACGTCGGGTTAGATCGCCATCTACCGCCGCTTTCACCACCTCCTGGACCTGGTCAACGGCCGCTTTTAATGCCGCGGCCGAATTGACTTGCTCAGTAACATCTGTTGCGTATTTAACCACTTTAAACGGGCGACCGTTTGCATCCAGGATGGGGTTATAGCTGGCTTGAATCCAGACTTCGGCACCGCTACGAGTAATACGCTTGTATTGCCCCGTATCGTACTCGCCGCGCCCAAGACGATCCCAAAATAATTTGTACTGTGGATCGCTGCGGTAGGCGGGATCAACGAAGATGCTGTGATGCTTACCTTTTACGTCATCGAGACTGTAGCCCAACAAATTTAAAAAATTAGTATTGGCATTCAGAACAATGCCGTCCAACCCGAACTCGATAACAGCTTGCGACTTACTGATGGCCGCCAGCTGCCCCGAATAATCGGCATTGCGAATTTTTTCTGCGGTGATATCCGTTGCATATTTCACCACTTTAAAGGGGCGATTGTTCGCATCCATAATGGGATTGTAACTGGCTTGAATCCAAACCTCGCGCCCACCTTTAGCGATGCGTTTGTATTGACCTGCATCATATTCACCTCGCGCCAGACGCTCCCAAAACTGGCGATATTCAGGCGAGTTCTGGTGTTGGCTATCCACGAATAAACTGTGGTGCTTACCACGCACCTCATCCAGGTTGTAACCCAGGACTTTCAAAAAATTGTCGTTGGCGGTGATGATGGTGCCATCCAGATTAAACTCAATCACCGCCTGGGATTTTCCAATAGCGGCCAACTGGCCAGCATAGTCTGCATTGCGATTTTTGTCGGAGGTTATATCGGTTGCGTATTTCACCACTTTGAAGGGGTGGTTGTTATTGTCAAAAATAGGGTTGTAACTGGCCTGTATCCAGACTTCCTGGCCGGTTTTACTAATACGCTTATATTGGCCACTATCAAATTCACCGCGGCTCAGGCGATTCCAGAAATTTTGATATTCCATGGATTGTCGCTGGGATGGTTCCACAAAGATACTGTGGTGTTTGCCCTGAACCTCATCAAGACGGTAGCCGAGAACATTTAGGAAATTATCATTCGCCGTAATAATAGTGCCATCAAGATTGAACTCGATCACCGCTTGGGATTTGAAAATTGCATTTACTTGGCCACGTAAGTTGGCGAGTTCGTTCACACTAATTGACACGCTATCACTGTTGCCAGACTTAAAAAGCTGCTCGATAAACTTCATGTTTTGCCTCGTTTAATCAACTTGTGTGGATAGGTTGTTGCGGATGCTCTAAAGAAAGCCCTAACCGACTCAGGCGTCCTCAACTAGTGTGCTAAACAACCCCATCTCTTCACTCGAAATCAATTCATTAATATCAACCAGGATAATCATTTGTTCATTCACGGTTGCCAATCCAAGCAAGTAACGGCTATCGAACGCCACACCAAAATCTGGCGGGGGGCGCAATTGCTCTTTACTCAAGCTGACAACATCGGATACACCATCCACCACTATACCCACGATGCGATTTTGGATATGCAGCACTATCACAATAGTGAATTCGTCGTAGGTGGCTTGGCCGACATTAAATTTGATACGCAAATCCACAATAGGCACTATGTCGCCACGCAGATTAATAACACCTTTGATAAATGGCGGTGCATTGGCAATTTTCGTGACAGATTCATAACCTCGAATTTCTTTTACGGTAAGAATATCTAACGCGTAATTCTCCTCGCCCAAGGTGAAGGTGAGAAATTCCTGGTTCTTTTGCTGCCCCTGTTCTTTTGGAGAGCTCGCTGCTTCTGACATAACCCTACCCTGCAATTTGGAAACACGGTTCCATTTTCAAAAGTGATTTAACTTGCGCGCTGCAGTGGATCCGCATTAGCTTTCATTGCCAGCGATTCCACATCCAGTATCAGGGCGACGCTACCGTCCCCCATAATTGTTGCACCTGCAATACCCGGCACTCGTTTGTAATGCTGCTCAAGGCTTTTAATAACGACTTGCTGCTGCCCCACAAGCGCATCCACAAATAAAGCGAAGCGATGTTTATTCGCTTCAATTAATACCGATATACCTTTGGCCGGCTCGGTAAAATGCGGCTCAAGCTCCATGGATTTATAGAGCGGTAATATGGGCCAGTATTCATTGCGTACCAACAGCAGCTGATCATCTCCCGCCAAGGTTTTTATGTCCTTGGCTTGAGGCTGCATGGACTCTACTATATTGACCAGTGGAATGATAAAAGTTTGGTCACCCACCGACACACACATGCCATCCACTATCGCAAGCGTGAGCGGCAAGCGAATCGTAAAAGTTGCTCCCTTGCCCAAATCGGACTCAATATCTATACGTCCACCCAAGCTCGCGACGTTACGCTTGACCACATCCAACCCAACGCCACGACCGGAAACATCGGTAATTTGTGCTGCGGTAGAAAAGCCGGGAGCGAAAATTAATTGGTAAACCTCCGCATCGCTAGCGTCGTCGCTGACGGGAATATTTTTTTCGCGCGCTTTGGCAAGGATTTTATCGCGATTCAATCCCCCACCATCGTCACTGATGCTGATAACAATACTGCCCCCTTGTTGCGCCGCCTTAAGCAAAACGGTGCCCGTGGGATTTTTACCGATAGATTTACGAACCTCAGACGATTCAATACCGTGATCAATGGAGTTGCGTACCAGGTGAGTTAGTGGGTCAACCAGTTTTTCCGTAAGCCCTTTATCCAGCTCCGTTTCGCCGCCTTCGATAACCAACTCGATGGATTTACCCAACTTGGCAGACAAATCACGCACCACTCGCGGAAATCGATTAAAAACAAACGAAACGGGCAACATGCGAATGGACATGACAGCCTCCTGAATTTCACGCGTATTGCGCTCCAACTCGGCTGCCACGCTCTGAAATTTTTCGCCCAGACTCCCCTCAATACTCTTACCAATAAGATTGAGCATGGATTGTGTGATGACAATCTCGCCCACAAGATTAATCAGCTGATCCACTTTAGTAACATCAACGCGAATCGAACTATTCTCGCTGCTGGCAGCATCCACTGCCTTGGGTTTTGCCGGAGCTGCCGCAGGCACTGAATCAGCAGCATTTGCCGAGGGTATAACTGGCGCAGCTACCTGTGTTTGTGCCGGCTCAGGCGCCGCAGCGACAATATCAAACGATGGCTGGGCCTCTCGGGCTTTAGATTTTTTGGCAGGTTTGGCTTTTTTAGCAGGCTCAGGATCATCATCAAAAAAGCCGTAGGATTCCTGCACCGGCGCTAGAGGGGGTTCAGCAAAAAAGCCATAGCCTTCATCAACAGGCTCCTCTTCATCAAAAAATCCGAAGCCTTCATAATCGACACTTTGCTTTTTTTCCTGGGTAACATTTTCAAGGCGTTCACAAATCTGGTTCGCGCTTGTCCAATCAATGTCAGAGGCATTGCGATAGCTGGTTAAAATATTTTTAAGTACATCTACCGAGCTTAAAAATAAATCCACCATAGCAGGTGTAATGGGTAGCGTCTTTTGGCGCACACGGTCAAGCAGGCTCTCCATAATATGGGTGACAGAACCCAGGGCATCAAATCCGAAAATGCCGCTTCCACCTTTAATGGAGTGAGCTGCGCGGAAAATACTATTGAGTTGTTCGCTCTCCGGATTCTCAGTATCCAGGTCCAGTAAAATATGCTCCATTTCGTCGAGATGCTCCTGGCTCTCGTCAAAAAAAACGGAGTGAAATTGCTGCATGTCAATTGACATAATGTCTTTCCCAGATTACCCGGACACACGCCGGCGCGGCTATCCCCAAAAATTTTCGAGCGAGTTTTACATCAGCGGTGCAAACCCCAAATAACGGATATGATCAGGAAATTAACCCAATACCTTTTTGGCAACTTCCAATAATTTGGCGGGATCAAAAGGTTTTACCATCCAACCGCTAGCACCCGCAGCGCGGCCCTGGGCCTTCATGCTGTCGCTCGCTTCGGTCGTTAAAACCACTATGGGCGTCTTACTGTAAGTGCCCATGCTGCGCAGGGATTTGATCAGGGTCAAACCATCCATGTTTGGCATATTCTGGTCAGTTAACACAAAGTCATAACTGCTGCGTTTGCAAAAATCCAATGCCTCCTGCCCATCTTTCGCCGCAGTCACCGTGTAATTTGCTGATTTAAGTGTCGCCTCCACCATTTGTCGAACCGAGACAGAATCATCAACAATCAATATGTGCTTGCTCATAGGGTTTCCTTAAAGTTGCTGTTAGCGCAACGGCGTTAATCAAGTTATTTAATCCTAGCCCGTATTTGATTTCCTGGAGGAATAATTTCCACCTGAGAGGAAAGTTGGCGTATCAATCGTAGCCCGCGCCCCGAAAAGCTGAAGTCGGAGCTTTCGGTATTAGATGAAGAGAGCTCGTAACCCGGCCCGCTGTCTTCGACAATAATCAACAGGCTGCCAGCTTCAGCATCTGGCTCCCAGTGCAAATGAATGCGCAAAAACTCCTGTTCGCTCAGTTCTTTCAAACGCTCTTCACGCGCCAAAAAATACTGCAGGAAGCCATCCTCCTGCTCCTTGATGCTAGAATCCAATTGCAGGATTCCATGATCCAGAGCATTGCTAACCATCTCAGCAATCACGGTAAAAATCCTCTGGCAGCGCTGCTGATCTACACCCATTTTTTGTAGAAAATCGTGACAAAGCGGAGGTAATTCGCAATGTGTTAATTGCGAACCGCACAATTCAAGCTGCCATGAAAATGCATTGATCTCGGGCTTACCGGCTTGCGCCGAACCTCGTTCGCCGTCGTTTGGCAAAGTCGGAGCAAACACCAATTCAGGATTTACCAAACAAATACTGACATCGTCATGATAGGCATCAGACCCAGTATGCTCTTGCAGGGCGCTCGTGAGCGCGAGCATTAAATTATCCGGGTTTTGTCCAACGATATTGCGCACACGAGCAACGCTAAACGCCGCTCCATCTTTATTTTCCTGTTCTGATAAGCCGTCGCTGTACACTAATAACAAGCCATCTTTGGGCAAAGGGACCGTCGTTACTGTTGCATCAAACATGTCTTCATCCATGATCCCCAACGCCATATGACGCGATCTAAATTCGTGCTTTATTTCTCCACCATCAATCCAAAAGGCGGGAGGCATACCTCCGCTCCATACACTGAGCTCGCATTGCACAGGATTCATTTCTACCAGAATTGCTGCAACAAACCTGTCGGTCGGCGTGTCATGAATAAGCTTGTGATTGAGTTCTATGGCTATTTGCTGGAGGTGATACCCCTTGCTAACCATACTGTTAAATACGGATACCACGGGCATGATGGTAATTGCGGCTGACAAACCATGACCGGTTGCGTCTGCCAGGATAAAATACAAGTTGCCGCCGGGGGACTTTTTTACCAGCATCATATCGCCACTAAACGCGGCGAAAGATTTCAACCAGATATCAACACCCTGGTAAGCGTGAGAGTTTCGCCGCAGGAGATATTCGTAGGTAAACTTTGCAATTTGCTCTTCACGTTCTGCTTCGTACTTGAAGCGCTCCAACTCATCATTCTGCGCGCTAATCAAGCGCTGCATACTGACAGACCGGATCATGGCCTCCACTTTGAGCGCAAGCAGAGACAAATTCACCGGCTTTATAATGTAATCATTAATTCCGCTGAGAAAGCAGCGCTCAAGAAAACTGGATTCTTCATTGGCGCTTATCATGATAACGGGTGCCAAGGAACGATAGGTAGCCATGGCAGTTGGATGAAGCAAATCCATACCAACGCCATCTTCCAAATGATAATCCAGCAGAATTAAATCGATGGCGGGATCAGTTTGTAAGACTTGTTTGGCAGCCATCAAACCGGTCACCGAAATAGTATCCAAACCTTTCGAATTCAAAAAACTGCAAAATAAATGATTTAGCAACTCATCGTCATCAACGACAAGTATACGCCAACCATGTTCTGCATAAGCTGAATTCATTATTAGATAAATTCAATAATGTTTTGCATGTTGGCCATTTTCAGTATTTCCAACGTAGTACCCCGCGCAGCTTTTATTTTTACCTTTTTACCTTCGCCACTGCACTTTTTTTGAAGTAAAACCATCATGCCTAATGCAGAACTATCCAGATACCCCACTTGGGAAAAATCCAACACCAATTCGGTTACCGCTTCGTTTCCCAAGTAAGGTTGATAGATCTCGCTGAATTGCCGATGGTAGGCATAATCAAAACGATCGGGCAAACGAATATTAACTGTCTCGGACATGCTTCCTCCCTTATTTGATCTCAATGAGTTTTTGCAGATTGGCAAGACTGAGAATTTCTTTTGCAGAAGGCTTGATATTGATAATACTGATTGTGGCCTGATTAGCGGCGGCTTTTTTATGGGACATCACCAATAGTCCGATGCCAGCGCTATCGATATAATCCATTTGACTGCAGTCCAAGAGGATTTGCTTCTCTCCCCCGCCACTGTTGAGCGCCGATGTAATCGTATTATTAAATTCGCCACTCGCGCTGTAATCAAAACGTTTTGGCATCCTGATAGTATTAACGATCATAGTTCACTTTCCTAATGACTGGTTAAAACAACTCTACTTCACCACTTTGCATAGACACAGAAGACACCGGGTTGCCATTTACGGAGCGGCGGCCCTTATAGCTGGACAGTTCGCCCTGAATTACGAACGGCAAATCCTGTTGATGATGCGTGCGCTCAAACATTTCTATGAGAGAGATAAGCTCGCTTAACATTTTTATATCATGCTGAATACTTTGGGTCGCCATATCACCATATTGCAAACCACGCATAGCATCGTGCAATGCATGTACAAGCCGCGCTGAAATCTCGCGCAATTCGGCTGCCACCAATTGGTCTTCACCAGCTTTTTCCAGCAGCCCTTCAATGGCTCGCTCTACCTCGCCTTTGGCGTCCAGAACGTAAGTCATGTCTTGCGATGCCACGGCACCCACTTCTTCACTTAATGACGTGATGGCCTTATTGATACTGCCGAGCTGACTTTGTATAGCATTGCTAAAGCCTGCAGAACGATTGGATAGTGCGCGCACCTCATCCGCCACTACAGCAAAACCACGCCCACTTTCCCCGGCCCTGGCAGCTTCGATTGCTGCATTGAGCGCGAGTAGATTGGTCTGCGCAGCAATTTGATCTATATCTTTTAACGCCTTCATTACTTCGGGCATTTGGTCAGCGATACGCGTGACCTTTTCAACAAGTCCCATAGAAGCCGCGCTCATGGTTACCGTCGTATTTACGAAGCGGTTGAGGGTGGCCGAGGTGTTGGTGGCAAACTGGCTCATGCGAACCCCTATATTACGCGCCTCACCTTTGGCTCCGTCCGCCTCGTAAAGAAGATGTTTGATTTCTGCTTGTTGCTTTTCAAGTAACTCTTTTAACCCCGAAAAGGCTTGAGTTAATGTACTCACTGCATCGGTTTGTACACCAATAAGGCCTTCCATATCACGCATAACTTCGGACAACGATTTATTAATTTCCTGTCCGGTTTGCGCAAGTGCCTGGCCCAGCTCTCGCCCTGTATCAGTGCCAGGAAGTTGCGCTATCAGCTTAGCGGATTCCTTTTTCTCCATATAAACGAGGTAATACATAACCCCTACACTGAAGAGACACCCCAACCACATATAGGTATAGCTGCTTAATAGCCAGCCTCCCAGCGCTGCAATGATTATGATGACGAAATATTTAACTTGCATCGCAGACTACCCCGGTAATTCACAGGTAATGAGGAATTAAAAACACCTACAATCCGCATGGATTTGTCTTAAGCCTAGCAGGGAATAAAATTTGTGAAGTTTTGCCGTCCGGTTTTTTCGGCGGCAGAGGAATTTTGTCTAAGGTGCGCGAAATACTGTGGGAGGAGATATAAAAAACGGCGCCTAAGCGCCGTTTTTTATTGCGAATAATTATTTAACTTACTTTGAGCTCGCGCTCTTCAATTTTAGCCTGCCAGATTTTGGGACCGGTGATGTGCACTGATTCACCGCGGGAATCTACCGCTACAGTTACCGGCATATCTTTCACGTCAAACTCGTAGATAGCCTCCATTCCCAGCTCGGGGAAACCCAGCACCTTGGCGGACTTAATCGCTTGGGCGACCAGATAAGCGGCACCGCCCACAGCCATCAAATACACAGATTTGTTGTCGCGAATGGCTTCGATAGCGGCACCACCGCGCTCGGATTTACCGATCATGCCCAGCAGACCGGTTTGTTCGAGCATGGTGCGGGTAAACTTGTCCATACGGGTCGCGGTAGTTGGGCCGGCTGGGCCAACCACTTCATCGCGCACCGGATCAACCGGGCCTACGTAATAAATGAAGCGGCCTTTCATACTCACTGGCAGCTCTTCGCCTTTGGCGAGCAGGTCGGTCATTTTTTTGTGGGCGGCATCGCGGCCGGTAAGCATCTTGCCGCTCAGCAAAATGGTTTCGCCGGTTTTCCAGGTTTGCACTTCCTCTGGAGTCACTGTATCCAGATTTACGCGGCGCACATCATCACCGGTTTCCCAGGTGATTTCTGGCCAATCGTCCAGTGAAGGTGGGGTTTGGAAAGCAGGGCCTGAACCATCCAGCACAAAGTGTGCGTGACGGGTAGCAGCGCAGTTGGGGATGATGGCGATAGCTTTGTTGGCGGCATGGGTTGGATAGTCTTTTACTTTCACATCCAGCACAGTCGTCAAACCACCCAAGCCTTGGGCACCAATACCCAGACGATTTACTTTGTCGTACAGCTCGATACGCAGTTCTTCAGCGCGATTGCTGGCGCCGCGAGCTTGCAGCTCCTGGATATCCACTGGCTCAAGCAACGCTTCTTTGGCGAGGAGCATGGCTTTCTCGGCAGTACCACCAATACCGATACCAAGCATGCCTGGCGGACACCAGCCAGCGCCCATCTCGGGAACCACTTTCAATACCCAATCCACAACGGAATCTGATGGGTTCAACATGGCGAACTTGGTCTTGGCTTCAGAGCCGCCGCCTTTGGCTGCTACGTGCACGTCCACGGTATTACCGGGCACTATGTTGTAGTGGATGATCGCTGGCGTGTTGTCGCCAGTGTTTTTGCGGGCGCCATCCGGATCAGCCAGAATCGATGCGCGCAGCACATTGTCGGGGTTCATGTAAGCGCGACGCACACCTTCGTTGACCATATCGGTCAGGCTCATCTGCGCATCCCACTGCACATCCATACCTACGGTGACGAACACAGTCACGATACCTGTATCCTGGCAAATCGGACGGTGGCCCATGGCACACATGCGCGAGTTAATCAGTATCTGCGCCATGGCATCTTTGGCGGCCTTGCTCTCTTCACGCTCGTAAGCCTGGTGAACAGCTTGGATAAAATCCACGGGATGGTAGTAGGAGATAAATTGCAGCGCATCGGCAACGCTGTCGATCAGGTCTTGCTGGCGAATCACGGTAGGCATGATGGTTCTCTTTTAAGGCTGCTGATTAAAGCACCCCACCCTAACCCTCCCCTTTTCAAGGGGAGGGGACCGATTCTCGCGAGACTCAGCTCC